>NZ_AP036018.1:0-467500 GCF_055393785.1 Eionea flava
AATTATGCATTAGTAACATAATAAATGCGTTAAAGAGTAACGGGCGGGATCAATGGCACGCAAAAACGGCAACCGCAACTATAAATAATAGAGAAAAATAATGACGGTTTCTATTTGGCAGCAGTGTTTGTCATCTTTACAACAAGAACTCTCCTCTCAACAATTTAATACTTGGATTAGGCCTCTCACTGTGGATGAGTCGGTTGATTCCCCCTATGAGTTTTGTTTGTTGGCGCCGAATCGTTTTATTTTAGATTGGGTTAACGATAAGTTTTTATCTCGTATTAAAGAGTTGGTGCAACAGTTCTTTTCAGACGCACAATTACCCTCTCCGCAAAAAATAATGCTAAGGGTCAATGCTCAGTTACAACCACGATTTGCGCCTCGTGGCTCATCTCTACGTAAACAGCCATCGGCGGCACAATTCCAACCGTCATATGAAGAGAGTGCAGCTAATGTCCCGTCTCTTGCTTCGGGTAATGAGTCAATAGCTCGAGTTGAGTCAATAGAGAGTACCAAAGATGGTACACCGAAAAATCTAAGCCAACAGACATCTAATGAGTGGGCTGAGCATCAACATGCCGTTAGTCGCCCAGAAGATGCTTATCTTAAAGCAACGGCTTATTTGTCTGAAGATGCTAACTCTGAACCCTCTCGTTTTGATGATAACTTGCGTGAAATCGATAAGTTTATCGAATCTCCAGTATTAAGTGATATTTCTGAGGCAGAACAAGCGAGTATTACACAAAACGTTACTAGTCAAAGTGAGACAATGGGCTATCAAATGCCTACAGCAACCCCTTCGAATAGAAGTACGATATCGGGGGCTAATAGTGCAGAAGGAGGTTTGCAGCATCGTAGTGCACTGAATAAGTCATTTACATTTGATAGTTTTGTAGAAGGGAAGTCTAATCAAATGGGCTTGGCGGCTGCCCAGCAAGTGGTTGAGAATCCAGGAGGGTCATACAACCCTTTGTTTATTTACGGAGGGGTGGGTTTAGGTAAAACGCATTTAATGCATGCGGTAGGTAACGAAATGCAGCGTCGTAATCCCAACGCTAAAATTGTTTACCTGCATTCCGAGCGATTTGTTGCTGATATGGTAAAAGCATTACAGTTAAATGCGATTAACGACTTTAAGCGTTACTATCGCTCGGTTGATGCTCTACTGATTGATGATATTCAGTTTTTTGCGGGTAAAGATCGTTCACAAGAAGAGTTTTTCCATACTTTTAATGCGTTATTAGAAGGTAACCAGCAAATCATATTGACCTGCGACCGTTATCCTAAGGTGATCAATAATTTAGAAGAGCGCTTAAAATCGCGCTTTGGTTGGGGCCTCACTATTGAGGTAGAACCGCCAGAGCTAGAAACCCGAGCAGCGATTCTATTAAAGCGAGCAGAGGAAATTAATATAGAGCTTTCTTATGATGCTGCATTTTTTATCGCGAAGCGCGTACGTTCTAATGTCAGAGAGCTTGAAGGTGCGTTAAAGCGTGTAATTGCTAATGCGACGTTTACTCAGCGTGCGATATCCGTTGACCTTGTCAAAGAAGCGTTGAAAGACTTGCTTGCTTTGCAAGATAAGCAAGTGAGTATAGGTAATATTCAAAAGGTCGTTGGTGAATACTATAAAGTGAAAATGTCAGACTTATTATCGAAGCGTCGAAGTCGCTCAGTTGCTCGACCTCGTCAAGTCGCCATGGCACTTGCTAAAGAACTAACCAACCACAGTTTGCCAGAGATTGGCGATGCCTTTGGTGGGCGAGATCATACGACGGTTCTTCATGCTTGTCGAAAAATAAAAGAGTTAACCGATGTTGATTCAGAGATCCAGCAAGACCTTAAAAACCTTCAGCGCCAACTTACGACATAGCTTGTCATTTAAATGCGTTTGAACATCTAATAAACGACAATCTTTTTTACGAGTATGCGATTAGCCTAGAGCTTGGTCGCAGATTTTATCGTACAATAATGCACAACAGATAATTAAAAAGTTAGTGTTTGCTAACATGGGTGTGTCTCTCTAGTTTTAATAGAATGCCCCATGGTTAAATGGTTTTAATTCCTTTCTTGCCGAGCAAAACACTATCCACAACAACAAAATTAAAGGGAAATCACATGAAATTTTCCGTATCGCGTGAAGCGTTACTTACTCCATTACAACTGGTTGCCGGTGTTGTTGAACGTCGACAAACCCTGCCGGTGCTGGCTAATGTATTACTCGTACTCGACCAAAATACGCTTTCATTAACCGGCACAGATTTAGAAGTTGAAATCGTCGCGCGTTTACCTTTAGACAGCCCTGTTGAAAGCACGGGTGAAATTACTATTCCTGCTAAAAAGCTGGTCGATATTTGTCGTTCTTTACCGGATGGGGTAACGATTGAGTTTGTGTTACAGGAAGACCAAAAAGTATTGGTTAAAAGCGGTCGAAGCCGTTTTACCTTAGCGACCTTGCCATCGAATGATTTCCCTTCTACGGAAAAAAGCGAGGGTGATATGCAGTTCTCTTGCCCTCAATCCATTATAAAGCGTCTGATTGATCGCACAGCTTTCGCTATGGCTCAGCAAGATGTACGTTATTACCTGAATGGCATGTTGTGGGAAGTAGAAAGCAATCGTTTACGTTGTGTTGCTACCGACGGACATCGATTAGCCATGTGTGTTCGAGAGCTTGATATTGACTCGCCAGAAAAAACACAGGCTATTTTACCGCGTAAAGGGGTAATCGAATTGTCTCGTTTGCTCTCAGACCAAGAAGCAGAGATCGATCTAACTTTGGGCACTCACCACATACGTGTTGAAACACCTAACTATACGTTTACCTCTAAATTGGTTGATGGCAAGTTCCCTGACTATGAGCGTGTGCTACCGAAAGGCGGTACTAACGTTGTATTGGGTAATCGTACCGAGCTTAAACAAGCGTTTGCGCGTACAGCGATTTTATCGAATGAGAAGTACCGAGGAGTTCGCTTAAATTTTACGGAAGGTTTGTTAAATATTGTTGCGAACAACCCAGAGCAAGAAGAAGCGGAAGAGCAGGTGGTGATCGATTACAGCGGTGATGATATCGAAATTGGCTTCAACGTGAGTTATTTGCAAGATATTACTAGCGTTCTTAATACCGATAATATCCGTATTACCTTGTCCGATGCTAATAGCAGCGCATTACTAGAGGAGCCAGAAGAAGGTGATTCTGTATATGTTGTTATGCCAATGCGACTCTAACTGAGAAAGATTAATGAAAGAAGTGAGTGTCCTTTTCACAAAGACACTCGCTTTCTTTAGATTAATTGTTTACTGAAGCGTGAAACGTCCTTGTCTGTCTTAAAGACTTTATCTGTCCAGTCCCTCAGAAATCTTGCATCTGTCAATATAGCCTTGTCCCCGTCAATCAATATATTCTATGGTGATAATGGCAGTGGAAAAACAAGTATCTTAGAAGCCGTAGCATTACTCGGCTTAGGGCGTTCTTTTCGCAGTCATAAAAGCCGATCTCTGATCCATCATGACAAGAGTGATCTTACGGTTTTTGCTTCATTACAGTTAGAGGATGATGCTACTTCATTAGAGATCAAATCCGAGTCTCTCTTAAGCCCACAGCAAGAACCTTGTTTTCCTGTGGGTATTCAAAAATTCCGTAACGGCTCTAGCCTTATCAAGTCATCGGGTGAAGTGGTTCGTTCAGCCGCTTTGTTGGCTAAACAGCTACCACTATTAATCATTAATGCAAACTCCTTCCAGTTAATAGAAGGATCACCTGTCCAAAGAAGGCAGTTTTTAGACTGGATAGTGTTTCACGTGAAACCTGAGTTTGCGACATTGTGGCGTGGGTTGCAAAAGATACTTAAACAACGCAATAGCCTCTTGAGACGTGATAAAATAAGCAGAGAAGATCTAGCACCTTGGGATAGTGAATTTATTAGGCTTTCTGAGGCGATAGATCAGGTGCGGCGAGAGGTCTTTGATATTTTTATTCGAGACTTTGAACGTTTTGATACGATATTTTCTCTTAGCTCACACAATATCAGTATGGAGTACTACTCTGGTTGGGATAAAGATCAATCTATAGGCGAGTCCTTAGAAGCAAACTTTGACAGAGATTGTCGTGATGGATATACCCACCATGGGCCTCAGCGAGCAGAAATAAAAATTAAAGCTCAGTCAAAGCCAGCGATTGATGTGCTGAGTAGGGGCCAAGAAAAAGCGCTTGTATGTGCGATGACGATTACTAAAGCACATGTATACCAGCAGTTAGTATCAAAAAAGTGCGTTTTCCTGATCGATGATCTGCTAGCCGAGCTCGATCAACACCATAGTAAAATACTGGTTGATTGGTTGCTTAGCCTTAATGTACAGGTGCTAATTACGGGTGTTATGCAAAAAGAGTTGCTTAAACCGTGGTTGGAAAAAGGTGTTTCACCGGCCGTGTTCCACGTGAAACATGGAGAGGTTGTGCTACAACCACAAGAGAGCGGTAACGAAGAAACCGTGAATAGTCTAAAAAACTAGGAGAATAGGATGACAATTGATGTTTGGCTAACTTTTATAGCTGCCGTTTTAATCTTTGCATTGATTCCTGGCCCAACCGTTGTTCTCGTTGTAGGGCAAGCGATTACTCATGGTAAAAAATCGGTTCTTCCCCTTGTTGCTGGTGTTCTTTGTGGTGATTTTGTGGCTATGTCTTTATCGTTATTAGGGCTTGGTGCTGTCTTAGCAACGTCAGCGACATTGTTTTTTCTTTTAAAATGGTTTGGTGTCGCTTATCTGATTTACCTTGGAGTGAAGACTTGGCGAGAAAAGCCTGATATGGAGTCCGTTTCATTTAAGGGGATAGATATATCTTCCAAAAAAATGTTTCGCTCATCCTTTGTCGTTACCGCTTTAAACCCTAAAGGCATCGTATTTTTTGTGGCTTTTTTACCGCAGTTTGTGAATTCAGAGGCTGTTGCTTTACCTCAGTTATTGATACTCATGGCCACGTTTCTAATGATAGTGGCTACGACAATTACTTCTTTTGCACTATTTGCTGGTTTGATAAATCATAAAATAGGAACTTATCAGACTCGGAAAAGGCTTAATCGAGTAGGTGGCGGTGCATTAATTGGTGCAGGTGTATTAACATCGGCTATGCAGCGTGGTTAAAGTCGTTATTAAGTAAATCTTCAAAATTTGAAAGTAGGGTGGGTATAAATTGATTTCTTAACAAAAAAGAGTTAAGTAAGAAAAAACCGACATTATTTATAAAAGACTCCAGCGTAACGGGATATAAAGCACTATGTCAGACGATAATAAAACTGAAAATAACTACGATTCCTCAAGTATTAAAGTCCTCAAGGGCTTGGATGCAGTACGAAAAAGACCCGGCATGTATATCGGTGATACAGACGACGGTACCGGTTTACACCATATGGTGTTTGAGATCGTCGATAATTCGATTGATGAGGCATTAGCCGGTCATTGCTCTGAGATTCGAGTGGTTATTCACCCTGATGAGTCAGTATCCGTTTCGGATAATGGTCGTGGTATTCCTACAGAAATACACGAGGAAGGGGTCTCGGCCGCAGAAGTCATTATGACCGTACTCCATGCGGGCGGTAAGTTTGATGATAATACCTATAAAGTCTCTGGTGGTCTTCACGGTGTGGGTGTGTCGGTTGTTAACGCCTTATCATCTGAGTTGAAAATGACGATTCGGCGACAAGGAAAAATCCATGAGCAAACCTACCATCACGGTGTTCCTCAAGCGCCGTTAACGGTTATCGGTGATACCGACCAAAGTGGTACCGAAGTTCACTTTACGCCTTCTGCCGAAACGTTTAGTAATATTAAGTTTCATTTTGACCAACTCGCTAAACGCCTTAGAGAATTATCTTTTTTAAACTCCGGTGTTCGTATCGTGTTAAAAGACGAACGTAGTGGCAAAGAAGATGTGTACGAATACCAAGGTGGTCTACATGCTTTTGTTGCTTATCTGAATACCAATAAAAACCCGATTAATAAGGTGATGCACTTTAATAATAGCCGCGAAGAAGACGGTGTCGGTGTTGAAGTTGCACTTCAGTGGAATGACAGCTTCCAAGAAAATATCCTTTGCTATACCAATAATATTCCTCAGCGAGACGGAGGAACGCACCTAGCGGGCTTTCGTGCATCTCTAACTCGTGGCCTAAATAGCTATATTGAACGTGAAGGTTTATTGAAAAAAGATAAAGTTAATACAACTGGCGATGATGCGCGTGAAGGGCTGACAGCCATTATTTCTGTCAAAGTGCCTGATCCTAAGTTCTCGTCGCAGACAAAAGATAAATTGGTGTCTTCTGAAGTTAAGTCTGCCGTTGAGCAGGAAATGGGGCAAGCCTTTAATGAGTACCTATTAGAGAACCCTCAAGAAGCAAAAAGTATTGTGGGTAAAATGATCGAGGCAGCCAAAGCTCGTGAAGCAGCGCGTAAAGCCCGCGAAATGACACGCCGTAAAGGCGCATTAGATATTGCCGGTTTGCCCGGTAAACTAGCTGATTGCCAAGAAAAAGATCCCGCGCTTTCAGAAGTGTACCTTGTGGAGGGTGATTCCGCTGGCGGTTCAGCCAAGCAGGGGCGCGATCGTAAAACACAGGCGATCTTACCGCTTAAGGGAAAAATCCTTAATGTAGAAAAAGCACGTTTTGACAAAATGTTATCAAGTGCAGAAGTCGGTACGCTTATTACTGCTTTAGGGTGTGGTATTGGAGCGGAGGAATTTAATGCTGATAAATTACGTTACCACCGTATTATCATCATGACGGATGCCGATGTGGATGGCTCGCATATTCGAACACTATTGCTAACGTTCTTTTTCCGTCAAACAAGAGAACTGGTAGAGCGTGGTCATATCTATATTGCGCAGCCACCGCTTTACAAAATAGCAAAAGGTAAACAAGAACAGTACTTAAAAGATGATCAAGCATTAACAGACTTTCTTACTAATGCTGCGCTTGATTGTGGGCAAGTGTTTACTAACCCAGAATCGCCCGCTATTTCTGGCGGTACATTAGAGACCTTGGTAAAAGACTACCGCCAAGTGATGGCAACAATAGATCGCTTGTCGCGCTTATATCCAGAAGCCGTACTAGAAAAAATGATCTATATGCCAGCGCTCTCTATTGAGCAGCTAGCTAACCAAGAAGCGGTAAGCCATTGGAGCGAACAGCTATCGGCGGATTTAGGTGAAGGAGAAACCAGTGGTAGTAGCCGCTACTTGGTCACTGTAAAAGAAGACGAAGAGAGACAGTTATTTTTGCCACAGATTGAAAAACTGTCTCATGGCTTGAGCCACGAATATCCCTTTAGCCATGACTTTTTTGCATCTGGCGAATATCAGTCGATCGTCGATTTAGGTCAAAAGCTTGATGGGTTAATTGAAGAGGGTGGAAAAGTAAAACGTGGAGAGCGCGAACAGGCAGTGACTAGCTTTAAAGAAGCCTTGGACTGGCTGATGGTTGAGTCTCGTCGTGGCTATATGATTCAGCGCTACAAAGGGCTGGGTGAGATGAACCCAGATCAGCTATGGGAAACTACCATGGATCCAGAAACTCGACGCATGTTGCAAGTCAGTATCGAAGACGCTATTGCGGCTGATCAAATATTCACCACATTAATGGGGGATAACGTTGAGCCTAGACGCGACTTTATTGAGACTAATGCATTAACAGTGGCTAACTTGGATGTATAAACTAAAAGAGATAGGCACATATATACATATGTGTCTTAGCTCTTACGCCTAACACCTACTCAAGCCGGCTACCTGTCGGCTTTTTGATATATCACACTTCTTATGCTTTTTTGTTCTGTTTCCCAGCGAAACTTAAAATATCGCATATACTTAATAGACCACGCATCAAAACGCGCCATTAGATGAGCGCGGGTTAATCAACTATATAAGTTCTATTAAGATTATGAGTGTATTAGTTCAACAGTCACAACAAAAAATGCAGCAGATAGATGTTATAAAAATCTATGAAAAAAAGCGCTGCTTAGTCGTCGACGATTTAACTGAAGTACGAGCCTTGTATAAACGCATGTTGCGCTCTTTTGGTGTTCGTCAATTAGATACGGCTGCGACTGCCGACCAAACGATGGATTTATGCAGAAATCATAATTACGGAATGATCATTTGTGATTACAACTTGGATGATTCTCGTGATGGTCAACAAATTTTAGAAGAGCTGCGGCATATGCAGATGCTTCAGTACACCACCTTGTTTATTATTATTACTGCAGAAACCTCTCGCGAGATGGTACTTGGAGCGATTGAAAATCAGCCAGATGATTATATTACAAAGCCCATATCACAAAAACTAATGCGCACACGCTTAGATCGTGCCTTGCTTAAACACGAGGACCTGTTTGCGATTAAACTTTGCATGGATAGCAAAAACTTCTCTAAAGCCATTAAGCTATGCGATGAAAAAATTCAAGATAAACACCGTTACGCGCTGGATTGTATTCGCTACAAAGCACAAATTTATATGATGATGAATAAGCCAGAAGAGGCGCGTAAAATTTATGAATCTATGCTGCGTCAAAAAGATTATGCTTGGGCTAAGATTGGCTTAGCAAGAGCGTTGATGGCGAATGAAGACTATGAAAATATTGAGCCATTACTGCAAGAAATTTTAGAAAAAGATCATCGCTATATTGAAGCCCATGATTTATTGGCTGACTATTATGAAAAAACCGATCAACCTGATAAAGCACAAGACGCGACCGAACAGGCAACGGCACTTTCCCCTAAATCTATTCTTCGCCACCGCCGCTTAGCGCAACTAGCGGAAAAAAATGGTGATGATCCTACGTGTTTAAAAGCCTATGAAGAATCCATTCGTTGGAATTATAATTCTTGTCATGCCGTACCAGAAGACTATTTGAGCCTTGCAAGAAAAACGGTCGATGTTGCAAAAACAGCAAGTCCAAGAGATGCTGTCGATAAAACTAAGAAGGCACTGGGCCTTTTAGAGCGTATGCAGCGTCGATTTCCACAACGAAAAAATAAAGTAAAAAGTGGTTTTATAGAATCGCAGCTTTATGCTTGCCAAGGGAAAGATGCATTGGCTAAATCCTTGTTAGAAAAAGCAGAAAGCGAATACGGTATTTTAGAGCCTAAAGATATTGATGCCCGTCTTGATTATTCTTGTGCTCATATAATGAGTGGTGATAAGCAAAAGGCCTATAAAGAATTGCACCTGCTATCAAAAGAACAAAAGAATATTGAAGCGGTACAACAACGTATTGATAGGATTAGTGAAGAGCCCATTAGTATGGCAGGAAAAACCTGTGCCGCTCAGCTATCAAAATCAGGTATTAATGCTTACCAAGCGCGACGTTTTGATGATTCTATCAAAATATTTGGTGATGCCCTAAAAATGTTTCCTAACCATGTTGGCGTTAACCTCAATTTAGTACAGGCGATTCTTGCAAAAACAGAAGCGGATGGAAAAACGAATGAGGCTTATCTACGGTGTCAGGATTGCTTTAAAAAAGTGGGAGAGCTTGATAACGAACATAAGCAATATGCTAGGCTTCAATTTTTAATGAAACAATTTTCAGAAACCTATAAAGATTATGCATTAATGTCGCGCTAACCATGCTCGCTTAAAAGCGCCTACTTTTGGTGCCTGAGAGCAAAATCATCTTCCGTGCAAAGGTCTCAAAGTGTTTTTCGCAATTGATCAATAACGCTTTTTGTTGTCGGTTTAATTCCTCGCCATTGATAAAAAGATTCTGCTCCTTGGCATACCAACATCCCTAAACCATCGGCTATTTCTTTCGCACCGCATTGGTTAGCCCATACCATAAATGCAGTAGGCTCTTTCCCATACATCATGTCATAACAATGGCTATTTTTATTGATCACCTCTGACGAAACATTGGGTAAGTCGCCTTGTAAACTAGCAGAGGTGCCATTAATAATAATATCGAAGGCAGTGTTTATCTCATGGTAGTGGCAGGCGTGACGTTCACATGCAGGCGCTACTTTTTTGATCGTAGCAAGTAAGCCTTCTGCTTTTTCTACCGTCCGATTAGCAATGGTCAATGCTGCTGGTTGAGTTTTAAGTAAAGGCGCTAAAATACCTCTGACAGCACCTCCAGCACCGAGTATAAGAACGCGCTTATTTTTTAATGTCCACTGTAAGTTATGGCTAATATCATCGACAAAACCAATACCATCAGTATTGTCGCCAATAATGCCGTTTTCTTTTTTAATCAGAGTATTAACAGCACCAGCCGCTTGAGCACGTGCGGTTAATTGATCGGCATAATGTAAGGCATCGATCTTAAACGGCACGGTCACATTTAAGCCATGTCCACCACGGTTAAAAAAATCATTTGCGCTGGCCGTAAACTGATCGACATCGACTAACTCTGCGGTGTACTGAATGTTATGCCCTGTTTGTTCAGCAAATGCGCGATGCAATGTTGGTGATTTTGAGTGGTGGATAGGGTTGCCAAAAACCGCATATATTCCCGTGTCTTTGGTATTCGGTGTTAGAATTATTGATGGATCATTCACGGTTTTGTCTCTATTTTTAGCCAATCTTGAGCAGGTAAAAAGTCTTGGGTAAGTTGTGCTTCAGGGGAGTCGTCATCGGGTTGATAATTATATTCCCATCTTACGAGAGGAGGGAGCGACATCAAAATAGATTCGGTTCGTCCACCAGTTTGTAAGCCAAACAACGTCCCTCTATCAAATACTAAGTTAAACTCAACATAGCGTCCTCGGCGATAAAGCTGAAAATTCCGCTCTTTTTGAGTAAATACTACTTCCTTTTTACGTGAAAGAATGGGCGCGTAAGCGTCGACATAGCTATCACCGATAGCGCGCATAAAAGCAAAGCTCTGATCAAAACCTAAATCATTAAAGTCATCAAAAAATAAGCCGCCAATCCCTCGCGCTTCGTTGCGATGCTTTAAGTAAAAGTACTCATCGCACCAGTGCTTAAACTTAGGATATAGATCATTGCCAAATGGGTCACAAGCGTCTTTAGCGGTTTGATGCCAATGAACGCAATCCTCTTTATCACCATAATAAGGTGTTAAATCATAGCCGCCACCAAACCACCATACGGGTTCTTCACCTTCTTTTTCGGCAATAAAAAAACGTACGTTCATGTGGCTCGTTGGCGCATAAGGATTGTTAGGGTGAATAACGAGAGATACCCCCATTGCCTCAAAACATCGCCCCGCTAATTCTGGACGATGGGCTGTAGCTGATGCAGGCATTTTGTCGCCGAATACATGAGAGTAATTAACGCCACCCTTTTCGATGACATTCCCATCAGCGAGTACACGCGAGCGACCGCCGCCACCTTCTTCACGGTGCCAGCTATCTTCAGTAAAAGTTTGCCCATCAATAGCGGCGAGCGCGTCACAAATGGCATCTTGTAGTTGCATTAAGTAACGAATAACTGCGGTTTTATCAGGTGTACTCATCATATTTACATTATGTGTTTATGTTAGGTTACGTGCTAAATTTAGCGCGAGAGAGTCAATAGAGCGGTAGCAGTTTAATAGAAAAACCATAATTGGTATTTGATTATAAATAAAAAATATCGGTAAATTCACCGTATTTGTTTTTTCTGCTCTTGCTGATGCACGATTAGTCTTTAGTGAGTAAAAGATTATCGAATGACTTTACCGGTGACAAGGTCGGTAATGGTGGATGGTATTTTACGTGAACCGACACAACCACTAACAACCCAATTTAACATTGTTGGCCGATTTTTATTGGACTTACTATGTTGTTGGCTATGTAAAAAATAGCGTTCAACTTGCCACGCGTGAGTCGGTGCGGGTTTTCCCTGAGGATTTGCTGAGGTCGATACAATAGGCCCGCCGAAAGCATCACAAAGGTAGCGTACCTGAGGGTGTTGGCTAACACGCAGAGCAATTGATTCATGTTTGCCTGATACCCAAGAAGGAACGAGACCGTGATGAGGGACTAGCCAAGTAAAAGGACCCGGCCATGATGCGGTTAAGGTTGTGCGTTGTTCATCGGTAATATGTTGTAAATAAGGCTCGAATTGTTCCAAGGTCGATGCCACAAGAATGAGTCCCTTTGATACGTGACGCTGCTTTAAGGCAAGAATTTGATGCACGGCTTCTTCATTATCGGGATCACAACCCAACCCCCAAACGGCTTCAGTTGGGTAAGCAATGACACCGCCGCGATGCATAATATTAGCGGCAATACGAATTGATGGATTATATTGTTGAAACAGCATAAAAATGTGCCAGCATAAATGGTCGGTCAGTGAAAAAATAACAGGAGTATTATACGCGTTCGTAACCCCAGACAGAGCGCTTTATCCATCCCTTTATTTCTAGCTCAAGTAAACACTGGTTGATTTGTGAGTGGGGCAGTGGTGCTGATAGCAGTAATTGATCAGTCGTCACAGGGTCAAAACCAATATAGCTAAGTAGTCGTTCTTCTTGGGTGGATAAGGTTGCTTGCGTGACAGAAGGCTTATCAACTGATGAGTAGGGAAGGTTGCTATCGCCGCTCAATTTATCTGGCTGACAGCATTCGATGATCCCTTGCAGTTGCTCAACAATATCATGGCTCGTTTGCACTAAGTGAGCCCCTTGCTGAATGAGTTGATGGCAGCCTTTGCTCTGAGGGTTGTGAATTGAGCCGGGTATAGCAAAGACCTCGCGGTTTTGTTCAAGCGCGTATTTGGCAGTAATCAACGATCCACTTTTTATTGCAGCCTCCACCACCAACGTGCCTAGACTTAAGCCACTGATGAGTCGGTTGCGTTGAGGAAAGTGGCCTGCCTTAGGTGCTGTGTTAGGCATAAATTCAGTGACAAGCGCTCCACCTAGACTAACAATTTCCTCAGACATTGTGTGATTTTTACGCGGATAGACGTGGTCGATTCCTGTTGCCATTACCGCGATGGTTTTACCCGTTATCGTTTGTTGTTGGTGAGAATCAATAACCGCTTGATGAGCAGCACTATCAACGCCGAGAGCTAGCCCACTGGTAACGGTAAACCCAGCATTGGCAAGGTGTTTAGCAAAGAGAGCGGTTGTCGATAAGCCTTGGTGTGTTGCATGTCGAGAGCCGACAATTGCTAACTGTGGTAACGATAGTGCCTGTTTATTGCCTTTAATGAAGAGTAATGGTGGTGGTGTGTGAATCTGATGTAATAAAGGCGGGTAAGCCGTGCAAGCAACACTAATCATCGTTGCTCCCGCCGCTTTCGTTTCTGCAATGATTTGATGGGCACGATCATAAAGCGGATTATCATTGGGTGCTTTATGGTAGTGTGCGAGTAATGTTTTAGCTTCTTGGTTAAGTATGGGCAGAGTATAAGGGTCTTTGGTGAGAACCTGCTCAACTGTCTGACAATACTCAATTAAAGACCAGTAGCGCTGTGTGCCAATGGCAGGTAATAGTTTGACAAGTAGGGTATTAAAAAAAGAAGGGAGTGTCTTGCTTGTTTGCATGGTTCATCCTTGAACGAGTGTGATTAAGTTAATAAAAGTGTTTAAGGGTTGCCAACGATATCGCTAACGGTAACACCAATTTCAGCTTCTAATACGATGGCAAAGCTCATTTTTTTAAAGGTTTCAAAAACCATTAACAGGCCTGCTCGTTCATTAGGTAGATCAACATTTTTTTCAGTGTTTTGTTGAGCGGATCGATCTGTAATTGTGCCGCCTGCTTTATAAATCCCTAAAATAGTTCCTTGTGCTAAATCATTATCACGCCCTAAATTAATCGTTACAACGTCTAGTCGTCCGACCTGAGAAAGCCCGCTTTCTGTATTAATAATTTTTCCAGAAACCTCGCTATTAGGTGGCGTAGGTAAAAAAGTGGCCCTAATTTCTCGTTCTTTGTTAGGAAGTAAACGGTTTCCGGTGCCTACACGTATTTCCATTAACGAACGTGTAATGAGAAAGGTGGTAAGGTCACCTTCTTGAGCTGTTATTTCAGCAGAACCTAAAGCAATCGCTTGCACAGCGGTTACCGTTTTGGTGTCCGGATCAATAAATTCTTTACCTTTACTATAGATTCCATAAGTTTGTCGGGTATCGGTAAAGGTACCGCGTGCGTACATAGAATCACCAGCACCGAGTATGACACGCTGGCTTTGACCGGAAACAATATGCGGTGCTTGCTCTAATACTTGAGGCTCAACAATGCGGTTATGCATTAAAAAACTATTGATACGCTCGAGGGGGATTTCTGGAATAGCCGTTGTATTAATAGGCGTAGAGTAAATTTGAGGAGAGAGTTTCACCGTCGGTAATTTAGCGCTCGAATGATAAACCTGTTTATTAGGTGTTGATGCGTTGTTATCGGCAACGGGTGTGCTGCTATCTACGGTTAACACCGGCTTTCCATCAACTATCGTTAGTTTTACGATATCACCCGGGTAAATTAAATTTGGGTTAGATATTTGTTGGTTGCCTTGCCAAATTTCTCTCCAACGCCAAGGGTCTTCTAAAAATTTTCCTGAAATATGCCAAAGCGTATCCCCTTGCACTACGGTGTGACTGCTAGGGCTATTGGCTTTAATTACGGGTTGCTCTTGTGCATAGTTATTACTACTCAATACTATACATAGGCATAAAAGAAGGGGGTATAAAAAACGTTTATTCATAAAGATACTCGTATGTCTGACGCTCTTTTTTGCTCCTCAGCACAACTTCTTATGGCAATAGAGTAACAAGAGGAGTTTTGTTATTTTTGGCCAAGCTCGATCAATAGAATCGGCACTATGTATTCGTGAGCCTTCACCTGCCTTTATAGCACTAAATCCTGTATCATCATAGCTTTAGGGGTGTTTCTTAGTACTTTACCAGAAGTGATGACGAGGAACCCATTAAAACCAGCCCATTAACCACGATGATGCTATGACACAACTGACCATTTTAGAATTTCCAGATCCACGTTTACGCACGGTTGCTAAGCCAGTATCCGACGTCACGGATGAAATTCGTAAGATTATTGATGATATGCTTGAAACCATGTACGCAGCCCCAGGTATTGGCTTGGCTGCAACGCAAGTTAATGTTCACCAACAAATTATTGTTATTGATGTGAGTGAAGATAAATCTGAGCCTATGGTGTTTATTAACCCTAGCATTACGGTACAGAATGAAGCGCTTGAATCCTATGATGAAGGCTGTTTATCTGTGCCAGGGTTTTATGAAAAAGTCGAACGGCCTAAGGGCGTGAAAATCGACGCTATTGACCGTAACGGCAAAGCGTTTTCTATCGAGCCAGAAGGTTTGCTAGCAGTGTGTATTCAGCACGAGATTGATCACCTGAATGGTAAGCTATTTGTTGATTATCTCTCCAATATGAAGCGTCAACGTATTCGTAAAAAACTCGAAAAGCAGCAGCGGCATTGATTAACACTATGTCACTTCCCTCATCTTATCCATCGTTGAATATTATCTTTGCGGGCACACCGCATTTTGCGGCTCACCATCTACAAGCGCTGTTAGATAGCCATCATAAAGTAGTTGCTGTATATACCCAACCCGACAGACCCGCAGGGCGCGGTAAGAAACTAACCCCTAGCCCTGTAAAGTCTCTCGCACTAGACCACGCCATACCCGTACAACAGCCCCCTTCCTTAAAAGGTGCTGATGCGCAAACAGCATTAAGTGATTATCAAGCTGATGTCATGGTCGTTGTCGCCTATGGCCTATTGCTGCCAGACGTTGTATTGAAAACGCCACGTTTTGGTTGTCTCAATGTTCATGGCTCTTTGTTACCGCGCTGGCGTGGTGCAGCCCCTATTCAGCGCGCGATTGAGTCAGGTGATGCTGAAACCGGCATCACGATTATGCAAATGGATAAAGGCTTAGACACCGGCGATATGCTTCATAAGTCTGCTTGCGTTATAGAAGAAGGGGAAACGAGCGCCAGCTTGCATGACAAATTAATGGATCTTGGCGCGCCGGCTTTACTCCATGTATTAGCACAGTTACCGCTCGATAAATTAGAGCCTGAACAACAGAATAACGACTTAGCGTCTTATGCCGAAAAAATTACCAAGCAAGAGGCGGCGATCAATTGGGATGAGCCTTCGGATACGATTTTACGAAAAGTGTGTGCATTTAACCCTTTTCCGGTGGCGTATAGCTTTTTGGATGGCGAGAGAATCAAAATATATCAGGCTAAAAGTATTACCTTGGCCGCAGCGGCAAACACCCATCACATGCATGGAGAAATCATTCGTGTCGATGAGCAAGGTCTTATCGTTCAGTGTGGCGAAGGTAGCCTTTGTATAAAAACGCTGCAAATGCCTAATAAAAAAGCGATGCCTATTGCTGACTTACTGAATGGCCATGCCGATCGTTTCGCTGTCGGCAAATTGTTTTCTGCTCAGTAAATGAACCTATCAATGCACAACCCTCGCACTTTAACCGTAAAAATATTATTGCGCTTACTTCAACAAAAAGGCTCGTTAGCGAGTGAGTTAGCGCTCGCAGATAACTTGGCAGATAACGATAAGCGGTTTACCCAAGAGCTCTGTTATGGCACTTGTCGCTGGTACTTTTTATTGGAATACCAATTAAGCTCGCTACTCGATAAACCCCTCAAAAATAAAGATAAAGATATTCATCTATTACTGCTTTTGGGTTTATACCAACTACAATTTACTCGTGTTGCCGCACATGCCGCTATCAACGAAACCGTCAATGCTGCTATGCCTTTTCGTAAGCCGTGGGCAAAAAAATTGATCAATGGTGTACTGCGAAGCTTCCAACGTGAGCAAGATGTCGATACGACAAATAATGATGTTGAGCACGCATTGTCGGCAGACAGTATTAACGACAATATCCCCAGCGGGCATAAAATTGCACACCCGCAATGGCTACAGCAAATGATCGTTAACGCATGGCCGACTCAATCCAAAGCGATATTTGCCGCCAATAACTATCATCCACCTTTTACCTTAAGGGTGAATTCGCAGCACAATACGGTAACGAGTTATCAACAGCAATTGCGTGATCGTGATATTGATTCAATGCCCACGCCTTTCAGTAAGGTTGGCTTGACCTTATCGAAAGCCTACGCTGTTGATCAACTACCTAGCTTTGCCCAAGGGCACAGTAGTGTGCAAGATGAAGCCGCACAGCTGGCCGCAGACTTGCTACAGCTCGAACCTCATCAGAGAGTGCTTGATGCTTGCTGTGCCCCCGGTGGAAAAACCTGTCATATTGGAGAGCAAGAATCGCAGCTTGGTGCGTTGGTAGCGGTTGATCTTGAGCAACGCCGACTTGGGCGTGTGCAAGACAACTTACAGCGAGTTAATATTGAGGCACAAGTCATTTGTGGTAATGGTACAGAGCCGAATGATTGGTGGGATGGACAGCAATTTGATCGTATTTTATTAGATGCTCCGTGTTCAGCAACCGGTGTGATTCGTCGTCACCCAGACATTAAACTGCTGCGTCGAACCGAAGATATTGCCGATGCCGCTAAATTACAGTATCAGTTATTAGCAGCTCTTTGGCCGTTACTCACAGATGGCGGTATACTGCTTTATGCGACGTGTTCGATTCTTCCTCAAGAAAATACCCACGTGGTAGAACAGTTTATTGCGAACTATCCCGATGCAAGGCATGATGTGATTAATGCTCCATGGGGTATCGAACAGCCTTACGGTCGCCAATTATTGCCACAAATAAATGGGCATGATGGGTTTTACTACGCAAGATTAATAAAAACCCGTGATGTATTCTAAAATTTCGAACAGAAATAACCTGCTTTTTTGTTCTATGAATGCAATTTATCTCAGAATGCACGACGGACGAATAAAAGCACAATAATAAAAGTAAGAGCACGATAACCGAATGAACATAGTAATTCTTGGTGCTGGCCAAGTGGGCGCGACGATAGCGGAGCACTTAGCGGGCGAAAAAAACGATATCGTGGTAGTTGATCATTCCATGGAGCGCTTACGTGAGTTGCGCGATCGCTTGGATATTGCTGTGGTCTGTGGCCATGCCTCCTATCCGCATATTCTAGAGCAGGCAGATATTCAAGATGCTGATTTGTTGATTGCTGTTACAGTGAACGACGAAGTCAATATGGTGGCTTGCCAAATTGCCTATACGCTTTACCACACGCCCACAAAAATCGCGCGTATTCGTTCATCCGCTTACTCGATTAATAAAGACAAGCTGTTTCGTAATGAGCATTCACCGGTCGATGTGATTATTAGTCCAGAGCGTCTAGTGTCTGATTATGTGTTTCGTTTGGTCGAACACCCCGGCGCATTACAGGTATTAGATTTTGCCGATGGCGCGATTCGTTTAGTGGCGGTTAAAGCCTATCATGGCGGCCCACTGGTGGGGCAAGAGTTACGTTTTTTACGCCAGCATATTCCTAATGTAGATACGCGCGTGGCAGCCATTTACCGCCGCGGTAAAGCGATTATGCCGGAAGGCTCAACGGTGATTGAGGCTGATGATGAGGTTTTCTTTATTGCGGCACGCAAAGATATTCGCACAGTAATGAGTGAACTTCGCCGACTCGATAAGCCCTATAAACGCATTATGATTGCCGGTGGCGGTAATATTGGTTTGCGTTTAGCAAAAAAAATAGAAAACCGTTACTCCATTAAAATTTTGGAGCTTTCCGCTGATCGTTGCCGTTCACTGAGTGAAAAATTAAAGTATGCCATTGTGCTACAAGGTAGCGCATCAGATCAGGATTTATTGCTCGAAGAAAATATTGAAGAAACCGATGTATTTTTAGCGCTCACCAACGATGATGAAGCCAATATTATGGCTTCCTTACTGGCTAAGCGTTTGGGCGCCAAAAAAGTGATGACACTCATTAATAATCCTGCGTATGTTGATTTAATTCAAGGCGGCGAAATTGATATTGCGATTTCTCCTCAACAAGCAACCGTGGGTAGCTTGCTGTCGCATGTCCGCAGTGGCGATATGGTGAATGTGCATTCACTGCGTCGTGGTGCAGCCGAAGCCATCGAAGTGATTGCCCATGGTGATGAAAAAAGTTCAAAGGTTGTTGGCAAACGCATCGAAGAAGTCGATCTTCCCGAAGGGGCTACCATCGGTGCCATTTATCGAGAAAGCGAATCAGAAAAAGAGAAGCGCGTGGTTATCGCTCACGACAATACGGTGATTGAAAACGGTGACCATATTATTGTTTTTCTTGTTGATAAACGTTATACCAAACAGGTTGAAAAACTATTTCAGGTAGGCTTTTCTTTTTTCTAGTTTTTTCATTACGTTTCTAATAAAAAGGCACTGACACATGCGTTTTGCAATTGTCTCTCGTATTTTAGGTTTGTTGTTGATGCTGTTTAGCATTACCTTAATACCGCCTATTTTTGTGTCTCTCCTCTATCATGATACGGCGTTGTCTTCTTTTTTAACGTCGTTTTTTGTTATTTTTTTTATCGGTGTTGCTGTTTGGTTTCCTGTTCATAACAGTAAGCAAGATTTACGCACGCGCGATGGGTTTATCGTCACTGCACTTTTCTGGGCGGTGCTGGGTTTAGCGGGCGCCTTACCTTTTATACTGGTTGAAAGTACTTCACTGAGTATTGTTGATGCGGTATTCGAATCGTTATCGGGATTAACAACGACAGGTGCAACGGTGATTACTGGTTTGGATACATTGCCAAAATCACTGCTTTATTATCGCCAACAATTACAGTGGTTAGGCGGGATCGGCTTAGTGGTCATTGCGGTCGCTATTTTACCGATGCTGGGTATCGGTGGGATGCAGCTTTACCGCGCAGAAACTCCGGGGCCGGTAAAAGATTCCAAATTAACACCACGTATTACACAAACGGCTAAAGCACTATTCTTTCTTTACACCGGCTTAACGATCGTCTGTGGTCTCAGTTATTGGTTGGCTGGCATGACACCGTTTGATGCCATTGGGCATGCATTTTCTACGGTAGCCATTGGTGGATTTTCTACACACGATTCTAGCATGGCATTTTTTGATAACCCTACTATTTTAATTATTGCCATGGTGTTTATGGTGCTATCGGGTATCAACTTTGCCTTACACTTTGTAGCCTGGCGTTCGTTAAGTGTGCGACAGTACTTTACCGATCCAGAAGTTAAGTTTTACTTATCCTGCATTCTTATTGGTACGTTGGTTACCGTATGCTATCTCTATTTTTCTAAGGTCTACGACTTTTCTGGAAGCCTTATTAATGGCTCATTTGAATTAATTTCCATTTTAACGACGACGGGTTTTGGCGTAGCGGATTATAGTCAGTGGCCGACCTTTTTGCCGTTCATGTTATTTATGTTTGCTTTTATGGGGGGCTGTGGAGGATCAACCGCTGGTGGTATAAAAGTGATGCGAGTCCTGTTGATTTGTAAACAGGGTATTCGCGAGATTCATCGATTGATTCACCCTAATGCTGTGATTCTGATTAAGGTGGGTAGTCGTCCAGTACCGGATCGTGTCGTAGAAGCGATCTGGGGATTTTTTGCCGTTTATGTGATTAGCTTTATGGTGATGTTTTTATTATTGCTGGCGACGGGTTTAGATTTTATTACCTCGTTTTCTGCTGTAGGTTCGGCGATTAATAACTTAGGCCCCGGTATGGGCGATGTTGCCACACATTACGGCGGCATTAACGATGCAGCAAAGTGGATCTTATGCTTTGCTATGTTGTTGGGGCGCTTAGAAATTTTTACTTTACTGGTATTACTCACTCCGGCTTTCTGGAAAAGTTAATTCAGCGTTTTGTAGTACGGATTTTCTTTTACGTAAAAGTCTTCTCCTACCTGTGATGCATTCTGAGCTAAATTGCATTCATAGAACATAAAAGCCGGTGATTTCTTCAGCAGCACGCTGTAAATATATCCTATAAGCTTCGTGGCAGCTTTCCCCTATTTTTTCTCAACATTATTTGCGTGCGGCCGATAGCTTAGTTGTAAACATTCATTTACCGACTACAGGAGGTAAATATAATGGAGCAGCTATTAGTCGTTTTATTATTGTGGATTAGTCAGCATTCAGCATTTACTTATCACCCGGATATGGGGTTGCCCGTCGTTGAACATGTGACCCAGCGTCAGCTTGCACATATTTATATTGGTGATGATGAGGGAGCTAAAAAGGAAGGCACTATTAACACGCAAGGTTTTTTATCCGAAGCGGACTATCAGTCTTTAGCTGTGGGCTTAGAAGCTGTTTACGCTGCGGATAAAAACACGATTTATTTGGGTGAAAAAGTCGATCTTAATACCGATTACGGCCGATCCGTCTTAGTTCACGAATTGATTCACTTTTTGCAAAAAACGCATCAGCATCATACACAAGTGGCTTGCGGTAATGCCCTCGAAAAAGATGCCTATACGATTCAGGCGGATTTCATGAAAGCGCATGATCTTGTACCACCTTTCACAGGTTTTACCGTGATGATGCGAAGCTTATGTGAAGAAGATCTTGTTTGATATGCTCAAAGAAATTGGCTAACTAATAATTAGCCTTTTTGTTAATTGAATATCTAATTATTCGTTTCCATTTCGGTGACCAGCATCACATTGCCATCCACCTTAGCGATTATACAGTGTTCACCCTGTTCAATTGTGTCGACCTGGCTAGAAGGGTCAAGCCGAGCGGGCCAATTGATGCCAGAGTAACGAATAGCGCCACCAGAAACAGTAATAGTTTCCGCACAAGGCACTTGCCGTCCAGACATGTCACTGCTCTCATCGGTAGGCACCGCTTTTGATTGGAAGCGTTTTAGTGGCTTCCAAAGAATTAAAGCGGCGAGTGAGCTAAGTAAACCCACGCTAAACACTTCCGCTTCCCAGCTAGTGAGCATACCCGTGTAGGTGAGTATGCCAGTAATAAAGCAGCCAATGGCAAAAAATAACACTAGACCACTTAAGCCCATCACAGTGAGCTCTATAACAAAAGCAATACCCGCGAGTAAAAACAGTAAACTGGCGTGGTTATCTGAAAAATAGTTGAAAATATCCATGATGGCTTCCTAGTCAGGCGGGGCTTATTGTGCCGCGTTGTTTAGTGTTCCAGAAACAGCGATGGCTTGTGCGACGGTATTTGAGATATTGTCACTGGTTTTGCCATCGCTTAATACGACAGTGCTTTCACTGGCTATTGCTTTGTGAGCGGCAATGGCATCTTGAGCCAGCGTTAAGGTGACCGCCTTCGCGCCCTCATTAGTGGCAGCCGCTTTACCAACAACTTCTAGCGCTCTTGCGTCGGCTTCGGCAACTAACGAAATCGCTGCGGCCTTACCTTGCGCTTCTAAAATTTGTTGCTCTTTTGTGGCTTCAGCCGCCAGTACTTGTTCAGCTTTAGCCGCTTCGGCATCCAGTACCCGTGCTTGTTTCAAGCCTTCGGCCTCAGTAATCGCTGAGGTTTTCACACCTTCTGCGGTCAAAATAACCGAGCGCTTTTCGCGCTCCGCTGTCATTTGTTTTTCCATATCTTCACGAATAGACTGCGGTGGATCAATGTCTTTAATTTCATAACGCGTCACCATTACCCCCCAAGGCTGTGTGGCTTCCGTCATGGCAGCTAAAATTTTGGCATTAATCGCATCACGATTCTGAAAACAATCGTCAAGCTCTAACGAACCAATGGCATTACGCATTGTGGTCATTGCTAGCTGCGTGACCGATACTTTGTAGTCCGTGATGTTATTCGTGGCCGCTGCTGCATCCACGACTTTCATAAAGAGAATGCCGTCAATATTGAGGGTGATATTGTCTTTAGTAATAGCCGATTGAGAATTAATGTTGAGCGATTGCTCTTTGAGATTGCGGTCAGCAACAACAGCCTGCACGAAAGGAATAATAAAGTTAATACCCGCAGATAAGGTTTGGCTGTATTTCCCCATGGTATAAACCACAAAGCCACGGTTTTGCGGTACAAAATACACCGACTTTTTAATGGTAAACAACACAACAATCGCCGCCCAAACAAGTGGGCTAGTGAGAAAATCAAAAATATCATATTCCATGGTAGAGATCCTTTGGGTAATAGTGATTTATTGGCGCCTAGATTAGCGGTATTAGATGGCCTTGTCTAATCACTTGAAATCCATACCAATACCAGCGATACCTCGTTATAATCTCTGCTTTTGTATTCCCTAAATAGAAGAGGCTTCGCGTGTCGACACCCGACGTAAAAACTTTCCAAGGTTTAATTTTGGCATTACAGCAATTTTGGGCTGAACAAGGCTGCGTTATTTTGCAGCCGTTAGATATGGAGGTGGGTGCTGGTACATTCCATCCCGCGACATTTTTGCGCGCCATTGGCCCCGAAACGTGGAGCAGCGCGTATGTGCAGCCCTGCCGCCGACCGACGGATGGTCGCTATGGCGAAAACCCGAATCGCTTACAGCATTATTACCAATTTCAGGTGGTGCTCAAGCCATCCCCTGACAACATCCAAGACCTGTATTTAGAGTCACTACGCAGCCTAGGTATCGATACTAACGTTCACGATATTCGCTTTGTTGAAGACAATTGGGAATCACCGACTTTAGGCGCTTGGGGCTTGGGTTGGGAGTTGTGGCTCAATGGTATGGAGGTCACGCAGTTTACCTACTTTCAGCAAGTCGGGGGTTTAGAGTGTTTCCCTGTGACCGGTGAGATTACCTATGGTCTTGAACGTATCGCCATGTATTTGCAAGGTGTCGATTCTATTTACGACTTAGTATGGACGAAAAATGCGGATGGCCAAGTGGTGACTTATGGTGATGTGTTTCACCAAAACGAAGTGGAAATGTCGACATACAATTTCGAACATGCCGATGTCGAGTTTTTATTCCAAAGTTTTGATACCTACGAGCGTGAAAGTGAGCGATTAATTGAAGCCAAGTTACCGCTGCCTGCTTATGAGATGGTAATGAAAGCATCTCATGCTTTTAACTTGCTGGATGCTCGTCATGCGATATCTGTCACCGAACGCCAACGTTATATTTTGCGCGTGCGCACATTAGCTCGCGCTGTGGCGCAATCGTATTTTGACGTACGTAAAGATTTGGGCTTCCCGCTCGCAGAAGACGATTTACGTCAACAGACACTTACCGCTGCAGGAGAACAATCATGAGCCACGATTTTTTGGTTGAACTCGGTACCGAAGAGCTACCGCCTAAAGCGCTAAGTCAATTGTCCAATGCATTCACTAGCGGTATTCAAACCGGTTTAACTGCCGAGGGCTTATCGTTTGCTAAGGTTACGGCCTATGCGACGCCGCGTCGCTTGGCAGTCGTAGTGACCGCACTTGATGACAGCACCCCGATCACTGATGTCGAAGCTTGGGGGCCGCCGGTCAAAATCGCTTTTGATGCCGAAGGTAATCCAACAAAAGCGGCACAGGCTTTTGCGGCAAAAAATGGTATTGATGTTAGCCAAGTGAGCCAAGCGAACGATGGCAAAATTGATAAGTTGGTTCACCGTAGCCAAGCCGGTGGCGTTAATACCGTAACCTTATTAGAAGGCATCGTTGCCAATGCCTTAGCTAAACTGCCTATTCCTAAGCGTATGCGTTGGGGTAAGCGCCGTACCGAATTTGTACGTCCAGTGCATTGGTTGGTGATGTTATTTGGCAGTGACGTGGTTGATGCAATCGTTCTAGGGTTGCGCGCTAATCGTGAAACCCGTGGTCACCGCTTCCATTATAACCAGGTACTCGAGATTAGTTCAGCGAGTGAGTATGCTGAAAAATTACAGACCATTGGTCACATCGTTCCTGATTTTGCGCAGCGAAAACAGATCATCGAACAACAAGTGAATGCAGAAGCTAAAAAAGCCGGTGGTGTTGCGGTTATTGATGAAGGATTACTGGATGAAGTCACCGGCCTTGTTGAGTGGCCTGTTGCGCTGACGGGTCGATTTGAAGAGCGCTTTTTGTCGGTGCCCGCAGAAGCACTCATTTCTTCAATGGCGGAGCATCAAAAATATTTTCACGTGGTTGATACTTCTGGTGAGTTGTTACCGTACTTTATCACCGTATCGAATATAGAAAGTACTGACCCCGCTCAAGTCGTTGACGGTAACGAGCGTGTTATTCGTCCGCGCTTAGCCGATGCTGCTTTCTTTTTTGAAACCGATAAAAAAACCACCTTAGCGAGCAAGCGTGATCAATTACGATCGGTTGTGTTCCAAGCTAAGTTAGGCACTGTTTACGAAAAAACGGAGCGTATTGCGAAACTTTCCGCAGTGATTGCGAACACATTGTCGGTCAATGTCGATGAAGCTGTGCGCGCGGGTGAATTGTGTAAGTGTGATCTTGTCAGCGAAATGGTTTACGAATTTTCGGATATGCAAGGTATCGCCGGTTATCACTATGCGATACACGATGGGGAAGCAAAGCCTATCGCGTTGGCGATGAACGAACATTATATGCCACGTTTTGCAGGTGACCAATTACCATCATCGGATGTGAGTGCAGTGGTTGCTTTAGCGGATCGTTTAGATACCTTGGTTGGTATTTTTGGTATTGGTGAACAGCCAACGGGCTCAAAAGACCCGTTTGCTTTACGTCGAGCGAGTGTTGCCGTATTGCGTTTATTGGTTGAGCAACAACGTAATATTGATCTACGCGAATTACTAACGTTAGCCTATCAACAACACAATGATTTACCCGAAGGTGATGCCGTTATTGAACAGGTATTGGCTTATATGTTAGATCGCTTTCGTGCGTGGTATGAAGAGCAAAACATTCCCGTTGCCGTGTTCCAAGCGGTGAGTGCAAAACAATTATCACAGCCTTTAGATATTGATCAGCGCGTACAAGCGGTTGAATTTTTTAGACAGCTACCGGAAGCCGATGCCCTAGCCGCTGCTAATAAACGTGTGGCTAATATTTTAGCCAAAGCGGATGTTGTTCCCGATACCGTGAGCGTTGAATTACTACAAGAAGATGCAGAAAAAACACTTTATCAAGCTGTGCAAATACAGCAAGAGCAAGTGGCACCCTTATTTGCCGCTCGTCAATATAAAGAAGCACTCACGACATTAGCGTCTTTGCGTGAGGTCGTTGATCAGTTTTTTGATCAAGTAATGGTGATGGCCGATGATGAAGCGTTAAAAAATAATCGCTTAGCATTACTGCAACAACTGCGCGGGCTATTTTTTGAAATCGCCGATGTTTCTTGTTTAGCGGCGAGTAAAAAGTAACATGAAGCCGCTGTTTATTAGTCGTGATGGTGTGATCAATCAACGTATTGATGGGGGTGTGAATCAACGTACCGCATTAACGTTTGTTGACGGCAGTATCGATGCGATAGCGGCGTTATCTAAACGAGGCTTTACCGTTGTTGTGGTGACTTTTCAGCCAGGATTGAGTCAATGCAAACTCGATCTAGATGAAATGGAAGCCATGCATGAAATGATGATTGATCGTGTTGATACGCGTGGTGGTGAAATAGAAGGTGTGTTTTATTGCCCGCACGATGAAGCCGACCACTGTTATTGTCGTCCCCCGAACACAGGTTTGCTTGATGTGATAGAAATGGAGTTAGATTGTGACATTCGCGATGCTTTCTATTTTTGTGACAACGAAGAAGAAGCGTTCATCGCCAAAGAAAAAGGCTGCGAACCGATACTATGTTCGCCTAGTGAAACCCTAGCGATGCGCGTGCAATCGTTAAATATTTAACCCTATTTTTGTCAGCTAGTTTATGAGTAAATTCTATTTCGCTATCAACATGTTCCGTAGCATTTTATTTTATGCGGGCTATATGGTGAGCTTATTTTTGATTGGCTTACTCAGTGTAGTGTTATTGCTATTGCCTAAAAAAATAGCCGCCCCTGTCGTTTTGTTGTGGAATCATTTTGTATTATTTTGGTTGTACCTATGCTGCGGTATTCGATATGAAGTGAAGGGGGATTTAAAAAATATTTCTACGCCTTGTGTTGTGATTGCTAATCATCAAAGTCCATGGGAAACCATTTTTTTACAACTTCATTTTTATCCGCTCACGACAGTGCTTAAAAAAGAGCTATTACGTATTCCTTTTTTTGGCTGGGGTATGCGCATACTAGAACCGATTGCGATTGATCGCAGTAACCCGATGCAAGCACTCAAGCAAATTAAACGAGTGGGTGTTGAGCGCTTAACTTCCGGTCAGAGTGTGTTAATTTTTCCGGAAGGCACTCGCCAACCGCCAAAACAGTTGGGCAGCTTTGCCCGCAGCGGTGCAGATATTGCAAAAGCGGCCGGTGTGCCTATTGTGATGGTAGCGCATGATGCGGGAGAGTATTGGGCGAATAAGAAAATAGTAAAAACACCGGGTACAGTAACGGTGCATGTGAGTGATGCCCTTCACGTAGAGGACAAAAACACAAAGCAAGTAATGCAAGATATTAAACAGTGGATAGAGGAGAGAAAACGATGATTACGATATTTACCACCGGTGGCACCTTTGACAAAGTGTATTTTGATGCCAATAGCAAATTTCATATTGGTGAGTCGCAAGTTGAGCCTATTTTGAAGGAAGGTAATGTTACGATCGATTACACAGTTGAGTCTGTATTGCGTAAAGATAGCTTAGAGGTGACAGAGGAAGATCGTCAGCTATTGTGTGAGCGTGTTAAAGCCTCAAGTGCTCAACATATTATTATTACTCATGGTACCGATACCATGAGCCATACGGCGAAAGCCTTGGCTGCTCACGGTATTGATGGTAAAACTGTGGTGTTGGTTGGCGCTATGCAGCCTGCACGTATGCGCGTTACCGATGCGCCCTTCAATCTGGGCTTTGCTTGTGCGGCGGTACAATTACTGCCATCGGATATTTATATTGCGATGTGTGGACAGGTTTTTCAGCATAACAATGTGAAGAAAAACCTTGAAGCCGGCCGTTTTGAAAAAGAAGGCTAAGGTCTAGTACGATGGTGATGGATATACACTCGCGCGGCCTGAGTGTATATCACCACTTTTGTTATTCCACGTCTTATAACTCTTTGCCAGTAAGTACCCTCTACTATGGCATCAAATTATCTTAAAAAAATCTAAAATTAGCGCGCCTGCTGTCTATACTTATTTTTATCAACTAATGATATCAATAAAGGAGAGGAGAGCCCCTGTGACACAAGCCTATGTCGAAGTACAAGCCGAAGATTTTATGAAAATTGGCGGAGATAAGCCGCCACATATACTCATTGAACAACAACTTATCGCTCTAGGTAGCGCATCAGGTAATGGTGGTGCCTTTAAAAAAGAAGCGCTTAAATTAGCGGGGTGGACAGGAAGTTCATTGACGACTTATGCTTCCCGTGCAGATGTTGCCGCTGTTGCTTTTAATCGTATTCGAGAACTTCTCTGTGATGGAGTGAGTACGGCGGATGAGCTTAAACAACGGCTGACAAAACACTAAATAACCTAGGTGCCTACGGATAGGCTCCCAGCTACCATTGCCCCGTATTTTCCATCGATACCCAAGGTTCTTCCGGCGCTCGGGCATTACCCTTTTGTAATAATTCGATAGAAATACCATCCGGCGAACGGATAAATGCCATATAGCCATCTCGTGGTGGCCGATTGATGGGAATGCCTTGTTGCATCAATTGGTGACACAGTGTGTAGATGTCATCAACACGATAAGCCAGATGTCCAAAATTACGCCCGCTTTCGTACTGTTGAATCGTTCCATCATCATTCGGCCAATTGTAGGTCAGCTCGATAAGTGGCGCTTTATCGTGCTTTGCGCGTTCAGCATCTTCTGGTGCAGCTAAAAATACCAAAGTAAAACGCCCTTTTTCATTGTCGTAGCGTCGCGTTTCAATGAGCCCAAGTGCATCGCAATAAAATGCGAGAGAGTCGGCTAGATTACTGACACGAACCATAGTATGTAGGTATTGCATGGCCTGTTGATCCTTTTTTCTTAAAGAAAAGTATCTTTTAATACGACATAATTATTCGCAGAATAAGTGAAAAATGCTTTCTCATTGTCTTTTAATGGGCGAATTTTTTTACAGGGGCTGCCCATATACATAAAGCCGCTTTCTAGCACTTTTCCCGGTGGTACAAGCGTGCCAGCACCAATGACGACATCATCTTCAACGATTGCACCATCGAGCACAATAGAGCCAATGCCTACCAGTACGCGATTACCTATTGTGCAGCCATGTAAGTTAACGGAATGACCAATAGTGACATCGTCACCGATCACCAGCGGCCAGCCTTCAGCATTGAATTGCCCTGCATGCGTAATGTGTAAAATAGCGGCATCTTGCACGCTAGTGCGATGCCCGATGCGGATACGGTGCATGTCCCCACGAATAACGGCGCAAGGCCAAACGGAGCAATCATCGCCTAATATCACATCACCGATAACAACGGCGGCGGGATCAACGTAAACCCGTTCACCTAGTTGTGGCGTATGATCTTGATAGGTGCGTATAGAATCGGGCATAAGATGCTCCTTTAAATAGTGAGTTATTTTATATGGATTGATATGACGTGGGTGGTTATCCGGTACCACTATAGAGGTTGGTCACTTGGAAAAAGGTGATATAGCCCCCACTAATCATCAAGCCTAAAGTTGAATTAATATAAAATGACCTACAAAGAAATCAGCGACGTTGCTAGACGTAGTAATAACCTTTAACCTTTTTGGACGACGCTATTTTATATTGAACCAACATACTAACTGAGATTTACCATCATAGCGATGGCACAACCCTTCGGATATTCCATGACAAGTAACAATCCACTCCTTGAACAGCAGACGTTTCCGCCTTTTAGTCGTATTGATACTGCACATATATTGCCTGCTGTTGAGTCGCGCATCGCGCATGTACTTAGTGTGCTCAATACTCAATTAGATGTCATCGCACAGGGCATCGAACCCACATGGGAAAATCTTGTTGAGCCTTTGGAAACTGCATCCGATTTACTAGAGCAAACATGGTCGCCAATTAGCCATCTTAATGGTGTTAAAAATAGTGAGGCTCTGCGAGAAGTGTACGCCAAGTGCATTGAAAAACTCACCGAATTTAGTACAACAATGGATCAACATGAACCGCTATATCAAGCGTATAAATCACTATTGAATAGTGAGCAGGCAAAGCAGTTATCAGCGCCTAAGCGTGCTGTTTTAGAACAGGCGATACGCGACTTTGATTTATCGGGTGTTGGCTTATCAGCAGATAAAAAACAACGATACGGCGATATTAAAAAGCAGCTTTCGGCACTCTCCAACCAATTTTCTAATAACGTATTAGATTCAACACAGGCGTGGTTTCTTCAATTTGATGATGTAGAACGTTTGTCAGGTTTGCCGGATATGGCTATTGCCGCTGCGCAGCAAGCAGCTGAAATTAAATCCTTATCGGGTTATGTAATTACCTTAGATATGCCCGCTTACTTAGCTGTGATTACCTATGCTAATGATCGTACCTTACGCGAAAAAATCTACCGTGCTTTCGTGACGCGGGCATCGATAGAAAGCGAAAGTGATAATGCGCAGCAGTGGGATAACAGCGAAATTATTGAGCAAACACTGAGGCTACGCCAATCATTAGCGGAACTGCTTAATTTTTCTAACTATGCAGAGTTATCCCTAGCAACAAAAATGGCAGATACACCAGAACAAGTGGTTACATTTTTAGAAAATTTAGCCAAAAAATCACGTCCTTTTGCAGAAAAAGATTTACAGGAGTTAAGCGATTACGCAAAAAAATCAGACAGTATTAAAACGCTAGAACCATGGGATATGGCTTATTACAGTGAAAAGCTACAACAAGAAAAATATGCCATATCACAAGAGCAACTGCGCCCTTATTTTCCAGCAGAGAAAGTGTTGGACGGTATGTTTTCGGTGGTTAAAAAATTATTTAATATCACCATTTTTGAAGAAAAAAACGTTGACAGTTATCACCCCGACGTACGTTTTTACCGCATAGAAAAGTCAGAAAAAACCATCGCTTATTTTTATTTTGACATTTATGCCCGTGATAAAAAACGCGGCGGTGCTTGGATGGCAGATTGTCGCACTCGTCGCTTATCCGAAGGCAAGATTCAGTTGCCAGTTGCTTACTTAACTTGTAATTTTACACCGCCAGTAGGCAATACGCCGTCGTTATTAACACACCAAGAAGTCACCACGCTGTTTCACGAGTTTGGACATGGCTTACACCATATGCTCACTCAAATGACCGACGCGGCTGTTAGTGGTATTAATGGTGTTGCCTGGGATGCCGTAGAACTGCCCAGCCAGTTTTTAGAAAATTGGTGCTGGCAAAAATCGGTAATACCGATGATTTCAGGTCATTATGAAACGGGGGAAGCGTTACCCGAAGAGTGGCTAGAAAAAATGCTAGCGGCTAAGAATTTTCAATCAGGTTTGCAAATGGTTCGTCAGGTTGAATTTTCTCTTTTCGATATTTTATTGCACAAAAGTGATCGAGCTAATCATGCGGAGCCTGTACAGGCCGTGCTTGATCGTGTTCGCCAACAAGTGGCCGTAGTAATACCGCCAGCCTTTAATAAATTTCAAAATAGTTTTAGTCATATTTTTGCGGGTGGTTATGCTGCGGGTTACTACAGCTATAAATGGGCCGAGGTGCTATCTGCAGATGCGTTTTCTTTGTTTGAAGAAGAAGGAATTTTTGATACAAAAACAGGAGAGAAATTTCTAAACACGATCTTAGCTAATGGCGGTTCTCAGTCCGCAATGGATTTATTTGTTGCGTTTCGTGGGCGAGAACCCAGCGTTGATGCATTATTAAAACATAGTGGTTTTTAATTACATACATCATTATTTTTTCAAATTTTATAACTTGTGTTTAATGACAGCATACCCTGTACGTTTTAAATGACCTACTTAAAAGAGTAAATAACGATATTATGGCCACTATAAAAAAGCGATTTATTGCCGGTGCAGTTTGTCCACGATGTAGTGAAATGGATAGGCTCGTGACTTATAAAGAAGACGATAAAGAGTTTCGAGAATGCGTGAGTTGTGGCTTTAAAGATGAAATGCGCTTTAAGCAACAAACACGAGAATTGGATACGCGTGTTAATGTATTGGAAACACAGCGTACAGAGGAAACTCAGGTGATTATTCTTGATCCTAGTGGTTCATCTAAAAAGCATTAGTTTCAATTTGCGATGTCTTGTAGTCCAGCTTAATATCATGTTGTGGGTAATATGACTACAGTTTTATTATTTTGAATAAGAGTTTTCTATGGATAGTTCGAGAGGGAACTTTACTCGTCTATATTGTGTCCCAATACGGTAATTAATACGAGTAAAACACTCAGTAAGGCTATAAGCAGTCTATTAAAAATTCACGAATTAAAGTAATTAAATGAAAATACCAGCAAAACATACCGATAATAGTACCCATTACAACCATCCTAATTACCAAGATACCGTTCGTATTGAGCGAGGTTGTCGTATGGGGTTAAGTGAAGAGGAAGTGTATCAATTAGAAACAGATTTTTCTCTTCAGACTGCAAATATAGAATTACAAAATGATGATCGACTACTAGATTTAGCAAGCGGTGTAGCGAAGCATATGGCATGCATGGATAGGTATTTTAATGGAAAAATACAGATGGATGGTGTAGAAAAATCGGAAGAACTTGCGAAATATGCAAATGAAAATGTGCTTGCAGAATTGCAGCATGGCAATCGAAATAACCTCAAAGTACATATTGGCGATATGTTAGATCTTCGAAATGCGCTTCCGAAAAATGCCAAAAAATTAGAATTCAAGTTAATTACATGCCTTGGGTTCTCCTTTATGAATTTTAATAAAAAACAGAGAAAAAAAATTCTAGAAGATATTCTTTCTTTGCTATCAAAAGGCGGGAAAGTGGTTTTTCAATGGAGAGAAACAATACCGGAAGAATGGGAGCGCTGGAAGAAAACGTGTACACAAAAAAATACAGAAGAACCATTTGTATTACGAAATAAAAGCCGAAATGAAAGAGATGTCGTATTACACGTTGATAATATTAAAGGAGATGGTTTCTATTTTTATCTGGCCGATTGTCCGCACCCGGACAGTGATAATCCTCAGGATTATGAATCTTATGTCAGTGAAACCTCAGGCTGTATTGAGTATCGAGAAAAGTGTGAAAATAGCGGGGATAATGATGGAGCAATGTATAAAGCATGGGGCCGTGTTTACGATCCAGATATTAATGCTACAGGTGATTCGGCTAAGAGAGAAATTGATTTAAAGACAACAACGACCAACCGATGGTTATGGTCAACTAGAAAGGCAGCGGTACAACATGAATTAAAGACGATGGGGTTTTCACAAGTTGAATTTCATCAATCGGAGCGCACAGGAAATATACATAGATTACATTCAATGGTTGCGATGAAGCCTTTGGCGTAATTTTAGATTCACAAGATTTAGAACAGTAGAGTCAGCTATTAGCAACTATTTTCTCTAAGCCCCTGAGTTCCTAAAAAGTGTCTGGCAGTAGGTGGTTGATTTTCTTTTAATAAGCCATGCACCTTTTTTTCAAGAGCGTAATCTTTGCCTGTAATACGTTTTCTATGTCTTAGATGTTCCATCCAAGAGACATCGAAAAAACATTCAATAAAAACGTCAGCCTTGTCGGATTGTTGTAATACTTCCCATCCGTAAGCACCGTATTGTTTTCTGGCTTCTCCTAAATGGCACATCAGTGATAGAAATTCATTGACATCACTAGGTTCAATGCGATATTCAATCATAATCATCACGGGTGAGCGCTCATTGAGTAAGGCTTTGTCTTGTTCTGAATTCGCTAGAAGGTTAGGCTCAGCCCAGTGTTCAGATGGTGCTAAATCTATTGCTTCTCCTAAATTTAATTTTTGTTTACGCGATAAGATTATTCCTAAGGTTAACGTACTTGATGCGATAATGAGCGCCGTCTTGATACCCATGTGGCTTGCTACCGCTCCCCAGACAATACTGCCTAAGCTCATCGAGCCAAAAAATACCATCAAATAAATTGCTAAACCGCGAGCTCTGACCCAGTCGGGCAGTGCACTTTGAGCGGATACGCTAAATGTTGATAGCGTCCATATCCAGCTTATACCAAAAAAAATGCTACCAATAACAGCCAATATTTCGTCGATGGGCCAACTTGGGAAAAGATAAGTAAGAAAGGTGTTATTGACGGGGAATGCTGAAAACATCATCGTTGCGATGATGAACGACGCAGCAACCCATGTAATTTGATCGGAGTTTAACCGCTTTTTAACTTTTGGTGAAAGAAACGCCCCAATCACAGCACCTAAACCAATAGCAGCTATCAGTAGGCCATATAAATCAGCACCTCCTTGCATTTCTAATTTAACGAAAATAGGTAGCAATGCCCAAAACGCACTAGCCGATATGAAAAATGCGAATGCCCGCCAAAGTGTTGCGCGTAGTGGTTTGCTGTAACGGGCATAACGTATGCCTGCTTTGATTGCACCTGGTATTGGCTCTTTGGGTAACGGCTCATTCGCTTTTGCCGGACTCCACCAAAGAAAAGCCCAGATGATGGCAATAAAACTTAGCGCATTAATAATGAATGGACTTTCGGGACCCAAGGTAACAATAAGCACACCAGCAATGGCCGGGCCGATAGAGCGGCTTATATTAAAGCCGATACTGTTTAGCGAAATGGCAGCTTGTAAATCTTCTTTTGGTACTAATAGAGGGTTAATTGCCTGCTTAGGGGGTGCTGTAAACGCTGCGCAGCTACCTATCAAAAAGATGAACAGCAGTAGTAAATAAGGCGTCAGCAATTGCAAATAGGCTAGCGCTGCCAAGATAGCAGCGACGATAGCCATAATCACATTGATGATAAGTAGCATCTGTCGTTTATTTACAACATCGGCTATAGCACCTGCGAGCAGAGCAAAAAGAAAAATTGGTAACGTCGTTGCTGCTTGAACTAAAGAGACAATAAAGGGGTCGTCGGTCATGGTGGTCATTAACCAACCAGCCCCTATTTCATGCATTCGCAGGCCTATCGTCGATATAATAGTCGCACCCCAGATAACGGTAAAATTTTTCGACTTAAAGGGCGCTGTTGAGCTGTTTTTTTCCATAGCAAAGGGTCTCTTTTTCGATGCAGGCCGTTATGTTTTTATCTAATGAACCCGCCAGCACTATGTAGTTCCAATACAAGCAGTAATTACCAAGCAATGGATGGAAGTAGGTAGTGCTTACGATAATAAACAATGAGTATTTTAATGTCTTTCTGCTGGTGCAGCGCTAGTTATCTTTAATTTACTTCACGCACAGTGCTTCAATTAGTTAGCTTTGTCGTTCCTTATAATAGTGTGGGCGACAAGATTAGTATAGGCCTGACATAAGAAATCGACAGTGGTGCTTTCGTGCAAATAATTATAGAGTTAAGAACTCTTATTTTTTGGGCCCTTCTATTAGGAAATTAGGGATAATTCATGAATAACATAATCAGCGATGGCTTGTGAAACATGGTGGCCATGTTGATCGAAAGTTTTTGTGCCCGGGCCATCGTTAACTTCTAGCACAACAACATGTTGCTGCCCTCGATACTCGTATTCCATCAAGTCTACTCCGGAAACATTGAGCCCAGAAATTTTAGCGGCCTCTAAGGCCGTATTCATTAATAAACCAGAGTTAACATGGAAAAACTCTGTAGCACTACCAGCAGCAAAGTTAGAAATAGTCATCGGGGATTTAGCGGTAGTTTTTCTACCGATTGGAAAAGCTTGGTTTCCTATAACGATTACGCGGTAGTGATAAATAGGCTTATTAGGGTTGCCAATAAACTCTTGAACGATGAACTTTCCGCCCTCTTTGTTGAGGTCTAAAAATGTATTTAAGTGCCCTTCAAACTCTTGTTGGTTATGAAAAAACTGAACCCCCTTACCCTGAGTACCATAATCATGCTTTAAAACATAAGGAGGTGCGCCCAACTTTTTTACGATATCCAAATAACTGGGTTCTGATTTTCGTGTATCAAAAAAGCAGGTTTTAGGTGTAGCAATATTATTTTTGATAAGTGCTTTGGCAAACTGTGTTTTGCTATCGGTAATAGCGGTATTATTGATAGAGTTGAGCACCCAAACGCCTTGATCCTCAAATATTTTCAGATACTTTCTTCCTAAGGCTGCGGTGCCCCAGCACCAAAGTACTGCCGCATCGTAATCTTTGGGGTTATGCAAAATGGATTGATGTTTAAGAAACGATAGTTGCCCTCTGTTAATAACAGCCACTTGCTCTTTATTGTCTTGGTAGTAAGGTACGACTTCAATATTATGGCCTGTCTGTTTAAAAGCTTGAATTAAATTAATGGCAGTTAAGTTGTCTAAACTTTGAAGTAGTAACAAAATATTCATCGAGGCTTTAACTCTATTGTGGAATTGACATAACTGAGCTATCAGATGTACTAGTTGTGAAAAAGTTCACATAGAGCGAGTAACTGACTGTATTAGCTTTTATCACATACTTTCGTTAGTAACTCTGGGACTATATGCATCATTGTCTGGATTAAATAAAAATAAGAATTGATGTTTAAATAGCTACTTTATTCGGGAGCTCGGATATAAAAAGCGATGTTGTGGCTTTAAAGATGAAATGCGCTTTAAGCAACAAACACGAGAACTGGATACGCGTGTTAATGTATTGGAGGCACAGTGTATGGAGGAAACTCAGGCGGTTATTTTAGATCCTAATGCTTCACCTAAAGAGCATTAAGGTCGAGGGATGGTTCGCGTTTCTCTTCACTTTTTTACGTGATGTCTTTAGCGAAAAACTCATACTTTTCATAAACATCTTGCCATCCCCTATCTCTTCTTTGCTCGGTTAGTGCTTGCGTGGAAGGATTTTGGAAAATGACTTCTGCTGTGTCAGCTAAGGTTGCGCTAGTAATTTCCAGTTTAATCAGCACATTTTGATCAAGTAAGTTGGCCTCTTCATCGCCAATAATGGTATGAGCGATAAGGTTGGTATATGCCATGTCAATCGGTGCTAAGGGTAGCTGTCTCTCTAGTGCAACGCGATCGTTGAGCTCTTCTATCATTCGATGAAATGAATAGGCTTGCGACAATAAATCAACAATATTATCGTCTGAACGATGACTCATCGTGTTATCTGTTGCTTCTTCCATTGAAAAAAACTGAATAGCATCATCTAAAAAAGGTGTGGTATAAGCCTGAATATTGTCCATTTCTGACAAGGCGTTAAGTGCAGAAAAGTAATGGGGTACTAATGCTATATAGTCGTGGACAAAGTTAATGGTCTTTTTAGCGGGATCACTGGCGCCTCCAAAAAAAGCCTCTAACAATGGCAATCGTTTGGTGATGAGCAAGGTTATTGCTTGGTCGGTCAAAGGGTTGCCAAGACAATTAGCAATATGCTGTTGCAGTAAGCGATAGGTGTCGTCAGTGGATATAGGCATAAGTTTATTTTTGCAAAAGTTAAATCACAAGGCTAGTCAAGCCGCTTAATAATCACGACCCTATCAGCATAGTATAGGTCAGTATGATTTGCGACATTTTGCGACGCATGAAATTTAATAGATTTTCCGTTTTTTCTGGCATATCGCTGTTGATGAGTGTCGTTTTAGCGTGCTGGTAAATGGCGGTAATCAATCATGTATTTGACGGTAGATAAGCGAACAGTTATGTGAGGCAAATACATAAATTTATTGACATTATTTTTATTTTGTGGCTCCCTATACACCTACGAGGTGAATGGTTTTTATCGCTTCGTGTTGTGATAAGCGATGCGCTGTATCTCACAATGATTCCATAAATACGTTATTGTGTGATCTCGATCCGCTGCTTAAACGCATTTATACCCACGCAGATAGGCTGCCTATCTCTGTAGTGCGAGAGTGTAAATCTGAGCATCTGCTGCAGAATTCTCTCCCCTAAGATAGTTACTTTTGGTCGTCAGTTATTGTCGGCTAATGCCACTGTTTGGGTTTGATAACTATCGCTAAGTGTTTGATTAATAATTATAAGCTGTACAGACACTGCGCCAAAAATATCATCACAACAAGTAAAGCTATAACAATACGCACAATAAAAAATTATCGTATGTATAGTGATTTTTACGGCTATTCGCTATTCGACTCAGCATAAAAATCAACGGTTTAATACAGTGTAAGAATAAATATAACGCTATCTACACGGAGCACCGGGAAATGATAAACGCAATAGGTCGGCTTACTGCTCGACTCTCTACGCCTGCCATTTGGCTAGGCTCACTACTTGCCAGTAGTCATACATTGGCGCAAGAAGCTGAGCGATCAAAACTCAATATGCCAGAAGGGGTTACCCCTATTAGTTTGGATGTCTATGGTTTGCACATGGATATTTTTTGGTGGTGTGTGGGTATTGGCGTCGTAGTATTTGGCATTATGTTTTATTCGATGATTGTTCATCGGAAGGCAAACGGTGCAAAAGCCGCCAATTTTCATGATAGTACGGCCTTAGAAATATTGTGGACAGTTATCCCCTTCGTCATCCTGATTATCATGGCATACCCTGCGACTAGAACACTGGTTAAGTTATACGATACTTCGGAATCTGAAGTTGATGTCGTGATTACCGGTTATCAGTGGTATTGGAAATACGAGTATCTTGATCAAGACGTTTCCTTTTTCAGTCGCCTTAGTACACCTCAAGAGCAAATTCGCAATGAAGCCCCTAAGGGCGAGCATTATCTACTAGAGGTGGATGAGCCTCTCATTATTCCAGTGAATAAAAAAGTACGTTTCTTGGTGACATCAAACGATGTTATACATGCGTGGTGGGTGCCTGACTTAGCGGTTAAGCGTGATGCGATCCCGGGTTATGTTAACGAGAGCTGGGCTAAGGTTGAAAAGCCGGGAACTTATCGCGGTGTTTGTGCAGAGCTTTGTGGTAAAGATCACGGTTTTATGCCGATTGTTGTTAAAGCGGTACCTGAAGATGAATATACCGCGTGGTTAGCGCAGCGACGTGAAGAAGCCGCAAAAATTAAAGCGCTAACCAGTAAAACATTTACGCTGGATGAATTGATGGTGCAGGGTGAGCAGGTCTACGCTAAGGCATGTTTGGCTTGTCACGGCGCTAATGGTGAAGGTGGTGTGGGTAAAGCCATTGCCGGTAGCCCTATTGCCAATGGGGCTTTGAATGCTCACCTTGATATTATCATTAATGGTAGTCGAGAAAATCCAGCAATGGCGGCATATAGAGAAACCTTGTCAGAGGTTGATACAGCCGCGGTGATTACCTATCAGCGTAATGCTTTCGGTAACAGTACAGGTGATGTGGTGCAGCCCATCGATATTCTTAACTTCAAGAAAGCTAATTAATAAAAGGTAGGAGAATTATCATGGCTCACGGTCCTGCTAAAGGTTTTACTCGGTGGTTGTATACCACTAACCACAAAGATATTGGTTCAATGTACTTGTGGTTTAGTTTCGCAATGTTTCTGCTTGGCGGCGTCTTTGCCCTAGTGATTCGTGCGGAGTTATTTGAACCGGGTTTACAAATTGTTGAACCCGAATTTTTTAACCAAATGACCACCATGCATGGTTTGGTTATGGTCTTTGGTGCGGTTATGCCTGCCTTTGTAGGATTGGCAAACTGGATGATTCCGATGATGGTCGGCGCGCCTGATATGGCATTGCCGCGAATGAATAACTGGAGCTTCTGGATTCTACCCTTCGCCTTTGCCATGATGGTATCGACGTTATTTATGGAAGGTGGTGGCCCTAACTTTGGTTGGACATTCTATGCGCCACTTTCGACGACATATGCGCCACCCAGTGTTACTTTCTTTATTTTTGCTGTGCATATTATGGGTGCTAGTTCGATTATGGGTGCGATCAATATTATCGCGACCATTCTTAACATGCGTGCTCCAGGCATGACGTTAATGAAGATGCCGCTTTTCGTGTGGACATGGCTTATTACCGCTTATTTATTAATTGCGGTAATGCCAGTACTGGCTGGCGTAGTGACCATGATGTTGATGGATATTCATTTTGGTACTAGCTTCTTCGATGCCGCTGGGGGTGGTGACCCTGTGCTGTTCCAGCACGTATTTTGGTTCTTTGGTCACCCTGAAGTGTATATTATGATTTTGCCTGCTTTTGGTATTGTTAGTGCCATTATTCCTACCTTTGCGCGTAAGCCTTTATTTGGTTACTCCTCAATGGTGTATGCAACAGCATCAATTGCATTTTTAAGTTTTATCGTTTGGGCGCATCACATGTTTACGGTGGGTATGCCAATCGCTGGTGAGCTGTTCTTTATGTACGCTACTATGCTGATTGCTGTGCCGACAGGAGTAAAAGTCTTCAACTGGGTGACGACCATGTTCCGAGGTGCTATGACCTTTGAAACTCCCATGCTGTTCTCTATTGCTTTTGTAATTTTATTTACCATCGGTGGCTTTTCCGGTTTGATGCTAGCGATTGCACCTGCCGACTTCCAATATCATGATACCTACTTTGTTGTGGCTCACTTTCACTATGTACTCGTGCCTGGTGCTATTTTCTCTATTACCGCGGGCGTGTACTACTGGCTACCTAAGTGGTGCGGCAATATGTATAACGAGACTATGGGGAAAACGCAATTTTGGTTAGCGTTTATCGGTTTAAACCTCACCTTCTTCCCCATGCATTTTGTTGGTTTAGCCGGCATGCAGCGCCGTGTACCGGATTACAACCAATTTTTTGCCGACTTCAATATGATCTCTAGTTGTGGTGCGTTTCTCTTCGGCGCCGCGCAAATTATGTTGTTATATAACGTTATTGCGACGATTCGTAGTGGCAAAAAAGCGACTGCTGAAGTGTGGGAAAATCCTGAAGGTTTAGAGTGGACGGTTGCATCGCCCGCGCCATACCATACGTTTACCACACCACCAGAAATTAAGTAGCAGATGACAAATACTTAAGTGGTCATGTTCGTGAAATGTAATTTATCGATGCATTAAGAGGCTTAATAAGTGATGGGGTTTTTGGGAGGTAAGGGGCAAAAAAACGCAACATCGGTCATTTGCGCTAAATTAGGCGTAACGGTTGTGGTGATGTTTGTGTTTGCTGTTTTTATTATGCCCCCACTTTATGATTTATTTTGTGATGTTACCGGTTTAAATGGAAAAACAGGCGGTGCGGTATCGATTGATAAAGCCAATAGCTTTGGCGTCGACACCTCAAGAACGGTTAAGGTACAGTTTTTGGCAACCAATAACGAAAATATGCCATGGGACTTTAAGCCGCAAATAAGCTCGGTTACGGTGCACCCCGGTGAGCCAACGGTTATTAATTATTTGGCTAAAAATACGACGGTCGACAATATGGTGGCGCAAGCTATTCCTAGTGTTGTGCCATTCAAAGCCGCGAGTTATTTCCATAAGACAGAATGTTTTTGTTTTAATCAACAACCATTAGCTGCAGGTAAATCGACAGAATTAGGTTTAAGTTTTATTGTTGACGTTGATATTCCTAAACATATAAAAACGATTACGTTGTCTTATACGCTATTTGATATTACCGATGAAAACACGGAGAAGAGCGCTGAAAATAATGCGCAACTCATACCCACATTAGCTGTGGTTAACGAATAAAAAACTGAAGGCTTTCATAACATAATGAAATAGTTTTTATGAAAGCACCGCAAGATTAATAAAAAATAACGGAGACATTTCATGTCTGAAGGTACTTACTACGTTCCAGAACAAAGCCGGTTACCGATCTTTGCTTCTTTAGGTATGGGCGCTATGGCATTTGGTTTAGCGACATGGATCAATGGCGGTAGCGCAACTATTTTTCTTGTTGGTTCCGCTATTATGGCGCTTGTTTTGTGGTGCTGGTTTAGTACGGTAATTACCGAAAATATGAACGGCCTTAACGATGCACAGCTCAAACGATCTTACGTTTGGGGTATGGGTTGGTTTATTTTTAGTGAAGTGATGTTTTTTGCGGCTTTTTTTGGTGCGCTATATTATATTCGAACCTTTGCGCTTCCGTGGTTATCTGGTGAAGGTGCGCATGCATCTACCAATGCAGTTTTATGGAGTGGGTTTGCGGCAGAGTGGCCATTAATGGTTACACCTGATGCGGCGGTAAACGGTGATGCTGCCAAGATGATTGGCCCCGGTGAAACGATGAGCTATTCAACGGAAACCCCATTATGGAAATGGTTGCCGTTTTGGAATACATCTGTGTTACTGCTTTCAAGTGTTACCGTTCACATGGCGCATTTGGCGCTTAAAAATGATAACAGAAAAAGTTTTAACAACTGGTTGGGCGTTACTGTTTTATTAGGTATTATTTTTGTTTGTTTACAGGCGGCAGAATACAGTCATGCTTATGAAGTAGGCTTGCAATTAGACAGTGGTATTTATGGTTCTACCTTCTTTATGCTCACAGGATTTCACGGTGCACACGTTACCATCGGTACTTTTATGTTGCTGGTCATGTGGCTGCGCTCCGTGCTAAAAGGTCACTTCAATCACGATGATTGCTTTGGCTTTGAGTCAGCGAGCTGGTATTGGCACTTTGTTGATGTGGTTTGGGTTGGATTATTTATATTCGTTTATATTCTTGGATAGTAAAACTGGAGAAACTGGGATCAGATCAACATTTTTCTAATGTCGAATGATTTGGTATGGCTTTCACACCAAAAAAATGTTGATCTGACCCCAGTTTTACACAGTTTTACAAAGCTACTTTAACTTCTGCTGTACTTGCTCTTTTGTGAGCTTAATATCCCACGGTGCGTTGCTACCTAATTGGCCGGTGTATAAGCCATAAAAAATAGTCACCATTAATAGTGTCGCTAAACTAATTCGAATGCCCAAGGCATACACCGTACGCTTTGTCGGAGACTCAATATCTTTGAGTAAAAAAACTAAGCCGCTACTCAAACTTACGAGTATGCCAATAAAGAGTAAAACAATAATAACTTTTAACATGGTGATGTTTCCTGTGGTAAGCACTATTTCCAAAATAGTAAAAGAGCAATGGAAATTATCGCTGTTTGTATTGTTATTTTTGCCCTTGCTGATTCGGCTGGGCTTTTGGCAGCTTGATCGCGCCGAAGAAAGACAACAACTATTAGCAGTGTATCAATACCAACAAAACTTAGCAGTAGAAAATATTGAACAGCTCTCGGTTATCGGTGAAGAAATACGTTATCGACCAGTGAGAATCACTGGCGAATACGACCCACAGCGTTACTGGCTGCTCGATAATCAATCCAGAGCAGGAAAAGTAGGCTATGAAGTGATTGTGCCACTACAGACAACAAATGCTGAATGGATATTAGTAAATAGGGGCTGGGTTGCTGCTCCACGATTACGCAGTGATTTACCGGTAATTGATACACCATTAGGTTCTGTTACTATTGAAGGTTATTTTTCTCCGCCGTCAAAAAATGCTATTTTTACTCAACCATCAAATAATAATGAACAGTGGCCCAAGCGTATTATTGAACTCAATATGACGAATGCAGAAATTGCGTTGTCAGCAGAGATTTATCCTCAATTGCTGCGCATAAATAGTGATAGCGCTGGTGCTTTTGTTACGGATTGGCCGGTGATTAATACATCGCCAGAGAAGCATTATGGTTATGCTGTGCAATGGTTTTTAATGGCGCTTGCCTTAGTTTTTTTGTATGCTTGGGCCATTATAAGAAATGATAACAATAAAAAATAAGGAACCTCTGAATAAGGCTAAATAAATTTTCGGCTAGATAAAGTGGATGGAGTTGAGGCAAAGTATTCAACAAAAAAGTCGTTCATTTCACCTAGCGAAAAACCATTGATGGTCTGTTCAGATACCCCTTGAATCAAACGCTGATTAGAGAGCCGTTTTATGTCTCAGCAAAGTCCCAACGTTCAACATGGTTTTGAGCAAGAACAAGAAAAGGCCACGCTTATTAAGCGTAATCGCTTTTTTGCCATACTGATTATTCTTATCGTTGCAGCTCCAATGGTGGCAGCTTATATTATGTTTCAAACGGGTTGGGGGGTATCATTACATACGACTAATAAAGGTGAGCTCATCAACCCGCCATTGCCGATTTCAGCATTAACATTGGCAAGTGATAGCCAAAGTATTCAGTCCTTAGTTAAGTCATCATCGTCGGCAAAAAAATGGCGTTTGCTCGTTTTGGTTGATGCCTCTTGTGATGATATTTGTCAGAAAAACCTGTACACGACACGACAAGTTCATATTCGCCTTGCAGAAAAAGCCTATCGCGTTGAACGAGTTATCCTTTCGATTAGCGCCGATTTGCCAGCTGTGTTGGAAAAGCAACTGGCAGATGATCATCCAAACACGCAGCGTATTATTGCTAGTGAACAAAGCCTCAAACAATGGTTATCTGCAGCGGGTATTCAAGAAAATGCGCGTGAATACTATTATTTAGTTGATCAAGAAGGTTTTGCCATGATGCGCTATAACACATCGCATACCGGCCAAGATTTATTAGATGATATTAAAAAGTTGCTTAAATTTACTTACGATAAATAATGACTATGCTGTTTCGATCTGAAAAAACACACGCCACATTATTTCGTTTAACCATTGCTGCTTTTTTGTTGGCAATTGTCGTTGTTGTATTGGGCGCCTTTACCCGCTTAGTTGATGCAGGCTTAGGTTGCCCTGATTGGCCGGGTTGCTACGGTCATTTGCTATGGCCTGACGAGGCTCATGAAATTATTAAAGCAGAAGCGGCTTTTCCTGATGCACCCGTAGAGGCAGATAAAACATGGCCAGAAATGGTCCATCGTTATTTTGCGGGCACTCTGGGTTTGTTCATTTTAGCGATTACTATTCTTTCGGTTAAATACACGCGAGCCGCTCACGCAGCGCAGGATACATTGACGAGTACTATCGTTCGTATACCGCTCAAACTATCTCTGTTTTTATTGGCATTAGTGATATTGCAGGCTGCCTTTGGAATGTGGACGGTGACATTAAAGTTATGGCCAAAAGTCGTCACCGCACATTTAATGGGTGGCTTTGCGACGCTGTCGTTATTATGGCTGCTTGGTCAGCGCTTAGGCGGCCAACGCTGGGTAATATCTGCGGAAGCACTGCATCGGTTACAGTCATTAAAGCCCTTATTATGGTTATCGTTGGTGGTGGTTGTTATTCAAATTATGCTGGGGGGCTGGGTGAGTTCGAATTATGCGGCTTTGGCGTGCCCTGATGTGCCTCAGTGCTTTGGACAATGGCTGCCACGTATGGATATCGCTACAGGGTTTGCTGTTTTTCAAGATATAGGCCCAAACTATCTAGGCGGGCAGCTCGACAATTACAGCCGTATTGCTATTCATGTCGTTCATCGCATTGGTGCGGTAACCGTGTTAATTACACTGTGTATTTTTGGCCTTCTTTTGTGGCGTACGCGGGTAAACGTGGTGCGCCAATGGGTGTTAGCTATGGTGCTAGTGCTAGCGGTACAAATTGGTTTAGGCCTGAGCAATATTATTTGGGCTTTACCTCTAAGTATTGCGGTTGCACATAACGCGGTTGGCGCTTTGCTATTATTAGTGATTGTCTCTATTGCCTATCGCATATTGACCGCAAAGGCGATAGAGTAAGATAGTATTCAACACCAGTCACGGTCATACCGTGCCACATAATAAAAATCAATGTGAGCCATTTGCGCGATAGCGTACGGTGTCTTACGTTAATGAATAATAAGAGAAAATTATGTCGTCTCCCCAACACGCTATTCATTCATCACAGCCGGTGTGGCGTGATTATTTAGAACTGTGTAAGCCAAAAGTGGTCGCGCTAATGCTGCTGACGTCGCTCATCGGTATGCTATTGTCGGTGCCTGGTGCTGTACCATTAGATATTGTATTTTGGGGAAATATAGGCATTGCGTTGTGTGCCGGTAGTGCCGCCGCGATTAACCATTTAGTCGATCGCCAAATTGACCAAAAAATGAAGCGCACACACAATCGTCCTATTGCCAAAGGCCGTGTTGAGCCGATGAATGCGGTGCTATTTGCTTTTGCGATTGGTGTTATCGGGATGGTGATTTTATTGGTATTTGTGAATGCCCTCACCGCGTGGTTAACTTTAGCGTCTCTGGTGGGTTACGCGTTGATCTATACTCTATTCCTCAAACGAGCAACACCACAAAATATTGTTATAGGGGGGTTGGCTGGAGCAGCGCCGCCACTGTTAGGTTGGACAGCCGTGAGCAATAGTATTGATGGCCATGCGTTATTATTGGTGCTCATTATTTTTGCATGGACACCACCACACTTTTGGGCGCTGGCTGTTCATCGTAAGGATGATTACGCTAAAGCCGATATTCCTATGCTGCCAGTAACTCATGGTGAGCAGTACACAAAAATCCATATCGTGTTGTATACGATTATCATGATTATTGTCACAGTACTTCCCTATATTACGGGGATGTTCCGTGAGCTGTATTTGGTGGGCGCGCTAGTGTTGGGGGCTGGATTTTTATATTGGAGTTTGGTGATGCTATTTAATCGACATCCGAATGCGCCAATGGAGACTTTTAAGTATTCGATTATTTACCTTATGGCTCTATTTGTGGTGATGTTACTTGATCATTACCTATTGCCTTGGGCTTAATCATGCATCCCCTAACAGTAGATAGATTACACATAGGTTGATGGTGTATGGCTGGTGAACAACAAATAAGTATTAAAAAAACAGTATGGATTATCGTGGCTGTAATGGTGACGATTTTAACGTTGTTTATCCATAAAATCACGACGCCGCGTTACTTGTCGCAAATAGAATTAAAAATTAATGGCTTAGTGTTATTTGGTAAAAATAATCCGCAGACGATAGAGTCGCTTAGTCATGCTGGCTCATCGTGGATGTTACTTGTCGATACCGAAGAAGAACGGCAATTGTTTAAAGAGATTATGCCGTTGCTGGATAACAGCGTTAAAACAAAGATAGTCGTTAAAGAAGAGGCGGATATTGGCGATACCCAAAATATTCAGCAGCAGATTCAAACCAGTAAAAGTATTATTCCGCTTATAAAGCCCAATGGCGAGTATATTGGTTACTTCGTTTCTCCTTATGATAATAACAAAGTGATTTTAACGCTTTCTTCTGTTGTGACCCACCGCTAATCATCGGTTTTCGATGCTAACTATTTTAGTCGCTTAGTCTTTCTGTACCTGACAGTCTTGACACACCCCCAGCACTTCCAACCATTGTTGTTGAATACTAAATCCCATGGAGTCTCCCGCCTGCAGGACTTGCTGGTGCATTGCATCACTTGAGTATTCTTGTGCGGTGTTACAGCTCGTGCAAATAAAAAAGTAACTGGGATGTACAGTCGACGGCTCAGGGCAGCCAATATAGGCATTTAGCGAATTAATACGGTGGATTAGACCAACCTCCAACAGAAATTCTAGCGCTCGATATACGGTAGGTGGTGCAATACGTTTATCTGATTCTCTAGACAGCATATCTAGCAACTCATAGGCACCTAACGGTTGGTGGCTTTGCCAAACAAGGCGTAGCACCTGCTCGCGGATCGCGGTTAGTCGTAGTTTTTTGTCTGTACAAATGCGATGTGCGTTTATCATCGCATCATCAATACAATGTTGGTGGTTGTGGCAAGTATTCATGGTTAATTTATCTGTTGTTAGCCGCAGTGTATTTGCGAAATTCACCACTGACATTGTTATTTGTTGTTATTCTGTAACATCCTTGAAATGAATAATACTCGGCTGGCCGTTAGTTTCATAGTTAAGCGTTTTATCATCAAGTAGCAAATGAGAAAAAAGGGGACAATTTTACGGATGGTCTGCGCTACTAATCGCATGTCGTAAGTTATCTGCTATACAACAGGGTATATGGCGATGGTGCAGATACCGCCAAAGGCTTTAAAAAAATAGCAGTAATAACGTGGGGTTAGGCTGCTATGGTGAGCCCATAACTGTGTAAAAAGTCACGTTGACTGCTGTCTAGCTCGGTAAGAAACGAGTGATAGGTCTCACTGATTTGGTGGTCGTTTGATCGACAGCAAAACCGCAACATATGAATCGCATCTGTTGGGTCTGAGATGCTATATCGCACATTGGCTTTTTGTTTAACCAATGTTGATAGTTGTTGGAGATAAAAAAGATTCGCAGGGGATAGGTTGAGCGCTTTCATGGGTACACCTTACATCAGATAGCTTAATGATCAGTATAGTCAGAGGAAGAGCAATATGTTGAATAACGGGACAAAAAAGAAGAAAAAGCGACAAAAAGATCTCTGCGCTGAACGATATATATGAAATATAACGAGTCAGCGCAGAGTAAATAATAACTTAACCAAATTAGCAGTACACTAATATGTTACTGATGGTAACGAAATATTTGGTGCAGTGCAACATTTTTAGGTTAAAAAATTAACAATTATGTCCATTTAATGACAAAGAGTAGATAATTCACTCATTTTTTGGAAAACAGTCAAATCCTTGGCCGATTTCCTTTATCATCTTTTCCCCCTGAAAATAGTAAAACAGTGGTTTTTCAGCTTGCCGTTAGATTTTAGTGTTGCAAGCCAAGCTTTCTTTCACCCCATACAAAATGTGTTAATACTATGGCAACCCCTATTGTTCTTGTTGATGGCTCTTCTTACCTATACCGTGCTTTTCATGCCATGTTTAAAGCTGATTTACGCAATGCTAGCGGCGAGCCAACAGGTGCCATTCGTACGGTGACGAGCATGTTACGTCGTTTACAGAAAGACTATGCTGGCAGTACGCTAGTGGTTGTTTTTGACGCTAAAGGTAAAACCTTTCGTGATGACATCTATCCCGATTACAAAGCGAACCGTCCTTCGATGCCAGATGACTTACGCTTACAAGTTGAGCCAATACATCAAATTATCCATGCGATGGGGTTGCCGCTGCTTATGATTGATGGGGTAGAAGCTGATGATGTGATTGGTACTTTGGCGCATCAAGCCACCGAGCAAGGCATCGATGTTGTGGTATCGACCGGTGATAAAGATATGGCTCAGCTCGTTAATCAGCATGTGACGCTGGTTAATACTATGACAGAAACCACGATGAATGTTGCTGGTGTTGAAGAGAAGTTTGGTATTCCTCCCCATTTAATTATCGACTTTTTGGCGCTGATGGGCGACAAAGTAGATAATATCCCCGGTGTTGCAGGCGTTGGTGAAAAAACGGCGCTTGCTCTATTGCAGAATATCGGGGGCATTGATGATATTTATAGCAACCTTGAGAGTATTCGAGAACTCGACTTCCGTGGCGCGAAAAAAATGCCTGAAAAATTAGCAGAAAACGAAGAGGCTGCGCGTTTATCGTATACCTTGGCAACCATCAAAGTCGACGTTGATGTGGGGGTAAGCATCAACGAGCTACAACACCAGTCCATAGATCAAGCGGCGCTACATGCGCTCTATACCCAATTTGAGTTCAATAGCTGGCTGGATGAGTTAGAGGGTGGTGATGGTAGTGTTGGTCATGAACAAATAGAGCAGCCTCCTACAAACTACGAAACGATTTTTACTCAGCAACACCTAGACGATTGGCTAAAAAAATTATCGGATGCAGACTATTTTGCTTTTGATACTGAAACGACCAGCCTTGATTATATGCAGGCCAGCATTGTCGGTGTGTCCTTCTCCGTTACCCCAGGTGAGGCCGCCTATTTGCCTTGTGGTCATGATTACATGGGCGCACCCGAGCAGTTGTCTTTAGATGCTGTGTTGGGAGCGCTAAAGCCGCTACTGGAAGACCCTCGCAAGCGTAAGCTAGGGCAAAACCTTAAATACGATAAGCATGTGTTACTTAACCACGGCGTTGACTTGCAAGGTGTTGCTTATGACTCCATGCTCGAATCTTATGTATGTAACTCGGTGGCTACTCGTCACGACATGGACAGCCTTGCGCGTTTTTATCTTGATCGCTCGACCATTTCTTTTGAAGATGTTGCTGGTAAAGGGGCCAAACAACTCACGTTTAATCAAATTGATATAGATGTCGCCGCGCCATATGCCGCAGAAGACGCGGATATCACGCTACAGTTACATCAGGTGCTTTGGGAAAAATTAGCGGCTGAGCCGACATTAAGGCAAGTTCTCACTGATATCGAGATACCCCTCCTTTCTGTTATTGCTCGTATCGAGCGTAATGGCGCCTATGTTGATGCAAATTTGTTGGGTCAGCAGAGCATAGAGCTTGATCAGCGCCTCAAAGAACTAGAAAAACAAGCATTTGATAGTGCTGGGGAAGCATTTAATTTGAGCTCCCCTAAGCAGCTGGCTGCTATTTTATTTGAGAAACTAGAACTGCCAATCATTAAAAAAACGCCTAAGGGCGCCCCTTCCACGGCCGAAGAAGTGTTGCAAGAGCTATCACTTGATTATCCTTTGCCTAAAATACTCATCGAGCATCGTGGCCTTGCTAAATTAAAGTCGACCTATACCGACAAGTTACCACAGATGATTAATCCTATCACTGGGCGTATTCATACCTCTTATCATCAGGCGGTAACAGCTACAGGGCGTTTGTCATCTTCTGATCCAAACTTACAGAACATTCCTATTCGTAATGCTGAAGGGCGTCGTATTCGTCAGGCTTTTGTTGCACCTGAGGGGTATCAGATCCTAGCGGCGGACTATTCGCAAATTGAATTACGCATAATGGCGCACTTATCGGGCGATGAAGGCCTCGTAGCCGCCTTTAATGAAGGTAAAGATGTACATACAGCCACAGCCGCCGAGGTGTTTGATGTGCCGCTTGATGAGGTGACCCAAGAACAGCGCCGTCGCGCAAAAGCCATTAATTTCGGATTGATCTATGGTATGTCAGCCTTTGGCTTGGCTAAACAATTAGGTGTTGGGCGCAATGATGCGCAGCAGTATATCGATGTTTACTTTGAGCGTTACCCGGGCGTTAAAGTCTATATGAAGAATGTGCGCCAACAAGCTGCTGAAAAAGGTTATGTGTCAACCCTAAGCGGTAGACGTCTTTATTTGCCTGAAATCAATGCGCGTAATGGCATGCGTCGGCAAGCGGCCGAGCGAACCGCAATTAACGCACCGATGCAGGGGACTGCGGCGGATATTATCAAAAAAGCAATGATAGCCGTTGATGAATGGTTGCGACCTCGTAGCGGCGAGCCGAGTGTAGACGCAAAATTGATTATGCAGGTGCATGATGAATTAGTGTTAGAGGTGAGCCAGAGAGATGTTGAGCTTGTTCAGCAGCAAATAGCAGACATTATGTCGAATGCGGCTGAACTTTCTGTGCCTCTTATCGTCGATATAGGCATCGGCAGTAATTGGGATGAAGCGCATTAGCCTATATAAGAGGGTAAATGCTATTGCTAAGGGTAGACGGTGTTGAATGTTTTGCTTTTTTATTTCTAAGCGTTTGATTTATAAGGAATAAAAAATATTTTTAACTTTTTTCTATTTTTTTATGAACTTTTTGACGAACGGCAAGTCATAGTTATGCCCCTAATTTTCAGGCTCTCGATGCGCCCCCTAATTTGCTAGAGAGAGCCGCGAAAATGACTTAGCCAAATATGAGGAATTTATCCCCCTTCAGGCGCCCCGATTATATCGGGGTTTTATTTTTTTGCCCAAACAAAAAGAAGATCAATAACTTAGGTAATGTTGTTAAACTGAAGTATACGAAAAATAGTGGCATTTTCTCTAAAAAGCATTTTTTGTTCAAAAAATGATCTAAAACACGACAAAATCACCTTTTTGCAAAAAAAAAATTGACATCCCTTCTCTATCCCTATATAAAAAGCGCTCTTCATAACTTAACCAATAAATTAGGGGGCAAAACAATGAAGAAAGCTCTTTTAGCTTTAGCAGTTGCGGGCGCAGCTGTATCAGCACAGGCTGATGTTTCACTTTCAGGTCACGTTAACTACTCAGCAGGTAACACTAAAGATTTTACAGGCGATGACGGTTTTGACGTGCTAAATAACGGCGCAAGTGGCTCACGTTTCCGTATCGTTGCTAGCACAGAAGCTAACGGCATTACCTATGGTGCTCGTCAAGAGCTAGGTTTAGCGAATCGTGGCGGTTCACCAACTGGTCGCGTTAGTCAGATCACAATTGGTGGTGACTTTGGTCAGCTTTCTTTGGGTCAGGGTTGGGAGTCAGGTGATGATATCGCTGAGCTAGATTTCTCTGGTACTTACATTGCTGGTTCTGGTGCTGGTGGTTACAACATGGGCGGCACTCAAACTGACAACATCGACGGTGGTCGTGACCAGCGTTTACGCTATGATTCACCAAAGTTGGGCGGCGCTATAAACATTGCTGCTGACTTCGACGAAGATGATAGCTTTGGTATTTCTGTTTTAGCTGGTGGCGACAACTGGTCTGCTGGTGTTTTCTCTGAAAGCGATGGCGATACTGCAGCTGAATCTCTAGGTGGATCTGTTGCTATTAAAGTAGCAGGTTTCACTGCTGCACTTCAAATGGGCGAAGCTGATCGTAACACGGACAGCGATCCAAAAACTGATGAAGGTGACGTTGAGTACACAGGCGTAATCTTAGGTTATAATGTAGGTAAAGTGTCTGTTGCAATTCACACTGAGTCTCGTGAAGAAAGCGATGCAACTAGCGTTAAAGTTGTAGATAACACTAGTAAAGGCATTAGCTTCAACTACCGTCCAACTGGTGGTGTAGAGCTTTATGCTGGTTACCGTACAGCTGAGTCTGATATTGCTGGTTCAACTATCTATAACGGTAGTAATGACGGTGACGGCTTTGTAGTTGGTGGTCGTGTTAAGTTCTAATTTTTAGTTCTTAGCTCTTCATCTAGAGCGCACTACTTTAGGGTAGTGCGTTTTTTTTGTCTGTAATATTCATATAGTCCTAATTCTGTTAGTATTTCTACCTCAAGTAATTGTTCATAGAGCTTTGATAAATGAAGATAAGTTTACGTACAACATCTGCACTAATTATTCTGCTTTCGATCTTGGTGTCATGTACCACCGAACGTTTTGTTGAACGGCCTCGCAATGATGAGCCTCAAGGTCCTGGTTTGTTTACGGGGTCAAAAGGTGCATTTGTCGTGGGAGATGTTTTCGATGAAGAAAAACAAAAGCTCAAGAGTGGCGGCTATTACATCTTAGACTTAGATGGTTCTCCTAGAATGACGGAGGAAGAGTTTAAAGAGTTTGAAAGTTTTCGCGCATGGTTACGTTCACGTGAGCAAGATACGGAAGAATATAAAGAGTATGAGGCGTGGAGAGCGTATCAACAGTTTCGAGATAGTCAGGCCCAATAACGCCTGAATACTCATTTTGTAATAAAAATGTCATATATGGTGATTATTATCTAGATAAATTATAATCGCACTTCACCATTGCCTGAGTTAATCTGTCTGATTTTCTTTTAAGTGCCCTTAAATTCTTTGTGGTATCAATCATATGACATTATCCATGCTTTTTCTTGTCGTCGTCATTGGTACGTTAGTCACTTTCTATATTTGTCGTCAACGTTCTCTAGCTATTGCTAAAAATCTTGGTGGTATTCGCCACCTACATTCCCTTCCTGTCTTTTATGGCATTCAGTCAGCGCTGTGGTGTGTCATCCCGTGTCTATTGATTTTTGGTCTGTGGGTAATCTTTGACGATATAGTTATTCGCCAGTTAGTTATGCAGCATCTGACATTAGAGCAGCAAGCGTTACCTGCCAATGAGTTGCAATTGCTACTAAGTGCGGTGGAGAGCATTGGGTCGGGTACTTCCTCTATCAATGATCCGCAGTTGATCGCTATATCAGTACGCATAGAAGAGTTGCGTCATACCAGTCGTATGGCTTTAACAGTTGCGATACTTTGCATTTTAATTGGTTTAAGCTTTTTAGCTTTTTCTAAGCTTAAACCAGAGATACAGGCGCGCACGAATGTAGAACGCGCGTTTATGTTGTTTTTACTCCTTTGCTCAACGCTTGCTATTTTTACGACTGTCGGTATTGTGTTTTCGGTATTGTTCGAGTCCATTCGTTTCTTTCAAATTGTTCCTCCTGCCGAATTTCTTTTTACGACTCAATGGAGTCCGCAGCTGTCTATTCGTGCTGATCAAGTGGGTAGTTCAGGTGCATTTGGTGCAGTACCCTTGTTCACAGGAACCTTGCTAATTTCAGCGATTGCAATGCTTGTAGCCGTGCCTTCTGGTTTAATGACAGCCATTTATTTATCCGAATATGCTAACAAACGTGTGCGCGCTACGGTTAAACCTATTTTAGAAATTCTCGCAGGGATTCCCACCGTTGTTTATGGTTTCTTCGCTGCGTTGACCATTGCACCAATGATAAAAAACTTACTTCACGGTCTGGGGTTGGATATCGCGTTTTTGGGTGTATCTATCGGCCCACTAGCAGTGTCTGGTGAAAGCGCTTTAGCGGCTGGTTTGGTCATGGGAGTTATGATTATCCCCTTTGTTTCTTCTTTGTCAGATGATGTGATTAATGCAGTGCCTCAGTCTTTGCGAGACGGTGCATATGGCTTGGGTTCTACTCAGTCAGAAACTATCAAAAAAGTAATTTTCCCTGCAGCATTGCCGGGTATTGTGGGTGCTATTTTGTTGGCGATCTCACGCGCTATTGGTGAAACGATGATCGTGGTGATGGCCGTGGGAACGGCTGCTAAATTAACCGCTAATCCATTGGAGTCAGTGACTACGGTTACTGTCCAAATGACGACCCTTCTTATTGGTGACCACGAATTTGATAGCGCTAAAACGCTAGCGGCATTTGCGTTAGGGCTTGTGCTATTTATTATTACATTGGGCCTAAACTTTCTAGCCCTCAATATTGTGAAGAAGTATCGAGAACAATATGACTAAACCCGCTGAAAAAACGATTGATAGAGTCAATCGTACATTAGGTAAGCGCCATCGCGCGGAAAAGCGTTTTCGTATCTACGGAATGCTATCAATAGCTTTTGGTCTATTGTGTGTGCTTTTTCTGTTTACCAATATTATTGGTAAAGGTCTTCGAGGTTTTACTTATCATTATGTAGAAATTCCCGTTGTATTAGATGCTGATATTTTAGGTATATCTGATACAGAAAGTCTCGACCAAATTTTAGCGGCAAATTATTCTTCGGTTGTTAAAAAAGGGGTATACGGCTATTTTGGTGCTGAGACGCGTCGAGAAAAAAGCCAAGCGCGTAAGCTGCTAGCTATCGATGGGACAGGTTATCTTTTGCAAGATCGTTTTAAAACGGAAGCAAAAACTATTATCAACACAGAAACATCTGTTTGGGCATTAGTTGATGACAAGGTGGACTTTTATCTTAAACGCATAAATGAACCAGGTGAGCAGGGTAAGCAAGAGTTTAGTGAGTTGCAGTTGCAATGGATAGAAAAAGCGATTGAGAATGGAGACCTAAAGCGCAAAATTAATTGGGCATTTTTTAATACTGGCGATTCAGCCCATTCGGAAGAAGCCGGTATTCGTGGTGCAGTAATGGGTTCGTTCTATTTGTTGTTAGTGACTTTGATGCTGTCTTTTCCTATTGGTATTGCCACAGCCATCTATTTGGAAGAGTATGCTCCTAAAAATAAGTGGACAGACCTTATCGAAGTTAATATCAATAATCTTGCTGCGGTACCTTCAATTATTTTTGGTTTATTAGGTCTGGCTATTTTCTTAGCATTTTTTGGTATGCCCCGTTCGACACCTTTAGTGGGCGGTTTTGTGCTAACGCTAATGACCTTGCCGACCATAATTATTTCTAGCCGTGCATCCATTAAAGCCGTGCCTCCTTCTATTCGAGAAGCCGCTTACGGTCTGGGTGCGTCAAAAATGCAGGTGACATTACACCATGTTTTACCGCTGGCAATGCCGGGCATGCTAACCGGCACCATTATTGGTTTGGCTCAAGCATTAGGCGAGAGCGCACCTCTTTTGATGATTGGTATGGCTGCATTTATTCCAGAAATTCCCGCTAGCATTACCGACCCTGCGACGGCATTGCCTATGCAAATTTTCCAATGGTTTAGAAATGCAGACGCAGGTTTTAACGAGAAAGCATCGGCAGCTATTTTAGTGCTGCTCATTTTCTTAATTATGATGAATACACTCGCAGTGTGGGCGCGTAGACGCCTTGAGCGACGTTGGTAAATTCACCTTACTTGATTAGGTATTATCCATGAATGATAGCGTAATAGCAGAGTCTGCGAAGGCGACGCCTATAGAAAAGCCGTCAGCAAAAAAAAATGTTATCACCGAAGAAAACAGTGATGCATATACTACCGTAGGCCAAGCATTCTCTGAAAATGCGAAAATGTCGATGCGTAATGTCGATGTTTTTTATGCTGAAAAGCAAGCCATCTATGATGTTAATCTTGATATTGGTAGGAACGAAGTTGTTGCTATGATTGGCCCGTCTGGCTGCGGTAAATCTACGTTTCTACGTTGCCTCAACCGCATGAACGATACTATTGATATTTGTAAGGTGACAGGTAAGTTCTTCTTAGAAGACCAAAATATTAACGATAAAAAAATGGATGTTGTGCCGTTACGTGCTCGCGTAGGTATGGTATTTCAAAAGCCGAATCCATTCCCAAAATCTATTTATGATAATGTTGCCTATGGTGCTCGTATTCATGGTTTAGCGGATCGTCGTTCAGACCTTGATGAAATTGTAGAGACGAGTTTACAAAAAGCTGGGCTTTGGAATGAAGTAAAAGATCGTTTGGCACAGCCGGGCACGGGCCTATCAGGTGGCCAACAGCAACGCTTATGCATTGCTCGAACTATTGCAGTTAGCCCAGAAGTTATACTCATGGATGAGCCGTGTTCGGCACTTGATCCAATTGCGACGGCAAAAATTGAAGAGCTCATTGATGAGTTAAGCCAGAATTACACCATTGCTATTGTTACTCACTCGATGCAGCAGGCAGCAAGGGTTTCTCATCGAACGGCGTATTTCCACTTGGGTAAGCTTATCGAAGTAAACGAAACAGAAAAAGTTTTTACTAACCCTGATCATGCGTTAACAGAAGCCTATATTACGGGTCGATTCGGTTAGTACAGCGATAACACGCGGAGAAAAAGATGGATAAGTTAAATATTGATCAACATATATCGCAACAATACAACACGGCCTTAGATGATTTAAAAACGGAATTTTTAGAGCTCGGTGGTATCGTTGAGCAGCAGATTGTCAATGCAGTTACGGCAATTACTGATGTTGATATTGAGTTAGCTCAAGATGTGTTGCGAGTAGAAAAGGAAGTGGATTCGCGAGAAATGGCACTGGATGATTTGTGCACGCAAATTATTGCTCGTCGCCAGCCGACCGCTTCTGATCTACGTTTGGTTATGGCCATTTCAAAAGCGACTCGTGACCTAGAGCGTATCGGTGATGAAGCCAATAAAATTGCTAAAATGGCCATTGCGATTTCAGAATCGAATGATATTCCTCATGGCTTCAGTGAGTTACGAAACTTAGGTCGACATGTGCAACAGATTGTCAATGATACGCTAACGGCTTTTGCACGTTATGATATTGATATGGCATTAAAAGTGGTTAACAAAGATAAAGAAATTGATCGCGAATACGGTACGGCCATGCGCGAATTGATTACTTACATGATGGAAGATCCACGTAATATTAGCCGTTCAATGAATGTCATTTGGGCTCTACGTTCGCTAGAGCGTATTGGTGACCATGCTGGAAATATTTCAGAACAAATATTTTATTTAGTGAAAGGTTTGGATGTTCGTCATAAAACGGCAGATGAAATGGCAAAAGAAGTCAATAAATAAAGCGGAGAAGTCCTTTGTAAATACGTTAAAATGTCGGCTCTATGCCGACATTTTTTTTGCGATGATAATAATCATAAGTCTTGATTGATTTTATTCGCCATGTTGAATATTTTTTTAATCCTCTTTTCTAGACGCTATTTACTTATTTAAAGTTTCCAATTTCTCAGCGGCTTTTTGGCCGATATTTCCACCACTTTGTGCGGCGCGTTGATAATAGTTGATCGCACTTTTCTTTTGATTTTTCGATAATGCAATTTCACCTAGATAATAGTTAGCAATACCGGTTTCAAGTAATGAATTGCTCTTAATTAAATCTTTTTCGGCCGCAGAATTATTTTTTAGTTCTTTATTCACTAAGCCACGGTAAAAGTATCCTGCAAAATAATTGGGTTCTAATGAGGCGGCTTTATTCAACGATTTAATAGCCTCTTTTGATTTATCCATCTCGCTCAGTATGCGGCCTTTTGTAATGTGAAAGCGTGCTTCTTTAGGTTGTCTTTTTATCGCCTCTTGCGTAAGTGCTAGCGCCTCTTTCCATGATTTTTCTTTAGCTTTTGTTATCGCCTCTGCATGTTTCTCATAAGCTTTTTTATCTTTGCTAATTTGTTGAATGGCCTTTTTATAAGCCGACTTATTGCGCTTTCCTTTGGGCAAACGAGAAGCGAGAATTTGGTTTTTTTCTACACGTTCGGCAGAAGGAGGGTGGCTGGCAAAAAGTCCATCAACCCAATTACTTTTTGCTCCACTACCTTGTGATAACGTTAAGAAAGTTTGTTGTAGTTCAACCGCTGCTTGCGGGTCATAAGCGGCTTTGACCATATAATTAATACCATAATGATCGGCTTCTAACTCGTGATCCCGACCGTAACGTGCTTGCACAGCGGATGCGCCTAATCCTGCAATTTGGGTATAGGCACTGTTGCCAGAAGCTTGACCAACAATTTGAGTGCCGAGTTGGAGCAACATTCCTTGAGACATCTGACTCGCGCCATGTCGTGCTGCGGCATGAACCACTTCGTGACCTAATACGGCCGCTAGCTGCGCCTCGTCTTCTAGCAAGATTAATAAGCCGCGGTTAATTGCAATCTTTCCACCCGGAAGTGCCCAAGCGTTCGGTACATCATTATTAAGCACAACAAATTCATACGGGAGGTTGGGTTGCCCACTGAAAGACGCCAGTTTTTGGCCAATACCATTAACATAAGTATTGAGCTTGGGGTCTATAGTGTAAGTGCCCCCTTGAGACTGTTGACTGGGCTCGTATTGTTGTTCGCCAATAGCCAGTTCTTGGCTTGTACTCACTAACGACAATTGCCTTTTTCCCGTCACTGGGTTGGTTTCGCAGCCAGTCACCAACGTTAGAGTGATAGTGACGAAAACGGTTGCCTTTATGAGTCGGTGAAGTGAGTTATACATGGAGCACTCTCCTAGTTTTTCTTAGATTATCGTATAATGATGCCGCGTCGCTAGAGAGATCTCAAGCCTTATGACGTTCTCGCTATTTAAAATTACGTATAACGCTATAAAGGTTTTTATAATGACGTCAGCATTACAGGTTATTGAGTTATTCGCAGGCAATGATCCGCAAGGTCAGCCGGTGGTTGAGCGCTTATCGGTTAGGCAAAATGAAGATGATAGCTTTCAACTGGTTAAATCTCCTGCGTTTATTAAAGGTTTGGCGAGTGGAGATGTTGTTAAGCTATTGCCTGATTCTAAAGCCTTCGAGATTAAGCAACATAGCGGTAACTTGTGTATTCGCGTGTATGCCAAAAGCCATTTATCTGAGATGGGTGAGCAGTTAACTCCCGAGTTGGAAAAATTAGGGGGTGAATTAGATACCGAAACAGACCGTTTTCTGATTTACAGCATTCACGTTAGTTGCGGTTTCACCACTATTGAGGCGTTGCTTAACCGTTATGTGAGCGATAAAGGGGGATTGTGGCTGTATGGGAATGTCTACGATCCAGAAGACGGCGTAACACCGCTCAATTGGTGGCATGACATTCTGAAGCCAGAATAAGCACTGGCTCACATAAGCCCAACTAATTACCGCTATCTTTTAAAAGGTTATTATTATGTTATTGGTTATTTCTCCTGCAAAAAAGCTAGATACTGATAGCCCTGCGCACGTCACTAAAAGCACGCAGCCCGTATTATTGGACGATGCTGAGCAGTTAATTCGTGAGCTTAAGCCGTTAGCACCTCAAGATGTATCGGAGTTGATGCATATTAGTGATAAGTTGGGGCTGTTAAATTATGATCGCTATCAACAGTGGCAGCGTCCATTCACCAAGGATAATGCGAAACAAGCCGTATTGAGCTTTAAAGGCGATGTTTATGTAGGTTTGGATGCAGAATCCCTTAACCCTACAGAGTTAACCTTTGCTCAAAAGCATCTTGCTATATTGTCAGGCTTGTATGGTGTGTTGCGCCCTTTAGATTTAATGCAAGCTTACCGCTTAGAAATGGGCACTCGATTTGCTAATAGTCGCGGTAAAGACCTATACACGTTTTGGGGCGATAAAATTGCTGCGCGTTTGAACAAACAGTTGCAAGGGCATGAGAACCAAACGATTATAAATTTAGCCTCTAATGAGTACTTTAAAGCTGTCGATAAATCCACGCTTAAGGCCAATATTATTACGCCTATTTTTAAAGATGAGAAAAATGGTGTTTATAAAATTATTAGTTTTTATGCCAAAAAAGCGAGGGGAATGATGGCTGCTTACGCTATTAAGAATCAACTGGAAGACCCAGAAGCCTTAAAGGGTTTCGATACAGCGGGATATCAATATCAGCCGAGTCAGTCTAGTGATACAGAGTGGGTTTTTACACGCGAAGAGCAATAGTCGATCTTCGCGGTAATGTGAGAAGGTATTGAGCGCGCGTGTTACTGCTGTTGTTCTTGCTGTCTTTGCCACTTACGGTAGTTAATTAACCATTCACGGTAGTCGGCGTAGGCCTCGCTTGCAGGGTCGTTATTTTTTCTCCATTCACGGTATTCTGCAAATGAAGTGGGCTCTTCAGTGTTATAGACAGTGTCGTCTGTGTTTGTGTTCTCCACCTGCTTTGGCTGGCTGCTACAAGCGCTGATCCCTATTGCTAGGCAAACAAAAAAAATAATCTTCACATCTATGTACCTTCAATCTACCGGTGAATTGAATAAGATAAAGCACTGACTGGTAGGAGTTATAGCTCAAAGCTATCAAGTGTTTTCTTTTCATAGTTTTAAAAAAATCAATAGCAAAAGTATATCACCTTAAACCGTGACGGGCATCTGCTCGAAATGCCCACAATGGAATAAGTACAGTATTGTCATATAACTGTCATGTTTCGTGGATATTATTCTCACCGTTAAGCAATTTGAATCATTTAATTATTAATAACATCCTTTAGGGGGTCAATGTGAAAACATTAAAACTAGCAGCAGCGATTGCTGTATCTGCATTAACGATGACAACAATGAATGCATCTGCACGCGACAATATCAGTATTGTTGGTTCATCAACGGTTTACCCATTCGCAACGGTTGTTGCTGAGCGTTTCGGTAAAACTACCCAGTTTAAAACACCAACAATTGAGTCTACTGGTTCAGGCGGCGGCGCAAAACTATTTTGTTCTGGTAATGGTACCTCTCACCCAGATATTACAAATGCATCGCGTCGCATGAAAGTGTCAGAATTCAAAAAATGTCAGGCAAACGGGTCAGACGTTGTTGAAGTACTTATTGGTTTCGACGGTATTGTTGTCGCGAATGCCAAAGGTAAAGCGCCAATGTCATTGACACGTAAAGACCTATTCTTAGCATTAGCGAAAGACGTGCCTAATACCGATGGCTCTGAGACACTGATTCCTAACCCATATAAAACATGGAAAGATGTTAACCCTGCGTTACCGGCTAGCGCGATTGCGGTATTTGGACCTCCTCCTACATCAGGTACGCGCGATGCGTTTGCTGAGCTAGCAATGGAAGGTGGTTGTAAAAAAGTTGACTGGATCAAAGACATTAAGTCACAGTCTAAAAAAGCGAAAAAAGCCGGTGATAAAGCATTAGCTAAGTCACTAAAAAACAAATATAAAGGTATTTGCCACAATGTACGTGAAGACGGCGTTTACATTGAGTCAGGCGAAAATGACAACCTTATCGTACAAAAACTGACTAAAAATCCAGAAGCTTTAGGTATCTTTGGTTTCAGCTTTTTGGAAGAGAATGCATCAAAAGTACAGGCTTCTATCATCGAAGGTAATGCGCCAACGTTTGAAACTATTGCCGACAAAAGCTACCCAATCTCTCGCCCACTATACTTCTACGTTAAGAAAAACCACGTAGGTGTTGTTCCTGGCATCGAAGAGTATATTGCTGAGTTCACTAAAGAAAGCACTTGGGGTCCTGAAGGTTATCTTGCTGAGCGTGGAATGATTCCTCTATCTGATGATTTACGTGCTAAGTATGGTAACAATGCAAAGGGTTTAATTGCATTAACAGAAGCAGACTTCCAATAATTATAATGAGATAAACTTCGCTAGAAAAAAGTAAAGTTTAGCGAAGATACTGCATAGCAAACGGCTTAGTGATTATTCACTAAGCCGTTTTTTTATGGCTAATGGATACACGTTTTATGTTTCTATTTATTACTTTTCCATAAAATCACTTATACTTTTTACTCTTTCATTGAACGAGTAAAAAGTATCATGCTCAAACCTTTTTCCCAAGCGTGCATTAACAATCGTGATTTTATATTAGAGCACTTGCGAGTGCTGCTGAATGATAATGATCTAGTGTTAGAAATTGGTAGTGGTACAGGTCAACATGCCGTGTATTTTTCTCAGAAATTGCCTCATGTGATATGGCAAGCCAGCGACCTTGCAGAAAATCACGAAGGTATTTTGGCATGGATAAATGACGGGGCGACTGAAAATTGCATGCCGCCTTTAGTTGTTAATGTGATGGATGATGTATGGCTACCGAAAAAGTCACCCCAAAAAGTGAATGTTATCTTTACCGCTAATACATTACATATTATGTCGTGGGAATGTGTCACTCATTTTTTCAAAAAAGCCCACTCCGCTTTGCAGCCTAAAGGTTATGTTGTTACCTATGGGCCGTTCAATTATAACGGCGATTATACAAGCGAAAGTAATGAACGCTTCGATCAGTTTTTGAAAGCATCTAATATGGAAAAAGGGATTCGAGACATTGAAAAGCTTAATAAGCTAGCACTTGATCATTATTTACAACCTATAGCCGATCACCCTATGCCAGCCAATAATCGTTTATTAGTTTGGCAGTACCAACCTAATGAATAATATTACTATCCGTTGTGAGTTCTGAGCTAATATTGCCTTCATAGAACAAAAAAGCAGGTTGTTTCTTCAGCAACACGCTGTAAATATATCCTATAAGCTTCGTGGCAGCTTGACCTACATGGAAGTAGGGAATGCAGGTTTTGCAGGAGCAAAAACCTGTCCCTGCTGCCAAGAGTTGCTGAAGAAACAACCTGCTTTTTTGTTCGGAGTTTTAGAGTGCACCACGGATATTACTCTTTTTTAAAGGGTAGATGTTCGGCTGCCGCGAGTAAGTATTGCTGCACTTCTTTTTCTTCTTGCGTTAAAAAGCGTGCGATAGCTTGTGAAAACTCTGTGTGTTCTATCCAGTGAGAAGAGTGTGTTGTGATAGGGGTAAATCCTCGCTGTATTTTATGTTCACCCTGTGCGCCGGGGTCAAATCGAATGAGTTTATGTTTAATCGCGTATTCGATACCTTGATAATAACAGGCTTCAAAATGGAGTCCGTCGTAATCATCAGCGCAACCCCAGTAACGACCATACAATGTTTCGCTATCTTTAAAGCAGAGCGCTGCCGCTACCCAGTCGCTGTTATTTTTATTTTTTTCTTCTCCCATGTTGTCGGACTGGTCAAACGCTTGGATGACAATGATACTTTCACCCATTGCTTTTGCCAGAACAGGAAAAAAAGAAGGGGATAAATAGCCTTGATGTCCGCTACGCTTATAGTACGTAGATTGGTAAAAATGGTGGAATTGTTGCCATTCTTTGAGCGATAGTTGATCGCCGGTTTTTATTGTTAGACTAATACCTTGGTGTACAATTTTTTCACGTTCCTTACGAATATTTTTACGTTTACGTGAAGACATTGTGGACAAAAAATCATTAAAGTCAGAATAATATTTTTTGTCTGTATGATCGTTATTAAACCAATGATATTGATAGCCGACTCGTGCTAGCCATTTTTTATTATTCCATTGCTGACGATTTTTTTCAGTCAAAAATAATATGTGACAAGAAGAAAAGTCCTTCTCATGCGCTTCGTTATGAATGGCGAGCTGTAATTCTTCAATAATTTCAGGTATCGAGTATGCGTCATCAATTCCCCATCGCTTACCTGTAGCGGGGGTAAAAGGAATAGCATTGACTAGTTTAGGGTAATAGTCGAAGCCATGTCGACGATAAGCATCTGCCCATGCCCAATCAAACATATACTCGCCGTAAGAATGCGTTTTGATAAATAATGGCATTACAGCGATTATTTTCTGCGTTGTAGTATCAGATAGCGTGAGATGGTGTGGCTGCCAGCCTGTTTCTGTAGAAGTGCTGCCGCTATTTTCAAGTGCCGAAAAAAATTCGTGCCGCAGAAAAGGGTAGTCGGTACCGCATAAACGATTCCATTCTTCTTCAGCGATGTAATTAATGGATGGGTGAAATTGTGCGTTGTAATTTGAAATGTCAACAGATCTCAATGTTGTGCAAAAGTAATGTTGCGCACGTGTTTTGTGAAAAATAAATCATGCCTTATTCATCAATATGTACACGTTCCTTTGGGAAAATGGCACTGAAAGTACTTCCTTGGTTAATCCGGCTGGCAATATTTAAGCGTGCGTCGTGGCGCGCTAGAATATGCTTTACGATGGCTAAGCCTAAACCTGTGCCGCCGGTTTCTATCGAGCGGCTAGCGTCGACGCGATAAAAACGTTCGGTTAGTCTTTGCAGGTGCTGTCGCTCAATACCATAACCTTTATCGGTAACTTTTACGTCGATACCGCCGACAAAGTTTTTCGTAGCGGTAACAATAATAGGTTGGCCTGCAGGTGAATATTTTACGGCATTAATGACAAGGTTCGAGAAGGCACTGTGTAGCTCTTTTTCACAGCCATCAATTGACCACTCTGGAGGGCAGTCCAAGGTGATGCTCACGTCTTGTTGATGATGTATCGTTTTCGCTTCATCAACAATCATGTGTAATAGTGGTCGCAGTGCTACGGGTGCTTGCTGCTTACTAATTTCTTCGGTTTCTAGCTTAGATAGCATGGTTAAATCATTAATCAGCGTTTTCATGCGTGATGCTTGTTGCTGCATTTGCTGTACAGGCTTTTTCCAAGGATCACTGTCTTTTTGTGTATCACTTAGTGTTTCTAAATAACCTAATATTACGGTTAACGGTGTGCGTAGTTCATGAGAAACGTTAGCGACAAAATCTTTACGCATTTGCTCAAGTTTATACAGCCTAGAGGCGTCACGAACTATGAGTAACCCTTCGCCTTCGCCAAAATGATTAAGGCGAAATTCCAAACGTTGCTCTTCGTTATTAGATGCGGGGAGGACTAAGGGTTCGTCATGATCGCCATGGTAGAGATAGTTGACAAAAACAGGGTGGCGGATGAAATTGGTAATAGGGCTGCCTATATCGACACTGCGCAAGTTGAGTAAGCGACGAGACGATTTGTTAAGCCAGCCGATCGTATGATCAGGGTTCAGGAGCACTACAGCATCAGTGAGTGCACCGGTCATGGTTTCAACACGGTGAATAACCGCTTTTAAGCGCCTTTTTTCTTTGAGCTGTCGTTTTTTGTCTCTACGTAGGTGGTCAAAAATATCACCCCATATACTATCGGCGTCCGGTATTGTTGATAGTTTATTGTTTTGTAGCCAGTGATTTAACTTTTTAATTTGGCGTAAATGCCATATTAGGTAGAGCAGTGTCACCATAAATAATGATAATAGTAATTCGCCACTGACCAAGCCAATCACTAAGCCTGTTAGCCCTAAAAAGAACAAGCGTTGTATTTCAGCAGAGAAGTTATTGTGCAAAATGGCAGTCTCTTAAAATGGTGGGTCTTCGTGTGAGCGTCTATTATTATTTTTTGAGCGCACGGTAGACTACGCCCATCGAATGGGTGCCAAGGTGGGTGGCATTGAATCGAAGGCAATCTATCATGTTATGGTTCGCGCTATAACACATTATTTGACTTCGGCAGTATAACTGAGACGGTCTTTAAATGATAAGCGCGCCCCCCATTTTTTACTTGCGTTGGAGATAAAATTAGCCGTTGGCAGCCAGCTTTGCTGAAAACCGATAGCCTGCGCCGCGTACCGTTTGAATGAAGCGATCATGACTGGTTAGCGCTTTCCGTAAACGACGAATGTGTACATCAACGGTGCGCTCTTCCACATACACATTACCACCCCACACGTGGTCGAGCAGTTGGCCGCGTGTATAGACTCTATCTTGATGTGTTAAGAAAAACTCTAATAAGCGATACTCTGTTGGCCCCATTTGTAGTGGCTCATTATGAATAGTGACCACATGTCCTACAGGATCCATGCGTAAGCCCTCAATCTCTATCGGGTCTACAGCACTTGCGGCTTCTGTACGGCGCAATACGGCTTTAAGCCTAGCCACTAACTCTCTTGGGGAAAAAGGTTTGGTAATGTAGTCATCAGCGCCGACCTCTAAACCCTGAATCTTATTATCCTCTTCCCCTTTTGCGGTCAGCATGATGATGGGAATACTTGCCGTCAGCTCATCCTTTTTTAAGCGTCGAGCTAAATCAATGCCACTGGTGCCGGGTAACATCCAATCGAGTAAGATCAGACTAGGCTTTTTGTCGATAATCAGTGTATGCGCACTCTGCGTATCCGCTGCTTCTAGGCATTGGTAATCTGCCATTTCTAATGCGACGCGTAACATATCGCGAATGGCGGATTCGTCATCAACAATGAGTATGGTTTTGTTCTGGCTCATAATCTGTCTATGTGGGTCGTTATCAGAGGCTATCATTAAATATAGCGTATGTTACGTTTTTATGACAGTGAGGCTCTTAAGGGCACGGTAAGTGAATATGTAGTTAAATTGTCGCGAAATGTAGCAATATGCCGATAAAAATTGCAGCTCCGACCCATTGGCTGTGTAAAAATGCGCGAAGGCAGGCGTCCGGTTGACGGTGTCTAATTATCCACTGTTCGTAAGCTATTAGTCCGATGGCGCCGATAACTCCCGCATAATAGCCCAGATTTAAGTCAAATCGTTGCCCGACCATTAGCCAGCCGACGACGGCTAAGGCTTGGATGCTGGCAGTAATGAGTCGATCATTATCTTCAAATAATATAGCGGTTGATTTAACACCAATTTTTTTGTCATATTCTCTGTCGGCCATAGCGTAAAAAGTATCGTAAGCGACAGTCCATAATACATTGGCGGTGTATAACAGCCATAAGCCTGAGTGCAGAGTTTCCGTTTGTGCAGCGAACGCCATGGGAATACTCATGGAAAATGCCATCCCCAGTACGACTTGCGGTAAGTGGGTAAATCGCTTCATAAACGGATAAGCAAAAGCTAAAAAGACCGCCGCTATTGCAAGATAGATAGTAAGGCTATTTGTGAATAGCACCGCAATAAATGCGATAGCAGTAATGCTAGCCAGTAAATAGCAGGCAGATTTTATGCTTACGGCGCCACTGACAAGGGGGCGATCGGCTGTTCTTTTTACGTGACCATCGACACGGCGATCAGCAATATCATTAATGACGCAGCCCGCAGCGCGCATAGCAATAACGCCAATGGTGAAGATACATAAGATATCCCAATCGGGCATACCCTCTGCTGCTAGCCATAGCGCCCAATAAGTCGGCCAAAGTAACAATAGAATGCCAATGGGACGATGAAATCGCATCAATTCCCAGTAGGGTCTAATAGAAGAAAGAGAAAAAGGGTTCATAAGCGAAGATCACTGACAATGCATTAGGTGCTCAAAACGTATTAATAGCTAGTAGTGTATCAAGTATGGATAAACGTTTATCGTTTAATTTAACCAGATAGCGAACGGGCTGTACGAAACGGATAGGTTTTGGATATTCAAATGCAGTGGTTTCATATACTATTGCTGACATTCGTAAGCCTTAAGTGCGTAACGCGCTTGATTTTTGAGGTTTGGGCACTACGTTAACGAGTCAACCATTTCATTTACATTGATAAAATAAAAAAGGAATCACCATGAAATTATATCGTTTCGCTGCGGTTACTGCTGCTACTTTGGTTTTAGCCGCTTGCGGTGCCGATAAAGCACCTGAAGAAGCTCCGGCGACTGACACTGCAGCGACAGAAGAAGCGTCGCCATTAAGCACGCTAGATCAGCGTTTAAGTTATATTGTTGGCGAAAATATGGCTCGTCAGTTCTCTAGTGATGGCATTACGCTAGATACAGATACATTGGCTTTAGCGGTTGCAGATGTTGCTGCTGGCAGTGAGTCTCGTCTATCTGAAGAAGACAAGCGTAATACCATTCAAGAAATTCAAACTCGCGCTCAGGAAAAACAAAAAGCAGAGAATGATGCTTTGGCGGCAGCCAATAAAGAAGCGGGCGCTGCTTACCTTGCTGCAAACGCGACTAAAGAAGGTGTTGTGACCACAGCGAGTGGCTTGCAGTATAAAGAAGTCACTGCGGGTGATGGAGAGACACCGACAGAGAATGATACCGTGACCGTAAACTATAAAGGCACATTGGTTGATGGCACCGTATTTGACAGCTCTTATGATCGCGGTCAGCCTGCAACCTTCCCTGTCAGTGGTGTTATCCCGGGTTGGATTGAAGCACTACAGTTGATGAATGTCGGCGATAAGTTTGAATTAGCGATTCCTTCTGACCTAGCTTATGGCCCTGGTGGCACCGGTCCAGTTATTGGTCCAAATGCGACGTTAATCTTTGAAGTTGAATTGTTAGAAATTCAGCGTGCTGAAGTGCAGGAAGAAGCCGCTCAATAAATTGCACGTTTGAATGGTAAAAAAACAAAAAAGCCCTCTTATGGAGCACTACTGTCCCACAGTTTGATCTAGATAAGAAAGCCTGAACCTCACTTGTTATAATGATTCTGCGAAGAAAACATTACTAACAAAGGGGTTCAGGCTTTGTCACATCATAACACCGCATTTCATCAGTTACTAAAACCATTATCTAGACATGAATTTGAAGGGCTTGCTAAAAAGCATCATGTAGGGCAAAAATTAAGGTCGGCCACTCGCTGGGATCAGTTTATTGGTATGGCGATGTCGCAGCTATCTGGCCGCCAAAGCCTACGAGATATTCAATCTAATTTAGAATCTCAACAGGATAAGCTGTATCACTTGGGTGCAAAACCCGTTTCAAAATCAACGCTATCTCGATTAAATGCCAATCAACCTGCAGAACTCTACGAAGCACTTTTTTATAAACTACTGAATCGCTGTAAAAACCAATCCGGCCAGCACAAATTCCGTTTCAAAAATCCATTGTATTCACTGGATGCAAGTGCGATTGATCTCTCACTAAAACTGTTTCCTTGGGCAGCTCATCGAGATGATACCGCTAATGTAAAACTCAGCGTGGGCTTGAACCATGGAACACTGATGCCTGAGTTTGTCGCACTGAGTGATGGCAACGAAAATGATATGGTTAAAGGTAGAGAATTCACCTTTCCAAAAGGAAGCATTGTTGCTTTTGATAAGGGGTATGTGGACTACCAATGGTTTGGAAGTCTTACACAGCAAGGTGTATCGTTCGTAACGCGCCTACGATCTAAAGCCGTTTACCGCGTGTTAGAGCGCAGAGAAGTCAACAAAAAGAAAGGCGTTTCAAGTGATCAAGTTATTCAGCTGAGCAGTGCTCACGCCATCAAACGCGGTGCGCCTACGCTACGACGGATAGGCTACCGAGACAAAAATAGCGGTAAGTTCTATACGTTTTTAACCAACAATTTAATACTGGCGGCGAGTACGATTGCTGCCATTTACAAAGACCGCTGGCAAGTCGAATTATTCTTCAAAGCGATTAAGCAAAACTTACAAATCAAAGCGTTTTTAGGCTTATCAAAAAACGCCATATTGACACAAATTTGGATAGCAATGATTACCTATTTACTACTCGCTTTTGCTCGGCATTCAGCAAAGAAAGGGTGGACAGTGCAGCGCATTCTTCGGGTGATCCAACTCAATTTATTTGAACGAAAAGCCTTGAGAGAGATACTTGATCCAAGTCCTCCTCCTAAACAAAAAGACCAACCTCAAATGAGGTTGGTCTTATGATTTCAAACTGTGGGACAGTAGTGCTCTTATGGAGGGCTTTTTTAATGGGTGCTCCTTAATGTAAGCCTATGGAGAAATCCATCCGATGACGCCGCATAGAAAATCCCTGGTTGAACATCAAAGGCAACATCAAGTGCCGGTGCAGACGTTGGTTGCCACTGGTTTTTTCGGGGTAACACCCACTGATCAATCACCTGCAATGTTGTCGTCTCTCTTAATTCAACGGTACGGTTAGAGTATGCGATCAGCAATTGTTGGTTGTCAGAGCGAAAACTCGCTGCTGTAATCTGTAGACCTAAACTGAGTTGCTGCTTTTTCATCGGAATCTCGCCGATGGACTCTTGTATTCTTGTATCCCATAACTCGGCTGTATCGTATTGCGCTACGCTTAATACGTAGCGTGCGTCATCACTCAATGCGACAAACTGTACTTCTTCCTCATGGTTGATCGTTAATAGTTTTGTTCCGCTTGCTGCGTCCCACAGTACACTGGTTTTATCTTCTGATCCGGTAATGAGTTTTGTTTGATCAGTACTTGCGGCGACGCTATAAACTTTACCGCTGTGGTGGAAGGTGCGAATAATCCCACCATTAAAAGCATCAAAAATAACCGCTGTTTGATCAGCCAGTGCTAGTGCAACATATCGCCCATTTTCCATGAGCGCTAAGTCGGTAATTTTCGCCGGAGATGTCCAAAATCTCAGTGCCTCTCCAGTATTGGTGTCCCAAAGCACCAGCGTTGATTCATCAGCAGTAATCGCTCGTGGGCTATTACTGGCAATATCGGCAAATAAAATAATACTTTTTTCTTCGTCTGTTGTGTGATTCCAATTAAATAGGCGCTCTTCATCGCTTAAACGCCAGAAACTGCCCCCTTGAAATATAGATCCTGCAACTACCGACTGGGCGCGAGGATGAATGGCTGCGCTGTGCAGGCCTTTGCTGGCAAGCGTTATCGATGACTCTGGAAGGTGTTTTTCAGTACAGGCGCTGACGAGTACCAAAATACCAGCCGCAAACATGTACTTAAGGCGCTGATTAAATGACAGAGAGATAAACGAACGGTGAAGCCGATAGATAGTGTTGCCCTCACTGAGTTAATATGGGTTCACTATAAGCGTAGTCGATTTTTAGTAGAGTTCGAGGTGTGTAGATAGCTTTTGCTGGTACACACCTCGTTGGAAAAGATAATGTTGTGTTTAAATAACGATTAAGCAACAAGGTCTTTATGAGACGTGTGTAGTACTTCGATCATTTGATCTTCTGCACTAAATCGTGGCTCGAGCTTTTGGCCGATGCTGGATAGATCACTAGCGAGCTCACTTAAATCATCGGTTTCTTGGTACTTGTCGTTAAAGTCGATGAGTGACTCAGTGGTGCTGTCGATAACTTCGTATAAAGCAGCGGCTTGTTTAAGCGCATCTTTATCGCCAAAATCTTGCCCTTCTTTGATTAATTGATCGTACACTTCAAAGTGCCCAGCAGAGACATAATCAACCAAAATTTGGCAAAACCGTTTTACTTGTTCTTGATGAGAGACATTATCTTCATCAAATGTATTGATACCCGATAATTCACAATAGGAAACCAATAATTGCTGCCGCTCGTGTAGCCATTTATCAATAATATCGTTTACTCCGCCCCAGCGTTCTTTGGCGGATCGGCAATTCTCTAACATGGTCTAACTCCTAAACTGCTTATTATGAGAGGTTGAGCCCTTGGCATGAAAGCCATTTTGCCTCGCTTAAAGGCGCCTACTTTTGGTGTCTGAAGACAAAATCTTCTTTCGCGCAAAGGCCTCAGGTTATTCTATAGACTGCGATGCATGGTTTGCGGCAGTCGATATACTATCGGTACGTTTTTGTTATGCGTAACTGATAACATTAGTTTAAAAATAGAAGAGCTTTGCGGTATTTGCAAGTGCAGCGAGACTAAAAAATTTATGCTGCCTTCTTAACCGCTATCCATAAAATAAGTGCGTTGGTTATTAATAAACCAGCAAAGGCAACCAGTGTCCACCCAGGAATGGTTAATCCTAACAGCGACCATACGCTTTCTGCGCAGTTGCCATCCCCTTGAAGCAGTACAGTAAATGCTTCAATAAAGGGTACGTTCTCTAATAAATAGCCTAGCGTTGGGCCGCAAGCGGGTGCTAAATCTTCAGGCAGGTTTTGTAGCCAGATGTGCCGCATCGAAAACCCTGAGCCCACCGCCGCCAATAACATGCCGAGAATAGGGTAAACCTTATTGCTGATCGATGTTTTGCTCAGCCATGCGACTAAGGCAACTAGGCCGACGGCAATAATGAAGACGCGTTGGGTCATGCATAAGGCGCACGGTATTAGCTCCATTTGATATTGCATATAAAGCGCTATGGCAATGAGTAAACAGCAGCCAGTCCATAATAATAAATAGTAGAGGCGTTGGGTGGATGGAGCAAAAAGCGGATGTGACACGAATAAATCCTTAGAATAAATAATAATAAAACGAGAGATTACGCGCTTAATTAGATACTGGCAAATTTTTCAGGCCATCTATACTTAATAGGTGAATTGAAATAGGAATACACCTTGATGCTCCATAAAAATTGTTCAATGTTAAGCGTTTTATTACTCGTTTTGAGTTTGTTTTTTGTTATGCCTGCTTGGTCTGCAGATGATGACGCGGCAGAAGACGCGACGGATGAATCTACAGAAGGGACGCCGGGAGTGCTGGTTAGACCGATCTATGTTCCTGTGAAGCCGGCCTTTGTTGTTAATTATGGGGGAGAAGGTAAGTTACAGTATATGAAGGTAGAAATATCATTGCGGGTTGCAGATGTGAGTGCTGCTAATGCGGTGCGACATCATATGCCTTTAGTCAGAGATAGCTTGGTCACACTGTTTAGTCGTCAAACAAATGAAAATATTGACATGCCCGATGGTCGAGAGCGTTTGCGGCTTGATGCGTTAAAAATAGTGCAGCAGGTTGTTGAAGAGGAGGATGGCGAGCAGGGAGTTATCAATTTGTATTTCAGTCACTTTGTTGTGCAAAAGTAAAGTAATGCTGATCTTGGCGGTATTTTGAAAGTAAGCAATGGAAAGGTAAGACTGGTTAGAGGTAATATGCGTATAAAATAAATATCTAAATGGATGGGCGGTAAGCCTATTTGAGTGCTTAAGGTAAACATAAAGCACCGATAGTAGTACAGGCAGAGATGTATGAGTGAATTAGTTAATATTCTATTAGTCGAAGATAGCGAAGCAGATCGCTATCTATTTCAAGAAATGTTAGCCGAAAGTGGCAATAAGGTATCCATTACTAGTGCAAGTAATGGCGAAGAAGCTAGAGACTTATTGTTGTCAGCGAAGGTGGCGCCCGATGTCATTTTTCTTGATATTAATATGCCCCGAATGAATGGCCATGAGTTTTTAGCCTCTAGCGAATCACTTCTAAGAGAGTCCAATACTGCTGTTTATATGCTTTCTTCTTCCGGACAGAGTAGCGATAAAGAGCAAACAGCCGCCTACCCCTTTGTGAAGGGCTATCTACAAAAACCTTGTCCACCCGAGACCCTAAATTCTATCTTACGCCTATAATAACTATGGCGTATACGCTGGCTTGTTGCATTCATACTGTGAATAATAATCTTCTAAATATTGGTCAAAGCTGATGTTGTCACTGTTTTCTATGTCTCGTTGCTTAGTAAGCGATAACTGAGCAAGATCGCTGAGGTGAGCTTGCTTTTTAGGTGCTAGCGGATATGTCGTAAAATGGTGTTGATGTTGTGTTGCAAGATCGGCGGCGAAGCGATAAAAGGTCTTATTTTCTTGCGACATTGTATCCAACACCCTTGCTGAGGGTGTCAGGCGGTCATCCCGTAATTTTTCCCATTCGTCTTGCAGGCTGTCGTTGTGTTTCTGCTCTCCGGTTGCCTCGCTTAACACGTTGCTTACCAATTGTATGTCTTGCATGAGCGAATCGGCCCATTCTCGCATAGGGCGCTCTTTCATATTACCGGAAGCCTCTCGATCGAGTAACTTGAGTTCAGGATCTCGCCCGTTATAAACCATTCTTTTTTGGTTCTCTTGAATCGCATCATGTTCATGTTCATCTGACGGTGCGCTGTCAGATAGCAGGCAGTACAGCAAGAACGTATCCAAGAAACGCATGTTAGATTCGTTGATCCCTAGGGGTTCAAATGGGTTGAGGTCTAAGCAGCGAACCTCAATGTACTCAACACCACCATTTGCGAGAGCTGATAGCGCTGTTTCCCCGCGTTGGGCAGTACGTTTTGGGCGAATAACACTATAAAATTCGTTTTCAATTTGCAGTAAATTGGCATTGAGCTGTTGATAGCAGCCATTGCTGTCTTTGGTGCCGATAGACTCGTAACCAGCATGTGTATGGGTAATCGCACTACACAGTGTTTTGATATAGCTCTCTAAGCAGTTGTAAGTAATAACTAACGATTCTTGAGCGCTACTCTGGTAGCCTAAATCGCCCATGCGCAGTGATGTCGCATAGGGCATGTGCAGGCTATGTTGATCCTCACCAAAAGGGACGAGTTGATGCTCTCGGCCGCTGACGAAGCTTTTACAAACGCCCGGTGAAGCGCCAAATAGGTAGAGTAATAGCCAAAAATAGCGTCGAAAATTGCGAATCAGGTGGAAATACCCTTGGGTTTTAAAATCTTCGATAGAGAGCGCGCTTTTTTCCTTTTTATGTAAGAAGTCCCACAATTCTTCCGATACTGAAAAGTTGTAGTGTAAGCCTGCAATGGTTTGCATGGAACGTCCGTAACGATGACCGAGCCCCATTCGATAAGCCGATTTCATCTTTCCACTATTCGATGAACCATACTGAGCAATAGGGATGTCTTCATCTCGCCCTAGCATACAAGGCATGCTGGTAGGCCATAGTCGTTCGCCATTAAGATTTTGACAGGTATAGGCGTGTAGCTCGGTTAATTGTTGTAAAACGCCGGATGCGCTGGCAGAAGGATCGGTAATAAACTCAAGCAGGGCTTCACTGTAATCCGTTGTGATGTGGGGGTGTGTTAGCGCTGAGCCGAGAGCAGGTGGGTGTTGGCTAGAAGCTAATGTGCCGTTAGGTTTGATGCGCAAACTTTCTTTTTCTAATCCCCGAACAATATCCGCGATACCCGCTTGATTGGGTGCATTCGATAACGCACGTAAAATATTCGTTAAATGTGTCAAAAGTCACTCCTAAACACTCGCAAGGCGAAATGCTGTTAATTTGGTGGGGATTATATTATTGAGCTCTAAAAGCAATTTCCCGTGTAGATACCGATCATTACGTATCTTGGATGACATGCTGACTTGTTTTTAGCGAGTCAGCTGCTCGGATCTTTACGTTGCATCTGTGTGATGCGTACTTTCTGTTGCTGCTATTTCTACGTTACTGTCAGGGTTTTCATCGGTATTTGGCGCGATGAATACGGGTATCGGCGTAGGCATATCATCAGTGGGGATAATAGGTAAGCCTTTTGGGTTAGAGGGATAAGTAAGAATGCTAATACGGAGTTCAACATTTTGAGATCCGCTTTCAAACATCATGTTAATGGCTTCATCTTTATGTGTTGTCCGGAAGACTTTGTTAAGTTCTGTTCCATCGCCCCATGTATAAGCGGTCTTGTTGGTTTTATCAGTATTTGCCTTTTGTAAAAAATGGCCTTGTTGGTTTTGTAAAACATATAGCGTGGTACTCATATGAGTGCTTAACTCCCCAAAATATCTTAATGAGACCTTTGCACGAAAGCCATTTCACTCTCATGCGTCGTTTACCCCACAAGAGGGTACCGAGGGAAATCGGTCATTTATCATGCACAAACTACCTCTCTCCGTGCATTTTTGCCCAAAATCATCTTCCGTGCAAAAGTCCCTTGATGCTTTTCTTTAATGCCGTTGTTGCGACAGAAGTCGCCTTTTTCGTATCTCTTTAACTATTGAGTTTGGTGCAAAAGTAATGGCTCATTTTACCCCAATTACTTTATTGGTTAAGTAGTTTATCAACTTCTTGAAGAGAAACCGCCTGCCTAATGAGACTTAGTTCAGATATTTACCATTCATTATTGAGGCATGTGCACTTAAGCGCTGATATGAGCAGTCTACATCGTAGATAAGTGATAGAATCAAAAATCATATAGTGGTAAAAATGTATCACTAGAAGCTTAATTAGTAAAAGAATAATATGGTAATAAAGAAAGGATATAGCGCGGTTTCTATTCCCTCTGGGTGTTTAGGTGAAGTGTCATTGTCGTTACTTGCCCCTGTGTGTGTTTGCTTATTGTTGGTGATGTGGTCAGGGCACTCGGTGATGCAAGTTATCGACGTTACTAATACACACTTAGAGGCGGAATCTGTTGTGGATGTTCAGCCCCCTTCGTCATCGCCCCTTCGTCGCCAGCCCCTCGACATTAATACGCTGGCGGCTATTCCTTTATTTGGCGAAGTGGAAAAAAATATAGTGACCGAAACCGCTCCCATTGAAAAAGAAGAGCCCGTAGAGGAAACAAAGCTTAACCTTATTTTAAAGGGCTTATTTACTGCAGGTGAAGATAGTGGTGGGCAGGCTATAGTTGCTAACGGCCGCGATGAGCAGCTGTATCAAGTGGGTGATGCCATCGAAGGTTTGTCCAATGTGAGTTTGTCTGCGGTTTTGGTTGATAGTATTCGCTTAAAAAATCGCGGTAAGACCGAAGTACTTTATTTATATCCCGAAGGCGAGCGAACACAGCGCAGTTCAAGTGATAACGATGCGGCAGCTTATGTTCCTGATACGTTGGATGAACAAGCGGTTCAGAGCGAGCTTGTGAACGATAGTAATGCAACCAAGCTCAGCGAGATCATCCGTGTAGTACGGGAGCGCAATAAAGAAACCGGTGATATGATTGGCTTTCGAGTGCTTCCGGGCCGTAATAGAGGCGCTTTTGATAAGTCAGGGTTGTTAGCAAACGATGTGATCACCTCGATTGACGGTGAAAAGCTTAATGACTTGCGCTCGGCAATGAATGTGTACCGCAATAAACGAGATGTGTCGCAAGTATCATTGATGGTTAATCGTGATGGTAGTGAAATAAGTCTCGATATTGATCTTAGCTCATTGCCTTAACTCGGTCAGCTGTTCGCTGAACGATTTTGAATTTTTAATGGAAGTATCTGTGAATATTGTTACCTATTGTTTACCTCTTGTTAAATGTCAGCTTGCCGCAATTCATTCACGCCTGTCTTATGGTTTCGTGGTGATGTTATTGTCTGCTTTTATGATTGCCACGACGCCGCTATCGGTTAGTGCGCAAGCAGAAGAAGAAAAAAAGTGGCAAATCAACTTTAAAGACTCTGATATCCAAGAGGTGATTAAATTTGTCGCTGATATTACAGGTAAGACAGTCATTATTGATCCTCGCGTTAAAGGTAAGGTGAAAGTTATTTCGGCCAACCCTTTATCGGAAAAAGAACTATATGATTTATTTTTATCGGTACTTGAAACGCAGGGTTTTACTGCGATTGAGGTTGGGAATATTGTCCGTGTTATTCCGCGTAAAGATGCCCGCACATCGGCTGTTCCTGTAGTGAATCAACCAAACTTTGGTACCGATGCTTATATTACCCAGGTTATTCAACTCTATAATGTGTCAGCCTCAAAAGTGTTACCGGTATTACGGCCATTAGCGCCACAGCATGCTCACCTTGCGGCTTATGAGCCTAGTAATGCGATTATCGTGTCGGATACAGTCGCTAATATTGCGCGTTTAAAGGATATTATTGAACGTATTGACCGGGCAGGCGTAGCCGAAACGGATGTAATTCCTTTGGAGTATGCGCAAGCAGCCGAATTGGCAACCATTCTTCAGCAACTTAGTAAAAGCGAGCAGGATTCCCCCAAAAATACACAGGCAGTGATTGTTGCGGATCAGCGCAGTAACAGTATTCTCGTTACGGGCGATCAGGTGCGTCGTAATAAGGTTCGAGAACTAGTGGCGCGCCTTGATGTTTCACAACCGCAGTCGGGTAATGTTCGCGTGATTTATTTGGAATATGCAGATGCTGAAGAAGTGGCTACTGTTTTGGCAAAAGTAGTGTCAAGTATTTCGAAGTTGGAGCCGGACGGTTCTAAGGGCGTAAGACCATCCGCAGAAAATGCTTCTGTTGAAGCGGATCCAGCGACCAACTCATTGCTGATTACAGCGGATGCCGACACCATGGAGTCACTTATTACTGTCATTGAGCGTCTAGATATTCGACGAGCGCAAGTGCTTGTAGAAGCTATCATTGTCGAAGTTAATGACGAGCTAACACGCAACTTAGGTGTTGAGTGGGCAGCTTATCGTCAGGGCAAAGGTTTCATTGCTTCCCAAAATGCTAATTTGAGCACGGTGATTACTGGAATTGAGTCAACTACTGTAGCTGATATTCCTAGTGTTACGGGGCAAGCCATTGGCTTTCTGGGTAACAATGGAGGTGTCGATTTTTCGACCTTAATAAACTTTTTTCAAAGTAATACCGATGCGAACGTACTATCCACACCGAGTTTGTTAACGACAGATAACAATGAAGCAGAAATCTCTATTGGCCAAAATGTTCCTTTTGTTACTGGCTCATTTACTACTACAACGGGTGATGCTACCAATCCATTTCAAACTATTCAGCGTGAAGATGTTGGTATCTCTCTCAAAGTGACGCCACAAATAAACGAAGGTGATACGGTTATATTAGAAATTGAGCAAGAGGTTTCCAGTATTTCTGGCTCATCACAAGCGTCGGATGTTATTACTAATGAACGTAAAATATCTACCAAAGTTATCGCACAAGATGGTGAAACTATTATCTTGGGTGGGCTTATAAGTGATGATATTCAACAAACGGAAAATAAGGTGCCTTTATTAGGAGATATTCCTTTATTAGGTGGTCTGTTTAGAAATGATGCGACGACCATGACTAAGAGAAATTTAATGGTTTTTTTGCGAGCCGCTATATTGCGCGATAACGAAGCAATGGCGGGGGCAACGGGCGAAAAATATCGCTATATTCGAGATCAACAGATACAGGCTAAAGGAGAGGCCAGTTATTTGCTAGACAAAAATATTTTGCCACTTCTCCCCGTATGGGATGATGTGAAGCCTAGCGGTTTATCGGAGCAATAATCGTGGATGTGGTGGTGGACAGAGCGGTAAACGAGAGCGAGTGCCAACCGCAAAGCCTGCCTTATCGGTTTGCTGAAGAGCATGGGGTGATGTTGGAAGATAACATACTCTATTGCTATCGAGAGTTAGCACTATCGGTACTTGTCGAGCTGCAGCGTGTGCTAGGTGCGTCGCTAACTATTGAAATGATTGATGAGGCAGTCTTTAAAAAACGCCTTACACAACACTATCAAACAACCGATGGCGCAGCGCAACGTGCAGCGGATGACTTAGATGCAGAAATGGATTTGGGGCAACTGGCTAACGACCTGCAGCAACAAACAGACTTATTGGCCGGTAATGATGACGCGCCAGTTATTCGTTTAATTAATGCGATTTTGTCGGAAGCTGTTAAAGAAAAAGTATCTGATATTCATATTGAACCCTACGAAGATCGCGTAGCGATTCGTTTCCGTGTCGATGGTGTTCTCAATGAAATGCTCTCGCCTAAGCCCGAATTAGCGTCGGTGCTAGTGTCGCGCTTAAAAGTTATGGCAAAGCTCGATATTGCGGAAAAACGCCTACCGCAAGATGGCCGTATTTCGGTTCGTTTAGCGGGACATGTCATCGATATTCGTATGTCGACAATCCCTTCTGCTTATGGTGAGCGTGTTGTGTTGCGTTTGTTGGATCAAGCCTCGGGGCAGCTACAATTGACGCAGCTAGCCATGCCGCAGAAAGTGCATAATACGTTTGATGAAAGTCTAGGTCGTCCACACGGCATTATTCTTGTTACTGGCCCTACAGGGTCGGGTAAAACCACGACGCTATATGCCGGTTTGACCCATATCAACGACCGCAGTCGTAATATTCTGACGATTGAAGACCCGGTTGAGTATTTACTTCCTGGTATTGGCCAAACACAAGTGAATACCAAAGTTGATATGACGTTTGCGCGAGGTTTGCGTGCCATTCTTCGTCAAGATCCTGATGTGGTTATGATCGGTGAAATTCGAGATCAAGAAACCGCGTCTATTGCGGTTCAGGCCAGTTTAACAGGGCATTTAGTCTTATCGACACTGCATACCAATACGGCGATTGGTGCGATTACACGTTTGAAAGATATGGGGGTTGAACCCTTTTTATTAGCGTCTAGTTTAGAAATGGTGATGGCGCAGCGCTTGGTTCGTAAGCTCTGTCAGCATTGCCGAGTCGAGCATGTGCCCACAACAGCCGAGTGTGAACGCTTGTTGATACAGCCTGATGACGTGATTTATCAAGCCCGCGGTTGTAGTGAGTGCAAACAAACAGGTTACCGTGGTCGAACCGCTATTTATGAGATTATTCCTGTCGATAGCCAATTGCGTCAGCTTATCCATGAAGGCGCTGGCGAACAGACTATGTTGGCGCATGTGCGGCAAACGTCTCCATCATTAATTGATGATGGGCGTCGCCGTATTTTAGCCGGTGAAACCAGCTTAGAAGAAGTATTGAGGGTGACGGCCGTTAGTTAGCGCTAACGAATCTATATTATGGGTGCATTTCGTTATCAAGCCATTAATCGCAGCGGTAAGCTCGTTAAGGGAACGCAAGAAGGCGATACCGAACGCCAAGTGCGTTCACAATTACGCCAGCAGCAGCTTAAGCCCGTTAGTGTTGAAAAGATAGCCGCAGACAAGCTGTCATTTGAGCAACAGGCGGGCAATGGCTCACGGGTTGCAAAAGGTAAAACTTTTTCGGCGCGCTTAAATGTAAAAGATCTTTCCTTGTTTACTCGTCAGTTGGCTTCCTTAGTGCAATCGGGTATGCCATTGGCTGAATCATTGCAAGCGGTGGCGAAACAAAGCAGAAAAGATGCGATTAAAAACGTTGTGTTACAAGTGCGCTCGCGAGTATTAGAGGGTTTAAGTCTTGCTCAAGCACTGGGTGATTATCCTCGCATCTTCGATAATATGTATCGCGCGATGGTGAATGCGGGTGAGCAGGCGGGTTTTTTAGGGCCGGTGTTAGAGCGTTTATCTGAATATGCCGAAACCAGTCACGCCGCGCGACAGCAGTTAAAATCGGCGATGGTATACCCGATTATTTTGGTGATGGTGTGCATCGCTATCGTGATCGCATTAATGGTATTTGTTGTGCCTAAAATTACTAGTGTTTTTACGCGTGCAAAACAAGAGCTGCCTTGGCCAACAGAGGTACTTATCGCCACCAGCAACTTCTTACACAGCTATGGCCTTTATTGCTTGGTCGCACTTGTGTTACTTGGGGTCGCAACTCGCTTGTGGCTACAGCGGCCAGCTAATATGCGACAGTGGCACCGTTTGTTATTGCGCTTGCCGATTGTCGGGCATATCAGCGTGCAAGCCGATACCGCTCGTTTTGCGAGTACGCTCAGTATGCTGATAAACAGTGGTGTGCCACTGCTGAATAGTTTACGCATCAGTAGCCAAACCATGGGCAATGACATATTGCGCGAGAAAGCCGAGCAAGCAGCGGTTATTGTCGAAGGTGGTACTAGCTTGCATCGCGCACTCGATAAAACCGAAATTTTCCCACCGCTCATGGTACAAATGGCTTCTAGTGGTGAAGCTAACGGCACGCTAGCGGAACAGTTAGATTATTCGGCGAAAAGCCAGCAGCGAGATCTGGATCTGCAGCTATCGACTGCGCTCAGTGTGATTGAGCCAGTGACCATTGTCATTATGGGAAGTGTAATCGGGTTTATTATGGTGGCGGTTATTATTCCGATTATTAATATGAGCGACTTAGCTTAAGTTTAGCGGTGGCGTATTTTAAAGCTTCGAACAGAAAAGCAGGTGATTTCTTCAGCAACACGCTGTCAATATATCCTATAAGCTTCGTGGCAGCGTCCTTGCTGCCGAGAGTTGCTGAAGAAATCACCTGCTTTTCTGTTCTATGAGCGTAATTTAGCTCAGAATGCGCCACAGATTTGAATGATATATTTAAGATTAAGGGTAATGTGATTTATGAAAAGTATACAATTTTCTAACCAAGTTAATACTGGCTACCGCGTTCAACGAGGTTTTAGCTTTATCGAGATAATGGTAGTGCTTATTATTATTGGTATTATGGCGGCAGCGGTAGGGGGTAAATTTTTGGGTAAGGCAGACGAGGCGAGGGTAAAACAAGCGCACGCGGATTTCGCTACTATTGCAGGCCAGCTCAAACTCTATCGTTTAGATAACTATCGTTTTCCGAGCACAGAGCAAGGCCTACAAGCCTTGGTTGAGAAGCCATCGATTGATCCGATTCCACGTCAATGGCAAAAAGGTGGATACCTTGAAGCGCTACCACTAGATCCGTGGGGTAATCCTTACCTCTATGCTACACCGGGTGAAAACGGTGAGTATGATATTTATACCTATGGTGCCGATGGTGTTGCCGGTGGCGTTGAGCAAGATAAGGATATTTATAGTTGGGAACGCTTCGAGGCCAACAAGTAGTCGCTGACTCTTATATGTCTACCTCGCAAAAAGGCTTTACTTTATTTGAGCTGATGATTGTATTGCTGATATTAGCAGCGATTAGTGCAGCAGTAGCCATTACCGCCAATACGACATCATCACCGGAAAAGCGTTTAGATAGTGAAGGTAGAGCGCTATATGCACAAATTCAATTTGCGCTTGATGAGTCCTTGATTCGTCAGCAGTTAATAGGTCTTCGTATTGATAGTGACGGTGATATTGCTAATCAGTACAGTTGGCACAGCTATAGTAGTGCAAATACGAGTGATAGTAACTCGATACCACAATGGGTATCCCTCGACAGCGACGTGTTGACAGAAACCCTGCTATCGGATGGTATGGTGATTAATGCAAAAATCGATGATGCTTTACTAGAAGAGTTATTGGCAGAATCCCTTAATGACGATCGAGAAAGTGTCTCTGCGCCGCCCAGTATTGTGCTTTATCCGAGTGGTGAACTATCGGCATTTACGTTGATATTGTCGTATCTTGATCAAAATATTAGTGAATATACATTTGTTATCGGTACCGATAAACGCGGCCAGTTAACAAACTCAATAGTGGGTGAGGTGGTTGATGATTAAGCGTGTTGTTCATGTGTCTCACCGACAGCAAGGTTTTACCTTAATAGAGGTGCTAGTGGCGACGGCTATTGTGGGCTTAACGATTCCGGCACTCATGTTACTGATGATGAAGCAGGCCGATAATGCCGGCTCTTTGCGAGATCGAGCGATAGCAACGTGGATTGCGGACAACCAAATGACACGTTTGCGCTTAGAGCGCCAACTGAGTAAAGCAACGCTACGCAGTGCGGTAGAAGAGCAGGTGGAAATGGCCGGCACGGAATGGCAGGTGGTTACAGAACCCGAAAAAACGTCTGTGGGTGCATTGCTTCGCTACCGTACAACCGTCAGCCTGACAGACGATGCGCCTATTGTTGTTCTCGATAGTTATATTCATTAACGATACGGTTCATGCGCTCAACCATGCCAGCACTCACGCCACCTCTTATACCACCCCAAGCATCATCATCCCTCGTCTTAGCGCGTGGTTTTACCTTGATAGAAATGTTGGTTGCCTTAGGTATTGGTGCGGTGATCGCGCTGTTATCTTATCAAGCGCTATCGGGCGCTATTAATATAGAATCGCGGGTAAGCCAGCTCACACAGCAAATGAATGCCACGCAACGCGTGTGGCACTTTTTTGCGGACGACTTTCAACATACGGTCGCGCGCCCTTGGCAGGATAGCTTTGGCAATCAACAACCGGTAATGGTTGGTTTATTGGGTGATCGCCTCTCTCAAGGCGCAGGTGCGGCTGTGGGTGATGATAGTTATTTATTGCGGTTTGTACGCAGTGGTGACCACAATTTTTTACGTCGCCCCCGGAGTAATATGCAACTTGTGGGCTACCGTATTACGGCCAATGATACATCCAATGACAGCGGAGAGAGCCTATCCTCTGAACCCACGGTAAGTTTGTGGCGAGATTATTGGCGGCCCATCGATGGTGCGGATGAATCAGACGTAAAAAGTCTTTTGTTGATCGATAATATTCATGCCGTACGATTTCGTTATTTATCCAGCGAGAGCCAAACCGCAGCAGATGAAGCATGGATTACCGGTTGGCCCGAGTCGGATCAAAAAAATAATACCTTGCCCATAGCGATAGAAATCAGCCTAGATATTGTTGGCATTGGTAGTGTCACGCGCTTGTTTCCTTTAGTGCAGGCAACAGCGCTATGAGACATATATCGTTTGCTAAACAGCGAGGTTCAGTTTTATTAATCGCAGTGTTTATTACCAGCGTGATTGTGGCAATTGCAGCGCGTTTTACCGGTGATTTTCAGTTGTCGGTTGCTCGAGCAGAACATACGATTATTGGCGCGCAATTACAGCAATACGCCTACAGCACAGAAGAGTTTGCGGCTTGGGTATTAGAGCAGGATGCGGATAATGATAATAGTAACGGTCGTTATATTAAAAACGGTCGTCAAGGAAGTTATGATCACTGGCAAGAAGACTGGGCAATCGCTTTAAATGTACCTGTAGATGATGCCGTGATTAAAGCGACATTAACGGATGCACTAAGCCGGTTTAATCTCAATCAATTGCAAGGGCGGCCTACGCCTTATAATCCACAGGGGACATTGAACGAACGGTTTACGACGGGCCAGCAACGTTTTATGCGTTTATTACAAACACAGCCTGACGATTTAGTTGACCCTAGTCTAGCGCAATCCATTACCGAAGCGGCGATTGATTGGATGGATGGTGATAATAATGTTACCGGGCAAGGTGGTGCAGAAAATAATTACTATAGCTCTCTCGATACACCGTATAGAGCGGCTAACCAACCGTTTATTAGTGTGACAGAGCTTCGTCAAATTAAAGGAATCACCGATGAGATCTATCGTTATTTAGCGCCATTGGTTGTGGTCTTACCCAATGATGTAGGGTTTAATGTCAACACTGCATTGCCAGCGGTAATGCGAAGTTTGAATCAGCAAAATATAGATACACCATTAGTTGAATCGGACGCGGCCTTATTAACAGAAGGCCGGCCTTTAGCGGAGGATACCGCTGCAATTGATAATAATGAAAATGCTACTGCTGAAAACAACAGTGAGATTCAAGATAGTCAGGCATTTGAATCGGTCGAAGATTTTTTAGCTAGCGATGGGTTTAGTCGGGCATTTGATAATGACCCGGATTTTTGGCCTGATGCACAGGGCTTACATACGGGCAGTGAGTTTTTTATCTTAGACATTGAAATCACAATTAATACGTCTAGTCACCGCCAAATGAGTTTACTTAAACGAGAGTTGACCCAAGAAGGCGTCAAAACAAAAGTGTTACGCCGAACGCGTCAGCAGTTATAAGAAAGTATCTGTAGTGCATTCTTATAACAAAAAACCTGCTTTTTTGTTCGAAGTTTTAGAATGCACTACAGGTAAAAAGTATAGGTGGATACAAATAGGTATCGGCTTCTTTAAAGGAATGCCTTGTTGGCATATTCCATAGATAACATAGGTTTTATATAACATAGGTTTTTGATGTTGAAACAGTATGCCTACATAGAGTGGCTATCTTTTGAGTTACCTCAAGTTGATCCCGCGGTGAATGATGAGCTAGCAAATGATAGTGATATGGAAGACATTAATCCGTTTTCTGCATCGCAGTATCGTTGGCTGCTTAGTAATGGCGATGTCGATTTGCAGCAAGCAATAACGGGTTCTAGTAATGAATTATTAGCGTGGTTACCTTCCACTGTTGCTGCAAACAATACCGATATTGTGTTTGTTATTCCGGGTGCGAAGGTTGCTGTTCAGCAGGTTCCTTATCATGAACGAGAAAAGCGTCATTTTATAAAAATGCTGCCCTACGCTGTAGAGGATTCAGTCATCGATGATGTCGATGATCTTCATTTTGCTGTCGGCCAAAAAACAGAAAGCCAAGCAACGATTGCCTATGTCAATCAACAATGGTTCGAGCAAGCGCTCGCATTTTTTGAAGCAAATGGCCAGAGTGTTGCGCGCAGTGTCATTGATTTTCAATGCCTGCAGAGGGCAGATAACACTTCGACGTTATGGTTTAACGGTGACCAAGTCATTGCTAATAGCCATACAGGTTCAGGCTTTTCTACAAATACATCTCTAGCAAATAACTTTTTGCGGGGGCTGTTGAATAGTTCTTTGCCTAATAAAATGACTGAAGAAAGTAAAGAAGACAGTGTTGATAAGATAGCATTGTCTGGCAACCCGTCCGATAATGATATTGCCTATAACGTCTATGTTGCTGATGTAGAGCCAGCACCGTCTATAGAACAAGCAGAGAGTACACCACTAAAAACCCCATATAGTGTGGAACAAGTGACTCGTACTTTCCATACATTGGCTCCCGAAATTCATAGTGAGTTTCATACGCAGTTACCGCCACTTTCGTTGAATAACCCACATATGATTAACTTTTGTAGTGGCGATTATGCGCCTAAGAAAAAATCGTCTGGTCGTGGTATTTCTTGGTCGTTAGTTGGTGGCGTGGGGCTAATAACTATATTGCTATTTTTTGTAAGTAACGGACTCGATATTTATTTAACACAACAAAAGATTGCTGCACAAGAACAAAAAATAGAATCGCTGGTGCGGCAAGTTATTCCTGAGGGTGTGATACGTGATCCTATACGATCACTAACTAATAAACTAGACGACGTCGCCGGAAGTGGTGAGCAAGCGAGTCAGGTCGTGAGAATGTTGTCGAATGTCGCGCCTGTTGTGCAATCTTTGGATATAGAACTATTGACGATCAACTACAAACATAAAGAAAAAACATTACGCTTAAGTGTGCAGGCTAATACATTTAATATTGTCGAGCAATTAAGAGAAAGTATTGAGGCAAAAGGTTTGCGTGCCGAGTTGCTCAGCTCTAATGCGATTGATAATAAGTTCCAAGCAAGGTTGCGTATTTTTCAGGAGAATCAGTGATGCATTTTTTTGATAATACTAGCGAAAATCTAAAAAGTAATTGGCAAGAAAGATCGACTTCAGAACAGCGTATTATCGTCATTGTTGGAATGCTAGCTGTGATTTGCTTAGGCTATTTTTTTATTATAGAACCCGTGATGGACTATCGTGATAAACAGCATAGACTGTTATCGCAAAAAACAAAAGTGTATACCCAAGCTGTACCGTTAGTCAGCCGTATAAAATCAAGAACATCGGTTGTTGCGGGTGAAGAAGATGCTGGGGGTTTGGCAAAAATAATGGATGATTCTTTGCAGCAGTATAATTTGTCTATGCGCGGATTTCAGCCAGGGCGTAATGGTGATGCGAGGTTACGTTTGCGCGATGTTGATTACAAATCAACGATCCAATGGCTTTATGATATTGAATATAATAGGAATATTGTTATTGACGAACTTTCTATTTCGTCGTCACAAGATACGAATTTACTATTAGTGAATGTGCGTGTAAAAAAATAGTGAGTCTAGGTTTTTATATGATTTTTACTTTGGAGTCATACTGGACTTGATCTGTTATATGTCTAATTACTGCTGTCCCGTTAATTTTTCGATAGTGGAATTCTAACCATTAGGCAAAGCCATTACCCGCATGGATGCGGATGTTGAGCCTACATGGACGAATTATCCATCGTTTTCTTATATAAAGTACCCTTAGGTATTACGATTCCTTTACCGAGTATATCTTAGACGTATAAAATTTTGCTATCCATTCTATGATTTTTTCTCCGGCCATTGGCCGGGCAATAAAATATCCTTGAGCCCATTTGCAACCAAGATCAGAAAGAAGAGTGAGAGTTTCAAAATCTTCGACACCTTCTGCAATAACGGCAAGATCAAAACTGTTGGCAAGATCAATCGTTGATCTAACAATGATTTGGTCGTCAGGATTTTTTGCCAAATGCATGACAAACTCTCTGTCAATTTTTAGCTCAGTAACGGGCATATTTTTAAGTTGTGCAAGCGAAGAATAGCCGGTGCCAAAGTCATCGATAGCGAGTTTAAATGATTGCTGTCTAAATAGCCCGAGTAAATGAATGGCTTCTTCAGGTTTGCTCATAATTTCGCTTTCAGTAATTTCAAATGAAAGGTAATGTGAAGGGATGTTGTAATCAACAAGCATTTTGTTAATAATCGATAACATTTCTTTTCTGGCGATATCTTGAGCAGATAAATTAATAGCCACCTCAAAATGATAGTTTTGTTTTTTCCATTGAAATATTTGTTTTACTACCGTTTCTATAATCCATTCTGTTAATGCATTAATAAGACCCGACTGCTCGGCTAAAGGAATGAAAACATCCGGTGGTATAAAACCTCTTTCTTTGTGATTCCAACGAATAAGTGCCTCCATTTTATTGACTTTTCCGGTTTCTAAGTCCAGTTTAGGTTGATAAAACATAGAAAGCCCTAAGCCATTGCCTTGAATCGATAAACGCAAATCTTCAACAATTTTTAGTCTTTCTAAATACTCTGACTCCTGACCTGATTCATAAGAGCAAATCTCATTATTAGCCATGCAGCTGGAGTCCATGGTGATATCGAGTTTGCGCATTAAGCTCTCAATATTGCTATTACTTTTTCCAAATGGGATGGTGCCAATAAATATTTCAGCGTTTACGTGAACATGATCTTGAGATAGCGATTCGGTAATAGTTGATTTAAGTAGTGTGTGTATATTTTGAATGTCTTCCATAACTAGTTCGTAATCAATCATTGCCATAAATCGTTCGTCGCTAGATCGGGCAACACATATAAATCGCTTAGATAAATACTGGCTTATTTTTTTCAAGCATAACTGGCCAATACCGGGTCCAAACATATTTGTGATTTGTCGAATATTATTAATGCCAAAGCCAACTAACTGAAAACGTTTGTTTTTGTCGATGTGCTGCTGCACACGCTCAATAAAAGAGGTTCTGTTAAGTAACCCTGTGGTGATGTCATGTGTTGCACGGTATTTTATTTCTTTTTCGCGATGCTGAATGTCAGTCTGCATTTTATCAATCGCTAAAGTAAGTTCATTGACTTCTTGTGTGCCACTATTTGATTCTACCATTGAGGAATAATTTCCAGATGAAATGGCTTTTGTCGTTACGACCAGTCTGTTTAACGGCGAGGTTAATTTTTTAGAAAATATAAGGGCTGTAAAGATAGCAAATGGTAATGAGAAAACAGAAACTAGAGAAATTTTTAATTGTAAATTATCAAATTCAGTAAATATTTCATGAAGGTCAATGCTTAAATAAACCGAAACACTATCATCGCCTGTGAGAGGGTAAATGGTGGATTGTATATGCTGTGGATATGTGAAAGGTAATCTCCATTGCAATGCCGATGTTGATGCTTTTAGTGATTTTCTATCAACAATATGTGCTTCATGTAATGTGGATATGCTAAATTCTTTAGTGCTTTCAATGTCTGGAAAAACACTTTTTTTCCAGACAAAACTAATCGCTAAACCAGTAATTTTTTGTAGTTCTTTTGCTAATTCTTGATCAAGTTCAAAGCCAATAACGGCAATAGCAATAGGGGTTGGTGCGTCTACGGAGACAAAAATAAGTTGATATAGCCGATTATTGATAGGCGCAACCGTAATGATTCCCCCTTCAGCTAACACCTGAGATGTGATGTTTTTTAAAAATGGTGTTTGTAGCTCATCTCCGGTTGAAATGACATTTTTCCCATTGATGTCAAAAATAGCCATTAGATCCGAATCAATACGTTTCCCATGGTTGGATAAAGCACTTTTTATAGTAGCCACGTCCTCACTCGCGACGGTTTTTCTAAATCCAAAGTCAGCAGTTAAGATTTCGGCAGCGTTAATTAATAGGTCTTCCCTATTTGATAAAACACGCTCAAGTACATTAATCCCGACGGAGAGTTCTTTTTTAACCTGATTTTTGGCAAATTGATCAGTAGAAAACCAAACCACAACAAGTACTGCTACCGTTGCAATAAACAGCAAGCCTGCGAATAGAGCGCTAATACGAAACTGTAAGGTTTTAGCCACGATTGTATCGGCGCTTAAAATTATCGAATGTTTTAGGCGCTGCTGGTGAGACGTCGAGTGTTATTGTGATCTGTTTTTCAGCAGATAATTTTTTTGGATTCAACGTTACGCTATGTACATCGGATCCTCTGTCAGACATTTGAGGGTGCCAAAGTGTTGCGCTTGTGTTGTCTGTGAACTCAGGTAAATGGATTATGCCATCATTATTGCTCACGGCAGACCACTGCCCATCACTAACTAGGATATAGCCGATCATATTGTCATGTATATTACATCCCAAAACGATAATGCCCGGGCTATCAAACATAATCGGTGATGTTTCAGTTCCACTGTATAGCTTAATTTCAAATGGTTTAGCTCTCGAAAAAGAATAGACATGGTGTCTAACATTATCGCTATTAGGGAAAGCAACGAGTTGCCCTGCGGAGGCGGTTAATACGCTGGGGCTGAACTGCCGGTTACGCTGATCCATGACTAAAGGCTGCGTAGTTGGTGTCGCTGCAATGCTGGGTAATACAACCACGGCATTTTCTAAAGGTAGCCCTTGGTGATCTAGCACCTGTAAAGTAATCGCATCAGCAGCATTCATTGCCAAAAAAATGATAGTGCTTAATACGCTATATATAAGTTGTTTCATAAGTTGGCTATCTGCATACCGTAATATGATAAATAAAAGGGGCTATTGAACGCATAAAGTTTCTCTATAGAAACGTTGTCGGCCCTTATTTGTAGGTTCCATATAAAGTGTAGAAGTGAATCGTCGTCTTTACCAAAAAATACTCTTGCTAGCTCTTCCAGAGAGCTTGTTTTATATTTAGGTATCAGCAGGCATTTAAGGGGTATCGTATAATGTCAGGCTTTATAAAAATAACCGATGAGAAATATTGATATGAAGGCTTGGGTAGTATGGCCAGTGAGTGTTTTGGCTATCTGTTTGATTGCCGTTGGTTTTTTTCCGATTCAGTGGCTGCTTGGTCAATCTGCATTTTCTTTTGGCAAGGTAAATATAGGAGCGGTATCAGGTAATGGATGGCAAGGGTATAAGGTCAGAGATGTGTCAGTTGATCACCGAGGTTATCGCATAGAGGCTGGTAATATCCGTGTGCGTTACGCTGATGTGCACCTGCTATCAAGATCGATATGCGTGCACGTACGCTCATTAACGACGGAAAAAATGATGACTGGAAACGGAAGAATTTGTTATCACTGGGGTGATCAATCATGGTCAATCAGTGATGTATCCATCCAGTCATCGGGGCAGCTGGTAGCCGAATTAACCGGTATAGAATTACAAGGGCAGTTATTTGCTCATATTAATTATGCCCATATTAGCGCCGCACACCAATTATATAATATAGATGGTGAAGTGACGTGGAATGAAGCGCAGTGGTTTAATGGTGAGCAATGGATAGCGTTGGGCCAACTATTAGCAACGGTCGATAGCCTGTCAGAAAGTCAGTATGTCGAGCCGTTACTTGCTGCAGAATCACCACAGATTGAAATTAATATCATGGATATTGATAGCCCATTACAAGTATCGATAAAAACAATAATAGCCGCACAAGGTATAACAAGCATTGAGGGTTACATACAACCTTATGCCGACATAGGGCAATCACTGCGAGATAGTTTGCAGTTGGTTGCTTCTAGCCAGCAGGGGCAACGTTACTATTATTATTATCAATGGTAGTTAGTCTGCGTATATATTTATTTGATGAGAATAAATTCGCTCAATTTATCATTGCTAAGACGCATGAGGTGAGACGCTCCATTCAATGAAAAGCGTAATGTTGCATCATTATTAGAGCGAATAAATATTGTATCTTTTTCTTTAAGACGAACAGTCAATCCTTTCTGAGGATGAATAAATAAAGGGGTTGTTATTAGGCTAATACGTTGACCACCAGCGATGATGGAAGCGCGATCAATGACATTGTTGCCTTTAAGGATAGTGCGAAACTGTAATTGGTAACCCCCATTAAGTTGTTGGCTTGGGATGTCACTATTAGATGATGAATCTGAACGTTGAATAAAACTCGCTCGCAAGCTCGCTGATGACTTTTTGTTCTCAAAATAGACGGTTGAGTCTACATTAAAAGTATCGACTATATCGTTATCATTATTAGTCTCACTGTTGGACGTTGTTGCGTTTGGCGTTTGTGCACAGCTCACAAGTAGCGGTAGTAAACAGGCAACCAGAAGGAATGGCCGACGGTGTGAGTAGCGATTAAAAAAGAACATAATTTTGCCTGCTTTTGTGAGGCTCGCAATGAGCTTGTTAGGCAAAATTGTATCAGAAATTATTCACTCTCGTCGGACGCTTTAGGGTATTCATAAATGTGAGTATTGTTTCTTCCCGCCTGTTTTGAATCGTAAAGCGCCTTATCGGCAAAGTCGATCCAGTTTGTTGCGTTTTTAAGTGACGGGTCAAACGACGCTAGTCCAAGGCTGACGGTATAGCTAATCACCTCGCCTTCATAAACCGCAGGCTTTGCCGCAATTTTTTTACGAATACGTTCCGCTAAGACATAAGCAGAATCGATAGGGGTGTGGGGTAATAAAATGACATACTCTTCACCGCCATAGCGTCCGGCAATATCGGTTTTACGGATTGATTGCCTAACAATATCGGCAGTTTGACGAATCACTTCGTCGCCAGCGGGATGCCCATAGTTATCGTTTACTTTTTTGAAGTGATCAATGTCAAATATAATTAGCGAACAGTTTTCATGGTAGCGCGACTCACGTTCAAATTCTTTTTCTAACAAGTCTTCCCATGTTTTTCTGTTGAGCAAACCGGTTAAGCCATCGGTTCGACTAATATGTTCTAGTGTCGAGTTGGCTTTTTCCAATTCGATATTGTTAACCGCCTGTTCGGTCACATCGTAAATGATCACACAAATACTTTCAGTACTACCATCTAAGCCCTGAATGGGAATAAATGTACTGTTTTGGTACATAAACTCAGCTTTGCCGGTGATGGGGCGATAATTTTCAAATCGAAATAAGTAAGGGCGCTGTTCCCATGTGGTGAATGCCGAATTTTTTAACACATAAACAGATTGAACCTTGCGCTTAAACCAGGTCTCATCAATTTCCGGAAACAAATCAAATAGAGAGTGGCCAATGACTTCTTCTGCTCCGGTTGCGCTGTGGTTCTGCATAAAGCTATTCCACAGGCGCACTTTATAATTTTCGTCGAGTAATACGAGGCCGACATCGACATTCTGGACCACATCCATGATCCAGCGAAAATCATTCATCATTGAGTTAGGCTCAGTCATCACCGGTCATTAATCCAATAAGTAGCTTAGTTTGTTGAGTAAATAGTGAAGTGAGCGCTCAGTAATAACAATTAATAAGTCGCATTGCACATCATAATTTTCTATTTGATAGCCCACTTCGATAACGAGTGCCTGATTCCAGCGCACATTATCTGAGTTAAGCAGTTTGTCGAGTTCTTGGTGCTGCCCGAGTATTGCGGGGGGGCCAAAACTAAATTCAATATCTAACTGTTCAGCGATGCCACGTAGCAGTGCGCCGACTAAAATATTAGTGGCATCAATCAATACTTCTCGCTCTGCGCTACCCGACACATCGTCTTCGTAGCCCATGAGTTTGGCAAGATCATTAAAGCTGGTGTCGTTAAATAGCAACATCGACTCACCAGAGATACCGCCACCAATAAAACCTTGGCAAACACCCGACACACTTTGGTCATCTACGGTTTGTACCGCCATGGCAATTTCGGTGGGTGATAAAATGGCGACATGGGGAATCGACAAAATAACAAAAGCATCCAAAAGCCGAGCCAGATGATCTCCCGCTTGGCCCATGGCGACATTGCTGATTTCTTGTAAGCAGTCGCGATGATCTTCGCTTAATACTATTTGTTGGTTCATGCGTTTATGGCTACGTTTTGACTATGGTGTTATTGAATATTTACTGGTCTCTTTCAATAGTAGTATAGGATGTTCACTCTTGCAGAAGAAAATGTACTTAAGATGCAAAGGTTTTGTGACGCTGGTTATAAATTCAGCATTTTTGGTGTTAAGAGGAAGGGGTTTTGGCGGTTACATGACATAACCGCCGTCAATGGTGATCAAGATTTCTATAAAAGTATGAATGATCAGTGTTTGTTGAGGCCTTATTTTTTGGGCTTATTCATTGCCGCTTTTAACAGATCGCCCATAGAGCCTACCGCGGCTTTTTGTGTTTGTGCCTTATTGTGCGAGCTTTGCGTGCGGGTGGGTTGACGACGCCGTGCCATTGATGGCCCTGATTTGTCTGATTTTTCGTCAGTGTGAGTGTTTACTTCGTCATCAAGTCTCATGCTTAAAGCGATGCGCTTCCTGGGAATATCCACTTCCATCACTTTTACTTTAACGATATCTCCCGCTTTCACGACTGTACGAGGGTCTTTGACAAAGGTATCAGATAGCGCGGATATATGGACTAAGCCGTCTTGATGTACGCCAATATCGACAAAAGCGCCAAAGTTAGTCACATTGGTAATCACGCCTTCCAGTATCATGGCGGGTTGTAAGTCTTTGAGAGTATCCACTCCTTCTTTAAAGCTGGCCGTTTTAAATTCAGGTCTGGGGTCTCGACCCGGCTTTTCAATTTCCTTAAAAATATCTTCAACGGTCGGCAAGCCAAAGCGTTCATTGGTAAAGTCTCTTGGCTGAAGTGTGCGAATGCGCGAAGTATCTTTGAGTAAGCCTTCAATGGGTGTATCGAGTTGCTGGCTCATCGCCTCTACGACGACATAAGATTCCGGGTGGACGGCTGAAGCATCAAGAGGGTTGTCCCCATTCGCAATACGTAAAAAACCAATGGCTTGTTCGTAAGTCTTTTCGCCTAGGCGGGGAATATCTTTCAGTTGCTCTCGGCGAGAAAAACGTCCGTTGCTGTCACGAAAAGCCACGATATTATTGGCGATACTTTGATTTAAACCGGACACGCGAGCCAGTAACGGTGCAGAGGCGGTATTTACCTCAACACCCACGGCGTTTACACAGTCTTCCACTGTGGCATCAAGCGCCTTTGCCAGTTTTGCTTGCGATACATCATGTTGATACTGACCAACACCAATAGACTTGGGTTCGATTTTAACTAGCTCGGCCAGCGGGTCTTGCAGGCGGCGAGCAATCGAGATCGCGCCACGAATGGTGACATCGAGGTCAGGAAACTCTTTCGCCGCGAATTCGCTCGCCGAATAAATAGAAGCGCCGGCTTCATTAACCATGACGGTTTTGGCCGATAGCTCTGGGTGGCGTTTTAGCACATCGTTGGCAAAACTCTCGGTTTCTCGTGATGCAGTGCCATTACCAATGGCAATCAATGCCACGTTGTATTTTTGGCAAAAATTCACCAACACCGCTTCGGCCTCTTGTAAGCGTCGTTGTGGTGCATTAGGAAAAATAGCGCCGTGGTCTAAGACTTTACCTGTTTCATCAATGACGGCAACTTTAACACCGGTACGTAGCCCGGGATCTAAGCCAATGGTGTTTTTTTGTCCTGCTGGAGCGGCGAGTAATAAATCGTTTAAGTTGTTCGCAAATACACTGATCGCATCCGCTTCGGCACGCTCGCGCGCTTCAGAAAAGAGGTCGGTTTCTAGGTGAGTCAGGAGTTTAATACGCCATGTCCAGCGCACTACTTCATGCAGCCATTTATCGGCAGGGCGCTGTTCATCGTTAATATCCCAGTGGCGGGCAATCATGACTTCACAGGGATGCCTGTCGGCAAGATCCGCTTCTTCGACGGTGAGGTTGAGTGACAAAATCCCTTCATTGCGCGCCCTAAATAGCGCCAAAGCGCGGTGAGAAGGGAGTTGTTTCAAGGGCTCTTGATGATCAAAATAGTCGCTGAATTTTTGTCCTTCGCTTTCTTTGCCTTTTAGCACTGCCGCGGTGATGTGCCCTTTATCGGTTAAATACTCACGCAGTTTACCGAGCAACTTAGCGTCTTCACTAAAGCGTTCCATCAGAATATATTTGGCGCCATCGAGTGCATCTTTTACCGTTTCAATTTTATGTTCGGTATTGAGGTAGTCATTGGCTACTTCATCGGGATTAAGGCTTGGGTTCTCGTAAAGCGCGGTCGCAAGCGGCTCTAAACCGGCTTCGATAGCGATTTGTCCTTTGGTTCGACGCTTAGGTTTATAGGGGAGATAAATATCTTCTAACTGGTTTTTGGTAGTGGCTGCGGCTATATCGGCTTGTAATTCGGGAGTTAACTTACCTTGCTCGTCAATGCTTTTCACGATAGCGGTACGTCGGTCTTCTAGTTCACGTAAATAGCCGAGTCGTTCTTCTAATTGGCGCATTTGGCTATCGTCTAAACTGCCGGTCACCTCTTTTCGGTAGCGAGATATAAAAGGCACGGTAGCACCTTCATCGAGTAGCCCGACGGCAGCGGTGACTTGCTGGAGTTGAACCGATAGTTCGTCGGCAATGCGTTGGTAAATACTGGTCATATAGAATCACTTATGAATAATTAGCGGTAGCGGCGGTTAGTGTAACGGTCTCTAAACATGATTTACGGAGTAAACGGTACACTCAGTAAGAAGCATCATTACTGGTACAAAAGTATGGCATTATGCGTAAAACTGATCGTATTGTTATTGTCAGGGTGTACATAATGTCCGTATCTAAAGCGACATTTTATAGTGATTACGGGCTATAAACAGTCTTGAAATCTAGATTTTTTTGTGAGCGAGGAAACTCTTCAATGCAGCGTCAACAAGGGTCAGCAAAGACCATCATTATTTTACTGCTCGGCCTGCTTATCGCCGCTGCGCTGTACTGGTTTCGTCCACAGCCTGCGCTGCGCCCGCCTGTCGCGGAAACTCTGCCTGTGGTATCGGTATTGTCTGTCAAACCCCAATCGCGCACTCTTTATGTGGGCACTCAAGGTACCGTCACGCCACGTCGCGCCATTGCTTTGGTTGCTGAAGTGTCAGGCCGGGTTATTGAGATGGATACACGTTTTGCCGATGGCGGCCGTTTTGTAGATGGCGAGACATTAATGACCTTGGATGACAGAGACTATCAATATCAGTTGATCGAAGCGGAATCACAGTTGGCAATAGCCACCCGAGAACTGGCACTTGAAAAAGGCCAAGCGAGGCAGGCCAAACGCGAATGGCGAGATTTGGGCAATAAAGAAGCCAATGCACTATCGTTGCGCCAGCCCCAGGTCAATGCTGCACAGGCGCAATTAGCCGCCGCTAAAGCACAACAAAATATCGTCCGTCTTAATATTCAACGTACAAGAATTCAAGCGCCGTTTTCCGGGCGCGTGCAACAGCGCTATGTGGATATAGGGCAATACGTCACAGCAGGAACAACCGTTGCTGATATTTATGACAGCAGCAGTGCCGACGTGCGTTTACCACTGAGTGACCGACAAATGGCTTTTTTAGGGCAGCCTGTCGGTGAGTTGTTTACGATTGACCAGTCGCCGCCAGTCGTATTATCGGCTGAAGTCGGTGGACAACGGCGGCAGTGGCAAGGGCGCTTAGTGAGTATTGATGCAACCGTTGATGAAACCACGCGTTTTTATTCTGCTGTTGCACGTATTGAGCAGCCCTTTGATCGTCAGCGACATGACTACCCCCTACCCATGGGGTTATTTGTTGAAGCCATGATTGAAGGCCGCGTGGTGGATGATGTGGCTGTTCTTCCTGAAAAAGCACTGATTGATCAGCAGTGGGTGTATGTTGTTAATGATGATTCACGTATCGAAAAACGGTCGGTGCAACGCATACGTGCGGACGGCGCCGATATATGGGTGCGCGGTAATATCTCCACCGGTGATCAAGTCGTTGTTAGCGACCCTCGCGTGTTATCAGAGAGTATGCAAGTGACCGTATCCATTCCAGCATCGTCTGCAAAATAGTCGATTGATGTCGCCAATAAATTTTTTCAATTAATGAACGCGTAATTATGAAACGTATCGTCGAATGGTTTATTCACAATCCTATTGCTGCCAATTTATTGATGGTGGTGATTTTATTTGTGGGTTTGAAAAATATCCCCACCATTGGCAAAACTGTTTTTCCGCAAACCGATCAAAGTACGATAAATATTAGTACCTCTTATACCGGCGCTAGCCCTAGCGAAGTTGAGCAACAAGTGGTGATTCGTTTAGAAGAAGCGGTTGCAGATCTAGAGGGTATTGATGAGATCACATCAGCCGCTCGTGAAGGCTTGGCGCAAGTCACCTTAACAATAATAGACGGCTACGACGGACAACGTTTACTTAACGACGTAAAAACACGTATTGATGCAATAACAACACTGCCGGATGAGGTGGATACGGTCAATGTGAGAGAAGCGATTCCTAAATTTCCTTTGATGAGTATTGCTGTACATGGTTACGCCGATGAACAGCGATTAAAAGAAACGGCTCAGTGGCTCCGCGATGAAATGACGCTGTTGCCGTCGGTGTCGAGTGTCACTATTGATGGTGTGCGCGACAATGAAATGTCGATAGAAATATCGGAACACAGTTTGCGCCAATACCAGTTGACACTCGATGATGTGGCCAATCGTATTCGTCGTTCGTCACTCAATGTTCCGGGTGGAACAGTAAAAACAGATGCCGGTAATGTACAAGTACAAACGCGAGGTCAGGCGTATAGCGAAAAAGATTTTGCCAATATTGTGATCGCGACTAGCGAGAATGGCGCCCAATTATTATTGGGTGATATTGCGATTATTCATGATGGTTTTGCCGATGAAGATAGCGAAGATAATTTTAACGGTGAGCCGGCAGCATATTTAGAAGTGTTTACGACGACGCCTCCGGATGTATTAGATGCAGCAGCAGAAGCCAAATCAGCGATTGAAACACTGCGTCCGCGATTGCCCAGTAGTATTCAATTAACGGTTTGGCGTGACCGCTCGTTGCTTTTTGAAAGCCGCATGAATTTATTGCTCAAAAATGCCATTAGTGGATTACTTTTGGTTTTTGTCGTGCTGATGTTATTCCTGACACCTGCATTAGCGGGTTGGGTGAGTGTCGGTATTGCTACCGCATTTATAGGCGTATTTGTGTTACTACCTTATACCGGCGTTACGATTAACATGTTGTCGATGTATGGCTTTTTGCTGGCGCTAGGTATTGTGGTTGACGATGCCATCATTGTTGGTGAGAGTGTTTATGCCAGCCAACGGCGGGGTGAACGAGGTGTGGCGGCGGCGATGTCTGGCACGTTGTTTGTTTATAAGCCGGTATTATTTGCCGTGATCAGTACGGTGATTTTTTTCTCAGGTATTTTTGGGTTGCCGGGTTGGATGGGCTCTTTGGCTTATCCTATTGGTGTGGTAGTGATTGTTTGCCTTTTATTTTCTCTTATCGAATCGTTGCTCATTTTGCCTTCTCATTTGTCTCACGCAAGTCATCATGTTGATGAAAAAAAGCCAAGCCATTTTTTATCACAAAAGTTTTTAGCGTTGCGCGAAACAATGGCAAAAGGTTTGGAAACATTAGCGGCGCAATATTATCGTCCCTTTTTAGAAAAAACATTACACGCTAATGGAAGAACACTGATTGTTTTTTTATTATTTTTTATCATTGTGATGGTGATGTATTTGTCTGGTGGTTATGTGAAGTCATCATTCAAAGTGCAGGCAACGTCAAACAGTATTCGTATCTCGGCAACATTGCCAGAGGGCGCCGCATTTAGCGAAGTAAAACGCATCCAACAAAAAATAGAACAAGCGGCTTATGCACTTAAAGCAGATCCAGCGCTGCAAAAAATTAATGGTGATGCCCCTTTTATTCGTGCGATACGATCAGTGGCTTCTGGTAATAGTGTGCGTGTTCGAGTGGCTTTATTGCCTGCGGAAGATCGTACTATCAATATTTTACAGGTGAAAGATCGTTGGCGGGAAACCATTGGCGAACTGACGGGGGTTAAAGAATTAAGTTTACGCTATACCATCAATGCCAATAGCAAGGCATTACGTTTTCGTGTCAATGTAACGGGTAATAATCAAGAGGTGTTAACCGCGTCGGTTGATGTGCTCAAACAAACGCTGGCAAATTATGCAAGCGTATTTGATATCGAAGATACGTTAGAAGGCGCACGTACTGAAGTTGAATTACGCATTAAACCACATGCAGAAGTATTAGGTTTACGCTTGGCAGATATTGCAGCGCAAATACGGCAAGGTTTCTATGGTGAAGAAGTGCAGCGCATTCCCCGTGGTACCGACGATATTAAAGTGATGTTACGTTACCCAGAAAATGAACGTCGAACATTAGATGATATCGAAAATATTTACATTCGTACTCAAGATGGGCGTTCGGTGCCGCTAGCCAGCGTGGCTGAAGTCATTACGATTGATGGCTATAGTGTGATTCATCGAGAAAATAGGCGTCGCACTATTGTCGTATCTGCCGATGTGAATGAAGGCGTCGATGCCTTGCAGTTGGCGAATCAAGTATTAGATGAAAACTTAGCGCGTTGGCAGCAGCAGTACACGGGGCTAACGGTAGAGGTCGCGGGTTCGCTGACCGACCAAAAAGCATTTAATTCGACACTGTACTTGAATATGATTATTGCAATTTTTGTTAGCTATGGGCTTATGGCGATTGCTTTTCGATCTTACTGGCAGCCATTGTTAATACTAACGGCAATCCCTTTTGGCTTTGTCGGCGTGATCTTAGGCCATATGATTATGGATAAGTCGATGAGTATTATGTCTATGCTCGGTCTGTTGGCATGCGCGGGTGTTGTGGTGAATGATAATTTGGTATTACTTGATCGTATTCAACAGCTATACAAAAAAGGGCAGGATACAATGAGTGTGCTTGCGCAAGCGGGGCAGGATCGTTTTCGCGCGATTATTCTCACTTCATTAACCACGTTTATTGGCTTGTTACCCATTATGTTTGAAACGAGTGTGCAGGCACAATTTCTCATTCCTATGGTGATATCCTTATCCTTTGGTGTGTTATTTTCGACGTTTGTAACACTATTATTAGTGCCCAATTTATTTTTACTCGGCGTTAAATGGTCGGGTCGTTTTTCTTCTACGGGCAGCGATACGCAATAAAGGACTGTTTGCCCTCGATGGCTGGTGTCTTTGCAACAATAGCATTAGCATTTAAGGTTCCCGCTTCGTTACGTGCAAGAATAGTGAGCTCTTGTTGAATCTTTTTTTCGTTTCGGCTTGTACCTGCAACAATACTGGCCTTTGTGCTGGCATTGACTACGCCTACACGTTCGCAAGTTGGGGTGAGCTGCTCGTTTGTGAGCTGTTTGACGAGTTGGCCTGCTGTATTTAGCTCGACCCAAGTGCAGCCGCCAAGTAAAACAAAGGCTATTGTTGAGAGGGATTTTATCCTGAGTGCTTTCATATTTTTTTCCTAAAAGTGAGGGCGCTGCCCCTCAATCATGCATCGTTAAGATTTATCATTGCAGCGTATCATGACCTATTCAATCACTTTACTTGCAATGACTTCGTAAGGAGCATACCCACGCTTTTGCCACCATGTTTCTGCTGTGGTGTTGCTGGTATCCCACCCGACTTGAAAAGCCTTTGCGCCTTTATTTTCTAGTGCGCGTTCGATATGTTCAAGTAACTGTTGACCAATGCCCTGCCGGCGGCGGTCGGCATCTACCCATGCGCTGTAAATCACCCCCACCGAGGAAATAATAACACCGGGTTTATCGAATACATGCCCGGCAATAGTGCCGATAATTTCACCGCTGTCATCGGTGGCGACTAACACTATGGCATGTACAGATTCAATGGCATGCCGTAATACTTTTTCTGCATGCGCAGGTTTGTCTGCACTATCGCCGCCAAATGGCCGTATTGTTGCCGCGCGGTCGATGCCTTGCCAGCAACCAACCAGTAGAGGAATATCTAATGCGTGAGCGGGGCGAATGGTCATAGGGTTCACTTGTAAAGTTATCACCTTATCAATATAGCCTATCTCTTATGCTGAGATAAGCGACATTATTATTAATCCACCGTAGACAATAAAAAAAGGCCGCAAATGCGGCCTTTTTAGTTTTTGTATAACGCGTAGTGCTTAACCTTTAGGCCCTGCACCTGCTACGTCATCGCTGACATTAAACTTCTTAATGTTTTCAGCAAATAAACCCGCTAATTTAGACGCTTGAGCATCATATTCTGCACGATCTTCCCATGCATTTAATGGGTTAACGTATTTCGCTTCAACACCAGGAATCTCTGTTGGAATATCGAGATTAAGGATGTCTAAGTGCTCAGTATTCGCATTATCTAAAGCGCCACTTTGGATGGCTGCAACAACTGCACGTGTTACAGGGATCGGGAAGCGTGAACCTTTACCGTTTGCGCCACCAGAACCACCTGTCCAGCCGGTGTTAACAAGAAATACTTTTGCGCCGAATTCTTCAACACGTTTCATGAGCAGATCGCCGTACTCGCGTGCAGGACGTGGCATAAAGGGTGCGCCAAAGCAGGTTGAAAATGCGGGGTGAATACCTGCTTCTGCACCTAACTCGGTAGAACCAACACGTGCGGTATAGCCAGATAAGAAGTGATAAGCGGCGGCTTCTTTGCTCAGAATAGAAACTGGAGGAATCACGCCGGTGACATCACAAGTTAAGAAGATAACGTTTTTAGGCTCACCTGCACGATTTTCTAGCTGGCGCATTTCTACATGCTCTAGTGGATATGAGCAACGGCCGTTTTCGGTCAAGCTGGTGTCGTGGTAATCCGGTACGCCAGCAGCGTCGTGAACAACATTTTCAACAATGGCACCTTTACGAATGGCATCCCAGATAACGGGTTCATTCTTTTGGCTCAGATCGATAGTCTTAGCGTAACAACCACCTTCGATATTAAAGACCGCGCCTTTCGCCCAGCCATGTTCGTCATCACCAATTAGGTAACGCTCAGGGTCAGCAGATAAGGTCGTTTTACCCGTGCCAGATAGGCCAAAGAACAAGCAAGTGTCGCCGTCTTTACCGACATTGGCAGAACAATGCATTGGCATGACGTCTTTTTCAGGCAGTAAGAAGTTTTGTACGGAGAACATCGACTTCTTCATTTCGCCAGCATAGCGCATGCCGGCAATTAAGATCTTGCGTTGTGCGAAATTAATGCAAACAATACCTTCAGAATTCGTGCCATCGCGCTCGGGTTCGCAAACAAAATTAGCGGCATGAAGAATATTCCACTCTTCTTTTGAGCGTGGGTTATAGCTATTTGTACGGATAAACATGTTGTAAGCGAACAAACTGTGCCACGCAGTTTCTGTTGTTACGCGTACAGGCAGATAGTGGTCGGGATCTTCGCCCACATGAAAATTAGAAACAAATTGATCAACATCAGCGATATGGTTTTCAACACGTGACCATAAGGCATCAAATTTATCGGCAGGGAATGGGCGGTTGACAGTTTCCCAGTCAATAGCGCCAGACGTTGAGGGCTCTTCAACAATAAAGCGGTCGGCAGGCGAGCGGCCGGTGCGCGCCCCAGTTTCTGTCGCAAGTGCGCCAGTATGAGTCAGCTTACCTTCGCCGCGTTCTAGCGCTTCAGTAATGAGTTCGTCGGCAGTTAAATTCGTAAAAACTTGAACGGGGGTATCAACCTCAGTCATTCTTTTGATCCTGTGTGGATGGCTCTATGCAGATGCTAGGAAGCCATTTTCAGTTATTGTCGGCGATGCCGACAGCTCAATAATTAAAGGGTCGCGCATTATCTCAGAATCGGCAAAAGAAGCGAAGCCCTAATGTGCTTATTTTTTGATCAAAGCAAAATTTTTATGGTCTCTCCCTTAAGGATAAGGTCAATGTTGAGTGTCTGGGGCAAATAGAAGGCGTACATCCTCCTTTAAGTAAACGTATTGATGACCGCAAAAGTGGCAGTCAACGGTAATTTTACCCTCTTCTTCAATTACTTGATTGAGAGACGCTTGGCCTAACCGGCTGAGAGTTTGATTAGCGCGTGCTTGAGAACAGCTGCAGCCAAACTGCACCGGTTCGGCATCAAACATGCGTACGCCACGTTCGTGAAATAGGCGCGTAAGCAAGGTTGAATGATCAACCGTTAATAATTCCTCATCGGATACTGTACTGGCTAAATGGACTTGCGTCTCCCAAGTATCGTCATTGTCTTCTTTGCTGGCGACTTGTTGTGGTAAGCGCTGCAGTAATAAGCCAGCAGCGATATTCTCGTTTTGACTTAGCCAGATACGCGTCGGTAATTGTTCAGACTGTAAAAAGTAGTTTTCTAAGCTCTCGCTCAATGTTTCGCCTTCTAAATCGACAATGCCTTGATAACGCTCTCCTTTATCGGGGTCGATAATGATTGATAGGACACCTTCACCTAGTAGAGAGCGTAGCGATCGGTTGTCTAAACCTTGGTGCTGCTTAAGTTGGGCAACGCAGCGGATTTTTTTCTGGTGATCTACTTCGGCCATAATAAGTGGTAAGTCGCCTTCTCCTCTGGCTTGTAGGGTCAGTGTTCCATCAAACTTTAATGTTCTAGACAGTAACGAAGCGGCGGTTAAAAACTCGCCTAACAATGTCTTAATGGCTGCGGGGTAACGTTGATGTGCAAAAGCATCGCGTAGTGCTTGATGTAATGTGACGATTTCCCCGCGGATATCGCTACTATCAAAGATAAATCGGTGGAGCTGATCATTAGAGGCGTTGGTCATAATGCATTACTTGTGTTGTGAGCGTTATCCGCTGGTGAAATGGCGTTGAAAGAGTGCTTGTTAGATTATATTGATGAAAAAAAATCATCTTCTCGGTAATTGATATAGCGCTTAGTCATAAGGCGATATAAAACTGGTGGGATCAATAAATAAACCCGCTATTTTTTCGACAATAGAAAATTATCTTCTACCATTAGAAGACATAGAGTCGATTTTAACTCGTTGAGGAAAAGAAATCATGTTTCACGGTCTAGCGGCAAAATTTAGTATTGGGGTGTTCATTATCGTTGCCCTATTATTTTCTGTATACAGTACATACGATTATCAGAGCATGTCGTCGCGCTTATATAATGATCAAGAGGCTCGCGTTAACTTAGTCGTGAATAGTTTATCAGGGACTATACCTACGGCACTTTGGAATTTCGAATCCGAGACAATTACCAGTGCTTTGCAAAGTAATCTGGGCGTGCCGGGAGTGAGCGTGGTGGGCGTGATCAACGCTGAAGGTCAGCTATTTGATGCTTATACCTTGGGACAAGATGGTAAGCCGGAGCAAATCAGTGATATCGATATCGAAGACCCAACCTTAAAAAAATACGCACTACGTTATACCGATGGTTCAAAGATTCGTGAAGTAGGGCATCTGTTTTTTGTGACTAACACCGACCATATTGAAGCAGAATTATCGCAGCTCATCCTTATTTCTTTAGGTAAGACTCTTTTATCAATCACTTTATTAGTGAGTATCATTGTATTGCTGATGAATGTACTTGTGTCACGGCCGATTAATATAGTGGTTGAAGCGTTGCGTGATATTTCGATGGGTGAAGGTGATTTAACGAAACGTTTACCAGAAAAGGCCGCGGGAGAAATTGGTACCTTATCACGTTACTTTAATAAGTTTGTTGAGCGCATACAAAATATGGTGATTGACTCTGCAGCAACTAATGATGATCTAGCCGAAGCGGTTGACGAGCTTAAGTACATCGTGGATAAGAGCTCTGAGCTGGTGAATACTCAGCAAGACGAGACTAATATGGTCGCTACCGCCGTGAATGAAATGAGCGTGACGGCTACAGAGGTGGCGTCTAATGCTAATGAAGCGGCAGAGTTTACGGAAACCGCCAATAAAGAAGTGGGTGATGCAACGGAGATGATTTCAAGAACGGTTGATGTTGTTGAAAGTTTGGCGAACGACTTTACCAACGGCACAGCCAGCATTGCTTCAGTACAAGACCGCGTCAATGATATCGGCTCTGTGTTGGATGTTATTCGCGGTATCGCAGAGCAAACCAATTTGTTGGCGCTGAATGCAGCCATTGAGGCCGCGCGTGCGGGAGAGCAAGGTCGCGGCTTTGCCGTTGTTGCAGACGAAGTACGTGCACTCGCTGGCCGCACTCAGCAGAGCACAGGTGAAATTCAAACCATGATTGAGCGTTTGCAAGAAAGCGCCGGTGAAGCCGTTAAAGTGATGGATGGCGGTACGGCAACCAGTAAGAATGCTGTATCAATGGCCAATGACGCAGTGAATAACCTTTCGGTGATATCTGAGCATATCAATTCACTCAATGGTATGAATTCACAGACAGCATTGGCAGTGGGTGAGCAGTCTCAAGTTTCGGAATCAGTGAGCGAGAATATTACGCGCATTGCGAGTCTGGCGCATGATACTAATAAGGTAACCTCTAAAGCACTGAAAACTAGCTCATCGGTAGAGTCAGCGACGAATCGCCTAAAAGCCATGATTGGCAGTTTTAAAGTGTAGCTCAGCCATCGCTGTGTTCTATTCAATATTATCCATCATTTCTTTGAACTGATGGATTTGGCGTCGCTGCTTTTTAGTGGGTCGCTTATCAGTTTGTAGGCCAGAAGCACTTTTAAGCAGCTTGCGTTGCACATCGTTTTGCAGGCGCTTTTCGATACTTTCTGTTGTTTCTTCGTACATTAAGACTGCCTCTGGTGCGCCCCTACGCTTATCAGACAGCCCGATGATCTTGACGGTTTTTTCATCCCAGCCTTGTCGAATAGTTAATAGCATTCCCAGCGTGATATCTTTACTGGCTTTGACACGTTGATGATCACAGTGCACCTTCCCCCCTTCTATTGCTTGTTTGGCAAGATTCCGGGTTTTGAAAAAGCGAGCGGCCCATAGCCATTTATCAATGCGTAGCTTATCCATGGTGTGATGTGGGTATCGTCATAATTTCTGAGAAGTGATGAATGGCATCCCATGCATCGAGCGTTCTTTCAATGCAACTGTCGGGCTGATGAATGCCTAGAGTATAAGCAATGCCATAGTCTTTGGCGGTTTTAAGAACTTGTAAATTGTCATCAATAAAGAGTGTTTTTGCTGGGTTGTAGTCAATGAGCATCTCCAAATGCTCGGCGAGACGCTCCCAAAACAGTCGCTCTTCTTTGGGTACCTGAAATTGGTGTGATGTAATAATATGATGCAGGTAAGGCGTTATGGCTGTAGACGCTAGCTTCATGTTTAAACCAATAGGGTGTGCATTGGTGGCGAGTATGACGTGCTTGCCCTGTTCGTGTAAAAACTGTAAAAAAGCCAGAGTATCTGGGCGCACCCTAATCTTATGAGATATTTCTGGCTCGGCTTTCAGCGCTCCAATATCAATGTCGAGCGCGTCACTCCAATAGTCAAGGCAATACCAGTTCAGGGTTCCTTCCAGTGAGCGTATATGTGTTTGTAGTGTTGCTTGCGCTTCTGCAAGAGGGAGTTGTTTAATTTCAGCATAACGAGCAGGTAAGTGGGTTGACCAAAAGTAATTGTCGTAGTGCAAATCGAGTAATGTACCGTCCATGTCGAGCAAAACAGTATCAATCGAATTCCAATTTATCATTGTAGTAACATGGCGGTGAAGGTGGGTTATAGTCATGATCAGTATAAGGCCGATCATATCATTTTATAGGGGTGCATTTCCCACCTCCTTGTATAATTAACGCTATTACCTATAGCGCATTTTAAAACGTCGAACAAAAAACTGTTTTTCTGCTCTATGAGTACAATGTAGCTTCGAATGCATCACAGGTGTTCTTGAATGAAAGTATTGGATAAAAAATGGCTTTAGCACAAAGGTCTTACAGTGAATTAGTGCCCCCTTTGCTCGCATTGATCGCACGTGCGAATAATGCGGTGATGGAAGTTTATCAGGGACGGGTGCTGCTTAACCCGTCGCTTAAGTCGGACGCTTCACCGGTAACGGCAGCTGATTTGGCGGCGCATAAGTTGTTGGTTGATGAATTACCGAGTTTACTGGCCAACACGCCGATTCTCTCCGAAGAGGGGGAGCTGCCGTCTTATGCGATACGCCAGCATTGGGAGCGATATTGGTTAATTGATCCCTTAGATGGCACCAAAGAATTTCTCGCCAAAAACGGTGAGTTTACGGTTAATATTGCATTGATAGAGCACGGCTATCCCGTTTTGGGGGTGGTTTCGTTGCCAGTATCTGGCGAAGTTTTTTATGGCTCAGTTGGGCAGGGCGCTTATAAACTAACTCCAGATGCATCTCAGCAGCAAATATTTGCGCAAACACTTCCGTGTGGTCAAGATACTTTATCCTGCGTGCGGGTGCTGATGGGGCGCCGTAACACCAATGATGACACTCAGTCACTCAAGTGTACATTGAATCAGCGTTTTCCATTTGTTGATTATGCGCAATCGGGAAGTTCGCTTAAGTTTTGTCGAGTAGCGGAAGGCAAAGCCGATTTATACCCACGTTTAGCGCCTACTCGCGAGTGGGATACTGCAGCCGCGCAAGCGATTGTCGAGGCCGCCGGTGGGTATGTGGTTGATGCCGCGTTTGATCGATTGCGCTACAACACGAAAGATTCGGTGATTAATCCGCATTTTTATGTGGTGGGCAAAGACAAGCAGAGGTGGCAAGCAATATTGCAGAGGTGGCCTGAGGATTAGCGGGTAAACAATCGTGCAGGTTGTCACTTGATTCCGTGGTGCTGGGTATTCGGCCTCTTTATATGACTTGCAGTTTTTCTCATATCAGCGTTTAATTGTTTTCTATGTCAGAACTTACTTTACAAGCACTTGCCGGCAAGTTGGATCAGCTTATTCAGCAGCATGAACAACTGCAGCAAGAAAATAACTCCTTACGCCAAGCAAAGCACGATTGGCAAGAAGAGCGTGCGCGTCTTATTCAAAAAAATGATGTAGCTCGCGCACGTGTAGAAGCAATGATTGATGACCTCAAAAGTCTAAAAGAAGGGGTGCGTTAACAGTGCCTACAGAAACCCTATCGGTACATATTCTCGGTAAAGATTATCAGGTGGCGTGCCCAAGCGATGAGCGGGATGCGCTATTAAATGCAGCGATAGAGCTAGATCGTAGAATGAAGGCAATCCGTCAAACAGGAGCAGTTATCGGCGTTGAACGGATTGCTGTTATGGCTGCGCTCAATCTTGCCCATGAAGTCATATCTATGCCTGAAAGTGACGGCAGTCAAGATGAATTATTGGGAAAAATGCATCAGCAATTAGACGCACTTTTACCCCGTTAGTGCTATACTTTTTACTACGTCCTAGGGTGTTTGCGAGTCTCGAGTCCTTGAGCCGATAATGTAAACCCCGGAGGTTTAGCGTGTAAGTTGGTGTGCATGTCCGCGCTGCGGAAAGCCTAATATTTACCATAAACCACCACCTTGAACCTTACGGTTCAAGGCCCAGCTGACCGCGGCATCCCCGGGACACTTATTCTTATTTCCTATTCCTCTCAAGCCACAGCCGCCGCACAAACAGTATCTCATCTATGGCTCAGCAGAACCCTTTATCAAATAGTCAAATTCGCGAGCAAATTAAATCACGGCGCGATGCGTTATCGAGTGTTCGTCAGCAAGCGGCTGCCCAATCATTAGCTCTGCATATTAAGGCAACTCCCGCTTATCGGCGTAGTCAACATGTTGCGGTTTACTGGGCAGTGGGTGGAGAGATCGGTGTTCAACCATTAATTGATGACTTATGGCGTCAAGGCAAGCAGTGCTATTTGCCGGTCGTTATCGGGCAAGAAATGATTTTTGTAGAGTATGCGCCGACTACCAAAATGATGGCGAACGGTTTTAATATTCCAGAACCGCTTGATCACACGAAAACGATTGATCTTAGAGCGCTTGATTTGGTGATTACCCCATTGGTTGCGTTTGATAAAAAAGGTAACCGTTTGGGAATGGGCGGCGGTTATTATGATCGTACGTTTGCTTTCCTCGGCTCTCAAACAGTTAGCAGCCGGCAAGAATGTGTGGTCGAAAATAAGCCTGAACTAATGGGGGTGGCACATGAGTGTCAAGAGGTTGAGCGGCTTATGGCAGAGCCGTGGGATATTGCTTTACATTCAGTGGTTACTGACAAAGGCGTCGTATTGTAGCTGCTTGTGAGTTTCGTCTTAATTAATCACAACGCCTTGCTGTAAGGCCGATGGTGGTTGGCTAGGCTGTTTGCTATCTAAATCTTCCGTGATACCTAGACTGCTGATGAGTACCCCAGCAACAAAAACAATGGCTGTAATGGTCAGAACGTCAGGCTTCATGGATACCTCTATGAATCTTATCTATTGGCTAATGGCATAATTATTCTTATTATTGTTGCGAAACGAGAGTTGTGTCACGCTTTAGCACTTCCGTTAAAAATAATAGAATCGCATTTATACTTAAAAATCAGGCTTTTGCCAAGCTTTTTATGCTATTTACTTTAACAGTGCCTGCTAATTACACAGATTTTTGATTTTAATTGTGATAAGGGTGTGTGTTGGTTGCCATATATAGATGATAATTGTGTGTGGTCAACAACATGTAGTGTTTTGTGCCATTTGCGTCAACAGTCGTTAAAAAATCTATATTATTCCATTTTTCCACATCCTATAATGCAGCACTTTTAAATATCAGGGGTGTACGCTACGTCTGCGAATGCGCCATCAAATAATGGGTGTGAGTACTTATGACACAAGATGAACTTAAACAGGCAGTCGGGCAAGCGGCAGTTGATTACATTAAGCCCAAACTTGATATGTCGAGTATTATCGGTGTAGGCACGGGATCAACAGCAAATTGCTTTATTGATGCTTTAGCTGAAATTAAGCATTTGTTTGATGGTGCTGTAGCAAGCTCTGAAGCAACGGCTGATCGTCTGAAGGCTCATGGTATTCCCGTGTATGACCTAAATAGTGTCGATAGCTTGGTGGTCTATGTCGACGGCGCTGACGAAGCGGATAATAATTTGTGTCTTATCAAAGGCGGTGGTGCAGCGCTAACGCGTGAAAAAATAGTAGCCGCTTGTGCGGATGAGTTTGTCTGTATTGCGGATGAGAGCAAGAGAGTGAACGTGTTGGGTGAATTCCCCTTGCCTGTCGAAGTTATTCCTATGGCGCGCTCTTATGTCGCAAGAGAGTTAGTGAAGTTAGGCGGTAGTCCTGAATACCGCCATGGTGTTGTCACTGATAACGGCAATATTATTTTAGATGTTCACCGCTTCTCTATTCCTCAGCCTATTGAAATGGAAAAGGCAATTAATCAAATCGTCGGTGTTGTGACTAATGGTTTATTTGCTGATCGTGCAGCCGATGTGTTGTTGTTAGGAACAGAGAGTGGTGTAAAGACGATTGCTCGATAAGTAGTTTCTAAATCGTATAATTTTTTCAGAAGTTCCATAAAAAAGCCTCCGACCATTGGGGAACAATCGGAGGCGAAAAATACTCAGTGGTTCTGAGTATAGGGAATATTAAGCGGCTGGTTTCTTTTCGAGTTCTTCCCAGTTTTTATCGCCATCTTCAATATAGCTTTCAGGGTTTTCTAACCAGCGATTGTTTGCAGACTTACTAAAATTTAAAAACAAGCGGTCGTCAATAATTTTCCAAAGTGTTGGTTTTGCGCTTACTTTTTTACCAATACCTGCCGCAAATGCACAGTGGCCATCGTAAGCAGGAGCATATTTTTCTGGGTTCGCTAAAAATAATTCACGGTGCGCTTCTGTCGCAAATAGCCACGTAGCATCGTTCCATTCGGTACTGATTTTCTTATCGCCTTTGGTCGGTTGTCCTACGGTAAAATAAGCAACAGGATCATAACCGCTAACAGCATAGCCTCGTTTAGTATATTGTTCTCCAGCCATGCTGAGTGAAGAGAATGCGAGTAAAAAAATACTTACCAATAATGTACTGATTGATGATTTCATAAGTGGCCTCTAATTAGGTGTCGTAGTGCGTTGTGAATAAATAATGTACGCATATAGAGGCAGCAATTAGGAAAAGGTTCCTTAAAGCTTATGTAAAATAAATATAAGCTTAGTCTTTTTCGATTTTTTTCTCTTTTCCCATGGCGGTGGCATACTCTTCTAGTGCTCGTTGCCGAGCCATTTTGTAATCAACAATAGGTGCAGGATACTGACAAGAAAGCCGATCACTTTCGCTAGGGGTATGAATATTTTTTGCGTGTAGCGTTGATAGTTCAGGCAATAATTTTTTGATGAATTTTCCTTCTTTGTCAAAACGCTCTGATTGTCGTTCAGGGCTAAAAATTCGAAAATAGGGCGCGGCATCAGCGCCTGTTGATGCCGCCCATTGCCAGCCGCCGTTATTTGAGGCGTAGTCACCATCAAGTAAATGCAGCATAAAAAAAGCTTCACCTTTACGCCAGTCAACAAGCAATAGCTTTGTTAAAAAGGCGGCGGTAATCATGCGTAAACGATTGTGCATCCATCCTGTTTGCACTAACTGTTTCATGGCTGCGTCGACAATCGGATAACCGGTTCGCCCTTCGCACCACGCATTAAATTGCGCCTCATCATTATTCCAAGGGATAGGATGTTTGGTTGCAATAAAGTTTTCTGATCGAGAAAGGTGAGGGTATGCGCATAAGAGATGCCGATAAAATTCGCGCCAAATAATTTCGGTTACCCACTGGTTACTGCGCCAGTCTTCGTTATGTTGGCGCATAACGGCAATACATTGGCGGGCACTAATGGCACCGCAGGTTAAGTAGGGGGATAAGGTACTAGTGCCGTGTATGCTAGGAAAATCTCTATACTCTTTGTAACGCGATGACTTGTTCACGCAAAATGTTGTCATGCGTTGATGTATTGCATCGCTATCTACTGGCCATAAGTCATGCCTATGGTTTTGAAGTGATGGTGTCCAGCATTGTTCAATGTCATCTTGTAGTGATAAATAACTTGCTGCTTGTTGTTTGGGGGCGGCGACAGTGTTGAGTGCCTGATCACCTGCGCACTTGTGCCACTGCCGAGAAAAGGGGGTAAATACTTTATAGGTGGCATCTTGTTGGGTTTTCACGGTTCCTGGGGGCATGATAACGTCGCCGTGATAGCGGCAGACCTTGTAGCTATGTTGCTGCAGGATATTGGTGACATCATCATCACGCATTTTTTCGTTTAACGGATATTCTTCGTTAAAAAAGAGGCTGTTAATCGATAAGTGCTCGGCTAGTGCCAGCATTTTTTGTGGTATATCAGAGTAATCGCTAGCACTTATTATCTTTAAAGGGATGTTGAGAGCGTTTAAATCACTTTGTAGTGCAATCAGGCGTTGACGCCAAAAGGCGATTTTACTGGGCGCGTCTTGATGTTGTTGCCATTGTTTGGGTGTTACCACATACACGCAGCACACATCGTTTTGTTGTGCGGCGTGATGCAGTGCCGGGTTATCCTCTATGCGCAAGTCATTGCGAAGCCATACCAAATTCATGGGTTGTTACTCATTTAAATAGTCCAACTAACTTATACTGATAAAATCTAGTTATAGATGACTGAAATTCAGTCATATTCACTGCCATTAATGGGTGATTCTGGTACAATGCGCGCCTTATCGCTAGCAGCGTCTGTTGCTGGTTACACTACACTATTTCTGTTGTTTTCCCCATTACCGAGGTCTCGTTACTCATGGTTACTATTTCCCTTGAAAAAAGCAAAATTAAGTTTCTGTTACTGGAGGGGGTGCATCAATCGGCCGTTGATACATTAACGGCATCGGGTTACAGCAATGTTGAATATCACAAAACGGCGCTTAACGAAGACGAGCTGGTCGAGAAAATTAAGGATGCGCATTTTGTGGGCATTCGCTCGCGCACACAGCTAACGCGACGTGTATTTGAGGCTGCTAACAAATTGGTAGCGGTAGGCTGCTTTTGTATTGGTACTAATCAAGTTGATCTTACTGCGGCTCAAGAGCATGGTGTTGTTGTATTTAACGCGCCTTATTCAAATACGCGTAGCGTTGCTGAATTGGTCTTAGCTGAAGCTATTTTACTCCTGCGCGGTATACCAGAAAAAAATGCGGTGGCTCATCGAGGCGGTTGGCTAAAAAATGCAGTAGGCTCATTTGAAGCACGAGGCAAAGTGTTAGGTGTGATTGGTTATGGTTCTATCGGTAGCCAAGTCAGTGTATTAGCAGAATCTCTGGGCATGAAAGTACGTTTCTATGATGTTGTCACCAAGTTGCCATTGGGTAACGCGGCACAAGTGCGCGACTTGCATGAGTTGTTAGGTATGTCTGATGTGGTTACCTTGCACGTCCCAGAAAGCGCTTCAACTAAAGATATGTTTGGTGCGCAAGAGATTGCAGCCATGAAGCAAGGGTCTATTCTGATTAACGCAGCGCGCGGCACAGTCGTCGATATTGATGCTTTGGCGAAGGCGTTACACGATAAACATTTATTAGGTGCGGCAATTGATGTTTTTCCGGTTGAGCCTAAGAATAACAACGAAGAATTTATGAGCCCTCTGCGTGGAATTGATAATGCAATACTCACGCCTCATATTGGTGGTTCTACTCAAGAAGCACAAGAAAATATTGGCGTAGAAGTCGCAGAAAAACTCGTTAAATATTCAGATAATGGAACGACAACAAGCTCGGTGAATTTCCCCGAAGTTGCCTTGCCAGCTCACCCTGATGCGCATCGCTTGTTGCACGTGCATAAAAATATTCCCGGAGTATTGACCGAAATTAATAAAATATTTTCTGAAAATAAAATTAATATATGTGGTCAATATCTGCAGACGAACGACAAAGTAGGTTATGTGGTTACTGAAGTTGGTGCAGATTATAGTGATGCTGCGCTGCAGCAATTAAAAAATATTGAAGGCACAATTCGTTGTCGCGTGTTGCATTAATAGTTTTAGCCGTTTTAGCGGAATGAGTGTTAAGGCGAGATAGATATCTCGCCTTTTTTATGAAGCGTTAAATGTAACCGGTCGGTAGTTTGTAAAAATCCAGTAATGTTATCAGCGATTTTTTAAATCGCTATAAGTGGGGTATATATTAAGACTATGTAACAGTCTTAAGTTAATGATTCCATTTTCTTCCCATCCTTGGCTCGCTCTGTAGCGATTAATGGCAATGGTTAAGTTGTCGCCGGCACTGTTTATGTCAATTCCTTTTTTAGCCAATTTATTCTCTAATGATTTTTTCACTTGTTCACTAATAGGTATGTTAAAACGTGATGCGTCAATCGTCAGTGTGTTACCGTTTTTTTCGATTTTTTCTTGATTTAATAACTTTCCGACAGCTTGATTTTTGTTGCTTTCAGGGTAGGCATGGTAATACGTTTGTTCTGGTAGCATCAGCCGCGATGATGCATTATTAAATAATACCTGTTGAACAACACGATCGATATTAAGGGCAAAAACATTAGGTAGAGATTGGTAATCATTTTTTTCATTAATGATTTGCCAAGCGCCTAAATCGTATTCTAGGGCGCTATTATAATAGCTTGAAAACTGTCTATCCGACTCCCGGTATCGCCAGCCGTTTTTATTTTTTTCTGATGTGATAACAAAGCCAGAATAAGCGGCGCGTAAAAATTCCAGATCCATTAATAATAATTCATCTGTATTTTTTGGCGCTATATGGTTGGGTATGTTAAGTATTTCTATGGCTTTCAAGTAAGAGTCATAAAAAATATTTTCGTTACTGGCGTATTGCATGACAATTAAATAAAGCTGCGCAAACTGTGTTTTATTCTTTTTATAATCCTTTATAAACTCCGGTTGGCTTTCAGCCTCCCTAATATATTGCACAATGTTTTTTGCTTGCCGAATGATAGTGTTTTCTTTCTCAATGCTGGCGGCACTTGATTTTTCTACAATAGGTGTGATGGGTGCTTCTGAAGATTGATTTTTATTTTCTAGGCGTTTTAATGCAATCACCTCTATTTGCTTTTTTGTAATTTCTTGCTGTATTTTTTGTTGCTGCATAAATTGAGTTAATTGGTCTTGTATGGCACCTATTTTTTCATTTAGTAAAATATTTTGTGTGTAAGTGAGGTATCCTGCTGAAAAATAACCCGCCGCCAATGACAGAGCCGTTGCAATTAAAATAATAATAATGGCGCGGTTTCTCAGTTGTTTAGATGGTTTTTCAAATAGTGAAGCTATAATGGGAGCGTAGTTTTTTTGATTGAAGCTGCGTGCAAGTTCTGAGTCGTCGACTGCTAATTTTGCTTCGGTGCTTGCTTTATGGCTTTCTTTTTCTTGCTCTTTTACAATTTTTTGTAAGTTGTCGACTTCTTGCTCTAAGCGTTGAATATCATTTTTTTGCTGAATTAATTTATTCTTTACCTTGTTGATATCAATAGCAGGGGGCTGTGTGTGTTCGTTCATAGACAAATACTACCTGTGTTTAAAAACTACTATTCTTATTCATTGTTATTGTAGAGGAATAGTGTAATTGAATGATAGTTGAATTCAAGAGTCATAAAAGCTATCGCTAAATCCCCCTCCCCATAAGTGAATCAATAGGCGTTAAGGCATCGCTTGGTTGATACGCGCTAAACTTGCTACACTCTAGCGATTATCAGAATATATATTGCATTAGTACTAATAGGAGATGCTCCATGAAAACACGCGCGGCGGTGGCTTGGGAAGCGGGTAAGCCATTATCTATTGAAGAAATTGACGTTTCTGGCCCTAAAGCCGGTGAAGTGTTATTGCGTATGGTAGCGACGGGTGTTTGTCATACCGATGCTTATACCTTGTCAGGGGCAGACCCTGAAGGTTTGTTTCCTTCTATATTAGGGCATGAGGGCGGTGGTATTGTCGAGGAAGTCGGTGCAGGAGTGACCTCATTGGCGGTGGGTGATCACGTGATACCACTTTATACCCCCGAGTGTGGTCAATGTAAGTTTTGCTTGTCAGGTAAAACCAATCTTTGTCAGGCTATACGTTCAACACAGGGGCAGGGCTTGATGCCTGACGGCACGTCTCGCTTTTCAAAAAACGGCCAGCCACTCTTTCATTATATGGGCACGTCCACTTTTGCTGAATATACAGTGGTGCCTGAAATTGCGGTGGCTAAGATTAATCCGCAAGCACCTCTTGATAAGGTGTGCTTGTTAGGCTGTGGGATTACTACGGGCATTGGTGCGGTGCTAAATACCGCAAAAGTCGAAGCAGGGTCTACGGTTGCTATTTTTGGCATGGGAGGCATTGGTTTAAGTGTTGTTCAGGGTGCGGTGATGGCTAACGCTGAGCGCATTATATGTGTTGATATTAATACCGATAAGTTTGACATGGCGAAGATGCTTGGAGCAACGGATTGCATCAACCCCAAGGAGTACGATTCACCGATACAGGATGTTATTGTCGATCTGACCGACGGTGGTGTTGACTACTCATTTGAATGTATTGGTAATGTCGATGTGATGCGTTCAGCACTCGAGTGCTGTCATAAGGGGTGGGGAGAATCGGTAATTATCGGGGTTGCTGGCGCAGGGCAAGAAATCGCGACGCGCCCTTTTCAGCTAGTGACGGGTCGTACATGGAAAGGAACCGCGTTTGGCGGAGTAAAAGGTCGTTCTCAGCTACCGGATTATGTTGAGCAATACCTGAAAGGGGATATTAAAATTGATCCGATGGTGACACATACTATGCCCCTTGAGGAGATCAATCGTGCATTTGATTTAATGCACGAAGGGGAAAGTATACGATCAGTGATTATTTTTTAACGATGAATCAATGAGGAGTAGCAGGATGGAGCGTTTATCTACGGTTCGCAGTTTTGGTGGCGTTATGGAGCGGTATCAGCACTATAGTCAATCGACTAACACCGCGATGACCTTTGCTATTTATTTACCTCCACAAGCTGAGCACCAACCTGTTCCCGTAGTGTATTGGTTGTCTGGCTTGACCTGTACCGATGAAAATTTTATGCAGAAAGCCGGCGCTCAGCGAGTGGCAGCAGAGCTAGGTGTGGCGATTGTATGTTCTGATACTAGCCCTAGAGGAACAGAGCTACCCGGTGAGCATGAGAGTTATGATTTTGGTTCAGGTGCTGGTTTTTATCTTAATGCAACTCAGTCGCCTTGGAACCAGCATTACCGTATGTACGATTATGTTGTCAGAGAACTTCCCGACATTATCGAGAAAAATTTTCCGGTAACAGATAAACGTAGTATTAGTGGGCATTCAATGGGCGGGCACGGTGCACTCACTATCGCCTTAAAAAATCCACATTTTTATCGCTCGGTTTCCGCATTCTCTCCTATTTGTCATCCGGTAAGCTGCCCTTGGGGCGAAAAGGTTTTTCGGCGTTATTTGGGAAGCGATATATCTGACTGGATACAATATGACACCTGCGAATTGATTGCTCAGGCCGATGTAAAAATTCCCCTTCTCGTGGATCAAGGCAGTGCCGATGAGTTTATGGTGGAACAATTGCAGCCTTCTGCGCTGCAGGAGGCATGCGATAAGAATCAGCACCCACTCAATCTACGTATGCAGCAAGGCTATGATCATAGTTACTTTTTTGTCGCAAGTTTTATAGAAGATCATCTGCGTTATCACGCAAATTACTTAAGCGGTAAAACAGATAATGAGTGATTTACAAGAGCAAAGCCGAAGTGATTGGGTCGATTATGCAAAATGCATCGGCATTGTTTTGGTGGTTTATGGTCATGTGGCGCGTGGTGTTTATAACGCAGGTATTGCGATGCCTGAAAGTTTTTACCATTGGACAGATAGTATTATTTACACTTTTCACATGCCTTTATTCTTTTTTTTATCGGGTTTATTTTTTTTAAATACTTTCCAAAAAAAAGGCGGACTTCGTCTGTCGATAAGTAAAATTGATACGGTATTTTATCCATATATTATATGGTCTCTGTTTCAGGGAGTTATCGAGGCGACACTGTCTTCCTATACTAACGGTACGGTAAGTTATGCCGATGTTTTTCATCTTTTAGTAGAGCCAAGAGCGCAGTTTTGGTTTTTGTACGCCTTATTCTTTATTTTTATTGTATCGGCTATTTTATTTACTTTGCTGCCCAAAAAAGCAGTGAGTGTTGGCCTGCTTGTATCATTAGTATTGTATTTATTGATCGGCCACGTGTATGTGGGCGCAATGCCTAATCATGTTTTTCATAACTTATTGTTTTTTATTTTAGGCATTGCCTTTTTTCATTACTTTACGCTTGATGCTGCTGTTGTTTCTCGCTGGTTCTTGCTGTGGCTGCTTTTGTTTGTGGTCGGGCAATATGGTTTTTATTTGCACGAAGAAAGTTTAGGTGTTTTTTCACGTGTAGCTAAAGTGCTATTGATTGTTGTATCTATATTGTTGGTGGTATCAATTGCTTATTTAGGCGCAAAAAAACCCAAAAAATGGATTGTTTTTGTGGGCACCGCTTCTATGGCTATTTATGTGATGCACATATTGGCGGGTAGTGGAGTGAGAATTATGTTAAGTCGTTTTTTGGATATTGATTCTTATATCGTACATTTATTGTTGGGCACCTTGATGGCTATAATTGCGCCATTACTTGTTTTTGCATTTATTAAAAAATACCGTATCCCTTTCGTATTCTCTCTGCCGGTTTCTCGGTGGATTGATAAACGCTAGGCATCGTTTATGGACAATTGTTGTCGTAAGGCGTTAGCAATTTCTGTAATCGCCGCCTTGCCATCATCTAAAACGCCCGCGAGTGAAATAAAAGGGTGGAACATTCCTTCGTATTCTATAAGTTGGGTCTCGACCCCGCTATTCATTAAGCGGTTGGCATAAGCCTCACCTTCGTCCCGCAATGTATCGTACTTTGCGATAATGACTAGCGCAGGCGGCAAATCGCTAAGGTCTTCTGCAATAAGTGGGGCATAGCGGTAATCTTGTCGGTCTTTATCAGAGCGTAAATAACTGCGATGAAACCAGAGCACAGTTTCGCGCTCTAAAAAATAACCTTGGGCATAGTTGATATGTGATTCACTGTCGGCATAAGGCGCGGTTGCGGGGTATATTAATACTTGATATTGAATAGTGTGTTCAGGGTGCGCTTTGGCGAGTAACGTCACCACCGCAGCTAAGTTACCTCCAGCACTATCGCCACCGATGGCAATACGATGTTTGTCACCATTGAATGTTGAAGCCTGTTGTGCAACCCATAAAAACGCCGCATAAGCATCATCAATGGCGGCAGGGAATTTGTGTTCTGGTGCGAGTCGATAGCCGACAGAGATAACAATGCACGATGACTGCATGCACAGTTGTCGGCATAGCGTGTCGTACCCTTCGATATTGCCAATCACCATCCCGCCGCCATGATAAAAAATAAATACAGGTAGTGGCTCTAGAGAATGCTTTGGCGTGTAGATTCGGATCGGTATGTTAAGCCCGTTGCTAGAGAATGTTTTATCATCGACTGCATGCACATCAATCCATGCGGGTGCTAATTCTGCAGGACGTTGATTGTAGACTTCACGTGCTGCCGCTGCACTCAATGTACGAAGTGGCGTGCGTTCAGTATGATTAACAATATCTAAGAATGCTTGTGCTTGAGGATGTAGTGGCATGATAGGTATTTAGCTCAAGTCGTAGTATGGTTGATCGGTTGTTGCTTATAGTATGCTACTTTTTGGAGCATACTGGGCTATTAATATCATTTCACTGAAAGCAAACGGGTTATTCCAATTGAAGCTATACTTCTTACAGATTCGTAACGCTCGGTTTCAGTTTACACACATTATCAGGTGCCTCTATGATACGTTTAGCCACCATCTTATTAGTTTTACTTTTAAATGCTTGCGCATCAACAACGCAACCTCAAAAAATTACGCTTCCGTTGTTAGTCGGTTGGTATGAAGCATCGGCGGTGCATTACATTACGACAGATGTGTCAAACGCGGCAATGGCGGCTAAAATGCAGGCTAATTATGCACCTAGATTACGTGATGCTATTCCGGTTTACCCTAAAGCACCTCAAGCAAAAACGGTTATTGAGCGGGTTTATGCCTTTCCTGATGGTGAGCAATCACGTAATGTCTTTGCTTCCATTCCTCAGCCTGTGGGGGCGAATAGTCAGGATCAGCATTACAGCCCGATCTGGTTAATGTATAAAGTCGAATGGATCGACAAAAATAATAGTCGCGAGCTGCGTTCTGAAGGTGACATATTGGCGGCTGAGGCTCAGGGTTTAGTGAGTGTTGCGCGTACTGATATTGTCGTCAACTGCCCCATTGTGAGTATAGACGGCCAGTAATTATTGTTGCAGTCACTACTGCCGAATTTATGTTGTGTGCATAACAATAAAAATGAGAGTGTCATAATGCTAGATCTACAAACATGGTTTATTTTTCTATCGTCAGCGCTCGCATTAGCTTTTGCGCCGGGTCCGGGCATTCTTTATGTGTTGTCGCGCACCATCGCTGGCGGGCGGTTTGTTGGTATGGCATCAACCTTGGGTTGTGCTGTTGGCGGTGTTGTGCACGTTATTTTTGCGGCGCTGGGGGTATCGGTTATTTTGGCTAAGTCGGCGAGCGCAATGATGATACTCAAATACTTAGGTGCGGCATTTCTTATTTATCTGGGTATGAAAATGCTTTATTCCATACGCCAGAATATGTTGATAAATAACCACTCGTTAAAATCGCTTGAGCAAGCTGATCCGATGAAAATAGAGCGCGATGTGGTGGCGCAGAGCGATAATTTCTCAACTCCTAGCCAAGACATTCGTTCGGCTTTTTTTCAGGGTATCATTGCCGAGATACTCAATCCGAAGACGGCCATTTTCTTTTTGGCGTTTATTCCGCAGTTTGTACATCCCGAACAAGGTGATATCTTTCAGCAGTTTATTGTTCTCGGTATGGTCGTTGTTGTTATCAATATGATTCCTGATGTACTTATTGCGTACTTTGCGCACCCAGTGGCGCGTCATTGGCAGTCTAATGCGCGTATTCGTGCAGTTCAGACGGCAGCATCGGGTAGTTGCTTGTTGGGCTTGGGTGCGTATTTGGCTATATCAGACCTTTCGGTATCTAATACTTAATACTTTGCCTACTATGGGCTCTGTATTAGGTGTGAGAGCCGAAATGGTAGGAACTCCCTCCAACTTTTCTGTACGGTTTTTCACAATACTAGCCTCTATGCGCATCTGCTGTTACAATTTCGCCCTTTTTTGATCACCAAGCACCATCAAGTCGCTTAGTTTTTCCGCATTTACGCCTACTTTTTCAATGCTTGCCTTATTATTCTTCTGTTTATTAGAGGAGATGGTGAGTTGTTTTTGAAGGTAATGACGTCCAAGCTGCTTAGATAAAGTGCTGATATACCTAGAGATATACCGTTATGAGTGTGACTGTTAGCATTATTATGGGCTCCCGTTCAGATTGGCCGACCATGTCAGAGGCGGCAGGCGTGTTAGATCAACTCGGCGTTACTTATGAAACCAACGTAGTGTCTGCACATCGCACACCCGAACGATTAGTCGAATTTACCCAAGCCGCACATACGCGTGGTATCAAGGTCATTATTGCGGGTGCCGGTGGTGCAGCGCACTTACCCGGCATGGCAGCAGCGCTTACCCACTTGCCGGTTGTTGGTGTGCCAGTAAGCAGTAAACAACTTAAAGGCATGGATAGCTTAATGTCTATCGTGCAAATGCCGCGAGGTGTGGCGGTAGCCACACAGGCTATTGGTGAAGCAGGTGCTTATAATGCGGGTTTAATCGCCGCGCAAATGTTGGCTTTGTCCGACGATGCACTGTCTGAACGTATTCAGACTTGGCGTCAGGCGCAAACCGATAATGTGCCTTGGTCTGTAGAAGATACAGAATAATACAATAGATATCGCCACTTTTTGAGGTGGCTGCCTTGGGGGAGTTTATGCATATCGCAATTTTTGGCTGTGGTCAGTTGGCGCAAATGACGGCACAAGCGGGTATTCCTCATGGCTATCGTTTCTCCTTTATTGCTGATGAAGATGAAGATGCCCGCTGCGTTGATGATTTAGGCGCGGTTGTTGTTTTCCAAGAAGGCATGACGGCAGAGGCTTTATTCAGCGCCCTTGAGCAACCCGATGTGATTACCGTTGAGAAAGAAATGGTCAACGCACAATTGCTGTCTGACCTGCAATCACATACTGCGGTTTACCCCAACAGTAACGCCATTTATTTATCACAAAATCGCATTCGCGAAAAAAACTTCTTGCGCCATAACGGCATTCCCACTGCCGATTTTGAAATTATTGAAAGCCAAGCACAGCTTGATAGCTTGCCTGAGCGTTTAGGTTTGCCTATTTATATTAAAGCGGCCGAATCGGGTTACGACGGATATAACCAATGGCGTATTCAATCCCCCGATGATTTAGCGCAAGTGACACTTAATGAAAGCGTGCAATTAATTGCAGAAAAGCACGTTGATTACACGCGCGAGATTTCGGTGATTGCCGCGCGTAATGCGACAGGCGATATTGTGTATTACCCCTTAATGGAAAATCGCCACGAAGAAGGTGTGCTAATAGCGACCATGGCACCCGCGCCGAATACTGACGTTATTCTTGAAGAAGGCGCGGTGGCTTATATGGAAACCATGCTGTCTGCATTAGATTATGTGGGTGTGTTAACCATGGAGTGTTTCGATACACCACAAGGCTTAGTTGTTAATGAATTAGCCCCGCGCGTGCATAACTCAGGCCATTGGACAATGGAGGGTTGTAAGACTAGTCAATTTGAAAACCACTGTCTGGCGATTGCGAATACCACACTCGGTGAAACAACGCCGAATGGCATCGGTGGTATTGTTAATATGTTAGGAAAGCACGGTAAAGAAAGTGATTTTTCTGCACCAGAGTTCTTTTATCACGCTTACGGAAAAGAAGAGCGGCCGCGCAGAAAGTTGGGGCATATTGGTGTGCTGACAGACAGCTATGAACAATTAACTCAGCAACTCAATGTAGCGTTAAAACAATTGTATGGCGAAAAATACGCGCCGTATAAATAATATAACCCGTGGAGCACTCTAAAATTTCGAACAAAAAAGCAGGTTGTTACTTCAGCAGCACGCTGTAAATATATCCTATAAGCTTCACGGCAGCTTGACCAACATGGAAGTCGGGAATACAGGTTTTGCAGGAGCAAAAACCTGCCTCTGCTACCAAGAGCTGCTAAATAAATATCTCACCGTCATACCTGCGGATGCAGGTATCCATATTGCGATGACTCATTTTTGCACATTATAAAAATTACTATTTTGTCTGTTGTCAGTGTTGTATCTTTAAAATAATTTATCGAATAACTTTTTCTTGAGCTTATCTTTCAATGCGTCTTCAGGGCTTTGGGCGTCATTGCCATCGGTGTTATTTAATTTAAGTTTTTCTGATAACTTATCTTTCAGTTTGTCCTTTTCTTTTGCTAACGTTTTAGCGGTATTTGCTTTCAATAAGGCTTTGGTATCAATCGCATATTTGGGTGAGGCGAGGGCGCCGCTAAAGCGTACAGGAATGGTAAAGCCTTTAAGATTTGCTAAATCTTCGCCGCCTTGCCCTTCATTGGTGTTAACGACAATGATAGACGTAAGATAATCCAGGGTTTGTTCTGCCGTATTTACCGATCCTTCTCCATTCACACGAAATACCGGTGCTTTCATTGAGAGGTCGTTGTTAGTGATAATGTCGTTATCAATTAACAGTGTGGCTGTCATCTCAGCAAAACGAGTGCTGTCTTCACTGGTGTCAGCATTATTTTGAATATCTTTTCCACGTATTTTATCGATAGTATTTTGTGCATCATCTAATACTTTTTTAATATCGACACCTTCAATTGTGCCGTCTTTGACCAGCACTTTCACTGTCCCTTTGCTGCTTGGTTTTTCTGCTGTCTGGGTGACTTTAATATCGGTATTAATCGTAGCGATGCCAGAAAACTGATCAGTGACATCAGCATCGGTTAGTAAGGGGCCAAGATCAACATTAGTGAGTGTATTTTTAACCAACAGCGTTGGTGTATTGCCGCGTTCTAAAATCGTTGTACCGGCTAACTGCCCCTTGTATAAATTAACGGTGGGAGTAATCGTGACACGTTTATCTGTAGAGGTAACCTGAATAATATTGTCGGTGAGTGTGAGTTTACTGGCGACTATTTTGTCAGCACGAAATACACCATTGGCATATATGTCTTTCAGTAAAACAATGGGGGCCGCGAGTGCTTCGGCGGCAGTGGGTGCGGCTGCATCGTCGTTGCTAGCGTTTTTATCGCTCACCGGTAAGTAATCGTCAACGATAAGGCTGCTAAGTGCGAGGTCAAAACTATAACGTGGGTTTGCAAAGTTCACGATTGCTGCATCGCCTGTCAATATGGTGTTATCAATATTGGCAGTGATGTTTTGCAGTGCAGCGCCATTCGCAGTGGCATTAAATTGTGTTTCAATCGACAGTGCGCTTAACGCAGATGCATTGGTCGGTGTGTAATCAATAGCGAGTTTTTTTAATAGTGATTGCGCATCAAACGTGTTGGAGCTGATACGACCAATGGCCATTGGTGCTGTATTCCAATTTTTAAGATCTATGTTACCGGTCAGTGCTAGGTTATGACTGTTAACCGAAAAGGTTTCTATCGATGCGATGGCGGTCGATAGGTTTGCAGTTATGCTTGGGACAGATAACTCGATTGGATACCCTTCAGCTTCGGCAGATAAATTGAGATCAGAGACGGTAAGGGCGCTCTTAGCATGTTGGTAGTCGAGAGAGGCCAAGGTTAAATCAGCGGTATTTTGGGATTGTTGTACGGAAAGGTTAAGGCTGCTCAATGTGGCTGCCATGGTATCTTTATTTAGCGATAAATCACTTTGTAGCGTTAAGATAATTGGCTCGATGTTAGTGCCTGCAGCCTTAGCTGAAATAGAAAAAGGAGCGCTGGCCTCTAAAATGTTGCCGCTTTGAATGGTTAAGTCGGAGAGTTCATAGCGAACCCCAGCTTGTTTATCATCAAAAATAAGTTGTCCGTTACTAATATCAACGCCTGCAATAGAGAAAGCGGCAATGGCTGCAGGGGTATCGGCAGTAGGGGATGATGTATCCGTCGGTGTTGTTTCTGGTGTTTCGGCGGTAGCCGTCGCTGTTTGTAATCCGGATAAGCTATTTTTGCCTGTCTTGTTGACTACAAATTCAATCAGCGGTTGTTTAAGTAAGACAGTATCAACTTCTACTTTTTTACTGAGTAAGGGCAGTAATTTAACCCGAATGTCGATAGCGCTCACATCAACAAAGTTACCGGCATCGGGTATCGATGCTTGGATCACTTTAGGCTGCTCTAATACGACCTGACCAGTACTTACACCTAACCACGGAAATACCGATAATGATAAATCGCCTTCTATGCTGGCATTTAATCCCGTGTGCTGAGTTATCGCATCGGTGATCTGGCGTTTATAATCATTCGGATTCACCAGTTGCGGTAAGGTAATGGCGGCCACCACAATCAGTAAAATAACAATAGTGATAAGGCTAAATGCAATTTTAATCAGTTTCATAATGATCCCAGCAAATGATGATTTTAGGTGGTGGCTGTTATTGTCGAGATGTATCCCGTCGCCTTGTTATGGTTCTATATATGCAAGACAACAGATAATCCTGCACACAGGTAGACAAGCATATTGTAGATCAGTTCGAACATCACTTCACCCGCCGCGTATGAACACGTATAATCCCCTTTTTTATAGCCTGACCTAATACGATAGCCGGAGAAGCTCATGAGCGCCCGTACTGCCAGTGTCCGCCGCGACACGCTGGAAACCAAAATTAATGTTGACCTTAACCTCGATGGTACCGGTGCAGCAGTGTTTAATACTGGCGTCCCTTTTTTAGAGCATATGATGGATCAAATCGCACGTCACGGCTTGATAGATCTTGACGTGACGTGTGATGGTGATACACATATTGATGATCACCACAGCGTTGAAGATATTGGTATCACCATCGGCCAAGCCGTTGCCAAAGCGGTGGGAGATAAAAAAGGTATTCGTCGTTATGGGCACGCCTATGTGCCACTCGATGAAGCGCTATCGCGCGTGGTCATCGACTTTTCTGGCCGCCCTGCGTTGCTTATGGATATTCCTTTTACACAAAAACGTGTTGGGCAGTTTGATACCGAACTATTTTGGGAGTTCTTCCAAGGTTTTGTGAATCACGCTCAGGTGACATTACATATTGATTGCATCAAAGGCCACAATGCTCATCATCAAATTGAAACCGTATTTAAAGCCTTTGGTCGTGCTTTGCGTATGGCATTAGAGCACGATCCCCGTATGGCAGGTGTTATGCCTTCGACCAAAGGGACGCTGTAGCTAGCTCCCGTTTAACCCTGTCACGTTTCAGACATTTCTTTAACGCGTTTTTCTTTATTTTTCTCGCAGGTGATGACTAATGACAACCGTCGCAATTATTGATTACGGCATGGGAAATTTACACTCAGTGGCGAGTGCCTTCACTCACGTTGCGCCTGAGAGCGATGTCGTTGTGACGGCAGATGCCAATGTGATTGCTAACGCCGATAAAATTTTATTTCCTGGTGTGGGCGCTATTCGTGATTGTATGGCAGAAATTCGTCGCTTAGAGTTCGACCACTTGGTCCCTTCTCTTATTGCCGAAGGCAAACCCGTATTGGCGATTTGTGTGGGTATGCAAGCACTGATGTCTAGCAGCGAAGAAAGTGGTGGTGTTAATTGTATTAACCAGCTCCCCGGCGACGTTAAATTTTTTACCGAAAATGCTATAGATGACCACGGCCAAAAACTTAAAGTCCCGCACATGGGCTGGAATCGTGTGCAGCAAACACTTCCTCATCCTCTATGGCATGGCATCGATAATCACAGCCGTTTTTATTTTGTGCATAGCTACTTTGTTGAAGCACAAAACACCGCGCAAGTGGCAGGTATCTGTGATTATCAATTACCCTTTGCGGCAGCGCTAGCGCACAATAATTTATTTGCCACACAATTTCACCCTGAAAAAAGTGATGTTGTCGGTCTGCAATTACTTAAAAATTTCGTTGAGTGGAACGGTAAACTTTAATCGTATTACTCTTAACGCCATTATTATCGGAATAACTTTATGCTTATTATCCCTGCAATAGATTTAAAAGATGGACAGTGCGTTCGTCTACGCCAAGGCCTAATGGACGACTCGACCGTATTTGGCGATAACCCCGTAGATTTTGCTAAGCAGTGGGTCGACCAAGGTTGCCGCCGTTTACACCTCGTTGATCTTAATGGTGCTTTCGCAGGCGAACCCGTTAATGGCGAAGTCGTCACCGAAATTGCCAAAGCGTTTCCTTCGCTACCTATTCAAATTGGTGGCGGTATTCGCAATGGTGAAATCATAGAAAAGTATCTACAGGCGGGTGTTAACTACGTCATTATCGGCACCAAAGCCGTCAAAGAACCGGAATTTGTTAGCGAGATGTGCCAGCAATTTCCCGGACATATTATTGTCGGTTTGGATGCTAAAAATGGTTTAGTTGCGACCGACGGCTGGGCTGAAGTCTCAGAAACAAAAGCCACTGATCTCGCCAAGCGCTTTGAAGCCGACGGCGTAGAGTCTATCGTTTATACCGACATCGCACGTGATGGCATGATGCAAGGCGTCAACGTCGAAGCCACGGTTGCTATGGCGCAAGCGTCGAGTATCCCCGTGATTGCATCGGGCGGTATTACGAATATGGATGATATTAAAGCGCTAAAAGCGCAAGCGCATCACGGTATTTGTGGCGCCATTACCGGTCGTGCTATTTATGAAGGCTCGCTCAATGTGCAAGAAGCACAAGCGTATTGCGATAAACAAACTAGTGGTTCAGCATCGTGACCTCACAACCTTCTGCAAAATGGCACATTATTAATAGTGTGTTCGTGTGCGTGATTGCAGCGGGGGCGATTGCGTGGTTGCTGCAGTTGAATACTTTTGGTATTACTCTAGGTTTAGCTGGCTTAGTGATCAGTTATTTTTTATGGAAAAAAAATCGCATCGCGTATTTTGTGGCCGCCGTATGGTGTTTTGGTTTGTTGCGCATCGCCATGGATGACGGTTATGCTTTTCACGGTGATTATGGCGCTTACGTTAAACTACCTTATGTTATTGGTATTATTATCGCGATAATTTTGCATGAAAAAGTGGCGATAAAATCACAGCGTTCAAAGCAGTAGTTCTCGCTTTTTATTAGTGCTTTAGGGATGAAATGATATGAGATTGTTGTACGAAGCGCAAAACTCAATAGAAGCGCATATGATTCGGCATCTTCTTGAGCAAGAAGGTTTGTCAGTCCAAATTGATGGGGAGTATCTGCAAGGCGGCGTCGGTGAAATTCAAGCGTCGGGTATAGTCAGAATAATGATTGCAGAGAGTGATTATCTTGAGGGTAAGCGGATAGTTGAAAAATGGGATGAAAGGCAACGGGAGTCAAATTCGCCGCCCCCTGCGAATTATCGTCGAAAAAGTTCGTTTTTAGTTATCCTTACGGCTTTTCTATGCGGCATAATTCTTACAGTAGCATATTATTATACTCCGATAACGGAAGACGGCATTGATTACAATGACGATGGTGTATTAGATGAAACATGGACTTACTTCAATAACCGTATTTCCAAGTCAGAAGTAGATCGAAACTTCGATGGAAAAGTTGATTATAAATTGCTTTTTGATCGCAAAGGATTTGTAAAATCGTTTTCCTCTGATGAAGATTTTAATGGTGTCTTTGAGACACAAGCTCACTATGAAAAAGGCAATGTCGTCTGGGTGAAATCAGATACAACAGGTGATGGTTTTAAGAACTATAGAGAAAACTATAGATATGGCATTATCGAAACAGTGATTTTTTTCAAGCCAGGTTCCACCAAAGCACTAAAAATTCAACGGTATAACAGTAAAGGGATGCTCGTGAGAGCAGAAGTAGATATTGATGGTGATGGGCTTAGAGAGACTGTTTATCAGTACAATGATATTGAAGAAATTATTAGTAAGACCGTTAAATAATCATAATTTTTTATCTCGTATATAAAAAAACAGTGCGTCTCTCTCTTCTTTTTTTAAGCCCTCTATTTTTTCAATATTATTCTTAGGAATTTCTTCAGGGTTATCCACATGCTTTAGCGCAGTGGTCACACTGGCTTCGCGCAATAGGTGAATCAATGGATAGGGTGAGCGATTAGTGAGATTGCTTGCATCGCTAGGCTCAGTATGAGCAAAACAGTAATCGGGATGAAAGCTGGCGATTTGGAAATCGTTATGCCAGTTATTTTGTTGCAATGTGCGTTCGGCTTCAGAAATAAAAAATTGGTAGTCGTAAAAATCACTTAATAGCTGTGTAACGATAATCACGGTCGTTTCACAAACGGAAGGGGGAGTCGTTTCTAAATACTGAGTCTCTTGCTTTACTTTTTTAAGGAGTTCGCTTTCTGTAGTGGCATCACAGGCGATAAAACGAATGGTTTTTTCTCGTGCGGGTTTGTGCGCAAATGGGCATAAGTTAAGGCCAAGTACAATGCGTTCAAACCATTGTTGTGTTAGCTGTTCGGGAGATAGCGCGGAAGGTGGAGGGATCGGTGCTGGCATGGCTGCATATTAATGCGGCAAGCCACAGGTCGCAAGCCGCATGTCATCTCCCACCATCAATGAGTCGTGTTTATTTATTCGCCAACCACTGCTCTAAATCATCGGCTCCACCGACATGTTCACCGTCAATAAATACTTGGGGTACAGTGCCAGCACCGGTTACCGCCGCTAATGAGCTGTAAGTAATGCCTTTGTCACCTAGTATAATTTCCTCGTAGTGGTAACGGTTGTCAGTCAGTGCTTTTTTGGCGCGCAAGCAGTGAGGGCAGCCGGGTTTGGTAAATAGTGTTACGCGCTTAGGCAGTACCGCATCGGCGTTAATGTAGTTAAGCATTGTATCGGCGTCACTCACTTCAAACGGGTCGCCGGGTACATCGGGCTCGATAAACATTTTTTCAATGTTGCCGTCTTTCACCAGCATCGAGTAGCGCCACGAGCGATTACCAAAGCCAATATCATTCTTGCCCACAAGCATACCCATACCGTCACTAAATTCGCCATTTCCGTCGGGAATAAACGTAATGTTGTCAGCATGTTGATCGGCGGCCCAAGAGTTCATTACAAAGGTATCGTTTACGGACAAGCAGATAATACTATCGACGCCTTCGGCCGCAAATGATGGCGCTAATTCGTTATAGCGCGGTAAATGGGTTGATGAGCAGGTGGGTGTAAAAGCACCCGGTAGTGCAAATAGCACAACAGTTTTGCCTTTAAATAGGTCGCTACTGGTCACATCGACCCACTGGTCGCCCTGTCGGGTGCGGAATGTCACGTCGGGTACCTGTTGTCCTTCTTTATTCGTCAATGTGTTACTCATGATGTCGCCTTTTAGTTGGTGGGTGGTCGTCTTAATGAATTGCGCCAACGGGTCAATTACCGTAGTACGGAGGTCAATATAGCGGCTGGCCGGTAATTTTTAAAATTAATTGCTTGTATAGTTTCGATAATTTTTATTAATCAATTTAATTCTCTTGATAGTTTAGTGCTTATAGTTGTTCTTTTTGGTTTTATGCTGGGTCGATGATATTGGCTAAGACTTGCTGCTCTACAATCGCATTTCGCAGCCAAGCATTGGCATTACCCGCTTGTGCGGGTTTCCAGCACATATAAAAAGGATTGAGTGGGTGTGGTGCTGTGCCTAGATCACAGAGTTGGCCTTGTGTGATCATCGGTTCTGCGAGGTAGCGTGGCAAATGGCTTACGCCTGCGCCACTGAGTAGAGCCGATAATTTTTGTGACAAATTGCTGACAGATAATGTTTGTCGAATACCCAATAGACCCACATTGCGCTGCGGTAACAAGCGCGCACTATCGTTAATGACAATGTGTGTGTAGTTTTTCAGCTGTTCACGTTGTACAGGTTGCTCAAGTTGTGCGGCAGGGTGGGCGGGGCTACAACAGAGTATCATCTTTAGATAACCTAAGTGATGGCGCTGGCAGTGAGCACCTATGGGTTCGTCACCGCTCACGCCAATAATAATATCAGCTCTATCAGAAGTAAGTGCTTCCCAACTACCGCTGAGTGCTTCATCAATCATCTGTATATTCAGCCACGGATGTTGTTCGCTGAGGGTGTTGATCAAAGGCCAAAACGGCTCACAAGGTAAGATGGTGTCGATAACAATACGTAGCTGGCTTTCCCATCCGCTATCTGTTTGCTGTGCCTGGGCTTCAAGTTGTTGAACCTGTTGAAGTATTTCTCGCCCTTTTTCGAGCACCAATTGACCGGTTGGTGTTAATACCGCACGCTGTTTATTTCTATCAAATAATTTGATGTTTAATTGGTCTTCGACCTTTTTAATAGTGTAGGTAATCGCCGAAGGCACGCGAAATAATTCCTCTGCAGCAGCGGCAAAACTTCCCTTTCGATCTATTGCATCCAGTACTTGTAGTGCTTCTAAGGGAATCATTGCTGTCTCGTGTGGGAAAATGGTTATTTTTGTGTTTTATTGTTATTCAAAATATTTGAACATTCATTGCAAAATAAATCAATTTTCTTTTATTTCTCGTCCGCTATAGTGAGCATATGGCTTTCGTGCAAAGGCCTCTATGACTGATTGATAATAAGTTGCATTCCTTACCCACAATAACGACATCACCGCTAGGAGAAACACAATGAATATTAAAACGATCTTACATACCGACGATCAATGGGCGAGCCTCGCCTTACGCTTGCCTGCAGGTATCATATTAGCCGCTCATGGAGCACAGAAGTTGTTTGCTTGGTTTGGCGGCTATGGTTTAGAAGGCACCGGCCAGTTTATGGCATCACAAGGCTTAGAGCCCGGTTTTTTGATGGCCTTATTAGCGGGTAGTGCAGAGTTCTTTGGCGGCCTTGCGCTTATCATTGGGTTGCTGGTTCGACCAGCGGCGGCGGTTTTAGCCTTCACCATGTTTATCGCTGGTGCTGTGGTGCACGGCTCTTCTGGCTTGTTCTTATCCAATGGCGGGTTTGAGTTTGCGCTCGCACTATTCTCTATGACGGTGGCACTTGTGTTATTAGGTGGTGGCAAGCTATCGCTTGATCAGTGGTTAGTGACGAGAAAACTTTAGAGGAAACACTTATGAAAACATTACTTAATGTTGATGCCAGCGCGCGTTACGACACCTCGTTATCACGCCAAGTTACTCAATATATTGCTGATAGCTTAGCTGTAAATACAAACCACCGTGATCTTGCAAGTACGCGGCTAGAGTTCGTCAGTGAAGCGCATATCGGTGCTTATTACACCCGCGCTGAAGAGCGTAGTGATCCTCAAAAAGAAACGTTAGCGCTATCGGACGAACTTATTACTGAGCTAAAAGACGCAAGCCAGTTAGTTATTGGTGCACCGATGTATAACTTTTCCATTCCAGCATCGCTAAAAGCGTGGATCGATTTAGTCTGTCGTGTTGGTGAAACATTTCGTTATGGCGATAACGGGCCGGAAGGTTTACTCAATATTGATCGTGCTTTTATTGTTGTAGCGACGGGAGGGACACCCGTCGGTGGCGAGGTTGATTTTGTAAGCCCTTATTTAGTACAAGTGTGTCGTTTTATGGGTATTGAAAACATTCACATTATTGATGTATCTGGTTCAAAAGGCGAGCCAGAAAAATTATTAGCCGATGCTAAGCAACAAGTCGATCGTGTGCTTGAAACACTTTAAGCAAAAACTCACTAGATCTCTGTCTTCACTGGAGTGAAGCATTAAGAGGTTTTATACCGGCCCCGTGGTTATGTTGAAGTCTTAATCATAACGACTTACCGTCATGCCGGACTTGATCCGGTATCGGCCTGAGCAGGTAAACACTAGATTCCGGTTATTCATCAGAGTGATAGGGTAAGAAATATCATAAATTTTTTGCAAAAAATGGGTTGGCTAAAAGATAGTCGCACAGTGAAGTGTGATAAATCGTAACAGTAGGAGGCGACAATGGGTTTATTAGTAAAAGGGCAGTGGCACGATAAATGGTACGACACCGAAAAATCGGATGGCGAGTTTATCCGCGAAGGTGCGCAGTATCGCCATTGGATACAAAAAGAAAGCAACAGCGATGATGAAACAAACTTTATCGCAGAAAAAGACCGCTACCACTTGTATGTCTCTCTTGCTTGCCCCTGGGCGCATCGCACCCTGATTTTTCGTCAGCTTAAACAACTAGAAAATATTATTAGTGTATCTGTGGTGCATCCGCATATGTTAGACAATGGCTGGACATTTGAAAGTGATATCAGTGATGCAACGGGTGACTCACTTTATCAAAGCCAGTTCCTGCATGAGATTTATACACGCGATAACGCACAGTATTCCGGTAGAGCCACCGTGCCTATTCTTTGGGATAAAAAAACACAGGGTATTGTGAATAACGAATCATCCGATATTATTCGCATCTTTAATACCGCGTTTAATCACATGATTCATAATAATGACGACTACTATCCTGAAGAAAAGCAAGCGACTATTAATACCATTAATCAAATGGTTTACGATAAAATTAATAATGGTGTGTATCGTGCCGGGTTTGCAACAAAGCCAGCGGCTTACAAAAAAGCTGTGAATGAACTGTTTGAAGCGTTAGATGATTTGGACAATCGCCTATCAATGCAACGCTACTTAGTGGGTGAAAAAATCACAGAGGCAGACTGGCGACTATTTACCACGCTTGTGAGATTCGACGCGGTATACGTAGGTCACTTTAAATGTAACCTGCGTCGCATAGCGGACTATCCTAACCTGTCGAATTATTTGCGTGATTTATATCAACATAAAAACATTGCCGATACAGTGAACATTGAACACATCAAACGCCACTACTATTATAGCCACGATATGATCAACCCCACGCGTATTGTCCCCGAAGGGCCGGTACTTGATTTTGATAAGCCACATAATCGACGATAGTAAAAATTTTACTCAATGCATTAACCGAACGGTCGTTTACCCATGCAACCTAAAAAAATTATTAACATTATTAACGCTCAAGAAACCCAAGATGGTGATGGTGTAAAAATATTTCGCAGTATTGGCTCTCGCGAACTGATTGATATCAACCCATTTTTGCTGCTAGATGAATTACGCAGTGATAAAACCGCTGACTATATCGGTGGGTTTCCTTCGCATCCGCATCGGGGTTTTGAAACAATCACGTATTTATTGTCAGGGCAAATGCGCCATGAAGATAGTGAAGGTAACCAAGGTGTTATCAGCGCCGGAGGCCTACAATGGATGACAGCGGGTTCTGGCATTATTCATTCAGAAATGCCAGAAGTGGTTCAGGGTCGTCTGTGGGGTTTTCAGTTTTGGTTGAATCTACCCGCCGAACAAAAAATGCGAGCGCCACGCTACCAAGAGATTCAACCGAAAGAAATTCCAGAATTAATAATGAGCAACGGAGTTGTGCGTGTGTTAGCCGGTGTAGTAGAAAGTGGCGAGCAAAAAAAAATTCAAGGAGTGATTACGGATATTGCAACCCGCCCGACACTACTCGATGTGCAATTAGAAGAGGGAATATGGTCAACCGAGCTGCCATCGACACAAGTAACGTTGGTGTATGCCTATAGTGGGTCACTCAATATCGAGGAAGTAGTACTCAAAGAGCAACAATTAGCGATACTATCTGATGGTGATAGTGTGAGGATTAATGTGAATGACGCACCTTTTGGCGCACTCATATTATCGGCCGATGCGATACATGAACCTATTGCACGCTCCGGCCCTTTTGTGATGAATACACAAGAAGAGTTACTGCAAGCCTATCATGATTATCGCTCGGGCCATTTTATAAATCGCTAAGTGGACTGCGCACCGCATGACCGCCACGATTGAGCACATGCGTATAAATTTCGGTGGTGCGAATATCCGAGTGGCCTAATTGCTCCTGAACTGTACGAATATCGGCACCGCGCTCCAGTAAGTGTGTTGCAAATGAATGTCGCAGAGAATGACAAGAGGCCGGCTTTGAGATGCCCGCACTGCGCAGCGCTTTCTTAACTGCTCGCTGAACCGACTGTGCGCCGATATGATGTCGGCGGCGTTGACCACTGCGAGGATCAGTACTAAATTTACGCGCAGGGAATAAATATTGCCAGCCAAGCTCGGTAGCAGCATTAGGATATTTTCTTTCAAGCGCATAAGGTAAGTATACGCCGCTCCACTGCTGTTCTTTTTTATCGCTTGAATGGAGTGCGCGCACCTGCTGCATATGTGGCTTAAGCCGACCAACCAACTCCGGTGCTAACGTAGTGATACGCGATTTTTTACCTTTCCCCTCGCGCACCATAACTGTGAGTTTATGACAATCAATATCCTGAAAGCGTAACGATACCGTCTCCATTAAGCGTAAACCCGAACCGTACATTAAGCCTGCACACAACAGCATGTAACCATCCAGTGCTTGTAATAAACGTGATACCTCCGCACGCGTTAATACCGTGGGCAACTTTTTAGGTGCACGCGCACGGTAAAAATCACTAAAGTCACCCACTTCCTTATTAAGCACATGGCGATAAACAAACACCAGCGCATTGAGCGCGACTTTTTGGGTGTTCGCAGCCACATTGCGTTCTAGCGCTAAAAAATTTAAAAATAATCGAATATCATCATCAGACATTTCACGTGGATGTCGCATCTTGTGAAAGCGAATAAAGTAAGTCGTCCAGTAAAGGTAGGTTTGTTCGGTGCGAATGCTGTAATGCTTAGCACGAATAGCATCGCTAACTTGACGTAAAAATGCAGATTTCATCATTCTCCTCCATGAGAATATATAGTGAATAATGTAGTATTAAAGTAGGTTACTCAACGAGATCAATTGCTTATTCATAATTCTTAATTGCGCTTGCCAGTATGACTTTCCAGTATTAATAGGTAACCCCAGTGGCAGCCACCAAAATTGCCACTGAGTATTGTATTAAACACTAATAAAGTCAATAATTCTAAATGCGACGTGTTATATCGCGTATTTGCCTAAGATAAAAGGGTAACGCCTTGAATAATAGAGAAAAAATAAAAGTTGAAGGAAACGTCTCGTGGATACATGTCCTCAAGACGCTTTTAATCGCGTCAAAACGACGTCTAATAAGCTGTTATGCGTCTAGGTAAATTTTTGTAATTTTGGCGAGCATCGTACCATCGTACCAATGTTAGGATAGACACTATTTAGCTCATGCCAAGTAACTCTGTTCGTGCCTTCGTTCTTCGTGCTATTAGTCACAATGTAGTAAGTTTCGTCGTTATCATGTTCGTGGTTGTGTGCAGTTAGTTACAATAGCTTGTGGTTTGTTTATCGCAAAACAAAGGTAGTATGTTCAGTATCGCCAAATACGGTTTTTTGGTTTGGCTTTACAAATAATAATCGCTGGCTGCGTTTGCACTTCGCAAGTCAGTTTAAAATTAATGTCGTCCGTAGTCGCATAACAAGGCGCTGTAATCGCAGCAAAGCTGCTAGGACGCTCGCAAGCTCGCGCCTTTAAGCGCGGCGTTATGTGTAATGGATAAAACAATGGATTCTGGCGTTAAGAAAAAATTCGAATCATACCCTGATTATGTTCGCCCAAAATTAAATTTCTTACGTCAGTTAATTTTGGATGAAGCTGCCAAGGATAAGTCTATAGGTATTCTTGAAGAAACATTAAAGTGGGGAGAGCCTTCATATTTAACTACAGTAAGCAAAAGCGGCACCACATTAAGAATTGATTGGAAATCTAAAGCCCCTAATGAATATGCAATTTATGTAAATTGTAAAACGACATTAATTGACACATTTAGGTCTCTTTTCCCAGAGTTAACTTATGAAGGTAATAGAGCTATCGTTTTCAATATAGACCAAACAATTCCAGAAAATGAAGTTCGGCTTTGTATTAATATGGCGCTTAAGTACCACTTAAATAAAAACATATAACAAGTTGCTCAAGTTTACTCCGGCCACAAAAAAGCATGGCCTCCGTGGGACACACTACGCGTTGCTTCGTGTGCCCCTTAGCAAGGCGTTATGCGTCTAGGTGATTCTTTGTTATTTTTGCGAGCATCGTACCAATGTTAGGGTAGGCAATATTTGGCTCATCCCAAGTAACTCTGTTCGTGCCTTCGCTCTTCGTGCCATAATTAGCAAAGTATTAATTTCGGCTTTATTCTGTTCGTGGTTGAGTGCAGTTAGTCACAAACGTTTGTGTTTAGTTATCGCAAAATAAAGGTGCAATATTCGGCATCGTCAAATGCGGTTCTTGGTTTGGCTTTACTATTATTAATCACTGGCTTCGTTTGCACTTCGCAAGTCAGCATAAAATTAATGTCATCCGTAGCTCGCATAACAAGGCGCTGTAATCGCAGCAAAGCTGCTAGGACGCTCGCAAGCTCGCGCCTTTAAGCGGGGCGTTATGCGTCTAAGTGATTTTTTATTGTTCTACTAAGCATCTTACCAATGTTAGGGTAGGCAATATTTAAGTTCTCCCAGTTGGGCTTGTTCGTGCCTTCGCTCTTCGTGCTATTAGTCACAATGTAGTACGTTTCGTCATTGTCATGTTCGTGGTTGTGTGCAGTTAGTTACAATAATCAGGTTTTGGTTATCGCAAAAAAAGGTATTATATTCGGTATCGCCAAATACGGCTTTTTGGTTTGGCTTTACCATTATTAATCACTGGCTTCGTTTGCACTACGCAAGTCAGTATAAAATTAACGTCGTCCGTAGCTCGCATAACAAGGCGCTGTAATCGCAGCAAAGCTGCTAGGACGCTCGCAAGCTCGCGCCTTTAAGCGCGGCGTTATGCGTCTAAGTGATTTTTTGTAATTTAAATAAGCATCGTACCAATGTTGGGGTAGGCAATATTTAAGTTTTCCCAGTTGGGCTTGTTCGTGCCTTCGCTCTTCGTGCTATTAGTTACAATGTAGTAAGTTTCGTCATTGTCATGTTCGTGGTTGTGTGCAGTTAGTTACAATAATCAGGTTTTGGTTATCGCAAAACAAAGGTAGTATATTCTGTATCGTCAAATACGGTTTTCTGGTTTGGCTTTACCAATAATAATCGCTGGCTTCGTTTGCACTTCGCAAGTCAGTATAAAATTCACGTCGTCCGTAGTCGCATAACAAGGCGCTGTAATCGCAGCAAGGCTGCTAGGACGCTCGCAAGCTCGCGCCTTTAAGCGCGGCGTTATATTAAAGAATAATTATTATGAATGGATTAAATATACCTAGATCTTTTTGGCATTCAGTTAGCTTGTGTTTGGTATCGTCAATAGTTGTTTTACTTTTGATAGCCTACCGATCTTCATCAGTATCAATTGAAATCTCTAGTGCTAAAGTTCATCTTTCTTCTGCCGTACAGGAAGCAAAGGTAATAAGCGGTCAATTAGAAAAAGAGCGTGATAGTTTAATAAAAGCAAATGATTCGCTTAAAGAAATGATTATAACTAAAAATATAGAAATCTCTTCAATGTCAAACCTTTCATGTGAAGAAATTGAAAGCAAGATGTGTATGCCGTCGCATGATTTTTTTAACGAAAGTAGTATTGATTTTAGCAGGTTAAAAGAAGCAATTAATGAGGCCAATATCAGTGTTGGTAATATACGTGTGCAATAATATAACAAGCGGCTCAATCCGACCTCCACTGCGTTGCTCGTTTTGTGCTTTTCCGCTACGCTAGCACAAAACAATCAACTCCGTTCCGGCGGCTTAGCCGAGCGTTATATGTATATGGAGATATTTTGAAGATTAACTCTTTATTTTATGGACTTGTATCTGCTATTGGGATATTTTTTATATTCAAAAGTATGTCGTTATGGTTTCTATTTAGCTATCCGGCTACACCTAAAACTGTGGATGAGCTTGAAGCATTTAAAAATACTCTTTTAATTGTTAGGGCTATAAAATTTATAGGTGTAATGCTAGCCTGTTATTGTGCAATTGGGTTTGCTAATCGTATTAGCATTAAACGGTGGCACTATAGTATTTTCGCACTATTCATAGCTACACCTATTGTTTTGTTAGCGACTTTTCCAGAACTAGATAGTTTTAGTAGGTTTCGTATGCACACTTCACTTTTAATTTATTATAGTTGTGCAGCATTTGTAGGGCTATTTTTTGGGTATAGGTTTAATAAACTTAATGGCATATAACAAAGCCATTAAATACGTTCCGGCCCAAAAAGCGTGGCCTCCACCGGACTGCCTACGCGTTGCTTCGGCATCCGTTTATGGCGGCGTTATGCGTCTAGGTGATTTTTTGTTATTTTTGCGAGCATCATACCAATGTTAGGGTAGGCATTATTTGGTTCGTCCAAGTAACTCTGTTCGTGCCTTCGTTCTTCGTGCTATTAGCAGTAAAGTAGTAGTTTCGGTTTTATCCCGTTCGTGGTCGGGTGCAGTTAGTCACAACAGTTTGTATTTAATTATCGCAAAACAAAGGTATTACATTCGGTATCGCCACATACGTTTTTTGTTTTGGCTTTACCGCTACTAATCACTGGCTTCGTTTGCACTTCGCAAGTCAGTTTAAAATTAATGTCGTCCGTAGTCGCATAACAAGGCGTTCAAAACGGACTGCAAAAACGCAGCCGTTTAACGCGGCGTTAGGTTTCTCGATAGATGAGCAAATATGATGAAGCTAAAACTATTGCCATATCAGGTTTAGAAAAAGCACTGTTGGCTCATGAAGCTGGCAAATGGCTGGATGTAGAAGATAATTTAGATAAATATGAGGTTGCAATACCACGTAATGAAATACCTTCTAACTCATTACTTTATTTAACATTGGAGTTTTGGTCTGCTTGGGCAGATTCAGCTAATCATGAGCATTGGGGGTTTTATCCTCCTATGGATAAAAACGATTACCCTCGGTTAGCTAAAGTTATACTGAGTAACCTTCGCTCAAATACAGAAATTACAGATGAAGAAATTATTAAAAATTTTTGTGTGTATCCAAGCGAATCTATATTTTCAAAGCTTAAAAATGTATTTAAAAAAACCTAACAAAAATATTAAAATTCGCCCTGCGGGCTGGACGCTCCTTGCGTCGCGCCTTTTATGTGGGCGTTATGTTTCTAGATAAGTAAATTTGAGAGCGCGAATGAAGTTTAGAACAGTTGGTATATTCTCAAATGAAACGGATGAAGAGTTAATTCTCTGTCTTGAAATGACATGTGAAGAAATACATATGTTACCCGGACATGAAGTTGAACTTTTAGCTGAAGATAATGATGATCATTTCCCAATGAATATTTTATATCATAAGGGTAGCATACAAATTTATCCTCGCTTAGGCTCGCCAGAGTGGAAGTTCATATTTAATGGTAAAGAATATGAAGCCGAGCATCCGAGCAAATTAAGTGAGTTAAAATAAATATACAAAACATAACAAGCGGTTAAAGTACGCTCCCTTTGGTCGCCGGATGCAGCAAAGCTGCACCGCTTAACCGGGCGTTATAAGGCTAATTGATTTTTTATTTTTTGTAAGCATCGTACCAATGTAAAGGCTGTCACTATTCAGTTTTTACCAAGTCCATAAGTATATGTGCGTTCGTTCTTCGTGCTATTAGTGGTAACGGTGTGGTTTCAGTATTATCATGTTCGTCGTTGTGTGCCGCTAGTAACAATTGTTTGGCATCAGCATCGCACAGCATAAGAATAAAGTTAGGTATCGCCACATACGGTTTTCTTGTTGGCTATATCAATAATAACCAGTGGCTACGCAACGTGTTTTAAATCAATATCAACCGTAGCCTTTATAACAAGCGGTTAAAGTATGCTCCCTTTGGTCGCCGGACTGCGAAAAGCGCAGCCGCTTAACCGAGCGTTAGGCGTCAGAAAGTTAAAAAGTATGAGTGAATTAGACCCAAAGCAACACATAGATTTTTACAAGCATATAAGCGTTCTTAGTTTAGCTACTTTTGCTGGTTGCGTTACTTTAATAGGGGTTCTTAATAATTACCAATGGCTTCTTCTTTTGGCCTGTTATTGCTCACTAGCGTCAACCTTTCATAGCTTGTATACAATAAAAACTATAATATCTGAAGGGCGTATTCCTTACTCTAAAAAAGGCCCTATTACTAAAACACTTGGCCTTTATGCTCCGTATAAATTCTTATTGTTTTCGTTAGCTATTATTGCAATCATTATGTGGTTATCTAGTATGGAAGCAGCTAAAAGTATTGGCGCCTAACAAGGCCATCAATCTGACGGCTTTTCCGTTGCTCGTTTTTGTGCTTGAATAGCACAACACTCACAACTACAAAGCCGCAGCTTATGGCGGCGTTATGCGTCTAGGTGATTCTTTGTTATTTTTGCGAGCATCGTATCAATGTTAAGGTAGGCAATAGTTAGGTTTTCCCAAGTTGGCTTTTTCGTGCCTTCGCTCTTCGTGCTATTAGCGGCAAAGCAGTAATTTTAGTTTTATCCCGTTCGTGGTTGCGTGCAGTTAGTTGTAATAATCAGGTTTTGGTTATCGCAAAACAAAGGTAGTATATTCAGTATCGCCACATACGGTTTTTTGTTTTGGCTTTACCGCTATTAATCACTGGCTTCGTTTGCACTTCGCAAGTCAGTATAAAATTAACGTCGTCCGTAGCTCGCATAACAAGTATATAAAGTGCGCACGCAAAAGGCGCGTGCCGGACGGCTATCGCCGCCGCTTATATGGGCGTTATGCGTCTAGGTAAATTTTTGTTATTTTGGCGAGCATCGTACCAATGTTAGGGTAGGCAATATTTGGCTCATACCAAGTAACTCTGCTTGTGCCTTTGTTCTTCGTGCTATTAGTCACAATGTAGTAGTTTCGTCGTTGTCATGTTCGTGGTTGTGTGCAGTTAGTTGCAATATTTTGTAGTTTATTTATCGCAAAACAAAGGTAATATATTCGTTATCGTCAAATACGGTTTTTTAGTTTGGCTCTATGGTTTTTCCCTATAGTAGTTGCTAAATCTATTTTAAAGTCAGAGATAGATCGGACTATTGAACCACAAAATAAGCAAAGCATATTTGCTGTCTTAGTAGCATCACTTGGTTTGTATGTATCCTTGTATGCAATTGTGGATGCAGCTTATTATTTTATACTATGGCAATTCGCTGTTTCAGCAGACAACTATGGAAATGTTAGCAACCTATTTAATGAAGACACAAAGGCAAACATGTGGGCTACAGGTGTAGAATTGATATTGGGTCTTACGCTTATACTTAAGTGTAAGACTATAGCTCAAAAACTATTTAGCATTGCACGCTAATGCCTTGTAACAAGCGGTTAAAGTATGCTCCCTTTGGTCGTCGGACTGCGAAATATGGATATTACAGTTCATCTGTTTTTATAAAATGTATCACGTGCAGCATTTAAATTTGGCATTTTGAATTGAGGTTACACAAGTGATGGATAATACGGGTATGTTTTAACATGAACCAATAATGCATCGATTTCTTCCTTGCTCTTTCGCTTGATATAGTGCCTTATCTGCACGTTCGAACACTTCTTCAGCGGTATCTCCTTCTCTAAATTCTGCAATACCTATAGAGACGGTGACGGTAAACTTAGTTTCTTCTCCCTCTTTTTTACTGCGCATATGGGTTTTTGCGAGCCTTTCACGTGTGCGGTTAAGCATGCTTAATGCGTCTTCGGCGCTAGTTTCCGGTAGCAATAAGACGAACTCTTCTCCTCCAAATCGAGCCATAAAATCGACTTCTCGCAGGCGATTTTCGACAGATGTTGATACGGCTTTTAGTACTTTATCACCCATTTGGTGGCCATATTGATCGTTGACCTTTTTGAAGTAATCGATATCTAAAACGGCCAGCGATAATGGGTGCTGGTAGCGTTGCCAGCGCAGCATTTCATTGTGTACCCGCTCTCCATAGGCCTCTCTATTGGGAAGGCCGGTTAAGGTATCGGTTACAGCACGTATTTTCTCGGCCTCTAATTGCTGACGGGTCGCTGCATCTTGCTGTTCCATTTTATGCACTCGTTCAACTAAGGCCGAGAGTTGTGAAGTAAGTGACTCTTGCCCATTGTTCTGTGCAGCTTGTGATTTTTCTAAGGCTCCTTGAATGGTGTGTACTTGGCTTTCGACAGCCATTTTTAATCGGTCTATATCATTGTGTTCGTTAAGCGCGTCACTGATGGTGCGCATACCGTTGCCAACACTATCTTGTAATGCGGTATTGGCGATGCGTTGCTGCTCTTCTTCTTTGATGGCAATGCCCAAGCTATGGGTGATGTGACTGAGCTCTTCGTAGACGTGATTGAGGTAGGTGCGGTAGTTATTGTCCGCGCCGATGGAGGACTGGATAACGAAGTCGCGGATGTCTTCTAATGTGGGTGCGAGTTCATACCAGCTTAGTCCTCGATTAATACTTTGTTTTATCTTAACAGCTTTTTGCTCGACGCAGTCGACCACAGGGAAGTGATCCAGTAATTCAATGAGAATTATCGTGACACGGTCTGAGATAGTAGAAAAATTGCCTGTTTGGTTGGTGTCTGTGAGTTGTTCAGGTGTTGCGCGCTCACGATATTTTGTTTCTAGTATTTCTCCTTCAATATCACTGGGTGATGTTTCTGGTTGAACGTGAGTCGCAGGTTGTTCGCGGTGACCACTCTCATCGACCTCTTCCCATTGAGCGGTTGCAGTATCTCCATTATTAGGTGGGTTTTCGGTGCTATCTTTATTGAATAAGCGGCTCATTAGGCCCGTCTTGCTCTGTGTTGAATCGCTTTTTACCTGAGCCTGTAGCTGGCTAAATTCGTCCAATAGCCGTTTTAAAGTAGCGGGTAATAGCTCGCCTTTGGGAATACGCTTTTTATAGGCTTTTATTGCCGATTTTACACTGTTATTTGAGGCGCTAGATTGTAGGTGGTTGGCTATCGAGATCAATTGCTTATTGATGTCTTTCCATTGTAGCTGTCGATTTTTATCGGCATCACTAATGACGCGCTCTAGTGATTTGATCATTCGATCAAAGCCGCCTACATCGTTGTTTTTGAGGCTAGATCGGATTGCCGACAATCGTTTATCAACTTCAGTATCGTGCCCCTCTGCAGCGCTTGATAATGCTAAAACGGTACGGTGAAGTAATGACTGTTGAGCCGCAAGGGTTTTTTCGAGCTGTTCCTGTTGATTAACGGATTGGCGATACTTTTCACGCCAACGATTGTCTTCTGAAGCCACGATAGTCGTCCGATATAGTTGTTTGTCTATTGAGTATAGACCTTAATAAGCGGTCGAGTGACAATGAATTAAATCGTGTAAAGACGGTGTTTTTATGAAGGGGGCTAGAGAGAAAATATCCGCATTCAGCCAGTGTTCGGTTGAATGCGGAGAATGGTATAAGAGGTTTATTGAGCGAGTTCGCGGCGTTCTTTGTCGATCAGGTAGCTAGCAACCTTTAGCATCTCGCCTTGCGAGCCCGTCATACGTCCAGATACGCGGTATTTACCATTGACGACAACTTCTGGCGTGCCGCTAATGCCGTAACTGCGCGCGCGTGAGCTGGCTTGTTGCACCTGTGACTTAATGCCGAATGAATCAAACGTCTTATCAAAGTCTTCTTGCGAAACGCCGTGTTTTTCGAAGAGTTTGAAGATTTGCTTTTTACTGGTTAAGCGCTTTCTTTCTGTATGCATAGCATCAAATATTTCTTTGTGCATTGTGTCTAATAAGCGAAATGCCTTTGCGGTATAGAATATTTGAGCGTGTGTGATCATAGGCTTGCTCCACATGGCTGGAGAATGGTCAGTGGCGACATCGTCGGCTTGCTGGTTTTTCCACGCCTCAAATATAGGGCGGAATTGGTTGCAGTGAGGGCAGCCGTACCAAAAAACTTCAACGACCTCTATTTTGTCGTCTTTACGCATTTTTAGTGGGGTAGCAATACGCTGGTAGTGTGTGCCTTCTACATATTTGCTAGGCGCTTGCGCTTGTGCAGGGGTAACGATAATGGCGATGGCGGCGATAAGTGCGCCGATTACAACTAGTCCAAAAGCGGGAATCGCTCGCATGGTGGTTCTCCTAGGTGGTCAATTGTTAAGGGTTTTGGCGCTTTTTGGTTGTTAGCAGCCTTTATTGAGTTGTTTATGAGGCGTGCAACGTATTGGTTCAGCACATAAAAAAGGTGACCTAAGCCACCTCTTTCACTCGTCATGCTCTTTATACGTCGATTAAACTGAACACATGCTTAATCGCTGAGCATTGCTGTGTATACGCTTTAATTTAAGCCGCTAATATAATTAGCGACAGCATCGATTTCTGCATCACTCATATGCTCTGCTACCGAACGCATGATTTTAGATTCGCCATCATTGGTGCGCTCGCCGCCACGGAAATTACGTAACTGTAGGGCGATGTATTCCGCGTATTGGCCTCCAAGGCGTGGATAGCCTGCTGGCTCGTTACCTAGACCGCGGGGAGAGTGGCAGCCCATGCAAGATGGTACGCCTACTTCAGGATTACCTGCACGGTAGACTCTTTCGCCGAGTTTAAGCGCATCCACTTCAATACCCGAATTCACTTTTACTTTGGCGTCTGTTGCGCCAGAGATTTGTAGTGCTTGCTGATTAAAGTAAGCCGCAAGATCTCTCAGATCTTGATCGCTTTTATTGTCGAGTTGCCCGGCCATTGCTGCGATAGCGCGTGCACCTGATTGAATGTCGCGTAATTGCTTGTAGAGATACTTTTCTCCAAGACCAGCTATTTTAGGAAACGATGGGCTAGGGCTGTTGCCGTCGTTTCCATGACATGCCGCACAGCTACCTGCAATGGCTTCACCGGCTGTTGGATCGCCGGGTGTCGCTGCATCAGCGGCAATAGCAGGTTGAGACATCGAAAATACAATGGCGGCAATACTGAATAGGGAGCGTCTGTTTATCATGTTTTCAATCCGTCTTGTTAATTTCTGTTCGCGTAATCTACGTTCAGAAGGATACAATAGTGCTGAGACTATGAGAAGTTTACCCAGCCAAAGTCTTCAATTATATACTAAGCCGTTATTCCACACCATTTTTGAGGCCATATGTCACGTTCAAATATTTACCAAAGAGCGACATTTTTACAAAGCGCATCCAAATTAAGCCAGTGTCCGTCATCGATAAAGGCGGAGGTTGCCTTTGCTGGCCGCTCTAATGCGGGAAAGTCTAGCGCTATCAATACGCTTACGGCCAACAAAAAGTTAGCGCGTACCAGTAAAACACCGGGGCGTACGCAATTAATTAATTACTTTAGCATAGATGATGAACGCAGCTTGGTCGATTTACCCGGTTACGGGTATGCCAAAGTACCTTTATCAATGAAGCGTGAGTGGCAGAAAAACCTCTCGCAATACCTTCAGCAGCGAAAGACGCTAAAAGGCTTGGTGATTGTTATGGATGTTCGTCACCCGATGCAAGACTTCGATACGATGATGCTTAATTGGGCGGTTGAAGGTGAAATGCCCGTACATATACTGCTGACGAAATCGGATAAGTTAAAAAAAGGGCCTGCCAAAAGCACATTGTTAGCGGTAGAGAAACATATGAAAGAAGCCAAAGTCGATGATTTGGTGAGTGTTCAGCTGTTTTCGGCGCTTAAAGGCCAAGGCATTAAAGAGTTAGTGTCAGTATTGGATCGTTGGTTAGATGATAAACCGGAAGCGCTAGCCGAGCTCGATGAACAAGAGCAAGGTGAGGTGGGTGATGAAGAGGGTCAGCGTTGAGTTAGGCGCTTGTTGATTAATCTTTAGCAATAATGTTGTCAGCTTCACTTTCGAATTCTTCCAACACGCTATTTAAAAATCGTTGGCCCACCGGTGTGGCTTGTAGTCTATTGGCGGTTGTCGTTAATAAGCCTCGCGCTTGTAATGTCTGAATGTGAGCGCCAATGGTATCCAGAGGTAGGCCGGTTCGCTCTGCAAAATAATCGCTAGGCACGCCTTCTTGTAAACGTAAGCCGTTCATCAAAAATTCTAAAGGCCGCTCTTCTAAAGAAACCTCCCACTGTTTGGTCGTGGGATTGTCCGAATGTTGCATGTAGTGATCAGGTAGTCGAGTTTTTTGTCGTCGAATAATCTTTTGGTTTTCTATATCTGTTATCTTGCCATGCGCGCCCGCGCCGACACCTAAGTAGTCACCAAATTGCCAATAGTTGAGGTTGTGCTGTGATTGTCGATTGGGTTGGCTAAACGCAGAGATTTCGTACTGATTAAAGCCTGATTCTCCGAGTAATTTAATGCCTTGCTCTTGAATGTCGGCCAGTATGTCGTCGTGAGGTAATGTCGGTGGTTGTCGATAAAAAGCAGTGTTGGGTTCGATGGTGAGCTGGTACCACGAAATATGTTGTACCTTGTGTTCTATAGCCTGTTGTAAATCATCCATTGCATCATCGGCTGTTTGCTCGGGCAGGCCATGCATAAGATCGATGTTGATGTTATTGAATCCCGCCTGTTGCGCAATATTAACAGCGTTAATGGCTTCTTGCTGATTGTGAATTCTGCCGAGTATGGAGAGGTGCGTCGGATTAAAACTTTGCACACCAATTGACAAGCGATTAACACCCGCCTGATAAAAACCTGAAAACTTTTTTTGTTCGAAAGTGCCTGGGTTGGCTTCTAATGTGATTTCTATATCATCGCTAAAACCAATGGTTTTTTCTGCGTGCTGTAGAATATCTTCAATGCCTGCAGCAGAAAAAATGCTCGGTGTTCCTCCCCCAAAAAATATACTGGTGATTTTTCTGCCTGCAGAGAACCGACTTTCTAGCGTTAAATCACTTTTGAGGACGCGAATATATTTTTTTTCATCAAGCGCATGTTGTTTTTGCGTGGCTTGATGAGAATTAAAATCACAGTAAGGACACTTTTGTACACACCAAGGAATATGAATGTAAAGTGATAATGGGGGCGGTGTGAGCGTCTGAAGTTTAGTGGTCATTAGGGGCATGGCTAGATGCAAATATTCCCTGCTGAGCAAATGCGAGAAGCATGGCGTCTAAGGCTTGTGCGCGATGGCTAATTAAGTTTTTTTTCTCTTTGGTCAATTCTGCCGAAGAACATTGATGATCGGGTAGCCAAAATAATGGATCATAACCAAAGCCGTTTCCCCCATGCTCTTGTTCGGCAATGACTCCCTCCCAACTTGCCTGACAAACAATTGGCGTAGGATCATTGGCATGTCGCATAAACGCTAGGGCGCAAATAAAGCGGGCAGTGCGTTGTTCGGTGGGCACGCCTTGTAACTCATGTAATACTTTTTGGTTGTTGGCGCTGTCATCACCGTGAGTGCCTGCATAGCGTGCAGAGTATATGCCGGGAGCACCCTGTAGATAATCGATCGCTAGGCCAGAGTCGTCAGCGATAGCTGCATGTTGTGTTTTTTGACAGGCATGGCGCGCCTTGATAATCGCATTTTCAATAAAACTTAATCCGGTTTCTTCTGCATCATCAACAGAAAATTGGTTTTGTGAAATGATAGTCAGTGGCTTGTCGGCAAAGAGGCGATGAAACTCACGTAATTTACCCGCGTTATTACTGGCAAGCACAATAGTTTTGTAGGTAGTGTTTTCTGTTGTCATAAATGCATGTTTGTATTAATTGTTTTTGCTGATCGGTTTGGTTTTTTCGATTTTTTAGTCTCGATAGAGCTTTTTTGTCAGGCTAAACGTACTTTCTTTTGATTGATGATCAGGCTGTACGGTGATATCGATATGAATGATTTCTTCATTGTTAAAGCGAATCGGCGCTAGGTAATACGTTGCTGTTGCTTCTTTAATTTCAATAAATTCCAATTCAAAGCGTTGCTGTAATAAGTTGCGATGTATGCCACTGAGTTTTCTCGGTGCTACCCCATAACCGCCAGACTTTTTAACCACTGCAACATTGATATAAGCACGATTTTTGGCGCGAACTAAATTATATTCTTTGGCAATATCCGCTGAAATGAGAGCGCTGTTGAACACATTGTAGTAAATAATGTGGTCATCTAATTCATAAGAAATATTTTTTTGGGCGCTAGCGAATTGGGCAGCAAGCAGCAACGTAATAGCGAATAAAAGTGTTAATGTTTTTTTCATAAAAAATAATCGATAGCGGATGAGTTATTGGGCGCGAGCCTTTTTGGTTAAATGGTAGATAGCGGTTTCACCAAATAAGTTAGGTAACGCTTGCGCAAGCATTTGGCTAGAGCCCACTTCGCTAACGACTGTATTGTTAATAATAGTAATGCCTTTTTCTTTACACAAAATTTCAAAATCTTTGATGGTACAAAAATGAATATTGGGTGTGTTATACCACTCATAAGGCAGTAAATCTGATACTGGCATACGCCCATTAACCATTAAGTGCCAGCGCGCTTTCCAGTGCGCAAAGTTGGGAAAAGTGACAATGCATTCTTTGCCAATGCGTAACATATCATCAAGCACGACATCGGGATGTTGCATGGCTTGTATGGCTTGTGTCATGACAACAACATCATAAGAGTTGTCATCAATATGCTGCAATCCTTTATTTAAATCGTGCTCCACCACGTTGACCCCATTCTTTATACAGGCGGTGATATGTTGTGGATCATTCTCTAGTCCTATTGCGCTGATATTGCTGTTTTTTTGTAACGCCAATAGTAGTTGACCACTGCCACAGGCAAGGTCGAGTACGTGACTGTTTGGCTTGATATAAGACTGGATAGTATTGAGATCTATGCGCATGTTGCCGCCTCTGTTGCCTGACTTTCTAACGTTATATTATTCATATAAGCGCCAAAGACATTGGCGTAGCGTTGGTTTTTAATCAGGAATGCATCGTGACCAAAATCCGACTGTATTTCTGCATAGGTGACTGGCTTTTTGGCATGCATGAGTGCGTCAACTATTTCTTGTGAGCGCTCCGGCGAGAAGCGCCAATCGCTGGTAAATGAAATAACTAAAAATTGGCTTTGCGCATGGCTAAAAGCTTCGATAGCGTCATTGTTGTATTCGCGGGCGAGGTCAAAATAGTCTAGCGCGCGGGTCATTAAAATGTAGGTGTTGGCATCAAAGCTGGTCGAAAAAGCATTGCCTTGATAGCGAAGATAGCTTTCTATTTCGAATTCTAAAGGTTCATCAATCCCTTGTTCAAAAGTTCCGCTGCGTAAGTCTCGGCCGAACTTTTGCTTCATGCCATCACCGGACAAATAAGTAATGTGGCCAATCATGCGAGCAACCGATAACCCTTGAGCGGGTAACGCATGGTTTGCCAAATAGTGCCCGTCGTTAAATTGTGGATCGGCGGTGATGGCCTGACGAGCGGTTTCGTTAAAAGCGATATTTTGTGCGGTGAGTTTTAATGCTGAAGCAATAGTAACGCAATGACGCACCCGCTCAGGATGTTCTAGTGCCCAGCGCATGGCTTGCATGCCGCCCAAGCTCCCGCCGACAACCGCGGCCCATTGGTTGATACCGAGTATATCGGCCAATCGCTTCTGGCTTTCTACCCAGTCTCTAACGCGCAATGTCGGAAAGTCACTGCCCCAGGGTTTGCCTGTTGCTGGGTTAATACTGGTAGGGCCAGTAGAGCCATGACAGCCGCCAAGATTGTTGACAGAAACCACAAAAAAACGACGTGTATCAATCGCTTTGCCGGGTCCAATATAGTTATCCCACCAGCCGGGGCGCTTGTCATCAAGTTTATGTAGTCCGGCGGCATGATGATTTCCAGATAGGGCGTGACAAATAAGCACGGCATTATCTTTTGTCGCGCTGAGCTCACCATAGGTTTCGTAGATCAAATCGTAGGCGTTTAACGTACGGCCGTTGGCTAGCCTTAACGGTTGATCAAAATGTTGTACCGTGGGAGAAACAAGTCCCACGCTATCGGGCGCAGCAGAAGAAGACATAAATTTGAGTAGAGCGATATAGTGTCGATTTAAGTGGATGAAAACGATGAGGGTGTAGTCTACGGGCGCGTCCGGTTGCCTGCAAGCATTGAACGTTTTGTTACGTAGTGGCCGGTACTTTTTGTATGTAGGTGCCGCTGCTATCTTTTAGTGATTTAGAGGCGCGGTGACGTCTGTTTTATGCAATCAGTATTTTAAGTATGTAGATGATCAAAATGGCAATCATCACTGAGAAGTCTAAACCGCCAGATGTGGGTAGGATGCGACGTATTGGCCGTAGTACCGGTTCAGTAATGCTGCTTAGCAGAGCGATTGCTGGGTTATGTCCGTGAGGAGCAATCCAGCTAACGATCACGATGATGATGAAGGAGAATAAGTAAATGTTGAGTATTAAAGAAAGGAGTTCGAAGACAGAAAAAATAAATAAGGGCAGTATAGGAGGTACAGCATTACCTTTAATGGTGATTAGCAGTAGGATACTGGCTATTTGTAGAACAAGTGCCAGCACTAGGCTGGCAAAGTCGATGCCAAAAAATCCGGGTATGATTTTGCGCAATGGCATGAGCAGCGGATTGGTAGCTTTAACAATGAATTGAGATAGAGGATTGTAGAAATCGGCTCGGACGAGCTGCAGCAGAAAACGCACCATGACAATCATGATGTAAATAGATGACGCAAATGTAATGAGAAGCTCGGCGATTTGAACTAATTTATCCATCACTAATACCTAAGAGATCAAGTTAACTATTGATGCGTTTATCATAGCAGAGCAAAGCGGTTTATACCGCTTTGCTTGTATGAAATAAGCTGATTATTCTCGTTTACCGCTCAATATATTGATTGAGGGCGTGTTAGCCAAAGTCTTTTGCCATTTCTACGGAGCGTTCTGCGCAGCGCTGCATGGCTTCCTCGACCATGCCTCTGAAACCGGCTTGCTCATAAGATAAAATGGCCTGCTCGGTTGTTCCGCCTGGTGACATCACGCGTCGGCGTAGCTCGTCAACAGCCACGTCGCTGCTTTTAGCCAACGTTGCTGCGCCCATTGCGGTTTGCAGGGTCAGCTGTGTAGCACTTTCTTTATCGAGCCCCTGTTTGATGCCAGCGTCGATCATGGCTTCCATTAATAAGAAAAAGTACGCCGGAGCGCTGCCTGAAATTGCCGTGACGGTGTCAATCAGTGATTCTTCTTTGACCCAAGTGGCATAACCTACGGCTTGCATTAACTGCATCGCGATGGTTTTTTGTTCGTCATTCGTATATTGATTGGCGTATAAGCCACTCGCGCCCTGGCCGACCAATGAGGGGGTATTGGGCATGCAGCGCACTACAGCGACGTCACAGTCTAGCCATTGTTGAATGTGATCGCAGTTAATACCTGCCGCAATTGACATAATCATTGGGGGTGTTTGGCGTTGAGTGATAACTTCGCGTAGCTCGGTGACCACCTGTTTTAACACTTGTGGTTTGGTGGCAAGCACAATGACATCGCAGGTTTGGCAGGCATCATGATTGTTGGTAGTGGTTTGGATGCCAAATTTATGATGAATGCTGGCCAAGCCATCAGTGTTGGGGTCGCTTGCGGTAATGTCGTTGGGTGAGTAACCCTGTTCAATTAATCCGCCGATAATGCTGCTAGACATATTGCCTGCACCGATAAATGTGAGTGTTGCCATAATATGTTCTCTCAAAATGCGTTTGTGTGTTGCTAAAAAATCATGCGTTATTATTTTGTGATCAACCCCTTGCTCCGAACAATGCGCTGCCAACCCGAATAATAGTAGCTCCTTCGGCGATGGCCGCTTCTATATCCTCTGACATACCCATCGATAGGGTGTCGAGTGGTGTGACGGCAGAGTATGCTTGCTTGGCTTGAGCTAAGCGAGCAAAAGCGGTGCGCTGTTGGTCAATGCTGTCTTTTTTTGCGGGTATTGACATCAAGCCTCGCAATTTTATGCGCGGTAACTCGCAGATGCTTGCAATTAACTCTGGTAATGCATCAAGGCTAACGCCTGCTTTCGTCGTCTCTTGCTCTATATTCACCTGAATACATAGGTTGAGCGGGGGTAAATTGTCGGGGCGTTGTTGGCTGAGGCGTTTGGCAATTTTTAGTCGATCAACGCTATGTACCCAAGCAAAGTTTTCGGCGATGTCACGTGTTTTATTCGATTGTATTGGGCCGATAAAGTGCCATTCTATATCCAGTGTAGAAAGTACCTGTTGTTTATCTCTAGCTTCTTGTAAGTAGTTTTCACCAAACGAACGCTGCCCTAAATGATAGAGTGCTTCTATCATGTCAGCCGGTTTTGTTTTGCTGACAGCTAGCAGCGTAATATCGTCCAATTCGCGCTGATACTGTATTGCCGCATCGGCCATACGTTGTTTAATCGTGAGGAGTTGCTGGTTCAAGTTGGTCATAAATTGCCAGTGCTGCTTAGAGTGTGGGTAAAGCCTGTTGTCGACAGTATTCTAGTCGCAATATAGACTAGTATATTACAAGGCGTGCGCGTGAGGTGTACTCTTGGGCTTTAATACTTAATGGGCGTGAGTTTTTTTATTCACGCTATGCTATGTTTGTTTTCTGGTTTTGGTAAAAAATAAGAGGCACCATGGATATCACCGAATTATTAGCGTTTAGCGCTAAACAAAATGCATCTGACTTACATATTTCTGCGGGCTTGCCTCCGATGATACGCGTAGATGGCGATATTCGGCGGATTAACTTACCGTCAATGGATCATCAGCAGGTGCATGGTCTGATCTACGATATTATGAATGACAATCAGCGTAAGGATTTTGAGAAAGATTATGAAACTGATTTTTCGTTTGAAATTCCAGGCGTTTCCCGTTTTCGTGTGAATGCATTTAATCATAATCGAGGCGCTGGCGCGGTGTTTAGAACAATCCCTTCTAAGGTGTTGTCGTTAGATGAATTAGGAATGGGATCAGTGTTTGAGGGTATAGCAACGGTTCCCCGAGGCTTAGTGTTGGTGACTGGGCCCACGGGTTCAGGTAAGTCAACAACGCTTGCTGCAATGATTGATCATGTGAATCAGCAGCGGTATGACCATATTCTGACTATTGAGGATCCCATTGAATTTGTCCATGAAAGTAAAAAATGCTTAGTGAACCAGAGGGAGGTTCATCGGGATACTCATAGCTTTACCGATGCTTTACGCTCTGCCCTTCGAGAAGATCCTGATATTATCTTAGTCGGTGAAATGCGTGATTTAGAGACTATTCGACTAGCGTTAACTGCTGCTGAGACAGGTCACTTGGTGATGGGAACCTTGCATACCACGTCCGCAGCTAAGACGATTGACCGTATTGTAGATGTATTTCCCGCGGATGAGAAAGCGATGGTACGTTCTATGTTAGCGGGTTCTTTAGAAGCGGTTATTTCGCAAGCATTGCTGAAGCGTAAAGGTGGTGGGCGTATAGCTGCTCATGAAATTATGCGGGGCACCTCGGCGATTCGTAACTTGATTCGAGAAGATAAGGTTGCTCAAATGTATTCGGCTATTCAAACGGGATCGAATGTGGGTATGCAAACAATGGATCAGTCGTTGTTGAATTTGGTTGAGAAAGGCATTGTTGATAGAAATGAAGCAAAGAAAAAAGCTGTTAACCCAGAAATAATTCCTTAGTGATATTTATAAGATTAACCTGCAATATGCGAAATTCACCCCTCGTTTGAAAGACATAGGTAGTGCCCGATGGATATTCATAAATTATTGACTGCAATGGCTGATAGATCGGCATCTGACTTGTTTATTACGGCTGATTTACCTCCGTCTGTCAAAATTCATGGCGAGCTTTTGGCGTTATCTTCAGCGCCTGTCTCGGCGGAAGCCGCAGCAAAAATTGTACTGAGTATTATGACTGAATCTCAGCGACAGGAATTTAAAAAGAAGAAAGAGCTTAACTTTGCTATTCACCTTAAAGGAGTAGGGCGCTTTCGTTGCAGTGCATTTTTTCAGCGTAATTTGATGGGTGCGGTGATTCGACGAATTGAATCTAAAATCCCTGATATGGATCATCTTGGCTTGCCGTCTTCGCTTAAAGATATGGTGATGTCAAAGCGTGGTTTATTAATCTTTGTAGGTGCAACCGGCAGCGGTAAGTCTACATCACTAGCGGCCATGATAGGTCATCGTAATAAGCATGCCAAAGGACATATCGTATCAATCGAAGATCCTATCGAATTTGTTCACGAGCATCAATCGTCGATTGTTACTCAGCGAGAAGTAGGCATTGATACTGAGTCATTTGAGATTGCACTGCAAAACACACTGCGCCAGTCGCCAGATGTGATTATGATTGGTGAAGTGCGCAGTCGCGAAACGATGGGGCACGCCATTTCTTTTGCAGAAACAGGACACCTTTGTTTGTGTACGTTGCATGCCAATAATGCCAATCAAGCACTTGATCGTATTTTGCATTTTTTTCCTGCAGATCGTCGTGAGCAACTGTTGATGGACTTATCGCTTAACCTTATTGGTATTGTTGCCCAGCAGTTAGTGCCATCTGTTGATGGAGATAGTCGTCGAGCATGTATAGAGTTATTACTTAATACACCGTTAACGGCCGATCTTATTCGTAAAGGTGAAATTGATAAGTTGAAAGATGTGATGCGTAAATCGACCGAACTGGGTATGCAAACATTCGACCATGCACTGTATGCATTGTATCTTGACGCGCGAATCAGTTATGAGAATGCTCTTGCTTATGCAGATTCGAAAAATGATTTGAGATTGTTGATTAAATTGCAATCGCAATCTAACCCTCGCGCATTGGATTATGCGGCTGATGATTTAGAGTTAGAGTAGCTTTTAATGCTTAGCTTGAGGGTGTGGCAAACCAACTTTCTAAAATAAGACGGGCGGCAATAGAGTCGATAGGGTTTTGTTTGTAATTGCCTTTATGTCCTCGTAATTTGGCTTCTTGTTTTGCATCAAAGGTGGATAATCTTTCGTCCATATACGCAATCGTTACACCAAATCTTCCGTGTAAACGGCGACCAAATTTTTTTACTCTTGTACATAGTTCGCTTTCACTGTCATCCATGTTGAGCGGTAATCCAATGATGATGATCGAGGGTTTCCATTCAGTTAGCAAGTTAGCGATATCCTCCCAATGAGGTACGCCGTCCCGTGCATTAATGGGAGGCAACTCCTGGCCTTGTCCAGTTAAGGATTGCCCGTAAGCAACGCCTATATTGGAAATGCCATAATCAAATGCGATAGCAGTAGTTGTCATTATTTTATGCGTGCCCAGCTTGTGAGGAAAGCAAATGCAGGTCAATGCCCAATTGTTGAGCGGATGATTCCCAACGTTTTTCAATTGGCGTATGAAATATAATTTCTTTATTGGCGGGTACCGTTAACCAACTGTTGTCAGCAATTTCTTTCTCGAGTTGATTTGTGCTCCATCCTGCGTAACCTAGAGCAATCAGTGCGTCTTTGGGGCCATTGTTGTTGGCGATATCTTCTAAAATATCTTTTGAGCCCGTAATAGATATGTCTGCTGACACAGACATTGTTGATGCCCAGTGACGGTCTGCAGAGTGTAGGACGAACCCGCGCTCTTTTTTGACCGGGCCACCGAGTAATAGCGGGAAATCGTTTTGTATATTCGCGCCTAGCTTGAGTTGGCTAAATAGCTCGCCGTGAGAAATGGATGCCGGCTGATTGATCACGATACCCATTGCTCCGCCTTCATTATGCTCGCAGATGTAAGTGACAGTTTTTGCAAAACGATTATCGGCCAGTGTGGGCATGGCGATTAAAAAGTGATTTTTTAGTGAATGGCTATGCATGGTAACTCGAAGCATTGTGTTAAGACCTTTACACGAAAGCCATTTTGCTCTCATTCGGCGTTTACCTTAACCAAATGGTAACGGAAAAGCGTGCTCAAGCGGTCATTTATGATGCATAAAATCTTTCATTTGGTGCGTTTTTCCCTTGCCTGAAAACAAATTGTCTTCCGTGTTAAAGATTTTATGTCGTTTATTTAATAAACGATTGTATCCGAGAGCAGTCGACGAATCTATGTTTATATAAAGCTATGCCTAATCATAGTTATTGAGAGGTATAAAGCCCGCTAATGTCAAAATGCCATGTGCGGATGATCACCAAGTGTTCGTAATCTTGTCTTATTTCGGTGGGGAAGGCTTGAAATGGAGCTGACTGTCTAACGATTTGTTGCGCGCTATCATCGAAGAGTTTATATCCTGAAGATTGCTTCAAGTTTATTTCGTATAAAGTGCCGTCATGCCTGATCACCACTTCCATTCGGAGCTTCCCGGTGAGTTTTTTGTTGAGTGCTTCTTGAGGAAAGTTTTTATTACCAAAGGCCTCAATTTTTTGCGTCCATGCGTTGAGGTACTCGGCTTCTTTACTGGCGAGAGTGGATACCGATGTTAGGACCCGTTCTCTGGGCTTGTTGGCCAGTGTTTGTCGTTGTACAGCCAGTTTTGCTCGCAGGCTCGCTATTTGAGTATTTAAAGCCTTGATGTTGATAGCGTCATTGCCAGTAGTTGCTTGCTGCTTGATGGCGACTGCTGGACTGTTGTGGAGTGTAGATTCGGCTTGCTTGGTAGTGATAATGGGGTTGTTACTTGGCTTGTTGTCCGTAAGTTTGCGTTTTTCTGTAATCAAGGTGTCGTTAATTCTGTCGCTTTCAAAGGGTGGGGGGATAACATCGGTCGTTATTTCTTTGGCATCGCTTTCGCTGCCGCTACCAAGTTGGTTTGCTTGCGCCATAAAATCAGCTTGATCAGGTTTCTTGTCCGTACTGTGAGTGGCTAGTGTGACAGTGACGCTGGGTGCGCTTTGGCTTGGTTTACTGAGTTCAAAACCGATGCCAAAAATAATAAGCCCATGAATGGCGATCGCTAAAAAAAAAGTAAAGCTCAATCTATCCCCGCTAGATGTGGAGGGGATAGATTCACTCTGGTAGTGATGGTTTTTTGTTGCGGGTATGGGCATGATCTACGGCTGATTTAATCGTTTTTCGATGGCGGCCATTAGGCGTGCGCCAATATCGGTTTGGTGTGCGCGATCAATTTCTTGTGCGCAGGTAGGGCTGGTAACGTTGATTTCGGTCAAATAATCACCAATAACATCGAGGCCGACAAACAATAACCCTTTTTCCCTTAGCGTAGGAGCGACTTGATCGACAATCCAGCGGTCTCGTTCGGATAGTGGCTGCGTATGTCCAGTGCCTCCAGCGGCTAAGTTACCGCGCGTTTCACCTTCAGCGGGGACGCGTGCGAGGCAATAGGGAACGGCTTCGCCATCTATCACCAAAATACGCTTGTCGCCATTGCGAATGTCCGGAATAAATTTTTGTGCCATCACCATTTCGTTGCGACTTGTCAGCGTTTCTAAGATAACGCCAATGTTGGGGTCGTTAGATTGGCAGCGAAAAATACCGCTGCCGCCCATGCCATCGAGTGGTTTGAAAATCACATCTTGATGTTGTTGGTGAAATTGGCGCAAATGCTCGGCGTCTTGACTAACAGTTAACGGTGGGCAGCATTCGGGGAATTGGGTGGCAAATAACTTTTCATTGCAATCCCTTAAGCTTCTTGGGTCGTTAACGACCAGTGCGCCTTGTTGTTGTGCGGCTTCAAGTAAGAATGTTGTCTGTAAAAATGGAATGTCAAAAGGTGGGTCGGTACGCATAAGTAATACGTCAATATCCCCTAATGTATAAACCGATTCCTCGCCTAATGTATGCCAATGAGAATTGTCATCGAAGACAGAAAGTGTTCGACCATAGCCTTTTGCAATATTGTGATCAAAAAATAGGTTTTTTTGCTCAAAATAGACTAAATTCCAGTCTTTTTTGATAGCCGCCAACAGTAGCAATAAGGTAGTGTCCTTGTATGGATTGATGTGTGTAATGGGATCCATTATCACACCGAGTTGTATCGACATAATGATCTCACTCAGCGAGTTACAGGTTGTGTTATATTGATTGCGGAGTCTACAGCAGATTTCTATTTTTATCAGTGCCAAGAGCGACATACACTATTCTGTTCATGGAAAATGTGCATTTCATCTACTCTCGTATAGATATGTCGATGCTTCTGTGTTAAAAATGAATGCCAGCGTCCTAGGCTTCATATTATAGGTTGCTCAAAGTTGACGATTGTAAATAGCAGAGAAGTCATTTTACAGAGGATTATAGTTGTATGAGTGTAGCGTTAGATAACCTAAAGGTTATGGTTATAGATGACAGCAAAACGATACGGCGAACGGCGGAAACTCTGCTGTCTAAAGCGGGTTGTGAAGTGATAACAGCAACAGATGGCTTTGATGCATTAGCTAAAATTGCTGATACCCGCCCTAGTATTATCTTTGTCGATATTATGATGCCGCGTTTAGATGGTTACCAAACGTGTGCACTTATTAAAAATAATAGTGAATTCAAATCGACCCCAGTGATCATGTTGTCGAGTAAAGACGGCTTGTTTGATAAGGCTAAAGGCCGAATTGTTGGGTCTGATCAATATCTCACCAAGCCATTTAGCAAAACAGAGCTCCTAGGTGCCATTGAGGCCTACGCAAAGTAGAAGTGCTAGAAGGCAGATTTTGTGTTGAGTGAATGGGGCGATAGCTTAGAGTTTTGTCCCTGTTAACATTTAGATAAATTAAGTTGTGGAATTAAGAAGTAAGAGGATTGTATGTTGCGTGTATTAATTATTGATGACTCTCCAACCGAGGTTTATAAGCTAACCACTATTCTTGAAAAAAATGGTTATGCGGTTGAAGTGGCCGATACGGGTGAAAAAGGCTTAGATATGGCAAAAACGAATCCGCCAGATCTTATTTTGATGGATGTGGTAATGCCTGGCCTTAATGGTTTTCAGGCAACGCGGCAGCTCAACCGTGCCCCGCAAACTGCAGACGTTCCCGTTGTTATTGTTTCTACTAAAGATCAGGCAACCGATAAAATATGGGGTATGCGACAGGGTGCAAGTGCGTACTTAGTTAAGCCAATCGTTGAGGCTGACTTGCTAGCTTCGATTAAAGAGGCGCTATCAAAATAAGGGCGCGTACGCCCAACGTATGTTGTTTGTGATGCGTCTCTGTATCACAAAGCGCAGCAGAGATAAGCACATTGAGTGACTATAATAATTATATCTGTGGTATTTCGTCATGACCGAATCATCATCAGCCTTTGAGGTGTTGCAGTCTTTGGCTGCAAAAAGCATGGGCGCCGCTCAGCAATTGCCAGCACAGTCGGATGTTGTTGAGCAGTGGCGAGGCGTTGGTTTTTCATTGTTGGGTTTCGATTTTGTTGTGCCAATGGAGCAGTTGGTCGAAATGCTGGAAGTGCCTACTTACACCCGTCTGCCGGGTGTTAAACCATGGGTTAAGGGTGTGGCTAATATACGCGGTCGCCTACTTCCTTTGTTTGATCTCGCTGCTTTTTTTTCCGGAACCTTGACCGGCAACAAAAAACAACAACGTTTGCTGGTGCTTGATAAGCAGAATGTGTATGCAGGGTTGTGGGTGGATGCTGTACACGGTATGCAATATTTTCCAGCGCACATGCGCTCAGCGGTTTTGCCTTCTCACTTGCCGGATAAAATAACCCAGTTTACGGATGGCTGTTTTGACGTCGATGGTCGTCAATGGATGGTGTTTCATCCACTGGCGTTGACCCAAGAGCCTAGCTTCTTGGATGTTGCGGTTGCTAATTAATTATCGCCGATAAGGCTCTTTTTGCCTTCGCGAACAATATAAAAATATAGCGCATCGCGCTAGATCTCTAACTTAGGGGAAATGTATGAAAGAGTCGAGAGTATCCATTTTCACGCAGATCAAATCTAACAAAAAAGTGATTTTTCTCGTTTTTGTTATCGTCGTTGCATTGGGCGTGATGCTATATAACAGTTACCGGCTACTCAATAACACTGATGAAGCCCCTGGCGCACGTGAGCAAGAGCTCATTACCGCGTTACAGGCACAATTTACAACGCTGCCTTCATTTGTAGTGGCATTGGCTTCTGAAGGCGATGCGGCCGGCAACCGTATTCGTGATGTGCAACGGGATATATCAACTAAATGGAAAGAGCTAGAGGCTTTCCCTTACTTTTCGACCGAAGTGGTTAGTGATGTTGATAGAGCCATTCAGGAATCGTTTAATTATTTAAATCTAGCTCTGGGTGGCAGTGAGATCAATGAGCAAAATATATCAAAGCTCACGATTCCATTCTTTCGCCTACAGGCAGTGCGTGACGAAGTTAATTTAAAAGCGAAGCAGCCTAGGAACAATATTCGAGTTCAGGCGATTGTAGCCGCTGTAGGTGTTATTGCATTGACATTGATTATCATGGCAACCGTGCTGTGGATCGATGCCTCTAAAGTACTGGAGGTGGCTGATGAAGAAAATATGGCTCACCAATCAGCTATTTTGCGTTTACTGGATGAGTTGGCTGGCTTAGCAGATGGTGATTTGACGGTAACAACAACGGTGTCGGAGGATTTCACGGGTGCCATTGCCGACTCGGTAAACTACACCATTGACCAATTGAGACAGCTAGTATCGCGGATTAATACGACAGCGGTACAGGTGTCGGGTGCAGCACAAGACTCTCAGCAAACTGCGCTTCATCTAGCGGAAGCATCGGATCATCAGGCGCAAGAAATTGCTGGCGCATCAGCGGCCATTAACGAAATGGCAGTTACCATTGACCAAGTATCGGCGAATGCGGCTGAGTCTGCGCTTGTTGCAAGTAAGTCGGTATCTATTGCTCATAATGGTTCGAAGATGGTGCAAAATACGATCCATGGAATGGATACGATTCGAGAGCAAATTCAGGATACATCAAAACGAATTAAACGCCTTGGTGAGTCGACACAAGAGATTGGCGACATTGTAAGCTTGATTAATGATATTGCGGACCAAACCAATATTCTTGCACTAAACGCCGCGATTCAGGCGTCAATGGCCGGTGATGCTGGTCGAGGCTTTGCGGTGGTTGCGGATGAGGTTCAGCGACTAGCAGAACGTTCTGCGGGTGCGACGAAACAAATTGGCTCGCTCGTAAAAACGATTCAGACGGATACCAATGAAGCGGTTAAATCTATGGAGCAAACAACGACGGAAGTGGTTGGTGGTGCTCGTCTTGCTCAAGATGCGGGTGTCGCTCTAGAAGAGATCGAAGGAGTATCTGCGAATCTGGCGGAGTTAATTCAAAATATTTCGAATGCGGCGCGCCAACAAGCATCTTCTGCTGGCCATATTTCAAACACGATGAACGTCATTCAAGAAATTACTTCGCAAACCTCCGCCGGTACAGGAGCTACAGCGCATGCCATTGGTGATCTTGCTGATATGGCATTGGAGCTAAGAGAGTTCGTTGCTGGCTTTAAACTACCGGATGAAATGAACACCGCAATTGCCATCGATGAGCCTGCTGAGGACGTTGCGATTGATAGCATGAATAAGCATGACACCGCTCCTTCATCGACAACGCCTAGCGCTTTACAAGAAACTACGTTGGCTTCAGCGTCTTCAGCATTTGCGGGTTCAACTATAGCGAGCACGCCGGCTTATAGCGCTCCCCAAGTTGCTGATTCTCATGTGGCGGATTCGGATATCGACGATGATATGATGGGGAGTGATTTTGCGCACCTATTTGAGGGTGAGCATGTGAGCGACTTTAGTGAAGAAAGCGTTTTGCCGGGCAGCGCGCCATTTGAAGGTGCTGACTCGTTGCCGGTGCTTGATACAGCGGATGCTATTTCGTCTGAAGGTGAGTCTTACGATATGCCGGATGATGAAGTACTACAAATGGTCGAAAACGAAGAGCAGGACTCGCTCGAAGAGGAGTTCGACCTAGACGATCTGGATTTTATTGATGAAAAGCCGACTCAGCATAGCTAGATTATGACATGGTCTTTTAAGAAGTTTGATGTCCTGCCGGAAAGCAAATTCCTACTATGGGAAAAGTTGCTAGAAGCGCGCACGGGCATCCAGCTGGCTTCGCAACAAAAAGTACTACTGCAAACGCAAATTGCTATACGTATGCGTGAGCTAGGTATTGCTGATTATGACGATTATTTCAATCAAGTTAAGCAGGATAACAAACAAGGGCTTATTGAATGGCAAGTACTTGTTGACCGCTTGGTGGTTAAAGAAACGACGTTTTTTCGTCATCGCCCATCTCTTGACTTTGTTCGCCAATATTTCAAAAATCAAATAGCACAACAGCGATTAAATGGAAGTATTGATATTTGGAGTGTCGGATGTTCTACGGGTGAAGAACCCTATGGTTTGGCGATGTTGGCGCATGAATGTTTGAGTGATTCTGATCAGCAGGTCTACTTTGGCGTAACAGCGGTTGATGTAAGTTTGCCGGCCTTGTCTATTGCTCGCAGAGGTGTCTATGGCGAGCGCAGCATGTCTTTTTTAACTGACTATGAAAGGCAAAATTTTTTCCGTCCTTATGATGATAAGCATCACGAAGTTCTTCCACGCTTAAAAAAGCGAGTGTGTTTCTCTCAGTCTAATATCAACCAGTTAGAAGGTCTGCCGATACAGACTATGGATGTTATTTTTTGTCAAAATGTACTCATTTATTTTCGCCGTTGGCGTCGGCGAGAAATACTTAATCAGCTTGTTAAGAGGCTAAAATCGGGGGGATTGCTGGTGATTGGTCTTGGTGAAACAACCGATTGGCAGCACCCTCAAATGCAACGGGTTGATAATAACGAAGTACAGGCGTACATCAAAACTGCATAATAATGAGTATTGTCTTAAGAAAGCCTAGGTTTTCATTAGGTAATAGTAATAAAAAATAGTGATGAGAGGATGGTATGGCTGATAATCGCCAGTACATGGCCCTAGAGTGGGTGATCAGAGATATTAAAGACACTCTTGCGCAGGCTCAGCGAGCACTGGATGCTTATGTTCGTGATGCCAATGACGTTATTCAGTTAAAATTTTGCCTTACCTATATTCACCAAGTCTATGGTGGTTTACATATGGCAGGCTTTCATAGCGGCGCGATGATGGCGTCAGAAATGGAAGCGCTTGCACAAAGTGTATTAGATAATAAAGTCTCTCATCATAAAGAAGCTTTAGGCGTTCTTCAAAAAACGATGACAGAGCTCCCCATTTACCTTGAAACATCATTAGCGACCAAGACTGATCAGCCAAGCTTGGTGTTTTCGCTGTTAAATGACTTGCGTGCAACACGCGGTGCTAATTTCTTAAGTGAATGTACTTTATTTTCTCCAGACCTAAGTGTTGCACAAACAGTCCGTGGGGATCGACATCCAATAACGCAAGATGAGCAGCAGTTTGTTGGCATGCTCTCTAAGTTACGAAAGATGTATCAGGTCGCAGCGGCGAGTGTTATCCACAAAAAAAATGTCGAAGAAAACTTTACTTACCTTGTCAAAGTTTGTCAGCGCTTAGAAAAGTTATTACAAGGCACACTCCGCTTAGCTTTATGGGAGATTGCCTCAGCATTTATTGTGGCACTTAAAGATAACCTCCTTGAAGATACCGCATCCATTAAAAAATTATTGCGTCAATTAGATGATGAAATAAAAATACTTGTTGATGGCGGTTCTCGTGCGCTCGACGAAGGAACATCAGAAGAGCTTCTTAAAAATCTACTCTATTATTTAGCGTCTTTAACTGAAACAAGTGCGCCTATTGAAGCGCTGCGCGAGCAATATCAGTTAAATCATTCTGCGACAGATACATCCGTAGCGGTGTCTACGCCGGACACTATGGCGTCGTACAGCGCTGTTGCGGGTTCGATACTCAATCACCTTGATGGCATCACGAAACGACTCGATGAATGTTATGAAAGCGAAGATTTCTTTGATGGGATTGCATGGTCGATAACAAAACTTAATCAGGTGGCTGATACCTTGGCGATGCTGAGTGTGAATGCATTGCGTCAAAAAGCCTTGGATGGGGTCGCCATATTGTCCGAGCTTACATATGATCAGAGCTCCTCAGATGAAAAATTATTGCTCGTTAATCGTTATCTTCAAGATATATCCATTGCACTTGAAAAAGCCCTGACCGAAAAGGAAGCGGCGTTTCAGCCAGAGACTCGACAATTTAATGCGTCCGAAGAGTTAGCTTTGCAGGAAAGTCGTAATGGGCTTGAAGAAGCAAAAGACGCGGTTGTTAATTATATTGCCACACAGTGGAATATAAAAAACTTGCAGCCAGTACCGGCTTTATTAAAAGGTGTGAGTGAACGGTTAAACCAGTTAGCGCTTGATGTACCTGCTGATATATTGTTGATTAGTGCCAATTATATAGAAATGACAATGGTTCATCAGTCGGCTCAGCCGGAGTGGAAACAACTAGATAGCTTGGCTGATGTTATTGCAAGTATCGATTACTTTTTAGAAGTGTTGTCGCTCACAAAAGAAGAAGATATTGCCATTTTAATGGGCGCAGAAAGTGGATTGCTGAACCTTGGTGTTTCGGTACAAAAGATACAGAGCGTGATGCAGCGCTTGAAACCTGAAGAAAATATTATTGCATCACCAGAATCTCAAGCGACAGAAAATACCGAGGCAGTATCTGAAAATGATATAGAGCCAGATCTTGATGAAGAAGCTGAAGCAGAGATCATCGAAATTTTTGTTGAAGAAGCCGGTGAGGTTCAGGAAACTATAGCGGAATATTTACCTGCATGGGAAGAAAAGTATGAAGATAACGATGCGTTAATTGAAGTGCGTCGTGCTTTTCATACCTTAAAAGGCAGTGGTCGGATTGTTAAAGCCTCAGATATTGGTGAGCTTTCTTGGTCGATAGAAAATATGCTCAATCGCGTGCTTGATGGCACGCTTAAGCCTCATAAAATACAAACAGACCTTATTCATAAAGTGCTTGAGCTATTGCCAAGTATGGTGAGTGATTTTTCTCGCCGGCAGCCTACAGATCAAATCGAATTGTGTGAACAATATCGTATGTGGGCGCACGATATTGCGAACCATGAAACGCCCGATGACTTGTTAAACTATTTTGCTGGCAATATTTCTGCAGAAATAGATGAGCCAAGTTCCGGTGTGGAAAATATTGATGATGAAGAAATCGATGTTCAGTTGTGGGAAATATTCGGTTCTGAAGCAGAAAGCCATTTAGCGGTTGTGCGAGAAGAAATTGTGGCGATGGATGCTGCTCGGCCATTTTTTGAAACGCCCAGCGATGCCATGCAGCGCGCCATGCATACCTTGAAAGGTAGCGCGCATATGGCGGAAATTACCCCGATAGCATCGTTGATGACACCGATGGAATTGTTCATCAAAGATTTGCGTGCTTACCAAGTGAGTATCGACGAAGATATTTTGCAACTAATAAAAGATAGTGTGCTTTATACAGAAGATGCACTAGAGCAAATCTCTCGATTGATTTATCCAGAAATTGAAAAATTAGATTTGTTTTTGGCGCGTGTAGCGGAATTGCGTGAGCGCTCTGTTGGTCATTTAATTAAGCATGCTGAAGATGATGGACCAAAAGTAGATCCGGCCTTTTTAGAAAAATTAATGAACGAGGGCATGAATTTGCTCTTGGATATTGATGATGTTATTGCCGGCTGGAAACACACCTCGGCAACCCCACAGGATTGGCGAGCGGTTGCTAATGAGGTCGCGAATGTTCAGCATGGTGCAGAGCGTGCTAACTTAGATGCAATGACACGCCTCAGTGAAGTGTTGCATGCGCAATATGAAAAACTGATTGGCCAATCGTTACAGCCCGATGATGCGCTTTACGACGTACTACTAGATGCTCATTATGCATTGCTTGATATCATTGACGCGATTGCTGGGGGCCAAGACTTGCCGCCCGTTAATCAGGACATGATACAGCAGCTTGAGGCTTTATCTGAGACGCACAGCCCTGCAATAAACCGCAGTGTTGCCGATACAGAAACGTCATCGAATACGCTAGATAGCACCGTATTACCTGAAGAGGGCGACGCTAGTTTATCTGGTTCAGAAAATACATCAGTTGATGTCCCGATATCCGTTGAGGTGAGTGAGCCTGAAACGCCAGCATTACATGATACTGTAGTGGCGCAAACTAACACTACGCCTCCCGAACCGCCAACGCTACAAGATACCCAATCGTCAGATGAGATGGCATGGCTTGAGGGTGAAGAAGTTGATGATGAAATTGTTGAAATTTTTATCGAAGAAGCTGCCGAACTTATCGAAGATTTGGATGCCACTATTGATGACTGGGAAAATGGGGATGATGCGGGTCTAAGTAACGAGAATTTGCAGCGTTTGTTGCATACCTTCAAGGGCGGAGCGCGTTTGGCGGGTTTAGGTTCTCTAGGTGATCTTGCGCATAACTTTGAGTCTTACCTTGTTGGCCAGTCTAAAACAGAGCCTGCGGCAGATGTATTGTCTACAGTGCATCATTTTCAAGATCAGCTTATTGAGGGCGTTAATAATATCGGTCTCAGGGCACATGAGATTGAAGAAGTGGTTGATACTGGGTCGCCAGAACAGCCAGAACAGCCAGAACAGCCAGAACAGCCAGAACAGCCAGAACAGCCAGAACAGCCAGAACAGCCAGAACAGTCACCCAGTGTTCTAACTGAACAGGTAGATCAGGTTGTTACTGAACGACCAGCAGATGAGCCACAAGTAGAGACTTCTTCGGGTTTGTCCGATTCTGAACGATCAGAACAGGAACCATTTGAGCAAGACGTTGATGCCTCTGTAACACGGGAGGAAGAGCTTTCTCCTTCAGGTTCAGAGGGGAATGAAAATCATACAGACGCTGACATTGATACAGCACCTGATGAGGCCTATATCTCTGCTAATGATGAAAACAACCTTGCCGACGAAAGTGTGGACCTCGTAGAATCGAGTTCTGAAAATACAGATAATATGATTCAGACAGGGCAAGTATTATCAGAAGTTGAGGTTGTAGAGACAAAAGAGGGAAATGTGGTTTCTTTCCCTACCCGCTCGCCCGAAACTGTGTCCGATTCTTTGCCAGCCCCCATTTCCTCGCCACCTACTCCTCAGCAAGCGATAGCACCTAATCGTACTTCAAATGCTGCCGCTGCTCGTCGCCCAACACCTCAGGAAACGGTTAAGGTTTCGGCAGACTTAATGGAAGAACTGGTGAATTTAGCCGGTGAAACGTCAATTAGTCGTGGGCGAATGGAAGAGCAAATGAGTGACTTAGGCTATTCGTTGGAGGAAATGGAGCAAACCGTTGGTCGCTTAGAAGAGCAATTACGCAGACTGGATATAGAAACCGAAGCGCAAGTCGTTTTTCGCCAAGAGCAGCTAAGTGAACAAGAAGAATTTGATCCTTTGGAGATGGATCGTTATTCGCAGCTTCAACAATTATCACGCTCGTTGATTGAATCAGCCTCCGACTTAAAAGACCTAAAAGAGACATTAAGTAATAAAGCCCGTGATGCAGAAACGGTATTGTTACAGCAATCGCGTATCAACACAGAGCTGCAAGAAGGTTTGATGCGCTCTCGAATGGTGCCGTTTTCTCGTATTGTTCCTCGCTTGCGCCGTATTGTTCGTCAGATATCTTCTGAGCTAAGTAAAGAAGTGGTGATTGAATTTGATCAAACGGAAGGTGAGTTAGACCGTAATATGATGGAGCGTATGGTTGCGCCTCTTGAGCATATGTTACGTAATGCCGTCGATCATGGTATTGAATCCGCCGCCACTCGTCGTGAATTGGGCAAGCCGAGCGAAGGGCGCATTAGTCTCTCCCTCTCGCGAGAAGGGGGTAACGTACTGTTGCTTTTGACGGATGATGGCGCTGGAATGAGTGTGTCTCGTATTCGGGAAAAGGCCATTCAGCAGTCGTTGATGAATACGGATGCTCAACTGAGTGACCAAGAGATTTTACAATTTATTTTTCAGGCAGGTTTTTCAACAGCTGATTCTGTGACACAAATCTCTGGACGTGGCGTAGGCATGGACGTTGTGAGCAGCGAAATTAAGCAGTTGGGTGGCAGTATTGATATTGCATCGACGGAAGGCCAGGGAACTCAATTTACTATTCGTTTGCCATTCACGGTTTCGGTCAACAGAGCATTGATGATAGGTATGGGAGATGATCGATATGCGATCCCTCTTAATTCCATCGAAGGTATTGCGCGGATACAGCCATCAGAACTCGCGGGATATTATAAAGACCCCGAAAGCCGCTTCCATTACGCGGGCACAGACTATCAGTTGCAGTATATGGGTACCTTATTGAATAGCGATGTATTACCTAGGCTTGAAGGGCACGAGTTGCCGGTTCCGGTACTATTGGTGCGTAGTGCAGACCATGCCGTCGCCATTCAAGTGGATATGCTCAATGGTAGCCAAGAGATCGTGGTAAAAACCTTGGGAGCACAATTTAGCTCAGTACAAGGTTTATCGGGCGCCACGATTATGGGTGATGGTCACGTGGTCGTTATCTTGGATACTAATGCTATGATCCGCCAGCATTATGTGTTGTCTACTGCGCCATCGGCATTGATTGAGTCGAAGCCAGAAAGCGAAACACCTGCTATTAATCAAAACCCCATCGTTATGGTGGTGGATGATTCGGTTACCGTGAGAAAAGTGACCACACGTTTCCTTGAGCGGGAAGGGTTTGATGTTATAACAGCAAAAGACGGCGTCAATGCGATAGAAGTGCTACGTGACCATACGCCGGATCTTATGTTGTTAGATATTGAAATGCCCAGAATGGATGGCTTTGAGGTTGCTCGACGAGTCCGTGCCACAACAGTAACGAAAGACTTACCCATTATTATGATTACCTCAAGAACCGGAGATAAGCATCGCCAGACGGGTCTTGCGGCAGGCGCGAATGAATATATGGGTAAACCGTTCCAAGAAGATATTTTATTGGATGCGATTCATCAATTGCTGAACCATCGTCACGTTCACTGAAGCATGGATAGTGTATAACGAATGAGTGTATTAACTATAGGTATCGTTAGCGAGACACTTGTCCAGCAGCACTATTTAAAACATGCCGCTGAAGAAATGGGCTGTGTTTTAGGGGGAAGCTTCTTAGTTAACGAATTGTCGACTGAAAAAACACGCTCTAAAATTGAATGTGCTGACATTAATGCATGGATTGTCGATATTGATATTGAGCGCTTGGGTGATGATGCAGAGCCATTTGAACAGTGGTTATATGCGTTGGATTCGCCCATTATTTTTAGCGAAGGCAATACTTATAATGCAGCGGGCGCCGACTTTGTTTCTTGGACGAGGCAACTAAAAGCTAAGCTGCTTGGTTTGGCAGGGCAGCACCATATAGAGCAAACGGATCAAATAAGAGCAAAATATATATGGGTATTAGCCGCCTCTACGGGAGGGCCCGAAGCGGTTAAGGCGTTTTTGGATACCATGCCTCATACTCTAGATGTTGCCTTTATTTATGTTCAACATATTGGTGAAGGTCACAGCCAAGCTCTAAGCCAGTCGATAGTAAGAGATAACCAATACATCGGTCGTGTTGCAGCTCATGGGGATGTGCTGGTGGCTGGGCATGTTTTTATTATTCCGCCTGAACATCAAATGACGTTACAGCCTAATGGTTCATTTGTGGCTCATCCTCAAAAAAAATGGCGCGGTATTTATACCCCGTCTGTTGACCATGTGGTCGCGAGTGTCGCGAGTAATTATCAGCAGAGTGCCGGCGTGATTTTTTTTACGGGAATGGGCGACGATGGCGTTAAATCTTGTCGTCTTATGAAGTTACATGGTGGTCAATCATGGGTGCAAGCGCTGCCTTCCTGTGTGGCCACTTCTATGCCAGAAGCCATTATTAAGGTCGGCTGTTCTACAAAAATGGATAGCCCAGAAAATTTAGCACGACATTTAAAAGCGCATATCCTCCAAACAGCCTCATAAGCCTGCCCGTAGGTCTGTTATTGAGTAAAAATAATCGGTAATACTTGTAAAAAGGTAGTTCTAATATGAGCGATATAAAAACCATAGCTGTCGGCCATGCCGTTGAGCCGGCTAAAAAAGCAGAGATCCCCAGCCTCATTATCCCTATTGCTAAGCGCAATATATTATTACCCACCGTTTCTGTCGCAGAGATGTTACCGTTTGTGAAGCCACAATTGCGCCGCACTGACTTGCCACCTTGGTTTTTAGGCGCCGTGCAGTGGCGTGGTGTGTCTGTTCCTATGTTCTCTTATGAGCGTCTTAATGGTGAAGAGCCATTAGCTATTAAGCCGACAAGTCAAATGGCAATTTTAAATTCAACCGGTGTGAGTGCAGAGTATCCGTTTGTCTGTTTCCCTACTCAAGGTATTCCACGTCTAAGCCGAGTCGCTCCAGACGCCATTAAGCAAGATATCCAGAGCTCTACATTGGCTTTTGATCAAATGAATGTATTGGTCAATGATGAGTTAGTCTCTATTCCTGATGTGAGTAAAATTGAGCAGGCTTTAATTGATCTGCTGCACGAATAAAAAATTTAATATCTTGCATCCAAATCGATATCTTCATGCGTCTTAGTTAATAGTTATCTAAAACATACGGTAGTACACCTGAACGTTTTACTAATAACTACTCAGGAGCCTCTGATTAACCTCGAATGACTTCTGCGTGAGTCTACCATTCGTTTAGGCAAGGCAGACGTCTTGATCTCGGTAACGCCTAACAGCCAGAAGTTATCCGAGGTTAATTAGAGGCTCCTTAACATCATTATGGAGAAAATCATGAAAATATTATTTGCTACACTTGCGTTACTGGCTACTTTTACTGTTTCTGCTGCTCATCACGGTGAGGCGCTAACTAACAAGAAAGGCATGACCTTATATACCTTTGATAAGGATCAAAACGGTCAGTCTATTTGCTATGATGGTTGTGCGGCTAAATGGCCACCTTATATCGCATCAGCAAATGCAAAGGTGGTCGCTCCTTGGGGGCTGGTCGAGCGTAACGATGGGAAAATGCAGTGGACGTATGGTGGTCAGCCGCTCTATTTGTGGGTTGGCGATCAGAAGCAAGGTGATGTGACCGGTGACGGTGTTGGTGGTGTATGGCATATCGCTAAAAAATCGCATAAAAAAGCTGTGAAAAAAGCTCCGGTTAAACATTCAAGCACGGGTTATGGCGGTTATTAAGTGCGTAATGGCTTTAGGATATGGACACTGCCATGTGCCCATATCCTTTTGTGGCTAATATCAATAAATGGCAAATAGCCATAAGGTATATCAATAACGATGAGATCTAAGGGCAGTCTTTTATGTTAGACGAACAATGGTTCGCTGACACCGATGCATTGTTGTTCCGCATTCAGCGGCAAGACAGTCTCGCCCTAAAAACCTTATATGAGTTATCTGCAAAAAAAGTCGCTGCGCTGATTGTCTCTATTGTAAAAGATAGTCACGAAACGGAAGATGTTCTTCAAGAAGTGTTTGTGAGCATCTGGAAAAATGCCCAAAAATATTCCGGTAAGGGAAGCGCTTGGGGGTGGATATGTGTGCTTGCACGACATCGTGCTATCGATCGCCTTCGCCATTTATCTATTCGTCAGCACGAGTCAACAGATGCGAGCCCTGAGTTGCTTGATCAATTAAGCGAGGCGACCAACGCTATTGACGCCCACTGGATAGGTCAATGTTTGTCAACATTGCCGACAACAACTCAGAAAGCTATCTTGTTAAGCTACATTAATGGTTACAGTCATTCGGAACTCAGTCAGCAATTGTCGACTCCATTAGGTACAGTTAAGGCATGGATTCGTCGTGGTTTGCAGGAGTTGAAACTATGTCTACACCACTAAGATATCGACAGCCTGAAATATGTGATCATCTCGCCGGTCAGTATGTTGCTGGGCTGGTCACACCGCGTGTGCGGATACGAATAGAGCAATTAGCTGGCGTGACGCCGGAACTATCCAGAGCGATTGCACGCTGGTCAGACGCATTTGTTGAACTCCAGCAACCACTCAATGAATCACTAAAAAACAATCAAAAACTCGGCGTAATAGATTTTGATACCGTATGGCATAGCGTTAATAATAACGTCGAAGCAAAAAGTAGCGAAAAGAATCCGGTAAATTTATTGAAGAATGTAAAAAGTGCATTAACTACTTGGAAACTAATCGCTAGCGGTAGCGCATTAGCCTCTATTTTTATGGTCGGATTTTTATTGTTATCTTCACCACAGGTAACTTCCCCCGTAATGATAAATGCGAGTTACCTTGCTACCATGCAAATACATGGTTCTCAAAAAGAGACAACGCAGTTTGTTATTAGCGCATACGCAAAACAAGAAACATCACCTTCTCGTTTAGCTATTCAATGGGTTAACGGAAATGTTGAAACCGAACATTCCACACTTCATTTATGGGCGGAAGATCGAGAGAGTGGAGAATTAACCTATATTGGCCTGCAAGAATTAAGTAATCATTCAGTAGCGTTAAGCAAGCCTGAATGGCTTGCTATCTCAAACAGTCGACGCTTATTAATGACTAAAACTAAAAGTGTATCCAATGAAGATAACATCGTTTTTTCAGGTTTGTGTTTGTCATTGGCACAATGGCAGAGTTAATGTTTGCCTGCTGTTACTTTAAATGGCGCCAGTTCAATACTTTCAATATATCGCCCCTGCATTCTTATGGTTCCTTTATAGCGATAATCACCCACTGAAGAAAATTCAAATTGGTAGGTTCGCTGTAGAGCGATGAAAGAGCGCTTCGATTTTATAATACGTATTTTTCGCAATACTACGGTTTGGTCAAGTAGTTGAACGTCTTCTTTTTGGCAGCGATGCTTAGCTGCTTTATTCGCGCTTATGCTGATATTGTTATGTTGCCATATTAGCCAAATAATGAGTCCAATAATGCTAGTGGCGATTAACTGATAAATATCCAACGTATTAGTGCTCTTCTTGGGACAGTTTCACCAATCGCGCTTTTAGTCGAGCCGGTATGTCTTTAATGGTTAGGCTGTCAGTGCTGGGGTCATAGACGATACTATCGCCTAAACAGCTAGAGGCAAAGCTCATACTGAGCTGGTGGTTGCGACCGCTTAAACGTACAAATTGTCGTAACTTATTGGCATCCGGTATTAACTCGGGTTTTGCAGAAGGTTGTTGGCTGGAGACGAACTGAGAAAATTCAGGCAGTGAAATATCCGTATGTGAAGTGTTTGATGATTCAGTCGCGCCGACCTTTTCTATATGCTGTGGCGGGTTTTCTTTAAGTTGTGTCGAAAGCTCATCAATAACCACGGGCTTGCCCATCTTATTTTGTTCAAGGCAGTATTCAACGACTTGCTTATTGGTTTGGTGGGCAATGTCATCAGGTAATGTGTCAGTATAATTGGATACCGTCGCTAAAAAGGTATCTGTTTCTGCGCCAATATCAATTTTTTCTGCAAAGCCGATGAACTGAACAAACAGGTCAGATATGTCTTTTTCACCTCGCCACCGTAGTAATGTTAAAGAGGTTTCCGAGCGGTGTATATCATCGCTCTGCCAGTCGCTTATATTAATAGTTGCGGCTAAGCGCAAACCTTGAATGTCGAGATAGCGAGAGGTATCGATAGTGAGCTCGCCATTTATATATTGTCCTGTGGCATGCTGTACAAAAAAGATATGTAAGTGCTCTGTTGTGGCAAGTTTTTCATGAGCAAAAACTAAAAAACCCTCTAAAGGAATGACTGTGTCATCTAGCAAGGTTTTAAAATGCTGCATGGCCTTTTCTGTGAAGCGTTCTATGGGTATTGTGGAGCGGTGGTACTCTTGTAGCCAGCTTGATAATGGGTGTGCTGCCATATCAGTAGAAAATTGACCGTATTCTTTTCCTAACCGCTTAATCATGGTGAGTTTCAATTCGCGAAAGCACTCGTCGGTATAGCCGTTGTTGTCCCACGGTGTATCGCGTATATCCATCGACGAGAGTTGATCAGGGTTGTCGCGTGTTATCCGATGCGCAATGATATGAGAGAGTGCCATAAATCAACCTAGCTAAGCTAAAAGAGTGTGATAAGTGTCTAGTGGTTCGCCATAATATATAAAGTGTGAGCTAGGTGCATTTGAAAATTGCAATACTCGCTAATTGAGCGTTAGGGGATGGTATTGTTCTGCCATTTGGTTTTTGTGCTTTATGACACATGCACTTGCATTTTTAACGGGTTTGCCAAATACTAGATGATTAGTTTTACGCCAAAAATAATATTAAAAGAGGGAGATAATAATAATGAAACCATTAAGTTTTAACGGTAGCGGAAGTGAGTATTTTAAAATCTGGATTGTTAATATTTTACTCGTCATTGTGACTTTGGGGTTATATTACCCTTGGGCTAAAGTCCGTAATTACCGATATTTCTATGGAAATAGTTCCCTAAATGATAGAAGTTTTGACTATCACGCCACGGGTAGACAGTTGTTTATTGGTTATCTTATTGCGATGGCTTTATTTCTAGTCTATATCATCGTAGAGCAGCTCGTGCCCCTTGGTGCGCCAGTATTATTGTTGGTGCTATTTTTAGCGATTCCTTGGATTATTTGGCGAAGCCTGATGTTTACTATGCGTATGACGAGTTTTAGTAATGTACGCTTTAGTTTTGCGGGTAAGCTGGGTACTGCTTATATCAACTTCTTTTTACTTCCTCTCTTATTCTTCATATGTATTTATGCGCTTCCTGTTGGGGCAGCGGTTTTATTGCCGATGTATCAGGCGGCTGGTGGTGAAGTACCTGCTTATGTGGGGATATTACTATTTGTAGCGGCGGTACTGAGTATTCCTTTGGCTTTTTACTTTTTCGCATTAATGCAGAAAAAAAATACGAGTTATCTGATCAATGGTTCCCGTTATGGGCAGGGGGAGTTCTCGACAGAACTGAAAACATGGTCGTTTGCCAAAATAGCACTCAAAACCTTCGGTCTAAATATTTTGGTGTTTTTTGTTGTTATGTTTCTAATAGGGTTGGCTGTTGCTGCTGTTGGCATGGGGTTTGAGAATCTAGCTCAGCTCGGTAGCATGGATAATCCAGAAGAGATTATGATGCAGCTATTTGCGAGTAGTGGGGTTGTTATTGCCATTATCCTCGGCTACATCACCATGATTGCTGCTTTTTTCTTCATAATGGCATATATGCAAACGCGACAACGCGCTTACGTTTATGAAAATACCTTGCTCAATGAGCGTATCGCCTTTGCCTCGACCTTGCGTGCTAGGTCTCTCGCGTGGGTTATGATTTCTAACTTACTTTTGATTATTTGTACCGCAGGTTTGGCAGCGCCCTGGGCAAAAGTAAGGATCGCGCGTTTGATGTTAGAGAATACCTTTGTCGATGCAGAAGGTGGTTTCGATGAATATATTACTCAACAGCAAAAAGAACAGTCCTCGCTTGGTGAGCAAGTCGGTGATGCCTTTGATGTTGATGTAGGTATTGCGATTTAATGTTTGTTTACACTGACAGAGAATAACCCATAAATTTTGATAGATGAGAGTGCAACAATGATAGTGGGTCGCTGGTATGCTTTAGGCAGTGCAGAGTCTACCGAAGCGATTTTGCACTTCCCGGGTGGTAGCCTTGTGGAATTGCATGTGTCTGGGCAAGTTGTTCTCAGTTGCCATATCAATGATATTGCGGTGAGCGACCGTTTGGGTAACGTCGAACGTAAGCTCACATTTACGAATATAGGCATTTTTTCTACAGCAGACAACAATGCTGTTGATCAAGCGCTGGGCCATGTTCAGCCACTTAATCGTGTGATTCATTATTTAGAAACCCATATGCTAGCAGTGATTATTGCTATCGTGTTTACTATTGCTTTAGGTGTTGGATTTTTCAAATGGGGTGTGCCTTGGGCTAGCGAAACCATAGCGCATGCTTTGCCGCATAAAACAAATGAGTTAATTGCCAAGCAAACACTGACTTTTCTCGATGACTATTGGTTTGAAGAAAGTCAGTTAAGTGAAGAGAGAAAAAAGAGTATTCGTCAGCATTTTTATGATGAGCTCGTGCCTCTTGATGAACGAAATCAAAGTATTAATTACCAATTACACTTTCGTAGTTGGACGCAAGGCGATAAAGAAATTCCTAATGCTTTTGCACTCCCTTCTGGTGATATTATTCTTACGGATCAATTTGTTACTCTGACGGATAATCAAACAGAAGTGGATGCGGTTTTACTGCACGAGATAGGCCATGTTGTTGAGCGGCATAGCTTAGAAAGGCTAGTGCAAGGCACGTTGGTGACCACGCTGGTGATGTTGGTCAGCGGTGATAGTAGTGGTATTGCAGATTTGGGCTTGGGGCTGGGTGCCGTGCTGGTCAGTAGCCATTACTCAAGAGAGCACGAGCTTGAAGCGGATACCTATGCTTTTGAGCAAATGCTTAAAGCGCAAAAAGACCCCATTGCCTTTTCCAAAATTATGGGCCGAATGGAAGAATATGTTGCTGAGGTATTTTCTCATTCTAGTGTTGAGGATGATTCGGCAGAAGGTGTCGAGCAGGGCGCTCACCAAGATACAGAAGTGGTATCCGACGAGTTAGTTGACTATCTCTCTACACACCCGCCCACAGCAGAGCGCCAACAAAATGCAACGCGTTACAGCGAATGTTTTAGGCAAGGTTTGCTGCAATGTGACGTGGGTGAAGCGGCCGAATAATACAAGCGCTTACTTGCGCGACTTTTTAATAAGGTCATAGGCTGCTTGCACTTCTTGTGAGCGCTCAGTAGCTACCTTGACCATGTCATCGGGTACACCTTGGCCGATAAGCTTATCAGGATGGTACTCACTCATTAACTTTCTATACGCCTTTTTAACTTCAGCGTTACTGGCTTGCTTATCAACCCCTAGGGCGTCGTAAGCATTATCGATGTCAGTTTGCGTGTCGACTTGCCCTGATTGTTGATACCCGCCGCCAAAGGCACCTTGCCCTCGAATCATTCGTATTAAATGCTCAAACGCAGCATGAGAAAAGCGTAATCCTTCAGCAATATTGCGCAGAGCAGCTTCTTCTTTAGGATCGAAATCACCATCAGCCAGCGCAGTATTGACCAAGTAAACCATGAGCATTTGTGTGAGTTGTGGTCTGCGACCACACACTTCCTGAAAGTCGCGCAAGGTATCAGCAGGGTTAAAATCAGGGGCGGCGCCTATTTTGAAGAGCCTTATGGCTTCGCGCTTATGGTCAGCGGTTAAGCCCATTTTTCCCATTAATTGCTGTGTTTGGTCGATTTCTTCTTCAGAGACTCGTCCATCAGATTTTGCAAGGTAGCCAATAAGCGTAAAAGTCGTGCGGAAAAACGTTGTTTGGATTGCTTGCAGTGCTTCGGGTGATTCACTGTGAATAAAGCGCTTTTTAGCTTGATCGAACATGTGCCCAAAAAATAGACCAATGAGTGCGCCGATAAGCCCGCCGGTGAGTAAGCCAAGTAAACCGCCAATGACCTTTCCCATTATTGCCTCGTTATTGTTGTGGTAAAAGTGATATGACGCATAATATTGCGCCTCTGGTTGCTCATAATAAGGGGGTGTTAGTGTCGCGTCCAGATAAAGGCAATATTTATTGTGTCGGTTATCCTAGATGCTTGTGGATTTATGGGTAAGTTTGTTTATGCATCGTCTACAATTAAGGCAGCATCATTTACTTTAACCGCGCCCATGAAACATGCGTGCCTGATAGGAGGCTGAGCGATGAGTAAGCAAGGGATCACTGTTGATCGCCTAATGACATCAACCGTTGTTACCGTCGAGATGGATGATAGTTTGTCGGTTGTTAAAGATATTTTTGATAATACGTCTTTTCATCATTTGCTAGTTGTGAACGACAAGCGCTTATTAGGTGTTGTCTCTGATCGCGACTTATTAAAAGCGCTGAGCCCGCATTTAGGCACGGCTGCAGAAACGCTCCGAGACTTAAGGAGTCTTGACATCAAAGTGCATCAAGTGATGACAAGAGAAGCGATTATCTTACCTCCCCAAGCGAGTATTTATGATGCGGTCGAAGTGTTTAACCGCGAAAAAATCTCTTGCATTCCTATCGTAGATAGTAAAAAACATGTCGTTGGTATTCTTACGTGGCGAGACATTTTACGCGCACTTGAAAAAAAGCATAAGCGAGTTGAGTCGTAATAATAAAGGTTGGTGTTGTTTGTGATATTATCTTTTCCCTTCCTTTTTGTCTTTAATTTTTATCCATCAGCATTTTAGGTATCCCATATGCTAGATCAACAACACCTTCTCACCGTTGATAAAAAAGAGGCGGCTAGTATTTTTGTTAGCACGCGAGAGTGGGGCAGTGTGTACTTGCGGGAAGCGCCTGAAGGTGTTGCTGTAGGAGATAAGGTCAGTGCTTTTGTTTATCAAAATGCGACAGGCGATATTTGTGCAACAGCCGCCACACCCAAAGTGGCTCTGGGGCAGTGTGCTTATCTTCGTGTCGTTGCGATTAATGATGTAGGTGCTTTTTTAGATTGGGGCTTGCCAAAGGATTTATTATTGCCCTATGCCGAGCAGGCATATCCGGTACGCGAAGGCGCATCTTATGTAGTATATGCTTATCGTGATAATAGTGGTCGTACAGTGGCAAGTACACAGTTACATCATCACCTCGATGAAACACACGAAGGATTTTCTGTTGGTGACCAGGTCGATTTACTGATAGCGGGTAAGTCTGATTTGGGTTTTAAAGCCGTGGTCAATGGTAAAGCCTTAGGTTTGTTATATCATAGTGATTTATCGCAACCGCTGGCATTTGGTCATCGCACTAAAGGTTGGATAAAGCAGATTCGTCAGGATGGAAAAATTGATTTAACGATTAATGCGCTCGATCAGAAGACGAGAGATCAATTAGAGTTGCGCATTCTTAAGGCTTTGCAGCAAGCGGGCGGCCGTATTGAGCTGTCGGATAAAAGTACACCTGAGGTGATATTTTCTGTATTCAAAGTCAGTAAAAAGAATTTTAAGCGCGCCCTAGGCAGCTTGTATAAGCAGCGCTTAATTGCTATTTATTCATCGCATGTAGAGCTTACAAAATAATAAACCGAATAACGCCATTAGCGTCGTTAGTATGTTTCAATTTTCAATTAAAAACATCTCTACTTAGTCGATGTCATATTCTATTGTTAGTGGTGCATGATCGGAAAATCGTACTTCTTTGTAAATGTTATCCGATCCGGCTTTGACTTTACCTTTTAGACCTCGACTAACAATATGATAATCAATACGCCAGCCAGTATTGTTTAGCCATGCTTGGCCTCTATTCGACCACCAGGTGTATTCGTGTTCATTGTTGTTAATTTCACGAAAGGCATCAATGAATTGCAGCGGCTTTTCACGATGGTTGTCGGTATCGTTTAATAGCCAGTCCATCCATGCACGTTCTTCAGGTAGAAAACCCGAGTTTTTTTGATTGCCTCGCCAATTTTTAATATCAATTTTCTTATGGGCAATATTCCAGTCGCCACAAATAATATATTCACGTTTTTTACGTTGCATTGAGCGAAGTACATTTTCAAAGCGTGCCATCATGTCATATTTAAAGACTTGCCTTTCTTCTTTTGCTGATCCAGAAGGCATGTAAAGAGAGGCAACGCTAACGTCATCAAAGTCGACTTGAATATATCGACCCTCGCGGTCAACATCTTCCCAGTTTTGTTGATCAATAGAGCCTAAACCTAAATGAATAGCTTTCGGTTGTTTTTTACAATAAATGCCAACACCGCTATAGCCCTTTTTTTCAGCAGAATGAAAGTAGCTGTAATAGCCTTCGGGATGATAGAGCGCATCTTCAATTTGATCGGGTTGTGCCTTTAATTCTTGTAAGCAAATAACATCTGCATCTACTTTTTTTAACCAATCAAACATGCCTTTACGTGCGGCTGCTCGAATACCGTTTACATTGATAGAAATGACTTTCATTTTTTCTCTATACTTTTATTGAACATGTAAAAATTATTGTGTCGTTAAATTCAACTATAACATTTTATTTTCGTATTTTATTAAAATTATTATAAGAATATAAAGAGTATTGTTGATGGCTGTGGTATTTTCCCCGGCGGTTAATGATGACATCAATCATTTAGAAATTTCTAAATAAGTCTTCTGCTGTTGAAACCAAATAATAAAACGGTCTTTTTTGACGGTTATTCTACTAATAGCTGAACAAATAGTTCAGTTATTAATATTCAGCATAGGGATTATTTATGCCAGTTTGGTTTTATATATTTTTAGGTGTGGTGGTTAATTGTCTATGGGGAACGGCTTTTTTAATTCCTCATTATTTAAGCGATATCAATCCCATTGCTATTTCTATGGGACGCTATCTTGTCTATGGTTTGGTTTCCCTTTTTCTTGCTCTTTTTACGCTTAAAAAACTGCGGCAATTAACGGTTAGGCAGTGGCGTTATGCTTTTCTTTTTGCTTTTCTTGGTAATGTTGGATATTACCTTTGTATGGCGCTAAGTGTGCATTATGGTGGTATCACAACAGCCGCGTTGGTTGAAGGTGTAACTCCGTTAATGATGATTTTGGCGGGTTGCATTTTTGCCAAAAGTAACGATAAGGATTTTGGTTTTCAGTCACTGCTATTACCTTTTTTGATGGTGCTGACAGGCGTGGTATTGTTAAAACAATCGTATGTGCCTCAAGGTGTACATGCCGCCACTGATTATTCTTGGTATTTGGGTTTTTTCTTTGCGATTGCAGCGCTATTACTTTGGGTATGGTATGCGTTTTCTAACGCTGGTTTTATGAAGGAAAATCCAGAAGTTTCTGCAAGTACTTGGTCTGTCGCTATCGGTGTTGGATGTTTTTTTCAAGCAGTATTAGGAGCTACCGTATTTTCTTTACTTTCGGAAGGCTCACTTGTTCGCGTAGGAGCCTCTCTAGCTACGCCAATCATGAGTTTGGTAGCTGCTTGTTTATTTTTGGGCGTTATTGTTTCATGGTTAGCAACGGTATGGTGGAATCAAGTCTCACGGCATATACCCATCATGATCATCGGGCCGCTATGTGTATTCGAAACCTTGTCCAGTTTGTTTTATGGCTATTTGAATGATCAACGGCTGCCGGGCATGGGTGAAATATTGGCAATATTCTTAATGGTAGGCGGTGTGTTGTTGAGTATGTTAGTGATGTCGGGTAGCTTGAAAAAGCCAGCGCTTGTATTGCAGGAAGGGTAATTAAGGAATCCCTGAGAGATTTATTGATAGCGATATGTCTGGTGATCGTCGCGCTACAATATCGAGTACTTTAAAGTAGAGCGACGATAAAAGAATTACGCTGAATGGTATAAGCGTGAATTAACGCTGCGGCTATTGCTAAGTTGATTAATCGTTTTTGCGCCAGCCAACACTGCAAGGTCAACAATAGGCTCGATTAACACGACTAGCATGTATGCAGCGCCAAACGTACTAACAGCGACTAAGTTTTCAGCGCCAAAGCCTTGACCATAAAGCGCCCAAAATACAACCCACGCAACAATACCGCCTTGATACATTAGCGATAATTTAAGTACTTGGGAATAAGCTAAGTCTTTGTAGGCGACATTGCTTGGGATAATTTTTTTAGCAATCATCGACATGGCAAATAATGGCACTAGCAGTGTGGTGACATTAACGGTGTAGTTCGGCATATCGAAAGGAGCAAAAAATATACCTTGTGCGAGTAAACCTAATGCTAAGCCGATGGCGGCAGGTACCGCGCCAAATAAAAGAAATAAGGTTGATCCAAGGATAAGGTGTACTTCAGATACGCCCACTGGATGATGTGGTAGTACTTCAAAAAACATCAATACGGCAATACTTGCTAAGAATACTCTCGCGACTAAAGAAAATAGTCCTTGCTGCTTTACGGTATTCATTACTTGCGATGCGGTATATCCAAGAACAGCCGCTGCTGTTCCATAGCTTAATACCATTTTTGCGCCTTCAACAACGCCAACTTCAATATGCATAATAGTCATCCTCTACGTATTGCACCCACCGTGCAACTAGAAATAAAAAGCGTTAGGCCGGTCTCCAGACTCTTGTTTGTCGTTTAATTATTTGCGACTAACAATTACTGTTGCGGGGGCAGCAGTCGATTTGCACGACTTTCCCGTTTCATTTGCAGGGCAAACACCTAGCACCGTCGAAGCGGATTGTAGCATGTGAAATCGAATGAGGGAGCAATAAAGCCCATACATAATTGTTTGTTAAGCATGCGCTTGTCGATATGTTGCCTTTACTTTTTGAGGTGACGTAGCGTCATTAAGTTGGAAATAGGTTGGATAGGTATGTAATGAGAAATTATCAGATACAAAAGTCAGCTAACGGAGTCATGGTTGTATTGTTGAGGTGCTCATGTATCAGGCCTAAAATTTGTCGAAGCACGCTCATAAGCTTACGGTAGATAAAAATACAGGGTGAGTTAAATCAGAGGTTATTGTTCAAAACAGGCCCGTATCGCTATTTCAACCCCCATTTATCCTAATAGTAAAAGTTTCCTATCTTTGTTAAAGCCGTTACGCCAATGTATTTTTTCTTGGATGGTATAGGCGCTGGCTATGACGAAGAGGTATAAAGTTTGAGCTTGAGTCGCTGAAAATCTACTCGTTGTATTATGGTGGTGCTTTTGTAAAGGCTCGTTATATCCGTGTTGAAATTGTTTTACGATAATTTTATAGTGGTGAGATAAATAATAAACAAATAACGACAGGGATTAGCCATGCGCCATCAAATATTTGTCATATCATTCAGCTTTTTATGTCTTTTTATTTCTAATAACACTTTTTCTGCAGATTACCCACCTAATATTGACTACGGCTCTGCTGGCGATGTTTTAGCTAAGCGAGGCGGAGATCGTGGCCGCACTTCAATTTTAAGTATTTCAGGCCCCTTACTCATCAATAATCCGCAAGAATCTGGTTCATCATCTGTTGGTATTGTTCCTGATTTCACTGATTCAGCATGGGACTTATCTGATCTAACTAATCCCACGCTTGTTGCAGAGCACAATTGTTTTGAGGGTACTTGTTACAGGGGAGCTGGAGTTCATTCTCATGCACATTTTACCCGCTATGACAATGAAGCCGCTTATGTGTCTGTTGGCCGTAATTTCCGGTTTGGTACAGGTGGTTGGCTACGTTACAACTATCAAGGTGAAACGGTTGAAGATAGCTTGTCATTTGGTGAACCGCCATGGGGGTTGCCAAACTGGGCGTACAGCAATCTAACGTCTCCATATCATACAGAGGATTATTGGCAATATCTTTTTGCTCCTTCTGAGCAATATTCTATCCGAGAGCATGGCTGGAGTGATGCACAAGTGTACGCCGAATGGGATCATATTGGTCTTACTGGTACCACAGGCTTCCCTATTTTTTCTGGTAATTTTTTGATTTTTGCTTCAGATCAGCAACAGACAGGTATGTCTATTTATGATATTTCGGGTATGCATCAGGGGCAGCTGCCGCGACTGGTTAGTCACTATAACCCAGAGTTAGTTAACCCCAACGGTAACATAGAGCGTTTGGGCGGTTACTGGGTTGAACCTTATGGTGCGAATAAGATTGTATGGTCAGCTCGAATAAAAGGAGCTACTCCCCGTCGCGAATTTCCTTCATTATTTATGGTGGATTTTACCGATCCAGCTAACCCTTTTCTCAGTTGTGAAATTTACTTTGATCAAGATAAAAATGATCCGTCAGATGGTAATGCTCGCAGTAATCCGATGTATGTGAACTTTCAGGATCGCTATGCCTTTGTGGATCATTTTAAGGTGGATTTAGATGCTTGCGAGAATGCTTATCGTGACGATCAGCATATTGATCAGCAGGAGTTGGTTAATATTATTGATGTATTAGATGGTTTTAGCCACGCTTGTGATTCAAGCCAATATTTTCGTCCATTAGGTCAGGTGGGTGCATTTGGCGGTGCTGATCGTTTCGAGACCCAAATGATTATTGAATACACCGGTGGTACGATGATCGAAGGCGCTTGGCATCGTGTAGGCCGCGATGGTGAATATGGTTGGGGCTTTCATGTAGGGCGGACAGTTGATGAGGGTATTTCAGCGATATTTAATGTTGATATTCAGGTCGGTGATATTATCGAGTCTAACGGTAATGTTTATACTATTACGGATGTTTATATTGATGAGCGCGTTAATGAGCAGGGCATGTGCTTTATTGTCACCAGCGATGCTCCTGATACTATCCCACCGTATGTCTCTGGCCATCGCCCACTCGCCAATGAAGCGAATGTGCCAGTGGATACCTTTATTCACTTCCATATTCCTGAAACTCTACGTAGTGATACCTTAGCGGGTGCGGTAACGGTAACCAATACTCGTACGAATGAAACAATTACATTTGATATGCTTTCTAGCCACACGGGCACCGTCTCTATTTTTCCTGATAATGATTTAACTTTCGGTGATGAATATCGTGTTGATATCGCCGGTGTTGTTCAGGATTACATGGGCAACATGATGGAGCCTTATTCCTTTAGTTTCACCACGGGAGAAAGTCAATATCAAGCGATTGATATTAAACCGGTTGAGCCTGCACCTTCAACGGAGAATCCCTTTGTCGCTAATCATTCGGGCAATTTAGCTTGTGAAGCTAATGATGGTTTTGATTTAGCGTGGGCGGTGAACCCTCATAACGATACAGTAAGTATGCTGCGTGCCACGATTGATCCGAGTACTTTTACTGTAACGACAGAAACGTTTGACAGTGTGATTGTGCAGGCTGGTGGTAAGCCGTCATCGGTGACACGAACGGCTAACTGGTTGGCGGTAACTTACAGTGATTTAGATGTTATTCGTTTTTATCATGTTGATGATTCCGGCACTACCGCAAGCGAATCCTCTTGGGAAGTTGAGTTTGACTACGGAGCCAATCCGGTAGCTTCTGTCGCCCATGATGGCATGTTGTATGTGTCCCTTTATAACAGTGGCCAAATTGCGAAAATTGATATTGCTGAGCAACAGTTGATTTCGACGTTAACGGTAGGGGATAAGCCTAAGGCTATGGCTCTCACCAGTGATGGTTCGCGTTTGCTGGTAACCCGTTTTATTTCTGACAAAGAGTATGGTGAGGTTTACGATATTGCCACTGCAGGCAATATGGCATTTCGTGATCCTTTGCAGCCCGAGATTCGAGTGAATAAAGTATTAGTGCCAGATGACCTTGATCATGGCAGTGGAGTGCCTAATTACTTACGCAGTATCGTGATTAGCCCTGATGACCAAACGGCTTACATTTCGGCAAATAAGGCTAATGTTGAACGCGGTCAGTTTTTAAATAACCTATCACTCGATGATGACAATACCATTCGTCCAATGATTGCGATATTGGATTTGGTCAATCATCAGGATAGTAATATAGACCCAACAACTCAGGAGGGTACTATTGACTTAGATAATGCTGCAGACCCTTCTGGTATGACGATTCTTCCTGATGGAGTTACCCGAGTGCATGCATTGCAGGGGAATAATGTGATTGCATTTGTGAATCAAAATAATAACATTTATCGTGCAAGCACAGGCGCAGCTCCGCAGAGTCTTTGTGCCACGCCTCGTAATTTATACGTGAAAAATTTTACGGATCGTACTGTGACCCGCTTGGATATTGCGGATCATATGTACTACGGTACGCAACCGCGTGTTGAGGAAACATTAATCACCGTGCTTCCAGAAAATGATACGCTTGCTGCAGAAGAGTTGCGTGGTTTGCAAGTCTTCTATCATGCCCGCGTTCCTGATATTTCTCCTGAGGGTTATATGAGTTGTGCCTCTTGCCATGATGATGGTGGCCACGATGGTATGACATGGGACCTTACACATATGGGTGAAGGCTTGCGTAATACCATTTCTCTACGTGGTAGTAGTGGTACTCGTTTTGGTAATTTGCACTGGTCGTCTAACTTTGATGAAGTGCAAGATTTCGAAGCACAGCTTGAACATCTCAATCGTGCTGAGGGTTTGATTGAAGGTCTTACTTTTACTAATGATGTATCGCCATTGAGTGAAACTACAAGTGGTATTTCACCTGACCTAGATGCCTTGGCTGCTTATGTTAGCAGCTTACAAAAAGACAGCGTATTGCGTTCACCTTATAGTAGTAACGGTGCTTTACCCCCGTTAGTGAAGCAGGGTCGTGTATTGTTTGAAGAAAAGGGCTGTCGTGACTGTCACACGGGAGCGGCGTATCGTGATGGTTTAAATCATGATGTAGGGACAATTACGGCAGCATCAGGCCAGCGATTAGGTTTTGCTTTAACTGAAATTCGTACACCTACTTTAGTTGAACTGTGGGATAGTGCGCCGTATTTGCACGATGGTAGTGCCCCAACATTAGAGTCAGTACTGCAAAATACTTCTCACACTTCTACAACATTTACCGAATATGAAAGTGATGCGATAGTGGCTTTCCTGCGTAGTTTAGATCGCCGTTATTATATACACGACGAAGGTGAGCAAAATACTAGCCCTGTGCTTAATACTTCGTTGAGTGATCATAGCGTTGAGGAAAGTAAACCTATTCATATTGCTTTACCTGACAATCTATTTAGTGATGCGGATAATGATCCATTATTGATTACCGCCAGTTTAGTCGGTGGTAGCGAGTTACCTTCATGGTTATCATTTGACGTCGCTAATAATGTCTTTATCGGTGAGCCTCTGGCGTCTTCGGTTGGTTCGTATGATATTACTGTGTCGGCTCGTGACGGTCAGGGCGCGCAGGTCAGCGATGATTTTACGCTTGTTGTTGCGACAGATTGGATATTCTGTGCCAACGAGGGAGGAACATGCACGGTACCTGCTGAGGCTACGGTGCGTTATGGTGCGAGCGATAGTTACTCTTACCAGCATTATGTGCAGAGCGAAGTGGGTTGTAATAATCTTGTATTTGGTGACCCTAAAAAATGGACGTTCAAACACTGTGAATATAAGCCAACATCTTCTACTGAGGGCAATGTGCCCCCGGTAATAAACCTGAATATAAGTAGTCAGGTGATGGATGCTAATCAGTCGTTTGAATTGGTGTTGCCCGCTAATACGTTTGTCGATGCGGATAATGACCCTCTATCTATTAGCGCATCATTAGTTGATGGGGAGAATTTGCCAGGCTGGTTGACCTTTGATAAAGCCGATAGTCGTCTTAGTGGTACTCCATTGGTAGGGGATGCCGGTGATTTAACTGTGCGACTAACAGCAGATGATGGTCGTGGCGGAGTAGTAAATGGTGATTTTCTATTGAGAGTTACTGACTGGGTGTTCTGTGCTTATGAGGGACAAACTTGTGAGGTACCTGCTACAGCGACGGTTCGTTATGGTATCGCCGGTTTCTATAACACACTAACTGCTGTTGATAATTCTGTAGCCTGTCGTAATGATACATTCGGCGACCCAATTTTTGGGCAGCCTAAGCAGTGCCATTACCGTTTGGCTACAGAAGGTAATAGTTCCCCAGTCTTGAATGCTTTGATTTCGGATCAAGCGACATTGGTCAAGACGGCGTTTGAATTCGTATTGGCTACTGATACATTCGTTGATAGTGATAATGACCCTTTGTCACTAATGGCAACACTTGCAGGTGGTGTCGATTTACCCTCTTGGCTTCGTTTTGATAGTGCTAATCGCCGTTTTATTGGCACGCCATCCGTAAATGATGTGGCGACGCTAAGTATTTGGATAACAGCGGATGATGGTAGGGGTGGCATTGTAAGTGATGAGTTCGTACTAGAGGTTGTTGTGCCATCTAGTGATTGGGTTTTCTGCGCAAATGAGGGGCAAAGCTGTGTGGTTCCAGAAACAGCGACTGTCCGCTATGGTGCGGCTGATTCGTACAACACGTTGACTAGTATTGAAGGTTCTTTAAATTGCAATAATAGTGTATTCGGTGACCCGATTTTCGGAGTGTATAAACAATGTCAATATCGCTTGGCTTTTGGAAATAATGCGCCAACGTTGAATGCCCCAGTTGCAGACCAAATCACTTCAGTCGATTCAGTATTTGAATTTGTGTTAGCTGCAGACACTTTTGTAGATAGTGATAATGACCCACTATTATTAAGTGCGGCACTGGTAAATGGTTCAGGCTTGCCAGAGTGGTTGACCTTTGATAGTGCTAATCGTCGCTTTAGTGGTACTCCAGCAGTAAATGATATAGCGACTTTGGTGGTGCGTGTAACGGCGGATGATAGTCTTGGCGGGATTGTCAGTGATGAGTTTGTTTTGGAGGTAGAAAAAAATACATCGACAATGTATGTGATGATCTTTAAAGAATCGGACTCTGATAACCCTAATGATGCGTATCTCCATTTAGCGGAAGTTGAAGCTTATGATGCATCGAATAACCCGCTAGTATTTACGAATGCTACGATGATCAATGACTATGGTGCCGAGTATTCAGCGGATAAAGCCATTGATGGGAATACCCGTGGTAACCTGAGTGGTCAAGGTGACCCTATTGCTCATACAGGTACCGGTAATGGTAATGTGTGGTGGCAGGGTGAATTGGAATTAGCGCCAGAGCAAACGATTGAGGCTGTCAAATTATATAATCGCAGTGATAATAATTTAGCGCGAACAAAGGAGCTGCATATATTAATTTTAGAGGAAGACTTAAGTGGCGTAGCTGATTTGACCTTGGTGCAGGCACAAGAGGTAGCTATATCCCAAATTTATGTGGAAACTCCAGTGACGGCGGGTAGCTTAGGTGGTTCAACTTATGCCATCCCATCAAGCACTGTTGAAGATGAAAATGTTTTCCATGTCATGGTTTTTAAAGAGTCAGATTCTGATAACCCTAATGATGCGTATCTTCATTTAGCAGAAGTTGAAGCTTATGACGCATCGAATAACCAACTTAAATTTACTGATGCAAAGATGGTTAATCAGTTTGGCGATGAGTATTCCGCGGATAAGGCGATTGATGGGAACACTCGTGGTGATTTGAATGGTCAGGGTGACCCCATTGCTCATACAGGTACAGGTAATGGTAATGTGTGGTGGCAAGCTCAATTGGAGTTGGAGCCAGGGCAAATGATCGATACCGTCAAATTATATAATCGCAGTGATAACAGTTTGAGACGAACGAAAGAACTCCATATCTTAATTTTACAGGAAGATTTAAGTGGTGTAGCTGATTTAACCTTGGCGCAAGCGCAAGCGAGTGCTGTATCTCAGGTTTATGTTGAAAGTCCAGTGGTGGCGGGTAATTTAGGTGGTTCAACTTATGCTATGTCGTCAGATGCTATGGAAGATGAAAACATTTTCCATGTCATGGTTTTTAAGGAATCAGACTCTGTTAACCCCAACGATGCGTATCTTCATCTGGCTGAAGTTGAGGCTTATGATGTGTTAAATAATCAGCTCGTATTTACTCATGCAACGATGATTAATCATTTTGGTATTGAGTATTCGGCAGAAAAAGCGATTGATGGTAATACGCGTGGTGATCTGAATGGTCAAGGTGACCCTATTGCTCATACAGGTACCGGTAATGGTAATGTGTGGTGGCAGGGTGAATTGAAGTTGGAGTCGGGGCAAGCGATCGATACTGTCAAATTATATAATCGCAGCGATAACAGCTTGGGGCGAACAAAAGAACTTCATATTTTAATTTTAAAAGAAGATTTAAGTATTGTGGCGGATTTAACCTTGGCTCAGGCGCAAGCGAACGCTATATCTCAGGTTTATGTCGAAGACCCAGTAGTCGCTGGTAGCTTAGGTGGTTCAAGTTATACCATACCATTACATACCGTTGTGGATTAACATACTTTTCATGTCATGTTTCTTAAGGTATTAAATTCTAATAACTCTAGCGATGTGTCTCTTAACTTGAGGGAAGTCGAAGCGCATGACGCTTCGACTAGTTAGCCGGTTAATCCCAAGCAGTAACTGGGCGCTCAAATATCAGGTGAATTTCCAAAACATATTTATCTTAGCGAATCGAGTATTGGCCGGTTAAAAAGTGATGTGTTGGAGTGGCTGGAAAAGAGAAAATCGTAACGGCTACCAAAATGAGAAACTAGCACCAAAACTGACACCAAATCATATTTTTCATTATTGGGATTTTATGAAAACAGGCTGGAGGCCTTATGATGAATGGTGCCCGGACTCGGAATCGAACCAAGGACACGAGGATTTTCAATCCTCTGCTCTACCAACTGAGCTATCCGGGCTTCGCTGCAACAGAAGGCTCCAAAGGGTGGATGCCGTTGCTTAGAAAGGCGCGTATTAAACCTGCTCTTGCGCGTTGAGTCAAGGGAAAAACCACGAGTGGCGATGATTTTATTTTGAGTTTGCTTTTGGTAGCGGCATCAGTCGCTTGGCGGGACATATCCTTCTGCTTGCTCGTAGTCTTCGTTATTGAAAAACTTCTCACGTTGCTCTGCAAGGTAAGTGCGTGCACCCATATCCATCATGTTGAGCTGCTTCTCATTAATGAGCATTGTTTGATGTTGCATCCATTCGCCCCATGCTTGTTGGGATATATTATCAAACACGTCCTGCCCTACCTTGCCCGGTAGTGGGGGAGTGGTTAAGCCCGGCAGTTCTTTTTGATACTTCTTGCAAATCACCATGCGAGACATTGAGAAAACCTCAGTAATTGATTGTGTTCTATGATGCAAAAACGAGCCGTCGTGCTATGGCTAGCTTCTTTAAGGCAGCAGTTTACCAAGCCCGCAGACTGGCGGATAGGCCAATTAAAGTTATTTAGCTTCCAGTGTTAATTGGGGGATAAGTTTAGCGACTGGCGCAGGTAAACCGATGCTACCTAGTTGTTCTTGGGTGAACCAGCTGCGTTGGTTGTCGCTGCGAACCCCTCGGCTTGATGGTGTTTGTGGTAAATCAACTAATATGGGGTGAATGTCTAAATGATAATGGCTAAAGGTATGACGAAATACCGACAAAGGCTCTATTTTTGCCGTTGGCGGATAGTGGGTTTTAACCGAGCAGGCTTTAATAGAGGCGCTTTCGTTTCCGGATAAGCTTTCAGGGTCGACCGTTATTTCTGGAAAACTCCATAAGCCCCCCCAAATACCTTGCTGTGGCCGTTGTTCCAAGCATAATTGCCCATCAGGGCTTCGCTCAATAATCCATCGTACTTGTTTTACGGGAAGCGCTTTTTTTGGTTTCTTATGAGGAAACATTGTTTCCTGTTGCGCTTTGTGGGCGAGGCAATGTGTTTGTAATGGGCATATATCGCATTTTGGTTGGCTGCGGGTGCAAAGCGTTGCTCCCAAATCCATCATTGCTTGATTAAAGTCGTCACATCGTACATCGGGGGTGTGTTCTTCTGCGTAGTTCCATAGTTTGTTCGCCGTAGCGGTTTTTCCGGGCCAGCCTTCCACAGCATGAAATCGAGCTAGTACCCGCTTAACATTGCCATCTAATATCACAGCTCGTGTTCCGGAGGATAGGCTGATAATAGCGCCTGCAGTAGAACGCCCAATCCCAGGCAGCTCAATTAAGCTATCGACAGTATTTGGGAAGGTTCCTTGATGTAAATCAACAATGGTCTGTGCGCACTTGTGTAAATTGCGCCCTCTGGCGTAATAGCCTAGTCCGGCCCAATGTTTGAGTACCTCGTCTTGTGAGGTCTTGGCGAGTGCAAATACATCAGGAAAACTCGTCATAAAGCGCTCATAGTAAGGGATGACCGTCGCTACTTGTGTTTGCTGCAACATAATCTCTGATACCCATACTCGGTATGCTGTTCGATTTTGCTGCCAAGGAAGGTGCTTGCGGCCATGCTGGTCAAACCAGAGCAAAACGGATTGAGAAAAGTGCATAAACAAGCCTCAGGGATAGTCATAGTATGGTTGCAGTGGTGAATAATGGAGTGTCGCAGTGTAAGTCCTTGCGTCAGTCTGCTCAAGGCGCTGGTGCTTTATAGAGCCATTGAATAATTCATTCGTAATACAAATGATAATGATTTTCACTTGTGTTATTTTTTCTGTAATGATAAATTGCCGCACAATAATTATTGACTACCCCTATATTGACTAAAAGGTCTACTTATGAAAAAGCAAATTCTCGTTTCTGCGTTGATGTTAGTTGGTGCAAGTTCAATGGCAATAGCGGCGGGCCATGGCGATCACTCAGAGCAAAAAGTCTATGCCGGCTTCCCTGTTACACTTAAAGGTTATACAGGCGATAAAAAAACATCAGAAGCCTATACCGGGCAGATAGCTCGTCATGTACTACATAACTCGCTTAAAAAGCTATCCGCTAAAGGCAATGGCTCAGAAAATGCTGAGTTAAAATCTCAGTTATTGTCTTATTATGAAGGTAAAGATAGCGATCGCGTGATTTTTGATCCTAAGACCAAAGGCGATTTTATTGTTAAGCAAACGACAATCGATGAAATTTCTAAGAAGAAAAATTTATCGGGAAAAACCTATAAAGGTGCGGTGCCGGGTTGGCCTGGAAATATGACAGGGCCTGAAGTGGTCACCTTTATGATTGATAAAGCCGCAGCGACCGATGGCGGTTATGATCCATTAACCGGCTATGACTATAAGCAGCTAATTTCTAAGTTTGTTATGGGTGCTGTGTTTTATAATCAAGCGGTAGATAATTATTTAGATGAAAAGCTAGATGCTGATAACAAGCCTAATAATAAGCCTTATAAAAAAGGTGCTTATTACACAGGTAAAGAACATTCATGGGATGAAGGTTTTGGCTATTTTGGTGCGCCAGCACATACGATGCAGTTAACCGCAAAAGACGTGTATAACATCACTAAGCAAAAAGCCGACGCTTTTGTAAAAGCTGATGCAAATAAAGATGGTGTGGTTGACCTGAAAAACGAAATGGCATTCGCGCACGCTTATTATGCTGCGGGTTTTGATAAAGGCGGTAAAACAAAATATTTGCATACTATCATGCAAGCGTTTTTAGATGGTCGTCAACTTATTGCCGATGCAAAAGGCGAAGCGCTCAGTGATAAAGAGCGTCAGCAATTAAAAGGCTACGCACAAACAATCGAAACTCAGTGGGAAAAAGTCATTGCTGAAGCCGTCTTTAAATATGCAGGTTCAACGTATAAAGATTTGCAAAAATTAAAAGCAACCGTTGAAGCGAATGGCGATGCCAGCAAAATATTCCGTAAGTATGCTAAACACTGGGGAGAGCTAAAAGGATTTTCTTTGGCGCTACAAACAGGTAAAAGTAACTTGGGTGAAACAGCAGTAAAACTCAATCGTATGATTGGTTTTAGTCCTGTGTTGCTAGGTAACACGCAAGTATCTGGTGTTGATGCAAGTGGTAACTATACACAAGAAACATCTGAGACATTAGAAGAGTACATGCTGCATATGCTTAAAGTACAAAAGCTGATGGTAGACAAGTTCGATGTGCAGGAAAAAAATAATGATGCGCTTGCCAGCATTGGTGATTTGGCGAAAAAAATTGGTTCAGGTAGTAGTGTAGAGAATGACTAAAGCGGAATGATTAGTCGTATTTTTGTAAAAATACCACCTAGGGTTAGCGGCTATTGCCGCTAGCCTTTTTTTATTTATGATTATGCTTATTGAATATTATCAACAATTTATCGATGGTTTTCTAAATCCCCAGAAGCGTTTATTTGTGGGCTGTTTAGCATTCTCGCTCATTGCTGCATTTGTGTGGTTGTTATGGGTTAAGCGTTTTAATGCCTTTGTTGTCATAAAAGCACTTTTTTCAAAAGCTATCTGGTGGTCACCTTCAGCAAGAATTGATTATCAGTTGATGTTGTTGAACCGCTTATTGATGTTATTTTTATCGCCTTATTTGTTAGCTCAGCTTAGTTTTTCAGGTGCTATTTTTTACACCTTTTATGAACTGTTTCCTGCAAGGCCGTTATTTTTAACATCATGGTCTGACACCTCTATTGCGCTATTGTTTAGTTTGTTGTATTTCGTTGTTGATGATTTCTTTCGATTTTTTACGCATTTTTTAATGCATCGTGTTCCGCTATTGTGGGTTTTTCATAAAGTGCATCATAGTGCAGAAACACTGAATCCTTTTACGGTGCTGAGAACACACCCTGTTGAAGGTATTATTTTTACGGGTCGTACCGTTCTGGTGCAATCAATTATGATTGCGTCAGCCGTATTCTTTTTGGGGGATAGAGTAAGCTTGTTTACCGTGTTAGGTGCCAATATATTTGTGGTGGTGTTTAATACGCTGGGCGCTAATTTACGGCATTCGCATATAGCCTTGAATTATCCGCGCTGGTTAGAACGATTTTTTTTATCGCCAGCGCAACATCATATTCATCATTCGGTAGCGCAGCGTCATCGGGATAAAAATTTTGGTGTGGCATTGGCATGTTGGGATCGTTGGTTTTTCTGCTTTCACTATTCCGAAAATACTCGGCCGCTTACCTTTGGCCTAAGTCAGTCCGAGCGTATGCCTCAAACACTAAGGGCTATATATTTTTCGCCTTTAGTAGAAAGTGTTGAGCTATTAAAAAATTATTCATCGTTTATAGTTCGCTACCGTTGTAAAGTTGGCCGTTTATTGATGGGCTATCGTAAAGTTAAAAAATATTATTCTTCGTCATTACAAGAGACATCCTTATGAAAAAAGTCATAAATTTCTTTGCCGGAAGTGTATTGTTCGGCAATGCATTATTGGCGACAACCACATTGATGGTATTGTCGCCCATGCAAGCGTTCGCAGAAAAAAAAGAAGTTTTTGTTTATTCTGCTCGCAAAGAAGCGTTGATTAAGCCCATATTAACGACCTTTACCGAAAAGACCGGGATAAAAGTAAACCTTGTGACGGGTAAAGCGGATGCATTGTTAACGCGATTGCGCCTTGAGGGAAAAGCCTCTCCTGCCGATGTTTTTATTACTGTCGATGCCGGGCGTTTACAGCGCGCGAAAGCGGCTAAGGTGTTGCAAGCAATTGATAGTCAGGTATTAATGGATAATATACCTAGCGCATTGCGCGATAAAGACAATATGTGGTTTGGTTTGTCTCAGCGGGCACGGCCTATTTTTTATTCAAAAGCAAAGGTTGATCCAGCCGAATTATCAACCTATGAAGCGCTTGCTGATCCTAAGTGGAAAGGCCGCCTCTGTTTTCGCTCGTCTAACAGCGTGTATAACCAATCTCAAGTTGCGTCTATGATGGAGGCGACCGGTGTTGAAGCAACAGAGCAATGGGTTAAAGATGCCGTGGCAAATTTTTCCCGTTCACCCGTGGGAGGTGATACCGATCAGCTTAAAGCGGTCGCTGTGGGAGTCTGTGATATTACGATTGCCAATACCTATTACTATGGCCGCCTTGCAAATAGCGATAAAGAAAGTGACCGTAAAGTCGTTCAGCAAGTCGGGTTGTTTTGGCCTAATCAAAACGATCGAGGAACACATGTTAATGTGAGTGGTGCTGGCGTGACTCAATATGCGCGCAATAAAGACAATGCCATTGCCTTGATTGAATTTTTAGCTTCCGATAAAGCGCAGCAATGGTATGCCGCAGTCAATAATGAGTTTCCTGTCGTGGAGTCTGCAGAATTATCAGATACGCTGCGTTCGTGGGGCGACTTTACACAGGATAGTGTTAATCTCAGCCGTTTAGGCGAATTAAACCGCCAAGCGGTAGAGTTAATGGATCGAGGTGGCTGGAAGTAATCGTTATTCTTTGTGGTGCATAATGCATGTATTGTATCGATATAGTTGTCCGTATAGAGGGCATTAGAGCAAAGAAGATTCACAGCCACTAATGTATTAAGCTAAGATAGGGATTATTATTTTTATGGCGTCATCACCGACGTCGATATTGACTCGCTGTAACATTTCCGTGTTATGGCGTTTTTTTGTTTATGCTGTTGAGTACTGCGATTTCATGTTCGCCAAGCCCCCTCTAAGACGTTCTCAGTTAAGAGCGCCCCTCAAAAAGTTATTACCTGCTAATTCCTTGGGTTGGTGTGCATTGCTCGTTGCCTTATTGCTTGCACTTCCTATTGTCGCGATTGTGACTTATGTTTTCACTGGCTCGTTTCAATTATGGCAACACTTGTGGCAAACCGTTTTAGTGGATTACGTCAGCCATTCATTGCTACTTATGTTGGGTGTTAGTGCGGGAGTGCTTTTGCTGGGCGTACCTACGGCTTGGCTGACCAGTATGTATCGCTTCCCTGGGAGTCGTTGCTTAAGTTGGGCGCTTTTGCTGCCACTGGCCTTTCCTGCCTATATCATCGCTTACACTTATACAGGGCTATTAGATCCTGCGGGTTCTGTGCAGCAAACACTCCGTGATGTGATGGGGTGGGAATATGGTGATTACTCCTTTATTAATATTCGCTCCTTACCGGGAGCGATTATTATGCTATCGCTGGTGTTATACCCTTATGTTTACCTATTATCACGTACCGCGTTTCTTGAGCAATCGGCGAGCTTGCTGAATGCCGGGCGCAGTCTCGGCGGTCACCGCAAGCGCTTGTTTTTTACGTTGGTACTGCCGATGGCTCGCCCAGCCATTATTGCGGGCTTAACCTTAGCATTAATGGAAACTTTGGCCGACTTTGGTACCGTGCAATACTTTGGCGTGAATACGTTTACTACCGGTATTTTTCGTGCATTTTACGGCTTTGGTGATACCGCAGCGGCGGCTCAATTAGCGTCTGTCTTACTATCGTTTGTCGTGTTGTTAATTTTATTGGAGCGTTATGCGCGCCGCAAAGTACGCTATCATTCCAAAAAAACCGACAGCCCGGAAAAAATCACTCTCAAGGGATCGAAAGCATTGGCTGCTTTGGCTTGTTGTTTGTTGCCATTATTGCTGGGCTTTATTATTCCCGCGAGCGTGCTTGTTTATTGGACATTCACCGAAGCGGTCATTGATGACGGTTTTGGCTTGCTCGCTTGGCATTCTTTTTATCTCGCCGGTTTAGCCGCGCTGATTGCTTTGGTTTTTACGCTAATACTTGCCTATGCCAAACGGAGTAACCAGCGTGTATTAATTACCTCGTCGGTCAACTTCGCTAGCATGGGCTATGCTCTGCCGGGAACCATTATTGCTATCGGTGTGATTATTCCATTTGCTTGGCTGGATCACGCCATCATTGCCTTGGCGAAACAGTGGTTTGGTGTTGACCTTGGCTTGTTGTTATCAGGAACGTTGGTGGCGCTATTATTTGCTTATACCGTTCGTTTTTTGGCGGTTTCACTGGGGGCAATCGATAGCGGTTTGCAACAGATAAAGCCAAATCTCGATAATGCGGCTAGGTTATCGGGCAGAAAACCACTAGCAGTGTTGCGTGATGTGCATTTACCTCTTATGCGTACATCGGTATTGACGGCATTACTCATTGTGTTTGTTGATGTGCTTAAAGAACTGCCCGCAACATTGATCCTACGCCCTTTTAATTTTAATACCTTGGCGGTGCGCGCATACGAACTGGCCTCGGATGAACGTTTAATTGATGCTGCGCCCGCATCGTTATGTATTGTGTTGGTGGGGCTGCTACCAGTTGTCTTACTGAGTCGCTCTATTAATAAGCCATAAACGACGTTTCTAAAGGTGTATATTTAGATGGTAAAAACATGTGTTGAATTAGCTTATGTTTCGGTCGAAGGCGTTACGGTCGGTTATGACGGTGTCGCGATTGTTCATGATGCGTCGCTAACCATCGGTAATGGTCAAATTGCTTGCCTGTTAGGGCCAAGTGGCTGTGGTAAATCGACATTACTACGGGCGATTGCCGGTTTTGAGCCAGTGATGAGTGGTTCGATCACAATGGATGAGCAGGCCCTATCGTCTCTTAGTTATTGCGTGCCACCAGAAGAGCGTTCTGTGGGCATGGTATTCCAAGATTTAGCGTTGTTTCCTCATCTCACTATCGCCGACAATATTGCCTTTGGTTTACAGGGTAGTACGCGTGGTGAGCGCATTGCCCGTGTCGCTGAGTTGTTAAACCTTGTTGGGCTGAGCGGCATGGAAGCGCGCTATCCACACGAATTGTCGGGAGGTCAGCAGCAGCGAATTGCATTAGCTCGTGCTATGGCACCTAAGCCTAAATTGTTGTTGCTGGATGAACCTTTTTCGGGGCTTGATAGCTCAATGCGAGAGAGATTGGTTCCTGAAGTAAGAGACATTCTATTGCATGAGGGTATGAGCGCATTACTCGTCACTCATGACCAGAACGAAGCCTTTGCGATGGCCGACAAAGTGGCGGTTATCAATCAAGGGCGCATCTTACAAAGCGATACGGCGTATTCCGTTTATCATTCACCAACGAGTCGGTTCGTGGCCGACTTTGTGGGCGAAGGTGAGTTTTTGCATGGCATTATTCAAGAAGGGAATGCGGTTGAGTCGCCATTAGGCCTATTAGCAATAGACGATACACATGCTTATGCGGTGGGGCAGGCGGTTGATATTTTGGTTCGCCCAGATGATCTATTGCATGACGATGATAGTAACGTTACCGCTCAAATCGTGAGTAAAAAATTTAGAGGGTCCCATTTTTTGTATCGTGTGCAATTGCCCTCTCGGCAAGAATTGTACTGTTTTGCGTCATCACACCATGATCATGCGATAGGTGAGCATATCGGCATCCATTTGGATCTTGACCATTTAGTGATGTTTCCAGCCAGCGAAGTAAAAGGCTAGCAGTGCGTCGGCTAGGAGGAAGAATATAATGCGTGGTTTAATTCAGCGAGTTAGTAGTGCGTCGGTCTCTATTGATGGCCACATCGTTGGGGCTATCAATCAAGGCTTATTGTTACTATTGGGCGTGCAGCACGGTGATACACAAGCACAGGCTGATAAGCTGTTGCAAAAGATTGTGCGTTACCGAGTGTTTGCCGATGCCGAAGATAAGATGAACTTGAGTGTTAGCGATATAGCGGGTGGCCTTCTGATCGTCTCTCAATTTACTTTGGCTGCAGATACCCAAAAGGGTTTGCGTCCGGGTTTTTCATCGGCGGCGGCTCCTGAGCTTGCCAAGCAGCGATATGACTATTTTGTTGAGCAGGCGAAAGCGATCAATACTCTTTCTGTGGCAACCGGCGTATTTGCTGCTGATATGCAAGTCGCTCTAGTCAATGATGGGCCGGTGACCTTTTTACTTGAAAGTTGATAGTTGTCCGTTAGCGCGGATCACCGATGGGTCTGGCAGTGGCTTTAGTGTTATTATGCCGGTATAACGTCAACCCGTTTCCGAGTTAAGGTGTATTCAATAAGCGTCATCATCGATACGTTAATTGAATCTATGACGGAATGAATAGGATAAAAACATGAGTGAAATTTTAGCATCGCTTAGCCAAGTATTGGCAACGCGAAAACAGCAAGCCGATGCAGACGGCTCTTATGTGGCTCAACTCCATGCTAAAGGTTTGAATAAAATCTTAGAAAAAGTGGGTGAAGAAGCAACCGAAGTTATTTTGGCGGCCAAAGATGCTGATGCCGCCCCTTCACCTAGTACGCAGCATGATGTTATCGCTGAAACCGCCGACTTATGGTTTCACTCGATGGTGATGCTGTCGCACTTAGGTCTTGACCAGCAAGCCGTGCAAGATGAGCTGGCGCGTCGTTTTGGTTTGTCGGGCATTGATGAAAAAGCGGCTCGAAATAACAAGGGCTCAAAATAATAAAGGTTCATAATAAGCAGAACCGTTTAGGAGATAATTATGGGTTTCGGTGGTATTAGTATTTGGCAGTTGTTAATTATTTTGGTCATCGTTGTATTGCTCTTTGGTACTAAGCGATTAAAAGGGATGGGTGCGGATATTGGCGGTGCGGTAAAAGGTTTTAAAAAAGCCCTCAATAACGACGACGAGCAGAAAGCAAACGCAGAAAATAGTGAAGCGAGTGAACAGAATAAAGAATCTGTTGCTCACGACAGCGAAAAAAAATAAAACGCCATGGGCTTGTTTGAAATATTGTTGATCGCCGTCGTCACTTTATTAGTGGTTGGGCCTGAGCGTATGCCCGAAGCAGTGCGCTCTACGGCGCTCACCATTGGTCGCGTTAAGCGTATGCTAAGCCAAGCAAAAGAAGATATTGAAAAACAAGTAGGAGCGGATGATATTCGCCAACAACTACACAACGAAGCGGTTATGGATGCGATTGCACGCTCTGAAGCCTACGGCCAAGATGAATTTGATGCATCATTAACGGCTAGTGCCTCCCAGTCGACAGCGAAGCACACACCGGCAAAAAATTCAGAGCCCGAAGAAAACTCTATACTGAATAAAGGCCAATAAAAACAGCATGGCCAACTCTCTTCATTCAACCAATGCCCCATTAGTTCAGCACCTTATCGAATTGCGTAATCGATTGCTCTATTGTCTGGCATCGGTCGCGCTTATTTTTTTACTGCTATTTGCTTTCGCCAATGATATTTATACCTTTGTCGCCACACCTTTACAGGTGTTCTTGCCTGACAATAGCTCCATGATTGCCACAGAAGTGGCGGCGCCCTTTTTAACGCCTTTTAAGCTCACATTCTTTGTTTCTTTTCTTATTGCCATGCCGTTTATCTTGTATCAGGTGTGGGGGTTTTTAGCGCCAGGATTATATGAAAATGAGAAGGGGTTAATACTGCCGTTAATGGCATCGAGTGTGTTGCTATTTTATGCGGGCATTGCCTTTGCTTACTACGTGGTTTTTCCACTGGTGTTTGGATTTTTTACCTCGGCAGCGCCCGATAATGTAACCGTAATGACCGATATCGGCAGCTATTTAGACTTTGTATTGAAGTTATTTTTTGCCTTTGGTGTGGCGTTTGAAATTCCCGTTGTCACTATTGTGCTGATTCGTTCCGGCGCAATAAGCGCCGATAGCTTAGCCAAAAAGCGTCCGTATATTATCGTGGGTTGTTTTATTGTGGGTATGTTACTTACACCACCCGATGTTATTTCTCAGGTACTGCTTGCTGTTCCTATGTGGATGCTATTTGAATGCGGCGTATTTTTTGGGCGGCGTGTTGAGCGCCGCTGAGAGCTTGTAATTACTTACCATTCTCTTTGCTTACACCTGAAACTGGTTAAGACTAGTATGCAAATTGATCAAATTTTTTGCGATGTTATCGTTAGCAGCTGCCGTTTCTGAAGCGCCTTGAGAGGTCTCTTTCGCAATATCCGAAATGTTACCTACATTAAGGCTTATCTGTTCTGCCGATGCTGATTGTTCTTCAGCAGTTGATGCAATCTGTACATTTAAATCAGAAATGGCATTCACGGCTTGGCTAGCATCTTCCAGTGCGGCGGCGGTTTCATTACTTTTCTTTAAGCATTTTTCGGCACTGTCGGCACCTTGCTTCATGCTTGATACGGCATTTTTGGCCTCGCTTTGTAGGCTCTCCACTAATTTTTGAATATCGCCGGTTGAGCTTTGCGTACGTTGTGCCAAAGAACGTACTTCGTCAGCAACAACGGCAAAGCCTCGACCGGTATCACCCGCACGAGCGGCTTCAATGGCCGCATTAAGTGCAAGTAAATTTGTTTGTTCAGCAATACCTCTAATCGCCTCAAGAACAGTACCAATATTATCGGTTTCCGCAGCTAATGATTCGATGACCGAAGACGCGCCGGATACTTCGTTGGCAAGCTGTTTAATAATATGTTGTGTTGCTTCAGCAGAGGTTTTGCCGTCATGTACACGCTGTTTTGCACCTTCAGCGACATTGGCTGCCTCGGACGTATTCTCGGCCACATGTTGTGTGGCGCTGCGCATTTCCCCCATAGCGTTAGATACCATTGATGTTTCATCACGTTGGCTTTCAACATTGGTGAGTGTTTTATTCATAATATGAATGGCGCGCTCCGATGATTTTCCCAATTCTTCTGCAGAGTTATTGACGTGTTTAATCGTGGTTGAAAGTTTATCCATAAACGTATTAAAAGAAATTGCCGCTTCAGTGGTTTCATCTCTGCCTTTAGCGTCTAGGCGTAAAGTTAAGTCGCCATCACCGTGAGCAACTTCGTGTAAACGCTTGTTTAATTGTACGATTGGCTGAGTGATAGAGCGACCAATAATAAAGGGGATGGTTGCTGCGATAATACAAGAAATAACCAATACTATAGTGATGAGCTTGACGGCTTTTTTCTCATCGGCTTCAGCTTGTTGAGCCGCGCTTAAGGTAAAGCCTTGTACTTCATTTAATAGTTCGACTAGGTGATTGTTGAGTGCTTCTTCGTGCTTCTCTACGAGGTGTGCATCTTTAAGTCCCTTGTCGAGATCGCCTTTTTCTATGGTCGATAAGACAAGGTGCACCTCTTCTTCAAGTGCAATATATTTTTTTTCTATTTCTTTGAGTTCATTCAGTATATGCCGAAATTCTTCTTTGGCCTCTTCAGAGTGCAAATGCAGGATAGCTTTTTCAACAAACACCTCGGTATCTTTGATTTCATGCTCGACTTTTTTAGCGAGAGCCTCCGCTTTTTTAGATTTTTCGGCAAAGGCTTCTTTGGCACCAGGATAATTTTGTGCCATTAGTACGCCTTCTAATACCGATTGCTCAAAAAGGATAGATTGCTGAAATTGATGTTCGGTTAATAAGGTGAGTGCATTACTCAGTGGAATATCGTCTTCGGTAATATCAATGATCTCGTTACCAATTTTTGCCATTTGACTGAGGCTGATAAACCCGACAATCAACGTTAATATAAACATGGTAATGCCCATGAGAAGTATTTTTTGAGAAATTTTCAAAGAAGATAGCATGGGGCAGCTCCGCGTTTTATAGCAATATTTCTTGAGAGGTGTTTTTGAAGTGCTTGAGCATCGTATTAGCGAAACTAGCATTTTCAGATAAGTAGCTTGTGGCATCACTCGCTTGCATAAAGTTCGAAAAGCCTTCTATGTTGAGCAATGGGGTTTTCGATAAATTTCGAAAACCCATTTTCCAATCGGGAAAGTCTCTTTTCTCGATAGCCTTTTTTAAAATACAATTAACACGATGATGCCGTTTGTCTGTGCTAATGCGCAGGTATAGCTGTTCGACGATGTCTTGCTCGCCTTCAAGTACTTGTAAAAAAGTACTCGCACCATTGTAGAGTAATAAGCCGCTGATATTGTGCTGGCTATTGTGGGCATGACAATGTTCAAGCAGTGCTAATAATTCATCGTCACTAAAGCGGTGCTTGGCACAGCTAATATAAGATAGAGTGATGGTAGACATAAGTAAGTACTTTAAGTGTTGAATACCCAAAGTATAGAACTGCTTGATGAGGGTGCAAATAATCAGGAAAAATAGATTTTCTTATACGTTTTTTGATGAGTTTGTGATTTTTTTATTGCTCTAACGTCTAGATAGGTGCTGATGGATCAACAAAAGGGGGCTGTATTTAGAGCCAGCGTTTTGTTTGTTGGCAATAATGCTTGAAAGACTCATTAAAGCGTTTGTTCAGCGCACGCTCTTCAAACGGTATTTGATGACGATCTAAGTGCCAATAGACGAGCACGACACCCAATAAAGTGATTATATTACTAAGCCAAAAACTCCACCCAATCAGTAACAGTAAAAAACTGAGATACATGGGGTTGCGTGAGTAGCGGTAAATACCATAGGTGACCAATGTTGATGTGTTTTGAGGGCTTGTTGGGTTAACCGTGGTCTTTGTGTGTATTAAAAGGCCGATGGCATTGATAACAGGTATGCTGCCGAATAGAAAAAAGAGACCTGCAATAATTGATGTCGTCATATTGGGAAAGCTGAGCCAAGGGGTTAGCCATGCCATTGCTTTCATGGCAGTTGCTATAAGTATAACTAGCGCTAGCGGTGGCAAATATTTTTTAGCCAGTAAGACTTTTTTCATGGCTGGATCTGTCCTTATGTCATCGTGCCAACCAACAAGCAATGGCGATAGCTATTAGGCCAAGAGTGATGGGTGATGATTCATAAATGGAATGTTGTAATGTCGGTGAGCTACTAATAATGGCCGCTCCTGCTAGCGCTATGGCACTATAAAATAATATTTTTTTCTTTTTTTGCTGCTGTTTATTTTTCTGATAGTCTTCTGCTGCTTGTTGAATGTGCGGCGCTATGGCACGGACTTCTTCGATGGCATCAAGATTATTAAATAGGGTGGATGGCACTTGGGGCAGTTTTTCCATCCATTCGGGTGCGTAGCGTTTGAACTCTTTTAGGAGTGTTTTAGGGTGGAAACGTTGTTTTAACCAGCGTTCTAGATAGGGGTGTGCAGTTTCCCATAAGTCGAGCGCTGGGTATAACTGCCGTCCTAAGCCTTCGATGTTGAGTAGTGTTTTTTGTAACAAAACGAGCTGCGGCTGCACTTCCATATTAAAGCGTTGCGCGGTTTGAAATAAGCTGATGAGTACATGCCCGAACGAAATCTCTTCTAGTGGTTTTTGAAAAATAGGCTCGCAGACGGTGCGCACGGCGGCTTCAAATTCATCAACACGTGTGCTGCTAGGCACCCAGCCACTTTGTATATGTAGTTCGGCTACTTGTCGATAGTCGCGACGAAACATTGCTAGAATGTTGCGCGCTAAATAAAATTGATCTTCTCGACTTAGTGAACCTACGATAGCCATATCCACGGCAATATACTGTGGTGTTTTAGGGTTTTTGCGCGAGACAAAAATGTTGCCGGGGTGCATGTCGGCATGAAAAAAGTTGTGCTCGAATACCTGCGTGAAAAATATTTCAACACCACGTTCGGCTAGTTTTTTCATGTCGGTTGCTTGCGCATTAAGCTCATCAATATTAGCGATGGGTATGCCATAAATACGTTCCATCACTAATATTTTATTACTGCTGTATTCCCAAATAATTTCAGGTACATAAAGCAGCGGCGAATGCTCAAAGTTGCGTCTTAATTGCGAGGCGTTGGCGGCTTCACGTTGTAAATCGAGCTCGTCAAATATTGTGCGGCTGTAATCTTCCACTATCTCTACTGGGCGCAAACGTTTTCCATCGGGTAACCACTGCTCTACACGTTTAGCTATCCATAAGAGCAGTGAAATATCTTTTTCTATAACGGTTTTTATGTTGGGGCGAATCACTTTGACGACGACTTCGCGCCCATCCTTTAAGACTGCTGTATGTACTTGTGCAATCGAGGCAGAAGCCAGTGGTTCGCTGCTAAAATCTTTGAATACGGAATTAACAGGTTCTTCGAGAGATTGTTCAACAATATGTTTAAAGTTGTTAGAGTCAAACGGCGGTACGTTATCTTGTAAGTGGTTAAGTTCAGAGACAATATCGTAAGGGATAAGATCGGGGCGTGTTGATAGTAGTTGTCCGAACTTAATAAAAATTGGCCCTAAGTCTTCGCAGGCTAGTCGTAGGCGCTCTCCTCGTGTGTGATTTTTTTTAGGAAAAAAGGCGCACAAGCAGCGTAACAATATAGGGAGTTTTTTGTCGCTGAGCTGGTCAAGGCGGTAGCGTAAAAAAACAAAAACGATAGTAAAAAATCGGAAAAAGGCAGTCATAGTGAATGTTTTATTGGTGTGTGTATCGCTTGTGAAAGCCGTTCGGTACGAGCGCTGATACGATCCATTTGTAAGCGTAGCGCAGCGACATTATCAGAAAATTGACCTACTTCGGCCTTGCTCGGTACCAGTTGTCGTTCTTCGGATAAATACTCGGTGATTAAACGTTCCTGTTCACTCGCTTGGGTGTGTAACCATTGTGCGGATTGATGCAGAGCTTGGTTGACCGCAGGGCCTGCAATATCGCCCAGTACTTTGCTGAGGGCATCTTCCCAATCAATATCGAGCGTTTCAATAATAGCTTGCCATTGTTGTAATAACTGTGGGCTGCCTGTCAGTGACACATCGCTGGCCGTGAATGCTTCTGGGTGTTGCAATAAACGGATGAAAGCCGACGTTGAACCGGTGAGTGTCGTGGTGGGTGCCGGTTCGTAGTAGCTGAGGGCGGCAAGCCCTTCAGTTTGCCCGCAAAGATAAATAGTGCAGGTGACCGGGGCAGTGATTTTGACGGCTAAAACATCACGGATGGCCGATATTTTATTTTTGGTGGCGGGGTCATACGCTAATGCGCCATTAACTATTTTTTCTACGCTGGCGGTAATGGCTTGTTGAAAGGTCTTATCCATACCGTTTAGGGTTTGATTCCTTTATGCAGAGCGACAATGCCGCCTGTCATATTGTGGTATTCCACTTGCTCAAAACCTGCTGTCGACATCATGCCTTTTAATGTTTCTTGATCTGGGTGCATGCGGATGGACTCAGCTAGATATTGGTAGCTGTCGGCATCGTTCGTAATGAGCTTCCCCATCATTGGTAGTAAACGAAAAGAATACTGATCGTAGACTTTTTCTAAGAGTGTATTTTTAGGTTTGGAAAACTCGAGTACCAGTAAGCGGCCACCGGGTTTGAGTACACGCAGCATAGAGCGTAATGCGAGCTCTTTGTCGGTCACGTTGCGTAAGCCAAATGAAATGGTGATGCAATCAAAACTATTGTCTTCAAAGGGAATGTGTTGTGCGTCTAGCTGTACATATTGCACATTGTTATTCACTCCGCGATCTATGAGACGGTCGCGTCCTACATTGAGCATTGAAGAATTAATATCGGATAAAATCACTTGGCCGGTATCGCCCACCAATTTAGAAAACTTATAGGCTAAATCACCGGTACCGCCAGCAATATCGAGTACTTTATGGCCTGGGCGTACCGCTGACATTTCAATGGTAAAGCGTTTCCAAAGCCGATGAACACCACCCGACATTAAGTCATTCATCACATCGTATTTACCCGCGACGGAATGGAACACATCTGCGACTCGATGGGCTTTTTCATCAACGGGGACTTCTTGGAAACCAAAGTGTGTGGTATTTTTTTGATTCATAGTGTCAGTAACACGTCCAATTATAAAAAGAGAATGGCGAGCCAAGTAAATAAAGAAAGGAAGACGCTCATCATGACGGCTGCTGAGCCAATGTCTTTTGCGCGTCCTGAAAGCTCATGCTTTTCTGCGCCAATGCGATCAACGGTTGCTTCGATGGCGCTATTAAACAATTCAATAATCATCACCATGACCCAGCTTCCAATCATTAATACGAGCTCGACCGGTGTTTCGGCCAGCATAATGGCAAGAGGAATTAAGATGAATGATAAATATACCTCTAAGCGAAAGGCTTGCTCATACTTATAGGTAGACTGTAACCCTGCCAGCGAATAGCCCAAGGCTTTATAAAGGCGCACAAAGTGGTTGGGTGTTTGATTGTAAGCGGACATACGGTCGACTCTATTGTGCTCTATATAACGCTGATGTTGCAGGCCGATATGGTAGGCCTGAAAATGCACTAATCATACCTTATGGGGTGATGGGTTAATAGTCGAGCTATCAATATTGTCGGTGAATGAGGGTGTTTTAAAAGGTCGTCATAGAATGCGTGATTTGCGTTTAAGAGGGCGGTAAAAATTGAACAACGGTTGTGTTTGGATCGCGCTGTTTGCCGGCCTGCTCTAGGCGCTCTATATAGGTTTGCCATAGAGTGTTTTGCGTTTGCCCAAGCTCTTGTAGGTATGTCCACGAAAAAATACCCGAATTGTGGCCGTCGTCAAAATCAATATGTAAGCCATAGTTTCCAGCAGGAGCAATCGAGCGAATGCCGACGTCTATTTTGCCGTAAACCAGTACTTCTTGCCCTATACCGTGCCCGCGCACTTCTGCTGAAGGCGAGTGAACCCGTAAAAATTCTGCGGGCAGCACATAGCTTTGGCCGGCAAATACGACTTCTACTGTTTTTGATTGTTTATGCAGATGTATCTTATTGGGCTTTATCATGACTATTGATATGAAAGATTCTCTTTTATTATAGCGATGCTAGTACAAGCCTCACAACTTTCTGAAACATCCCGTAATTGTCGGAATAACATCTCAGCCGTCATACCTGCGAAGGCAGGTATCTCTAATTGCAATTGGCTGATTGTGCTACATGATATAAAAACCGCTATTTTATGGGTATTTCTCAGTTCTTGACTCAGTCACGCTACTATTCAGCGGGATTTTAGATACCTGCTTTCGCAGGTATGACGATCGTTTAAATATTAGGTGTCTATTCAGCAATAATCCGCGTTTTATCGACTATTGCAGCATTAATTGTCATTTTTGTCATTTTATTCCGGACAGTAATGTGCATACGCAGGTATGGCGATAGTTAGTAGGTATAACAGTAGGTATGACAAAGGGTGATCAATCAGATCACCCCTATTGTTTCCTACAGTATGAATCGGCTGAGGTCTTCGTCTTTGACGAGTTCGCCCAAGCTACTTTCAACATAATCAGCATTAATAGTGATGGCTTGCTCACCATTGGAGCCGCTGTCGAATGAGATATCTTCGAGCAGGCGTTCCATCACCGTATGCAAACGGCGTGCGCCAATATTTTCGGTACGCTCGTTCACTTCCCATGCAGTCTCGGCGATACGACGAATACCGTCATCAGTGAATTGAATGGTGACGCCTTCCGTACCCAGTAGTGCTTGTTGCTGCTCGGTTAACGATGCGTTCGGTTCTACCAATATGCGCTCAAAGTCTTCGGGTGATAAGGCTTCGAGTTCGACCCGAATAGGTAAGCGACCTTGTAGCTCCGGAATTAAATCGGATGGTTTAGTTAAATGAAACGCACCTGAAGTAATAAACAAAATATGATCGGTTTTGATCATGCCATGCTTGGTGCTAACGGTGCAGCCTTCTATTAACGGTAATAAATCTCGCTGTACGCCTTCACGTGATACGTCGCCGCCACTGGTGTCGCCACGCTTGGCGACTTTATCGATTTCATCAATAAACACAATGCCGTTTTGTTCAGCGGCTTCGATGGCATCGCTTTTAAGTTCGTCATGGTTGACGAGTTTGGCGGCTTCGTCGTCTACGAGTTGCTTAAAGGCTTGTTTGATAGGCAGCTTAACCGTTTTTGTTTTATCCGATGACATGGACGAAAACATATCTTGTAGCTGATTGGTCATGTCTTCCATACCAGGTGGTGCCATGATCTCAACACCGACTTTGGTAGCTGGTACATCAATATCAATTTCTTTATCGTCTAAATCGCCTTCGCGTAGCTTTTTACGGAATAGTTGGCGAGTGCTAGAGTCACCTTCGTCGGCGCTTTTGTCATCGTCATTGTTGCTGTCTCGCGCTGGACGTAGCAGAGCATCCAAAATGCGCTCTTCGGCCATTTCTTCCGCGCGATGGCGCACTTTTTTCATCGCTTGTTCGCGATGTAGTTTAATTGACATGTCGACAAGATCGCGAATAATCGTGTCTACTTCGCGTCCAACATAGCCCACTTCGGTGAATTTAGTGGCTTCTACCTTAATGAATGGTGCATTAGCGAGTTTAGCAAGGCGACGAGCAATCTCGGTTTTACCCACACCGGTTGGCCCAATCATGAGAATGTTTTTTGGTGTGATTTCGGGGCGCAGATTTTCATTGACCTGCATTCTGCGCCAGCGGTTACGCAAGGCAATAGCGACAGCGCGCTTGGCTTTCGCTTGTCCAACAATATGTTTGTCGAGTTCGTGAACAATTTCTTTTGGTGTCATATTCGACATGCTTAACACTCCAGTACTTCAATGGTGTGGTGGTGATTGGTGTATACGCAAATATCACCGGCGATAGTGAGTGCTTTTTTAGTGATGTCTTCGGCGCTCAACTCAGTGTTTTCTAACAACGCACGTGCCGCTGATTGTGCAAATGGCCCACCCGAACCAATGGCGATAAGATCATCTTCTGGCTGAATAACATCACCATTTCCGGTAATAATAAGCGATGCTTCTGCATTGGCAACGGCAAGCAAGGCCTCCAGTTTGCGCAGCGCGCGATCACTACGCCATTCTTTCGCTAGCTCTACCGCCGCACGCGTTAATTGGCCGTTATAGGCTTGTAGCTTGGCTTCAAAACGTTCAAACAGCGTAAAGGCATCCGCCGTACCACCGGCAAAGCCCGCGATGACTTGATCATTATGCAAGCGACGTACTTTTCGAGCATTGCCCTTCATTACGGTATTTCCCATCGATACTTGACCGTCACCGCCAATCACGACCTTGCCGTTTCGACGTGCCGAAACGATGGTTGTTCCTCTATATTGTTCCACTAAATAATCCTCATATTGAGCTGTCTGTATAGGCTTGTACAGACAGCATTGCGCGCTTGGCTGAGAGCCGATTGAGTAAGTATATAAGGGAAGCTATTTGGGGGCTGGCAAGTGAAAATGCAATGTTTGTGGGTGATTTTCAGAGAGTATTTTAAAGATTAACTTAAGGGTGAAAGCGTTGGTTGATAACACTTTTGTGTTTGTCCGGATATGACTATGTTGATCGATTATCTTGTCTATTCAATATAATTCGTTTCTAGTTGTGCCTAAATCGCGAGTAAATATTTAGGTTGTGCTCAGCTTATTTTTTCCTTGTAATTAATGATTGGCCTTCTCTTTTGAAGGCAGTATTTCTCTTGAGCTCTCAGCTATTTAATGCAAGTGCAGTTAATCACTGTGAACTTCGCCTTATATTCAATATGGTTATCTATGGTGACAACTAATTCGTTGCTTTCTAATGCATCAAGAGGGATGACATGCGTATAGTTTTTGAAGTTCGCTATCCTCGCTTTGGGCACATAAAGATCTAGTCGTTTTAACCCATCATTGGCTTTAAGATAAACCCACTCGCCTTTTAGGTGGATCGACAGGGCTGCGTTTGGTGTTACTTGATAACTAAATGTTTTTGGCGTTTCCGCGGGGCAAAATTTTGCGAGTAAGTCTTCGGTAAAAAAGTACTTGTCAACGGTGGTTGTATTGTCGGTAATAAATTTAGGTGATGGACACTGATTAAAAGATGGGATGCTTTCGCAGCCGCCAATGAGTATTAGCAACGATAGGCAGATGGATTTTTTATATATCATAGTTTAGTACTCATCACTATTTATTAGTGTTAACCGATCTTAGTATAGACCTATATTCGATGTGAGAACGATGATGTTGCGATTTTATTGAGTGAGGAATAAGAAAGGCTGAACGGTGTGGTATTACTCTCTAAATAATATGTGTGGCATACTCGACAATCAATTACGCATCACACCACTTATCGTATAAAGGCGCAATCATGAAACTAGAATCTCTCGCATTACATCACGGCTATACATCAGAAAGCACGACAAAAGCCGCTGCGGTTCCTATCTATCAAACCACATCATTTACTTTTGATAATACCCAGCACGGTGCTGATTTATTTGACTTAAAAGTCCCAGGCAATATTTATACGCGCATTATGAATCCCACAACAGATGTATTAGAGCAACGCATAGCGGCAATGGAAGGGGGGATTGGTGCTTTAGCGGTTGCGTCAGGCATGTCAGCGATCACTTATGCGATTCAGTGTTTATGCCAAGCGGGAGATAATATTATTAGTACGAGTCAATTGTACGGTGGAACATATAATTTATTTGCGCACACATTTCCAAAGCAGGGAATTGATGTGCGTATGCTTTCGCATGATGACTTTGATGGATTTGAACAAGCGATTGATGAAAACACCCGGGCGATTTTTTGTGAGTCGATCGGCAACCCTGCGGGTAATGTTGTTGATATTGCTAGACTTGCTGACATCGCGCATAGGCAGGGCGTACCATTAATTGTCGATAATACTGTGGCGACGCCGTTTTTGTGTCGTCCTTTCGAACTGGGTGCCGATATTGTAGTGCATTCATTGACCAAATATATTGGTGGTCATGGTACATCCATCGGTGGTGTTATTGTTGATTCGGGTCAGTTTGATTGGGTAAAAAACAAGGCGCGTTTTCCTGTGCTGAATGAGCCTGATCCCTCTTATCACGGTGTGGTATATACCGAAGCACTGGCCGAAGCTGCCTATATCGGTCGTTGCCGTGTTGTACCATTGCGCAATACTGGCGCTGCTATTTCTCCAATGAATGCGTTTCAGATCATGCAGGGTTTAGAAACTTTAGGTTTGCGTATGGAGCGCCATTGTGAGAATGCAGAAAAGTTAGCCCAGTATTTATCGAACCACGAAAAAGTATCGTGGGTTAATTATGCTGCGTTGCCGGATAGCCCTTATTATGAGGTGTGCCAAAAAATAACGAGTGGTAAAGCATCGGGTATTTTGAGTTTTGGTGTTAAGGGTGGTATCGAAGCGGGTGGTCGTTTTATTGATGGGCTACAAATGATCCTACGTTTAGTCAATATTGGTGATGCAAAATCGTTGGCGTGTCATCCTGCATCGACAACTCATCGTCAACTAAATGAAGAAGAGCTAGCCGCAGCGGGAGTCAGTGCTGATCTAGTGAGAATTTCGGTGGGCATTGAAAATATTGATGACATTATTGCGGATGTGGCACAAGCGTTAGAGCAGGTATAACCTTGTTGAAAGATTCCGGAAAGTATTTTTGCTTATCCGGAATCTGCCACTTTTTTGGGGTGGGTATTTTTGCAATGCATGCTCAAGGATGTCGATGTTTCTATCGCTGATCTTTGGGCGTAATTTCTGCAATAATTTCGTTCGCCCATTCACCAATAATAGGAATAAATTCCACCTGTGCTAGCAAAGAAATCATGAGCGACACCACAAGCGTCGCCCCGATAACACTACCTAAGCCAAAGGCCACGCCACGTAAAAATTGGAATCCAATCATGCGTGCAGTTGAGTTTTGTAGGCGTACAAATTTATGTTTGTTCAGTGTTTCAAGTTCTTTACGGATGTGCTGTAAGTCGCTTTTTCTTTCTTCGTTCATGCTCTCTATTCCTTAAATACAAAACTGCTTAATAAGCCCCTGCAGCACCGTGATTGCCGTAGGTACTTGTGCTAAATCAATATATTCATCGGGTTGGTGGGCTTGGTCAATTGAGCCGGGGCCCATAACGACGACATCCATGCCCATTTGTTGTAAAAAGGGTGCTTCGGTAGCAAAAGCGACGCTATCTGCATGGCTTTTTGTCAGGCGTTCCACGGCTTTGACGAGTGCAGAATCGGGTGCTTGCTCAAAAGCATCGACACCGGTAAATAAGGCTTCACGCTCAATCTCAATATTATGCTTATCCGCCATCATATTAAGCATGTGGTCAATGTCGGCGCGCAGGTCATCCAATTTCATCCCCGGTAGGGTACGCAGATCGAGAGCGAGTTCGCATTGCCCGCAAATGCGATTAGGGTTGTCGCCACCATGAATACAGCCTAGATTGAGCGTAGGCGTCTCGATGGTAAAACCTGCGTTTTGGTATTGCTGCGCCAATTGCGCACGAAATGCTTTAAGTTCGGTAATCACGTCGTGCATCACATCTAGCGCATTATTACCTAAGCTGGGGTTGGAAGAATGCCCTGATTGACCGCGTATTTTAATCGATTCCATACCAATGCCTTTATGCATACGAATGGGCTTCATCCCTGTAGGTTCGCCCACTACGCCGTAGCGTGCTTTCGGCACGGGATGATTCAGCAACTCACGTGCGCCGGACATCGATGTTTCTTCGTCGGCTGTTGCCAAAATAATAATCGGCTCGCGTAATGGTTGGTTTAAAAACGGTTGTACCGCGGCCAATACCGTTGGGAAAAACCCTTTCATATCGGTTGCGCCAAGCCCAAAGGCGCGGTCATTCTCAATGTGCAAGGTGAATGGATCATGCGACCATCGCTTATCATCATAAGGTACCGTATCGGCATGGCCAGAAAAAACTAAGCCACCTTGGCTGTTAGTTGCGTTTGCTGTACCCAGTGTGGCAATTAAATTGGCCTTGTCAGGGTTGTTATCAACCACCTGAATATCAATGGCAAAACCCATGTCGCCTAGCCAGTTAGCGAGTAAATCAATCACTTGGCGATTGCCCATATCTAATGCCGGGTTAGTACAGCTCACGGATGGGGTCGCAACGAGCTGTGCTAATTGTTCACTAAATAGCTTTTCATTGAATGTCATGGTATTCATTCTCTATTTTACGGGTGCAAACCGTGACTAATAATAGCGACTATAGTAAGTTTGCAGTTTATGCCCATTGCCTTTCAGTATTTGAAGGATGGGCTGTCGCGATAAGACTTGCTACATTTATATCGGTAGTGTTTAACAAAATAATAACAGGAACATCTAGTGATCGCTGAAAAACTGATGGATTTACGTCGCTGTGTTGATGATTTAATCGCCGATGGGCGCCTAAGTCAGCAAGACGCCAACATTGTTACGAGTAGAACACGCACGCGTGAGCAGTCGGCAATGCACCCTATTAATTATATCGCGTCGTTAAAACTCACCGATCAAAAGCCTGATGTGCTGGGTGGTAGCTCCTCAGCTCAGACAGCCATACTCGATGATTTAGTGCTATCGGACTGGCTCAGCAACAAAAGTGGTTTGCCGCTCTTCCATATTGATCCATTAAAAATCAATGTGACCGAGGTGACCGAAGTCATGTCATTTGCCTTTGCGCAGCGCCATCAAATCTTATGTGTTGGGATTAACCTTAATGAGATTCTCGTCGCCACCGCTCAGCCCTTTATGACCGGTTGGGAAGAGCAGCTTTCACATATCGCTAATAAACCCGTTAAACGCGTTTTTGCTAATCCTGCTGATATTGCCCGCTATACGATCGAATTTTATGCCTTGGCGCGTTCAGTATTTGGTGCAACCGGTATTGCCGGTAAGCGCAGTGGCGCGACCAATTTTGAACAATTGCTGGAGTTGGGCGAACTCAAAGACCCCGAAGCCAACGATCAGCACGTCGTTAATATTGTGGATTGGTTGCTGCAATATGCTTTTGATCAGCGCGCCAGCGATATTCATATCGAGCCCCGCCGTGAGACTTGTCGCTTACGCTTTCGCATCGACGGCGTATTGCATCAAGTGTATGAGTTGCCCGTTACAGTATCTATTGCCGTCGTCTCGCGCTTAAAGATTTTGGGGCGTATGAATGTCGCCGAAAAACGTAAGCCTCAAGATGGCCGTATTAAAACCAAGCGTACCGACGGCAGCGAGGTCGAACTGCGCTTATCCACATTACCCACCGCATTCGGTGAAAAAATGGTATTGCGGATTTTTGATCCCGACGTACTGCTAAAAAGTTTTGAAGAGCTCGGTTTGCTCGGCGATGATCAAGCCCGCTGGAATGCGATGACATCCAAGCCCCACGGCATTATCTTAGTCACCGGGCCGACAGGCTCCGGTAAAACCACCACCTTGTATTCTTCGCTTAAATTATTGGCCACCCATGAGGTGAATGTCAGCACCATCGAAGACCCCATTGAGATGGTCGAAGAGAGCTTCAACCAAACCCAAGTGCAAGCCTCGATAGGCCTTGATTTTGCGGCGGGTGTGCGCACCTTATTGCGCCAAGATCCAGATATTATTATGGTGGGTGAAATTCGCGATAACGAAACGGGTCAAATGGCCGTGCAGGCCGCGCTTACCGGCCATTTGGTTTTATCGACGTTACACACCAACGATGCGCCAACCGCCATTAGTCGTATGCTCGATCTGGGTTTGCCCAGTTTTTTAATTCGTTCAACCGTGCTGGGGGTGATGGCGCAACGCCTTATTCGCACCCTTTGTCCGCACTGTAAAACCGAGACCGATATTGATCAAAAAGAGTGGGACAACCTTGTCCGCCCTTGGAAGGCGCCTAAGCCGCCTAAAATTTACCAGCCCGTTGGCTGCTTAGAATGCCGAAATACGGGGTATTTGGGTCGCCAAGGCATTTATGAAGTCATGCCTATGAGTGATACGCTAAGCCAAATGATCGATGACCGCTGCGACCTTATTGCGTTGCGCAAATACGCATTCAAAGAAGGCATGCGTAGTTTACGTTTATCAGGCGCACAAAAAATTGCGCTGGGACTAACCACGATAGAAGAAGTGTTGCGTGTTGCTCCACCGGTCGATTTAGAAGGATAATCAAGAGTCTTGTCATAACAGGTTCGACAAGACTTCTCGTTGCAGCTTGTACCGTCGCAGTATTCCCCAGTCTTATCGCTGTATCCCCTCTCTTATTGCTGCACTCCCCCCGTCATTCCGGTGAAAACCGGAATCTCTTAGGATTTTGTTATTGTGTCAATAAACTCCCAAAAAAAATTTGTCATAACAAGTATGATCCGGTATCTTACTGGCGCATTAATCGACAACAATAATCAAAAGTAAAAAAAGCAAAAGGAACCGCGTCATGCTGAATACCCCTTTAGGTAAAACCATTGTTATCGCACTGTCCATCTGCTTAGCCGCTGTCGTGGGCATGTTTCTTTATACCGACAACTCATCGTCGAACGACGAGCCGCTCAATACGGTTGCCACGCCTAGCCAATCGGCTCCTAGTCAGGCGGCAGATAACGTCAGTACAACAAGCGATACAGCGAATGCCGAATCTACCATCGGCAATGACAAAAGCCTGCCTATTCCCGCACGCCAGCTTAAAAAACTCATTGCCGACACCCCAAAAGACGATGCGTTAGAACAACAAATAAAACAAGCGAATCAAGCCATTGCCGAACTTGAAGAATCACTCCCTGAAGAGCTTAAAGCCGCTAATGCTCAGGCAGACAGCAGCGATACGTCGGATGAAAGCGATCAACAAATACAAGAGATTCAAGAACGTCTAAAGCACTTGCGTGATCATATTGATAAAAAGAACAGCGAAACGACACAATAAAAACCATGCAATAAAACCGACACCATTGAATGCCGAATACTAATGACATAACCCATGCCATCGTCATGCCGCTGCTATATCGTCGCCATGCCGCTATCGATGTCTCGTCATGCCGGACCCCGATCCGGTATCGGCCCGTCATGCCCCAACGTCATGCCGGACTTGATCCGGTATCGATCCGGCACATAAACAAGAATTAACAAACAGTCACATACACAAGGATGCGCCCCATGCAATTTTCCGCACTGCTACCCACGCTTAACCCTCTAAAAAGCCTCTTATCTACAGTACTTATTTCCACAGTGATGATCAGCCATGCGAGCGCAGATACCGTTGTCGGCTCCATCCCCGCTGAATTTTCTGTGAATAGCGGCCAAGCGAGCTACTCCATCCCTATTCAAGTCGCCCCCGGTCGCGGTGGTATGCAACCTGATTTATCGATTAACTACACTGGCGGCGGTAATGGCGTATTAGGTGTGGGTTGGAGCTTGGGAGGCTTATCGAGTATTCACCGCTGTGCCGCTAATCTAGAGCAAGATGGCTTTGTTGCGGGTATTACCTTTTCGAGCAAAGATCGCTACTGCCTAGACGGCCAGCGTCTAGTACCCGTGGTGGGCGATAACGGCGCGATAGGCACCGAATACAAAACCGAAATCGATGGTTACTCTCAGATCAAATCTTACGGCGGCACGGTCAATAATCCAAGTTACTGGATAGCGAAGACCAAAGCAGGGCAAGTGATTACCTTCGGCGGTGGCTCAGGTAATGTTGGTAGTGCGTCGTTAAAATTTGCTCAGGGAGTCACTACTTGGAGTGTTAAAACAATTGGCGACACGACGAGCAATAATCGTGTTATTTACACGTACTTCATTGATCAATACACGCAATACCTTAGTCAAGTAAGTTACCCCGGCGGTAAGGTAGTGTTAACTTATGACTCTAGGGGTGATTCGCACTTACGCTTTTTCGCAGGAGCCGGTATTCGCGCCGCTCAGAGATTAAACGCTATAAGTAGCTATAGTAATAATACGAAAATAAAGACTTACAACACCACTTATCGACGACTAGACTCAACTAAGAGTAGCCACCTTTCCGGTATTACCGAGTGTAATAGCGATAATGAGTGTTATGCATCAATAGAACTTAACCACAGCTATAACCAACTTGGTGTGAGCAACGATGTTAATTATATATTACCTGAAATGGTGTTCGATTATGCCTATAGCGGCCGCTCAGTAAAGCTAGGGGAGTTAATTGATGTTAATGGCGATGGTTTGCTTGATTATGTTATAGCCTACCGTAACCCTAGTTTCCAAGTTAGCCGTCGCACGTATATTAATAATGGAAGTCGTTGGGTTTTGGATTCTAATTATGCGCTTCCAGAATTTGTACGCGACTATGCAGTTAGTGCATCAAAGTCACCGCTTACCTTCGGTCAATTACAAGATGTCAATGGGGACGGCTTAGTTGACCTTGTCATTTCATATCGTAGCGCCAATCGTATAGAGAATAGGCGTACTTACATAAACACAGGTAGTGGTTGGAGCCAAAATGTTTCCTATGCTTTGCCTGAAACTATATATGATTATGCGCTATATCACTTAAATATTGAAATGACAAAGGGGCTATTCATTGATGTTAATAACGATGGGCTTAATGATTATGTAATAACGTATCGGGATACAAGCCGTATTTACCACCAACGTACCTATATCAATACAGGTAATGGGTGGAAAGCAGGTGAAGCTAAATATAAAGTTCCTGCGGTGCTTAATGATTACGCATTGGCTACTATTGTGGGTCTTGTCACTACCGGGCAATTTCAAGATGTCAATGGCGATGGTTTAGTAGATCAAATCGTGGCTTACCGTGATACCAGCGGAGGCATGCACCAGCGTACCTATCTGAATTCCCCTACAGGCTGGGTTGATGCTCCAGATTATGCTCCACCGGCAGTGTTGTATGATTATCGGCTTGCTATCAATGTTGGAGTTTTGCAGACTGGTGATTTTTTAGATGTCAATGGTGACGGGTTGGTAGACTATGTTATGTCTTACCGTAACACCAGTGGTCAAATAAATAAAAGAACATACCTAAATAATGGCAATGGCTGGCGTAGCCCTAATTATAGTCCGCAATATAATGCGCCTGAAATAATGTATGACTATAGATTAGTCAGTGCAGGAAAAGGCAGAATGCAGGCCGCACAATTTGCTGATATGAACGCGGATGGCTTGCCAGATTACGTAATAGCTTATCGTAATAGTAGCGGTGTTATTCATCGTAGAACCTATCTTAATACGGGAAGTGGTTGGCTCAGCTGGAGCCTCGGTCTTGAGTACCTGATGCCTGAGATGATGCATGATTATGCTTACTCTGGCTCTATAGAAGTTCAGTATGGCTTATTAGCCGACGTTAACGGCGATGGGCGTACAGACTATGTTATGTCTTATCGTAACCCGAGCCGGCAGATGGGCGCACGTTCATATCTTAGTAAAGCGAGTAGTCCAAAACTATCCTCCATTAATCAAGCGAATACCTTTACCGAGCTAGAATACAAACCCCTAACCGACCCCACGGTCTACACCAAAGGCTCCGGCGCCCAATACCCAGTCGTTGATCTTATCCACCCACAATACGTCGTCAGTTCTGTTAAAACCAACGACGGCGTAGGCGGTACGAGTACGGTCAATTACCACTACGAAGGCTTAAAATCGCATGTGCGTGGTCGCGGCTCTTACGGTTATGCCAAAATCACCGAATCTTATCCTGAGACAGGTAAATCTCAAGAAACCTATTTTAATCAAACGGCTTTCCCGCTAACGGGTAATGTTGATCGCGTGGTCGAAAAGCTTAACGGTCAAGTGATTAACGAATCGACAAAAACCTATGCCGTTGCTAGTCATAACGGTGTGTACCAACTTAACCTCGATCAATCCATCGATAACAGCTATGAACTCAACGGCGACCTTGTGACCACGGTCACCACTCGCCATCGCGATATCGATGCCTACGGCAATATCGGCACCGTTGAGGTGAGTACCTCGGCGAACGGCGCCAATGGTGCTAATCAAACCTTTAGCAAAATCACTCACAGCCAATATACCAACGATACGACCAACTGGTATCTCGGCCGCTTAAGTGACACCACCGTCACGCATAAAGCCCCAAGCCAAGCCGATCAACAGCGCCGTTCACGGTTTACCTACGACAGCAATACCGGCTTATTAACCAGCGAAGCCGTGGTTAGTACCGTCACTGGCTTACCCTTAACCACGACAAGTTATCAATACGATGCCTACGGCCATAAAACCCAAGTGACGGTGTCGGCCAATAACGAGAGTGAGAGCGACCGCACCAGCACCACCGTCTACAACAACGACGGCAAACCCACGCAAAGCTGTAATCAACTTAACCAATGCGAAACCTATACCTATACCCCCGAAGGTTGGCTCGCCAGCACCACCGGCCCTAATGGCATTACCACCACATGGGCATACGATGGTTTCGGTCGCAAAACCCAAGAAACCCGTGCCGATGGCACCCAAACGACCATCGCGCATCATTTTGCGAGTAGTGGCCATTGTGGTGTGCTGGCTACCCATGCCTACACCTGTAGCATCAGTCAAACCACCGGCAGCCAACCCGCTATCGTCCAGTACGATCGTTTAGGGCGCGAGCGACGCAAAATCGTCACCGGCTTCGATGGTCGCCTTGTCTATAGCGATACTGAATATAATGGTTTAGCCCAAGTCACCCGCGTGAGCCGCAACTACTTTATGGGTGATCACATTTATTGGGCCAATAGCCAATATGATCTTTTAGGTCGCGTCACCCAAATGGACGAGCCTGCGCCTCACGGTACGCGCAATATCATCAAAACCACCTATAACGGCCTACTCACCACCGTGACCTCTGGCCCCGAACAACGCCAGAAAACCACCCAAACCAATGCCATCGGCCAAGTGATCCATCGCGGTGAAGAAGAAGGCAGTTATGTCGAATACACCTATACCGCCGATGGCAACTTAAAAACCACCACCGTTGCCGGTGACAACAGCACCACCATTACCCTGTTCTACGACGAGTTTGGTCGCAAGATCGGTATGGATGACCCCGATATGGGGCAGTGGAGTTACACCTATAACGCCTTCGGCCAACTCGTGAGCCAAACCGATGCCAAAGGCCAAATCACCACCATGGAATACGATGTCCTCGGTCGTATGGTCAGCCGTACCGATGCCCACGGCACCGCACAAGCACAAATCAGCACCTGGACTTACGGCGATGCGAACGCCCCCCAAGGCAGTATCGGCAAACTCCTCAGCGAAAGCATTACCCATCCCGACGGTAACGGCAATCGCAAAGACTACTACTACGATAGTCTGGGTCGCCCCGAAGAAGCGACCACCATTATTGATCCCAACACACCGATCGAGCAGAGTTTTAGCACGCAAACCCTCTATGACACTATCGGTCGCGTCAGTCGCACGATCTACCCCGGTAGCGATAACTTCTATACCGAAAATCTTTACAACGCCAATGGTTTTTTAGAGAAGGTCAGAGGCTTACGTTCTAATAGTGAACAGTACGACCTCAGCCAACTCACGCCATTAGTGAGTGAAGCGATAGATCTGGCGAGTGACTACCATAGCCAAGCTGCTACCTTACGGGCTATTGGCAATCTCTATCAAGCCAAAATCGACCAGTACCAAACCCTCATTGAGGCCGGTACTACATCAGGTAGCACCGATACGGCGCTCAACACACGTTTGACGGATCATGAATCCGTCTTGAGCAGCACGATCAATACGGCACAAACCGATGCGGGCAGCTTCTACGGCCATCTCAACAATACCGTCATTGAGCTACAAACCGTTACCGACATTATCAACACCCAAATTCAGCAATACGACGAGTTGGTTGAACAGCTCACCGTTCTCGCCGAGCAAACCCTTGCGGCTGCGGATAACAGCTTCCAGTACGAGCGTACACTGGTTCGCGGCAGTGAGGTCTACACCCAACTGGTCAATGACAACGATTACACGAACTATTGGCAAGCCATCGATGTTGATGCGTCGGGGCGTATCAGTGCCGAAGTGTATGGTAACGGTATCGTCAACGACTACACCTACAACCAAGCTACCGGCCAGCTACAACATATCCACAGTAGCTTGCTCAGCATCGACCCTATTCGTCATCTCGAATACCAATACGATGCCTACCAAAACGTCACCAGCCGTGAAGATCACGCCAACGACATTCGCGAAACCTACGAATACGACCGCCTCGATCGTCTCACCCGTACCGACATCACCAGTAATACTTATATCAGCAGTGAGTTTAACGGTAGCCAAACCCAAAGCTACGATGTCTTCGGTAACATCACTTATAAAAGCGATGTGGGCAATTACACCTACGGCACTGGTATCGCCAACGGCGCGGGTATTCATGCGGTTATTGCTACGACCCCCACGGATGGGGGAAGTGCTGGAAACGCAGGACGCAGTTTTCAGTATGATGCCAACGGCAATATGATCAGTGGCGATGGCCGCACCGTACAATGGAGCAGCTTTAACAAACCCACACTGATCACCAAAGGCGGCAAATCCGCAGAATTTCAATACGATGCGAGCCGTTCACGCTATAAAAAGACCAACCACAAGGGCGATACCATCCGCTACGTGGGCAAGCTCTACGAACATGTGAGCAAAGTAGGGGATGCCAGCAACAACATTCCCGCCAGCGTCGATGAAAAGCACTACATCTACGCCAACGGGCAACTGGTCGCCGAGCATATTGTCTCTACGACTGCCGGTGTGCAAACCCGTTATCTGCACAAAGATGCGCTCGGTAGCGTCGACCTTATCACCGACGCCCACGCCAATGTGGTTGACAGAAGAAGTTTCGATGCTTGGGGTAAACTCAGAAACCTTACTTGGAAAGACAGCGAAGGCATTAACAACCCGCTCTACCTCACCCAGCTGCCGTTTACCAACAAAGGCTACACCGGACATGAGCATATCCAAGAAGTGGATCTCATCCACATGAATGGACGGGTGTATGATGCGACACTGGCAAGGTTTATGAGTGCCGATCCGCATATTCAAGAAGGGGCGTTAACACAGAGTTATAACCGTTATAGTTATGTGATGAATAATCCGTTGAAGTATACGGATCCTAGTGGGTACTTTTTTAAGAAGTTGTTTAGGGCGGTTAAGAAGTTTGTTAAGAAAGTCGTTAAGGTGGTTAAGAAGGTGGTTAAGGCGGTTAAGCCGTTTGTGGGGGTTATTGTTGGGGCTGCCGTAGGCATTTTTTGTCAAGTATGCGGCGGTGCTATTATGAAGGCGGCGTTGGCCGGTGCAGCAGCCGGTGCGGCTGGAGCCGCTGTCAATGGCGGTAATATACTTAAAGCGGCCATTACTGGGTTCGTGACAGGTGCGCTCACAGCCGGAGCTTCAAAATGGATTGGTAATGCGGATAATGTCTTTGGTGCTAGAGGCGCTTTTGATGTTGGCCGCTCGATAGCTCATGGCGTTGTCGGCGGCACAATGAATGTCATTAGAGGGGGTAAGTTTGGTGTTGGCTTTGTCAGTTCTGCGTTTACTAAATTTGTTTCTGATCCGATACAGGGCTTTGCTGAAAAAATATCGACAGCGACAGGTATTGCGTCTGAGGTTGTGGGTGCTGCTGGTGCTGCTTTAGTGGGGGGTACGGCTTCTGTTTTGGGCGGTGGTAAGTTTGCTAATGGGGCGGCTACGGCGGCTATACAGTATTTGTTTAATCAGGCATACCTTGCTTGGGGACAAGCGCAAGCAGCTAGGGCACGACATTATCAACCATTAGATATTTCTGCTCCTAAGCTTTCTGGGAATGCTAAAAGAATAATCCACTCAGCTCCCGACGTTGTGAACCATGTGGTTTCTTCACCTGTATTAGATGTAGTCTCTGTTGTAGCCCCTCAGGTTAAAAGTGTTACGGTATTAACGCTAACAGCTGATATCGTTAACGCCTATCTTGACAAGTCTCTTGTTCCAATCGTCGGACGTTTGGTGGGTGGTAGTGTAGCCAGAACACTTAATGCACATAAAACAGCAGGTAGAGTTTCCACAGTTACTATTGATCGAGTAGGGGCTACGGTTGATGTCGCAGTCGATAAAACCCTTGAATAAGCCTACGCTGTTAGTATGTAGGAAAGTGTATTATTTATTAGTATGTTTTTTTATTTTTATTTGTATAGTTTGGTTGTTTGAAGTTGTGAGTGTTAAGCCGATATTGTATAGCTTAGCTGCCTATTATATGGGGGTTAATGCGCTATATGATCTTTTTAAAGGTAGAGTTGTTAGATTTGGTTGGATGTCTATTAAAAATCCACGTAATAAAATAGAGCGAGTATTCGTTATGATTATAGCTCTTTGTATCGTTGCTATTTCCATCGTGGCTCTTGCTTATAATTGGCATTTACAATAATAATTAACAGTGAATTACAGAGCGCATCAAAGGGTCAGATTACTTGAAGCAAATCAAACGGAAAAATTAACAGGGACAGGCACTCTTGAAAAAGAAGTTTAATCGTGAGTGCTTTGCTATTTGTTTATCTGAATCTATGGTTATATTTTTTCAAGAAGGCTGCTAATTACTATGATTAGTGGCTTTTTCTGTTTTTGTAGGTGATGTTGTTGGCACTGTCGATAAGATTCGATAGTGGTGTTCGCATTTTTGACGGTCGATGTTTAAGCAGTGGCGATATTTCTCTGTCGTCGTTTTTGAAATTGTCGTTGGTAACGTGTTTCAAATTGCGTGCTGTTGTTAAGCCATTGTTTTTGGTCAATAGATAAGCGCTCAAGGATGGGTGGTAGTGAATTAGGGATAAAACCTCGTTTGTCTTCTCGTATAATACGGCCAGTCCAGTCTACTAAAGTAAGGTAATCTTCTAGTGAAAAAGGAATGCCATATTGTTCTTCTGCAAGGGTATTGCCATCGAAATGCAGTAACGATTTTAGTGAAACAGTGATTTTAGACAAAGGTTGCTCTTCATTCGTCATACTTTGTAGCGCCTTATCCATACTAAATGTCGGTGTGATACGCTCCTTAATACTGGTGTAATCTGAAGTTTCAGGAGTATCGGCCATTTTTGCCCTTACCGGATTTAAATCCACATAGGCCATGCAGCTTAATAGCGCTTCTTCCGTTAGCAATGCTTGTGATTTGTAGCGCGACTCCCAAAAGTGCCCTGTGCAGTTATCTTCTCTATTCGCTTCCCTTGCAATCGGCTCGTTTAAGCACTTCATAAACCATGCGACATCACATAAACGTTGTCGCCATATTTCAACAATATCATTTACCGTTTGTTGCTCGGCCGGTGATAGAGAATAGCCCTTTTTCTGCCGCTGTATTAATAATGGCCCCTTAAATAAAGTTGTCCAGCGCTCAATAACCTCGTGTGTACTGAGGGCTTCAATTGGTGACGGGGTCAGTTTAATTACGAGGTGATAATGATTACTCATCACCGCATAAGCGCAAACATCAACGCCAAAAAGAGAAGAGAGTAAGCGAATACGGTTTTCTATCCACTCTCGTCGATGCTCGTAGTCTTTTTGAGTGGTGTGATCGAAACCGCAAAGAAACGCGCGTCGAACACAGCGAGAGACAATATGGTAATACGGCGTATCTGAAATTGAGATGAGTTCCTTTCTAGGGCGGGTCATTGTTTAGTCCTTTAAACATGTAGTGTAATTATTTTAAATTGATATGTTGTGATGAGTCAATGAGTTGTGCCTGTCCTTGCCCTATTAGCCATCACCTACTGGCGCGCCGTCGATGTGGATGCTTCGGGTCGTGTCAGTGCCGAGGTCTATGGCAACGGTATCGTGAACGACTATGTGTATAGTCAAGCGACAGGGCAGCTAGAAAGTATCCACAGTAGTCTGCTGGCGATTGATGCGATTCGTCATCTCGAATACCAATACGATGCGCACAACAACGTGACACTGCGTCAGGATTGGGTTAACGATATTCGCGAAACTTACGACTACGATCGACTTGATCGCCTAACGGCTAGTCATGTGAGCAGTGGTCTTTATAACAGCCCTACCTTCAACGGCAGTCAAACACTGCAGTACGATGGCATGGGTAACATCACCTATAAGTCGGATGTGGGTGATTACACTTATGGTCAAAATGGTGCCGGCCCTCATGCCGTAACACAAGCAGGAGATAATGCTTACCAATATGATGCTAACGGTAATATGCGAAGTGGTGCAGGTCGTCGTATTCGCTATAGCAGTTTTAACAAGCCCATTCGTATCACCCAAGACGGTCGCTCGGCGAGCTTTTTTTACGGTGCAGATCGTGCACGTTATAAAAAGATCAATCACCAAAACGATGTCACGTACTACTACGGGAGTTACGAAAAGCACAGCAAGACCAACGGCACGATAGAGCATAAATATTATATTCAGGCGGCTGGTCAATTAGTGGCAGAGCATATCGTCTCGAGCACCGAAGGCACACAAACACGTTATCTCCACAAAGACTCGCAAGGCAGCGTGGACTTAGTGACCGATGCCTTCGCCAACGTGGTTGATCGAAGAAGCTTCGATGCCTGGGGTAAACTCAGAAACCTCCCATGGCAAGCCCAAGCGAGCTGGGAAGACCCGTTGTACCTCACGCAGCTACCGTATATCAACAAAGGCTACACCGGTCACGAAATGGTACAAGAAGTGGATCTCATTCACATGAATGGTCGCATGTACGATGCCACCTTAGCGCGATTCATTAGTGCTGATCTGATTATTCAAGAGCCTAGAGCCTAGAGCCTAGAGCCAGCCAGAGTTATAACCGTTACAGTTATGTGTGGAATAACCCGATGCGGTATACCGATCCGAGTGGGTATGTAGCGATAGTTGATGTGTTCAAATCAGCACTGGACAGTGTGGTCAATGCACTGGTAAGTACAGCAAAAAGCTTATCGAATATGGGGAATGCAACGAGATCTAATGTAACTTTAGATAGCAACAAAAAACGCGATCCTGACACTGAAAAAGACTCTAACCCCGCGAATGCTCAGCTTTTAAATTTAGGTGATGCACCTCGTATTACGGATGAAGTGGTCAATGCTGAAGAGAGAAGAAAGGTTTTTGAAAAGGCAAAAAACTACTTTCCCGATGAAGATAATATTATATTTGATGATAGATATGTTATTACTGTCAATCATACTCAAGGAATGATGGGAGTATTTTATGCAGACACTGAGTTAGAAGTTGACGAAATATTTAGGGAATATAGTGATGCTCGAATGAGGTATGCACGTTACGACCAATCAATTGATAGAGTGACATTATTTAGAGCCACTACATTAAAGTTCGAAGGTAGTGAAGTTATTAATTATGACGATAATGGTAATGTATTTGTAACAGGGAAAAATTCTGTCCGTACAGATTTACAATTGACCCCTTTAGAAAATGCGATTTTTTCAATAGGTCATGAAGTCGCTCATCGTCATGGTATTGATATGAATATATTTGCTGGAGCTGATCATGGAGGTGGTAATGCAGCTGGTATGATTGCGTGTCAAAATGCTGGTATGTGTCAATAATCAAAGAGCCAGATTTCTTGATTAGAATATGGGTTACTATAGCGCAATGGTTTTTAGTAATCCGTATCCACTTTATGGCATTGCCTTTCACAAAGCGCTGCGTAATATGATCAAAAAAGCTTTCTTAATGGTATGGCAATATAAACGACCACTTCTTATTTGTTTGTGTCCCTCAATGCTATTTGGCGTTTTTCTGATGGGAGCGCCGGGTTTTGCTGTGATGGAATTTGGCGAGCGTATAATATTACCTTATCTGTTTAATCAGCCCTATGACATGCATCGTTTGTCTGCCGATTCTGCTTGGCCGACGGCGATAATACTAAGTTTTATTATGCCCTGGGTGATGTATGTTGTGCTTGTTTTTCTGCGTCGTGCGATACCAATACTATACAAAAGCGTGTGCTTTACTGTTTCTCTGTTGATTGCCATCCTTCTGGCATGTAGCGCTTATTTACTATTTTTCCCGCCGTTGTAGTTGTTTACTTGTTATCTTGAAAGACTGCACATACATCAATCGTGTTGTGCGTGCCATTATATCGTCTGTGTTGTTTTGCTGTTGCAATATACTGATTTGATCAATCAATGAGTTGTGCCTGTCCTTGTCCTATTAGTTCATCACCGCATAAGCACAGATATCAACGCCAAAAAGAGAAGAGAGTAAGCGAATACGGTTTTCTATCCACTCTCGTCGATGTTCGTAGTCTTTTTGCGTGGTGTGATCGAAACCGCAAAGAAACGCGCGTCGAACACAGCGAGAGACAATATGGTAATACGGCGTATCGGAGATAGAGATGAGTTCCTTTCTAGGGCGGGTCATTGTTTAGTCCTTTAAACATGTAGTGGAATTATTTTAAATTGATATGTTGTGATGAGTCAATGAGCTGTGCCTGTCGGTGATGAGTCAATGAGCTGTGCCTGTCCTTGCCCTATTAGTTGTCAAATCTGTTATTTGAATGAACCTTTTCCTTTCGTTGTTAGTCATAGCTGTCTCTATTGATGGTGAGACAGCTGGTTTTATGAAAAAAAGAAAATATTGGTTAGGTGACGGTGATGCTTCGGATCAGGATCGTTTTTTTGTTGATGCTCTCGATTCTTCTTTGTGGGAGCGGGGAGATAAGAATAATTGGGATACGTGTTGGTATACGGGGATGCCTGATGAATCGGTATTTGAGTCGTTAACGTCGGAGCAAACGATTAATCATATTCCCGGTAATAGTGCACTTACCATTAAAAGTAACCTCTATCATACATTGGTGAATGCCAAGTTACGTGTAGCGAATACGCCTTATGCGCAACGTTTTGACTTTTTCCCCGAAACCTTTGTTATGCCCGGCGACTATTTTCGGTTTCAGCAGACAGCGCAACAAGAGCCTAAGCAGTTATGGATTCAAAAACCAAAAAATCTTTCTCGTGGCCGTGGTATCGATATGGTGCGTGAGCCTTCGATGGTTCCTTTTGATGATGAGTGGATTGTTCAGCGTTATCTTTCAAATCCGCACTTATGTCAAGGTAAAAAATATGTTCTACGTTGTTATGTATTGATTACCTCGGTAGAGCCATTACGGTTTTATTGGTATCAAGATGGTTTTGCTAAATTGGCATCTGAAGAATATTCAGCAGACGATTTGCATAATCTATATCGCCATTTAACCAATCCCGATATTAATGAAGAGAATGGCAGTGCAGAGGCTGCGGTTACTTTTATTTCATTTAAACGTTATCGTGATTGGTTAAAAAATGAGGGCCATGATGACGAAAAATTTTTTTCAGCATTAAAGGATATGATCACACTGACGGTCATCTCGGCTAGAGAGGCTATGCGTCGTCGTAATCATGTACTGGGTAGCGAAAACAAATCATGCTATGAGCTGATTGGTCTTGACTGTATGGTTGATGATGATATAAAGCCTTGGATTATAGAGTGTAATTTAAGTCCATCGTTATCAACTTATGCCGATGCTGCCGCCGGAGCCGCTGATGAGGCGAATGCAAAAAAAAGCATGGTGAGTGACTTAGTATGTATTTTAGGTTTGAATGATACGGTCAATGGCTCTTTAACCCATGCGGAGCGCCAGCAATATGAACTGAGTCATAGTGGTGGATTTGAGTGCCTCTTCCCATCAGAAAAGTCTACACAATATCTTCCCGTTTTCCCCGTTCCTAGATATAAAGATATCGAAAGCGTTCAATGGGAAAATAAACTAGACCTTGGTGTACTATCACTATTGCCAAATAAAAATAGTGATTATACATTTGCAGATTCTTTAGTTATTTTTGGGCAATCACATCACCTCAGCAATAGTATTAATAATGCTGGTAAGACGAATGCTCATGTTATTGCGCCTAATGAATTGGCAACATGGATATGGTTAAAAATATCAGCAGGTTATTCACCGAATACTATCATCGAGGAATTGTTAGAAACGCTTCCGCAATCAAAAGATGTCAGTCATTCCGAATTTTTATCCTCGATTTCTCAGCAGGTATGGGATGTTTTAGCGGACTGGGGGCAAGCCAATGTTTTTTCATTGCCGTGTTCTGGTGGCGATAGCAACGCTGCTAAAAAAGAAGCAGAAACGGCTTATTTTTATTGGGGCGATCAGCTAATAGAGCTTAACTTTTTTTGTCGAACGGCAATGCATCACTATAAGCCTCTTTTTTGCCAACCACGAGAAGGTGATAAGGTATATGCTGCTATAGATATTGTTCAGTCGTCCTATGGTTATTCAGTTGTGCATAATCGAACAATGCTAACGACTCAATTAACATTAGCGAATATTTTTAATGCCATATTTTCTTCGTTGATCAAGAATGAAGTTGAAAAAGGAAGTCATCTATTGGCAGCTTGCGCTATTACTACTAATAATAAAAATGTACTACTCGTTTCTCAATCTGATGTGATCAACGATGATTTCAGTGCTTTTATTGAAGCCTATAACGGGCAGGCAAGTATAGCTAATAATTATTTTTTGATTTCTTCCGATGGCAGTATCAAAGGGCTATTTATGCCGTTGAAAATAATGAATAGCTATTTGTTAAGTGATGATTCTTCGCTCCATGCAAGGGGTAATGGTTTTTCTTATAAGGCGATTGGCAATAATCATGGTTCATCTTTTGATGAATTTTTGAAAAATAGTACTCATTTATCGGTTATTTTTGTTACCGATTCTGAGCACTGTACGATGGAATCTTTGAGTCAATCAGATATTGCTAAAGAATTTTTCAATGCTTATCCCTCTGCTAGCCAAGCATCGTTAGTGCGACTTTCCAATTTTATTGATGATGTAGATTGTGGTTACAAAATCTCTTTGCAAAACAGTAGCGACGGATTAAAGAAAGGTATGGATATGTTGATGGATAATAAACTTCTATAGTCGATGATGAGCAGCCCCATAGTAACGGGGCTGTTATTCGGAAGAGAGTTTTATCTAATATTTCTTGTAGCCGCTCTCAGCTTCAGCCTTTGCTTCGGCTTCGCCTTTAGCTTCTGAGATACCTTTTGCTTCTGCCTTGGCTTCAGATTCAGCTTTGGCTTCTGATTCCGATTTGGCCTTATATTCAGACTCGGCGCTTGCTTTATATGATTCGCTCGCACTGTGATGTTCTGCTACTGCGTTATTAACAAATAATGCACTTGTGCCGGGTAAGAAACCGCTGAGTGCGACAACGGGAACGCCTACGGCGAGTTGTTTGGTGAATTTTTTAAGAAGTTCAGTTTTATTACTTTTCATAAAAGTACCTTATATGTAATAGATGATAATAGTATTTGCTCTCAGTTTGAGCGTATTATAAATACAAAAAGTGTGAGCTATACGTAGATTTTGTAGATTAAAAATAGTTCAACCTGTTTGTTTTTTAATGCCGCAATGCCCTTTATTTTTTAGTGACATGACTTTTTTTTGGCGTGTATAATAGCTTTAAAACTATCAATAATAATTACCTTACGTTTATATACCTATGTATAACGATTTGGACGATGTCGATAAAAAAATCCTTAAGTGCCTCACAGGCAATGCACGTATGCCGGTGAGCGACTTATCCCGTGAGGTTAACTTATCTCGTAATGCCGTGACGCATCGTATATCACGTTTGGAAAAAATGAATGTGATTAAGGGGTATCAGGTCATTTTGGGTGATGGCTTACCCATCAATGATGTGGTTGTGGCGATTATGATGGTTTACCGTAAAGATCGCATGCGCGGCACAGAAGTTATCAAGTACGTTGAAACTGTACCCGAAGTCACATCGTGTTACATTATGAGTGGCGATTATGATGTTATTCTTAATGTGCAGGCACGCTCACATGAACGCATTCATACTATTTGGCAAGAGATTAGCCATTTGCCGGGGGTAGATGATACGCGTACGACCTTTGCGCTATCTGCCGTAAAAATATAGTTTCTTTTCTTACACGCCCACCGTTGCCAATCATCTTGTTGGTTGCTGTTCTTCTTTTCTCTCTACTCTTCTGATCTTCTGGCACATGCACAATGTGCATTGTGTGAATGTTTTTCGTCATTATGCCCATGTATTTGGTGACTTCGTCAATGTTAGCTGACCGGTAGTTTTGTGATACTGCATCTACTGATAACTAACGAGAAGGTGTGACAATGAACTATAACGTAGCGTTAATTGGTTTTGGTGGTGTTAACCGCGCATTGGTTGAGATGGTGGCTACCGACCCTAAAAAATTTGAACGTGAGCAAGGTTTTAGTTTGCGTATTGTGGCTGTTTCAGATGTTTTTTTAGGATCTGTTTACGATCCTGAAGGGGTTGATGTTGAGCGATTAATGGCGTTGCCTGTTGAGCAAGGCGCTTGTGCAATACTGCCCAATGGTAAAGCGGATGCAGATAACGAAACTATTATAAAGCACAGTAACGCTGACATTGTTGTTGAAGCGACGGTGACAGACTCTGTGACCGGCGAGCCCGCTATTTCACATTGCCGTTGGGCCTTATCTCACGGTAAGCATGTGTCGACAACGAATAAGGGGCCCTTAGCATTTGCGGCGAAAGAGCTTATATCGCTCGCCGAAAAAAACGGTGTTAGTTTTGAATATGAAGGCGTTGTGATGAGCGGTACACCGGTATTACGTTTTGCCGATAAGTTATTAAAAGGCAGTGAGATCACACAATTTTCTGGCATTGTTAACGGTACAGCAAATTATGTACTGGGCCTGGTTGAACAAGGGAAAAGTTTCGATGAGGCCATTGCATCGGCACAAGCATTAGGATATGCCGAGGCTAATCCAAGCGCAGATATAGAAGGTAAAGATGTGATGTTGAAAGTGATCGTCTTGGCAAATCGTTTATGGGGAGCAAACTTATCGACGAAAGACGTTCAATGTGAAGGCATTACCGAGTTAAGTGAGTCTATGGTAAAAGACGCGGTTGAACATGGCGCACGTTGGAAGTTATTAGGCAAAGCCATTAAGCATGCCGACGGCCATATTACCGCAAGTGTATCGCCCGAACGATTATCGCTGGTTCACCCATTAGCAAGTATTAGTGGCCCTGTTAATGCGATGACTTATCACACCGATATGTTGGGCGATGTCACTGTTGCTGGCCCCGGAGCAGGGCGTATTGAAACGGCTTACGCTATTCTGTCCGATGTGATTGCAATACACGCTGAACAGACCAAACAAGGAGCGCACTAAGATGGAGTCTTTATCTAAAGTCGCGAACAAAACTTCAGATCAGCATGGCTTCTCTGGCACGGTATCGAATGCAACAATTGCTAGAACAAGCAATAGATCGGTCATTGATGTGATTAACCCTGCAACGCAAGCTGTCGTTGATTCTGTTTATGAAGCAACAAATGGCGACGTTGATGCGGCGTTAGCCAATGCGAAGCACGGTGTATCTATTTGTCGTGGCTTGGCTCGCTACCAGCGCGCTGATATTTTAATGGCGGCTGCCAAAAGCGTACAACAGCAATTGGAAGTATTTGCGCGACTCATCGTTCAAGAATCCGGTAAAACCATTATGCAAGCACGTAAAGAAGTATCGCGTTGCATTAACACATTAACGCTATCGGCCGAAGAGGCTAAGCGTTTGCAGGGTGAAGAAATTGCTTTTGACTCTTATGAAGGGGCAGTAGGGCGCCAAGGTTATACGCAGCGGGATCCTCTAGGCGTTATTGTCGCTATCACGCCATTTAACGACCCTCTAAATTTAGTGGCGCATAAATTAGGGCCTGCAATTGCCGGAGGGAATGCGGTGATTTTAAAACCTTCTGAGCAGGCGCCATTGTCTGCGCTCAAGCTGGTAGACACCTTAGTTAATGCGGGCTTAGATGAAAGAATTATTTCTGTGGTGGTGGGTGGTGCCGATGTTGGCCGTCAATTAATATCGGCGGACATTGTGCGAATGGTGTCGTTTACTGGAGGAATGTCAACCGGTGAAGCGATTACGCGTACTGCGGGATTAAAAAAAATGTCGATGGACTTAGGAGGAAATGCGCCGGTTATTGTGATGGCCGATAGCGATATTCATACAGCAGTAGACGCAACCGTATCGGGAGCATTTTGGGCATCGGGTCAGAATTGTATTGGTACGCAGCGTATCTTAATTGAGCGTTCAGCATTCGATCGTTTTGTGAGTACATTTGTTGCTCAAACACAACGTTTACGTGTGGGAGATCCGATGGACGAAAGTGTTGATGTAGGCCCAATGATTAATGTTGAACAAGCGATGCGGATTGAATCTTGGGTGAACGATGCGATTGCGCAAGGTGCAACACTATTAGCTGGACATCGTCGCACCGGTAGTTTTTACCCTCCTACAGTCTTGAGTAATGTGCCAGCGGATGCACAACTATGTGTTGATGAAGTGTTCGCCCCGGTGGTTATTTTGGATGTCTTTGATACATTTGAAGAGGCTGTTAGTAAAGCAAATAGTGTCGATTATAGTTTGCATGCAGGTATTTTTACGAATAATCTGGAGGTGGCATTAACGGCGGTTGATCGTTTAGAGGCGAGTGGAGTCATGGTGAATGACTCCTCCGATTTCCGTTTTGATGCGATGCCATTTGGCGGCTATAAGCGTGGTAGTTTGGGGCGTGAAGGCGTGCGTTATGCCTTAGAGGAAATGACACAAACTAAAGTGGTATGCTTTAATCGAACACAATAAATATTTTTTGGTGTTTATTGTTTCTTTCGTTTAATAACAATGCTGTTAATCTCGTTAGAAGCCAATACACTACGCGCTTTTGCTAACTGAGAGCGCGTATTAAAGGGCCCCGCAACCACTCGATGCCATTGTTGATTATCCTTGCCGCTAGTTGTTTCTATATCGACAGGTAAGCCTTGAAGAATTAACTTTGCACGTAGTGTGTCGGCATCGCTCGTTTGTTTAAATGAACCGGCTTGTAAAAAATAAATAATATTTTTTTGTTCAGGTGTTTTCTCAACAATCCGCTCGTCAACGTTGACTTCTTTACCTTTAAGTATCTCATAAAAGTCGAACTTGACTTTCGAGTCTTCACGCTTATCCTCATTGCCAGCTGTCATTGTCTTATCTTCTTTATTCGATTCATCTGACGGTGACGATGGGTTTTTTGAAAGCTCTGTTAAGAAAAATCCAAACCCAATAAGGCAGCCGCCGATAATTATCCATGCCCAGAGCGGAGGGCTTTTTTTAAGAGAGTTTTTTGACCGGTTATTTTTTGTTTGTGTGCGCCGAGTGTTGGATTTTTTTTTGCTGTTTTTGTCCGAATTGTTATTGGTTGGTTGACGTGAACGACGGGTTTTTTCAGATGGCGTCGTTGAGCGTTTGTTTTTTGCGAAGTCTTGAGACATAAGTGCGCTACGGAGTGGAATATGCTAATAATACTTTAGCTGTCACTGAGTAAAATACGGCCAGTTCTTTGGCAATAATCGAGTTAACAACTAAAAGGAAAGTCTGTGTCGATTCTACGTTTCTTGTGGGTCGACATCAACCAGCCAGTGTAGGCCTTTTGAAGTTTTCTTTTGTTCTAATTGGGCGCATAAGGTGTTGAGTAATGAGTGTAAAGTCGAGCGCCGATCTGTTTTTATCTGTAAGTAATAATAAAAGCGGTTATTACGCTTTTCGATACTTGACGGTAAAGGGCCGATAAAGCTCACAGTGTGAGAGGGTGTAATTAATTGCTCGCACAGTTTTTTTGCATCTTGTAAAAAGGTAACGGCTAGTTGGCTTTGGTGTGCATGGCAACGAATAAAGGCGATATAACGAAAAGGGGGAAGTTCACAGGTTTGACGTTCGCTAATTAATTGTTGGCTCAGGGCGCTATAACCATGATCGATGAGCTGTCTCAGCAATGGATGGTCTCCAAATTCGGTTTGTAGGAGAACTTTGCCATCATGGCTTTCTCTCCCGGCTCGCCCAGCAACTTGTGTGAGTAATTGCCCCATGCGTTCTGCTCCGCGAAAATCACTGCTAAAAAATCCACTATCAATACCTAACATAACCGCGAGCGAAACCTTGGCGAAGTGGTGGCCCTTTGCCAGCATTTGGGTGCCGATAAGAATACAGGGTTGTCCGCTATTAATTATCTCTAGCGTGGCTTGTAACTCGCCTTTTTTACTCATGCTATCGCGATCAATGCGCAAAATAGGCACATGAGGGAAATGCTGTTTGAGTTCTTCTTCGCTCCGCTGCGTTCCTTGTCCCAGTGCTTGTAAGCGTCGGCTATGACATTGTGGGCATTGTTCTGGCGCAGAGAATTTTGTATCGCAATGATGGCAATGCAATATCGCCGATTGTGGGGCGTGATAATGAGGTGTGTTTGAATGGCCGCGTTTATGTATTGTCATCCGGCTATCGCAGTGGGTGCACTCGCTAATCCAATGGCAATCTTGACACATTAGAGTAGGTGCAAACCCTCGCCGATTGATAAATACCAGCACCTGCTGCTGTTTGCCGATGGTGTGGCGGATGTCTTCTAAAATAGTCGGCGATAGCTGATCGTTGGATGATGGGACACAGTGTATTGCTGGCAGTGAGCTTTCGGTTGCGCGCGTGGTCAGCCGTAAATGTGTAAATCGTCCGCTAAGCGCATTGTGAAGTGTTTCTAGCGATGGTGTAGCGCTGCCTAGAATAATGGGGATGTTTTGTTGTTGAGCCCTCATGATAGCGGTATCTCTTGCCGAGTAGCGTACTCCTTCCTGTTGTTTGTAAGACAAGTCATGCTCTTCATCAACAATAATTAGCCCTAATGCAGGGAAGGGCGTAAATACCGATGAGCGAGTGCCGATAACGATAGGCGCATTGCCGGCTTTGGCGTCTTGCCAAGCAAACAGTCGTTGCTTATCACTGAGGCCAGAATGCAAAGTGGCGACGGGCAGCCCGAAGCGTTGTTCAAATCGTGAGACGGTTTGTGGTGTTAAGCCAATTTCGGGGACGAGGACAAGTGCTTGTTGCCCCTTTGCCATGACTTTTTCAATGGCTTGCAGATAGACCTCGGTCTTACCACTGCCTGTAATGCCGTCTAGTAAGTGGCAGGCAAATTGGTTGAAGTGGATGGCATCCAGTGCGGCTTGTTGTTCTGAGTTAAGAGGAAGTGGTGGGTTTTTAGATTGGCGGCCTAATCGGTTTTGCTCAAAATCAGTGGGCAGCGGCGTGTTTTTTTCTATTTCCTTTTTTTCCGCAAGGCCTTTTTTGCTTAGCGCTTGCAGTGTGGTTGTACTTAGATTGAGTGATGCTAGCTCGTTATGCGCGATTCGAACTTTCTGATTTAGTGCATCCCATGCTTGTTGTTGTTTTTTAGCGCGCCCAAAATCATCACGATTGTACTTTAGACCCGCCGCTGTCAGTTGCCAAGCGATTGCTTGTTCTCTAGAGGGTAAGGGCTTGGTTTTTCTCAATAATGTAGGTAAAGCGAGATGACAGACTTCGCCTAGTGGGTAGTGGTAATAGTCGGCACACCATTGGCAAAGGCGCAAAATATCTGTGGTAATAGCAGGCTTATCGGTTTCATCTAATGTAGGGCCGATAGTTTTCAGTTTATAGGGGGATGTGCGCCTTTCTGCGGACACCAGCACGCCGACCAGCGGTTTTTGGGCGCCAAAGGAAACCGTAAAACGTGTGCCCGGTGTTGGCGGTGTATCATTGTCGTGAGTTGCCGTTGTCTCTGCCGGCAGGTAATCGAATAGCCTGCGCAAAGGCGAAGGTATGGCGATACTAAGTGTTAGTGGCTCGCTCGCTGGATGATGGTCAGAAGGCATCGTAAATAGGTGGTCGCTGTTATTGGTTAATAATTGAGTGGTTGCGCTTGTGTTGGATCGTGATTCTGGTAAGATTGCCGCCCCTTAGTGGATGTGGCTTGTCGACTCAACTTTTACTGGTTATCTCGACAATGCAAACTAAACTATTTAAAGCGGCCGTGCTTGGCATTGTAACTTCTTAGTTGGGAGTTACTGATCAGGTGGCGGCGCAACGATAACATGATAGTGGAAGAGTAACATTATGAAAGCAGATATCCATCCAAAATATGCTGAAATGACAGCAACTTGTGGCTGTGGCAACGTGATTAAAACATCATCGACATTAGCTAAAGATATTCATTTAGACGTATGTTCGGCTTGTCACCCATTTTATACGGGCAAGCAAAAGACGGCAGATACCGGTGGTCGTATTGATCGCTTTAATAAGCGTTTTGCTGGTCGTACTGCGAAATAATTATACGGGCAAATTTTTGTCTATTAAAAAAGCCAGCTTAAGCTGGCTTTTTTGTGTCTGGCGTTCGTGTAAAAGTATCACTTTAAAAAATATCGACAGGTTTTACGCTGCTATTTTCTCCCGACTCAATACTTTCAGGAAGTTCTGTGGGGACGTTTTCCTCTAAAAAGACTTCCTCTATACCATTGGGGTCATCAGGTAAGGTCAATTCGCCCGTTTCGGGATTAATTCTCACGGTAACAACGCCACTCGGTTGTGGTGGCAAGGTGTCCGGTACATCCTTGAGAGCCGTTTCCATAAACTCAATCCAAATGGGTAATGCCGCAGTGCCTCCATATTCTCTACGGCCAATCTTGCTATTGTCGTCGAAGCCGACCCAAGCCGTTGCGACTAAATGAGAGTTAAAGCCAGAGAACCAAGCATCCGTAGGGCCGTTGGTGGTGCCTGTTTTTCCGCCAATATCGTTACGTCCTAATTTCTGTGCTTTTTTAGCGGTGCCGCGTTTGACGACATCTCTTAATATGGAGTTCATAATGTAAGTGACGCGTTCGTCCATTACGCGAGGCGCAGGCTTTGTTGTGGCTTGCTGTTCGTCGAGCGCGCTATCTTCCCCGCTAACCCATTGGTTTAATGGCGTGTTGAGCGCTGTACCCGTTGCGGTCGTTGTTGGTGCAGTGGAAGGTACTTTATAGGGGGTTGTTTGGAAGATAATGGTTTCTTCGCTATCTGTAATTTTCTCTACGAGATAAGGCTCTACTTTGTAACCGCCATTAGCAAATACCCCATATCCAGTCGCGACTTCGAGTGGAGTCATAACGTATGTGCCTAAAACCATGGATAGGTTTTTGGGTACTTTGCTACCGTCAATGCCAAACCGCTCGATACCTTCTATTGCTGTTTGAATGCCGATATTTCTAAGCAGTCGTATCGAGACGAGGTTACGCGATAGGTATAATGCTTTACGCAGACGCGTCGGCCCATAAAATTTGCCACTAGCATTTTCTGGGCGCCATGCGCTTTCGAGTGAGCCGCCTTCTACAACAACGGGTGCATCATTAAATATAGAGGCGGCAGTCAAACCATGCTCTAATCCTACGCTATAAATAAACGGCTTGAAGTTTGACCCCGGCAACCGTTTAGCTTGTGTGGCTCGATTAAAAGAGGTTTGTGTAAAGTCAAATCCGCCAACAACGGTTTTTATTGCGCCGTCAGATGGGTCAATAGCTGTTAGAGCACCTTGAATAGCGGGTATTTGTGAAAACTGCCAGCGAGTAGGTTCGCTATTTGTGCCCTCTGTTGGCGAATCGTTTTCTGCAGGGATTTGAAAAATGCGTACAACATCGCCGAGCTGTACAATCTTTTTCACGCTATTTGGAGCAGGGCTATAAAAATTTTCATTAACATATTTGCCGGCTTTATTGATGCCGTCTCGCCATTTGACGGTTGCGGTTTCCCCTGAAGCCAGTATAGCCGTGAATGATTTATCGTCTATAGATATGACTGCTGCAGGAATTAGCTTGCCGTAGCGAGGAATTGCCCGCAGCTTTTCTAACCAAGGTAGTAGGTTGACTTCGCCTAGCTGAGTGCCATTGATCACGATGCTGTCAGCATCGGAGCCATCACCCTTATTGGCGTTTGTGGCTTCTTTAGTTGTTTCTGTTGAGTGGCTTAAAGGTAATAGTTCTGCCGTGTCAAAACGTGCTTCAGGGCCTCTGTAGCCGTGACGTTGTGTATAGGCCAAAAGACCATTAACAACTGCGCGCTGACCGGCTGCCTGTAATCGACTATCAACAGTCGTATAAACATTGTACCCGCCGGTATAGGCTTTATCACCAAATAGTTCGAGGGCTTTTTCTCTTGCTATTTCTGCGACGTATGGTGCGTACAAATCTAGTTGTTGCCCGTGGTAGCTAGCAGAGACGGGCTCGTTGAATGCGGCTTCATATTGCTCATCGGAGATTTTGTTGAGCAATTGCATCCGGCCTAAAATCCAATTACGACGAATGAGTGCACGTGTTGGATTGGCGATAGGGTTATAGCTTGATGGTGCTTTGGGTAAGCCTGCAATCATTGCAGCTTGCGCGAGAGATAGTTCATTCAACTCTTTACCATAATAGACTCGGGCGGCTGTTTTCACGCCATAGGCACGATTGCCAAGGTAAATTTTGTTCAGGTATAGGGTGAGAATTTCCTCTTTTGACAGCTCCTGCTCAATTTTTAACGCGAGTAATATTTCGTTAAATTTACGAGAAAATGTTTGGTTGCGAGAAAGGAAGAAGTTGCGAGCCACTTGCATGGTGATGGTGCTTCCGCCGGATTGAATAGAACCTGACATGGCTAGCTGGGCAACCGCTCTAAGCAGCCCCGTTATGTCCACACCCTGGTGTGAATAAAAACCGTCATCTTCCGCAGAAAGTATGGCGTCGACTAAGAATTGTGGCGCCTCTTCAAAGGTTACCGGGTCGCGTCTTTTCTCCCCAAATTCACCAATAAGTTTACCGTCGGCTGAAAAAACCCGTAAAGGGACTTGTAGCTCAATCTCTTTTAGGCGCTCAACATCAGGTAGTGAGGGGTTCAAATAAAGATAAGTGCCGATTAACGCTGTGGTGGTCGCACAGATAAATGCGAGTGTTGACCACGCTAAAAATGGCAAGACAGCCTTTTTCAATGTCATTTTTCCTTTAAAATTAGAGGGTTATACTTAATGGGCGACGTTTGTCTACTATTATACTTTATTTCGCTATGATAATTTTCTGATTAAGTTGTGCAATGTGTGAAGCATAAGGTTGCGCTACCGAGTTAAAGTGCTATAACATGAACATCATGTAAGTTACCGATATAGATAAAAAAATTCACCTTTTTGATTTTTTTCAAGCTAGTTTTTAGAAAAACAATAACACGCAATTAAAGGCATCATGAGTTTATTTAAACGTAAGTCTAAGCCAATAGTGGGTATCGATATTAGTTCAACCAGTGTGAAACTGGTTGAACTATCGTCGCAATCGAGTGGCTATCAGGTTGAGAGCTTTGCGGTTTGCCCTTTGGCCCCCGGCGTTGTTGTAGAAAAAAATATTAATGACCTTGATGCTGTTGCTGATGCAATTAGGCAATTACTGGCTAAATCGCGCTGCAAGGCGAAAGAGGCCGCGGTTGCCGTTGCTGGGTCAGCGGTTATTACAAAAATTATTGATATGCCAGCAGATCTCAACGAGGATGCGCTTGAAGAGCAAATTACGGTCGAAGCTGATCAGTATATACCTTTTCCTCTTGACGAAGTCGCTATTGATTTTGAAATTCAGGGGCAGGCGAATGAAGATTCTAATCTCATGCAGGTATTGTTGGCGGCTTGTCGTAAAGAAAATATCGAGCTGCGTACGGCAGTACTGGAGCAAGCGGGTTTAACTCCCAAAGTCATTGATGTAGAGGCATATGCTATCGAACGTGCGTTGCCATTAATTGTTGATGAGTGGGAATCTGATGATGATCAGCTTGTTGCTATCATGGATATTGGCGCAACAGTGTCAACGCTTAGTGTGCTTAAAAACCAGCAAACGATCTATTCTAGAGAGCAGTTATTTGGCGGCAACAATTTAACGGATGAAATTCAACGGCGCTACGGACTTTCACAGACAGAGGCAGAGCAAGCAAAAATACAGGGCGGTCTACCTGATGATTATCTTGCTGATTTACTTGAGCCATTTAAAGAGACAGTATTGCAGCAAATTGCTCGATCGTTGCAATTTTTTTATTCTTCAGGAAACTATGGTCAAGTTGATCATATTGTTCTTGCGGGTGGAGTCGCTAGGTTGAGCGGTATTGCGCCACTAGTACAGAACCACCTAGAAACACTGGTTAGCGTTGCTAATCCTTTTTCCGGTATGGAGTATGCCTCAAAAATAGACAGTGGCGAGATTGAAGACGTTGCTCCTAGTTTAGTCATTGCTACGGGTCTTGCTATGAGGGGGTTAAGTTAATGGCAAATATTAATTTGCTGCCTTGGCGTGATGAATACAGGCAGGAGAAAAAGCGAGAGTTCTTTTCTACGCTGATTATGCTCGCCATACTGGCTGGCGTAGTGGGTTATGCATGGTTCGTTTTTATAGATAATAAAGTCGATGCTCAAAAATCACGTAATGAGATATTTACTCGTGAAATTAGTTTGCTAGATGCTCGTGTTGGTAAAATTACTAAACTTAAAGCTCAGCGTAAAGATTTAGAGTCTAAAACAGAAGTGATTCAGGGCTTACAGAATAAACGCCCGTTGGTTGTCCACTATTTTGATCAAATAGTGCGCGCTGTGCCAGACGGAGTATACTTTAAAGCAATGTCTCGAAAAGCTGACACTTATACAATTAAAGGTGTGTCAGAGTCTAATAGTCGGGTATCTACATTAATGAGAAACTTGGACGAGTCACCATTTTTTGCTTCGCCTAATTTAATTAACGTCGTGCAAGAGTCGTTTGAGTTGACGGTTGAAGCTCGCGTGCCGGTTGGCTTTTCTAGTCTTGCTAACTAATTATATTGTTAAACGCTAAAGAGTCTATTTATGTCCCTGCAAGACACATTAGAACAAATTAATAACCTTGATATCAATGAGATTGATTGGTCGCGTATTGGTGTATGGCCGCTGGCGGCTCGTATTTTTGTTTGTTTGATGGCTGTTGTCGGCGTATTAGTTTTTATCTACTTTTTTTATATTCAAGGTTTGCAAAGCACCTTGAGCCAGCAAATTAATCAGGAACAAGAGTTGCGTAATCAGTTTCAGACCCGCTTGTTCCAATCGGCGACATTAGAGCAACACAATAATTTGATGGAAAAAATGGAGGTCGACTTTGATTCGCTTGTTGCCCAGTTACCTCAAAAAACACAAGTGCCAGGGCTTTTGGATGATATTGATGAAAAAGGTCGTGTAAGTGGTCTAGACATCGTGAGCGTAAAGCTAGCTCCTGAAGTGCAGGGTGAGTTCTATGTGACCCTACCGATAGAAATTATCGTGGTTGGTAATTATCACAATTTAGGGGCTTTTGTGAGTGGTATAGCAGGTATGGCACGGATTGTTACACTTCACGATTTCGAAATAACATCAGGTGGTAAGGTCGGAGATTTGAAAATGTCTATTCAGGCTCGTACCTACCGGTCGTTAGATGGCGAGGGTGCATAGTGTTAATGGAGATATTTTTACAGGTCATTCGCTTTAGCGCTATTTCTTTGTCTGTTTTGTCATTAGCATCTTGTAGCAGCAAGTCTAATGATGATGTTTATGCGTTTATCGAGGAAAGTAAGCAGCGGCCTGTTGGTGATATTAGACCGCTTAAACGTTACCCACCTTATAAGCCTTATGACTATAGCTCACAGCAGATGCGTAGTCCATTTGAGCCTCCATCTGTCATTGAGCAAAAGATAATAAAGTCTAATAGCAATGTTAAGCCAGATATTGACCGTCAAAAGCAGCGTTTGGAAAACTTTGAATTTTCATCTTTATCGATGGTCGGTACGGTTAAGCAGAGTGATACGTTATGGGCTTTGATACGTGATCCTGAAGGGTCAATTGAACGCGTCAAAAATGGCTACTACTTAGGGAAAAACAATGGTCGAATAGTGAATGTGAATGGCGATTCGATTGATGTTATAGAAATTGTACCTAACGGTAGTGAGGGTTGGTTAGAGCGCCCTAATATTTTATCAATGAAGGCTGAAGAATAGTGACAAATAAATATTTTAAAGGGCTACATATGATACATCTGCGAATATTCTGCTTTTTGGTTTTGTCTGTACTGTCAGCGCAGAGCTCTTCGGCAATATCAATTAATGACCTTTCTTTTTCCGAATTGCCTGGGGGGCGTATTGAAGTACGCGCTCAATTTTCTTCACCGCCATCGATTCCGAAGGGTTATTCTATAGAGAGGCCCGCTAGAGTTGTTTTAGACCTTCCTGGCGTTGTTAGTCAATTACCACAAAAAAAATATTCGCTTGGACTTGGGAATTTGAACAGCGCTGTTGTGTTGACAGCGAAAGAGCGCACCAGGGTGATATTTAATTTAGATAGTATAGTTAGTTACTCCTCAAATGTTTCCGGTAACGACCTTGTATTTGTTCTAGACAATGCGATTGCTACTGAAGCTGCTGCTTTACCTGTTAGTAGCCAATCTGTTAGTCAAAGTATTCCCTCTCAGGCTGGCTTTAATACAATTACCAATGTTGATTTTAGGCGCGATGAAAATGGTGAGGGTAAATTAATTCTCTCATTGTCTAATCCAAAAATTGCGGTTGATATCGAACGTAGTGCTAGAAAAGTCAGTATGTTTTTTTCGAATACGACTATTCAAGATAACTTGCAGCGTCGTTTGGATGTTATTGATTTTGCTACTCCAGTCCAGTTTGTTGAGGCGCGCCGTAACAAAAATGGCGTCAGTATTAATATAGAGTCACAGGGGCAATACGATTATTTGGCCTATCAGGCCGATGGCACTTATGTTGTCAGTATTGCGCCTTTAACGCCTGAGCAAGTTGAAGAGCAAAAGGAACGTTTTAGTTTTGTTGGTGAAAAGCTATCGCTTAACTTTCAAGACATCGAGGTCAGAAAAGTATTAGAAATCATAGCGGATTTTACGGAACTTAATTTAGTGGCAAGTGATACGGTTAGCGGCAATATTACTTTGCGCTTAGAAAATGTTCCGTGGGATCAGGCGCTAGAGTTGGTGTTAAAGTCTAAAGGCTTAGATAAGCGTCAGTCGGGTAATGTATTGTTAGTGGCACCGGCTGCTGAAATTGCAGAGCGTGAGCGTCAAGAATTAGAGTCGCGTAAACAGCTACAGGAATTAGAGCCTTTGAGTACGGAGCTTATTCGTGTGCGCTACGCTAGCGCCTCTGATATTCTTGCCTTAATAAGTAGCGGTAGTTCCGAAAACGAAACCGCCGATGTCCAAAGTATATTGTCTTCCCGAGGCTCTGCCGTTGTTGATGAACGTACAAACTCAATGATATTGACGGATACCGCAGAAAATATTCTAGGAATAAAATCGCTGATTAATAAAATCGATGTGCCTGTTCGCCAGGTGATGATTGAGGCAAGAATTGTATCGGCGACAGATAATTTTATGGAAGAATTTGGCTTTTTTGTTGGTATTCAAGATACCTCTACAGCAACTAACCCCAATCTCACTACTACTGCTCGTAGTGATGCAACAGTTTTTAACCCCGTAGGTTCTGATTTTGATGTTAGCTATGTGTCGGGTAGTATTTCGTTGGCATTAGAGATTCAAGCGTTAGAAGACTCTGGTTATGGAGAGATTATTTCCCAACCCCGTGTATTAACTGGAGATAAGCAAACAGCAAAAATTTCTAGTGGGCAGCAGATTCCATTTACATCTAGTGATGGCGATACAGTAACGACGATTTTTCAGGATGCGGTATTGAGCTTGGAGGTTACCCCACAAATCACACCAGATAATCGTATTATTATGGATCTTAAAGTAAATCGTGACTCCTTAGATACCTCTACAGTAACGGTTAGTGGTTCGCCAATTAATGTCACAGAGCTGACGACTACAGCTTTGGTAGGTGATGGAGACACGATAGTGTTGGGTGGTATTTACGAGCAGACTAAAACAAGCTCCGTTAGTAAAGTTCCCGTGTTAGGCGACCTTCCTGTTGTTGGTCGTTTATTTAGAAGTGATTCAAATCAAGATGATCGTACGGAGTTACTAATATTTATTACCCCTCGTATTTTGGCTGATACTTTGATTGACGAGTAGTGTAAAAAAAATGCAAAAAATCGCCTTAGTTGGCCCGATGGGAGCTGGGAAGTCGACAATAGGGCGGTTGTTGGCCAACGCCTTGCGCGCTCCATTTTATGATAGTGATCATGTCATCGAAGAAAAAACAGGGGCAGATATCCCTTGGATTTTTGATGTGGAAGGTGAGTCGGGCTTTCGTGATCGCGAAACGGCAGTGTTGAAATCATTGCTCACCAAAGATCAGTTGATACTTGCCACCGGTGGTGGGATTGTTCTCAGAGAAGAGAATCGTCAGCTTCTCAAACAAGCTGATGCGGTTATCTATCTGAAAGCGGATACGGAGCGGCTTGTGCAGCGAACCTTTAAGGATAAAAAACGCCCATTACTACAAGTTGATGATCCAAGAAAAAAAATTATTGCCCTATTGGCTGAACGCGACCCGCTGTATCACGATGTGGCTACCCATGTCGTGAAGACGGATACTCGCAGCCCCAAAATTATCGCTCAACATATAACAACACTTCTCAATAAAGAACACTCTGCCTAGGCTTGCTATGTCCCTTCAACAAACACTGACTGTTAATTTGCCGAATGGGCGTCACTATCCTATTTATATAGGGCAGGGCTTGTTGGATAACGCTGAATTATTGACAGCTCATATTAGTGGTCGGCAAGTCTGTATCGTGACCAATGATACGGTTGCTCCGTTATATCTTGAAAAGGTACAAGTATTATTAGCGGGTTACCATGTTAATACTGTTGTGTTACCCGATGGTGAAGCGTATAAATCACTAAAAACTGTTGAGTTGATATACAACACGTTATTAGAAAATACTCATAATAGAAGTACAACTCTGATTGCTTTGGGTGGTGGTGTTGTTGGTGATATGTGTGGTTATGCAGCGGCAACTTACCAGCGCGGTGTTAATTTTATACAGATACCCACGACATTATTATCACAGGTAGACTCTTCTGTAGGAGGGAAAACGGGGGTTAATCACCCATTGGGTAAAAATATGATTGGTGCTTTCCATCAGCCTCAATCAGTGATTATTGATACGGACGTATTAAAGACTTTACCGGCCAAGGAGTTGTCTGCAGGTATTGCAGAAGTTGTTAAGTATGGTTTGCTCGGAGATATTGATTTTTATCATTGGATCGAGCAGCACATTGAAGAAATTATGTCGCTAAAGCAAGCGCTGGCTGTAGAAGCGATTGCGCGATCATGTCAAAGCAAAGCCGATATTGTTGCGATGGATGAGCGCGAGGGTGGGGTGAGAGCCTTGCTTAATTTAGGGCATACATTTGGGCATGCTATTGAAGCGGCACAGGGTTATGGTGTTTGGTTGCATGGGGAAGCGGTCGCTGCTGGTATGGTGCTTGCGCTCAAATTATCGGCCTTGCTCGATAAAATTTCCCTCGAAGACGTTGACCGCTTAATTCACTTACTTAAAAAAGCGAGTTTGCCGACATCTGTTCCTAGTGATATGTCGCCGGATCAATTTCTACAATTGATGTCTCTAGATAAAAAAGTTATTGACGGGACGTTGCGATTGATACTTTTAGAAAAAGTGGGACAAGCCTTTATTTGCGATGAAGCCCCTGTCGACTTGATAAAGCAAGCGATAGCTGAGCATACAATTTAGTTGTTTGCCCTAACGCAGTGAAGGTTCATGTTAGATATAAAATAAGTAATGTAGCGCTTTTGTAACAACAATAAAAAATTAAAATTAGTGACTAGCACTGCTAGCAGAGAGGCACCGTTCATGTCTGAGTTTGCAGCAAGTAACAAGCCTTCAACAATTAATGACGATCTAGCGGCCGTTGAGTCTCAGCCTTTATCTGAATCGTCGGCTTCTAGTTTCGTTACCCCCCGCTCGTTTGAAGATACTTTTCAGAGTGCCAGTATTGCCGACATTAATTATTCGACTATTGATGAGTGCCCGGACTTTCCATTTTTTGAAGGCGGTGACAGGCGAGCGGTGCTAGATGAAGTGGCTCATTTATGTCAGTTTAGTCATAACGTTGTAGCGGTTTTAGGTGCAGCAGGCGCAGGTAAAACATCACTCGCTCATCAGGCTGCACGCGAGTTGAGTGAGTCGGCAGATTGTTGTGTGATGGAAGCATCACCTATGAATACGGCCGAAAATATGTTGCTGTTATTGTCTCAGCAGCTCGGTATTTTTGTTGCTGATAATTCAAGTTTACAACAACTTACAGCGGCAATTAATTACTATCAGCCCCCGAGCTTGCATCAACGTGTGGTTATTATTGTTGATGAGGCGCAGTATTTGCAAGAAGCGGCCCTTGATGCATTTATTCAATTGTTGCAGAAGCCATCACCTAATTATTTTCATATTCTGTTGATCGGCGATCCGGTACTCCAGATTACTCTCGATAAGCTAGATAAAGGTGGCGTGCTGGTATACGACATACCGTTGCGCCCGTTAAACGAAAGTGAGTTATCGAGTTATGTTGATTTTAAACTTAGCCTGATCGATTACCAAGGTGCTGAGTTATTTGATGATGAAGTGATGCTCCACCTTTGGCGTGAAAGTAAGGGGCTGCCAAAAGCAGTGAACCATGTAGCCAACAAGGTGTTACTTGCCAATCAAATAGCGGAGACCGATAACCAGAGGATGGGTTTGCCTATGGGATATATGGCGATGATTGTCGTGTTGTTGGCCGCACTGATTCTCGCGGTTTTCTATATCGATGATACGCCCGATGGCGTTGCCGAAAAAGATCCCTCTGAATTGGCGTTGCCGCTCAATAGCGAAGAATTGAGTATCGATCAGCCGCTCTCTAGTAATGGAGGAGTAGCGACGATAGATAACTCGATAGATAATGCGGAAGCGATAGTTAAGCAAGATAATACTGTAGATATAGAGCAGAATGTGGCCGAAAGTACTACGCTCGTTGCCGACTCTGAGGATCAGCTCTTCTCTGTTAATAGTGATGCTATACAAGAGAGTAGCTTTTCTGTAGTTGATGATGATAATGTTGATTCACCAGCACCAGCACCAGCACCAGCACCAGCACCAGCACCAGCACCAGCACCAGCACCAGCACCAGCACCAGCACCAGCACCAGCACCCGAAGTTGATCTGTCTTCAGAAGACGTTCTACCGGCAAGTTCTCCAGTGGTTTCTGCAAATAGCTCGGCTGCTACCAGCGTTGCGGCTGAAGAGTCGAGTGCTACTAGTCCTGCGGCTACTACCATTACTTCTTCCGATGGCTCGTCTCAAAATACATTAGCCGCTGAAGCTGCGGTAATGACATGGCCGAGCTCAAACTATACCTTGCAGGTAATGGCTGCTAGCCGTTTATCGGGTGTGATGAGTTTCGTTAATGCACAGTCAAATCGTGACCTATTACGGGTCGTCACTCTGCCTCGCAATGGTGCAGCTTGGTATGTGGTCTTCACAGGCGTTTATGAAACACGTGAAGAAGCCCTATCGGCGATTACTTTTCTCCCTTCTTCTCAAAAAAATACACGTCCTTGGCCTAGGCAAATATCCGATATTAAGCAAAAAATAAGTGATTTTCGACGAAAATAGTGCTTTTTAAAGTTTTTTGTCGCGTATTTCATGTGCTTGGTTGTCAAGTATAGAATCGCAGGTTAGTATAAATCATCAATCAAAAACGCGTTTGCCCGAAAGGCAGGCATTGGTTGTGTCGAGTGCTGACGTTTTTTGCACTCTTTTGGTTCACCTGCGTAAAGCAAGGTCTTGATCAATAGTGAATAAGGCTTGTGCTTACCAACCGTGCGATATGCACACCTTAACCATAGCGGTTATTTTCGTTTAAGCCGCTCAATGTATTATCTATTTCGTCGCCCCAGCCCAATGTTGGATGTTACACAGAGCCGAAAAGCCCTGTTAATGCTAAGTGCGCTCTAGAAATAATTGACAGTGTTTGGCGATGTTGTCAGTCATAACGGTTACGTTAATTGGCATTATGCTTGCGGCGTAAATTCTGTTGTAAATAGAGCAGTAAAGAGGAGAAATGAAGTATGTCGACAGGTCTTTACGATATTAATGAATTTAAGGATAACTGTGGATTTGGTCTTATTGCTCATTTAAATGGCAAGGCCAGTCATCGCTTGCTTCAAATGACGATTGAATCCCTTACCTGTATGACGCATCGAGGCGGCATCGCGGCTGACGGTAAAACGGGTGATGGGTGTGGTTTATTAATGCAGAAGCCCGACTGTTTCTTCCGTGAAGTTATCCAAGAACAGTGTGGTGTTGAGCTTGATGAGCGCTATGGTGTGGGCTCAATCATGATTGATCGTGATGCTGGTAAGGCATCTAGAGCAAAATCGATTTTTGCTGATGCAATGCATGAAGAAGGATTACGTGTTGTTGCATGGCGTGATGTGCCCACCGATGATGCGTGCCTTGGCCCGATTGCGATCGAGTCAAAGCCTGATTTTGTTCAGGTGTTTATCCATAGTGCTACCGATAATTTATCGAGTCAAGAGTTTACGGCCAAGCTCCTTATTGCTCGTCGTAAAGCCAATACCATCATGCGCAATGAGGGCTTATTTTATATTGCCAGCTTGAGCGAAAAGGTTGTGTCTTACAAAGGCCTGATGATGCCTGTCGACCTTCCTGCTTTTTTCCCTGACCTTGCTAATCCTGCATTAGAAACGGCTATTTGTGTATTTCATCAGCGTTTTTCTACCAATACAATGCCCCGCTGGCCGCTCGCGCAACCTTTTAGATTGTTAGCGCACAATGGTGAAATTAATACGGTGACGGGTAATCGAAATTGGGCAACTGCACGCACCCCGAAATTTATTTGTGACTTATTACCCAACCCGGTTGATCTCGCACCGATGGTGAATCGCTCTGGTTCGGATTCTTCTAGCTTGGACAATATGTTAGAGCTATTGGTGGTGGGTGGTATGGATCTGCATCGTGCGGTCAGAATGTTGGTTCCACCTGCTTGGCAGAATATGCCCACCATGGATGATGACTTACGCGCCTTCTATGAATATAACTCCATGCATATCGAACCTTGGGATGGCCCAGCAGGGCTGGTTATTACTGATGGTCGTCATGCGGTGTGTACTCTGGATCGTAATGGTTTGCGCCCTTCTCGTTGGGTGATGACGAAAGACGGGCATATTACCGTGGCATCAGAAGTCGGCGTGCATAATTATCAGCCGGAAGATGTTGTTGCTAAAGGGCGTTTAGGGCCGGGGCAGATCTTATCTATTGATACGGAAACAGGGGAGTTATTACACACAGCCGATGTTGATGAACGTTTAAAAACGTCGAAACCTTATAAGCAGTGGCTGGACTCTCAGGCAACTACATTACAAGCAGAAGAGTCGCCTATAGACGGTATTAGTGGCGACGTACTTAACCAACAAATGAAAATGTTTGGTGTCAGTTACGAAGAGCGTGCGGATGTGATTCGCCCATTGGCTCAGCAAGGGCAGGAAGCAACAGGCTCTATGGGTGACGATACTCCCATGGCAGTGTTGTCGCAAAAACAACGTTCCTTGTATGACTATTTTAGGCAGCAATTCGCTCAGGTGACTAACCCACCCATTGACCCTTTGCGTGAAGCGATCGTCATGTCGTTAGAAACCTGCCTTGGTCGTGAGCTATCGGTATACGCAGAAACCGAAGCGCATGCTAAGCGAGAGATTATTCCATCACCGGTGTTGTCTCCGGCAATGTATCAAGCATTTATTGATTTGTGTGGTGGCTATTATCCCAAGCAGGAATTTACTTTATCTTATAATCCGGATGAAAAAAGCCTGCATCAAGCCGTCAAAGACCTGAGCAATAGTGTTGCTGTTGCTGCTCGTCAAGGCACGTCAATGATGATCTTGTCAGATGAAAACATACCTAAAGGGCATCTGCCTATCCATGTTTTATTGGCGACAGGCGCAGTGCATCATCGATTGATTAATGAAGGCTTGCGTTGTGATATTAACATTATTGTTGTAACGGCGACCGCTCGAGATTCTCATCATATGGCGGCATTGTTAGGCTATGGTGCTACAGCTATTTACCCTTATCTGAGCTACAGCATTATTAACGATCTAGTTAGTGATGGTCAGGTTACTGTTGAGACGGTGGATGCCTATAAAAATTACAATAAAGGTATCGACAAAGGGTTAATGAAGATCCTTTCAAAAATGGGAATTTCAACCGTTATGTCGTACCGCGGCGCGCAGCTTTTTGAAGCGGTGGGCTTAGATAATGAGATTATCGATCTTTGCTTTATCGGTACACCGAGCCGTATTCAAGGCGCAGGTTTTGCCGAACTAGAGGAGGACCAAAAACAGCTAGCGAGTGATGCTTGGAAGTCTCGCAAGCCTATTTCCCCCGGTGGTTTACTGAAGTATGTACACGGACAAGAGTACCACGCATACAACCCTGATGTTATTCAGGGGATGCACAAGGCGGTGCGTACCGGTGATTTTGCAGATTGGCAGTCGGTTGCCGATCTTATTAATCAACGCCCCATAGCGACACTACGAGACATGCTAGCCATTAGTGGTGATGTTACCCCTATTGCTATTGATGAAGTTGAACCTATTGAGGCGATTATCCCTCGTTTTGATTCGGCAGGAATGTCTCTCGGTGCTCTATCTCCCGAAGCCCATGAAGCGTTGGCCGAAGCGATGAATCGCTTAGGTGGCCGTTCAAATAGTGGTGAGGGTGGAGAGGATCCCGCGCGCTATGGCACACAGAGAAGTTCTAAAATTAAACAAGTCGCATCAGGTCGTTTTGGTGTTACGCCTCATTATTTAGTGAATGCCGAAGTACTGCAAATTAAAGTGGCTCAAGGGGCAAAGCCCGGCGAGGGTGGTCAGCTACCGGGCGGTAAGGTCAATGATTTAATTGCGCGCCTACGCTATTCCGTGCCCGGTGTTACTTTAATTTCGCCACCGCCCCATCATGATATTTACTCAATCGAAGATCTTTCACAGCTTATTTTTGATTTAAAGCAGGTGAACCCCGATGCCTTAGTGTCCGTTAAGTTAGTGGCGAGGCCGGGTGTTGGAACCATTGCCACAGGTGTCGCAAAAGCGTATGCAGACCTCATTACTATTTCAGGCTATGACGGTGGTACAGCGGCGAGTCCGTTAAGTTCTATTCATTACGCAGGCTCTCCTTGGGAGCTGGGCCTGAGTGAAACTCATCAAATGTTATGTGTAAATGATTTGCGCGATAAGGTGCGTGTGCAAACGGACGGTGGTTTAAAAACCGGATTAGATGTGGTTAAAGCCGCGATTTTAGGTGCAGAAAGTTTTGGCTTTGGTACTGGCCCAATGGTTGTTTTGGGTTGTAAATACTTACGCATTTGTCACCTCAATAATTGTGCTACTGGTGTCGCGACTCAGCGCCCTGATTTACGGAGTGAACACTATCAAGGCACGGTTGAGATGGCCATGAACTTCTTCCGCTTTATCGCAGAAGAAACCCGTCAGTGGATGGCGAGTATGGGTGTTAGATCATTAGCCGAATTAATTGGACGTGTTGATTTACTGACCGTTATAGAAGGCAAAACCAATAAGCAAAATAAATTAGACCTCAGCCCTATTATTCATAGCGACGACTTATTAAAAAGTAAACCGCAGTTTTGTCAGGTGGACAAGAACGCCCCCTTTGATAAGGGCGCTTTGGCTGAGCAAATGGTGAGCGATATTTTGCCTACGATTGAGTCGCAATCAGGTGGTGAGTTTCACTATACGATTACCAATTGTGATCGCTCATTGGGTGCGCGTTTGTCCGGAGAAATTGCCAAACGTTACGGTAACAGCGATATGGAAAAGAACCCTGTTGTATTACAGTTGAGTGGTATTGCTGGGCAAAGTTTTGGTGTATGGAATGCGGGTGGTTTGCACTTGTACCTTCAAGGTGATGCAAACGATTATGTGGGTAAAGGCATGGCGGGTGGAAAAATTGTGATTCGCCCACCGCAAGGTTCAGAGTTTCAAACCCAAGAAACGAGCATTGTGGGTAATACCTGTTTGTATGGTGCCACGGGCGGTCAATTTTTTGCAGCAGGCCGAGCAGGTGAACGCTTTGCTGTCCGCAATTCGGGCGTGAATGCTGTCGTTGAAGGTGCGGGAGATCACTGTTGTGAATATATGACCGGCGGACATGTTACCGTGTTAGGTAAAGTCGGCGTCAATTTTGGCGCAGGTATGACCGGTGGGTTTGCTTATGTTTACGACCCTAAGCATCAGTTTGATAAAAAGCATAATCCTGAATTAACGGATCTATGCCGTTTTGATCAGCCGATAATGGCGGGGCATGTTGCTCATTTAAAAACTATTATCGCTACTTTTGTGGAAGAAACGGATAGCGAATGGGGACAGTATTTATTGGATAATTTTGGCATGGCATCGAGCCAATTTGTCCTGATCAAACCTAAAGCATCTTCTCTTGAATCTTTGTTAACAACGACGATACCGCTTGAAGGGAATGTTGCATAAAATTTATGAACACGTCATATCCATAACTACAGTATTTTATTATTTGGCAATATGCGTATTGCATGAGCAATGATTTTACTTCGTATGAAAACGTATTTTTATACGACGGTTTTCGAAAAAAGGTGAAGTATTATGAACCAACCACTACAAAATGATTTTCAATTTATTGATGTAGCACGACAAGATCCGCAGAAAAAAGCAATCGACGTTCGTACCACAAAATTTGTTGAAATTTACCAGCCCTATACAAAAGAAGAAGTGGCTGAGCAATCTCACCGTTGCTTAGATTGTGGTAACCCTTATTGCGAGTGGAAATGCCCAGTGCATAATTTTATTCCTGATTGGTTGGGTTTAATTGCCGAAGGTAATATTTTTGAAGCCGCAGAGTTAAGCCATCAAACCAATTCTCTTCCGGAAGTGTGTGGCCGTGTTTGCCCACAAGACCGCTTGTGTGAAGGCGCTTGTACGCTCAATGATGGTTTTGGTGCGGTGACTATTGGTAATGCCGAAAAATATATTACCGACACCGCCTTTGCGATGGGTTGGAAGCCCGACATGTCTACGGTGGTTGCGACCGATAAAAAAGTGGCAATTATTGGTGCTGGTCCAGCAGGTATCGGATGTGCCGATATTCTTGTGCGCAATGGCGTTAAGCCGGTTGTGTTTGATAAGTATCCTGAAATTGGCGGTTTGCTTACCTTTGGTATTCCTGAGTTCAAATTAGAAAAGTCAGTGATGTCACGGCGCCGTGAAATTTTTACCGAGATGGGGGTGGAATTTCATCTGAATACCGAGATAGGTAAAGATATTAGTATTGATGAATTACTGGATCAATACGATGCGGTGTTTATGGGTATGGGAACGTATGAATATATGAAGGGTGGGTTTCCAGGTGAAAACCTATCGGGCGTTTATGATGCATTGCCATTTCTTGTGGCGAATGTGAATCGTAATTTAGGTTTTGAAAAATCACCGGAGGATTTTATTGATGTGGCGGGCCAGCGTGTTGTCGTATTAGGTGGTGGTGATACGGCGATGGACTGTAATCGTACTTCAGTCAGGCAAGGTGCTAGTCAAGTGATCTGTGCTTACCGTCGTGATGAGGAAAACATGCCAGGCTCTCGTCGCGAAGTGGTGAATGCACGCGAAGAAGGCGTTGAGTTTTTATTTAATCGTCAGCCGGTTGAAATTGTTAGCGGTGATAACAACGAAGTGACAGGGGTTAAGTGTGTGAAAACCCGGCTGGGTGAACCAGATAGTAATGGTCGCCGCCGCCCTGAAGTTATTGATGGTAGCGAAGAGATCATCCCAGCTGATGTGGTTTTAGTTGCTTTTGGCTTTAATCCCAACCCTGCACCTTGGTTTGATGATAAACACATTAGAGTGAATAGTTGGGGAGGGGTAATAGCGCCAGAAGAGCAGCCCTATAAATTTCAAACCAGTAACCCCAAAGTATTTGCTGGCGGAGATATGGTGAGAGGCTCTGACTTAGTCGTGACGGCTATATGGGAAGGGCGCCAAGCCGCGGAAGGTATTTTGGATTATTTGGAGATCTGAGCAGTCATCACTTTTGATGGTTGTATTTTTCGTATATGCGTCTCAATAATATTACTGTATGATTTGCGAATTACATTTTTTTCGCCATAGTTGACTATTTTATTTTGGTGGATTTTAGTCTTCGTTTAATATTTACAATTAGTGTCAGGAGTTATAATGAAAAGGTTAATGGTTGTTGGACTTTTTTTAATACTTACCGCTTGCAGCTCTATGCAAGTAACCACTGTTGATCCCAACACTGGTTACTTTGAAGCAAAAAAACAAGCAGTAACCACTGTTAGCAAATTCGTCGATTTAGATAGTATAAAGCAGCTTATTTTAATTCCTGATGAGGACTTTGTGAAAGGGCAAATAAATAATATTGGGTATTTTGATAAAGTAATGACTTTCGATGATTTGGAAAAAGAGATTATAGTTAATAATTTGCAAGACAAAGTTCCCTCGGTGAGAAATAAAATAGGTATTAATAAAGCCGCTAAGGAATATAAACCTTTTATATGGTTTCGATTTGATACCCGTGGCTCAGGCAACCATGAATATGCTCAATTTATTTTGACAGACCCAGATACACTTGAAGACATATTTGTATCGGAAATACATTTGGATTACATTTGGGCCGGAGTTAATGATCAATATACATGGTATCCACTGTTTAACGAAATGATTAAATACATTGAAGCTAATTCGCAAACGTACAGAAAGTAATCTAATTAATGCTGCTAGTGCAAACAATATGAATTCGAGTACCTAAATTCAAGGAGACCTTATGTTTGTTTCAGCGATTTACGCGTCGTTATTAGCTCTATTACTCGTCGTTTTGGCTGTTGTTGTTATTCGTGTGCGACGCAAAAATAAAATCGCTTTTGCTGATGGCGGAATTAATGAGCTAACCGTTGCTCGCTCGGCACATGCGAATGCGTCAGAATATATTCCCATTGCCCTAATACTTATGTTTGCACTGGAGTTTAATGTTGGCCATAGTTGGCTATTACATGCCTTTGGTATTTTGTTTCTGGCGGGGCGAATGATTCACGCTTATGGTATTTTGCGGGAACAATTACCTAAACGAGTATTGGGTATGGCATTAACCTTCATCACAATTGTAGGCCTTGCTGCCGCGAACTTTCTGGCTTTTTTGCCCTTTTAGCATCCCACCTCATATTCGTCTTTTTTGCCATAGCAGAATAAACCTGTTTGATGAATGACGTCATAAGGTGTGTTGGGCTACAATAGCGCGCTTAAATAAGAGTTATGAGGCCGTATGTCAGAGTTAAAAAATGATCGTTTTTTGCGCGCGTTATTGCGCCAACCTGTTGATAGAACGCCAGTATGGATGATGCGCCAAGCGGGTCGTTATTTGCCTGAATATCGAGCAAGCCGCGCAAAGGCTGGCGATTTCATGAGCTTGTGTGGTAATCCACAACTTGCTTGTGAAGTGACCTTGCAGCCGCTCGAACGCTACCCCGAAATTGACGCAGCCATACTCTTTTCTGATATTCTCACCATTCCTGATGCCATGGGTTTAGGTCTGTACTTTGAGACAGGCGAAGGCCCTAAGTTTTCTAAAACGGTACGTACTACCGCTGATATTGATGCGCTACCCGTCATTGATATGTCGAAAGATCTACACTATGTTACCGATGCTGTCTCGTTAATTCGTCGTGAATTAAACGGTCGTGTACCGTTGATCGGATTTTCAGGCAGTCCGTGGACATTGGCAACCTATATGGTAGAAGGTGGCTCAAGTAAAGATTATGCTCGTACTAAGTCACTGATGTATACACAACCAGAAGCCTTTGAACAGCTCATCGACAAGCTCGTAGTGTCTATTACTCACTATTTGAATGCACAAATTAAAGCCGGGGCACAAGCCGTACAGATATTCGATTCGTGGGGCGGGGCGCTGTCTCATCAAGCCTACCATCGTTATTCTTTAGCGCCAATGCAGCGTATTGTTGATGGTTTGATAAAAGAGCATGATGGTCGTCGTGTACCCTCTATTTTGTTTACAAAAGGAGGCGGGCAATGGTTGCCGTCATTGGCTGAGACGGGTGCTGATGCGCTGGGATTGGATTGGACGACAGATATTGGTCGTGCTCGACAAGAGGTTGGTCATCAAGTCGCATTGCAGGGTAATATGGATCCTGCTATTTTATATACTAACCCTAAACGCATACGAGAAGAAGTAGGGGCAATTTTGGCAGCATACGGCTCGGGTACAGGGCATGTGTTCAACCTAGGTCACGGGGTAACACCTCAGGCCAATCCGGATAATGTGGGCGCTTTTTTTACCGCTGTTCATGAATTATCTGAACCCTACCACTAGAGAGGTGGTAGAGAAATAAGAGGCAATCAGCGTAATCATTGGAGATCGACTATCATGGTGCCTGTTTAGGTACCCACTTTCTTTGATGGTGAATACAAGTAGGCAGTCTATTGAGTATTAAACCTGTAAAATTGCAAGTGAATGACATCGAATTAGGCATGTATATAGCCTCGCTTGATCGATCCTGGGAGAAAACCCCATTTCCTATCCAAGGGTTCTATATTCGCGATCTTTCAGAGATTAAGCAACTTAAAATACACTGTAAATATGTCTATATTGATATAGTAAAAGGCGTTTCCCCGTCAGATAAGACGCTTCTTGAAGGAAAACGCTTGCAAGATATTCCTGATGTATATCGAGGTAAACTCAAGCCCATTTATGTCGATAGTCAGGTATATGATCAATCTTATAGCTTAGAGAGTGAAATGCCGTTGGCGCAGGAAGTTTACGAGCGTTTGATCTGTGAAATGAATACGGCCATGGGGCAAATAGCTCAAAAAGCACCAGTATGCCTCGATGCACTTTCGCTTGCTGCTTATGCGATGGTTGACAGTATTATTCGCAACCCCGACGCTTTTATGTGGCTTGTCAGGGTGCGTAAAGCGGATGAAAAAGATCCCTTTTATCACCTGCTTCGCTCATCTGCTTGGTCTATAGCCTTTGCAAGACATTTAGGATTGAGTAAAGCGAATTTATGTTTACTAGCGTTGAGTACATTGCTTAGAGAGGTTGGCAGGCTGACTTTGCCTAAAGTTTTATTGTCCAGCAAAGCGGGTGACCCATCTCAAACCGGTGTTGGCCAGATTATTGTTGAGCAAACAATGGCAACGCTAAAGTCAATGGATGGACTTCACCCTAAAATACTAAAAACAGTTTCTATGATGTTTGAGCGGCTTAACGGCAGTGGTTATCCGCAACAACTCCAAGGTGATGACATTCCTTTTCTTTCTAAAGTTGCAAGTCTTGCTGTTTTTTATGACGAGGCAACGTATGTTAAAGGTGAGTTATGTTCAATTCCTAGTTCTCAATCTATATCACGGCTATATGAAGCGCGGGGTAAGCTGTTTCAAGATGATCTCGTTGTTGAATTTATTAAAACCTTCGGCCTTTATCCAACTGGCACTTTAGTTAAACTATCAATGGATGAAATTGCTGTAGTCACCGAACAAAATTATACACGCCGTTTAAAACCAAAAGTCATGGTTGTGGTTGATAAGGCAGGCAAGGCGCTTGATGAGTTTAGCTATATCGACTTGATGGTGGGCGATACTCGCACAATAGTGCCTCCGTCGCCATCACGCATTCGTAAAGCAGAAGCGCAAATTCCTTCGCGTATCGATATTGTTGAAGATGTGCAGCCTTATGATTACCCTATCAAGGTGACAAAAATACGTGAGGCGCACATCGCATTTATGACAGGGCAATAATCAATAAACGTCTTGTACAGAAATATTACGTCTCGCGTAGTTCCCCTATTTTTTCTCCCATCACGACGGGACTATTTGCGGCTAATTCATCATCCCAAACTGCTGCGCCCTTGCCAAATAATACAATCGCGGTCGAGCCTAACTTAAAGCGCCCCATCTCTTCACCTTTTTCCAAGGTTATACGGTCTGCCTTTTGATAACAGGTAGTACGTATTTGTTTCTTTACTGGGGCTACGAGCCCAGCCCATACGGTCTCAATACTGGCGACAATCATTGCACCTACAAGAATGACCGCCATCGGGCCATGCTCGGTATCAAATAAAGCAACCACTCGCTCATTGCGAGCGAATAATCTCGGCACATTTTCTGCCGTTGTTTCATTGACTGAGAATAAATCCCCCGGCACGTGAACCATTGTGTTCAGTGTGCCGCCTAATGGCATGTGTACGCGATGGTAGTCTTTTGGCGATAAATACACTGTAGCAAAGGTGCCGTCTGCAAATTGTTTGGCGATGTCGACATCACCGCCGACCAGCTCAAGTAAACTGTACTCTTGGCCTTTAGCTTGAAAGATATGCCCGTTGTGGATATCGCCTATTTGGCTGATACAGCCATCAGCAGGGCAAGCAATATTGCTTGCGCCCTGAGTGATAGGCCGTTGCCCTTCAGCCAGTGCACGGGTAAAGAAATCATTAAAGTGAGGGTAAGCATCGGGGTCTGGATTTTCGGCGATACTCATATCCACGTCATAACGACGAATAAACCAATGAATAATTCGTTGCTTAATCCACGTTGTTTTGTTTTCAGCGATCCAGCCGGCGAGACGAGATAAGGCATGTTGGGGGAGTAAGTATTGAAGTACAACAAAGATAGTCTTATTCATAGATACCGCGATTAATTGAGAGTAAAAATATAAAAGAAAGATTGGTGGGGCGGTATTGTATATTGGCAAACGCTAAATAGCATTAAAGAACCTCAGGCTAAGCCCTTTCGTCATGCCGAACTTGATTCGGTATCCTATAATATAAACGTTTGCCAGATTCCGATTTTCATCGGAATGACTTATCCAGAGTTTCCTTAGGGAGCCTCAGGCTTGTGTAACGGTTTTTTGTATAGAGGTTTCTTAACAGGGAGGATGAATACTTATAGTTGCTCAAGCGTGTGAGCTAATTCCTTACCTACGGCTTTGAAATATTGATGCTTTTGAGCGTCCCAACTTGTGTGATCACAATAAATCAGTGCTTTCGGTTTTTTTTGTTGAAACACCGACAGCAGCCCGCAGGGCTTAATATCACAAGATTGTGTAAATTGCTTAGGCATTTTGGCTGATGCTTTTGACAAGTCTTCAGGTGAAACGGAGATGCAGCACGGTTTGGTAATCATTTGCTGAAATAGGCTTTTCTCAGTGTGCCAGTCGGAATGAAAGTTGTTGATTTCGGGTTTATCCGCGAAGCCGTAACAGGTTTGTGTGTGAATATCATGGTCATCCACTTCCATAATGACACAGTGCTCGACACCCACTCCTTTAGCTAATGCATTCATAGTAATAGCCAGTGCTGTATCGGCATTATCACTTTGGCGAATTTTCTCCCGCCACGCTTTCAGCACTTCAGGTTGTAATGGTGCATTGCTCGCTAGGCCTGTGGGACAGATCGGGTCTTTGTGCAAGCCTCGTAGTCGGTTGATGGGCGCGAGCAAGCCTTGAAATTGTGTCGGTAATGGCATCGATAATGCCAGCTCAATGACAGCAGTATGTAGCTCTTCATCACTAATACCTAAGTGACGACACAAGAGCTTAGCGCAGCGCTGAATGTATTTACCGTTCCAATCAAAATAAATCGCAATGACATATTGGTTAAGTAGGTAAACGCCTGCTTCCACACTGTAAAATAAATTGCGTGCGACTTTGTCGTTTGCGAACCATTGCGTCAGTTTATTTTCTGGTAAAAGGTGAGCTTTAGCCCAAAAGTGTCGCTGTTTTATTGGGTTGATGGCTAAGGCATCTAAGCTGACTTTAGGCAGTAAAATCAGTTCGTTGGCTCGCTCTAGTAGGTCAGGTAGCTTAAAGCCTAATTTTTTAACACATAGCGCTATATACGATTGTGGTTTTTGGCTGGCGAGTACCTCCCCATGAGACATCGTTTTTGGTGCGGCAATCCACATGAGCCATAGCGGCGCATTAAAAAATAATGTCGGCAGAAAAAAGCGATCACTTGTTGCATTGTGTTTTTTATTCAATAGTGTGGATGCAAGATGTGCCGCAAATAAACTGGCCGATAGCACTTCTTTAAGCCCTTCTGGAGGAGCTGATATTGTTCGGCTACTTTTGATAACACGCTCAATTTTGTTAAGGCCAATAAGGCCTATTAAATGTGTTAGGTGCTGAATATCACCCTCTTTATCGCTGAGTTGTTGAGCTGTGCAATGAAATAACTTTAAGCACAAGAGTGGATCTTTTTGAATGGCGGAGGCGAGCATTGGAGATGTACAAGTATCATCATGCAGTAGTTTGATTACGGTGTTAGCGACAGTTTTATCAATGGGTAGTGGGTTCTTGGGAAGCTTTTTCAGCCAAATGGATAGCCTTGAGTCAGTGCTCTTTAGAGCTCCAGCACTATTCTTTTTCCCTAAAACTGCGCTGGGAGAGTGATTGTAGTCAGTACTATGCATTATTTGAGGTGTGGCCGCTAAGAAATACAAAAGGTTAACCTGTGGTGCATTCTGAGCCAAATTGCATTCATAGAACAGAAGAGCAGGTTATTTCTTCAGCAACTCTTGGCAGCAGGGAAGCTGCCACGAAGCTTATAGGATATATTTACAGCGTGTTGCTGAAGAAATAACCTGCTTTTTTGTTCGAAATTTTAGAATGCACCACGGGTAAAGGTTAGTTCGCAAGTAATAACACCGAATTATCGGAATGTTACTCGCTAAACACTCCTATAAATATAGCCTATAGTGAGATATTCGTTGTGTTTTTTAGAGGCTCCTATAGCTTATCGATGGTGTCCCTGAGATTGAAGTAGCTTTCCATACGCCGATCATTGACTCGCCCTTGTGCGTGGGCATCTAAAATGGCGCATTTTGGTTCGTGCCGGTGTTTACAATCACGAAATTTACAGCGGCCGATGTAGTCTCTCAGTTCAACAAACCCTTCTAAAATAGTTTCTTCATCCATGTGCCACAAGCCAAACTCACGTATTCCTGGAGAGTCAATTAATTGCCCTCCGTTTTCGCCATCGATAGAAGGAAAGTGAAATAATTGAGCGGTGGTGGTGGTGTGTGTGCCTCGCTGCGTAGCAGCCGACAATGCGCCGACTCGTAAATCTTGACCGGGTAATAAACGATTAATAAGTGAAGACTTACCAACGCCGGACTGGCCGACAAATACCGTTGTTTTGCCTTTTAAGAATTGTTTGAGGTTATTTAAGCCATCCTGTTCTGAAGACGAATCCTCTACTGTAGAGGCGAGCGTTGAGGTGTAAATAACCTCATAGCCGAGGCTGCGATACATCAGGCTGATGTCATCTAAAATATGTCGGTTTTTATCGTCAATCAGATCCATCTTGTTTAATAGTATTACTGGTTTGATGCCAATGGCTTCTGCTGCGACTAAGTAGCGGTCAATCAAAAAGGTATGCGGGCGGGGAAATGGTGCAACGACCACCAGAATATTATCAATATTGGCAGCAATGGTTTTCATCTCACCATGAGGGTCAGGACGAGATAGCGCTGATGTTCGTGGTTGTACAGCGACGACGACACCGGTTGGATCTGCATCTCGCCAAACGACATGATCTCCGGTCACGAGTGAACCCAAATGTGTACGCATATGACAGCGTTTCTTGGGGAGTAGCGAGTGCTCTGTAATCCCCTCTGACAGGGAGAGCGTTTGAATTTCAACTTGAGTGCCGTAGTGAGCAATCACTAAGCCTTCCTGTTCGGGGCCTAAGTGGCCGTCTTCTTCTTTGGTGTCAATCTGTGCATTTTTACGTTCGGCACGTTCGGCACGTTCTTGTTGAACCTTCTCTATACGCCATGCCTGCTTTCTAGTTAGTTTGCGCTTACTCATAAAAAAGCTCGATCATGGCGAACTCGGCTACAGCGAATGGAGTACGTTGAATGTTATCAAGAGAATCATTGGTAATAGGTTCAACTGGATTTATAAGCATATATCGGTAACATGGTAATGAAGTAAACACTGCACAGGATGATACGCGAATATGCTACACGAAGATAACCTGATTTGGATTGACCTAGAAATGACCGGGCTATACCCCAACGATGATGTCATCATAGAAATTGCCACTATCGTTACTGATAGCAATCTCAATGTACTGGCAGAAGGCCCAATGCTAGCCGTTCATCAATCGAATGAACGTTTAGCCGCCATGGATGAGTGGAATACGAACCAGCATGGAAAATCAGGCCTGACCGAGCGTGTACGTAATAGCACCATTACCGAAGCTGACGCAGAACAACAAACCATCGCTTTTCTTAAACAATGGGTGCCGGCAGGCAAATCCCCCATGGCGGGTAACTCGATCTGCCAAGATCGACGTTTTCTTGCCAACTACATGCCCGAGTTAGAAAATTATTTTCACTACCGTAACTTAGATGTCAGCAGTGTGAAAGAACTCGCACGCCGCTGGAAACCTGAGGCTCTCAATGGCTTTAAAAAATCTGGCGCGCACTTAGCAATGGATGATATTCGCGATTCTATTAACGAGTTAAAACACTACCGAGAAACATTTTTTGCCGTGTAATTGTTGGCAGGCAAATCGGAATACTACCCCGGTTGCCTTCATTGCTTGCAACCTTTGCGGCATTGGGCAAGCGAGTGGTAATGGCGAATTGAGATTTGCTTAAATCCGTTTTAACGACTGGGTTCGTACCTCACGATCACTTCATTGCGACGTAGAAAAGGCAGTGCCCATGGTGGGTTGTAGCGTGCGAGTGCCGGAGTGCTTATTGGAGTGATATTTTTTTCGGCGAGCCATGCTATCAAGCGTTCTGTTTTTTCGGCGACTTTTTTCTCTCCGGTAAAGCCAGAGAACCGCAGTGTTGCATAATAGGTTTCAGGTATTTCTGTGAGCATAACGGCTGGATTATTTGGAATGGGGAGGCTTGTCATGGTGTATTTACTTGGCATCACAAAATGTACCCGCCACTGTTGATCTACGCTTTCTGATATGAGCTTAACGGTCACCGGTGCTGTCATATCGATAGCGGAGGACGCAGAGTGATTGGCATCACTGTGGCGGGTGATTGTGACGGGTGCAGTCATGCTAATGGTCGTGTTGTTTGTATCCTCTTCGGTAGTTGATTCCTCTTTAGTTCCATTTTCGTTAGAAAATCGCACGGTGTTATTACCAAAAATATAATCTGCAATAAGTTTAAAGCCTTTGTTGCTGGCCTTATCCATATCCCCTGATACGGTGGCTTCGGCAATAATCATGGGTGCGTAACGGCGCAATTCGATATTTTCATCAGTGCCTAACACGGTGTACTGTGGTTCTTCTATTGCCATTGCCTTGCCTGTCGATAATAGTCCAAATAGAAAGCAGGATAGAATCATTATCGGGCTTACCTTAGTTTCTCGTTTCCCTGCTTTTTTCTCTTTTCTGCCGTTGTGTATCTCGCGGTATGAGCCTGTGGTGATCATAGGTGTTCTACTCCGATGCTCTAAGCATTTTCAAGTGGCTTTTTACCTAGTTTCTTTGAGTTGCTTGCTTAAACTATTTGCTTTTACGTAAATACTTCTCAAATAGCTGATGATTGAGCGAACGAAGGTATTTACTTGACTAAAATACTGTATATAACCACAGTTATTGGTCAGTTTAGTCAATAATGAGCAGTCAGCCATGAAACTACAACAAAAACTCGCGATTTTGGCCGATGCTGCGAAGTACGACGCGTCTTGTGCCAGTAGCGGTTCGACGAGTAAAAATTCGCGTAAAGGTAAAGGCGTTGGTTCAACCTCCAGTGGTATGGGTATTTGTCACAGCTATACACCTGATGGCCGCTGTGTATCTCTTCTAAAAATTCTACTGACTAATTTTTGTATTTATGAGTGTAGTTACTGTATTAATCGTGCCTCAAGCCCTGTTGAGCGCGCGCGTTTCACGGTCGACGAGGTGGTTAACCTCACTATTGATTTCTATAAACGCAATTATATAGAAGGGCTATTTTTAAGTTCTGGCATCATTCAATCGTCCGACTACACCATGGAGCAATTGGTGAGTGTGGCGCGTGAGTTGCGAAAAACGCATGATTTTCGTGGGTACATACACTTAAAAACTATTCCCGATGCCAGCCCCGAACTCCTGCGTATGGCGGGTTTGTACGCTGACCGTTTAAGCATTAATGTCGAGTTACCTTCTAAGCAATCATTGGCGCTGTATGCACCCGAGAAAAATCCGGTGACTATCAAGCAGTCAATGGGTACGTTGCGTGATCATATTGATGAATCAAAAGAGAGTCGTAAAAAGAGTAAGATAATCACATCAGCCCCTCATCGTAAACGTAAACCCTCTTCTCAATTTATGTATTCGCCTGCAGGGCAGAGTACTCAAATGATTGTAGGGGCAGACCAATCGTCTGATGCAAAAATTTTAACATTAGCCAATAATTTATACGGCAAATATCACATGCGCCGTGTGTATTATTCGGCGTTTAGTCCTATCCCACATGCTGCGCATCAACTGCCCGCGCAGTCACCCCCTCTATTGCGTGAGCATCGTCTTTATCAAGCCGATTGGTTACTGCGCTTTTATGGTTTTGATGTGTCAGAAATTGCTTCTACGGGGGCGTCTGCTAATGACGGTATGTTGGATTTAGATGTTGATCCTAAGTTAGCGTGGGCTTTGCGTAATCGTCATATTTTTCCGGTTAATATTAATACTGCACCACGGGAAATGTTATTACGTGTCCCCGGTATTGGTGCGATTGGTGCGCATAAAATTATTCAGTCCCGTCGTTTTAAAAAATTACGGATAGCCGATATTGCTAAATGCGGTTTATCGATTAAAAAAATTGAGCCATTTATCGAGGCGGCCGATAATAATTCGGCAAGCCACCTCTTAGAAGACGACAATCTAAAACAGTATTTTATGAAAAAAGAATCCGCTCAAATGGCACTGTTTTAGATATGGAGATATTCATCACGGCGAGTCATTCGATATATTATGATCGCAATTAAAGTCGATACATTACATGAATGGCGCATGCAGGCCCGTGAACTATTAAAACGCGGAATTATGCCGCAAGATGTTGCGTGGGAGAATAAACAGCAAAGCCTATTATTAGGTGCCGACCAACAGCAGTTAATTAATCAGCCGATTATTCATCAACAATTGGCGATACCGTCAGCCTTTTTCAATCTAGCTAACAATGTGGCCTGCTTTCGCGATGATCGTAAGTGGAGCTTGCTTTACAGTGTGGCGTGGCGGCTATTATTTGAAGATAAACAACTACTGGGAATGGCGATCGATAAACAGGTGTCAGAATTGCTTGCGATGCAGAAATCAGTAGCAAGAGATAAACATAAAATGGCGGCTTTTGTACGCTTTAAACGTGTTGATGTATTAGAGCACGAACCTGCTCAGCAAGGTGATAATTACGCGCATTATGTTGCATGGTTTGAGCCTGAACATCTCATCGTTATGGATAAATCCCCTTTTTTTGTTCGTCGCTTTAGTAATATGAGTTGGTCAATACTAACTCCAGATCTTTGTGCTCACTGGGATCAGCGAGAACTCACGTTTACTCAAGGTATCTCTCGACCACCGAGTATTGCTGATGATTTGGAAAAACTATGGCTGACCTATTATCAACATATCTTTAACCCCGCACGGGTGAAGGTAAAAGCAATGCAATCTGAAATGCCTAAAAAATATTGGAAAAACTTGCCGGAATCTCATCTGATTAAATCATTACTCAGAGACGCAAGTTATCAAGAAATGGCAATGCTAGACAATGTTTGTGATGAAGATAAAAACCAAATTACTGAATCATTGTTTGTGAAAGAAAAGCAAGCCGAATTGCATCGAAAACGTCAGTCTTCATAGTGTTGCGAGCGGATAGAGAAGAAATTTTTATCTAGCTTATTTTGCAACGTTGAATTAATAGGTTGATTAAGGTTTGCGTTTGATTCGGCTCTGTTTTTAAAGGTAAAGGGATCCAGCTGATGTTATTTTCTTCACTATTTCCGTTTTTTTTCTGAGAAATTTGATAGATCTCTTTTTTACTTTCGCTAGTTTTTAATACGACTTTTGTTTTCGAGCTATTAACAGTGACGGAGGTAATCGACTTTAAAGGTATAGAATATTGGGTGGTTGATACAGGGCTTGCAGTATTACCAATGATGCTCTCTTTGGTCACGTAAACATTGCACTGCTCGTAACTGTAGGCATAACGTAATTTTTTTGCGCTACGATGAAGTGATTGATACTGTGTTAAATTTTGAAATATTAATTTTGCGGTATCACTATTCGACACGCTGTTGGCTAAAGCGTTGGTAGATAATGCATAACAAGACACCATCACTGCTTGTGAGATTACACGAGTGATTGTGACATGTGGCGTGTTAGGTTTTTTTCGAGGGGACATCATATCGCAGTGGCTCATCGCTAAGTAAATGTGAGGGCGCGATAGTACCGGCTTGCTTACATTTCGTTAACTAAAAGCCAATAACACTTATTTATGTTCAAATAGTGTTCGATTTAATATTTTGATGGTAAATCGATGATTTTTGACGAAGATACTGCTATTTTTATTTTTGTGACGCTCGTCACACTTTTTTGCACCTCTCAACACTTAAGTAATGCTTATGTATGGGCGTCGATATAACGATATTGTATAAGCTTTATGAGGGGCTACTAACGCTTACTGGTCAAGTCTTGTGGCGAGTTATTTAGGTGTTTTTCGTTTGTCGCTTGATTTTACGTTTACTTTTTCGTGGGCTGTTTTGTCGTTGTATGGCCCATTCGATATGTTCTTGTACCATCTCCGATGGAAAATTTTTGCGTTGTTCTAGCGCTTGTTTGGCTTGATCCGATTTAGGTGCGTTGCCTAAACCTATGGCTAAATTACGTAGCCAGCGTTCGTAACCAATACGGCGAATTGCTGAACCTTCGGTATTTTTTAAGTATTGTGCTTCTGTCCATAAAAAGAGTTCGGTCAGTTCGCTGTCTTGTAGTTGGTGCCTCGGAGAGAAATCGTGCTCTTTGCTGGGTTGTGCGTATTTATTCCATGGACAAATGGCTTGGCAGTCGTCGCAGCCGAAGACACGATTACCGATGGGTTCTCGAAACTCTTCAGGAATAGAGGTTTTAAGTTCAATCGTGAGATATGAAATGCAGCGTGTAGCGTCTAATGTATAAGGCGCTGCAAAGGCATCGGTAGGGCATACACTCAGGCAGGCGGTGCAATCGCCACACTGGTTGTTGGCGATAGTTGAGTTAATGGGCAAAGGAATATTCGTCATCACTTCGCCCAAAAAAAACCAACTTCCCGCATTTTTATTGAGCACTAAGGTATGTTTGCCGATCCATCCTACCCCCGCTTTTTCGGCAAAGGCTTTTTCTAGTACGGGCGCGCTGTCTACAAATGGGCGTTGTGTGATCGTGTCGATCGGCCAATGATTGTCATGAGCTAAGGTTTGGTAACGCGATTCTAATTGTGCTGCCAGCCTTGCTAAACGCTTGCGAATCAATTTGTGATAATCACGCCCTAATGCATAGCGTGAAATATAGGCTTTATCACGTTGTTTTAAAATTTTAATGTGTTGAGGGTTTTCGGGTAAATAATCCATGCGTGCCGATATGACCCGTAAGGCATTGGGTAGCAGTTGCGAGGGATCGTTACGCAATGCTTGATGTTGTTCCATCCACGCCATATCCCCGTGATAGCGATTAGCTAGCCATCGTTCAAGATGCTCTTTATGCTCACCGATATCAATGTCGGTAATGCCTATTTGTTGGAAACCGAGTTCGCGTCCCCAGCGCACTACATCGTCGGCCAGCGCCATCATGTCTGGGTGATTGTGGTGCGCCCCATAAGGGATTTGATTCGGGGTGCTCATACCTTAGCTGCTATCTTAAAGTGGTTGGCTTATAATGGGCTTGTCGATTAATGTCTTAACCCGTGTGCATCCTAAAACATAGAACAAAATAACTTGTTTTTTGTTCTATGTATGTAATTTAGCTCAGAGTGCACCACAGGTTACCTTATTGTATGGTTATCCCCACTTTTTTTATACGAGTTTTTCTATGTCAGTATCGCTTCCCCTGTATACAGCACAACAAGTTGTAGAACTAGACCGATTAGTGATTCAGCACGAAGGCGTTAGCGCAGCGCTACTAATGAAACGCGCAGGCCGTTGCGCTTTTGAGCGCTTATTAGCGCAATGGCCACAAACGGCAGCGCTGCATATTTTTTGTGGGTCTGGTAGCAATGGTGGCGATGGTTATGTGTTGGCTGCGTTAGCTAAGCAGCGTAATTTACAAGTGTCGGTATGGTTTATTGGTGAACCAGCAACAGATACAGCAGCACTAAGAGCTCGTGATTATGCTACACAAGAAGGGCTTGTCTTGGGCGAAGACATTCGACCCTTTAATGAGGCCGCCTTTATTGATAGCCAGCTAATGCAAGATCCACGTACCGTGATTGTCGACGCTTTATTGGGCACGGGTACGGAGGGCGAATTACGACCGCTAATGCGCGAAGCGGTTAACGCCATCAATACAGCAAAGCAGCGTTATGGCTGGTCGGTCTTGGCAATAGATATTCCCACTGGTGTTAACCCCGATACCGGTGCTACCGGCGACGACGTGATTCAATCGGATGTAACTATCAGTTTTATTGGCCGAAAGCAGGGGCTTTACACCGGTGCAGGCCGAGCATGTAGCGGCCAACGTGTTTTCTCTTCATTAGACGTCGAGGAAGAGTGGTTGCACTTAGTTAATCCTGCCTCGCAAACATTGGCGTTGAGTGCCTTGTTGCCACAGTTGCCAGAAAGGCATAGCAATGCACATAAAGGTGATTGTGGGCATCTGCTAGTTGTCGGTGGCGATACCGGCGTTGGCTATGGTTATGGGGGGGCGCCTCTGATGGCGGCACAAATGGCTTTGCGTACCGGCGCTGGTTTAGTGAGTCTGGCAACGCAGCCGACGTTTGTGAATGCGGCATTGTCACGACAGCCTGAGTTGATGGTCGCGGGTATCGAAAGTGGGCAGGCGTTATTACCTCTCTTGCCTCGTGCAACTGCCATTGTGATCGGTACTGGCTTGGGGCAATCTGCATGGTCGGAACAATTACTCTACCAAGTTTTAGATCATGCAACGCAACCTTTGGTGATTGATGCTGACGCCTTACGTTTACTATCACAAGCACGCTTCGCTAGCTTGTCTGCTGTTGCTCAACAAGATCGCCAGTGGGTGCTGACACCTCACGCCGGCGAGGCCGCTGCGCTACTTGACTGTTCTGTGGCCGATATCGAAGCCGATCGCTTTGCAGCAGCTCAGGAAATTCAGCAACGTTACGGTGGTGCGGTTATTCTCAAAGGTGCGGGCACTGTCATCGCGACAGCGGATGGTCAGTTGTCTATTTGCGATGCAGGTAATGCGGGAATGGCCAGTGGGGGTATGGGCGACGTGTTAAGTGGTTTGGTTGGTGCGTTGTTAGTCCAAGGGATGAGTGTAAATGATGCCGCTAAACTGGCAGCGCTCTTACACTCCACTGCTGCCGATATAGCGGTCAAAACAATGGGGTTGCGCAGCTTATTAGCAACCGATTTAATTCCGGCAGTACAGAAGTTATTGAATGAGCCTGCGTTTAATGAGATTTTGTCGGGTGAGCCTTTGGGGCATACGGCAAAGAGTAATGGTGGCTAGTTTTATGGCGGACAGCATCATGACGACTATTGATTCGATGACCTTGAAAAGCACGCAATGGTTAGCCGATGAAGCCGCTACAGTGGCGGCGGGTGAGCAATTGATGGCGCAATTAAAACCCGGAATGACCGTGTTTCTAGAAGGTACGCTCGGTGCGGGTAAAACCACAATGACGCGAGGCATGCTTAATCAATTGGGGCATTCAGGTGCCGTTAAGAGCCCAACCTATACCTTGGTCGAACCGTATGAAAATTTACCATTACCGGTTTACCATTTTGACTTATATCGTTTAGGTGATCCTGAAGAATTAGAGTATATGGGCATTCGCGATTACTTTTCTTCTGATGCTATTTGTCTTGTTGAATGGGCTGAGCGAGGGCAGGGTATTCTTCCCCAGCCGCATATCGTCGTGCAATTAGCGCCTAAAACATGTGAGCAGACGTCGGTAGTCGGTCGAGAGCTGACGATTTTTTCGACGTAACACGACTTATATGTAGCATAATGAATACCATGATAATGATAAGAAAAATTGCTAGCGCTGGCTTCCTAATAATCGTTATGAGTAGCCTTTTGATAAGCCCCGCGTTATTAGCCGCAACTACCGTCGATAGTTTGCGCGTTTGGCGTGCGCCCGACCATACGCGGGTTGTTTTTGATATGAGCGATACGGTAAGTTATCAGCTTTTCTCGTTAGACAATCCTCAACGTTTAGTGGTGGATATTAGCGATACAAAAAACCAAGCCTCTTTAAAGAAACCTTTTTTTGCCGATAAAAAATCACCGATAAAAGGTATCCGTGCTGCGGCCAGAAATGGTGGCGATTTGCGTTTAGTATTTGACCTTACGACTAAAGTAAAGCCCCGCAGTTTTTTATTAGCCCCTAATAAAGGTAAGCCTCATCGCTTGGTGATTGACCTCTATGACAAAGATGCGTCAACTAAAAAAACAGTAGCTGCAGTTGTTGAAACAGCACCTGCATCGGAGAATAGCTCGACAACAGCCAGTGTTAAAAAAAGAAAGCCGCGTGATATTTTGATTGTGGTTGATGCTGGGCATGGTGGGGAAGATCCGGGTGCTATCGGACCTAAAAATCTCTACGAAAAAGTGGTAGTTCTTGATATTACTAAACGTTTGGAAAAACTTTTAAAGAAAGAAAAAGGTTTCTCAGTACGTTTAACACGTACTGGTGATTACTTTATTCCTTTGCGCAAACGAAGAGACAAAGCTAGAGAGTGGCGTGCTGATTTATTTGTCTCGATTCATGCTGATGCGTTTAAAAACCCACAGGCGAATGGGGCGTCGGTTTATGCGCTTTCACGTCGTGGTGCTACAAGTGAAGCAGCTCGCTTTCTTGCGCAGCAAGAAAATGAAGCAGATCTCATTGGCGGTGTAGGTGATGTGAGTCTTGAAGATAAAGACGAGGTCTTACGTGGTGTATTGGTTGATTTATCGATGACTGCAACAGTAGGCTCAAGTTTAGAAGTCGGTAGCGAAGTGTTGAAAGGGATGGGAGGCATTGCTCGTCTGCATAAAAAACAAGTCGAGCAAGCGGGATTTTTGGTGTTGAAGTCTCCTGATGTACCTTCAATTTTGGTGGAAACCGGTTTTATTTCTAATCCCAAAGAAGCTAAATTATTGGCAACGTCAAATTATCGTCAAAAAATGGCTAATACTATTTCCAAAGGCATAAAAAATTATTTTTATAGTAAGCCTCCTGCCTCAAGTTATGTTGCGTGGAAGAAAAATGGCAGTAAAGAAAGCGACTTGATTATTCCCGCTGATAATACGGCAGCTCAATCTGTCGCGAATAATGTCTCCCCCATTCAGACTTCAAATCAGTCTTCCTCTGTCAATGTAGCAACAACGTCGACGTCATCCATGGCTCGTATTACCCATAAAGTAAAGAGTGGTGATAGCTTGTCAACCATCGGTGAAAAATATCGGGTCAGTGTGACAAAAATTAAACGCTTAAATAAACTAAAAAATAATAATATCCGTATAGGTCAAGAGTTGTTAATTAGTGAAAGGCGGATAGTATCATCGACAAAAAAGATAACGCATACGGTAAAAAGTGGCGAGACATTGTCTGAAATTGCGCAGCAGTACAAGGTATCTTATACCACCTTAAAAAGTCGTAATAAATTAAAAAATTCCACAATACGTATAGGGCAAGTACTTACTATTTCGCCTTAGAAAATTCGGCTTGAGTAGCTCCCACCATTTAATAAAATGTAACGATTAATTATGACGCCTTTTTCTGGAATACAATATCAAGCTGAGCAGCGCAAGGGCGGTAAAGCTGCGTTAAAAAATAGGTTGCCTGCGGTTCCACCCTCTTCGTTATTGCTTGAGTTACCCGATGATCGTTTCCTTTCAATGATGACTAAGGTGATTAATCAGGCGGGTTTTCGTTGGTCGGTGGTAGAGAAAAAATGGCCGCAATTTGAAGCCGCTTTTTTGGGCTTCGATATTATGAAACTGAGTTTTTTGTCTCCGGAGCAATGGGAGAACTATATGACGGATACGCGTATTGTTCGTCATTGGCAAAAAATATGCGCTGTTCGTGAAAACCTATCATTTGTATATGATGAATCACGTAAACGAGGTGGTTTTGCGCAATTAATTGGTGAGTGGCCAGATGATGATCAAGTAGGTTTAATGCTCTACCTCAAAAAGCATGGCTCACGTTTGGGCGGGCAAACAGGCCCTCGTTTTTTGCGTTATGTGGGAAAGGATGTGTTTATGTTAACCGGCGATGTTGTGTTGGCAATGCAGAACGCGGGTTTAGATATTGCGGATAACCCAAGCAGTCAGCGTGATCTAAAAAAAGCGCAAACATTAATGAATCAGTGGCGAGAAGAAAGTGATTTACCTTATACCCATTTGAGTAAAATTGCTGCTTATTCCACAGGGATTAACTACGATTAATCGAACATTGATTAGACGCTAATGTTTAGAGATCCCTTTACTAAAAAAGCCGCCATTGAGTAATCAATGGCGGCTTTTTTTGGATAATCTCCCTCATAAGGGAAATATTATTATGAGTTTAAATCGGTGTGCTCATTTCGCCTAAACGTTTAGTCAGAATTTTATTCTCATTGTAATCAATAGGAATAACCACCAAGCTTGGACCACTTTCGTTGAAAGAAGCTTCCAGCGCATCTTGCAGTTTGCTGGCATCAGTCACTAGGTGTCCATTCCAACCAAATGACTCAGCGAGTTGCATCCAGTCGGGGTTATTGAAGGCAAGGTCGGTGCTGCGATCAAATTCCGCTTCTTGTTTCCAGCTAATTAAACCGTAACCGCCATCTTCCCATACCATGACGGTCATGTTGCAGTTGAGACGACGAGCCGTTTCCATTTCTTGTACATTCATCAAGAAACCGCCATCGCCACAGATGGACAAAATGCGGCGCTCTGGGAATACTAGGCTAGCCGAAATAGCACCGGGTAGAGCAAAGCCCATCGAACAGAAACCGTTAGGAATTAAACAGGTGTTAGGCTCGTGGCAGTGGTAGTGGCGCGCGATCCACATTTTATGTGCGCCCACATCTGATAATAAAATATCATTATCGCCGAGTACTTGGCGTGCATCCCATAAGGCTTTTTGTGGGCGTATTGCTGCTTCGCCGGCGTCATCTTTATATTGTTCAAGCTCAGCGGTCATCAATGTGCGCATTTTTTTCTGACTGCTAAAGTCGTGATCAAAACCACCTTCATTACTAATGGTGTCGTTGAGCATTTCTAAAGCATGAGCGATGTCGCCAACCACTTCAATTTTAGGGTCGTAATTCTCGTCAATTTCAGAAGGTAAGAAATCAATGTGAACAACTTCTGCGGTTTTTCCGTTATTCCACAATTTAGGATGATACTCGACCATATCAAAACCAATCGTGATCACCAAATCGGCTTTTTCGATGGCGTAAACCGGAATATCTTTTGCGCCTAAACCAACGGTATATAGACAATAGTCTTTGTCCATATCTACGCAGCCTTTCGCCATAAATGTACTCATCACACCAATGCCGGTCGTTTCGCATAAGATGCGTAACTGCTCGCTAGCACGACGGCGAATACAGCCATTACCAGCAATAATAATCGGCGTTTTTGCCGCTTTTATACGGTCGTAAGTTTGGCGAATAATATCGGGATCGGGCACCGAGCGTAAAAACTTACGTACAGTTAGTGGCTCTTTCTTGCTCTCTAGTTTGGCAATATCTTCGGGTAACTCAATCAGTACCGCGCCGGGCTTTTCGGTGCGGGCTAAGCGTACCGCTTTGCGAACAATTTCAGGGATATTGTCGGGGTGCCATACGGTCGTCGCCCACTTGGTGACAGCACTAAACATATCAACCACATCCATGACTTGGTGTGATTCTTTGTGTAGTCGAGTGGAAGCCCCTTGGCCGGTAAGTACAATCATGGGCGCGCGATCCATATTAGAATCGGCAACACCGGTAATCAAATTGGTCGCACCCGGGCCTAGCGTACCGAGGCAGCCAGCAGGATTACCCGTAAGGCGGCCATAAATCTCAGCCATAAATGCAGCGCCTTGTTCGTGGCGAGTGAGGATAAATCGGATCTGGTCAGATTGTTCTAGCGACATCATAAAGTCGGCGTTTTCTTCGCCGGGTACACCAAATATATATTCGATGCCTTCTTCTTCGAGACATTTGACTAAGAGATCGGATGCCTTCATGGTATATTCCTTCTTTCGTGACTGAATGAGTAATGTGGTTGTGCAATTATTCAACAAATAAGATCTTGCGATATGCCCGTTAAAACCAGCAGGTTTACGTATGGTCTTCGCCGCTAATTTAGCATCAAGCAGCTTATCTAAGCGGAGGATAGCATGCTTAGATTTCACTGGCTTTACCGCGATCGTGATTATTCATCAAAAAACACAATTTATTGAACAAAAAATAAAATATCATTGAATATAAGTAGTACAGAGAGCCATCTATGAGCAATATCGTCACTCCCCCTGAGTCTGATGAGAGTATTTCACTAAAAGACTATGCCGAAAAAGCCTACCTCGATTATTCGATGTATGTGATTTTGGATCGTGCCTTACCCAATATAGGAGATGGCCTAAAACCGGTACAGCGTCGTATCGTTTATGCCATGAGCGAGTTGGGATTAAAAGCAACGGCAAAATTTAAAAAGTCAGCCCGTACTGTCGGTGATGTCATTGGTAAGTTTCACCCACACGGCGATTCGGCGGCCTATGAAGCCATGGTGTTGATGGCGCAGCCTTTCTCTTATCGTTACCCCTTAGTTGACGGTCAAGGTAACTGGGGATCGCCGGATGACCCCAAGTCTTTTGCGGCGATGCGTTATACGGAGTCTCGACTCACTGCTTACAGTGATGTGTTGCTGGGAGAGCTAGGGCAAGGTACGGCTGAATGGACCCCCAACTTTGATGGCACGATAGATGAGCCCAAAGTGCTTCCGGCACAAGTGCCTAACATCCTGCTTAACGGAACAACGGGTATTGCCGTGGGTATGGCGACGGATATTCCGCCGCATAATTTGCGTGAGGTGGTGAGTGCTTGCATCCATTTGCTTAGTAACCCTAAAGCAACAGTCGCTGAGTTATCTGAGTTTGTATTGGCACCTGATATGCCAACGGATGCGGAAATTATTACTGCGCCGCAGGATATTTTGTCGATGTATGAAACGGGGCGCGGCAGTTTACGTATGCGCTGCGTATGGTCGACTGAAGATGGCGATGTGGTGGTTACTGCCTTGCCGCATCAGGTCAGTGGCGCAAAAATATTAGAACAAATTGCCGCACAAATGCAGGCGAAAAAACTGCCCATGGTAGCCGATCTGCGTGATGAATCGGATCACGAAAATCCCACGCGCTTGGTGATTATTCCACGCTCGAATCGTGTTGATATTGAGCAATTAATGAATCATCTGTTTGCAACGACGGATCTTGAGCGAACCTACCGCATCAATATGAATATGATTGGTATTGACGGCTTACCAGCCGTTAAACCGCTAAATGTGATTTTGACCGAGTGGCTTTCTTTCCGAATGGTGACCGTGCGTCGACGTTTGCAATACCGTTTGGATAAGGTGATGAAACGTCTGCATATCTTAGAAGGTTATCTCGCGGCTTTCTTAAATATTGATGAAGTGATTCACATTATTCGTACCGAGGAGAAACCTAAGCAGGTCTTAATGGATCGCTTTGGCGTGACGGATATTCAGGCCGAAGCTATTTTAGAATTAAAGCTTCGCCAAATTGCAAAATTAGAAGAAATTAAAATTCGCGGTGAACAAGATGAACTCGCTAAAGAACGTGAATGGTTGGATGGCATTTTAGCATCGGCAACAAAGCTTAAAAATTTAGTGAAAAAAGAATTACAGGCCATTTCGGATAAATATGGTAACGACCGCCGTTCGCCGATTGTTGTGCGTGGTGAAGCGCAAGCCTTAACGGAAGCAGACCTACTCACCAGCGATCCAATCACCGTGGTGTTATCAGAAAAAGGATGGATTCGTTCGGCCAAAGGCCATGAAGTTGACCCCGAAGCACTGAATTATAAATCCGGCGATGGTTATAAATTTTCGTCAAAAGGCAAAAGCAATCAGCACGTATTACTTCTCGATTCCACTGGACGAAGCTACGCAATGGCAGCGCACACATTGCCATCGGCTCGTGGCCAAGGCGAACCCGCAAGCGGGCGCTTAAATCCGCCGAGTGGTGCGGTATTTACGGGCTTGTTAATGGGTGATGAAAAACAACGTGTTCTTATTGCTAGCGATGCCGGTTATGGTTTTGTTACGGAGCTAGGCAATTTATATACGAAAAATAAAGCAGGTAAAGCATTGCTAACCTTGCCTAAAGGCGCTCAAGTGCTGCCACCATTCATCCTTGATACGGTAGACGATGCATACGTTGCAGTGGTCAGTAATGAAGGTCGTTTGTTAATCTTTCCATTGAATGATTTGCCTGAACTCGCTCGTGGTAAAGGGAATAAAATGTTGAGTATTCCGGGCGCGCGTGTTGAAGCGAGAGAGGAATTTGTGGCTGCAGTCGCCGTGATTCACTCGACACAAAAGCTCACCGTGTTTTCTGGTAAGCGCCACACCACGTTTAAAATGTCTGACCTTGAGCATTATCGCGGAGAGCGCGGCCGTCGTGGTCATAAACTTCCTCGTGGATTTCAAAAGGTAGATTCTATCGCTGTTGTGTAATTATTTTATTAAATGAACCTCTGGCTTGTTCTGAGGTTCTTTAAGTCGACCTTCAGTATCTGGAGAGTATGAAGAGGAACGTGGTGAGTATAGCTCGTTACCCTAATACGCTGTACTCGTTGTCGCGCTTACAGCTAATCACTTGTTTACTTGCGCTGCTTGGTGTGGGTACAGTTTTTGTCTATGGTTTGTCGCAATGGTCTGAAGAAAAAGCATTGCGGGTAGCGAGAGAAAAGGCAGAAACGGTATTAAATTATCAGTCCTCCAATGTGATACTTCAACTTAATAAATTTAGTTTGATTACAGCATTAGTTGCTAAACGTCCTGATGTCCTTAAGGCATTTCGACAACAAAATAATAAAGAAAAGTTTTGGGATTCGCTTGCTTTGCCTACACGCCAACTCGCGGCAACTGTATCCGGGTTGTCTGGCGCGCAAGATGTATGGTTGGTGGATCGTCAGGGTTTAGTTTTTTCTAGTAATCATCGTGAATTTTTAGGCAGTAGTGTTGTGCAGCAACCCTTTTATAAGGCTGTGCTGCAAGGTCGTTTGGGTCGTATGAGTGATGTCGATGCTGAGGGGCGTCGGATCTATATTCTTGCTTCCCCCGTTTTTGTTGATCAAAAAGTGGCTGGCGCAGTTGTTGCGAGAATCAATGTTGATGTTATTGAGTATGTGTGGGCATTATTGCCAGAGCCTATTCTCGCGAGCGACCAAAATGGGCGTGTGTTGCTATCTAATGTCAGCGATTGGCGTTTACAAAATGTTGGCGATTTATTAAAAATACCTTCCCGTTTATCGGGTCGAATGACGGCTCGTTCCTCTCGCACTAACAGTACTTCCAGTCAAACAGTTCGCCATGTGCGTGTAAGCAATCAAGCCGATAAAGCCATGGCTAAACGTTACCTAGAAGTGACTCGATATACGCCATTGCTCCAGTGGCGTTTTCATACTCTTGTCGATTTGACGGCAGTAAGGCAACAAAAAATGACTACGGCAACAATCAGTGGCCTAGTGATTGCACTATGTATAGTGTTACTGTGGATTGTTTTTGAGCGCCATCGTCGACGCATTGATCGTTCGCGTAGTCAGCGCGCTTTCGCGCTACGCTTGGAGCGACAGGTGAGAGATCGCACCAGAGATCTTGTTGACTCTAATACACAATTAGCATCTGAGGTTCGCGAACGAATAGCTGCAGAGGCCGCATTACGCGCAACGCAAGATGATTTGATGCAGGCGGCTAAACTGGCCGGTATTGGTCAGCTATCAACAGCCTTGGCGCATGAATACAATCAGCCGTTAGCAGCAATACGTTCCTACGCCGACAATGCACAGCAGTTATTAAGTAAAGAAAAAACAGAGGCCGTTGCTGATAATCTACAACGTATTACGCGATTGACAGAACGGATGGCGAACTTAACGACAACACTACGCTCCTTTGCACACAAGTCAGATGATCAGTTGGTAGCGGTCAATTTATCAAGTGTGATGGACGAAATGGTTATTTTGCTATCCCCTCAAGCAAAAAAGCACGGTGTTAATTTACATATTAATAGCCCAGTGAAAGACGTCGTCGTGACCGCGAGTCATTTACGTTTATCGCAAGTGATTATTAATATTGTGTCGAATGCTATCGATGCTGCTCAAAACGAAGAGCGTAAAGTGGTTGAGGTAAGCTGGGATGCGCGTTCCACTATTGCTGAAATATATATAAAAGATAGTGGGCGTGGTATTTCTGCAGATGTACGAGAAAAAATATTTACGCCCTTTTTTACCACTAAGGGAGTCGGGGTAGGTTTAGGATTAGGGCTTTTTATGGCCTACAATATTGTTAAAAGTTTTTCTGGCAGTATTGACGTTGAACATGAAAAAAATTACGGTGGTGTTTTTCGTATCACCTTGCCTTTAGCAAATTAGAACTCGTCATCCCGGTGAAAGCCGGAATCCAGCCAGTATTTGTGTTGCGGTGATGCCGGATCAAGTCCGGCATGACGAAACTATTATGAAGGTATGCAAAGGTATGATGAAGGCGTTTATATAAGCGATTTCTTAGTAAAAACAACAAGCGCCAATGCGATGTTAGTGATTTTTTTATTAATAAGGCTCACTGTTTTATGACAGCTCCCACCATTCTTTTGGTCGATGATGATGAAGACTTGCGCCACGCGCTTGGACAAAGTTTAACGCTGGCTGATTTTGATGTGTCTGATTATAGCAGTGCCGAAGGTGTGCTTGATCGTGTACATCGTGGTTTGTACGGTGTGTTAATTACCGATATTCGTATGACGGGCACTGATGGTTTGGCATTGATGTCGATGGCTTTGGAGGTTGATCCCTCTATGCCGGTTATTCTCATTACCGGTCACGGCGACGTTGCGCTTGCGGTAGAAGCAATGCGAGCAGGTGCTTATGATTTGATAGAAAAACCCTTTTCAGCCGATCGCTTAACCAATGTGGTTAATCGAGCTTTAGAAAAGCGGCGCCTGGTTTTAGAAAACCGCAGCTTGCGTCAAGAACTATCTGACAGTGCCACACTAGATAAGCGTTTAGTCGGCCGTACGCCTTCTATGTTGCGATTGCGCACAGAGTTGATGGCGCTGACAAGTGCAGATGTGGATGTGTTGGTTTGGGGAGAAACCGGATCCGGTAAGGAGGTGGTTGCTCGCGCATTACATGAAGAAGGTAATCGCCAAGGCAAGCCTTTTGTTGCGCTAAATTGTGGCGCTATTCCGCTTGATATTATGGAGTCGGAACTGTTTGGCCACGAATCGGGAGCCTTTACTAGCGCAAATAAAAAACGCATTGGTAAATTAGAATATGCGAATGGCGGTACGGTATTTTTAGATGAAATAGAATCTATGCCGATGGAATTACAGATTAAATTATTACGGGTCATAGAAAATAGAGCGATTGAGCGCTTAGGTTCTAATACCATCATTCCACTAGATATTCGATTTATTGCAGCCACTAAAGTTGATTTGGAAGCTGCCTGTACAGAAAAACTATTTCGTGCAGACTTGTATTATCGCCTTAATGTCGCGACGATTCGTATCCCCCCTTTGCGTGAACGTAAAGAAGATATTCCCATTTTATTTCATCATTTAGCAAGAGAAGCTCGTTCTCGCTATCGTCGAGAGATTCCAGAAATAAGCCCTCAAACGATGACTGAGTTAATGGCTTATGATTGGCCGGGTAATGTGAGAGAGTTACGTAATGTAGCGGATCGCTTAGTGCTAGGGATTTGGACAGGCTTAGAGAGTGAGTCGTCCGCACCATCAGCGGGCTCGGGCGAGCAGACAACGTTGGCTGACAAGGTGAGTCACTACGAGCGATCAGTTATCGCAGCAGAGTTGAGTACGCAACAAGGTAGTGTGAAGAAAACGTATGAGTCCCTTGGCTTGTCACGCAAAGCGCTTTATCAAAAAATGAAAAAATATCATTTAGACAAAAATATATTAGCCGATGATCCCAATGCAGTAGAATAGAGTACTCCCAGCAGTGTGTCGTTTAGGTAACATCTCTTACAAAAATGTGTCGATATAAGCCCATTTTTTATCTTCTTTTCTTATCTTTTTACGTTTTTCTCTTGCTAAATATGCATTCTCTTCTTTTGGCACGCTTTCTGCTAAATCATATCGACTTCGCATAAGACCGGTGACTTTTACATCGTGTACTGGTATCGGCGATGATGATTATAAATATAAAACTACAGACTTGTTGCCTAAAGCAGTGAAGCCTTAAACTTTTTAATAAGTTTAGCGGTATTCTTTTTGCTGGATTGGGCGACCTACCTTTGAGGAAAAATCTATGAAACGTTTACTTACTGCTATGAGTGCAGCAGCGCTATTAACGACGTCGGCAATGGCAACCGCAGACTGTGATCCGGGTGAAATTGTGATTAAGTTTAGTCACGTAACCGCAGCAACCGGTCATCCCAAAGGTGAAGCGGCAGGCGCAATTGCTGCTCGTATCAACGAGGAAATGAATGGTAAAGCGTGTATGCAGGTATTCCCACGCTCGCAATTATTTAATGATAATAAAGTGATGGAAGCCTTATTGTTAGGCGATGTACAAGTTGCTGCGCCGTCGTTAGCGAAGTTTGAGGCTTATACAAAAAAGTACCGCTTATTTGATTTGCCATTCTTATTTAATGATATGACAGCCGTAGAAAAATTCACAAACGGCCCTAAAGGACAAGAGTTACTCAATGCAATTGATGATAAAGGTTATGTAGGATTGTCCTACATTTTCAACGGGCTGAAACACTTTTCAGCGACGAAGCCTTTATTAGTCCCTAGCGATGCAGAAGGTCTAAAGTTTCGTACACAAACATCTGACGTAGCAGTAGCAATGATCGAAGCCATGGGTGCCAATGCACAAAAACTAGCATTTAAAGAAGTCTATGGAGCATTGCAAACGGGTGTGGTTAATGGTCAAGAAAATACGTGGTCAAATATTTACAAACAAAAATTCTTCGAGGTGCAGGACGGAGTAACAGAAACCAATCACCAATTACTCACTTATCTAGCGGTTACTTCTAAAGAGTGGTTAGGTAGTTTGCCTGAGGACGTGCGCACACAGTTTTTAGCTATTTTTAAAGAAGAAACCAATAAGGCGAATGCTAAAGCAACCGCAATTAATGAAAAGTCAAAATCTGAGATCATTAACGCAGGCGGTATTGTAAGAGCATTAACACCCGAGCAAAGAAAGATCTGGGTAGACACCATGAAGCCGGTTTGGAAAAAGTTTGCTGATGATATTGGTCAAGATGTTATTGATGCTGCGGTTGCGGCAGGCCAGTAAGTCGATTAACTAAAAAGTAAGTGTCATCAGTCAAAGGGTAAATAGTGCGTTTTTATCTAGCGTCTCATTATTTACCTTTGGAAGCTCTTAACAAGTCATTCCGGTGAAAACCGAAATCTAGTAAGCAGTTATATTATAGAGGTGCCGGATCAAGTCCGGCATGACGAAAATATGGAATTAATACCCCTGTGTGACGAAAGGTGTTAATCAGAGCTTCTCTTTGTTTCTTTTTATAGATGCTATTGAGGGTTGTTATGAACAAAGTATCTACATTTATTGATCGCTTTGAAGAGAATTTTATTGCCATTATCCTTGCACTAATGGTGTTCATTAGTTTTTCGCAGGTCATAGCGCGCTATGCCTTTAATTCAGGATGGGGTGGCGCGTTAGAATTAACGCAAGTGCTATTTGCTTGGCTTATTTTGTTTGGTATGAGCTACGGTATTAAAGTGGGTTCTCACTTGGGTGTTGATGCACTTATTCGCACATTTCCAAAACCTGTGTTTCGGTTTTTTTCATTATTTGGTGCCGTTGTTTGTATTGTTTACGGCGTCACACTGTTTTCAGCGGAATGGCTGACGATGTTTGGTATCGAGTCTAAGGGCGGAGCATGGTTTTACTTTAGTAAAATTTATCAGATTGGTATTGGCATGGAAGATATTGTATTGCCTAGTTTTTTACCTGAAGCGCTAGGGGGCGGCGAACGTTTACCACGTTGGATTGCTTATTTGATTCTGCCGATTGGTTTAGTGCTATTTGTGCTGCGCTCAGCGCAGGCATTTTGGGCTATTTGGAAAGGTGAGCGTCAAATGATTATTGCTTCTCACGAAGCAGAAGAATTAGTTGATGAGCATAAAAATACTGTGAAGGAGGCCGGGTAATGGAGTCATTAATATTATTTGGTCTAGTTTTTGTTTTTTTATTTCTTGGTGTGCCAGTTGCCGTATCACTTGGTTTATCGAGCGTGCTTGTCATTGCCATTTTTTCCCATGACTCAGTATCTTCTGTTGCACTACAGTTATATACCGCCTCGCAAAATTACACCTTATTGGCGATCCCGTTTTTTATTTTGGCCTCTTCTTTTATGTCAACGGGCGGTGTTGCACGGCGTATTATTCGATTCGCTATCGCAGCGGTCGGACATGTTCGTGGTGGGTTAGCCATTGCTAGTGTATTTGCGTGCATGCTGTTTGCAGCCCTTTCGGGCTCATCGCCGGCTACCGTTGTTGCTATTGGTGGTATTGCTATTGCAGGGATGATGCAAGCGGGATACACCAAACAGTTTGCCGCAGGCGTGATTGCCAATGCCGGTACGCTAGGGATTTTGATTCCGCCTTCTATTGTTATGGTGGTGTATTCAGCAGCTACCGATGTGTCTGTGGGTAGAATGTTTCTAGCGGGTGTATTTCCTGGTTTGTTGGCCGGTCTTATGTTGATGGTTGCGATTTATGTCAATGCGCGTATGAAAGGTATGCGTAAAGAACCCTTCGTAGGTATGACAGAAGTTTTTGAATCGGCGGGAGCGGCTTCTTGGGGATTATTTCTAATTGTCATTATTTTAGGGGGGATATATGGCGGCGTCTTTACACCAACCGAGGCGGCATCGGTGGCTGCTGTGTATTCATTTTTGATTGCTGTTTTTATTTATCGCGATATGGGGCCACTCAAAGATGTTGAGTGGCGTGAAGATGGTGAAGGCTTATCCAGTGTGATTGTACGTAATACAGGGCTAACACTGAAGAATAGTCTAGCCGTGTTTTATCACGATGATACCCGAAAGGTAATGGTAGATTCCGCCAAAACGACACTCATGCTGATGTTTGTTATCGTCAATGCATTAGTATTTGCTCATGTGTTAACGTCAGAAAATATTCCACAATATGTGACCAACCTTATGCTTGATGCTGGTTTTACGTGGTTCACTTTTTTGATTGCAGTTAATATTATTTTGCTATTAGGTGGGCAATTTATGGAGCCATCGGGCCTACTGTTGATTGTTGCTCCGGTGGTATTTCCAATAGCGGTTGAGCTGGGTATTGATCCTATTCACCTTGGGGTGATAATGGTGGTTAATATGGAAATCGGTATGGTGACTCCGCCCATCGGTCTCAATCTTTTCGTTACATCAGCGATTACTGGAATGAGTATGGTGGAAGTCATTAAAGCAGCGATGCCTTTCGTTTGCGTGATGTTTATTTTCTTGTTGATGATTACCTATATTCCCGCTATTTCGACATGGTTGCCGACGACCATGATGGGGCCAGAAATTATTACCCAGTAGCATTTCGTTGTATGAATATTCTCCCCTTTTTGGGCAGCAACTCGCTGCCCTTTTTTGTATTTGCCCTTTTAAAAAAGGGTTGATACAGTAGTTTTATGAATGATGATATTGATGATTTTTTAAAAGAAATGCATGACGTGCAACCGCTTAAGCGAGAGCGGCGGGTGGTACTGAATACACAATCGGTTGATAAAACAACGGCTAAAGTACGCCAGCAGGCGGCGCAGTCTGAAGCGGTGTCTCAGCGTGACCCCTTGGTGGATAGTGATGTACAGCAATTGGATGCGAATGCTGTGCTGGAGTATCAGAGACCGGGGGTGCAGCACGGTGTATACAAGCAATTACGCTTGGGCAAGTATGCCATAGAGGCACGTTTGGATCTTCATCGGATGACGGCTGAGCAGGCACGGTTAACACTGTACCAATTTGTTCGCGATTGTATTCACCATGATATTCGCTGTGCGCTGGTTACCCACGGTAAAGGTGAGGGCAGAGCGAACCCTGCGGTGCTAAAAAGTTTAGTGGCACATTGGTTACCGCAGATTGATGAGGTGCTGGCATTTCATTCTGCGCAAAAGCATCACGGTGGCACAGGCGCGACATATATTATGTTGAAGAAGAGTGAGAAAAAACGCTTAGAGAATCTAGAGCGCCATCAAAAAAGACGTTAACAATCAAAGTCGCCGCTTTTTTAAGCTTTATTTTTTGTTAAGTTTCTGAATACGTCATTCTGGTGAAAACCCATAACTGTCCGGAATAAAAGTTAAGCGTATTGCTGAAGAGGTTGCAGCCTCTAGGTTTAAAGGGTAAAACCCACTGACACGACTCATAACCTAGAGGCTGCAATATGTATAGAAATACACGATTTACTGAATTAATGAAAGCACTTCCTCGCCAAGCAGTAGAAAAAGTGGTTTCAAAGCATAAAGCAGATAAGCACAACAAAGGATTTCGTTGCTGGAATCAACTGCTCGCAATGATCTATGCGCAGGTATCAGGATGCCAAAGCTTACGAGAATTAGAGGCGGGTTTTAATAGTCAGGAGACGCATCATTACCATTTAGGTTGTCGTAAAATTAAGCGTTCGACATTATCAGATGCGAATAAATATCGTTCGAATAACGTGTTTGCTGATATCTGTGCATTGCTCTTAAAGCGCGGACACAAAAAAGTGAAAGGTGAACTCAGTGACCTATTGTATTTACTAGATTCCACACCGATACCGTTAGTGGGTTTAGGTTACGATGAGTGGGCTGAAGCAGAAAAAGATAATCGTATTCAGGGATTAAAAGCGCATTTAACGATAGCGTCTCCGAGTAATACTCCGGTCAACCTTGAAATAACAGAACCTAAGATAGGTGATCTTGAAGTAGGTAGAAAAACGGAAGCGGAAATAGGCGCGACGTATGTGTTTGATAGGGGTTATACCGACTATAACTGGTGGTATCGTTTACATGAATCAGGTAGCGTATTCGTCTCTCGTTTTAAACGTAATGCGTCTTTAGTGGTTGAATCGTATCGTCCAATCGAAGCCAAAGATGAGGCGATAATTTTAGAAGATGCGATAGTGTGTTTTAAAAACAAACGTCCGGGAGGCGCTAGGGTTAATCATTATCACGGTACGCCACTACGAAAGATTACAGTGAGTCGGCCGGATAAAGATACGCCGTTAATTATCGCGACCAATGACATGACGCGGTCAGCGAAAGAGATTGCTCAGTTGTATAAACAGCGTTGGGGAATTGAATTGTTTTTTAAATGGATCAAGCAACACTTAAAAATAAAAGTGTTCTTGGGTCGTAGTAAAAATGCGGTAAAAATACAAATTTATAGCGCCATTATTACGTACTTGTTGGTGCAATTGTATCAGCGCAATTTTCGACAAGATGTGAGCTTGAAGATGTGCCTAATGAGCTTGCGAGCGACTCTGTTTCAGAGAGTTGAAACAGAGTGGCAAATAGAGAAAAAGAGGCGTAAGAAAGTCTTGTATTACCAATCCATGCAAGGAGCTCTTGCTCTATGAATATTTATTCCGGACAGTTATGGGTGAAAACCGGAATCGAGTTAATATGTATCAAGCGCCTTCCCCATTCTATTGTGAGCTTACGATGAATTATCTACAGACCAAGCAATATTGTTTAACAAAACCAGAGGCGCATGAAGATTATCCTTTTGGGCCAGATGCTTTGGTGTTTAAGATTAACGATAAATTGTTTGCGATCTTAGGTGAAGAAAAAGGGGTAGCACGTGTGAATCTCAAATGTGACCCTGACGAAGCATTAATGCTGAGGGATATTTTTGATGCAGTGATCCCTGGTTATCATATGAATAAACGCCATTGGAATACGGTTATTCTTGATGGCAGTATTCCACAAGGTGAAATCGAGCGAATGATAGATCGTTCTTATGGTTTGGTGGTGAAGTCGCTCAAAAAAGCAGAGCGAAAATCGTTAGAGTTAGCGTATGGTGAAGAGCAGCTTTATCGTTAATATAATGAGTGTCTAAACAAGCTATACGTCATTCCGGACAACACTTTCTTGTTGATCCGGAATCTCTTTACTCTAACGAAGATTTATCGGCTTGCCATTATGTCTTCCACCAATGGTCTAAAAATTGCCTCGCGGATACTGTCAGCAATACTATTAATATCCGGTGAGAAGTAACGGTCTTGATCGTAAAAACTCACCCGCTCCCTAATTAAGTCATAAGCGAGTTCTACCTTTGGTGATGACTTTAGTGGTCGCCTAAAATCCATTCCTTGAGCGGCGGCGAGTAACTCGATAGCAATAATTCCCCGTGTGTTTTCTGCCATATTAGCTAAGCGTCTTGCGGCAAACGTTGCCATAGAGACATGATCTTCTTGGTTGGCAGAGGTCGGTAGGCTGTCTACTGATGCGGGGTGGGCGAGTGATTTATTTTCTGACGCTAAGGCGGCAGATGTTACTTGCGCAATCATAAAGCCAGAATTGACGCCGCCGTTCTCGACTAAGAAAGGGGGTAATTTGCTTAGACTACTATCAATTAATAGCGCCATGCGGCGTTCAGAAAGTGCGCCAATTTCCGCAATGGCTAAAGCGAGATTGTCGGCGGCCAAGGCGACGGGTTCCGCATGAAAATTGCCGCCAGAGATAATATCGTCACCAAAAATTAACGGATTGTCGGTGACACCGTTGGCTTCCACTAATAAAGTGTCGGCGCTATTGCGTATTTGGTTAAGGCAGGCGCCCATGACTTGCGGCTGGCAACGTAGAGAATAGGGGTCTTGAACCTTTTCGCAGCTTTGATGTGATTCGCTAAATTCTGAGCGCTCACCTAATAAGTCACGGTAGACCGCTGCCATATCAATCTGCCCTTGTTGGCCGCGAACTTCATGGATACGAGGATCAAACGGTGAGCGACTACCTAGGGCGGCTTCTACACTCATTGCGCCTGCAACCGTACTTGCTGCCAGCACGTCTTCAGTATGAAATAAGCCTTCTAATGCAAAGGCGGTAGAGGCTTGTGTGCCGTTGAGTAAGGCCAGTCCTTCTTTGGGGGCAAAGGTAATGAGTGGTTGCTTGGCGATTGCCATGCCTTCTTTACCCGTAAGAATTTTACCCCGATAACGGACATGGCCTTCTCCCATTAATGGAAGGCTCATGTGTGCCAGTGGTGCTAAATCACCGCTGGCACCGACAGATCCTTTTTGGGGGACACAAGGATAGACTTCGGCGTTAATCAGCGCGATTAATGATTCAATCACCGATAAACGAATACCAGAAAACCCTCTCGCCAGTGAGTTGATTTTTAATACGGTCATGAGTCTTACGGTATTGTCGTCCATTAATTCGCCAATGCCAGCGGCATGCGATAAGACGATAGAACGCTGTAGTAAGGTGAGTTCTTCGGGTTTAATACGAGTGTTGGCGAGTAAGCCAAAGCCCGTGTTAATACCATATACTACGCGGCCTTCATCAATGACTTGTTGTACGATATTGGCAGACGCATAAATAGCGGCTTTGTTCTCTTCCGCCAGCGTGATGTGGACTGGCGAGCGATTAATCTCTCGTAATTGAGGTAGTGTTAATTTGCCTGCTTGGAGTGTGAGCTTTTTCATTATTTATTCTCCTGCATCGGTAAGTCTAGCCCGTTCTCTTGGGCGCAACGGTTAGCGATATCGTAACCGGCATCGGCGTGACGCATCACGCCTGTAGCGGGATCATTCCATAGTACGCGACCCACGCGTTGAGCCGCATCGTCCGTGCCGTCGCAGACAATCACTACCCCAGAGTGTTGACTAAATCCCATACCCACACCACCACCGTGGTGAAGGCTTACCCACGTTGCACCGCCTGCTGTACTGAGCAGTGCGTTGAGTAGCGGCCAATCTGATACGGCATCAGAGCCATCCAACATCGCTTCAGTTTCACGGTTGGGGCTGGCGACCGAGCCTGAATCGAGATGATCGCGGCCAATCACCACGGGAGCAGATAACTCACCGTTCTTGACCATGTCGTTGAATGCTAGAGCGATACGTGCACGGTCTTTTAGACCAATCCAGCAGATACGTGCCGGTAAGCCTTGGAATTGAATGCGTTCCCGTGCCATATCTAACCACTGGTGTAGATGAGGGTCATCGGGGATGAGTTCTTTGACTTTTTGATCCGTTTTATAAATATCCTCAGGGTCACCCGATAACGCGACCCAGCGGAATGGCCCAATGCCTTGGCAAAATAAGGGGCGAATATACGCGGGTACAAAGCCGGGGAAATCAAAGGCGTTTTTAATGCCTTCTTCTAATGCCATTTGGCGAATGTTATTGCCGTAGTCCAATGTGGCTGCGCCACGTTGTTGCAATGTGAGCATGGCTTTTACTTGAATGGCCATGGATTTTTTGGCGAGATTAACGACGTTTTTTTCGTCTTGCTGACGTTCGGTAATAGCCTGTTCCATACTCCAGCCTTGGGGTAAGTAACCGTTTAAGGGATCATGTGCGGAGGTTTGGTCAGTGACCACATCAGGGCTAATATTTCGCTCGACTAATTCACTGAATATATCCGCAGCATTGCCTAATAAGCCAATAGAAACCGGGGTGTTATCTCGCTTTGCCTGTTCTATCATCGCTAGCGCTTCATCTAGAGAGAATGCTTTTTTATCGACGTAACGTGTCGCTAAACGGAAGTCGATGCGCGTTTCGTCACATTCCACAGCAATCATCGAAAAGCCTGCCATTGTTGCGGCTAAAGGCTGTGCGCCGCCCATGCCACCTAGCCCGCCGGTGACGATCCATTTACCACTGGCATTGCCATTAAAGTGCTGTTTAGCAACGGCGACAAAGGTTTCGTAGGTGCCTTGTACAATGCCCTGACTGCCAATATAAATCCAACTGCCAGCGGTCATTTGCCCATACATGGCGAGGCCTTTTTTATCGAGCGCGTTAAAGTGTTCCCAGTTCGCCCAATGGGGAACAAGGTTAGAATTGGCAATGAGTACGCGAGGGGCGTTTTCGTGAGTTTTGAAGACGCCGACGGGCTTACCGGACTGAACTAATAAACTTTCGTCGTTTTCTAAGCGTTGTAATACCTCGATGATTTTGTCATAACAGGCCCAGTCTCTAGCCGCGCGGCCAATGCCACCATACACAACGAGGTCTTCGGGTCGCTCTGCGACCTCGGGATCTAGGTTGTTCATTAGCATGCGCATAGCGGCTTCGGTTTGCCAGCTTTTGCAGTGTATTTTAGTTCCGCGAGGCGCTTGTATGTGTCGAGTGGTGTCGTGTCTTTTTGAGTCGGTCATATCATTCATGTGCGAATCTCTCATTTCGAATAGCAGAAATAATTCATTGGGTTATTGGTATGTCATTGCTTGGCTTGTTATTGATAGGCCGCTTGCGGGAAGTTAATTTTTCCTCCCAAACTGTAACGGTTGCCAGGGTGGCTCAATATGGCGTAGTTCACTAAGCCTTCTTTTGACCATGTACGCCGCTGAATTTGTAAACAGGCTTGTTGAGCGGTGATATGTAAGTGATGTTGAACATCATCGCCAGGGATGACAGCTTCAACTAAATGTTCTGCTTGTGCTAGTGGTGCGACTTTGCATAAATAAGCGTGTGTTGTTGTCTTTGAAAAATCTTGTTCTAAATAGTGTGGTGCTAAGGTTGGGTTAACGAAGCGATCTTCTAACTGAATAGGTAATTGGTTTTCTAGATGACAAATACGACTATGAAATAATGCAGTGCCAATACTGATACCAAAGTGTTCGGCGAGTAATCTGTCGGCAGTGACTTCGGTTAAGGCGATGATATTGGCTTGGTGATGGTGGTTGCGTGCATTAATTTCATCGGCAATATTTTTTATTTCTAACAGCGAAGATTGGCTGTTAAAGCTGGCAACGCACGTTTTTGCCCCTTGAGCACGCGCTAAAATCCCTTGTTCGGAGAGTTCCTGTAAAGCGCGCCGCGAGGTCATGCGGCTTACACTAAACTGTTTGGCTAGCTCATTTTCTGATGGCACAGGGTGCTGTTCTAACCATTGACCAGAATCTATTTGTTCTAAGATGTAGCCTTTTATCTGTTCAAATTTGCTGGCAGCCATGAACGCCTCCTACTCTCTATTAATAAACTAACGAATAAAACGAACGCTTGCTTGTATATACAAGTTGAGGCATGATTTCATAATCATCTTGTATATACAAGTTTTTTCGGTGATTCAACGAAAAGGTGCAAATAAATGATTGATGCAATACTTGATGCTGATCTGGTGCTGGTCGATGCCCGCATTATGACTATGTCTGGGGATGAGCTCGATAAAAGTATTATTTACGATGGCGCTGTTGTTGTTTATCAAGGAGTGATTGTATGGCTAGGGAATCAGTCATTATTGCCTCGTGTAACGCCGTCGGCACGTATTGAATCTTGTGGAGGTCAATGGCTTACTCCTGGGTTAATTGATTGCCATACGCATTTACTTTTTTCGGGAAATCGCAGCGCCGAGTTTGAGCAGCGAGCGCAAGGGACGAGTTATGCCGACATCGCGAGGCAAGGCGGAGGTATACAGCATACCGTCAAAGAAACTCGCGCAGCGACCGAATCTCAGCTCTATGAACAAGGTTTTTTACGTGCCAAAGCGATGATAAAACAAGGGGTGACCAGTCTAGAAATTAAGTCTGGTTATGGCCTCAATACAGAGACGGAGTGTCGGCTGTTGCGGGTGGCGCGTATGCTTGAAAATGCATTACCGCTTACTATCAAAACGACATTTTTGGGGGCGCATGCCTTGCCACCTGAATACGCAGGGCGGAGTGACGAGTATATCGATTATGTTTGTCAGCACATGCTACCCCGGGCGGCAGAGGAGCAATTAGTCGATGCGGTAGATGTATTTTGTGAGTCTATTGGCTTTAACGCTGCACAAACCGAGAAAGTATTTCAGACTGCTCACTCATTAGGTTTGCCGGTAAAGCTCCATGCTGAACAACTATCTAATATTGGCGGCAGCGTGTTAGCGAGCCATTATCAGGCATTATCGGTTGATCATATAGAGTACCTAGATGAGGCCGGTGTGGAAGCGATTGCAGCGAGTGACAGCGTAGCCGTGCTCTTGCCTGGCGCTTATTATTGTTTGCATGAAACCCAAAAGCCGCCAATTGCATTACTGCGGAAGCATAAGGTGCCAATGGCCGTCGCTACCGATTTTAATCCCGGTTCTTCTCCAATGGGTTCGTTACCGTTAATGATGAATATGGGGTGTCACTTATTTGGTTTAAGTGCAGAAGAAGCCTTGCTGGGGGCAACCATCAATGGAGCAAAAGCCTTAGGGATTGATGCTCAAGTGGGTTCACTTGCGGTTGGTAAGCAGGCGGATATAGTCAGTTGGAATATTGATCACCCGCGTGACTTGGTCTATCAGTTTGGTTTACAGCCTATACATAAAATGTGGAAGGCAGGAAAGCCTATTATTGAATACTAGCGCCGATAATTTTTGTTGTGTTTATCAATGAATGAATAAAAGGAGCCTCTGATTAACCGTCATTCCGGCGTATGCCGGAATCTATACATGCTTAATTTATAGGGATTCCGGGTCAAGCCCCATAACTGTCCGGAATAAAAGTTAAGCGTATTGCTGAAGAGGTTGCAGCCTCTAGGTTTAAAGGGTAAAACCCACTGACACGACTCATAACCTAGAGGCTGCAATATGTATAGAAATACACGATTTACTGAATTAATGAAAGCACTTCCTCGCCAAGCAGTAGAAAAAGTGGTTTCAAAGCATAAAGCAGATAAGCACAACAAAGGATTTCGTTGCTGGAATCAACTGCTCGCAATGATCTATGCGCAGGTATCAGGATGCCAAAGCTTACGAGAATTAGAGGCGGGTTTTAATAGTCAGGAGACGCATCATTACCATTTAGGTTGTCGTAAAATTAAGCGTTCGACATTATCAGATGCGAATAAATATCGTTCGAATAACGTGTTTGCTGATATCTGTGCATTGCTCTTAAAGCGCGGACACAAAAAAGTGAAAGGTGAACTCAGTGACCTATTGTATTTACTAGATTCCACACCGATACCGTTAGTGGGTTTAGGTTACGATGAGTGGGCTGAAGCAGAAAAAGATAATCGTATTCAGGGATTAAAAGCGCATTTAACGATAGCGTCTCCGAGTAATACTCCGGTCAACCTTGAAATAACAGAACCTAAGATAGGTGATCTTGAAGTAGGTAGAAAAACGGAAGCGGAAATAGGCGCGACGTATGTGTTTGATAGGGGTTATACCGACTATAACTGGTGGTATCGTTTACATGAATCAGGTAGCGTATTCGTCTCTCGTTTTAAACGTAATGCGTCTTTAGTGGTTGAATCGTATCGTCCAATCGAAGCCAAAGATGAGGCGATAATTTTAGAAGATGCGATAGTGTGTTTTAAAAACAAACGTCCGGGAGGCGCTAGGGTTAATCATTATCACGGTACGCCACTACGAAAGATTACAGTGAGTCGGCCGGATAAAGATACGCCGTTAATTATCGCGACCAATGACATGACGCGGTCAGCGAAAGAGATTGCTCAGTTGTATAAACAGCGTTGGGGAATTGAATTGTTTTTTAAATGGATCAAGCAACACTTAAAAATAAAAGTGTTCTTGGGTCGTAGTAAAAATGCGGTAAAAATACAAATTTATAGCGCCATTATTACGTACTTGTTGGTGCAATTGTATCAGCGCAATTTTCGACAAGATGTGAGCTTGAAGATGTGCCTAATGAGCTTGCGAGCGACTCTGTTTCAGAGAGTTGAAACAGAGTGGCAAATAGAGAAAAAGAGGCGTAAGAAAGTCTTGTATTACCAATCCATGCAAGGAGCTCTTGCTCTATGAATATTTATTCCGGACAGTTATGGGGTCAAGCCCGGAATGACAAAAGCGGTTAATCAGAGGTTCCAAAAATATACCGATGCTGCCTATGCACTTTTAATAAAAGCGCAACTTAATTCTGCTAATGCTTGGCCGGTTACGCGCTTGCCTGCCTGTACGCCAGCAGGGTGTCGACCGGGAGCCCCTTCCGCTAAATGAAGATATTGTATCTTGGGTAATGTTGCTATTTGGTGTACATAGTAGAGCGCGTCATCTAGTGAAATACCTGCTCGGGTAATAGCGCTGCTCGGCATTTCGGTAATGGCGTCTACATCGACTTCGATACCAATGGGCGATGAAGCGCTCGTTAAGTAGTGCTGTGTTTTTGTTATGCATTCATCAAAAGTGATTTCTTTTCGCCAAAAAATTTGTTGAATACTGTAAAAAGGAAATTGCAATTTTTTGAGTGCGTTTAACGCATCAGTAGAATTTTTTTGTTCATGAAGCCCCAGTACGCTGTAGCGCTCAAGATGACCTTCGGCATAGGCATAGTGGAATGGGTTGCCGCTATGTCGCCCCTCTAACGCCCGAAAGTCTGCATGGGGGTCAAGATTGGTCACCGCCATCGCTTGTTGTTTTGCTTCTGCACATGCCTTGATAATAGGGTAGGCATTGTTATGGCCACCGCCAATAACAATAGGGATGAGCCCTGCGCTAAAAATCGATAAGAGAATGCGGTGTACTCGTTGATCCAGCACCCCACATAATTGCTGGTAATGCTGATGCGTGTGCGGCTGCGCATCCATTGATGGTTTCATTAAGTCATCGCAATTAATATGACCCACCAATAAAACATCTTCTCCCGATAAAAACTCATTGCTTTGTAGATTTAAAAAATACGTGAGGAATGCATCCCACCCCTCTTCGGCGCCAGCGTGTCCGTGGTTGGCTACCGGTCCAATGCTTTCTGGAATACCGATAAGTGCAAAACGATAGCCGTGTTGAGTGGCGGTCGCTATGTCTTTGTCGGTATTTGCTATCCCTACCTTTTGTCCTAACTTCTGTTCGCCTGCTCGTGCAGCCGTGTATTGGTTGAGTTGGCGTTGTGTGAATAACGATAGATGTTGCATGACAGGCCTATAAGAGAGTAAGTGAAACGTTACGTTCTGATTAAGCCTCTCCGTCATGGGCTCGATCTGGCATCCTTATAATAGAGGTGTTTGTTAGGTTCCGGTTTTTACCGGAGTGATTTATTCAGAGGTTCTTTATCTAGAGTCGATAGGTGTGAGTCAGTTAGATTCCCATTTCTTGGCGTAATTTTTCCATGCGTTGAATATTTTCTTCTTTGCTGAGTGGCTCTGCTTCTTTGTTGGGCAGTGCAAGTGGCGTGATGTCAGGTAACACAATACCGTCAATCACTTGTTGACAAAGTTTTTCATAATGCGCTTTGAAGACTGGAAAAGCGACGCGTTCGGTATTGTTCGCAAGAAAGTACCAGTCTGATTGTTTGCCAGCGTAATAGACTGCCGGATGAGACCATGTGGCATTGGTTTTTGGTGATGGTGCATTGCACGCTTGACGATAGGCGTCGTGAACATTAGGTAGTGACATGTCAGTGTTGAGCTCTGTGCAAGCGCGAACAATCTGGCTGATCGTCGGTAGGTAGTCAGACGTTTTTATAACACTGTGTACAGCACTTAAAATAATATCGGGACTAAATAGCGATAAACTTTCCATCCACAAGCGCTTGGCAAAGTTCAGCTCTTCTAATTCTTTGTAGGCGCTAAAGTATAAGTGGTGATAGTTGAGGCGTAATAATTCAAAGCTCTGGTTGATACTATCGATCAGCTGTTCTTTTTCTTCCGTCGATAAAACTTTGTTGTGTGCCTGATTGTTATCGCCGCTGGAATTAGGATGCCCAGCTTCTGTCGCTAAGTTGTTCTGTGACTTTACGATCTTTTGTGCGACTTGTTCCAGAAGCGGGTTGCTGTCTTTCATAATGGTTTTTCCACTGATGTTTTACGTGGCGTAAAAAAATGTTATCCCAGCTATGCATGGGTTGGGCGCGATTGCGCCAGTATAAAATAAACTCACCAATTTGTTGTTGGATAAAATCGGGCTCGATGTTCGCATGTACGGTGAGCATTTCTATACAGTCTGGTGATGGTTGCCAATGTTCTTTAATTAACTCTGGGTGTTTGTTCCGCTCAACACCAGCTTGCACAAAGCGCCATTGCTGAATAATGTGCTCGGCAAAAAGTGTTCCCCATTCCGAATGTAGCGCCCCTTTCTCTATCCACTTATGGATAAACTCTGGTGTGCACTCATCGATAAAAGAGATGTCGATGCCTTGGCTGGTGTTTAAGTACGTTAAGGTATGCTGATCAGGCTTCCAGTCAGCCTGCATGGGGGTGCTACGTTTTTTGTCGATAAAGGGTGTATCTTGTTTCTCCCAGTCTTCTTTTAGCCACGAGAAAAAAGGCATATCCCAGTTGCTGTGTATGGCGCCCGATTGCTGATGATGTAATGAAAAGCGCTGTAGCGACTTTTGCACAAACGTATCGGGGATTCCATCGTGGACAATTTGCTGTTGTAGTTGTTCGCTAGGCAGCCAATGCTGAGGTAATGGTGTTGCGTTACTGGTTTTGGCGACATGCTTTTGCCACTTAACCTGTAATTGTGTGACAAATTTAGCGCCCCATGTGCGATGAGTTTCACCGCGCTCGCGCCAATAATGTACAAATAAGGGTAGTTGCTCGCGGATAAAATGTGTCGGAATATTCAGTTGCGATAGCATTGCTAAGGTATCGCGATCCGGCTGCCAGTTGGGTGGGAGCAAGGTTGCGCCTTGTGATGCACGGCGGTTATTTTGATGAGCCGGTTGTCCAGTTTGCCCGCCTTCTTGGTGTACATTATTGTGTTGTGTACCCGTATTAGTCGCGTAGTTGACCGACGTTAATGTGTTTTCTCTTATCTGAGGCGTGTTTGTGGTCGATGGTGAAGAGGCTGAGTTGGTCTGCTGAATCTGTGCAATGGCTTGTTGATTAAACGCAAATTTCAATAATTGGCTTTGGCCGTAGGGAGCGGATAAGAGTAAAATAATACCGAGATCGCGTAACCGTTGGCTGACTCGTTGAATATCTAAATCATCCCAAAAGGGCATGTGCGAAGCTAATTGTTCGCCGGACAATTCATGCCAGTGGTAGCCGCGGCTCTCTGTGCCTGTCTGGAGGCGAGTGAGTTCATCTAGCTGTGACAATAAAACAGCTTCTTCAAGGCCGATAGTAGCGGCCAGTGAAGGGAAGATAAGGAGTGGTTTTTCGGGCATCAGTAAAGACATCGGGATATTCTATCACCTTCATCTCCCTTCATCACTGTCTTGGTAAGCAGCGTTTATTATTAGTCACAGATGAGTGTGTTTCTTCCAAGAACTTATAAGTATTACCTATGCACACTACGCTGTGATGGCATGGTAAAGTACTGCCTGTGGTTGTGGATTAATACCGGCTTAATTAAACCCGTGGTGAATTCTGAAGTACTGCCCCATAAAAATAGGGGCTTTATCCATCAACACGCAATGAATATATCCCTGTAAGCTCCGCGGCAGCTTCCCTGCTGCCGAGGGTTGCTGAATAAAGCCCCTATTTTTATGGGTCTTTTTTTATGCGTCTTTGCGGTGAATTTTGCACAATGCAGCATGGGCTTAATTAAATAATATCTTGTAATGTAGGAATAAAATCATGGCGATAACGCGAGTAATAAAAAAACATCTTACAAAAGTCCATCTTGTTGGTAGCTTGTCACTGACCGTTGTGTTGGGGATGAGCCTAAGCCATTCTGCAGCAGCGGGTTGGCTCGATAAAGTGAAAGAAGTGGTGGGTAATAATGTGTCGACAGAGCAAATAACATCAGGCGCTCAATCAATCGCCGGCGGTGAGTTGTCGACAGAAGAAATTAGCGCCGCGTTTAAAGAAGCTTTAGATATAGGTAGCCGTAAAGTGGTTGACCAACTGGCGACAACCGATGGTTTTAATAAAGATAGTGCTATTCGTATTCCTTTGCCCGAAAAGCTGCAAACCGTTAAAAAGTGGATGGGTAAAGTGGGCTTGGGTGATCGTATGGATGATCTTGAAGTCAAGCTGAACCGCGCGGCGGAAGACGCTGCTCCGAAAGCAAAGGCGTTGTTTGTTGACTCGATCAAAGCCATGTCTTTTGATGATGTACGTAATATTTACAACGGTGGCGATAATGCGGCGACTAACTATTTCCGTGAAAAAATGACGCCGGCACTCACGCAAGAAATGCAGCCTATTGTGCAAAATAGCTTATCTGAAGTGGGTGCGGTTAAAATGTACGATGATGCGATGAGCGACTATAAAAGCATCCCTTTTGTTCCAGATGTAAAAGCTGATTTGGTGAATCATGTGGTTGATGGTGGTCTAGAGGGCATTTTTCATTATTTGGCTAAAGAAGAAGCGGCGATTCGCCAAGATCCCGTTAAACGTACGACAGAGTTGTTAGAGCGTGTATTTGGCGCGGAATAAACGCTGACAATAGGAATTCATCGTGGAGATCAAAATGATAATACGCAGTGTAGTGAGTGTATTAGCTATAGCTTTATGTTGGGCGAGCAGCGCTTTTGCTGATACGCCACAGCCGCAAGTGGCGCAGTTATTTGTGCGAGGTGAGGCGCAGCTAATGGTGCCGCCCGATCAGGTATCGGTATCGTTGGGGGTGACGACGCAAAAAGCCACGGCTAAGCAGTCGGTAGCAGATAATACCCGCAAAATGAACGCACTGATTAATGCCTTGGTTGGCTTGGGTTTGAGTGATGATGATTATAAAACACAAAACTTTCAGGTGAACCCTGTGTGGTCCAATCGTCCTAAGGGAGCCGGTAGCAACTGGCAGGCCAAAATTATTGCTTATCGCGTTACCAATACCCTTTCGGTGACAACGCAAGCGTTAGATCTCATCGGTGACTTAATCGGTGCCGCTACCGAAGCGGGAGCAAACCAAGTGAACGCCGTGCATTTTAGTTTATTTAATGCGCGACAATATCGTCAGCAAGCCATCACTCAAGCTATGGATAATGCGCGAACCGATGCCGATGTACTTGTTGCCGCCAGTGGTGATCGCATCAAGCGCACCTTGTCACTGCGTTTAGATAATGCCTCAGCTTCTAAAGAACGCGTGGAAATGAAAACAATGGCGAGAAGTAGCGCATTAATGGCTGATGCAGCCTATACTCCGCCGCCAATACAGTCAGGGGATATTGTTGTGCGCGCATCAGTTTCGGTGACTTATGAATTAGAAAGTCCGTAATCGTTGATGGCTAAGTCAACCCTGAATTCAGCAATAAATGTGATAGATGCTATGAAAAACAATAACCGTGCTGACCTTGTTTATGGTTTGCATGCCGTGCAGGCACTCATTGATGGCTCGCCGCAACGCATTAGCGTGTTGTGGGTGCTCAAAGGGCGTAACGATCAACGCCTACAGTCTATAAGGTCTATAGCAGAAAAACATCGTATGCGAGTGAATGCGGTCGAGCGCGAAAAGCTGGATGCAATGATCACAGGTAATCACCAAGGGGTTGTGGCAGAAACGATAGCTGATACGCAGGTGTACGATGAGGATTATCTAAAAAGTCGGCTGCCAAAGTTACAAGAGCAGGACATTATTCCGTTTATTTTAGTATTAGATGGCGTGACCGATCCCCACAATTTAGGTGCGTGTTTACGTTCGGCCGAGGCCGCGGGCGTGCAGTTTGTGATCGTGCCGAAAGATAATTCGGCCTCGTTAACGCCGACGGTTATTAAAGTGGCCTGTGGTGCTGCAGAAGTGTTGCCTTTGGTGCGTGTAACCAACTTGTCCCGTACGCTGGAATGGCTTCAAGCGCAGGGTGTGTGGCTAGTGGGTGCCGCAGGTGAAGCGCAGCAGGATCATTACCAGATGAATCTAACCGGGCCTTTAGCGGTAGTGATGGGAGCGGAAGGTAAAGGCTTGCGCCGTTTAACGCGAGAGCGTTGCGACTCGCTGATTCGTATTCCGATGATGGGTGATGTGAGTAGTTTAAACGTGTCGGTGGCGACAGGGGTTTGCTTGTTTGAAGCATTAAGACAGCGTGTTGTTGAGCGCAATTCCTAAGGCTGAATTTTTCCGCTTTTATGACTTAATTCTGAGGAGTAAATGTGAGTTCAAGCACTTGTAGTGCTTTTTTGCGATCGGCTTCAGAGAGGGAGTCTACAAAATCGACAATATTCTGCGTCGATTGTCGTAACGGTTTGGTGACATATTCTGGGCTGTCTTCTTGTATCGCATAATAAACCGGCTGCCCGCGACCCTGTAACAGCCAATCAATCGATACGCCAAATACTTCGGCCATTTTTAATGCCATTGCCATACGGGGAAGTTTTTCTCCGTTGCGATAGCTCCAAATCATCACTTCACTGACACCCAATAGCTTACCTAGCGCCTTTTGGGTGCTTTCTACGCCGGATAATGCCACGGCCTCAGTAAAACGTTCTGCAAACTCTGGATGTTTCATGCCGCACAATTTATCCGCAAGTTACTTAAACTGCAGCTATTTCATAGTTTATCTGTAAGTTATTATGCGGCTTGAGTGTCGCCTAAATCAACATTTATTGGATGATAGATAAAAATGTTAATCAAGGTGTCGTGTTGGGGGCTGTATAGCAAGATCAGTGTGCAGCTCCTTCTGGTTAAGCCCTTTCGTCATATCAGGCTTTATCCCACTCATAACTGTCTGGAATAAAGCTCTAGTCGTCATACCGGACTTGATCCGGTATCCGTTTAACACAATCGTTTATTAGATTCCGGCTTTCAACGGAGTGGCTTATTCAGGAGTGCTCTAAGAAAAGAGGCTAAACAGCAGGTAATAGTCGGGTAGGAAGTAATAAGACGGCGAAAAAGAAAGCGCCAGATAGATCGGCGCTTCTGGTAGTCGGGCTTTTTAAAATGCCGCTTGATAAATGGCTAGCGCATCGGCTTCGTTGACGGTACGAGGGTTGTTGATCAATAGGCGCTCTTGCTTCATCGCATCACTAGCTAACATAGCGAGGTCGCCCTCTGGTACTTTCATGTCTTTTAGTGTGTTTGGTAAGCCCAAGTCGACAATCAGTTTTTCGATATGCGTGATCAGTGCTTCGGTCACTGTTGCATCATCGCCTTCTACCGTGCTGCCCATAATCGATGGGGCGAGCTCGGCATACAGAGCTTGTGCTTCTGGTGCATTGAATCGCATCACATAAGGCAAAACAAGGGAATTACTTAGACCGTGCGGGATATGATAGTGGCCGCCTAATGGGTAGGCCAAGGCGTGTACGGCAGCAACCGGTGCATTGGCAAACGCTTGTCCAGCAAGGCAGGCGCCTAGCAACATCGCTTGGCGAGCTTCAATATTTTTGCCGTCATGTGTGGCGGTCATAATGTTTTCACTGAGCAAGGTTAGAGCTTGTTTGGCAAGCATATCCGCATAGTGGTTTTTTAAACGTGCGCTGGTATAGGCTTCGATGGCATGAACCATCGCATCGACGCCAGTGGCTGCTGTGATGTGGGGCGGCAGGCCAACGGTGAGCTCTGCATCCAATAACGCAACATCGGGGTACAGTTGTGTTGCCACAACGCCCGCTTTAGTGGTTTCGCCGGTGGTAACAATCGCCACTGCTGTGACTTCTGAGCCAGTGCCTGCTGTCGTTGGGATAAGGATAAGCGGTAGGCGCTGGCCTTTCGCGTTGCCAACACCATAAATGTCACTTAGCTTCTCGCCCGATTTAGCCATTAGTGCAATGAGTTTCGCGGTATCCATTGAGCTTCCGCCCCCAAAACCGATGACACCGTCATTGCCGCCGGCTTTTAATACGTCTAATGCGGCATACACGACAGACTCTGGTGGATCAGCAATAACATCTGCATAGCTGTTATAAGGCATGTCGCCTGTTTTTAAGGCATCTTCTAGTTTTGCCATTAAGCCGACGTTGACAATGCCTTGGTCGGTGACAATCAGTGGCTTGGTCATGTGGTTCTGGCGGCAAATGTCAGCGATGCTGTTGAGTGCGCCCGACTCGTTGATAATCGATTTGGTGGTGTTGAAAACAAATGGTTTCATAATGGCTTCGGCTCCTTTGTTGAAGCGTTAAGTGTAGTCGCTATATGTTAGTTGAAGTACTTTAGTTGTAATGATTATTTATGCATTGCCTAGTTCACAAGGCGATACGTTATTCGGTTGTTACACGGTACATGACAAATATAAATAAATCATGACAGATTTCTCTATTCGGCGGCGAATATTTTTCGTTGAATCCCTTGTGCAAATACTCTACAATTCGCGCCCCCGTGTTTCTGTATCTTTCAAGTTGCTAACTAATTGATGGGTATTTCAGTCAGCACAGGGTTATGTTTGGGGGCGATACTTAACGGTATCAACCTCTTGTTCCTTGCTTCACTCGTTGCCTATGTTGAACAATGGCGAATAAATGAGGAGGCATTCACCCGTAAGGAAAAGATATGCGTCATTACGAAATTATATTTCTTGTACACCCTGATCAGAGTGAGCAAGTGTCCGGTATGGTTGAGCGCTACACAGCATCAATCAACGAAGAAGGTGGCAGTGTTCACCGCTTAGAAGATTGGGGTCGTCGTCACTTAGCGTACTCAATCAATAAAATTCACAAAGCACACTACATTCTTATGAATGTTGAGTGTAGCGATACTGTGTTAGATGAATTAACCACGACATTCCGTTACAACGATGCCGTGTTACGTCACATGGTTATCCGTACTGATGAAGCGGTTGTTGAAGAATCGCCAATCATGAAAGCGGAAAAAGAAGGTCGTGAGCGTCGTACACGTCGCGAAGAGCGTTCTGAGCCAGCTCAAGAACAGAAACAAAAACCATCAGAAGCGCCGGCTTCTGATACAGCAGGGGAGCAAGCATAAGATGTCTCGTTTTTTCCGTCGTCGTAAGTTTTGTCGTTTCACTGCAGAAGGCACTAAGCAAATCGATTATAAAGATCTTGATACGCTAAAAGCCTATATCTCAGAAACAGGTAAGATCGTTCCTAGCCGTATTACTGGCACCAAAGCAAAGTATCAGCGTCAATTGTCTACAGCAATTAAGCGTGCGCGTTATTTAGCTTTGATCCCTTATACGGACGGTCACGATAGATAAATTATGATGCGCGCCCTAGCTGAATTTATGATGCGTGGGCGGCTTCAGGCGGGAGCCATTGCAATGCTGGGTGCGTTAATCCCATTGCTGACTCCTGCTGCTGTTGCGTTAACCACGCTACGCAAAGGGGCTACCGAAGGATTGAGTATTTTACTCATCGGAGCCGCGCCAGCACTAGCAGCCTTATGGTTTGCAAGTGATGGTGAAGGAAACTCGTTGATATCATGGATGGCATTGTTGTCATTACTGGCGGTATACATTCCCGCATGTGTTTTGCGCACCACGATCTCGCTGTCTTCTACATTGATAGCGACATTGGCAGTAGCAACAGTGATAGCCGTGATGACATTGTGGGCTGCACCCGACGTGGTAGATACCATGTCAGATAATCTTAGGCAGCAAATGTCCGCGCTTGAGCAAACGCCTACCGATGATTTGTCATCGTCGACAGCGGGCTCACCTGTGGTATCGCCGCTAATGACATTGGCCACCACGGTGGGTATGTCGGGATTACTTGCTTATATACTGACAGCCAATGGATTGATTGGCGTGCTTATTGGGCGCTGGCTACAATCGTTAGCTTTTAATCCAGGTGGATTTGGTGAAGAGTTTCGTGGCCTTAGACTAGGTATTGGTTTTTCGGCAGTGTGTTTTCTTGGCAATGTGTTGCTAAGTTACTACGATGATCAGTATTGGTGGTGGGCTAATTTGCTAGCGATACCGTTACTGTTAGTTGCTGCATCCGTTGCGCATCAAGTAGTGCGCCAGCGAGAGCTAGGCGGGCATTGGTTAGTCTTGTTTTATATTTTGGCGCTCGCTGTTATGCCAGTTGTCATGAGTATTGGTTTTTTAGACGCGTGGTTAAATTTTCGCGATCGACTGCAAAAGCAGTGATTGCATAAAAATTACATTAAAGAGGATTGCGAGATGGAAGTTATTCTACTCGAAAAAGTGGGTAAATTAGGTGGTATTGGTGACAAAGTGGCCGTTAAAGCGGGCTTTGGTCGTAACTATTTAATCCCTCAAGGTAAGGCGTTAGCGGCAACATCAGCTAATGTGGCTGAGTTTGAAACTCGTCGTGCGGATCTTGAAGCTGCTGAAGCTGAAAGCAGAAAAGCGGCTGAAGCACGCGCTGAGCAGCTAGCAGACCTAGAAGTGACTATCACGGCTAGTGCTGGTGACGAAGGCAAACTATTTGGTTCGATTGGTACACGCGACATTGCTGATGCCTTATCAGCGGCAGGTGTATCGGTAGAGAAATCAGAAGTGCGTTTACCTGAAGGTGCATTGCGCAATGTTGGTGAATACGACATTGATATTCAAGTACACAGCGAAGTAACGCAAGCGATCAAATTGATTGTTATTGCTGAGTAATTACAAGAAAACGCCAGTACCTAACCGGTATGATTTAGTGTTGTTGGCGTTTGATTGTGTTTTCTCTAAAGGCACTATTAACCTCGGTTAGTAGTGCTTTTTTTTCGTCTGCGGTATGATATTTACTCTTTGATTTTTGCCGTCATCCACAATAATAAATAGACCCGCACCTAATGATGTATCCACAAGACATGCTTGCTGCTGATGACATGCCCTCGACTGAATACGAGCAAGTGTCGTCGTCTTCCCAGCCATTGCCCCATTCGCCAGAAGCCGAACAGGCGGTGCTGGGTGGTTTAATGCTGGCAAACAATTTTTATGATGCCGTTGCCGAAGTCATTCAAGACGGCGATTTCTTTAAAGATAGTCACCAGCAAATTTTTAATGCGATTAACCGCTTAGCGGAAGCCGAGCAACCCTTCGATATTATTACGTTGTCAGAAGAGTTGGCGCGCAACGATGAATTAGAGCGCATCGGTGGTATGCCATATCTTTCGGATATTGCTAAAAATACGCCAAGTGCATCCAATATTGCCGCTTATGCGCGCATTGTGCGTGAACATGCCACGATCCGGCAGTTAATCCGTGTCGCTAACGATATTTCGCGCTTGGGTTATGATTCTTCAGGCCTTGATGCTAACGACCTTTTACAGCTCGCCGAAAAGCGCGTGTTAGAAATTGCCGAAGGCCGGCCCAAAGAGGGTGGCTTAGAGGCAATGGAAGGTCTGCTCAAAAGTACGGTTGAGCGCATCGACAAGTTGTTTCGCTCTAAGAGTGATATTACAGGTCTGAGTAGTGGCTTGGTCGATCTTGATCAACGCACGGCGGGTTGGCAAAACGGCGAATTAATTATTCTTGCGGCGCGTCCATCCATGGGTAAAACGGCGCTGGCGCTTAACTTTGTTGAATCGGCGATATTTACTCAAGAAAAGCCCGTGTTAGTTTTTAGTATGGAAATGCCGTCTGAGGCACTGATTATGCGGATGATTTCCTCTGTGGGGCGCATTGATCAGGGTAAAATTCGTAATGGTCAGCTCACCGAAGAAGACTGGCCTAAGCTGTCTACCGCCGTGCAAAAAATGAAAACCGCTCCGCTGTTTATTGATGATACGGGTGGCCTAACACCGCAAGACATGCGTGCACGTATTCGTCGTACCGTGCGTGAACATGGCGAGCCTGGACTCATCATGGTGGATTATTTGCAGCTAATGCAAACCGCCGGTAATAGCGATGGCCGTACACAAGAAATTTCTGAAATTTCCCGCTCATTAAAAGGCTTAGCCAAAGAATATAATTGCCCAATGATTGCGCTCTCACAGCTTAACCGTGGTGTAGAACAACGTCCGAATAAGCGCCCCATGAACTCCGACTTACGTGAATCCGGTGCCATCGAGCAAGATGCCGATGTGATCTTATTTATCTATCGCGACGATTATTACAACGAAGATAGCCCCGATAAAGGCATCGCCGAGTTGATTATCGGTAAACAACGTAACGGTGAAATTGGCACCTGCCGCGCAGCTTTTGTGGGTAAATACACAAGGTTTGAAAACCTCGCGCCAGATTATGTGCAGCCAGAGTACTAAGTGAAAAGCTAAGTAAAAAGATGAGTGAAGAATTGCGTGTTTTTTGAGCGACTCGGTTGAGCCTGTATAGCGATTGTGATTTAATGCGACAGCCTTAAGATGGGGCGAATTAATTAATTTATGGAGAAAGAAATGAAAAAAGTATCTGCCTTAGTGGGCGCTTTGGTTTTGGTTGGAAGTCAAATGGTTGTTGCTGGAGACTCTTATATTGGTTTGGGCTTTGGTTCATCTAAGTACGATACCGGAGTATCGAATATAACAGGTTCAGCTACTCTCGACGAAAAAGATAGCGCCGTTAAAATTTTCTATGGTTTTAATGTTGCATCGCAAATTGCTGTTGAAGTGCACTATGCCGATTTAGGTGAAGCATCTCTGAAAGGTAATAATGGTGATACATTTGATATTGACAGTTCTTCATTTTCGTTCATTGCGAACGATGCAGCAATAGTGAGTGAAGCTACAAGTTTTGGTGTGTCCGGTGTCTTTAAGCTATTTGATGAAGCTAGTGTTAATCCTTATTTTAAAGCAGGGATACATCGTTGGGATGTTGATGCTCAAGTATCATCGACCTCTAGTGCAACCGCTTCGGTGAGTGATGACGGTTTTGATGCGTTATTTGGTATAGGTGCCGATATTAAGGTGTCTGACAGCTTCTTTATTAGAGCGGAATATGAATCATATACTATAGGTGATGATGATGCTGCAGTCGCAACATTAAGTGCTAACATAGTATTTTAATAATGAAAAAATTTTGAACATACTGCCTTCAACCTGTGAAGGCAGTATGTTGTAATTTTTGTTTATTTATTAGTTTTTGAACGCCCCTTTCCTCGATTATCCCACTGTCCCCCACGCGCTTGTTGATACTGCCCTTTCCTAGAAGGAATGGTGTTGCGTTTCCCCATTTTTCCCGCCGCGGGTACTAAACACTTTTCACCATCACCAATTAAATCGCTGCGCTTCATATCTTGCAGTGATGCACGAATATCGTCCCAGTTTTTTTCGTCGTGGTAGCGTAGGTAGGCTTTATGTAAACGGCGTTGTTTGAGGTTGCGTGCGGTAAACATTTTTTTGCTTTTGTAGCTCAGTTTTTTGAGTGGATTACGGCCGCTATGGTACATGGCTGTCGCCAATGCCATGGGCGATGGATAAAAGGTTTGTACTTGATCAGCGCGGAATTTATTACGCTTTAACCATAATGCTAAATTAAGCATGTCTTCATCTTCACACCCGGGGTGGGCGGCAATAAAGTAGGGGATCAAATACTGTTTTTTACCCGCTTCTTTTGAGTACTTTTCAAACATGGCTTTGAACTTGTCGTATGAGCCCATGCCGGGTTTCATCATCATTGAGAGGGTTTTGTCTTCGGTGTGCTCCGGTGCAATTTTTAAATAACCACCGACGTGGTGAGTGACTAGTTCTTTGACATATTCTGGGTCTTGAATGGCAAGGTCGTAGCGTAAACCTGAAGCAATCGAGATGCGCTTAATGCCGGGTATCGCCCGTGCCTTTCGATAAAGGTTAGTGGTGGGGCTGTGATCGGTTTTTAAGTTTTTACAAATGCCGGGGTATACGCACGATAAGCGACGGCAATTGGCTTGAATCACATCATCCTTACAATTTAAGAAATACATATTGGCCGTAGGGCCGCCAAGATCAGAAATGGAACCCGTAAAATTAGGCACTTGGTCGCGTATTTTTTCGATCTCCCGCAATACCGATTCTTCGGATCGGCTCTGAATAATGCGCCCTTCGTGTTCGGTAATCGAGCAAAAAGTACAGCCGCCAAAACAGCCACGCATAATATTCACCGATGTGCTAATCATGGTGTAGGCGGGGATATTGGCTTCGCCGTAGCTTGGGTGCGCTCGACGCTGAAAGGGTAAGTCAAACACGCCATCCATCTCGTCAGTTTTTAGAGGGATCGGCGGTGGGTTGACCCAGATTTCACGATCGCCATGCTTTTGTACCAATGGGCGTGCATTATGAGGGTTGGCCTCTTGGTGTAACACCCGCGATGCATGGGCATAGAGCGCTGAGTCTGCGCGTACTTTTTCGAAAGAGGGTAGGCGAATATAGGTTTTATCTTCATCTAACGCCACTTTGCGGTGCAGCGGCATCGGGATGATTTTAATCGGTTCAGGAATAATTTCCTCTACCACTGGTTTACTGGCTTCAGTATCTGCCGTGGCTATCCCTAGCTTTTCTTCGGTACTTTTTTCGCTACAAGTACTGGGTGATTGGTCATATTCGTAAGGGTTAGGGATTTTGTCGATCTGTCCCGGCCAATCAATACGTGTGGAGTCTATTTCGCTCCAGCCGCTGGGCGGTGTTTTGCGCACAATGGTGGTGCCGCGAATGGTTAATAACTCATTAACACTGCGACCATGCGCCAGTTGGTGAGCGACTTCTGCGATAGCGCGTTCGGCATTGCCATATAGAAGAATGTCTGCCGTAGAATCAATCAGCACCGAGCGGCGCACTTCATTCGTCCAGTAATCGTATTGGGCAATACGGCGTAAGCTAGCTTCGATGCCGCCAATCACGACAGGAATATGTTTATAGGCTTCTTTACAGCGTTGAGAATAAACGGTGACCGCACGATCAGGTCGTTTACCGGCAATACCGTCGGCGGTGTAGGCATCGTCGTTGCGGACTTTTAGATCAGCGGTGTATTTGTTAATCATCGAATCCATATTGCCTGCGGTTACACCAAAAAATAAATTGGGTTCGCCTAGTGCGGTAAAGTCATCCGCACTTTTCCAGTCGGGCTGCGCAATAATCCCCACGCGAAATCCCTGAGACTCCAAAAAACGCCCCATCACTGCCATGCCAAAACTCGGATGATCAACGTAAGCATCACCAGTGACGATAATAATGTCGCAGCTATCCCAGCCTAGCTCGTCCATTTCGGCACGGCTCATCGGTAAATAAGGGGCGGCGTCAAAACATTCTGCCCAATATTTAGGGTATTGGAAAAGGTGAGGAGCTTTTGCTAAACCGGTTTTTGCCATAATAAATGCGTCTGCGATGAGGTCGGTAAGCCAGTGTATTACTGGGTGATGGAGCGGCGCTATTTTCGCATATTTATTGATCACACGTTAGTGTAGATTGCCTGTCTTTTCGTGTGATTCAGTGTTTTATTTTGTGTCTTATCACTCGTGCATATCTGCTGTATGCCTAGGTTGAGCTACTGGTGTTCACAGTGTATGATCGCCGCCTTTGTTAGCAATCTGTGTAGAAAGTATGCAAGTATTTCGTCATATTCAGTCACTACGTGAATGCTTAGCCATTGATCGCCAAGCAGGTAAGCGCATTGGTCTTGTGCCTACGATGGGTAACCTTCATCAAGGGCATTTAGCGCTGGTGAAAACGGCTAAGTCTCAGTGTGATGTTGTGGTCGTGAGCATTTTTGTGAATCGCTTGCAGTTTGGTCTTAATGAAGACTGGGATCAGTATCCACGGACCTTTGATGATGATTGTCAAAAGCTGATCACCGAGCAGTGTGATTATTTATTTTTCCCTGAAGAAAAAGAAATTTATCCGAATGGGATGGATGGGCAAACCCGTGTCGTAGTCCCGACGATGACCGATATGCTCTGTGGTGCAAGCCGCCCCGGGCACTTTGAAGGCGTGACCACGGTGGTGAGCAAGCTATTTAATATTGTCGAGCCACACGCGGCGGTATTTGGTCTAAAAGACTATCAGCAAATCGCAGTTATTCGTCGTATGGCACAAGATTTGTGTATGCCGGTAGAGATTATTGCTGGTGATATTGTACGTGAAGATGATGGGCTTGCCATGAGCTCACGTAATCATTTTATTACTCGTGATGAGCGTCCCCGAGCGAATCAATTGCGTCAGAGCTTGTTGTGGATTAAGCAACAGATCGAGCAGGGACAGAAAGATTATTTAGCACTCGAAATTGCCGCTAAAGCGCAGATTGTAGAAGCGGGTTTTCGTATTGATTATCTACAAATATGCAGTAGCGATACGCTAATGCCAGCCGCTCAAGATGATGAAGAAATCACGGTATTGGGTGCGATGTATACCGAATCTGCACGGCTTATCGATAATCTGTCTTTAAAAAGTCTCTGATTTAAAAGTTAACAGAACCGCAATGATTTTTGGTTATTATCGCTAGAAACGCATCATTCATTATATTCATTGAAAATAGTAAGTAGTAGAAATATGCAAACAACATTATTGAAAGGCAAGTTACATATGGCCTGCGTGACGCAGGCTGAATTGTGGTACGACGGCTCGTGTGCCATCGATTCTGATTTGGTTGAGCTGGCGGGTTTTCGCGAGTTTGAGCAAATTGATATTTACAATGTCAGTAATGGTGAGCGCTTTACGACCTATGTGATTTTGGCAGAGGCAGGCTCAGGGACTATCTCGCTTAACGGTGCGGCGGCTCGTAAAGTACAAGTTGGAGATCGTATTATTATTGCGGCTTACGGTCAATTTGATGATCAAGAGCTGGATACCTTTAAGCCCCGTCTGGTGTACCTTAGCGAAGAAAATAGAGTCGAGCGTACAGCGAATACTATTCCTGTGCAAAAAGACTAGCTTGTTTTTGAATAATGCCGCAACCATAATGGAGTGATTCTCCATTATGGTTGCGCAACAGTGTATTACTGACGAATACCTTCAATATGCAAATCCATAAATACAGATGTTGATGTTGGCCCTAGGCTTCTTTTAATATTGAAGTCTTTTAGCACTAACTCGGTCGTTCCTGAAAATCCTGCTAAGTATTTATTTTTTCTCTCTCCTTCTGCAATTTTCGTTGCATCAATGACAATGCTCTGAGTGACACCGTTAAGGGTGAGGTCTCCCATAATGCTGAGAGTTCCATCACTTGCGGGAGTGACTTTTTTGCTCTCAAATATTGCCTGTGGGTATGCACTCACATTTAAAAAATCATCGCTGCGTAAGTGCTTGTCTCTTTTGGCGTGATTAGAGTCGACGCTAGCGGTGTCGACAATGACTTTTATCGATGCGTTGTCGATATTATCTTTGTCGTAATTGAATGAACCGCTAAATGTGTTAAATCGACCCGTTAGCCAAGAAAACCCTGCGTGCATAATTTTAAAATTAATAGAGGCGTGTGCCCCTTTGGTGTCAATGATGTATTCAGCGGCAGAAAGGGTGTGGCTAAATAACACAATCGAGCTTGCGGTAAGTAATTGAATGAATGTTTTTTTCATGATTTTTCTCCAGATGGTTAAGTTAAAGGACCTCTAAACAAGTCATGTGTGGTTTTTAGCTGGATAAAATAAGCGTATTTTTCGTTGAATATTTCGCCAATAGCTCGCTATTACCTTCAATATTCGCCTCAAATACACTCATTTTATCTCACCGAAAATTTCACTCAGATTTATTCAAAGGTTCCTTAAAGCATTTTTTTTAAGGTGTGATCTTTATCGATGATGTGATGTTTTATTGCAGCAAGGCCATGTATTGAAGCGGTGCATACAGTCAGCCATGCGATCCAGTAGTGTAGAAAGCCTGCAATGTCTGCTTGCAATGGATGAAATGATCCGAGGGATGGTATGTAAAACCAATTGAAAACTGCGAGTGCGCGGCCATCGGCTGTAGGCATGAGATACCCAGTAATGCATAATAAAGTGCAAAGTAGGTAGAGTAGATAATGAGTGATAGTAGCGAGATTTTTTTCTAATTTTGATAAAGAAGCTGAAGGTGTAGGCGCTTGATTATATAGTTTCCATCCGAAGCGGATCATTAAAAGAGCGGCAAAAAACACTCCTAGTCCTTCATGGTAGAAAGGTGCAGCGTCGTACCAATAATCATCATAATCTAAATCTACCATCCATAGCCCTAAGCAAAATAGTAGTATGAGTATAGGCACGGTTAGCCAGTGAAAAAACTTAGCCGGCCACCCGTAATGATGTGATGTATTTTTTATCATTTATTAGCCAATAAGATTAGTAGTAGTGAATATAGTGAATGATAAAGCTGATGGCTTCCTGATTTTTAACACTGATTTTTAATGTAATTTTTGAGTGCTTATTTGGTTTTTATCGTATTTATTGGAGGTAGAATATGTTGGATATTTGTTAGTGTTAACGTAATTTTTAATCCACCCAGTGCAATGCTATCTTCTAATAAAATTTTTCCATGATATGCCTCTACAATAGCATGAGCAATGCTGAGGCCTAGCCCCGCACCATCTGATTGATTGTCTTTCCCTCGGTAAAACTTTTCAAGCAAGTATTTTTTTTCACTATCATTAACGCCATATCCGCTGTCTTCTATCGAAATGATAGTGTCTCTGTCTATTTGATTGATATTGATGAGGATAGTGCCGATTTTTTTATTGTTTTTTCCATATTTAAATGCATTGTCAATAATGTTTCTTAATAAGACTTCTATTGCCAGTGGATCGGCATCTACGGTTAAATTATTTTCTCCTTGCATAGTGATGTTGATATGCTGGTCAGTGTTTAATAGGTCAGAAATGATTAATCGAGTTAGCTCGCAAATGTCAAAAATGCTATTGTCTTTTTGTGTTAATTGCCGATTTCTATTTTTGGCAAGGCTAATTACTTGGTTTGCTACCCTAATGGTTCTAAGTGCTGATTTTTTAATATGTGATAATTTTTGCGAGCTTTCTTCAAAGTTTACACTCTGTATTTGTGCGATAAGCGCTGTAATAGGTGTTCTTATCTCGTGAGAGCAGGTGTCTAAAAATTGTCTTTCTTTTTCTAATTGATTGCGCAAGTTATGAATAAGTTGGTTGATTGCTTTTACCAAAGGAATTAATTCTTTTGTTGTCACTTTTTCGTGCACAGTGTCTTGTGTGTTTTCGGGTAAATTAGATACGGCGGTTGCTAATTCATTTAGTGGCCTTAGGCCAGATCGAATCGAAAAATAAATTCCTGCGGTTGTGGCTAAAAAAATAAGTAATAAAGGAATGGATATTGAGGCGACGAGGCGACGCGCGGCATGGCGTCTTTCGGAATCTTTAAAGCCGACAGCGGCGCATGTATTGTGCTGGCAATGTGTGCTAATAATCCATCTTTTATTGTCGTGCTCATGAAGGTATGTTTCTGTTCTTGTAGGCTTTTTTAAGTGGAGAATGTTTTGATCGATAACGATATTGTTATCTTGCCATATCGTAGTAAATTGATCACCTGATTCGGATAGCGAAAGGGCGTCTATTTTTTGGTGAGAAAGAATGTTTACCCAATGCGATGCAGATTGTTGTGTGTGTTCGTAAATATAATTTCTTGAGCCTTCTTTAACAAGAAGTTTTGTCGTTATTGTCGTGGTGATCCATACGATTAAAAATAAGCAGCTTATGCGTATGAGTAAGCGCGTTCTTAATGATTGTTCTGCAGTTTTGGTATTAGATAACCAACGCCGCGAATAGTTTTTATTAGCTTGGGCCACAGTTTTTTTCTCAGTTGTGAAACATACACTTCGATAGTGTTTTCTTCGATTTCCTTATCCCAGCGATAAAGTGCATCAATAATTTGTTGTTTTGTTTTTACCTGTCCCTGTGATTCAAGTAAGTACTGCAATAAGCGAAAGTGACTAAGCAATAAAGAGGTTGGTTGATCATTTACGTACACTTGAATGGATGCAGGATCAAGCACGAGGTGTTGGTAAACAATGCTCGGCGCTGTTCGCCCCATTTTACGACGTAATAACGCTCTGACGCGTGCAATTAGCTCATCCATGTCGAAAGGTTTTACAAGGTAGTCATCAGCTCCACTATCGAGGCCTAGTACAACGGCCTTGGGTTCGTCTCTGGCGGTTAATACCATGACGGGAAAATCGATTGACTGTCGACGTAAATCGGAAAGGAAGGATAGCCCATCTCCATCGGGCAAGCCTAAATCGAGAATTAATAAGCCAACCGTGTGATCGGTTGCCGCAACACGAGCAGACTGAATAGTTGCACTATGCTCAACCTCGATACCGGTACTACGTATTTTTCGGATAATGCCATCGGCGATACTTTGATCATCTTCAACAAGCAATATTTTCATATGCTACTCACTTATTTACTCAACAAATCATATCTTAAAAACCTGATTCAATCCTGATTTTTATTATCAGCCCCTAGCCATGGTTAACTGTTTATATCATGTATGCGAGTTAATATTTATGGTGAGTGTTATGAGGTTTATGATGAAGAGGTGTGTGCGGGTAGTAATCCTTAAGCTAATAGTGTTGTCTAGCTTGTTATTAATGGCTTCCTGTTCCTACGGGGGCAGTAAAGAACTTATTGCATGGGTTAAGCAGGGTGATATTGAGTCTGCTCGAACGCTGCTTCATCGTCGTTTTGTTCATTTGGAGGCGGTTGATAACGAGGGAAATACGCCTTTGCTTATCGCTGGTGTACAGCATGACTGGGAGCTGTTTGATCTATTGTTGGCGCATGGTGCAAATATTAACGCGCTCAATGCTAGAGATCGTGATTTGCTTAATACGGCGGTCAAAATACAATCTCCCTCGCTCGGCCTAAAAGCAATTGATGCAGGTATTTATGTTAATAGGTTTACGCCGAGTTATCAGGGGTCGGCATTGATCTATGCTTCAGCAGAAGGGCAGGTCGAGATTGTGAATGCATTAATTGCCGCTGGAGCATTAGTTGATCGTCAAAATAATCTTGGCTGGACAGCACTCTTAGAGGCTGTTGTTTTGGGGGATGGCTCTGAGCCATATCAAACAATTGTTAAAGCGCTCTTGCAAGCGGGCGCCGATAAAAATATCAAGGATAAATTTGGGCGTACGGCTTTGTATCATGCAGATGCTCAAGGTTATGAAAAAATTAGTCACTTATTGCAACATTGTGATCATTTTGTTTGTTCATCGTACTGAGGTTTTGTTTCTAAGATTAAGTCTGTTTTGTGATAGGCATCACGCTTGTTATTGGTTTTCTCAGTGGGTATGTATATGTAACGATTATTTAACGAAAGTAAGGTAGTGTGGTCATTGAGATATAGCGATTAACTTAGTACGCTAGCACCTCAAAAATAATATTTTTTTACAGACCACTCTCAGGAAATACTATGTCTTCTGTTTATCCCGTTTCAGATACTGTTAAAGCAAGCGCACATATTGATCAAGAAAGCTATCGTACGCTTTATGAGCAATCGATCAACGACCCTGATACTTTTTGGGCAGAGCAAGCCACGCAATTTCTAACGTGGCAACAGCCGTGGACGAGTGTATGTGAATCGGATATGCATAAAGGGTTGGCCCGTTGGTTTGATGGCGGCCAATTAAATGTCAGCGAAAATTGCATTGATCGCCACTTACCCGAACGTGCCAATCAAACCGCGATTATTTGGGAGGGCGATGACCCAACAGACGATCAGCACATTACTTATGCCGCCTTACATGAATCAGTTTGTCGTTTAGCCAATGTGTTAAAAGCGCGCGGCGTGAAAAAAGGCGATCGTGTGTGTTTGTATCTACCGATGATTCCAGAAGCCGCCTATGCCATGTTGGCGTGTGCGCGTATCGGTGCGGTTCACTCGATTGTATTTGGTGGTTTTTCTCCCGATGCTTTACGTGACCGTATTGTGAATTCTGATTGCCAAGTCGTTATTACTGCCGACGAGGGGGTGCGCGGTGGTAAGCATGTGCCTCTCAAAAAGAATGCCGATAAAGCCTTGGCCGGCTGCTCTAATGTGCATACTTGTTTGGTGGTTAAGCGTACCGGTGGCGATGTGCAGTGGGATGATAACCGTGATGTTTGGTATGGCGAAGCCGTTGCCGCTGCAGATACCGATTGTGCACCAGAAGCGATGGATGCCGAAGACCCCTTATTTATTTTATACACATCAGGTTCTACCGGTAAGCCAAAAGGGGTGCTGCACACAACAGCCGGTTACTTGCTACAGGCGGCGATGACTCACAAATATGTGTTTGATTATCAAGAAGGTGAAGTGTATTGGTGTACCGCCGATGTGGGCTGGGTGACAGGGCATTCTTATATTGTGTATGGCCCACTGGCCAATGGCGCGACATCGTTAATGTTTGAAGGCGTGCCAACCTACCCGAGTGCATCGCGTTGTTGGGATATTGTTGATAAGCATAACGTAGCGATTTTTTACACAGCGCCAACCGCCATTCGTGCTTTGATGGGTGCGGGTGATGAATGGGTAACTAACACGTCGCGCAAAAGTTTGCGCATTCTAGGAACCGTCGGTGAACCGATTAACCCCGAGGCGTGGCAGTGGTATCACAAGATTGTCGGTGAAGAGCGTTGTCCGATTGTTGATACGTGGTGGCAAACCGAAACCGGCGCGCATATGCTAACGCCATTACCGGGAGCCACCGCGTTAAAACCCGGTTCAGCCACGTTGCCATTTTTTGGTGTTCAGCCTGCACTATTAGATGAAAACGCACAAGAAATTGAAGGCGAAGGTGCCGGTAGTTTGGTGATTAAGGCATCGTGGCCCAGCCAAATTCGTAGCGTTTATGGTGATCACCAGCGATTAATCGATACGTATTTTACAACCTATCCCGGTTACTATTTTACTGGCGACGGTGCGCGTCGCGATGCCGATGGTTATTACTGGATTACCGGTCGTATGGATGATGTGCTTAACGTAAGCGGCCACCGTTTAGGTACTGCCGAGATTGAAAGTGCCTTGGTGCTACACGAAAAAGTCGCCGAATCGGCCGTAGTAGGTTATGACCATGATATTAAAGGGCAAGGTATTTATGCCTACGTCACCTTGATGAATGGCGAAGAGCCGAGCGATGCTATCAAAAAAGAACTTATTGGTTTGTGTGTGCAGCAAATTGGCCCCATCGCAAAACCCGATTTAATTCAGTGGGCGCCGGGTCTACCGAAAACACGCTCCGGTAAAATTATGCGCCGTATCTTACGTAAAATCGCCACCAATGAAATTGATAGCTTGGGTGATACCTCTACGTTAGCTGATCCGTCAGTTGTTGATGAATTGATTGAAAATCGCTTGGTGAAATAAGGAAGATAGTGTTTAGGCGTTTATGCAAAATATATTCATTACATTCTTAGATGTTTTTTATTAGTGCAGTTAGCTATCAAAAGGAAATCGAATTGAATCCTAAATCACATACATTGTTTCATTTTACAAAGAACAATGAAACATTAAAGCTCATAATCAAGAATGGATTTTGGCCTCGATATTGCCTAGAAGATGTTGCTTGGCTAAGGTACAAAGAGTTTGATTTTATTGCATATCCTATGGTTTGTTTTTGTGATATTCCCATATCAAGAGTAGATGAACATGTGAATTTTTATGGCGAATTTGGCGTCGGTTTATCTAAGGAATGGGCTGAAGCTAATAAGCTAACGCCTATTCTTTATGTGGCCTCAAATAACCATATTCCCAATTCATATCGTAAAATTATAGATCTTGCATACAACTTAGAAAAAGCTGCAAAAAATGAAGCGAAAAAATCAGTTAGATACTTGCTAGCTCATGCAAAGCCTACTGATGGAAATATGGTTATAGGAGGTGAATTTGTACCAAAAGAATTTCATCAAGAGTCCGAATGGAGATATGTGCCCAAAAATGAAAAAATTCAAGATTATCTAAAGCGTGCAGATTTTGAAAATGAAGAGCTAGCCAATAAAAATAATGAATTAACGAAAGAGCACTGTACCATTAGATTTACGCCGAAAGATATAAAGTATATTTTTGTCAAGAACGATAGTGATATACCAGACATAATCAACTTTATTCAAACAGAGCTAGACAGCTATCCGAGTGCCGACCTTAAGCTGTTAATGTCACGTGTAACCTCACTTGAAAGCATTAGGAATGATATATAGTGTTTGTAATGGAGTTTAACTTCTCTTAGCTGAGGCGACGAAAAGTATTACCCTTCAAAGCAAACGTTACTTAAAAAAGAAAGGCATACCATGAAAGCACTTGTCTTAGAGCAGGCTCGAAATTTAGTCGAGCGCGAAATTAGCCTGCCAGAGTTACCATCGGATCATACCTTGGTTTCTGTTGTGGCTGCTGGTATTGGTGGTAGTGAGTACCAAGGTTTTAATCATCCGGGTATTCGATCGCTGCCGAGTATTATGGGGCATGGCATTGTAGGCATGATTGAAGGTGGAGAGCGTGTTGCCATATATCCTTTATCGGGTTGTGGGGGCTGCACTTATTGCTTAGCTGGGCAAACGTCGCTTTGTGATCAGTGGTCGCTGATTGGTGTGCAGACAGATGGCGGTTTCGCTGAATATGTGTCGGCACCTACCAATAGCCTAGTGCCTCTACCAGATGGGCTTTCATGGGAGCAGGCAATATTTATTGAGCCTTTTGCGAACTCAATCAATGCATGGGAAATATCGGAGGCTACTGCAAACTCATCGGTGGCTATTGTTGGGGCAGGTGGATTAGGTTTGGGGTTAGTCGCTTGTGCAAAAGCCATGGGATGTAAAAATATCACAGTGATTGAATCATCGTTATCACGCCAAGCCGCCGCGCGTAGTTTAGGTGCAACATCGGTAATCAGTCAGGTGGCTGATGAACCTCAAGAAGAAAGTAATGCTCAAGGCGTTGCGCCTCTTTTGCGCAGCACTTCTTTGTATGACGCTTTCGATGTGGTGTTTGATACAGTGGGGTCTGAGGCGACTCGATCTATGGCGATAGCTATAACGAAGAAGAACGCTATTTGTGTATTTTTAGGTTTTTCATCCCCAATGTTTGAGCTTAATATGTCAGAGCTGATTCGGCATCAAAAAATAGTGAAGGGCTCGTTTGCCTTTTCACGGCAACAATTTGAAAGCGCGCTACACTTGGTTGTTCATTGTGAGTCAGCGTGGGTTAATAATGTATCAATGGATGACGTTGAGCCCGTGCTACTAAATTTTTTAGCGGGTGATTTTAGTCTTGTTAAAGCCGCATTAAGGCATCGATAAGCTGTTCAGAGGCTCCTTAAACATTTTTTCAAAAACAATATCACTTAAGAGTGCTAGTAGAGTATAGATGTAGAGTATCGCTATGGACATCGTCTTTTCTTCTCAAATAGTTATCGCATTTATGATCTATTTTTTAGGTGTTGCTAGTCCGGGCCCTAGTAATTTAGCCATTATGGGTGTTGCCATGTCATCTGGTCGGCGACCTGCGATGATGCTTGCGTTGGGCATTATTTTAGGCTCTGGTTTTTGGGGTGTTTTAGCGGCTTTTGGCTTATCTACAGTGCTAACTCATTATGTCTCATTGCTGTATGCCATGAAAATAGCAGCGGGGTTTTATTTATTGTGGCTGGCTTATCAATCAGCACGCTCTGCGTTTTTTACTGCTTCTTTAAATAAAAAGTTGAATATAAGCCCTGAGAATAGTGGCGCGTCTATCAATCGAAATAACAATGTGTATCAGCGCTTATTTGTTCGCGGTCTCTTATTACATCTAACCAACCCCAAAGCGATTTTTGTCTGGTTGTCTATTGTGACATTTTCTGTGCCTGCGTCAGCGTCGAGTCAATACATGTTTGTGGTTGTGTTTGGCTGTAGTTTAATTGGCATTATTGTGTTTTTATCTTATGCCTTTTTGTTTTCTACAGTGTCGGCTCAGCGTGTTTATTGTCGCTTGCAGGTGTTTTTTGATGGATTTTTGGCGGTGTTGTTTTCTATAGCAGCTATGCGTATGTTGTTTATTCCGTTGAAAGCATCGGATGATTTTTAAGTGTAATCGCTGAAAAATCATGTATGACTTATTCAAAAGTACCAAATATTTAATAGGATGTTAATGATGTCAGTAACGATCACTCAAGCGACATTGAATGACGTAGCAGAAATAGCGGTGATTTTTAATCAATACCGTATTTTTTACCAGCAATCTAGTAATGTAGAGTTGGCTGAATATTTTATTGGTGAGCGATTAAGAAACAATGAATCCGTTATTTTTCTTGCGAAAGAGGGTGAGCAATTATTGGGTTTTGTACAGCTTTATCCTTCGTTTTCTTCGGTGTCGGCTAGGCGAACATGGATTCTTAATGATCTTTATGTCAATGAAGTGTCGCGGGGTTTAGGCATAGGAAAGTTATTGCTTGGTGAAGTTAAAAACTTTTCAAATGAATCTGGCGTTAAAGGTGTTGGCTTGCAAACGGCTATAGATAATACGACAGCCCAAGGTTTATATGAATCGTTGGGCTATAAAAAAGACACGAATTTTTATAGTTATTTTTTGGACTTAGAATAAGTGCTTGCCTGAAAACTAAGCGCTGGCTTAACTACAAAAAATAACCGTGGCTGCACGGTTATTTCCTGATTTTACTCTTTTTCTAAAAATTCAATAAGATAATAAATTGTTTTATCTCTCGCAGTGTCAATAAAAAACTTGTTTTCTTTTAATGGTAACGTTTTGCCGGTTTTTATGCCGTCATGATCCAGTATATGGATTACAGCGTCTCGCTGCAGGTTAATGTTGGCTTTTACTGGTTCTAGTATCACGGGTGCTTCACCGGCATTCACTAATAAGTCGCCAATCATATTCATACCGGTATTATGGGCTCTGGCAATGGCGACAATAATGGCTTGGTTGTCAGATAGTAGTGTGTTGTTAGGTGATTTTGCCGTCGCAAGAATGACGGAGTACGGTGATTTTGGTTCAATACTTATATCATTAAATAGATATTTTTTTTGCTCTGAAAAGCCAGCGATACCCTGTGTTCCGGCGCTATTAATTTCTACTAATCCTTGACTCTTATCGTCATAATAAGACCATTTAAGTTGCTTTGTTGATGAGGTGATCACTTTTTTGCCGTCGCTTTGTGTGCGTAGGTAATCTTTTTTCCATGGAATGATCGTTGATGTGCCGTCTTGTTGAGTAAATTCAACGAGTATTTTTCCTGCAGCTAATGCGTAATGACTGGGGGTTCCGCTAAATGATTTGTTGTCTCCTTTATGCTCTGTTGAATGCGTAAAATCATAACGATTAGTGATTGCTTGCTGCTGACTGAGGCGACGAATAGCAATAGGTTCGGCTTCTTTAATATCTTGTCTCAGCACCATGCGGCTAAGTACAGGAAATAAGCCTAAGCCTACAGGTGTTAGGTTATTAAATTTATAGTCGGCAGGGTTTAACGTATCACTAAAAGCGACGCCATTACTTGCAAACTGATAACTCATATCCCAGCCTTGTAAGCCAAAACCATAGGCAGCAATAATTGTATTGTCAGCCGCAGCCCACTCGGAAGGCAGTACCGATAACCATTCGCTAAACATAAAAGGGCGGCCAGAGACTTGTTGCATGCCTGTTGATAGCAAGCCACTGCCGGGTCTGTGAAGCATATCATTTTCGGCTAAAGTAAATCCTGATTTCATGTGATGATTGGGGCTGCCTTTTGCTCCTCCTTGATAATTATGTCTGTCAACAACACCGGTTTCAGCATCATTAAGTAAATTTAAAAAGTGTGCTCCGGTATTTCCTGCTTGCCAATTTCCCGCCACAATGAGCCCCTTGAAACCAGTGTCTCGAATGGCTCGCTTTATTTTTTTGTAATAGTGCTGTTGTTTTAAAAATAAAAATTCTGCAGTATCTTGCAGTCGTTTTGATCGGTATCCTCTTGTGGAATGGTTGTCGTGAAGCCAAGGGTTTGTAATAGGTAGAATATTTTTATCCGCTAAGTTTTCGTTAGGAAATCCGCCCTCATTGCTAAAGGTATCAATAGCAGATCCGCCCCATGCAGACACGAGACCGGAATGGTCGCGATATTTTTTTGTTAGCCATTCGCTAAACTGCTGTGCTAACAGGCGTTGGTAACGAGGAAATTTTTTGACATCGCCCATGAATTTATAAAAGAATGCGTTTTCTTCATTTTGTATTTCGATATAGCTGAGAGCAGGGTCTTCTGCATAGCGTTGTTGGGTATACTGGTTTTTATGATTGAGTAAGTTGATTATGGTGTCGATATGTAATTGTTGAATATCTTCGGCGAACCAAACAAGGCCGGTAGTGACAGGTTTTTTAGGATTGGCACTGACAATTTCGTCGTAGTCCATAACAGAGGAGCGATCACCCTCGTAAACGCGAAGATCCCAAATCGGCGAAAATCCGTAACGTATGCCAGGCTGTTTCAGCAGTGATAGCCAATAATCAAATCGTTGTAATTTTTCAGGGTCGTATTCGCTAGATTTTTTGTCAGAGCCAATGCCTTCCCAGCCATGATTACTGAGTTTGTGCAGTCGTACATCGTTAATGCCATATTTTGCAAACAGTGCGGTACGTTTTTCGGCATCCTTTTTTTTCGGTGCGTTTTGAAAGTACTCCACATTGGTACCCCATGCTTTGTATTCCTTCTGCCCGGCGAATATTTTATCCCCGCGCGATACAAGAGGCGATGTAATGGGTGCTAACCAGTCAGCCATACCAATTTCGCCCTGTGCTACGTTATCTTTAGGCGTAAATGGAAACCAGTGCTCATGTGAAGTCTGTAAGGGGACATCGGTGTTTCGTTGGTAGAACTGGATGGCGTGTTTGGCTGAGAACACTAAGCGATGTTGTTGCGGGCTTGTTGGTTCTATAACATCGCCCGTCAGATTAATTCTTGATGCGCCGTGATGGTGAATGTTGATGGTGTTGGGAAACTGAATGGTTAATACAGAGTGATGATCGCTATTAAAATACTCTAGCTCGACTATATCGCTGTTGCGTGTCGGTTTTAGAGGGAAGGGAAGTCTATGACGCTTATTGTGTACATCAGTTGCGATAAGGTATCCGCCTTCAAGTACTTTTTCAGGTTCGACGGCAAACGCAATGTATGTGAGAGGGATGCTGCGCTTGCTCGATAAATGATGGTCGAAAATGACCGTGCCAGCCTTGGTTTCAACATCCATCATCCATCGGATATTGCCTTTGTCTAACAGGTAATCATATTGATAGTTAGCTAATGACTGCTCATCAGTGGCATCTGTTTTTTCTGCCTCGCTAACTCCCATCCACTGCCAGCCTTTTTTAAAGCCGAGAGTGTTGATCGTCACTAAGCGCTGGTCGTTCTCGTCAATAATAACAAATTGCCCTTTTTTGATATTAATGAAACGATAATCAGCATGGCTAGGTAAGGTAAAAAGTAGGCAGGTTAAGACAATAAAAGGCGCGATGTACGGCATAAAAAGGCTCGTTGGCTTATGAACAAGAAAAGTATAGTCGTCTGTTACGAGAGTGTGGACTGTACTTGTTTACCGAGAATCTTTTATCGACAGCCTTTACGCTATTTTAGAGGTGATGCTGGCAAGTATTCCCTCAGCACTTAGGCCAATGCCTTCTAAAATTTTCTCGCGCTTGCCATGATCGATAAAAGTGTCGGGTAAGCCTAGTGGTAGTACTTGGGTGTTTATGCCTTGTTGAGCGATAAACTCACAAACGCCACTGCCAGCGCCACCGGCAATCGCATTTTCTTCAAGGGTGACCAATAGCTTATGTGATTGTGCCAGTTGAGTGATCGCATTTTCATCCAAGGGCTTTACCCAGCGCATATCATAGACGGTCGCATTAATACTCGCTGCCGCCTTTACTGCTTCCGGTAACAACGTGCCAAAGTTTAAGATCGCCACGTTTTGTCCGTCGCGTACCCGTTTGGCTTTACCTATAGGGAGCAATTGATCGGGCATGTGAGTTTGATCAGCCGATACGGTGATGTTTGCTCCTACACCTTTACCTCTAGGGTAGCGTACAGCCGCAGGCCCTTGATAGTGATAAGCACTGGATAAGAGTTGGTAGCATTCGTCTTCATCACTGGGTGCAGCAATCACCATATTGGGTATGCAGCGCAAGAAAGAGAGATCAAAGCTACCAGCATGGGTTGGTCCGTCTTCACCTACGATTCCAGCGCGATCAATACCGAAAGTGACGTCAAGGTTTTGTAGTGCCACATCATGAACGAGTTGGTCGTAGCCGCGTTGCAAAAATGTCGAGTAAATCGCAACAACCGGCTTCTGCCCTTCGCACGCGATACCTGCAGCGACGGTAACCGCATGTTGCTCGGCAATAGCGACATCATAATAGCGAGTGGGGTATTGTTCGGCAAAGCTTACCATGCCAGAGCCTTCGCACATGGCAGGTGTAATGCCGACTAACTGCGGGCTTGCTGCTGCCATATCACAGAGCCATTGCCCAAAAATATCTTGGTACTTTTTCGCTGCTGGAGCTTGAGTTTGTTCCGTTGTAGCAGGCGCAGGTGAGCTTTCACTTTTTGGCTCTATTTTATTGAGCGCATGATAGCCTACGGGGTCGGCTTCTGCCGGTGAAAACCCTTTGCCTTTGCGGGTGATGATATGCAGGAGCTTTGGGCCTTTGATGTCTTTGAGCTTGCCGAAGTAATTGATTAACTCGGGTAAGTCGTGGCCGTCGATAGGACCGACATAGTTAAAACCCATTTCTTCAAATAATGTGCCGGGCGACACAAGGCCTTTCATGTGTTCCTCGGTACGACGTGCCATTTCCCAAGCGCGAGGTATCTTTGTCAGTACGCGCTTACTATTTTCGCGCAGAGCATTATAGGATTTGCTCGCCCAAATTTTTGAGAAGTAGGTCGCGAGACCACCGACGTTGGGGGAAATCGACATGTTGTTATCGTTAAGAATAACCAACAAGTCATTACCGGTGTGGGCACTATGATTGAGTGCTTCAAACGCCATGCCGGCGGTCATGGCTCCATCACCAATAACCGCAATATGTTTCCGCGTTTGGCTTGCCTCGTCTTGGTTAATGTCGGCATGTATTTCACTGCCAATTGCCATGCCGAGTGCGGCACTGATCGAGGTGCTTGAATGGCCGACACCAAAGGTGTCGTAATCACTTTCTGTGCGTTTAGGAAAACCGGATAAGCCTTGGTATTGACGCATCGTCAGCATTTGTTCACGGCGACCTGTCAGTATCTTATGGGGATACGTTTGGTGTCCAACATCCCAAACAATGCGGTCATTGGGTGTATTGTAGATATAGTGAAGGGCGATTGTCAGTTCAACCACGCCTAGTCCAGCGCCGAAGTGCCCGCCTGTTTTTCCTACGCAGTAAAGTAAGTAAGTGCGTACTTGCTCTGCAAGTGTTTCAAGTTGGTCTTTATCGAGCAAGCGTAAATCATCGGGCGAATTAATCGTATCCAATAGGGGGGTGTCTGGACGTAATAAAGGGATTTCGCTCGGTATCGACATAGGGTAATGGGCTGCGTTATCACAAGGTTGCTGTTATTTACTGAGGCAACATTGGGTCAGAAGAATCGATGATGATGTTTTCTATGCAAACACCTAATCACCTACAAAATAAGCGGCAATTGTAGACGCTTGTGAAGGGCTTTAACAGTGTTTACGAACGTCGGTTCACAATGTATGCAGACAAGTGGCGCAGGTGGTCTGCACGGTAGTCAAAACCACTTAATGCATCCAGTGCTTGCTCATGCAGTTGTTTCGCTTTCTTTTTTGAAGCCTCAAGCCCTAGTAAGGCGATATAGGTAGGCTTGCTAAGAGCTGCATCGGCACCTTGCTGTTTACCTAGTGTTTGCGTGTCTGATGTCACATCGAGGATGTCATCTTGCACCTGAAAAGCTAAGCCAATGGCATCTGAGTAATACTGTAAGGCTTGTAATTGGTCGTCAGAGGCAATACCCGTTGATAAGGCGCCTAGGCGTGTACTTGCGCTAATTAAGGCACCTGTTTTAAGGCGGTGCATGGTTTCTAACTGATTAATTGTGAGTGTTTGATCGACGGCCGCTAGATCGATTGATTGCCCTCCCACCATACCATTTGCTCCGCTGGAACGGCTGAGGATGTGCAGCATGGTAAGCAGTGTTTTGGGCTCAATGCTCTCGTCGTTGCCGGCTTCACTAAGTACATCAAAAGCAAAGGCTTGTAGTGCATCACCGGCAAGAATGGCGGTAGCCTCATTAAAGGCAATGTGGCAGGTTGGTTTTCCTCTGCGCAAGTCGTCATCATCCATGGCGGGTAAATCATCATGTATTAGGCTATAAGCGTGGATCGCTTCAATCGCCATGGCGGCACGTTCGGTGATAGGGTTGATGTCGGCTATTGCTTGTGCGCTGGCGTAGACTAACAGCGGTCTTACCCGTTTGCCCCCATTGAATAGGCTGTACCGCATAGCTTCTAATAGCTTAGGGTGTGCATCGAATTGACTCAGGTGTTGCTCTAAAGCCTTATCGATGCGTTGACAGCAGTGGTTGATAAATTGATTAAAGGGCACGTGTTAATTCTTCGCTGTTGTCATTGTTTTTTAAGTTGGTAGCTGGGTAATAGTTGGTCTAGGTGTCATCAAAAAGGTCGTTGATCAGGCCGCTATGCTTGATGTTGGTCGGCAATAAACTCAGCGGATTCGCCGGATGCGGTTAATACGTTAATTTTTTGCTCTGCTTGGGCTAAATGTTGTTGGCAGGCCTTGGTGAGTCGCACACCCTTCTCGAACGTACTGAGAGACTCCTCTAGCGATAGATCGCCATTTTCTAATGCTGCAACAAGGGCTTCCAATTCATTCATTGAGGCTTCAAAACTCAGTGAGTCCACCGTTTGTGTCTGCTTGCTTGCTTCTTCTTTACTCATAATATAGCTCGTTGTCGGACTCTTTAATAAGACCCCCTTACCCTACCAGAGCCTATGAATAATTTACAGGTTTTACAGGAGAAATGAAAAATAGCAGCTAGACTAAAAAAAGGCAGGGTAAAAAAACACCAAATACTTTACATGAGAGGTTAACTGTGGATTTAGCAACGCTGATCGGCATCATTGGGGCTTTCGCATTGATTGCAGTCACGATGATTCTGAGTGGTGATATTACGATGTTCGTTAATATTCCATCCTTAGTGATCGTATTCGGTGGTACGTTTACGGCGGTTATGGCGAAATACGGGTTATCGCAGTATTTAGGCTTTGGCAAGATGATTGGCAAGAGCTTTAAAAATAGCGACGCTAATTTAGGTGATTTAATTGATGAAATTGTTGCCCTAGCCGATGAGGCGAGAAAAGGCGGGTTGTTAGCGTTAGAAGGGAAAGAGGTCAGTAGTGATTTTCTCAGCAAAGGCATTCAATTACTGGTGGATGGCCATGAACCGGATGTGGTGAGAGGTATTCTTTCAAAAGAAAAAACCGAAGCAGAAAAACGGCACAAACTGGGCGCGGGTATTTTTACCAATATGGCCGCGATGGCACCAGCAATGGGGATGATTGGCACGTTGATCGGTTTAGTGGCGATGTTGGCAAACATGTCAGACCCTAAGTCCATCGGCCCGGCAATGGCGGTGGCATTGTTAACCACACTTTATGGTGCGGTTTTGGCTAATGCCTTTTGTGAGCCGGTAGCCGACAAGCTGTCTTTAAAGGCAGAGAACGATGTGCGACTGAAGAACCTTGTTATCGATGCTTTGCTTGCGATACAAAACGGTCAGAACCCACGAGTCATTGATAGTATGTTGCGTAACTACTTGCCAGAAGGTAAGCGAGAGGTTGCAGAATAAATGGTTTTTTTCATGATTCTGTCTATTAACGGCATTTGCCAGCGAAGGAATAGTCGCTAATGGTTGATGAAGAGGAAGAATGCGAATGCCCTGACGGGTTGCCCGCATGGATGGCAACCTTTGCTGACCTTATGTCGTTATTGATGTGCTTCTTCGTGTTGTTGCTGTCTTTTTCAGAGATGGATGCAATGAAGTTTAAGCGTTTGGCGGGTTCAATGGCGCAAGCTTTTGGTGTGCAAACGCAACTTAAGGTTACAGATGTACCAAAAGGGACGAGTATTATCGCGCAAGAATTTAGCCCAGCGATACCTGAACCCACGCCTATCAATGAAATATGGCAAAAAACAGCGGATATTACTCAGATGAGCTTAGAGGTTAAGCAAGTCGAAGAGTATGACGTTGAAGCCGGAGATGTTGATAAAGAAGCAGGTGTAAAGATAAAGATTAAGCAGCAGTTAGAAGAGCTGGTTTTAGAAACGCAGGAAGATGCCCGTGAATTGGCAAACGATCTGCGTGATCAAATCGTCGCCGGAGAAATTGAAATAGAAACCGATGGCCGAAAAATTATTGTGCGCATTCGTGAAAAAGGCTCGTTTAAATCCGGTTCCCATATCATGAATGATGACTATTTTGATGTGATGGACGATATTCGAACGGCGGTTCTTAAAAAACCTGGAAAAATACAGGTGCAAGGGCATACCGATAACGACCCAATAAGTACGGCTAGGTATCGCTCCAATTGGGAGCTGTCAACGGCGCGAGCGGTATCCGTTGCTCAGGCATTAATGGACGGCAATGTTGACCCTAGACGCTTTGAGGTGTCAGGTTTTGCAGATACTCAGTCACTGGTCGCCAACAGTTCCCCTGAGAATAAAGCACGAAATCGACGGGTAGAAATTGTGATTCGACAAGGTCTTGGTGAGGACTTATCACAAGAAGATCAAGCGATTATCCAAGAAGAGGGGCAAGACGTTATGCGTAATCTGGATATTGATCCTAATTACCTGTTCGACTTGCAGCCGGACGAAATTTTTTAAAGAGTGTTAACTATGAATAGCAGCCATGATAATCGACGTCGGTACTTTCGAATCGTTGACGCTCTGGGCGTTTCCTATCGTGTTATTAACGACGAGGATGTAGAGAATGATTCTGCCAAACGAATAGATACGATGAGTGTGTTAAATCATCATAATGCATTAATCCAAGAACAAATTGCTGTTGTTGAGCCGGATAATCCTGCCGTGGCTAAATTAGCGGTTCAGCTTAATCAAAAAATAGATGCGATTTTGATGATGCTAGAACTGGATAATTTGATGAGCCAGCATGCCTGTCATCGCATTGATCAAGCCAGCATTAGTGCCAGCGGTATTGCGTTTCCGGTGAGTGAGTCGTTAGCGCCAAATACCCTGCTAGAACTGGATCTTCTTTTGAGGCCTTCAGCTAAGCATGTCGTTACTTTAGGGCAAGTCATTGCCTGTGACGCAATGCCTGAAGCCGGATCTTATTATCTCAGGGTCGAATTTACAGAAATGACGGATTCCAATAGAGAAACGCTGATTCAGCATATTGTGCAGCGACAGGGCGTTTTATTGCGAGCATTAAAAGGGGTTGAGGAAGAAGAATAAGGCAAAAGGCGGTATGTGAGATATATCTCACATAGGTGGAGGGTAAATACTTACATATCATTGTCGCGATTTATTGCATTATTACACCCGCTGGACGCATCAAAGGACTGAAGCATGGATTGACGGACGTCGCTGAATATTGTTGAAATGACTCAACTTCCTGTAAATTAACCCCGTTGCTATTGTAGCAACGGGGTTTTTTATGGTCTGCAGTTTGGCTCGTTAGTCTCTACGTCAAAGGTTTTCTTCTGCAAACTCGGCAAGGCGGCTGCGCTCTATGCCATTAACATGCATGATACCTGCGTGCGGATATGCTTTGCTCTTTTCGACCAAGTAAGTTAAGCCCGATGTGAGTGGGGTAATGTACTTATTGTCTATTTGTGCCAAGTTACCGAGCACAACGATCTTTGAGTTCATACCGACTCGAGTAATAATGGATTTTAGTTGGAATTGCGTTAGCCCTTGGCTTTCATCAATAATGATGTAGGCATTATTAAATGAGCGGCCGCGCATAAAATTTAAGGATTTGAACTGAATGTTGGCCTTTTCTTTGACGTAATCAATACTGCTCATACTGTGTTCATCGCTCCCGTGTAACACCTCTAAGTTATCATCAAAAGCGGCCAGCCATGGCGCCATCTTTTCTTCTTCGGTGCCGGGTAAAAAGCCAATATCTTCAGCCATGGGGGTGGTTGATCGAGCGACAATGAGCTTATTAAAACGCTTTTCTTCAATAATGGCATGTAAACCGTAGGCCAGTGCTAATAGGGTTTTTCCTGAACCCGCAGGGCCAGTCAGTACTGTCATGTCGGCATCTTCATAGTTTAATAAGAAAAAACTCATGGCTTGCTCTAGATTGCGTGGTCTAACTCCCCAATAATTTTGGCTCATTAAATGCTGGCGATTTAAATCTAGTAGATGAATATATTGAGTATCTATTTCGGTAATGAGGCCAATAAAGTCTCCGCTATCGATAATAAACTGTGTGGGGTAAGCATGAGGGAAAAGCGATTTTTCAATGCAGTGCACGGTATCGCCACCTAGATTGGCGGTGCTACTATTGGCATTATTCTTTTCAATAAATGCCCAAAAATCGCCGTCGATTTCTTCGTAGCCGGTGGCTAATAGGTCTACATCATCAATGACTCTATCGTTACGGTAGTCTTCGACAATATGTAAGCCAGAGCCTTTAGCTTTTAGCCGCATATTAATATCCTTGGTCACAAGGCATACGGTTGAGCCGGCATTTTCTAACTGTAAATTAAGCGCAACATTGATGATACGATTGTCATTCGCATGTTGTGTGTTAATACTTAAATAGGGGATGTTGTCATCATTTTTAATGCGCTGATCGACGTAAATAGATAGCTTTCCTGCAGAGGTTTGATGTTCTCGTGTATCAATTGGGACGCCGTTCTGTATTTCTTTGGGTGTTGCTGCACCGACAATTTTTTCAATATTATTAATAGCGATGCGTGCTTCTCGGCTCACTTCTTTGTCGCGTCTATCTTTAATAATATCGAGTTCTTCTAGCACCGTCATCGGAATCACAACATGATGTTCCGCAAAAGCATGAATGGCCATTGGGTCATGTAGCAGTACGTTGGTGTCGAGAATGTAGACTTTTTCCATAAGTGCTCTCCTAAGAGTATGGTGTGCAACGTGAGTGATTAGATGAATTGTCGGGTGGCAAGATAAGGCCGAAGTCATTCGTTTTAATTACGGAGTGACTCACTATTGGATATTGAACGGTAAAGTACTTGAGACTTGAGTATTGGTGCTGAAGATTTTGAAAAATACTGAAAAGCAGGGCCGATAAATGAGCACCCGGTAATCGGGCTTGAGGTATTGTTATTGTACTCAACAGAAAGTCAATCATAAATAATCGACACACCTCTGGGATAACGCAGTGACTTTTTTATTTATTTGAAATATTTTCTTCCAAAACCATCTCAAATAAACCGCGTAGGTTGTTGTGCTGTTACTACTGATTATGAACATAAATATGAATAGGTCAAGTGACAATATGATGACCTTGTTTATTTTTTTCGTTTATTGGTGTTAACAATCTTCGATTTGTCAGCGGTTATTCATCTTTTTTACCCATGGTTACGTATCTTTTAAGAGTATATATACTGAATAAATAAAAGAGACAGCCTGTGAGCCTAATTAAAAAGCCTATTCTATTAGCGGACTTATCTCGATTCCCCATTATCGATAAAGTGATTTTAGAGTCTCTGGAACAAGCGCTGTATCGTGTCGTCATAGAAGTCGATGTGCAGCAGTATTATGTGTTAGAAGCACCCAAGAAATCATTGGTTCGACGTAGTGTTGTTGCTATCCAAAAAATACTCAAACCTTACACGATAATAAACATGTATTTGTCACATAAAAGCCCTTATGATGAAATGATCGGTCAGGAGCTTAACTCTAATAGCAATGAGTTATTAGTGCCTATTGGCGATTATTTTAATGATGTCGATGTAGTAAGCGCTAATAAAAAATACTCCATTAGTGCATGATGTCTATTGTCGTATGTATTGTTTTGGTTATATATAATGCGGCCATAAATTAGCGTGAAATTATAGCGACAGCATATGATTGTCCCACGCGGTATTAGCATGTTTATTCTGTTCTAAGATAGATAATTTTTTACCAGCTTTACAATGCAAGATAAGCCCTTTGCCAGTGCTCAATAAAAAGCAGGCCGGTTCCACTACTGTCCCACAGTTTGATCTAGATAAGAAAGCCTGAACCTCACTTGTTATAATGATTCTGCGAAGAAAACATTACTAACAAAGGGGTTCAGGCTTTGTCACATCATAACACCGCATTTCATCAGTTACTAAAACCATTATCTAGACATGAATTTGAAGGGCTTGCTAAAAAGCATCATGTAGGGCAAAAATTAAGGTCGGCCACTCGCTGGGATCAGTTTATTGGTATGGCGATGTCGCAGCTATCTGGCCGCCAAAGCCTACGAGATATTCAATCTAATTTAGAATCTCAACAGGATAAGCTGTATCACTTGGGTGCAAAACCCGTTTCAAAATCAACGCTATCTCGATTAAATGCCAATCAACCTGCAGAACTCTACGAAGCACTTTTTTATAAACTACTGAATCGCTGTAAAAACCAATCCGGCCAGCACAAATTCCGTTTCAAAAATCCATTGTATTCACTGGATGCAAGTGCGATTGATCTCTCACTAAAACTGTTTCCTTGGGCAGCTCATCGAGATGATACCGCTAATGTAAAACTCAGCGTGGGCTTGAACCATGGAACACTGATGCCTGAGTTTGTCGCACTGAGTGATGGCAACGAAAATGATATGGTTAAAGGTAGAGAATTCACCTTTCCAAAAGGAAGCATTGTTGCTTTTGATAAGGGGTATGTGGACTACCAATGGTTTGGAAGTCTTACACAGCAAGGTGTATCGTTCGTAACGCGCCTACGATCTAAAGCCGTTTACCGCGTGTTAGAGCGCAGAGAAGTCAACAAAAAGAAAGGCGTTTCAAGTGATCAAGTTATTCAGCTGAGCAGTGCTCACGCCATCAAACGCGGTGCGCCTACGCTACGACGGATAGGCTACCGAGACAAAAATAGCGGTAAGTTCTATACGTTTTTAACCAACAATTTAATACTGGCGGCGAGTACGATTGCTGCCATTTACAAAGACCGCTGGCAAGTCGAATTATTCTTCAAAGCGATTAAGCAAAACTTACAAATCAAAGCGTTTTTAGGCTTATCAAAAAACGCCATATTGACACAAATTTGGATAGCAATGATTACCTATTTACTACTCGCTTTTGCTCGGCATTCAGCAAAGAAAGGGTGGACAGTGCAGCGCATTCTTCGGGTGATCCAACTCAATTTATTTGAACGAAAAGCCTTGAGAGAGATACTTGATCCAAGTCCTCCTCCTAAACAAAAAGACCAACCTCAAATGAGGTTGGTCTTATGATTTCAAACTGTGGGACAGTAGTGGGCCGGTTCACTTAATGCAATTACACCGCACACATCTTCAAGATCTAAGTGGTACATAAACTGGCCGGTCGAGTGGTAAAATAATACACAATGCCCTTTGGGTGACGTCGCGGCGATAATGGTTTCCGTGCTGTCGAGTGTTATCTCGCCAATATACCCTTTAAGTTTTTTTTGGAGAGTAATAGTGAGCCTGTTATATCGTTATGATGAGCGAGTAGTATTTCATGGTCTTTGCTAATTTTTTCGATAGTCACTGTCATTTTGACTTTGCGGTTTTTGATGATGAGCGCTCATCTATTTGGGCGTCATGTCAGCAGGCAGGTATTCGTCACTTATTAATTCCGGGTGTTACACCTAAACAATGGTCGGTGGCTAACGGAATCTGTGAACAGTATCCCGGAATATATAGTGCGTGCGGCCTGCATCCTTGGTGGGTTGAGCGTGATCAGTTGCCAGAAATAGAGTACTGGCAAACTATGTTGCAGCATACCCATTGTGTGGCGATAGGTGAGTGTGGCTTAGATAAGCGTATTAGCGCTCCGCTTGCTAGGCAAGAAGCCATTTTTGAGCAGCATGTGTCATTGGCGCAGTCATTGAGATTACCTCTTATTGTTCATGTGCGTGATGCGCATAATGAAACGATACGCATACTCAAGCGTTTTTCATTGCCAGCCGGTGGTGTCATTCATGGATTTACGGGAAGTGTCGCCTTGGCTAAAGCTTACTGGGAGATGGGCTTTTATTTGGGGGTGGGAGGCAGTATCACTTATTCTCGAGCGAGAAAAACCATTGAAACGATAGAGTCTATGCCACTCGACTCGCTGATTCTGGAAACCGATGCGCCAGATATGCCTTTAAGTGGTGCGCAGGGGAAAGCTAACTCTCCTCTAGCGATCACACGCGTTGCTAGCACACTAGCATCCATTAAAAATAGCAGTGTTCAGCAGGTTGCAGAAGTAACGACAAAAAACAGTATTACGCTGTTTGGCCTAATGAACTCTTGAGGGTCGCCCTGTTCTTTAGATATGCGATAGAAATTAATGCTGTAAATAGCGATTTAATATAACAATTGGTTATTGGCACTTGTTAAACAAAGCTCGTATTTTGGTAATGAGACTTGTCGGCCAGTATGTTTTCAGTGCCTTATAATAATATTTAGGCGCCCCTGAATAAGTCTGAATGTGATTTCGTCGGATAAAATGGCGGTTTTAGGCGGTGTGTCTAAAGAAAAATGCGTCGGTTTTAGCGAATGAAAAACATTCATGGCGAGTTTGTAGGCTCCTTTAATAACTTGCTGATAAAACACATGCTAAATTCAATACTTGATTCGTTAGATGCACACCTTGCTGTCATTGATCGTAGTGGCTCGATTTGTTACGTGAATGACGCTTGGAAGCGCTTTGCTAAAAATAATGGCATGCCCAGTAATCAGTCGAGCTGGTTAGAATATAATTACCTATCGGTTTGTCGGTCGTCAGCGGCTAGTGATAATCAAGATGCAAAAGCGGTATTAGAGGGCTTAGAGGGGGTTATCCGTGAGGACGCCCCTTTTTTTACGTATGAATATCCGTGCCACAGCAAAGCGGAAAGACGATGGTACAGTTTCCATGTTGTTCCTCTTAAGGCACAACCTAACCATTATTTAATTTCTCATCAAAGTGTGACCGACAATAAGTTGCTGCTTCAACAGGCAGAGCGTTTATCGTATGAAGACCCACTGACAGGATTAAATAATCGGCGTGGCTTGGAGTGCTTAATATCAAAAGAGTTGTCGCGAGCGAAACGAGATAGCCATGAAGTGAGTTTTGTTATTTTTGATATTGATCACTTTAAACCATTTAATGACCGGTTTGGTCATGTCGCTGGAGACCGGTGTCTGAAAACAATAGCGACAATTCTTAAAGAAAAAGCGAGGCGCCCAGGGGATATTGCAGCCCGTATTGGCGGCGATGAATTTGTATTGGTGTTAGCTCGCGTTTCATATGCGCAGGTGATGTTAATTGTTAATGCTATTTGCCAAAAAATATCTGATCTAAATATGGTGATTGATCCCGGGCGAAAAATATCGTTGAGTGCAGGTGTTTCAACTATGGTGCCTAGTGGCAACAAAAATAACTTCCAAGAATATTACTGTCAAGCTGATGATATGCTCTATGCTGAAAAAAGAAAACGCGTCGTTTTGGCAGGTAAATAAATAGTTTCTTTTTGCAGCTCCCAATTATTTTTTATAAAAAAATATCCGAAAATTTATTTAACTAAAGCTCGAATGAAAAAAGTCTTAGCTAGCGTTTCTGTCAGTTACTCAATACCTCTTAAGTATTTCTCGTTTACCAATCTAAGTCGTCAGGTATTTCAAATTGCGCATAATAATCGTCGTCAGATTCAAGTGTTTTGACTTGCTGGCTGGGTAGAGCATTAAATACCACGATAATGTCTTCGTCGCGCTCACGGATTTTTTCTGCTATAGGGCGGGGAATAATGGCGTATTGGCTGCCTTGACGCGCAATACATAAGCGGCCGCGAATAATTTCGTCGGAGGTGGTTTTTGTAATGACTAGCTTTTTAATGGTTTTTCCATCGGTGAAATTATATTCAGTATCCCCTTTTTCTTTCGAGATTTGGTAGTGCTGGATCATTTGAGTGATTTGAGCTGCCGTTTCTTTCTTTTTTAGCTCTGCTTGACGTTGTTGGTTAAGTGCTGTGTCACGTAATGCTTTTTCTTGCTGGGTTTTTAGTGCTGCAGCTTGAGCATCACTAAGTGCGGATTCTTTGCTTCGGCGCTGCACATTTTTTTCTTTGCGGGCTTGTTTAGATATTTTTTTAGCCTTTTTATCATCAATAAGTTTGGCGCCGAGTAATTGTTCTTGGAGTGATTTGCTCATAATAATTTCTTGTTAATATTCTACCTGAAATGAAAAGTGCTTTTTCATTATGAAGGGTTATTGTGGTAGCTTCCATTGAAAAGTGTTTGAGGTGTCGTTATCGTCGCTGCGATATTTTTTTTGTAAGCCATTAAGAAAATTACGTAAGAATTGATCTTTGCATTCTCGATAGTGCTTATGCTCTGGTTTGCGAAATAAAGCACTCAGTTCTGGTTTGCTAATGGTAAATCCTGCAAGCCCCATGAGTTCGATAATATCTTCTGCGCGAAGCTTAAGTGCAATTTTTAGCTTTAATAAAATAAGGTTGTTGCTTAATTTTTTTTCGGCAGCCTGAGGTTCGCTATCTTTTTGTCCGCGACGATCAATAATAAAGCCATTCAAGAAAGTGGCGAATTGCCGATCATTGCAATTGAGAAACTCGTCATGCTCTTCTTTTTTAAGCCATTGGTTGACAGTGCTACGGCTAGTGGTTTCTCCTGTCAGCGAAATTAGCTTAACAATCTTGGTTTCTTTTAAATCAAAGGTGTAGCGTAATCGCCGTAGTATGTCGTTGTTTGTCATATCGCAGATCTCAATGAGTGAGTGTTTACGAGCGTGCTATAAACCATTTTGGAAGCTCCAGTTTGTAAAAAATGGCACATGAGCGCATAGTGAAAATGATGGCAATACATAGCGGGACATTGAGTTCGGGGTTGGGTAAATAACTATTGAGTGTGACAAAAATACTAAGCCCAATAAGCACAGGGGTTGCATAAAGTTCTTTGCTTAATAATAAACAGGGACTGTCCGAAAGAATATCCCTTATGATGCCGCCAAATATAGCCGTGATTAAGCCCATAACAACGGCTATTGAATCGGGGTAACCCAGGTTAATAGTTTTGAGGGCGGCGGTAATAGAGAATAAAGAGACACCTAGAGCGTCTAAATACAACAATAGCTGGTAGCGATTAGATAGGGTTTTGATGATAAAAAAAGCAAAAAAGGATACCCAAACTGATACCCATAAATACCATAGGTCTGCGACCCAGTAGATAGGGTAATTACCTAAAATCATATCGCGAATAGTGCCGCCACCTAATGCGGTAACCGAACCAAGTACAACAACGCTAAATATATCGAGATTTTTATGGCGGGTTGCAATAACCCCCGTTACGGCGAAAACCCCCATGCTGAACATGCCTAGGATGTATTCCATAAGGCGTTTACCTTTTTTGCTTGCCAGTCACGCTTTATTAGCCCCTTTTACGGTGCCGCCAAAGTCATAGTCAGCGTATTACCGTTAAACGTAATGGTATCGCCAGACATGACCTTCTTGCGTTTTTGCGTTTCAACGTTGCCATTTATACTGACAAGGCCTTGGTTAATGACCAGCTTCGCTTCAGCACCACTGCTGGCCAAACCTTCGAACTTTAGAATTTTGTAAAGCTCTACGGGTTCATGTGTTAGTTCGACAATCATTGCTATTGATCCGTCGCTACGGTTAGTGTGATTGTGCTTTTAGCACCATGAATGGCGTAACCTTTAGCTTCAATTTGTGCAATAACGTCGTTTTGCTCAAGTGCGGGATGCGTTTTATCCTTAAGGACTTCAAGGCGAGTTCTGAAAGGGGACAGTGTGAGCAAGTCGCTATCAATGTCGTTTGGTAGACTAATGCTCTCAAGTGAAGTGCCTTTAGCAACGGATAAGTGCTTGTTGCCGTTTTTTGTGCTGGTATAAATGTCAATTTTCAATGGGGCTGCCTTTGGATTAAAGCACGCGTGATTAGCACGGTGCTTGCGGTGAATGTATAGAGCTGAACCATGTCATAGTCGACAGAGTTTTTACGTCTAATGTGTTGCCCGTTTTGCCCATAGGCCTGCTATGTGTAAACGAGCGCTTGATTAGCCATTAGAGATATTTCATATCATTTATATTGGACGAGCACTAACGGCTCGCATTATACGCGTAATTTTTCTTGTGCACGATGCTTTTCAGTGGGTACATCAAACTGTGTGACTTTCTAATCGCAGGCGTTAATTTTACAATCGCTTAGACGCTCTATACACTTTGCGCGCATACGGCGTATGGTCAAGGTTCTTCGCGCAGCCCATGATGATAGTCAATGAAGGTATATCAATAAAATAGTAGGTAGTAGTCGATGGTAGTAAAAGCACTGAGAAATGGCGTGGGGATGATCATTGTATTAATCAGTTGGTTAACCCGCCCCAAGCAGATCCAACGTAGTGAAACTGAGCAGGCAGACGTGCAGCATCGCGCTGACGGTTTGGCGTTATATCAGCTCTATGCCTGCCCGTTTTGTGTTAAAACTCGTCGAGCTATTCATCGGCTAGCGATTAATATCGAGATGCGTGATATTAAGCATCCACAACATCGAGAAGCCTTAGAGCAGCAAGGTGGGCGGGTGATGGTGCCATGTTTACGTATTAGTAATGAGCAGGGTGACCAATGGCTGTATGAGTCTAGCGATATTATTCAGTACCTTGAAGAGCAATTCGCCTAGAGCGTGAATGCTTTTCTTTATCTGTTATTGTCTGTTGAAATAGCACTACAGGCCAACTAAATAAGGAAAAATTAATGCCGTCTATCACTATTCGTAAAGCTGTTATTGACGATGCCTCGTTACTATGAGTTTTGATGCTAAGACATTTAAAGCGCAGTTCCCTCTTTTTTCTCAGCCGGAAAATGCCACGCTCACCTATTTGGATAATGCTGCCACGACGCAGGTGCCGCAGTGCGTACTTGACGCAATGACGGGTTTTTATCTTCACCAAAATGGCAATGCGCAACGTGCAAGCCATCGTTTGGCGCGTTCAGCAACCGATATGGTCACCCAAACCCGGCAGCTAGCGGCTGACTTTATGGGGGTGAATGATGCTCTCCCAGAGCGTAGTGTCGTGCTCACGTCAGGTGCAACAGAATCGCTAAATCTTATCGCCTATGGTCTTGCTTCATTATTTAACGCGGGTGGCGAGATTGTGTTATCTGCGGGTGAACATCACGCTAACTTACTGCCTTGGCAGCGCTTGGCGGAACAGCAAAAAAGTCGCCTAGTATTTGTGCCTAATGATCATACTGGCGCGCCTGATTGGTCTCGTTGGGCCGAGGTGGTGAGCGAGCGAACCAAGGTGCTAGCGCTTTCTGCCGCTTCTAATGTGTTGGGTGAGGTGATTGATCTATCGCTAATCGCTCGTATTAAACAGCGTTTTTCTTCGTTAATTATTGTGCTTGATGCCTCACAGATTGCTTGTCATATGCCTTTGCGTGTCACGCAGTGGCAATGTGATTTTATGGTGTGTTCGGCGCATAAATTTTATGGCCCCAAGGGGGCTGGGCTGCTCTACGGGCGCCCTGAATTACTCGCACAAATGCAGCCTATGCATCTCGGTGGCGAGATGGTTGAACAGGCGATGTTGCATCGCAGTGAATTGGCTGAAGGGGCTCAGCGATTTGAGGCAGGAACGTCGTCACTCAGTGCTATTGCAGGGCTGAATGCTTGTTTGCAATTTTGGCAGCGGCAAGACCGCAACGCGATGCAGGCGTATGAGCAAATGCTCACAGATTACCTTTATCGCTCGCTCGCTGCGGTTTGTCAGCCTGCCGTGGGTTTGCGAATACTGAGAAGTGAGCGCTCACTCGAAACGCACAGCAGCAGTAGCCAATTGCATCACGCTCAAACACGTAACGTGGGGATTGCCGTTATTGTTATTGATCATTCCGTCACATCACTAGCGATGAGCTTAAGTGATTTGGCGCATTGGTTAGATGATAGCAATATTGCTGTACGTATGGGGCGTCATTGTGCTCACACCTTGTGGCAGTCGTTATCATCGGGCGGTGTTGGCGTGACGAATGGCCTGCGTGTCTCGCTGGCGGCTTATAATACCGTTCAGGATATTGATAATCTTATTGCCGCTATTACTGCGTTTACGCGTACGTATTGTGTAGCGACGGATTCCTCTGAGATGAGTGTATCGTCCGATTTGGTACTTTCTTCGGATTCTGTATTGAGCGACGACTTATCGCATTTGTGTGAGCAAGATTTACTTGATGCGCCATCCTGGCAAAAGCGCTTTAAAGTGTTGGTGGAATGGGGCAAGGCAATCACTGTCAAACCGTCGATTCGTAGACCTGAATGCGAGGTTAGGGGGTGTGAATCGCAGGTATGGGTTAAGCATTGCTTGATAGATGATAGGCATTATTTCTTTATTGATAGCGATGCCAACCTTGTAAAAGGGTTGTCGGCATTATTGTTGTTATGGTTTAACGGTAAAACGCGAGAAACGATACAAGCTATTAATGTTGAAGAGCGATGTCAGACGCTAGGCTTAGAGAAATATCTGAGCGAATCAAGAATGAATGGCTTTTTGTCGATAGTGGCTGTGATGAAACGCGCTGAATGATTAAGCGTTGGCGCTAGCCATCTGAATACCTTGTTTTTTCGTAAGTGTGTTGTAGGAAATATAGGTTCAAGGTCGCGCCTGTCGCAACGCCGATGATCGTAGACAATATGTGGTTAACCCTCTACACTAGCCGCGTACAAAATTACCTTATATATTCCATCTTGTCGGGGTGCTTTATCGGCCACATATTGTTGATGTGTGGAGCGGTTAGAGCTGAGATTGTCCCGTTGAACCTGATCAGAGTGACGTCTGCGTAGGGAACAAGAGCCATTTTATTTTGCCTGTTTTCTGTGCAGGTATATGCGCTTCCCTGTTCCGCCGCCCTGATCATTACTACATTGTTAATGAGAGAATGACCATGGCCGAATCTATTGTTCGCAAACTCAGCGAATCTGCAACTGTCGACAAATTATCTACCGAGCCATTGCCGGGTTCACAAAAAATTTACGTGGAAGGAAGTCGCCCTGATATACAAGTCGCGATGCGTGAAATTAATGTGACGCCAACACAAATGCAAGATGGCACCGAAGAAGCCAATGCGCCAGTGCGTGTATACGATACATCGGGCCCTTATACAGACCCCAGTGTTGACATCGATGTGCGTAAAGGCCTATCTAAATTGCGAGAACAGTGGATTGAAGAACGCGGTGATACCGAATTTTTAGAGCGTTACACATCAACGTATACCAATATGCGCGATAGTAATATTGCCTTAGAAAACTTACGTTTCGAACATAATTTAAAGCCGCGTAAAGCCAAAGCGGGTAAAAATGTGAGCCAGTTACACTATGCGCGCCAAGGTATTATCACACCAGAGATGGAATATATCGCCATTCGTGAAAATCTTGCACTGAGCGAAGCTGAAATGGAAGCAGCGATGCGGGATCAGCACCCCGGTGAAAACTTCGGAGCATCGACACCTAAATATATTACCCCTGAATTTGTTCGTTCCGAAGTGGCTTGTGGGCGTGCGGTTATCCCCTCCAATATTAACCACCCTGAAATCGAGCCGATGATTATTGGGCGTAACTTTCACGTTAAGATCAATGCCAATATTGGTAACTCAGCGGTGACCTCCTCTATTGAAGAAGAAGTTGAGAAGCTCGTATGGTCGACCCGATGGGGCGGTGATACGGTGATGGATCTCTCCACCGGCAATAATATCCATGAAACGCGAGAGTGGATTGTGCGTAATTCACCGGTACCCATTGGTACGGTACCGATTTATCAAGCGCTAGAAAAAGTGAATGGTGTGGCAGAAGATCTGACGTGGGAAATCTTCCGCGATACATTAATCGAACAAGCCGAGCAGGGTGTGGATTACTTTACGATTCATGCGGGTGTGTTACTGCGCTATGTGCCCATGACGGCCAAACGTGTCACCGGTATTGTATCGCGCGGTGGTTCTATTATGGCGAAGTGGTGCTTGGCGCATCACAAAGAAAATTTCCTTTACACGCATTTTGAAGATATTTGTGAAATCCTTAAAGCCTACGATGTGACCTTCTCTTTAGGCGACGGTTTGCGTCCCGGTAGTGTTGCCGATGCGAATGATGAAGCACAGTTTTCTGAATTAAAAACATTGGGTGAGCTGACCAAAATTGCATGGAAGCACGACGTGCAAGTTTTTATTGAAGGCCCCGGTCATGTGCCGATGCATATGATCAAAGAAAATATGGACGAACAACTCAAGCATTGTCACGAAGCGCCGTTTTATACCTTAGGGCCGCTAACAACCGATATTTCTCCGGGCTATGATCACTTTTCATCGGGTATTGGTGCGGCGATGATTGGTTGGTATGGCTGTGCCATGTTGTGTTATGTCACGCCAAAAGAGCATTTGGGTTTGCCGAACCGTGATGACGTGAAGCAAGGTATTATTACTTACAAAATTGCAGCTCACGCCGCGGATCTTGCAAAAGGTCACCCCGGTACACAGTTGCGTGATAATGCCTTATCAAAGGCGCGTTTTGAATTCCGCTGGGAAGATCAATTTAATTTGAGTCTTGATCCTGATACCGCGCGTGCTTTCCACGATGAAACGTTGCCTAAAGACTCAGCGAAAGTGGCACACTTTTGTTCTATGTGTGGGCCAAAATTTTGCTCAATGAAAATTTCTCAGGAAGTTCGTGATTATGCGGCCGAGCAAGAATTAGCGGCAGAAGCCGAAAAGGGTATGGCGGAAATGTCGGATAAATTTAAAGAGACTGGCAGCGAAATTTATCACGAAGTGTAATGTGCGAAACAAGATAAAACGTTAACGTTTTTATCGTTATACCGGACTTGACTCCGCTTTAACCTATAGTGACTTGATTAGGTGACATGAAAATAGAAAAGAAGCACGTCATTCCGGAAAGCGTTTTTTGCTTATCCGGAATCCACTGGTTTCAGCGGTTTACTGGATACCGGGTCAAGCCCCATTACTGTCCGGAATAAAATGACAATTAATGCTGCAATAGTCGATAAAACGCGGATTATTGCTGAATAGACACTTAATATTTAAACGATCGTCATACCTGCGAAAGCAGGTATCTAAAATCCCGCTGAATAGTAGCGTGACTGAGTCAAGAACTGAGAAATACCCATAAAATAGCGGTTTTTATATCATGTAGCACAATCAGCCAATTGCAATTAGAGATACCTGCTTTCGCAGGTATGACGGCTGGGATAGTATTCCGGGCAGTAATGGGGTCAAGCCCGGCATGACGTACTGGGTCAAGCCTGGTACGGCGAGATTAAGTTAATCGGATAGTTGTGGTGCTTGATCCGGCATCTTTATTTTCCAATGTTAAGCGATAGAGGTCTTGCCTTGTTAAATCTAGCTAATAATTCTGCTATAGCCATTGCTGGTGGCGGCCTTTTGGGTCGCTTACTGGCATGGCAGTTATTGGAACTAGGGCACTCGGTGAGTTTGTATGATGCAGGCTCACTGACCGATTCGCCATCGGCGGCGCAGACCGCTGCCGGTATGATCTCGCCAATATCCGAGGCAATTGATACCGAAGCCTTGATGTATGCACTAGGTGCGGCCAGTTTAGCGCAATGGCCCACGTGGTTAGAGCAGCTATCACTCAATGTGCCGTCTGTGATTTATGCGCAAAACGGTAGTTTGATTGTGGCGCATCATCGCGACCACAGTTTGCTGCAGCAATATATTCAAGATATGCGGCAGCAAGTACCAGAAGCTGCATGGGGAGAGCTGCTTAATAAGCAAAGTATTGCCGCAATCGAGCCCGACGTTGGCGAACATTTTCAGCAAGGTTTATTTTTGCCAGAAGAAGCGCACATTGATAATCGGCAATTATTGTCAGTGTTATTGCAACGCATTCAACAGCTAGGGGGAGAGTGTATCGAACATACTCCCGTGAATGTTGAGCCTTATGCGATCTGCTTCGATAACAACAATCGCACAAAAAAATCCGTCGATTGTGTTATTGATTGTCGTGGTGTCGGTGCGCAGAAACAATGGCAAGGTGTTCGTGGTGTGCGTGGCGAAATTTTACGAGTGAGTACGAATGAAGTGAGCTTGCAGCGACCCGTACGCCTGCTTCATCCACGTTATCAATTGTATGTGGTGCCAAAAGCGAACCAAGAGTTTGTGATTGGCGCAACGCAAATCGAGAGCGAAGACCGCTCACCGGTGAGTGTGCAATCAGCACTAGAGCTTAATAGTGCGTTGTATGCCATTAACCCAGCATTCGCCGAAGCGCGAATTATAGAAATGCAATCGAATCTGCGCCCAGCGCTTAACGACAATCGACCACAAATTCAATATCAGCAAGGTTTAGTCAGTGTGAATGGTTTGTATCGCCACGGTTACTTGCTCGCGCCTGTCGTGGTGCAGCACACGTTAGCGTTGATGAGTGCAGACATACTGTCACAGCAAACTTTTGCTGATGTGTTGTATCAACCACTAGACATATCATCCGAGCTATCATCGAGAGAAACCTTAGCATGTTAAGTATTTCTTTGAATGGCGAAAAAACGTCCATAGACGCGTCGCTATCCGCTAACCGGCTTTTACAAACACAAGGTTATCAAAGTGAGAAAATTGCTTTAGCGATTAACGGTACTTTTGTTCCGCGTTCGCAATATGATGAAACGGTCATTAACGATGGTGATGAGGTTGATGTGATTCAGGCCGTGGGTGGCGGTTGATACTTACTTTAGTCAATGAACCTTTTCGTTATGCCTGCGTGAGCTTGCCACCCATCATTGAATGAAACCTAACTCGTTGGGTGGCGATTAATGTTACGCCGCTCAACAAACAAAACTCACTCGTCATGCCGGGCTTGATCCGGCATCGAGTCACTAGCGAGTAACTATTTTGACAGAAATACCCACCACTGATCCTCTCACACTATACGGCGAACAGTTTTCCAGCCGCTTCTTATTGGGTACGGCTTTATATCATTCGCCGCAAGCAATGTGCGATTCAATCGCCGCTGCCGAGTGCGATATTATCACCGTGGGCTTGCGCAGGCAGTCGCCAAAAGAAAACAGCGGCGATCATTTTTGGCGGCTGATTCGCGATACGGGCTGCACATTATTACCTAATACTGCAGGGTGTAAATCCGTCAAAGAAGCGGTGACTACTGCTGAAATGTCGCGCGAATTATTTGAGACGGATTGGTTGAAGTTAGAAGTGATCGGTGACGATTATAATTTACAGCCTGATCCTTACGGGCTGATTGAAGCGGCAGAACAGTTAATTAACAAAGGGTTTAAAATTTTACCCTACTGCACTGACGACTTAATGGTCTGCCAGCGTTTATTAGACGTTGGTTGTGAAGTATTAATGCCTTGGGGTGCGCCTATTGGAACCGGTATGGGGTTAATGAATCCCTACCAATTAAAAGCGTTGCGCGAACGTTTGCCGCATGTCCCCCTTATTGTCGATGCCGGTATCGGTGCACCTTCTCAGGCTTGTGAAGCAATGGAAATGGGTTTTGATGCCGTATTATTAAATACGGCGGTTGCTAAATCACAGCAACCACAAGTCATGGCGAAAGCATTTGCTCAATCTATTGTTGCAGGTCGCTCTGCTTATCAGGCTGGATTAATGGAGCAGCGTCAAACGGCATCGCCTTCAACCCCCGTCGTTGGTCAGCCTTTTTGGCATAATGATTGATAAGCCATAAGCCATAAGCCATAAGCCATAAGCCATAAGCCATAAGCCATAAGCCATAAGCCATAAGCCATAAGCCATAAGCCATAAGAGTCATGATGCCAACACCCACTACCGGAAAAAATACCAATCATCCTCCTATTGTATGGACAATAGCTGCTTCTGATTCCGGTGGCGGTGCCGGTGTGCAGGCTGATATTAAAACGTTTTTTGATTTAGGCGTGCATGGCTGTTCAGCCATTACTGGGTTAACCGCGCAAAATACGCAAGGGGTGCATCAGCTTAGCGTGAGTGATAATGCGATTTTTGAACAGCAGCTCGGCGTGCTAGCAAGTGATTTACCGCCTGTCGCTATCAAAATTGGTGTATTGCTTTCTGCTTATCAGGTAGAAGCGGTTGCGTCTATTATTCGTCAATTGGATACGGTATTTGTTGTTTTTGATCCTGTTTTAGCGCCCACCTCTGGAATAGATTTTTCATCGTCGGCTATACAGGCTAGTTTTGATCAGCTCTATCCCTTGCTTGATCTTATTACTCCGAATATTCCCGAAGCTGAGTTGCTCACGGGTCTGACGATAGGCAAAGACAGTGATCGGCACGCTGTGGTCGATTACTTTTTGGCTAAAGGGGTGTCGTCGGTACTCATCAAAGGCGGACACAATAAAAGCGGTGAGGGCAACACGGGCAGTAAAGCGGACGGCAATCCCGAGATATGCCAAGACTTATTGTTTAGCCATGCGAGCACCTATTGGCTTACGCAACGCCAGCAAGATACTGTGCATTCTCATGGTACCGGCTGTGTGTTATCCGCTGCGATTGCTGCTTTTGTGGCTCAAGATAAAGCGTTACATGATGCAGTAGTATTGGCTAATGCTTATATTAGTCGAGGTTTGCGCGCTCCGGTAATGCTAGATAGTTCTGGGCGAAAACGAGGTGCAGTGGGGCAAACGGGATGGCCCTGTGATTTACTGGATTTTCCACAGGTGAGTCATTCTTCTGATGCCATTTTTCTTGCGCCTTTTCCTGTGTGTGATACCCAGCAGTTAGGCCTTTATCCTGTAATCGACTCATTAGTTTGGTTAGAAAAGCTACTCGTTATTGGCGTTAAAACGATCCAGTTACGAGTGAAGAATCAAACCGGAGGCGTCTTAGACAATACCATTAAGCAGGCTGTGGCATTGGGGAAAAAACACGATGCCCGTTTATTTATTAACGACTATTGGGCGCTCGCCATCAAGTATCAAGCCTATGGTGTACACTTGGGGCAGGAAGATATGGCTGACGCAGATGTGGATGCCATACGTGCTGCGGGTCTGCGTTTAGGTGTTAGTACACACAGTGAGTATGAGTTTTCTTATGCCGCGACGTTCAAACCAAGCTATCTTGCGATAGGCGCGATTTTCCCTACGGATACCAAAGAGGTTGTTGAAGTGGGGTTGGATAATTTATATCGCTGGGCGACGATACTGGATCGCCATTATCCGCTTGTCGCCATTGGTGGGATTAACCCACATAATATTCAACAAGTGTTAGGTTCGGGTGTGGGTTCGATCGCAGTGGTGAGTGCAATTACTCGAGCAGAGGATTATGTCGTAGCCACACAGCAGCTCAGTGGCTGGATAGACGATACTCTTTGATGGCTTGAAAATAGAAAATTATTCAACGAAAAAGCCGTTCATTTTAACTAACGAAAAATCATTCATGGCTTGTTCAGAGGTTCCATATATTACCGATCAATTTTTTATTGTTTTATAAAACTTTTTAGTGAGAATTAGTATTATGTCAACGCTTGATGAAGTGCTTCATTATTTTTTATCGAAAGAACAATGGGTGTTACAAGTTTTTGTTGTTGTCTGTATTGTCTTGGTTTGTGATTTTTTTCAACGAAAAATTATGAATCGTCTGATTAAACATGCCGAAGAAAAAACCAAAAATATTTGGGACGACGCTTTTTTTAATGCGGCTAAACGACCTGTGACGTTGTTGCTTTGGGTTATTGCACTGAATATTATCAGCCGTGTGGTTGAAAGCTCCGAAGATGTTGAATTAATCGCATTAATGGGAACTGTAAGCCACGTTGGGGTCATTATTGCGATCACTTGGTTTGTGACCGAATTTATTCGTTTTACTCAACATCGTTTAATCTCAGAACAATTAGCAAAAAGCCCAGAAGATGAATCACGTATCGATCGCGTAACTATCGAGGCATTGTGCAAATTATTTCGTCTTGCGGTTATCATTACCGCCGGTATTGTGTTGCTGGAAACGCTCGGTTTTAGTATTTCAGGTGTCTTAGCTTTTGGTGGTATTGGTGGTATTGCCATTGGTTTTGCTGCTAAAGATTTATTGTCGAATTTTTTTGGCGGCTTGATGATTTATTTAGATCGACCTTTTGCTGTAGGTGATTGGGTGCGATCTGATGATCGTAGCATTGAGGGTACGGTGGAGTACATTGGTTGGCGACAAACTCGTATTCGCACCTTCGCCAAACGTCCCATCTATGTTCCTAATTCTGTGTTTTCAACTATTGTTGTTGAAAACCCCTCGCGTATGTCTCATCGACGTATCAAAGAAGTGATTGGCGTGCGCTACGATGATATGGCGAAAGTAAATAGTATCGTAGAGCAAGTGAAAACGATGCTGCAAAACCACCCAGAAATTGATAATACACAAACCCTGATTGTTAATTTTGATGCCTTTGCTGCTTCCTCTGTTGAGTTCTTCATTTATACCTTCACCAAAACAACCAACTGGATTAAGTACCACGAAGTGAAACAAGACGTGTTATTGCAAATCTCCGCTATTGTTGAAGCGCATGAGGCCGAGTTTGCCTTCCCAACGTCTACACTGCATGTGCATCGAGAAACGCCGGAGTTTGCAGGTTTGTTGGATGGTGATAATAAGGCTGGCGCTGAGAAGTAGTGTGGTAAAAACTACTTACGTGGTGTTCGTTTCCACTGTGTTTTGGTCGATGATGCAGAGAGTAGCGCGGGTAAGCGCGCTATTTTTCGCCACAAAAAAATCGGTAGTTTTCGTAATACGCTTAACTCAGTTAAGCCATTTCCGCATAGTGTTGCACCGATTACGTAGAGCGTAATAACGTAAAACCCAAAAACTGATAGCGCTAAAGTATGGGGCAAAAAAAGCCCGATGCTCAAGAGCAGTACCATATATCCGATGGGTAATAGCATTAAATCGAGCAAGGCATCGAGTGCGTGTAGCTCGCCTTTACATAAACCGGTAACAGATTTTACCAGTAACGGTAAAAAGGCGGCTTTTAATACACCTAGGCGACCGCCTTCCCAGCGGGATGATTGTATATCACTCGCGGCATCATCATTGGGCATTTCGCCATACACTCTGGCGTCATCACAGTACGATACTTTGACATCGGCTTCGACTAAACGCATATGGTATTCAAGGTCTTCTACGATGGAGTTGGCGTGAAAGGGGACGCGCTCTAAGGTATTGCGGCTTACAATAAAGCCATTGCCCATAATGCCTGCCGATCCACCGAGTGCAACACGGCCTTTGGGGCGAAGCACGTTAAAGCCTAGCATGGCCAACCGTTTAATGCTGGAGTGAGTATTGATGAGTGCTTCGTAGCGTGTTTGTACCACATCACTATGGGTACTTTGTAGAAAGCTTTGCAGTGCGTCAAAGTAATGATCGTTAACAATACTATCTGCATCAATGATTAGCGTGTAATCGTAGTCTTTGTCTTTAAGCTGTTGCATTGCCCATTGCAACGCTGCGCCTTTACCTCTTAAATGTTTGTTGGTGCGTTCAAGTACTTTAGCTTGGGTTCTTGCCGCAAGATTCGCGGTGTCGTCGGTGCAATTATCTGCAATGACATAGAGGTCAATATTTTCATTGTTTTGGCGAGCCTGTAGCAGGCTATCGATTGTTCGCTTGATAGTTTGTTGTTCATTATGGGCGGGAATCAAGACGCAGATACGTATCTTCTCATGCTTTTCTTTTTCGTTTGTAGGTTGTTTTGTTGTTTTATTTCGACGTGTTCCGATGATACCGGCAATAGTGATGGATAATAAATAAATTAATGGCGGCAGTGTAAATAATGCGTACAAACTAGCGATAAATACCCACATATTAATGGCCTATTGACGTTGTTTGTTGGTTCGTTGAGACAGAGGCGTGTTGTGTAAATATGTCGGCCAGTCGTTGATTGCTGCGGTGTATGCACCAATTTTCTTTGATCGTTGATAGAGCGGCGTCTTGGATACTTTTTCTTTTTTCTGGTTGTCGAATCAATAACTCTAGCGCGTCAGCGAGTTGTGTTGCATTACCGGGTGTTACAAGTAAGCCATCGTGATTATGTGTAAATAGTTCGGGGATGCCAGTGATATGTGTTGTAACGCAAGGTGTGCCGCTAGCCATCGCTTCCATCAATACAATGGGGATGCCTTCTGCAAAACTCGGTAAAACAAAAATATCCGCTTGTTGTTGCAGCTGTAAAATTTTGTCATGGTTGACCTTACCAAGAAATGTTACTTGTGTAGTGAGTGCGTTGATGGATGAAAATTGTTCTAACTTACCTTTGTCTGGTCCATCACCAACAAATTGTAATAAAAAGTCGATATTGCGTTGAGCGAGTAATTTTGCCGCTTGAATAAGTACGCCCTGACCTTTTGCGTTAACGAGCCGTCCTACGCACAATAATATGGGTGTTTTGTTTGCCGATGTTTTCTCTTGAGGGGTGAATTGATTGGCGTCAACCCCTAAATAATTAACATGTATTTTGCCCCAGGCAGTAAAGTCAGTATGTTTCATCACCTGACTTTTTGCAAAATCACTAATACAGACAATAAAATTTGCGGCGGTATATTTTTTTTCTAATTGTTGAGTATCTGAATGATAAAACTCATCAGGCCCATGCACAGTAATTGAGAAATCAATATCCATTATTGTTGCTGCGAGTTTAGCCACGGTGCACCCTTGTGTGGAGAAGTGTGCGTGCAATTGCCGGCTCCCTTGTTTCTTCGCGATATCGACGACAACCATTGCTTCTAACCAATAAGCTAGCTGGCGCAGCGCTGTTGTTGGTTGCTTTATGCAGGCTTTCAATGTGTCTGCCAATGATAAAAAGAAGCCTTTAGGGTGTTTTGCTAGTGATGCTACGAGATAAAAAGGCAATTTTTTGATAAGTGATGATTTAACAAAGGTGGTATGTTGGCAGGCGAGTTGTTCTTTTTTTGTCAATGCATCAAAAGGGCGGTCGGGGTTATTGATTGAAGCAACGTGAATGTTGAGCCCTTGTGCGAGTAAACCCTCAACCTCTCCTAAAATGAATGTATGCGAAATAGCAGGGTACTGGCTAACAACATAAGTAATAACGGGTTGGGAGGTAGTCGACATGAGCAAACCAAGTAAGTGATTATGTTAGGGCGCTAAGGAAATATTGGAAGACATTATACAGAAGATAGGGGGATTTTCTTCTTATTATATAAGAGGTTTTTACTTGTTTAATAAGAGGATATTTCTCCATCCCATCTTAATTTAAGCCGAAGGTTGTAAGCTTTTTACAAAGGGAGGGATGTCTTCAGGAGGGATGGGTTTGCTAAATAAAAATCCCTGAAAATAATGACAACCTTTTTCGATAAGTAATGCTTTTTGTTCTTCTTTTTCTACGCCTTCAGCGATCACGGTGTAGCCAAAATTTTTCGCCATGTTAATTATTGTTTCCGTGATGACTGCATCAGCGCGATTGTTGGTAATTTCCTGAATAAAGCTGCGGTCAATTTTCAGCTCATCCAGAGGTAATCTTTTTAAATAATTAAGTGAGGAATAGCCAGTCCCAAAATCATCAATGGATACGCTAAACCCTATCTCCTTTAGTTGCCGAATTTTTTCAGCCACTCTCTCTGGATTATCAATAATTACCCCTTCAGTAAGCTCCACCATGATGTTGTCAGGTCTTACACCTGTTTCTTTTACCATCGATGATAGGCTGCTTACAAAGCCTAATTGTTGAAACTGAATAGGGCTAATGTTAATAGAAACATGATCAAAAATAATGCCTTGTTCTTGCCATTGCCTAATTTGTTGACAGGTCTTTTTGATGACCCAGTCACCAAGAGGGAGGATGAGCATGCTTTCTTCTGCAATGGAAATAAAATCTAGTGGTGATATATAGCCCTCCTTAGGATGGATCCAACGCAATAAAACTTCTAGGCTTGGGCATTTATTTTCGTCGGTGATCTGTGGTTGGAAGGCAAGTGATAAACCATTGCTATTAATTGCATGTCGGAGATCTTTTTCCATGCGTAAGCGCTTATCCACTTTGATTTGCATGCCATCTTCAAAGAAGCAAGAACCGCCTCGGTCTGTAGATTTACTATGGTACATCGCTGAATCGGCATACTTTAATATTTCTTCAAAGCTTTTGCTGTCTTTATCAAAGAAGGTGATGCCTATGCTCGCTGTAATATGGTAAGCATTTCCAGCGAGAATGAAAGGGTTCTCTAGGCTCGTTAAAATATTCTTTGCGATGGTATTAGGTATTTTAGTTTTGTCGTGATTTTTGAAATGAGGCAGCGATAGTAGAACAAAAAACTCATCTCCGCCGAGCCTGCCTGCAATATCGCCTTTGCGTATGCAAGATTCTAAACGCTGTTTAAAGTCGATGAGTAATTGGTCGCCAATATCATGGCCCAGCGAATCGTTAACAATTTTAAAATGATCTAAATCTAGATAGATTAATGCTCCGCAGGTGCCATCTTTTTTGGCTGAAGAGAGCTTGTTTTCAATTTTTATTTTCAGCATCTTACGATTAGGTAAGCCTGTTAATGGATCATAAAATGCCAGCGAATTTACCTGTTCTTGGCTTGCGAGTAATTCATTAGTGCGTTGGTTAAACCAGTGCGCGAGCTCTCCAAATTCGCTGGTTTCTTTTACGTCGATAAAACTATCGACATCGTTTTTATCAATGTACTCTTTGAGGTTGCTCATCAATGCTTTTAGCGGATCAGCGTAGATACGCTTCAGTAATAATCCAGCCATCACTATGGCGATAAGCATGATGGCAATAATGGATAAATTAAGAGCGGTAATAAGTTGGTTAGACGATTTGGTGGCTTCGCTTAAGGGGATCACCGTGACAATGTGCCAGCCGGTTGATGGCATAGTCGTGGCGGCGGCAATAGAAGGTTGACGAAAAAAGTAGTCCTCTTCTATGGCGAAAATATGTTTATGTTGCTGATTTTTAATAGGCTTTTTTCCGGATTGTAAAATACTATGGGCAATGGAGATAGCCTCTTTAAAATCAACTTGATAGCTTTTTTCGGCAATTTTGGTGCCGATACTATAGATATTTTCATTACCGGTGTCGGGTTTGTGCCTGTGTAACTCCTGGATGTGGGTGCTGAACGAGCGAAACTCCTTGTAGCGCCGTGCTAAGTCGGTAATAGTCACGAAGGGTGTTGAGGAGGCTTGACCGTTGAGCGAGCTGGGTGTACGCGCGATGCTCTCATCAGGAAAAGATAGCAAGTGGCCATTTCTATCAATCGCAAAGGCATATCCATTAAACCGTTCGGTTGAGTTCTTAAGTAATGTGTGTAAGCCGTCGAGAGTAAGATCGATGGTTGTTGCCCCAATATATTTTTGCTGAGCAATCATGGGGGCGGTCACGGTGACCATGGCTTGTTGAGAATGAGGGTCTATATAAGACTTTGACCAGTAAACTTGTCCTGGCGCTAGGTATTGCGCAGGAACATACCATTCTTCACTATGGTATCCGTTACTCGTTGATTGATTGTAATCATCATAAAATGCCAACTCCCCACGTTCATTACGACTCCAGAAGTAGCTGTTGCGTGATTTTTTAGGGTCAAAAATAAAGGGTTCTGGCCATACCCCTCCACCGACAACCAGAGATTTTGATTCTTCATTGTTGATAAGGGGTGTAATGGTACTTTTTAAGAGTGATGGGTCTTGATAGGTTTTGATCGCCACCGCTGCTATTGCGTTTGCTAGAGTGGCGGCGATATTGGTACGCTCAGAAATGCCTGTCATTACCTGCTGTTGAGAGTGGCTAAGCTTTTCGTAGGCAATGTGCTGCGTGACTTCCTCACCCATTATGTCCATGGTTATCGTTGCCACACCGACGACAGCAATAGCTAAAGCTACGAAAAAAACGAGCGCTTTTACTCGTAAGCGTTGATACCATTTTATACGGAATTCATGGGAGTATGGCAAAGTGACATCTCTTCGTTGTCAGGAGTGATGAATTATTGTCGGCGATGAATCAAGCATAGCTAATCTTTAGTGATTTTGCCTTGCTTATAAGCAATAAAAGCGACTATTTAGTAATTAATTGCTTTCGGAGAAAGGAGCTTTGATTGCTGTAGCTGTTTGCGCCATAATTTTGCCTAACGTCATGGTGTTGGGTAGAGTGAAATCTTATGCTTATCATGCAGATAGAGTCTATGAAACAATTAGCCCTTTAACGACCTAAGAAGCGCGTTCACTTTACTTTTTAATAGTTTTCCATTGAGCTCTCTGGGGAGTGAGTCAACGACATGAATCGGCCTTGGTATGAATGCGCTATCTAAGTGCTTTCGTAGAAAGATATTTAATGCGTGTTTATCAAAACCGTTATGTAAGCTAACAATGGCGCATAATCGATTCACATCTACAGAACCCTCTGAATCCGATTGAAATATAGTGCCATCTTGCAGGCCTTCGAAACGCATAAGTGTATTATTGATTTCAAGCAGTGAGCCGCGTTTACCAGCAACTTTAACGAGATCTGAGCTTCTTCCTGAAAGGCTAAAGTGCCTCCCGTTAATGGATTCAATTTGATCTTCAAGTACTGTTGGTTTTGGTAAGTGATCGGCGCTAGCGATAATGTTAATGCCGTCGCTCTCAAAGAAAATACCTTTAAAGCGCAGCCACTTTTTTTCTTTCGCTGTTCGCCTTCCAGCCATAGAGCCTACTTCACTACACCCATAGATTTCTGTAAGTTGGCAGGAAAACTGTGATTCAGACTTTGCAGCTAACTCTTTTGTTAGTGGTGAGGTGGCGCAAAGAATGCCATAAAGGTGCAGTTTTTCGATGTTATTTGTTGTTATGGCTCTTAGATGAATCGGCGTGGAAACGAGTAGTGTTGGTGTAGGTAGCTTTTTAAGTGTATCTAAAATATCCTGTGGAAATAAGGGTTGTGCGTCACTCATACATATGCCATGAAACAACGGTAGCAATATGGATGTTTCTAGTCCCCACATGTGCTGAGCTGGCATAGTTGCTAACTGAAATAGGGTTTCATTCGTTTTGGTGATCATGTGGTGATAATTGATTGCACTACTTTCATGTAATGTTCGCCAGTATTTGAAGTTGGGCTTAGAGTTTCCGGTTGAACCGGAGGTAAAGCTGATGCAGGCGAGATGTTCATTGGCGATATGTGGTATGTCAATATCTGTCGTGAGATCGTTTTCTAACTCAAGAGTTGAGAGGTTTATATCATTAATCGAGTGATCGTCCTCCACTCCATCATGGATAATATAGCTATTCGGATAGGTTGTTTTTAGCTGTTTTTGAGCGCTTTTGTTAGGGGGGAGTAGGTTGGTGTGCCCGCAGGCAATAGCTGCACAAAAGCCCACCAAAAACAAATAGCGGTTGTTGCATAGGTTAATTACATGCTGTTCAGATTGTTGTAGTAATGTGCTAACAGCGTTTACATGCGATAAAAAAGTACGAGTAGTAACGGGCCCCTTGGTCAGGCTAAGGTTTGTAATGGGCTGAGTAAGGAAGGCAATAGGGTCGCTTAGATCTCGCGTAACCAAGGGATATGTATTTGGCATCAGGTGATAGTAATATATTATCGGTTAGCTTCTACAAATGCGGTTAGCGTCTTTAATGTAGAAAATGCTTCGCGAGTTGAATCGTTTTCTGCTTTTAATTTAACGCCATACTCTTGTGAAATCGCCACTGCTATTTCTAAGGCGTCTATGGAATCCAACCCTAACCCATCACCAAATAATGGCTCGTTAGGGGAAATCTCACTGGCCTCTGTATCTTCAAGGTTTAGTGCTTCGACGAGGAGGTTTGCCATCTTCTGTTCTGATTCAGTTTGTTGTGTCATTGTTCATACTAGCCTTAAAGTGTGTCTGCTTTGTTTTTTTCGGGCGCTAGTATAGTATAATGAAGAGCTAAATCTCAATTTTTGTATTCAGTAAAGATTAAATGCTATTGAGAGAGTGGACCCTGTTTGATAAGTGTTATTAGCCTCCTCGGTTTTTGCACTTAATTTTTTAGCTCTATAAAGCAAGTATGGAATGTTAATTCAAAATTTTTGTAGTTCACCACCCGCCCAATTATTGTCCTCTAAAGGTGTTCTTGCTGTCATGCCATTGACCAAGCACTGTGAGCCTTCTACAGTTGGGCTTATAGAGTCCGGTGTGTGTAGTGTAGGCTCTCAGCAGCAGAGTGAAGTATGGCTTGTTGAGGGAGAGGTAACACGAGGAGTGGTAAGTGGTGAGCTGGGAGTTAATCATTGGTCGAAAGCGGAGGGCGTTATTTGTGTTGCCCACTGGTTGAGTGAGGCTCAGTGCTCAGATCTAGAAGTGTCGGTGTGTAATGCCTATCTTTCCATTTTTTCTGTCCTAGAGGAGCATCAACTTTGTCATCCGTTTCGTTTCTGGAATTACTTGCCTAATATTAATGCTGGTGTAGGGGATGAGGAAACGTATAAGCGCTTTTGCACTGGACGATTGCGTGCTTTTAACGCATTAGGTATTAAGTCTGAGGGCTTCCCATCTGCTTCAGCGCTGGGGCATCATAGCCAAGGCGCTGTAATTTATGCGTTTGCGAGTGCAGCGAAGCCTGTGAACTTGAATAATAATAAACAGGTTGATGCTTATAATTATCCTCGCCAATACGGTATTACTAGTCCCTCTTTTACTCGAGCGACATCTCTTGAATTATTCGGTGAGTCTTATCTTTTTATATCAGGCACAGCCAGTATTGTTGGTCATGAAACCGTTGAAGTTGGTAGTTTAGAGCGTCAATTGGAAGTAACGTTAAGCAATATTAAGCACATACTAGAAACGGCTAATCCTAAAAAGAAAAAGCTGTCTACTTTCAAGGTTTATTTGCGGCACGCTGAGGATCTGCTTCAAACCTCTGCTTGGTTGACATTGCATTATCCGTATGTAGATACGATTATTACTCTCGCTGATATTTGTAGAAGTGACTTATTGGTAGAAATAGAGTGTTTTTGCAAGTAAAAGCTAACTTTCAGTTATGTTTTTTCATAGGTAGGCCTGTGTGATTAGTCGCTTTTTTCGTAAAATGTGGCCAATTTTTGGTGCGGCGACAAGCTATACCCTCTTCGGTCTAGGAGCCATTATCTTAGGGTTAGTTTTTCGGCTTATTGATTGTTTTCCTTTTATATCATCTATTACTAAACAAAATTGGATTAGGTATTGTATTCACATAGGTTGTTTGGCTTTTATCAATGTGATGCGGCTGTTTGGTTTGATCAGATATACTTTTAGTCTAGAGAGTATGAAGCAAATTAAAGGGCGGTGTCTTATTATCGCTAATCACCCCTCTCTTATTGATGTGGTTTTGCTTTTTGCAGTGCATAAAAACCTTAACTGTATTGTGAAAGGAGCTTTATGGGATAATTTTTTCACTGGCAGTGTTGTGCGTTTGGCTGGCTTTATTCCGAATAATTCTGCAGGTGTGGTTTCTATAGCCGTTGAAAAGTTACATGCGGGAGAAAATTTATTGATTTTTCCTGAGGGTTCTCGAAGTGAGGATGATTGTAAGTTTCGGTTTAAGCGCGGTGCCTCTAATGTTGTTGTCGCGGCCGACGTCGCCATCATGCCCGTTTTAATAAAATGTTATCCTAGTGCCTTAAAGAAAGGGCAAAAGTGGTATATCATTCCCGATGGCGGTGCTGGGTTTTCCTTAGATTCGGGTCACCTGCTTAGCTTGAGAGAGTGCATTGATACTACCAAGCCAAAGACTTTGCAATATAGGGATCTGACACAGTTTTTAGAAGATTATTATGAAGATTGGTTTGTTGCTGGTTCGCCGCCAGTGCCCAATAAAAACTTATAGCTAATTAACAACTCCTTGAAGAAATACTATGAATGAAAAAGAAGAAGAAATACTAGCGAAAATCAAAGAGATTTTGGTAGATCTTTTTGAAATGGATGAGGCGATTATTGTCCCCGAAGCTAGGCTACATGAAGATTTGGATATTGATAGTATTGATGCCGTTGATTTGCTAATTGATCTAAAAAAGACGATTGATATGGATATTTCATCAGAAAAACTTAATGAAGTGAGAACTATAGATGACGTCATTAAGGTTTGTGTTGAATTATCTAATGGGTAAGTAAAAACTGCAGTTGATATACTCTTAATAATCAATAAAGTGTGGTTTTTATGAAACGCGTCGCAACGCTGTACGAAGTTCCTTTTTTTGATGTTGATGCATATCGGGTTGTCTGGCATGGAAATTATCCCAAATATTTCGAAATTGCCCGCTGTGCTCTGCTTGAAAGAGTCGGCTGTTCTTACCTCAAAATGGAAAACGAAGGTTTCTTTTTCCCTATCGTAGATATGCAAATAAAATATATTAAGCCATTAGTTTTCCAACAAAAATTGATTTTTGAAGCTTGGTTTGTCGAATGGGATAACCGACTTAAAATAAATTATGAAATCAGAGACTCGGAAACTGATGAAGTATATACCAAAGCTAAAACGTGCCAGTTTGCTATTGCAATGCCCAATCATATAACTCAATTTGTTTCTCCTCCATTTTTAGTTGAAAGTATTGATTACTGGATGGATAAAAATGAATCTGGTGATGATAATCAATAATCGAAAATATTTTTTTTTAAGCATTACAGTATTGCTATTGTTTGTTGGTTATGAGGTGACTGCTAATGATTTGTACGCATCTGCTGCACCGGATGAAGTGACTTCGGAGCGGCAATTATTAGCTAGTATTTCTCCTGCCGCATGCCATTTTTCAGGGAAGTTCTCCCAGCAAAAAAATACACAGGGTCTTGGTTTTCCTCTGCGATCTCATGGCGATTTCTTTTTTTCGTGTGACCTTGGTTTGGTTTGGAATACAATTGCTCCTTTTGAAGAAGTAATGCTCTATATTAATTCGACAACAAGTTATAGAGCCAGTAAAGATGGCGGTGTTGAACGTATGTCTGGGATGATTCGATATGCCATCGCAAAGATTTTTTTAAAAATTTTAAGTGGTGATACTAAATATTTTTCAAATGAATTTTCGGTAATATTGGTGGGAGATGGTGTTGAGTTAAAGCCTGAAAATGATTTTTTAAAAAAAGGTATTAAGCAAGTTTTTATTACAAAAGGTAGCAATGTAGAAACGGGTACATCTCTACGTATTGATATTGAAGATGCAGTTGGCCAGCACTCACAAATTAACATTGTTGATATCATCGAGTATTCCATAGAAGGAAGGCAGGAGGCTTATCAACAGTGCCAGCGTTTGTATTTGACTCTCTTCGAGTGGTGTTCTGTTTTACGTTATCCAGATCATTACACACATGATAGCCGTTCGTGATGAATCTCTCTCCGCTATATTATTTGTTATTTATTAGAGTTGTTTTTACCTTTTTTGCATTTGGTACCGCCATTTTCTTCTTTTTCGGTTCAAGCTACATTCGAGTTGATACTGATTTGCAAGATCTTAACCCTAAGGCGACTATAGATGATGGCGCTAGGTTTTCTGCGGATCAGCTTATTAGGAATGTTGGTCATCGTTTTATTGTTTTGGTGAAAGGTAAAAGTCAGCAGAAAGTTGATGTGACGATAGAGCGGTTATATTTGCAATTTAATTCTATTCAGGGGTTGCAGGTTCTTGCGGATGATAAGATTCAAAAAGATTATTTGTCAGCGTTACTACCCTATCAATTTAACTTTCTTTCGATTTCACAAAGAGAAACGCTTAGGCAAAGAAATATTCAGAGCATAGCGGGTCAAGCGCAACGCAAGCTTTATCAACTGGACGGAGGTATTAGGCTTGTTCCATTTCAGCAGGATCCTTTGGGTTGGTTCTCTGATTACTTAATTAATCGCATAGATCGAATAAATAGTAAAACGGATATTTCCATGGCAGCTCCTGTTGCTGCTTCAGAGTATTTTGATTACATTGTTGTGTCTTTCACCGCTTACCCTGAAAGCATGTCAGGTCAGGAAGACTTATATAAAAAAATAGAAAATTCTATAGAGTTGATAAATGAAGAACGCCAAGTAGATATTTTTCGATCGGGAATGTTCTTTTTTGCTGCTGATTCTGCTCAATCAGCGAAAAAAGATATTCAGCTAATTGCTATAGGCTCATTAGTAGGCGTGCTGGTGTTAATGTTGTTAGTTTTTCGCTCTTTACTTCCATTATGTTTATCACTAATTTCTATTGTAATTGGAGTAAGTTTTGGTATAGCAATGAGTACTTTGGTGTTTGGTTCGATTCACATTTTTACCATTGTGTTCGGTGCTAGCCTTATTGGTATTGTTATTGATTATTCATTACATTATTTTTATCATTTTTTATCTGGAAATACTAAAAAAACGGTAGGAAATGAGGGCGGTGTGATTAGTCATTCTCTTTATCGAGCTATGAGTTTGAGCGTTATTACATCATTAATTGGCTATGGTGCTCTTGCACTGTCTGATTTAGTTTTATTAAAAAAAGTGGCCTTATTTTCTTGCTCTGGATTATTGCTTGCATGGTTGAGTGTCATGGTGTTGGGGCCATTGATAATTAGGCGGCCCATTGTTGCACGCCAAGGGTTGTTGAGCTGGGTGGTTCGTTTTATTCAGCGATTATTTTTTGGGCAATCGCTAAGGTTAGCTAGCATAGGCCTATTTTTGGCTCTGTCAGGAGGGGTTTATCTTATTTTCACCTCAGTTAACGTTAATGACGACCCGCGGCGATTTTTTCATATTTCTTCAGAATTACTCAAGCAAGAACATGAAGTGGCTCAGCTGACTAAGGTATACGAACCGGGCCGCTATTTTATTATAAAGGGGAAAACTAATGCACAGATTTATCAGTCATTAGATGAGTTTTATGAGGTGTTAGGCGATAAAAAAAATCAAGTGAGCAGTGTCACTGATTGGCTGCCTTCTTTTGAAGATCAGCAAGAGAACTATGATTTACAGAAGCTTTTGTATATGGATGGTGGTGTGCTTGATGTATTTTATAAAGAATTGGGAGTGAATTATTCGCAATCAAAAGCTATGAAAGCCGCTTATATTGATGCTAAAGACAATTACTTGGATTTTAATGATTTAACCGCGAGAGTGAAGTATATACCTCCCCTCTGGATTGAATATGAAGAAAATATTTATAGTATTGTTTTGATTAAAAAAGATAGTCATTTTAAACACTTGATAGAAGCTAGCCAGCGTGTGCCAGGTATTTATTATGTAAACACCTTGAAGGATGCTGTTAGTGCACTTAAAGATCAGCGAATCATGGGGGCTAAATTGTTGTTGTTAGCCTATATGTTGATAGCATTAATGTTGGTTTTATATTATCGGAAATGGTCCGCTGCCCTATTGTTGCTTATCCCTATGGCTGCTAGTGTGATTGCCCTATCACTCATCGTTTTGGTAAATCAGCCTATTACAGTATTTCATATTATGGCTCTTTTTTTGGTGTTAGGTTTAGGCATGGATTATGTGATTTTTGCTAAAGAAATGTCAGGCACGCAAGCGGTCACCCATCAAGCCATTCTGCTATCTGCAGCGACAAGTTTGCTATCATTTGGCTTGCTTGCTTTTAGTTCTATGCCTATCGTGCAAGCTTTCGGTAGCATTATATTAATTGGAAATACGATTAACTTTATTGCGGCAATAGGGCTGTTTAGTCAGTCGCAAAATAATAATTACAGGAAAAGTCCTAATGTCTGATAATAAACGAGTATTGGTTACAGGCGCCAGTGGTGGCATTGGTAAAGCTATAGCTATAAAATTAGCAGAACAAGGCTTCGCAATTGCAGTGCATTATCGTGGTGGTGAAGTGTCTGCTAAAGAAACAGTTGAAACTATTATTGCAGCAGGAGGTAGCGCTCATACGATACAGTTTGATGTTGCCGATCGTGAGTCGGCTAAAATTGCATTAGAAAGTGATATAGAAAAATTTGGCGCGTATTACGGTGCAGTATGTAATGCGGGGATTGCTAAAGATAATGCCTTTCCTGCAATGTCAGGAGAAGATTGGGAAAGTGTCGTTCATACTAACCTTGATGGCTTTTATAATGTATTGCACCCTCTTGTAATGCCTATGATACGCCTACGTGAAGGGGGGAGAATTGTTACCTTGTCGTCGGTGTCTGGTTTAGTGGGAAATCGTGGGCAGACAAACTATAGTGCTTCTAAAGCTGGAATTATTGGTGCTACTAAAGCACTGGCCATTGAATTGGGAAAACGAAAAATAACAGTAAATTGTGTTGCGCCAGGTGTAATACAGACCGGAATGATAGACGGTGTGTTTGCAGAAGAAGCAAAAAAAATTATCCCGTTAGGTAAGTTTGGTCATGTAAATGATGTGGCTAATACAGTTGCTTTTTTAATGTCTGACGGTGCCGGATATATTACTCGACAAGTTATTAGTGTTAATGGCGGTATGTGTTAGAGCGTTATATGGAAAGTTTTGAAAGGTTATATTGATTTTAAAATGAGGTTATTAATGAAGGTTATTTGTTCGATTTTTTTTGGATTACTAATGTCTTTTCATGTGCAGGCAGAACTCAGCCCTGTAGAGCAACGAATAGCCGATAGACTTTTGTCTGGAGAAATTCAGCACCTTAAAAGTGCTGCTAAAAATTCGTTTGATAAAAACATATCTAATATAGAACTAATGGATATTTTTTCAGAAATCTTATTAACAAAATACTCTACAGCATACCCTTCAGAAATGGATAGTTTGGCGTGGGTGGCTCGTGCTATCGGCGCTTCTAAAAATGATCGTTATCATACAGTATTGTCTGAGGTCGCAAATTCTTCAAATAATAAAAAATTGATCAAGCACGCAAGTAAAGCTTTAGGTAGTTTAGGTGAAGCTCAAAGTGAGCAATATGTAGCAGGTATGTATTCGTTACCCAAAGGTATATATGCTAAAGAGACCCCTGCGGCTCGCGATGAGCGAATTGTTGCCTTGATCACTGCTGGCGACTTAACAAGTTTAAAGCAGGGCGCTAAAGCAATTATTGATACTAATGCTCAAAATGTAAGAGTGACAGATATTATTGCAGAAATTCTTATCAGCTATCACGGCAGCGCATCTAGGGGGCAAGTGCAGACTTTTTCTTGGTTGGCAAAAGCTCTAGGACAGTCAACTTCTGGGCGATACGCTGATATATTAAAACAAGTGCATGAAAGTGGCTCTCATCGAAAATTGCAAAAACATGCTAAGCGCGCTTTGCGCTATCATGGTGAAGCGAAAGGCGAACAATATAAGAAAGGTATGTTAGGGCAAAAAATTGCTAGTTACGATTTTTAAGTCGTAGAGCGATACTTTAGCGGAAAGGCTTTACTTCCTGTCCGCTTTTATAAAGGTTAATATTTCTTAAATAATAACGAGGTGTTTACGCCACCAAATGCTAGATTATTACTCATAAAAATATCTGTTTCAATATTTCGGCTCTCATTCATTATATAGTCTAATGGCGCACACTTGGCATCAACGTTATTGAGGTTGAGTGTGGGTGCAAACCAATTTTCATTCATCATCTTAATGCCTACCCAAGCCTCAAATGAGCCGCAAGCACCTAGTGTATGCCCGGTATAACTCTTGATTGAGCTAATAGGTTTCTTTCCCATCACTTCATATGTTGCTTGGCTTTCTGCAATATCACCATGTGAGGTTGCAGTGCCGTGTGCAGATATATATCCGACGTCGTTTGTACTTACCCCGGCATCCTTGAGGGCGGCGCTCATAACGCGTTTAACGGTATCTAAGTTGGGCTTTACTAAATGCGCGCCGTCTGTATTCGTAGCATAGCCAATGATTTCAGCGATAATGTTTGCCCCGCGGGCTTTAGCGTGTTCATAAGACTCCAATATCAGTGTGCAAGCACCTTCACCTAAAACCAAGCCGTCTCTATTTTCGTCAAAAGGTCGAGGTGTGAGTTCGGGTGTGCTATTTTTTCTACTAGCGGCAAATAGAGTATCAAAAACAGCAGCTTGAGATGGACACAATTCTTCTGCGCCGCCAGCAATCATGATATCTTGTTGACCCGAACGAATGGCCTCGTATGAATATCCAATTGCTTGGCTCCCGGCTGTGCACGCACTTGAAGTGGTATACATGCGACCCTGGGTGCCAAAATATACGCTTATGTTAACCGCTGCGGTGTGTGACATCATTCGCAAATATGTGCTGCTGTTAATGCGAGAGGTCGATAGATTTTCAAGCATGGGAACAAACTCTAGAGCTGCTTCGCTACTGCCTGTAGCCGATCCAAATGCAACGCCGGTAGAGCTTGATTTAATTCGAGGATCTCCATGTAAGTTTGCGTCAATAAGTGCTCGCTCTGTTGCGAGAACGCCAAATTGAGCAACGCGACCCATGCTACGCTTTTTCTTTTTTGTGTAGTGAGGAGGCAGCTCAAAATCATTGACGGGTGCTGCAAGATAGGTACCTAGGCCTTCATACTTTTGCCAGTCCTCCATAAAGCAAACACCAGACATCTTAGATTGAATGGTTGTTTTGATGTCTTCCCAATTGTTACCTAGGGAAGATACGACGCCTGCGCCCGTAATAACGACACGCTTATAATTATTCTGGTTCACTATGAATCTCCTTGGGTAATTGGACGACGGAAAACTGATAAGCTAGATGTAGCCAAGAGTTTTTCGCTATCAGTCTCTGCATCATAATTTGCAATTTCACAGTCAAATTTAGTAAATCCCTCTGCAACAATGGTGCCCTCTATGCAGCTTACTTTTAATGTTGTTCCTGGTTTGAAATAGCTAACCTCTGCGTTGTAGGATCGGGTGCCAATTAAAAAACCTAGATGTGGCTCGATGAGCTTTTTCATTAAACGATGCCCTGCGATAAGCGCTGCTGTTTGCCCCATATATTCAATGCCTACCCAGGCGGGTACGCCTTTACCTTTTTCAAAAAATGGCGTTTCTGGGTCGACAAGAACTAATGATGATGAACAATTAATATCTACATTTAAAATACGATTAATAAGTAGCATTGGTGGTCGATGTGGGATTAAATCGAATATTCTGGAGTCGAAGCGATTATTCATGATTGTGCTGTTTTCAAGGTTGTTGAGAGATTGATTTAGAGGTGCTTTTTTCCGGATTCCAAAAATCATAGAAATTAAACCACTGATAAGGCGCCTGTATGCTATGTTCTGTTAGTTTGTCGGCGAATAGCTGGGCGTAATGTTTAATATCTTCCATTCTATTTTTTCTTGAAATGGTTAGTTTTTCGCATACAGGGGTGACATCGAAGACCACCTTATTGTTTTTTGATTTCATGCGATAGGCGAACATAAACGTTACGGGGCAATTCATTGCTTTTGCCAGCATGTAGGGCCCTACAGGAAATGGTGCCGGTTCGCCTAAAAAGTTAGCGTATACAGAACGTTCTAATCCAGTAAGGGGAATGCGGTCACCTGCAATAAAAACCCATTCGCCAGAATCAATTTTTTCTTTTAATGTCATTATGGTTGTGACGTCAAATTCATCTACCTGAAATATTTGTAGTCGAGAGTCAGGGTTCTTTTTTTGCATGATTTTTACAAAATTGCCGGCATGCTTGTCGTATAATAATACATTTATAGTTTTGTCTTTATATCGTTGCATAAAGCCTCTGCAGAACTCTAAGTTGCCGAAGTGCGACCCAATGATGAGTTGCCCTCTTTTATCATTGAGCAGTTGTTCGACACATCTGGGATCGGTCAATATGAACTCGTCTTCGTTAATATCAATCAGCCACCCTAGTACCTTATCTAATATGACGTCTGAAAAACTTTTAAAGTGTAGTAGTGTATGAAAATGGTTTGGCTGAAAACGCCATTTTTTAGGGCTGTATTTGTAATGTGTGAGTAAAAAATGATGGGATGCTTTGCGTTGATCGTGACGAAAAAAAACAAAGTAGAGTGCGATAGGGTACATGGCTAATGAAAAAATATAGCGCCCAAAAATTTTGTAAAGTAAATATAAAAAACGCATTCCATTATATGTGCCGGCTTCTTTTATACTTGACCAATGCTGTGAATTATTTGCCATTATTTTTTACTATGGATTATGGTTGGCTTGATTTTTTAATTTTTCTGTATAAAAAGTAGGGTAGTCGTATAAGCATGCCGGTTATTAACCGTATGTGTAGCTTTATCATTGTGTGGTTATCTCTAATGTAGTTGAAATGCGATACTGTGTTTTTGTGATAGATCACTTTTGTTGGAAAAAATTTAACATCCACCCCTGACCATATTGACTTGACTAAAAATTCAGAATCAAAATCCATGCGTGCCCCAATAAAATGATTGTCGATCACTTTTTCAAATGCTTTGATAGGGTAAACTCTAAAGCCGCATAGGCCATCTTTGACTTTTAAAGATAGTGTTTCAATAGCATTAAAGAATACTGTTAATTTTCGACCGTATACTCTAATCTTTGGGGCGGAATCATCAAAGTAAGGTTGGCCGCATACTATCGTTTCGGTATGCTGCTCGCTGTATTCAAGCAATTTTGCTATATCATCAACGTTATGCTGGCCATCAGCATCAATTTGTAAAAAATGTGTAAATCCCATTGCGCTGGCATGGTGACATCCAGTAACTACAGCTGCGCCCTTTCCTCGATTATTTTGATGCGCTATTAAATAAAATTTTGCATGTGGTTCTAAGGACTTTCTCAGTTTTCCAAGACTTTCTTTGCCGCTGCCATCGTCGACCACAATACAGGTCTTGTTTAACGCGATTAGCTTTGGTAGGAAGTTAGAGAATAACATTTCATGTTTGTAATGGGGGATGACAATGCAGCATTTCATAATGTTAAAAACTTGATCGTTCCCATTGAAAATGATTCAGACTGACTAAAAAAGTGAAATTTAATACTCCCTTTTTTCATGTCATATGATAATTCTAATTCCATGTTAGTGTTAGGCACGACTACGCTTTTAAATTTTATATTAGATAGTTGCTTAAATTCCCCTATATCTGCAAATAAAGCTTTGGCCAGCTTTCCTGCCCAATCAACTTGCACTACACCTGGTAGTATTTTTTGTTCTGGAAAATGACCATCAAACCAAGATAAATTATTGGGTACATGTAGTCGCACAGATGCAAAAGTTGATGAAATATCTACTCGTTGAATATCGGGCCCTTCATTGTTACTAAATAAGTGGGCAATTTTTTCTTGTTTGTTATTAGTCATCAGTTATATTGCGTGTTTTTTTGTAATGTCCCCGATAAAACCACTCGCAAGTGGCAAAACAGGCTAAAAGTACATAAGATATAAAGCCATTGTAAAGCATCCAAGTGGATAAGCTGGCATACCATGCAGTGTAAGCAGATATAATTGCATTGATGCCAAGCAATATTCCCCATAGTAGTGTGAGTATTCTCAGGTAGTTGCTAGCTTTGGATGGTGGTTTTTTGCCACTAAGTCTTACTAAATTTTCGATAAGGCAGCGCTCGTCTGTTAATGAAATAATAAACATAAGACTCATTCCTAGACTCATCAGCACTGGATAAAACTTTAGAAGCTGCGCGCTTTCAAATATACTTGCAATTAAACAAAATACACCAACGGCACTATACAGTATGCGATCACTATTTTTATTCATACTGCTTAGAATAAAAAAGCGTAGTGTAAATAACGTGAATAATATACCAGCAAACCATTGAGGGTTAACACTTTCGATGTATCGATGTACTAAAAAAGGATAGGCCAGCATCAACACAATAATTAGTGATGATAACAGTGTGTTAGATAGCGTTGATATTTTACGGGTCATTATGCGAGAACATGTTCTCTGTAGCGTCCCAGTATGGCCATTTCTTCTTTACTAATGTCAATCGATGATTCATCTGCTAACATTTCTTCAAGATAGGGTGCAACTTTCTCCATAAGATCGACATTAGATTCTAGTGTATTTGCAATATTGGTCGCTTCAGTTTTGAGTACATTGTTGAGTTGTTTTAAGCAAGGCACTAAAAACTGGTCCATAAATAAACCTTTGGCGGGTAGAGTTTCACGTTTTTGCGCACGCTTATTCATCAGCGCTTGCATTTTTTTGTTTAATTTTTGTGCTTTTAAGAGCTGAGGGTTAAGTGAATGCATTAATTCAATGTCGGTTATTGAGTCATTGAAAAATAGCAGCGTTAATATGCCCCAATAGTAAGTGTAATCCCATACAAGTTTGACCGACATCATTCTTCTGTCTCCAAAGCCGCCATATTGATGCTTGTATAAAGATAGTGTGTTTTCGAAGAATGAATTATAAAATTTTTGAAAAAGTATGCTTTCTAGTTGTGTATCCCCGCCTTGCATATCTATCTCAATTAAGCGTGTAATAAAAGTATTCCCTAGCGCAATGAAATCACTACCTGGAGAATAAAAGGGATCGGCGAAGGCGCCAGCTTCTCCCGTTAATGCCCATCCATCATTGGAAAACATTTGTTTGCAGTCGTAGGAGTAATCTTGGATAACTTTAAAGTCTAGTAATTTTGCACCTTCTAACGAATCTGCACACCTAGGGTGTTTTTTGCGTAGCCATTTCATGGTGCAGTCAAATGATTGAATATTACTGTCTGTAAGTGCCTTATCATCCATAACAATACCGAAGCTGGTAGCACCAGAACCTAGCGGAATGATCCAAATCCAATATCCTGCCCCCATTAAATGGTTGGTGCTTAACCATCGTTTTCCAGGTTCACATACTCGCTGTTGCCATTCAAAGTTGTTTGACCATTCATCAATAACTATAGTTTTTTCTACCCGAAAGAAGACAGCGTTACCTTTATGACCGCTGCTTTTTTGCAAATTAAGTTTGTTTTTAAGTAAGGATTGGCGCCCCGCCGCATCTATTATCCAGCGGCTTTTATAAAGAGTTTCTTTGTTGTTTTGTTGGCATATTACTTGATGATTTTTATTGCCGATATCTATACTTTTAGGTGTGGCGCCATCTGCAAAGTGAACGCCTTTGTCAGTCAGGAGTTGGTAAAGATGGTTTTCTAAAACTCCTCGCTCTATTTGATAGGTAGGAATGCCGAAAAGCTCGCTTACCCCAAGTTCATCGTGTGCACTATAGTCACCGTTTGCATGACCGAAAAAGCACCGAAGTCCATACTTTTTTAAATGATTCTTCTGGAAATGCTCCTTGAGATCCAAAACTTCAGTAAAATAATGAGAGCCAATTTCTACTGTAGACTCCCCTACTTTTGCGGTTGTATCGGGAACTGGGAAGGTATTTTTTTCAATAATTACAATATTAAATTTTGGCAGTTTATTGTGCACCTGTAGCGCTAAACTCATACCCGCAAGGCCGCCACCAATAATAACTATATCTGTATTAATACTTTCCATATTAATGCCTATAAAAATTTAATAGATAATGATGAGCTCAAGCTTAATGGCATGTTGATGGTATTACTCGAACTGCCATTATTATCAAGATATTCGGCCAGACATAAGATTCTGGCGCTAGGGTTATCATTATAAAGGGATTGGATGTATTCGTGGTTACAGTTCAATTTTGGCCAAGCTGTAATATTGGTGTCTATTGTAGCTTCAACGGCGGTTCCATCAATATCGTGTGAGGCTGGAAATAAAATTAAAGAAAACGCAAAACTTTCCCTGTTTAACATTAGAGGCTTTAACATGGTTGATGCTGGGGAATCATAAAATGTCACGAGCATAGGTGTATTTTCTGACTCGCATTGAACCATAGCTTCAAAGATAGCTAAAGCAACAGAATGTTTATAGCCTGCTACGGAATTCGCAGCAGTCATTGTATTGGTACTGATAGTCCAGTAGCCAGCCGCCGCGTTGTGTACTGAGTTATGGAATTTGGTAGGTGATAGTTCTTTGTTGTCAGAGGCAAGGGTCTTGCACATGTAATCAGTGAGATCTGTATCACCTAAGCCGGACACAAAAACACAGGTTAGTGCCTCTGGAGAGATGTTGGCGCTTTGGGTTGCTTGCCAAGAGCTTTCCACCGCTAAGCGAACAGGTAAGGGGGCTCTGCGGCGTTCATTGCTAGGGATTATACTAGGTTTAGGCCCTTTTAACTTTTCATCGGGTAAGTTGCCACCTTGTAGTATTGCTTGTAATGCTTCCCAGCTTTCAAAATATCCTCCCCATGCTCCAATGCCTACAATTTTGCATTGTAATTTCTTTGCTTGCATTTTAGCGACTCCGACTAAAAAGAAGTGTGCAATTGTTACCGCCAAAACCAAAAGAATTTGTCATCACATGCTCGCAATGCCTAGACTGGCTACTGGCTTGAATAGAAAAGTGTAGCGCTTCATCCAAATGCTCTAGGTTTTTTGATCCAGGGATAAAGTTTGTTTGTAATGCATCGATAGCAATAATGGCTTCGGTAATGCCTGCCGCGCCTAGTGTATGTCCCATCCACGCTTTGGTTGAAGAGCATAGCGTTGTTTGTGGGAATAGGTCGGATATGAGGCTACCTTCGATTAAATCATTCGCTCGACTAGATGTTCCGTGTAGATTGATGTAATCAATATCCCTGGAGGTCAAATTTGCGCTGTGCAATGCTTGCTGTATCGATAGGCGTGCACCGAGGCCGTCAGGGTGAGGGTGAGACATATGATAGGCATCCGAACTCTCACCATACCCTGCTAGCTTGATGCCTAAGCTTTTATCACTATCACCAGACCGCTGTAAGATAGCGAAACCTGAAGCTTCGCCTAAATTAATACCATCGCGGTAATGATCGAATGGTTTACAAGGATTTGCTGACAATAATTGTAATGAATGGAACCCATGAAGAACGCTTAGGCATAAAGTGTCTACTCCTCCCACTAGTACGGCATCGACAAGACCGTATGAAAGCCACCTGGAAGCAGTCGCGAATACCTTAGCTGAAGATGAGCAAGCGGTATTAATGGTTAGTGAAGGACCTTCGATCCCAGTGTAGTATGCAGCAAATAGACTCGGTGCGTGGGGGTTGTGTACGAGTGGTTGCTGGTATTCTGGCTTGAGGCTGCCTGAGTCATTCAGATCGGTATAGGCTGTTTCGGTACGATCAATGCTTGATGTGCTAGAGCCCATTACAAGCCCAATGCGAGTGGAGCCATATCGTTTGATTAGATAAGATATGGTACCAAGTAAGCTGCCTTGTTCCAGCCCTAACGCTGCTAATGCGTTGTTGCGGCTTTGCCATTGGCCTAGGTCGTTGACATCATCAATGCCGCTGACTTTGCCTATCCAAGTGTCGAGGCTTGATCCGGGAATATTATTTTTAATTAATCCACTTTGATCTTGTTGCAGAGCTTGGCGCAATGCAGCTAAATTCACCCCTGCTGCAGAGCATGATTCATAGTCAATGATTTCTATATCCATTTAGTTCTAACTTTATGAAAAGCCCTTAAAAATAGTAGGCGAGTTTAAGTCATGTATGTCAACGATTCAAGAATATCGATGGATTATTCTGTATAGTATTTAACTCTTACGAAGCGATAAGTTGTCTTTTCGAAGATTCTTATATAATCATATTGCTGTCTGACGTTGCCATGTCCAAACCACTTGACCCCCTATTGTCATCAATGACTTTGAAGCCTAATGAGGTTCACTTGTGGGTAATCAATGAGTATGACGCATTAGTCGCAAATATGTTTGATGTATACCTGTCATTGTTATCGCCCAATGAATTACACCGATTGTCAGGCTTTTCATCAGAACAGCGTAAACAGCAATATCAAACAACGTATGCAGCATTGAAATCGATAACTAGTGCTTACATCCCGGTTGCTAGCCGAGATAATATCCAGTTTGTGGCTGATCGCTTCGGTAAACCTAGGCTGATTGATGAGTCGATACCTTTACAGTTTAATTTGTCTCATAGCGAGGGGCGAATTGTCATTGGTTTTGCGGCTCAGCAAGCAATAGGTATAGATATAGAAAAAATACAGGCTAGGCGAAATATGCGAGCTATTGCAGAGCGCTACTTCCATAGTGACGAATGGGAGAACCAGGTGCAGCAAGATGCTTTGGGGGCAGAGCGCTATTTTTACAAACTCTGGGTATTAAAAGAAGCATTTATCAAGGCAGAGGGTAAAGGGTTTGCTATACCGTTACATCAGTTTTATTTCGATTTCTCCAAAATGGACGCCCCTGAATTAGTTCAGTTATCGTCTAAGCGTTATTCTAAAAAGAAATGGATTTTTCAACATCGGTTTTTAGAGTCTAATTATAGTCTGGCGTTTGCATTAGAAGCGATAGAAAATAATAGCAAAATTAAGGTTGTTGTTAGACAATATATTCCTCACTATTCTGTATCAATAATGAATAATTTTAGCAGTAAAAAGTAAGCTTAACTATATTGTTGCTTTTGTTCGATATTCTTAATGTTACGTTTTCGCTAGTTCGCTTAATGGTGAATGTAGATTAATTAGAATCACCCATAACCTCTCTTATTTGACAATGAAATCTGTGTATTTACTCCGGCAGCACTTTTTATTTTTTGGGCTATTACTGCTTTTATTTTTTTTGTGGATTTATAGTGTTCATGCTGAAAGTCTTTGGTATTTGTTCCATGATTACTGGCATTTAAGTATTACTATGTTGTTTGGCTCTTTTGTGGCAGGAAGCACCCCAACAGGAGGGGCTGCCGTCGCTTTTCCTGTATTTACCAAGTTGTTTCAAATTTCTTCCTATGAAGCCAAGGTGTTTGGGTTAATGATTCAGTCCGTAGGCATGTCGATGGCATCAGCTTATATATTTATATATAAAGTGCGTGTGCTGCCAAAAGTGATTGTTTTTGTTTCATTAGGTGGTTTAATCGGGATTTTATCCGGAACCTTATTTATTAGTGTTTCAGGTAGTGTTCCGAAAATTATTTTTTCATATTCCGCTACCTCATTAGGCGCGGTACTTATTGTTCAGTTTTGGTATTTCAAAAGGCCTGTTTTTTTTAATGTCAATGTTTGGGATATGAAAATAAGCAGTTTATTTTTTATTATCGGTATTTTTGGGGGAGTATTTAGCGGGGTAACTGGGTCGGGAATTGATATGATCACGTTTATAGTATTGGCTTTGGCATTTGGTATTCATGAAAAAGTCGCTATTCCAACATCTATTGTTATTATGGCTATTAACTCTTTGTTTGGTTTCTTTCTGCATGGTGTCATTAAGCAAGATGTTGGTGTTGTCTGGAATTACTGGATAGTGTGTATTCCCGTTGTTATTTTGGGGGCCCCTCTAGGTATGTTTGTCATTGCTAAATTAAAAAGAAGTTTTATATTATTTTTTTTACTAACATTGATTGCTTTTGAGTTAATAACAACATTAATATTTCTTCCATTTGACTCGACTTTTATTCGTGTTTCTATTTGGACGGTAGTTATATTGGTGCTGTCTTATAGCGGTCTTATCTTTCTTTATCACAAACGTGTTGGGCATTAAAACTGTATTTTTTGCATCAGTAATAGATTTTTGAAAGTTGTTATGTCTTATGTTTGATACTTTTAGAGCCCTTGTTGTTGGTATGTACTAATGATGATCTGTATCGCTCGCGAGCTAAGGTGTGTACTTAAGAATTATTCGTGCGCTGTACAATGCCCATTAATTTATAACTTAGCAGTGCTGCTGCAAAATCGTAGGCGTGAAATCCCTTTAGTGGCGAAAATTCCATAATATCGAAACCGATAATTTGTCGTTGTTTTGCGACAGATTCGAACAAATTTAGGGTTTGATACCAGCTAAGACCGCCGGGTACAGGAGTGCCGGTTGACGGAAACACGGATGGGTCGAGGCCATCAATATCAACGGTGAAAAAAACATGGTTGGGAAATTCGCTGGGCAATTGAATATGTTGAATTGCTTGAGGCACGATGTCATCGGCATCGCTGTAATAGATGTGCGGGTTGCTTTCCCGAATGGCTTTTTCTTCCTCACAATAAGCTCGAATACCTAGCTGATACAGAGGGATACCTTCATCACAGATGCGCTTCATGACGGAAGCGTGACTCAGAGGATCACCTTCATAGGCTTCACGCAAATCGGCATGTGCGTCTATCTGCACGACACCGAAGTCCTTTATGCCGGCATCAAGATAGCCTTTGATCACACCGTAAGTTACCGTATGTTCGCCTCCCAACACCACGGGCATACTGCCCGTATCAAGGATGCGCTTGACTGCCTTGGCAATATTGTCGATAACTGTTTCGGCTTTACCGGAGCAGTCGACCGCAGCGCAGGTATGAATGCCCAGAGACGAGGGGTTGGATTGGCCGTCCCATGTTTCCAGTTGATCGGATGCATCCAATATGGCGGCAGGGCCTTTTGCTGCGCCCGATCCATATGAAACCGTCTTTTCATAGGGCACAGGTAGTACGCAAAAAGCGGCTTGCTCGATGGGGCATTGATCAATTTCTGAAGCTAGATAAATATTGGTTGGGGTTTGCTTATCGTTCATCATACTGCTCTTTTATCATTCTTATTTTAGCCAGCGAAAAATCACGCATGACTTGTTCAGCGGTTCCTTATCTCTCATTGCTAAGGTGTCGCGCAATGCGCTCACGAAAGCCGATTTTTAAAGTCATCATAATCAAATTCACGCACAATTCGTAAGTCATCGGTGGCCGAATTCCAGATCGCAATGGCCGGTAATTGGGTGCCATTAAAAGTTGTGGTTTTAACCATGGTGTAATGGGCCATATCCTCAAACATTAAGCGATCACCAATCGCTAACGGTTTGGCAAAGTGGTAATCCCCCATCACATCACCTGCTAGACAGGTCAGACCGCCCAAGCGATACGTGTGTGACGCGGTGTGATGAGGTGTGCTGTTTGCTTTCACCTCACCGATAATATCTGCTCGATAAGGCATTTCTAGTGTATCGGGCATATGACAAGTAGCAGAGGTATCTAAGATCGCCTGAGGCAACTGATTGAAACTGATGTCTAGCACTTCAGAGACCAGCACGCCCGTGCCGATAGCGATCGCTTCTCCCGGCTCTAGGTATACTTCCATTGGGTAGCGTTGTTTAAATTGCCGGATACAATCGACAAGACTGTCTAGCGAATAGTCTGGGTGAGTGATGTGATGGCCGCCACCAAAATTGACCCAATCCATTTTAGCTAATATCGTTGAGAACTTTTCTTCCACCGCCGCTAAGGTGCGTTGCAAGGGCAAAAAACCGTGTTCACAGAGTGTGTGAAAGTGTAGCCCTGAGATTAAGGTAAAGGCTTCTCGAAAACCCTCTTGCGCTAAATATTGATCCAGTTGTGTGCGAGTCACCCCTAAGCGCGAGCCTTCTGCACAAGGGTCGTAGAGGTCAATCGTGCCTTCTGAGTGTTCCGGATTAATGCGCAAGCCAAATTGTAGTTCTGGACGTTTTTGCTTTGCCTGAACACAGATGGTTTTAAACCTCAGTAATTGTGAACAACTGTTGAAAACAATATGGTCGGCAAACTCTAGCAGCTGGGTAAGATCTTGCTGAGAAAAGGCGGCGGAGAATACATGCACTTCACCGCCGTAATGGGCTTTACCCAGTTTGGCTTCATATAAGCCACTGGCGCAGCTACCTGATAGATACTGTCGGCTTAGTGGTGCGAGTGACCAAAGTGAAAAAGCCTTAAGAGCCTGTAATACTTTAGCGCCACTGCGTTGCTCCACCTCGTGCAATATTTTTAGATTGCGCTCAATGGCGACCTCATCAACCACAAAGCAGGGAGATGGCAAACGCTGTAGATCTAGCAGAGTAAAATCGGTGAATTGCATACTTAATTGATAGACTCTTCATCAAGGCTGAAAGCGTCGAGTTCAACCACTGTCCACGGGAGTCCGTAGTGGTTCATCGCTTCCATAAAAGGGTCGGGGTCAAATTGCTCTATGTTAAAGACGCCGGGCTCTAGCCACTGCTGCTCAAGCATTAGCTTTGCGCCAATCATTGCAGGTACTCCGGTGGTGTAAGATATCGCTTGTGACTGTACTTCGCTATAGCAGCGCTCGTGATCACAGATTTGATAACAGTACATCACTTTTTTCTTGCTGTCTTTGATACCTTGCACAACGGTGCCAATACAGGTTCTACCTTTGGTTCTGGGGCCAAGGGTAGAAGGATCGGGTAGTAATTTGGCTAGGAATTGAATGGGAACAATTTTCTGCCCTTCATACTCTACTTCATCAATTCCAGTCATACCGACATTCTCTAGTACTTCCAGATGCTTGAGATAGTTATCTGAAAAGCTCATCCAGAATTGGGCACGTTTGAGGCTGGGATAATGCAAAGCAAGTGACTCCAGTTCCTCATGGTACATACGGTAAATATTGTAGGTGCCTACTTCTTCAGGGCACGTAAAAGAGGCTTTTTTGCTCATGGGTGGTGTTGTTATAAATGAGCCATCTTCCCAATGTCTACATTCTGCGCTCACTTCACGAATATTAATTTCAGGGTTGAAATTGGTCGCAAAGGGGTAGCCGTGATCACCGCCATTAACATCAATAATATCCAGTGTATGAATTTCATCGAAATAGTGCTTTGCTAAATAAGCGGTAAATACATTGGTGGCGCCGGGATCAAAGCCGCTGCCCAGTAAGGCGGTCAGACCCGCATTCTTGAACTTTTCTTGATAGGCCCACTGCCATTTGTACTCAAATTTGGCCGTATCTATCGGCTCATAATTGGCGGTGTCCATATAGTGAACCCCTGCCGCTAGGCAGGCGTCCATAATATTTAAATCCTGATACGGTAGGGCGACGTTAATCACCAAAAATGGTTTTTCAGTTTGCAGCATCGCGGTTAATTCAGGCACATTGTCGGCATCAACCTGCGCGGTACGAAGAGTGATACCAGTGTTCTTTTTAACGCTTTCAGCAATCGCCCGACATTTTGATTGCGTTCGACTGGCGAGAAGAATTTCAGAAAATGTTTCCGCTTGTTGTGCGCACTTATGGGCAACCACATTACCGACACCGCCGGCACCGATAATGATTACCTTCTTCTGGGTAACGTTAGTCATTCGTGATCCTCTTTCTCAAAGTAAGTATAACCATCAAGACTGGCTTTAAAGGCCTTCATCATTTGTTTGCGTTTTGCTGGAGTGATTTTTCCTTGCTTAATCGCTTTTTCTGCCCGTTGGCGAAATTCTTCGGTCATTATTTTAGTATCGTATTCCACGTAAGAAAGCACATCGGCAATACTGTCGCCGTGAAATTCACGTACAAAATCATAACTGCCATCCGCATTAATATGTACACTGACCACATTAGTGTCGCCAAATAAATTGTGTAAATCCCCCAGTGTTTCCTGATAGGCACCCACCAAAAAAACACCAAGATAATATTCTTCACCGTCATTCATTGAATGTAATCGTGTGGTTCCTCTCACGCCGCTGGCATTGGCGAAGTGGTGAATCTTGCCGTCGCAATCGCAAGTAATATCGGCAATTAATGCATCTCGATCCGGTTCTTTGTGTAACCGATGAATTGGCATCACCGGAAACACTTGGTCTATCGCCCAAGCATCGGGTAAAGACTGAAATAGACTGAAGTTACCATAATAGGTATCGGCTAATACTTCCGGTAGCTTGTCCAACTCTGGTGAGTGTTTATGGGTGTTTTTGAGTTCTGCCGCCACCTTTTCTAGTACAGCCAAAGTGATGTTATCGGCCATGGCTCTATCGCTTAAGCTGACTTGGCCACGTCGAAATAGCTCACGGACTTCGTCACGATAAAACAATGCATCGTTATAGCACTCCTGAAAATTATCGGCGGCGACAGACTGATTAACCTGCCATAGATTACTGACCAGCTCATGGCTGTTTTTTGGCAAATTATCCGGCAGAGGCACGGGGCGATGATCGCGAACATCAAGTACGTTAAACAGCAGCATGGAAGAGTAGGCGACGGTAGATCGGCCAGACTCAGAAACAATAACTGGGTGTGGAATGGATAGTGGGTCAAGACACTCGCAAATCGTTTCAACAATATTTACGCAATACTCATCGAGTTGGTAATTCATGCTGTGGTGGTGATTACTGCGAGTGCCTTCATAATCCACCGCGAGACCACCGCCGAGATCAAGAAATCCCATCGGTGCTCCTTCTTCAATCAAGCCATTATAGAAGCGGCAGGCTTCCAGCACGCCGCTGCGAATATTACGGATATTCGGTATTTGTGATCCTAAGTGGCAATGTAATAACTGCAAACAATGCAGCTTATCACTCTGCTTAAGTTGCTCGACCACCTTGATCAGCGAGGCGGTTGATAAACCAAAAATAGAACGATCGCCACTGTCTTCATTCCAGTGCCCATCGACAACCACGGAGGGGCGAATGCGCACGCCTAATAAAGGTTCTATGCCGAGCTTATGGCTGCACTCAAGAATAGTCGGTAATTCTGAAGGTGTTTCCAGCACAAAAAAGCATTGTAGGCCCATTTCTTTCGCGTGAAGCCCCAGCTCGATAAACTCTGAGTCTTTGTAGCCGTTACAAATAATCAAGCTTTGCTCATCTTTGAGTTTGCTCAGGGCAACTATCAGCTCGGCCTTACTGCCTGCCTCAAATCCATGATGATAGGCTGCGCCATAGTCTGAAATTTCCTCAATGACATGGCATTGCTGGTTGACCTTGATAGGGAAGACACCGCGATAGACATTCTGGTAATTGTAATTATTGATCGCGCGCTTAAATGCTTCATTCAAGGCTTTAATACGATCATCTAGCAGGTTTTCAATACGTAGAATGCTCGGCATTTCGATGCCGCGTTCTTTCATGCCTTGGATAATATCGAGCAGGGCAACCTGGCGAGTTTGATCGCCCGACGGCAGTTGTACGACTAGTTCACCGGCAGAAGAAATATCAAAATAGCCTTCCCCCCAGTCGCGCACACCATAAAGCTCAAGGCTCTGGGCTGTCGACCAAGACGGGTCGTGTGAACTGTTCATCAATGGCGGTGTAGATTGAGGCTTAAGTACCATCAAACATTCCTCACTATAATGGCGTCTATTTGTGGCAGCTAACTATGAGCAATAAGGCCAGAAACAAAACGTCGCTGTATGCTTGTGTGTCTTCTTATTAGCAAGAAAACGCTTGGACTAGGAGTGTATAAATCCTCTAGAGAGGTTTAAAAAGTGGGCGAATTTTAGGCATAATTCAGCAGAAATCAAGAAAAATATAAGGTGGTTCGTATAGGTGTTTAGAAGCTGGGCTAAATTGGGGTTCTGCTCAAGTATCGCCGCGCAAATGTGTTGAAATAGTGGTTCTATTGCGAGTGTGAAAGTTGATCCTACATCATTAACGATTTATTAAACTTGAAGAGCTTGTTACGCATATATTGGTATGTATGGGCTATAAAGCACGGGTATCTTCAAGATTTGGCGATGGTGGCGTGGATGTTACTGCGTATAAAGGTGAGCTAATTTTTGCCCGCCCCATTATTAAAGTGCAATGTAAAAAGTCTATTAGCTCTAACGGTGAACCAGAAGTGAATAAACGGCTAGGAGCATTGGGCGAAGGCGAATATGGTTTGTTTTTAAGCTTGAGCTCGTATTCACGACCAGCCAGATTGTTAGAGAAATAAAGCCAAGTTGCGTCTAATTGATAGGGGTGAATTAGTCGATGTAGCGCTAGAATATTATGCTAAATTACCACTTTAGTACCGTGTAGTATTGCCATTAAAACAAATTTATGTGGCAGATTTGACGTGATTTTTGATGGGGCATCGGGGCGATGTACAATTAAAAAATCATAAAGAATTTGATGTGTGATTCTGATCTCCGAGCTCAAACTAAATACTCATTGTTCAAACAATAAAAAAGCCCCAACCTAATAAAAGGTTGAGGCTTGTTAAATGGTGGAGGCGGGGGGATTTGAACCCCCGTCCGTCAGCACTCCGTCCTCGGCTCTACATGTTTAGATTCCGTTAATTAATTTAACCGCATACAGCCCAACGGGCAGGACGTAATTGGCGATCTTAGTTAAGGTTTAACAGCGCAACCCTAAGCGTGAATTGCTGCGATTCTGTTCTATATGACAGTCAATAGCGCGATACAGACACCTTGCTAAAGACCGCTAGGACCGAAGTCACTAGAAATGGGTTTCAAAAAACTGCTTACGCAGCTAGTTGAGCACCATCGTAGTTAGCATCATTTGCAACTATAAATTTGCAGCTTTGGATTTACGTGATTGCTACCTTCACGACATGCACCTTGGGTTTTGTCACCGGCGTCGAATCCTAATCGCCCCCTTTTCTTCGCATAACCGCCAAATACTGCGTTGCGCCACGGTCTCAGAAATGCTCATGGACTACGACCACCATGGACGGTGGAAGTGCAGGTTATGCAGGAGCAATCACCTGCTAGTCCACTGCGTTTTCTTCGCCTTGCGCGCCTTGTCTTTGGCGATTCTGCTTCGAAATATTTTCTTCGATATTGCCTTTGCTTAAGGCGGTCAGTTATTCTACTTGGTCTGTAATGGTTTCGCACGCTTTGTGTGAGACTTATTTTTTGTGGGCTCTGTTAAGGTGAGGATATGATTCGAGGCTTGGGTTTGATCGCGGTGCTATTGGTAGTTATGCTTGCGGCAAGAGTGCTGATGCTCACGCCAGAGCCTATAAGGGTCTCCAGTGGTATGGTTGAGGCGATACCTGATTTTATGTTGGTTGACGGTATGACCGATGAAGTCATAAATCGTGGCGATATTATTGGCGAGAAGTTCTTGTTAAATGTATGGGCTACGTGGTGTGTTGCCTGTCGAGAAGAGCATGACTTTTTGATGGTGCTGGCGAACCAAGATGTGCCAATTTTGGGTTTGTATTATCGAGATGCGCCTCAATCTGCTATTGAGTGGCTAGAAACCAAAGGTAATCCTTACCGTAAAAATGTGCTCGATACACGAGGTATGCTGGCCGATAAGTTTCCCGTGCGTGGAGCCCCAGAAACTTACTTTATTGACCGTTATGGCTATGTGGTTTATAGGCATTCGGGCATCATTAATGCAGAAAACTGGGCAAATGAATTGTCGGCCATTTATCAGTCTATGAACTAAATACGCCGTGTGTGCTTACGGCGCTATCTTTGTGTATGCTGCATAACTCGTTGCTTTTGGCGATCCCAATCTCTTTCTTTTTCTGTTTGACGCTTATCGTGTTGTTTTTTACCGCTGGCAATAGCGATTTGGCATTTAACCATGTGTCGCTTCCAGTAAATGGCTAGAGCAATGGCAGTATGGCCTTTTTGCTCGGTAGCAATTTCCAATTTACGAATTTCTTTGCGGTGTAACAACAGCTTTCTTTGTCGATTAGGTTCGACGACAAAATGAGTTGATATTGTATTAATGGGTTGGATTTGCGCATTTAGGAGCCAAGCTTCGCCATTTTTCAAAAAAACATAGCTGTCGGTAATTTGCCCTTTACCTGCGCGTAGGCTTTTGACTTCCCAGCCTTGCAGTGAGAGTCCCGCCTCTATTTTTTCGTTAATTTGATAGTCAAAGCGCGCACGTTTATTTTGTGCGATGGTATTGTCGAGTGTTTTGGGTTTCTTAGCCATAGCCGTAAATTATAGCGTCTGCTGTCCGCGAAGGATATATTTTTGCTACTGACGGTCTCGTTTTATGCGTGTTAAGATGCCATTGTGCCGCCATAAGCGGTTTGATTAAAAAAATAGGGTACTTATCCGTACTTCATATAATAACAAAACGAGTTATCTCGGGAGAATACAATGGATATTCAGCAGAAAACAAATGGTGTCTGGGGCACCCGTTGGATCTTTATTTTGGCGGCTACAGGCTCAGCTGTTGGTCTAGGTAATATTTGGAAGTTTCCTTACATTACGGGCGAAAACGGTGGTGGTGCGTTTGTATTGGTGTATTTGGCGTGTATTGCGTTAATTGGTATTCCCATCATGATTGCAGAAGTTATGTTAGGGCGCCGCGGCCGGATGAGCCCAATTAATAGTATGTTACAGCTTGCTCGTGAGTCCAACGCATCTCGTTGGTGGGCAAGTATTGGCTGGTCAGGTATTTTGGCGGGTGTGTTTATTCTTTCTTTTTACAGTGTGATCGCCGGTTGGGCGTTACATTATATGTCGTTAGCCGCCGGTGGAGATTTTCATCAAATTACCGGTGAAGCATCGGGTGCAGCCTTTTCGGGTTTGCTTGAAGATGTTGGTTCGTTGATCACATGGCATACCGTATTTATGGTTGTAACCTTAGGTATTGTGATGGCCGGTGTTGTTAAGGGCTTGGGTAAAGCTATTTCTGTGATGATGCCGCTACTATTCGTGCTATTGCTTATTATGTTGGGCTACAGCGTGTTGGAAGGTAACTTTGCTGAAGGATGGAATTTTCTCTTTGCTTTCGATGCTTCAAAGCTTGAATGGAATTCAGTATTGGTGGCATTGGGTCATGCTTTCTTCACATTAAGTTTAGGTATGGGCGCAATTATGGCGTATGGCTCGTATATGCCAGAAGAGAAAGTTTCTATTGGTAATACGGTCATCATTATTGCTGTGCTCGATACACTCATTGCGCTAGTAGCCGGTTTGGTTATCTTTCCAATAGTTTTTGCTAGCCCGGGCATTGAGCCGGGTGCGGGTCCGGGCTTGTTGTTCGTGAGCCTTCCAGTGGCGTTTGGTAATATGGCGGGTGGTCAGCTATTTGGCTTTATGTTCTTTGCGTTAGTCGCATTGGCAGCATTAAGTTCAGCGATCTCTATTATTGAGCCTACCGTTGCTTGGTTGGTTGAAAGTCGTTTAGGGTCGCGCATTAAAGCGACACTTGGGCTAGGCTTTGCGATTTGGCTAGTGGGTCTGGGAACCGTCTTTTCTTTCAATCATTGGGCTGATTACACTTTGTTCGGTAAAACCTTCTTTGATAGTTTGGATTTCTTAACGGCGAATATTATGTTGCCGCTAGGTGGTTTGCTGATTGCTATTTTTGTGGGCTGGTTTATGAAAACGGATGCCATTGTTGATGAGCTTGGGCCTATTGATCAGGGTGGTTATAAATACTGGTTGCGTACGTTGCGCTATGTTTCCCCAGTATTGTTAGCTATCGTTTTTGTGATGACATTAATAGGTTAATGATATGGTGACTATTGCGCGCTCTGCGTTGGTTGAATATTCGTCCCAACAAATGTTTGACCTGATCAATGATATAGAGGCTTACCCGCAGTTTATGTCTGGGTGTCTCGATGCAGTGATCATCGCACAAGCAGAAGATAGTGTTGAAGCTCGGCTAACATTAGGGAAGTCGGGTTTTCAACAAAGTTTTGTGACGCGCAATACTCTGATTCCTCCTAGCACTATGTTGATGCATTTTGTCGAAGGCCCATTCAAAACATTCGAAGGGCGTTGGCAGTTTGATCATTTATCCGATAAAGCCTGCAAGGTTAGTTTGCACTTGCAGTTTGAGTTTGCCAGCCCCATATTAGCGATGACATTAGGTTCGTGGTTCGAAAAAAAGGCCAATCAGCAAGTCGACGCCTTATGTCAACGAGCAGATGATGTATACGGCTGATTGTTAATATTGCCTTAATGGCTAACGTGGTAAGACAAATGCAAAACAGTGAAATGATAGAAGTAGAAGTCGCTTATGCATTGCCGGATAAGCAAAAGATATACGGTTTGCTTGTTGAGAAAGGGACGACGGCACTCGCAGCAGCAAAGCAGTCAGCAGTGTTAAAAGACTTTGGAGATATCGATCTAGATAATGCCAAAATGGGCGTATTCGGGCAAACGATTAAAAAGCCTTCTGCTCATGTACTTCAGGCTGGCGAGAGAGTAGAAATCTACCGCCCGTTAATCGCCGACCCTAAAGCAGCTCGCAGGCAGCGAGCAGAAAAAGCGGCGTTGAAAAAAGGTGACGGCTAGTTCTCTCGTCCGGAGGCCATCTTTTTTTAATTGCTGTGTTCTATTATCTCTGAAACCACTTCATCACTAAAAACGATGGTGATGTGATGCTCTATAGAAGTTCCCTCGCTCGTATCTACACTGTAAAAATAATCCCAGCGGTTTTGGTTGAAGGTATCTACTAATAATGGAGATCCTAATATGCGCTGTACTTGGCGTCGATTCATCCCTAAGCTAATCGATTCTACTTTCTCTTCTGTAATAAGATTGCCCTGCGGTATATCGATACGATAAGAGCCAGGAAGCAAGCTGGAGCAGGCAGACAGCAATAAGACAACGGCTAAGGTAGTAGCAGAAGAGAAAATTTTCATTGTTAGGGTTCCACCTAGTAGTGCGATCATAGATAATGATGAGATGAATCGCTAATTTGACGTAAGCAGAAAAAAAACGCAAGGGTTTAATGGTATGTCGACTGAAAATAATGAGTTACGTAAAGCAGGACTTAAAGTTACTCTTCCGCGAGTAAAGATACTGCAGATATTAGAAACCTCGCGTCAGCGTCATTTGAGCGCTGAAGATGTTTACAAAGAGTTGTTAGATTCTAACGAAGATGTGGGTTTGGCTACGGTCTATCGTGTATTGACCCAATTTGAAGCAGCGGGGTTGGTCGAACGCCACAACTTTGATGGCGGGCACTCGGTATTTGAATTAGATCGCGGCGAGCACCATGATCATATGGTTTGTGTCGAGACCGGTAAGGTTATCGAGTTTCATAACGAGCAGATAGAAATGTTACAGCAGCAGATCGCCCAAGAAAGTGGCTATGAGCTTGTTGAGCATAATCTAGTTCTTTATGTGAAGCCGGTAAAATAAATTTTGCGTTTTTGGCTATACCGCAGGTATTAAATTCGCCTAGCGGTAATAGCCTTGCTTATCCTTTGATGATAGCGGAAATTTTCTGCTTTATTCGTTTCAATATGCTGGGGCGCCCAAGCTCATCTCTTCTTCCTTTTTCATCGACAAAAACAGTACCGTGATTGCCTTTTAATTGAAGCTCGTCTTTATCAACGGTGTAGTAGTAGAGAGCGAGTGATTTTCTTGAGCGGTCGGGTGGGCATGTCAATGGTTCTGGGTGCCCATGAAAGCTGGTGCCGGTAGTATTAAAGATCGCCATGCGGTTAAAAATAGGTAGTATTTTTGCTTTCTTTGCCCCTTTGGGGTCACTCCATAACTCAAAATGTCCGCCAAATGATTCTTCCCAGTCTTCATTTAAGTAGACGAGTACATTAATTCGACGGTGTAATTTTAAGTGTTTGTTTTGGTTGAAGTCCGTATGAATACCTAATTTTCCACCGGGTTCAATTTTGTGTAAGCCCCCGCCTGCTAAATATGGATCGGCAATTAATCGTTCAATGCCAGTTAACTTTTCTAAAAATGTTAAGAAGGTGCCGGAATTTAAACTATGAATAAAGGCACGCGTATTAGGCCCTAGACTATCGTCTTTACTTAGCTGTAATTTTTTCTCGTACTTAGTGTCGTATTCTTTCCACTCTTCTTTAGTCTCAAACTCATTCAAAATACCGTGCAGTATTGAGGGGTTAAATACGTTGTCGAATACGCCATGAGCATGTGGTTGCGCATTTTTATAATGCTCATGTTGCTCTTCGGCGAGTTGATAAAGTTTCTCTGTCGGTAGAATGTCATTGTAAGTGGACATGTCTATAGTGTTCATGGAAAGCCTTTCTATTAAGAATGGATAAGAGCGAATGTGCTACGTGCGTTCACCTTCGCTGATTACATGTGATTATTATAGCTCTTCCGGATAAGTCCATATATCGATTCGATCAAATAAGTATGATTAAGCACCTTCGAGCATGACTTTGGCATGAGCTAATGACTGTTCAGAGACATCGCTGCCGCTCATCATGCGTGCAATTTCTTTAATCTTCTCTTCTTCGTTTAAGGCAATAATTGTACTTGACGTTTTGGCGGCCGATTTTTTATGCTGGTCGTTAGTCGATGACTTACTTACTCGCCAATGTTGGTGGCCTTTGCTGGCCACTTGCGCAAGGTGAGTAACACACAAGACTTGGCTACGTTTCCCTAGGTTGGCGAGTAGTTGCCCGACCACATCAGCCGTGGCGCCGCCAATACCAACGTCGACCTCATCAAATACTAGCGTTGCGATATGAGATGCTTGGGCTCTAGCGACTTGTATCGCTAAGCTGACACGCGATAGCTCACCTCCTGAAGCGACTTTGCTAAGCGGCTTATGTGGCTGCCCGGGATTGGTACTAATCATAAACTCAAGCTGATCAATTCCTTGTGGAGCGGCGTTATCTTCGTTGCTCGTGACAGCGACGATAAAGTCTGCGTTAGCCATAGCTAGTGTGGCGAGTTGCTGGTTGACTTGTTGAGTGAGTTGTTTTGCGGCTTTTTGGCGTTGTGCCGATAGTTTTTTGGCATGCTTCAAAAACGTTGTTTTGGCTTTCTCGGCATCGTCGGCTAATTGTGTGAGTGCATCGTCTCCACCAGACAGTGAATCAAGTTCTTCGGCGAGCGATAGGTGTGTTTGAGGTAATGCCTCCGGTGCAACATGGTGCTTGCGAGCGATCTCGTAGCAAGCAGAAAGGCGCTCACTGACTTCGTTTAAACGCTCAGGGTTAATGGTGGTGCTATCCACTTGATGTCGAATTTCGGCGTGGGCTTCTTCGACATGAATAAGTGCGTTGCTGAGTAATTGCTCGGCATTAGTGAGCGTCTTGCTTTTGGGCTTAATGTCGCCTAAAAGGCGCAGTGCCTGTGAAAGATTGGCTTGTAATCCATGTTCTTCATGATCGCAATATTCGGCAAGTTGCAGGCTTTTTTGGATAATACTTTCAGCGCTTTCTAGTGTTTGCTGCTCCGCTTCTAATAGTGGGAGTTCGCCATCACTTAGGTCTAGTTGGTCTAGTTCATCGACTTGGTAACGCAATAGTTGATATCGAGCACGTGTCTCATCGGCATTATCTCGATGAGTTATCCATTTAGCGTGTAGTGTTTGCCAAGTTTTATATGCTAGCTTAACCGTATCAGCAAGGTTTTGATGTTGTGCAAATTCGTCCAGTAATCGCAAATGCGTTTGTTTTGATAGTAGCGACTGGTGTGCATGCTGGCTATGAATATCAATTAAATGCTCACCTAGTGCACGCACTTGCTGCAAGGTGACCGGTTGAGCATTAATAAAGCAGCGAGAACGCCCCTCGGCAGTAATAACACGTCGTAACAGGCATTCATCCTCAACACTGAGATCATTATTAATGAGCCACTGTTTGGCATCGTGTAGGTCGTTTAACGAAAATGTGGCGGTAATATCGGCGCGTTCACTTCCGTAACGGACACGCTCAGCGTCAGCCCTTTCGCCCAGTGTCATTGCTAAAGCATCCAGTAAAATTGATTTCCCTGTACCCGTTTCACCGGTGATAGCGGTCATGCCAGAACGTAAGTCGAGATCCAGATGTTCCACTAAGGTGAAGTTGTTGATCGTAATGTGTGTGAGCATGACGGACTCTCTTGGGGTAATGTGGTCAACGATACATGTTTGTTTATACAGTATTTGTGGGCGACTGCCAACTATTTCATCTCCGTTGTTGTGCTGCTTCTAGATGGGTATTATTTTTTGGGGTGTTGGGCGAGTTAGATGAGGGTGAGCTAAAAAGTCATTAGAAAATATAAGGCAATGCTTGAATCTGCATAAATCGTCCTTATATATGCGGCAGTAGAATTTGCTGAGGCTTGTAGCTCTCAGCGGTTGGTTACTTGAAAAAGCGCTTCTTTAAGAGTCGATATCAATGCTAGCGCTTAGCGAGAAAATATAATTAAGTAGTGGAGATGCCTGTGACTAATGAATCAGAAGATAAAGTAATCGATGAAGTGTCGTCGAGCGACACGCCATCAGACGCTGTTGAAGAAGCCGTAGATACGGCCGATGGCATTGACGACAGTCGTGCCGATAATGACAGCAGCGATATTGAGCAAGAAGATTCTGTTGGCGATGTATTGAGTGAAGAAATAGCGTCCCTTAAAGAGCAGGCGCTGCGTGCGCAAGCAGATGCCCAAAATACGCGTCGACGAGCAGAGCAAGATGTAGAAAAAGCGCGCAAATTTGCCTTAGAAAAATTTGTTTCTGATCTATTGCCTGTGGCAGATAACTTAGAGCGTGCTATTGCTGCGGGCAATCCAGAAGACGAAACACAAAAAGCAGTGATTGAAGGTGTGGAGCTAACGCTTAAGTCGCTGCAGGATACTCTTAAAAAGCACAAGGTCGAGATGGTTAATCCCGCCGGTGAGCCATTTGATCCTCAGCTACATCAAGCGATGACCATGGTGCCTAACCCTGATATGGAACCGAACACCGTGATGGACGTGTTCCAAAAAGGTTACACATTAAATGGTCGTCTCGTGCGCCCAGCTATGGTTGTAGTATCTAGCGCGCCTTAAGATTTTTTTTCATTGGCCTTGAAATTACTGATCGCAGGCCAATATTAGAACCAACGAAAAAAATCCCTGTAAAAAGGATGGTTTTTCGACCCTTTTATAATCCGTGTACATCGTACACAACAGGTAAATTTAGTGGAGACCCCTAATGGGTAAAATTATTGGTATTGATTTAGGTACAACCAACTCATGTGTTGCTGTGCTGGTAGATGGTAAAGCAAAAGTTATCGAGAATGCAGAAGGTGATCGTACGACGCCTTCTATTGTGGCATTTACAGACGATAGCGAAATCTTAGTGGGTCAAAGCGCTAAGCGTCAATCGGTCACTAACCCTTCAAATACACTTAACGCCGTTAAACGTTTAATCGGCCGTAAATTTAAAGATGATGTTGTGCAAAAAGACATCTCTATGGTGCCGTATAAAATCGTTGGCGCAGATAACGGTGATGCTTGGGTAGAAATTAAAGGCGATAAAAAAGCACCGCCACAAATTTCTGCAGAAGTATTGAAGAAAATGAAAAAAACTGCCGAAGACTACTTAGGCGAAACCGTTAGCGAAGCGGTAATTACTGTACCCGCTTACTTTAATGACTCGCAGCGTCAAGCCACTAAAGATGCAGGTAAAATTGCGGGTTTAGAGGTTAAGCGTATTATTAACGAGCCAACCGCTGCTGCGTTAGCTTACGGTATGGATAAAGAAAAAGGCGATAAAACCATCGCAGTTTATGACTTAGGTGGTGGTACTTTTGATATTTCAATTATCGAGATTGCCGACGTTGATGGTGAGCACCAATTTGAAGTGTTAGCCACTAATGGTGATACCTTCTTAGGTGGTGAAGATTTCGATATGCGTTTAATCGAATATCTTGCGGACGAATTTAAGAAAGACAGTGGTATCGATCTTCATAACGATCCATTAGCACTACAGCGTTTAAAAGAAGCCGGCGAAAAAGCCAAAATCGAGTTGTCGTCTAGCCAGCAAACCGAAGTTAACTTGCCTTACATCACGGCTGATGCGACAGGGCCTAAGCACTTGGTGGTTAAGCTGACACGTGCAAAACTAGAGTCATTGGTGGAAGAGTTGGTAGCACGCACTATCGAGCCATTAAAAGTTGCATTGGCTGATGCTGACTTATCCGTTGGTGAAATCGACGATGTTATCTTGGTTGGTGGTCAAACACGTATGCCTTTGGTTCAAGCAAAAGTTGCCGAATATTTTGGTAAAGAGCCACGTAAAGATGTAAATCCTGATGAAGCCGTTGCGATGGGTGCTGCGATTCAAGGTGCAGTATTAGCGGGCGACGTAAAAGACGTATTGTTGCTTGACGTTTCTCCGTTAACCTTGGGTATTGAAACTATGGGCGGTGTTGCGACACCGTTGATCGACAAAAACACGACGATCCCAACGAAAAAGTCACAAGTGTTCTCTACTGCCGACGACAATCAGTCAGCCGTTACTATTCACGTGGTTCAAGGTGAGCGTAAGCAAGCGGGGCAGAATAAATCACTGGGTCGATTTGACCTCGCTGATATTCCACCTGCGCCACGCGGTATGCCACAAATTGAAGTGACTTTTGATATCGATGCTAACGGTATTCTCAATGTAAGTGCGAAAGACAAGGGTACAGGCAAAGAGCAATCTATCGTTATTAAAGCGTCTTCAGGTTTAAGTGACGACGAGATCGAAGCAATGGTTGCGGATGCAGAAGCGAATGCAGAAGCGGATCGTAACTTTGAAGAGCTTGTCACTGCACGTAATACCCTTGATGGCCTTATTAGTGCTACCAAGAAAACTTTAGAAGAAGCGGGCGATAAAGCGACTGACGAAGAAAAAGCCGCGATTGAAGCTGCGTTAACTGAAGCCGAAGAAGCGGTGAAAGGTAATGACAAGGAAGCGATTGATGCAGCAACAACTAAGTTAACTGAAGCCTCTAGCTCATTAGCGCAGAAGATGTATGCGGAACAGGCGGGTCAGGCTGAAGCGGGTGCAGAAGCTGCTGGCGCTCAACAATCCGAGCCTGCCGACGAAGGTGTGGTTGAGGCTGAGTTTGAAGAAGTTAAAGACGATAAATAATTATCGTGAGTAAATAGGGGGCAGAGTAACGTTTTCTAAAAAGTTGCTTTGGCCTCAGTTTTACACTTTTATTACGCGGGCTTCTTAGTCCGCGTTTCTTGTATTTATACATCTCTCTTTACACAATGAAATATTACGGTAAATAACCATTATGTCTAAACGCGACTACTACGAAATATTGGGTGTTGATAAAAACGTTTCAGAAAAGGATTTGAAAAAAGCCTACCGTCGTGTGGCGATGAAATTTCATCCTGACCGTAATCCAGACGACAAAGGTGCGGAAGAAAAATTTAAAGAGGCGAGCGAAGCCTATGAAATTCTTTCCGATGCACAAAAGCGTAATGCCTACGACCAATATGGTCATGATGGCGTGAACCCGCAAATGGGCGGGGGAGGCGCAGGTTTTAATAACTTCAGTGATATTTTTGGCGATGTTTTTGGTGATATTTTTGGTGGTGCAGGTGGTGGCGGCCGTAGCCGTGGAGGGTCGCAGCGCGGCTCAGATCTACAGTACACATTGCAAATTGATTTAGAGAAAGCCGTAAAAGGTACCACAGCAAAAATCCGTGTGCCTACATTGGTTGCTTGTAAAAAGTGTGATGGCTCGGGCGCTAAGCCGGGCTCAAAGCCAGTAACGTGCTCAACCTGTGGTGGTGTTGGTCAGGTGCGTATGCAGCAAGGCTTTTTCTCTGTACAGCAGGCATGTCCTACTTGTCACGGTCAAGGTACTATTATTAGTGATCCTTGCGATGCCTGCCATGGTCAAGGGCGTGTAGAAGAATCAAAAACGCTATCAGTGAAAGTGCCTGAAGGTGTTGATACCGGCGATCGTATTCGTTTGTCTGGCGAGGGTGAAGCTGGCCCAGCCGGTGGGCAAGCGGGTGATTTGTATGTTCAAATCTCCGTAAAGCCGCATGATATTTTTGAGCGTGATGGTGCCAACTTATACTGTGAGGTGCCCGTTAACTTTGTTGATGCTGTGTTGGGTGGTGAGCTAGAAGTCCCTACTTTAGATGGTCGTGTTAAGCTCAAAGTCCCTGCAGAAACACAAACAGGTAAGCTATTCCGCTTGCGAGGGAAGGGGGTCACACCTGTGCGAGGTGGTGCCAAAGGCGACCTCATGTGTCGTGTAGTTGTTGAAACGCCGGTTAATTTGAGTAATAAACAAAAAGAAATACTGAAAGAGTTTCGTTCAGCGACCACTGCGGATAAACATTCCCCGCGTCAAAGTAGTTGGTTTGAAGGGATGAAAGAGTTTTTTAATTAAAGGAACCTCTTATTAACCGCTTTTGTCATTCCGGGCTTGACCCGGAATCCCTATAAATTGAGCATGTATAGATTCCGGCATACGCCGGAATGACGGTTAATCAGAGGTTTCTAAACACTTCGGTGTATTTCTTTTATATGAGTGCAGTTTAGCTCACAATGCCCTACAGGTTATTTTATTTCTACTTACAGGTGATTCATTATGTCAACGCGTATTGCGGTAACAGGGGCGGCAGGCCGCATGGGGAAAATGTTGATCGAGGCGATTGCTGTGTCAGCATCGGCCACGTTAACGGCCGCTATTGAGCAGCCTCATTCTAGTTTAATCGGCGCTGACGCCGGTGAGTTGGCCGGTCTTGGTAAAAATGGGGTCTCTGTTGTCAGTGATCTCACCGCAGTTGTTGATCAATTTGATGTATTAATAGATTTCACTGCGCCAGCCGCTACGATAGTGAATGCTCAGTACTGTGCTGAACATGGAAAAGGTATCGTCATAGGCACTACAGGGTTCTCCGTTGAGCAGTTAGCGACATTGGAATCGCTGTATCAACAATTACCCATTATTAAAGCCGCTAACTACAGTACTGGTGTGAACTTGTCCCTTAAGTTACTTGAGATGACAGCTAGCGTAATGGGTGAGGATTGCGATATTGAAATTGTCGAAGCGCATCATCGACATAAAGTCGATGCGCCTTCAGGTACGGCGTTAGTGATGGGTGAAGCCGTGGCTAATACCCTGAATCGTGATTTATCGAAAGTGGCTGTTTATGGTCGTGAAGGCCAGACTGGAGAGCGAGATAAAGAAACCATTGGTTTTGCGACCGTTAGAGGAGGCGACGTGGTGGGTGATCATACGGTGATGTTTATGGCCGATGGCGAACGTCTGGAGATTACTCATAAGGCATCCAGTCGTATGTCATTTGCCCGTGGTGCCGTGCGTGCAGCAGCATGGTTGGCGGGTAAAGATAAAGGCTTTTACTCAATGCAAGAAGTGCTGGGCTTATAAGTACCCCTCTCTGGTAAAGCACTTACAAGCGGTTGAGCGTTAACTCAACCGTTATTTATCCTCTTCTACGCTAAGTTTCTTCCCCCTTTTTTTATTAAGGTTGTATTTTCCCTCCTGCTTCAATTCTACAGCTGTTGGGTGATGTGCTTGTTTAGTTCTGCGCCATTACCCCCTGCGGGCAGTAATATTCTCTCAATATTCGTTAAACGCCCAATCTCTGTCTATACTTTTTGTTATAGCGTTGTGCCTGTCGTGCATGCGGTGCCTTTGCGGAACAGTTAACAACTGTTTCGGTTCCTGAGTGAGCAATTATTATGCGTTTTTTGAATAAAGTTTCTGTAAAGCTAAAAATAGCGGCCTTAAGTGTATTTTTTATCCTCTTTTCTGGTGTGACAACATTAAGTGTCGTGTCAACACTTAAGCAGCAGCGGCTAGATGGGCAAGTCATTAATATTGCTGGGCGGCAGCGCATGTTGTTGCAGAAAATCACGAAAGAGCATGTTATTCAGCATACTCAATCGGGTGTGAGTATTGATTTATATAATACTAAAACGCTGTTCACGACCTCCTTAAATGCATTGTTAGCGGGTGGAGAGACTTTTGTTGATTTGCAAATGACTCAGCCAATTGCCTTGTCGGCACCGGTTTATCCTGAGGTTATCGAAAGTTTGGAGCGTGTTGAATCATTATGGTTTGAGCATGATGAGCGTCTATCCGCCTTCTCTTCTGCGAAAGATGAAACGGTTAGTCAGCTGGAAGAGCTTAATAGAGCATCCGACGAACTAGTTGGAGAGATGCATCAAGCGGTTGGTGTTTTAGCGAGCAAATCCAGTGAGAAAATCGATGCGCTTATAGCAGAGGTGGTGATCTTATTTGTGTTATCAATAATTTTAGGTGGTTTACTCAGTGTGGCTATTATTCGTTTGGTGACTCAGCCATTGGATACATTACGAGCGTTTGCGAAAGACATTCGTTTGGGGCGGTTGGATGGTGAATTGCCGGGTCATTATTTTGAAGGGAAGAATGAAATCGCTTCTCTATCGCTGTCAATTGACGAGATGCGTAATAGCCTTGAGCAATTTTTTGGTTCGATGAAATCTAATAGCGTACATATGAAAAATACTGCGCAACAAGTCTCTCGAATCTCTAAGACGATTATCACCGCATCGGCAGAGCAAGACGCAAAAGCAAGCTCAGTGCAGGTATCTATCGAAGAGCTGATGTCGATTTCTAGTGAGGTTAAAGATTATATTGAACAAGCATCGGCATCAGTGAATGACAGTCAGAAAAAAGCGGGCGAGGGCATTATCTCTGCGCGCAAAAACATTGCAGACTTAGAAGGGGCTGTCACTGGAGTGAGTGCGGCTTCTGATATGATGACAAGCCTAAGTGAGTCGGCAGAAAAAATGCATGCGATTGTCGACTCTATCCAAAACATTGCGGCCCAAACTAATTTGCTGGCACTCAATGCCGCTATTGAAGCTGCCCGCGCGGGTGAGCAAGGCCGCGGCTTTGCCGTTGTTGCTGATGAGGTAAGAACCCTTGCAGCGAGAACATCGACATCAACCGGAGAAATTACAGAGCTAATTGATACTTTTAGTACTAAGGTCGGAGCGTCGGTAGGGGCAATGTCATCCTTGGTTGAGCAGGTCAATACGATTCAAGAAAGTTCTCAAGCAACCATCAGTAACTTTGAAAAAGTCAATGAAGATGTTGAGCTAACCGCTAATAATAACGCGCAAGTGTTGCAGCAAAATCAATTGCAAACGAATAGAATCAATGAGCTTTCCTCGGGCATTGAAGACTTATTTTTAGTGCTAAAAAATAATGCTAGCTCGGCTGATTCTACAACGTTAGTCAGTGAAGATTTATATAAAACTGCAGATACGTTGGGCGAACAATTAAGTGATTACACAGTGAGACCTACGCCATCGCATAGTGAGGTGATGGGAAATGAGCAAAGGAATAAGCCTAGGGTTCGATCAAACGTTGTAGCGAAACTCTTTGCAGGTGGTGAAGAAGTGCAAAACAGTATGATAGAGGATGTTAGTCTTTCAGGTTGTCGTTTAGTGACAAAAGAACCGTTGATTAGTAAGAGTTCGGCGAAAAAAATACTACGTATCGAAATGCAAATGCCCGATGATTCTGGGGATGCCTCGCAATCGTTGTTAAATTTGAAAGCCGAGATAGTAAGGTCAGAAGATCGGCAAGAGAAAATAGTAGACGATACGCGATATATCTATGGCCTGGAATTTTTATCAGTTAATGACGATAAAAAAGAAAAATTGAAAAAAATTGTTAACTACTTTAGCACGTCTATTCATTAACAGAGTATTGATTACCGTTATTTATGGGTACTCACTCAGCATTAGATCAGCGTGAAAACGCAGGCATTCTTATCATTGATGATAATATGGCTGATGGCACGCTGTTCTCAGAATTAATTGATTCTGACGCACCGTATGCTCAAGGTGATATTTTGCATGCGCATTCTTGTGAGGAGGCGTTAGTATTATTAGAAAAATTTCGACCCGTATGCTGTTTAGTCGATTATATGCTGCCGGGTGCCGATGGTGCTGAATTTATTAAATCGATTCGCCAGCAGGGCCATAACAAACATATTCCTATTATTATGATGACAGGGGAAGGGAATGAAAAAGTGGCTGTGGAGATTATGCGCAGCGGCGCTCAAGACTACCTCATTAAAGGCGAAATAACAGAGAAATTGCTTAATCTAAGTATCAAAAATGCGATACAAACATGTGAGCTGCAAGACCAACTGCATTATTTGGCGCACTACGATACATTAACGGGACTAATTAACCGCAGCTTGTTTTTAGATCGCTTGCAGACCACGGTTGATAAATGTGATCGTTATAACAATAGTTGTTCTGTGATGTATATCGATGTTGATAACTTTAAATATATTAATGATAGCTTTGGTCATTATGTTGGCGATGAAGTGTTGTCGTCAATTGCAAAACGAATGAAAGAGAGTTGTCGGGTTACCGATAGCTCCGCCCGTTTAGGTGGGGATGAGTTTGCTATTTTACTTGACTCTATTACAGAAGATGATGCGAAAAAAACGGCAGAAAAAATACTACATTCTGTGTCTAAACCGATTATTGTTGATGGTCAGTCATTCAATATTTCAGTTTCTATTGGTTTGGTTTTTTACCCCAAGGCTGCGAAAGATATGCATGAGCTATTGAAGCAAGCCGATGAGGCAATGTATCAAGCCAAGCAATCAGGTAAAGCAGGTTATAGCTACTTTTCTGATGATTATCGTGCCAAATGGGAGCGTACGAAACAACTTGAAATAATGTTGCCCGTCGCTATTAAAAATAATGAGTTGTCGCTGGCTTATCAGCCAATACTCAATGTTAGCGATTGTTCTCTTTACGGGTTAGAAATATTAGCGCGCTGGCGCCCCGAAGGTTTTGAGGTGTCAGCCCAAGAAATGGTGGGCATGATTGAACGGCTAGATTTGTTCGACCCGTTTCACTCGTGGTTAATGAATGCTGCGTTATCGCAATGCGCACAGTGGGAGGCGTTGGGTAGCGACATACAATACTGCCTTAACATCCCCGCCAATCATGTGCATAGTGAGTGGTTAGTGCATGCCTTACATAAAGCCTTGCAAGCCTATAGTATCGATCCTTTTCATATATCGCTCGAAATTACCGAAACAACTTTGATGGATAGTGCTGAGCCGGCGGCCGAATTATTGGGTTTATTGCAGAATGAAGGTGTGTCAATCTCAGTTGAAGATTTTGGTGCGGGAAAAAGTTCTATGGCGTATTTAACCTCTTTGCCGTTAGATGTCATAAAAATTGATCATCAATTTATTCAGGGTTTGTCGGTTAACCCCGCTAATCGAAAAGTCGTCGAGGCCATTACCGCATTAGGGCATAGTATGAATTTACAGGTAGTCGCAGAAGGTGTAGAAACCCAAGAGGATTTTGATGTTTTGCAGACCATTGGTTGCGACTTGGTACAAGGGTTTTATTTTAGCGCACCTAAAACAGCGGATGATATTTGGCGTACGTTTTCAAATGGTAAGGGTTGTGTTAATCAGTATTCAAATCTGTCGCAAGCATCGTGCTCCAATAATGCCTCGTTCAATCGTTAATGGCTTGTGTGGTAGTTTCCATTTTATGATTGTGCTTTAATCTCTGGCTTACCTATGCCACCCATTAATTACAGGGGTTTATAATATGTCACAACCGATACAAATACTGATGGTGGAAGATAATCCTGCCGATGTTGAGTTAACGAAAGAAGCGTTTAGCGATGGAAAGCTCAGTAACTCTTTGCATATTGTTCATGACGGTGAAGAAGCGTTAGATTATTTGTATAAAAGAGCACGTTTTGCCAATGTTGAAACGCCTGACATTATATTGTTAGATCTTAACTTGCCGAAAATTAGTGGGAAAGAGGTGTTGGCTACATTAAAAGGCGACGCGAGCCTTTCTTCTATTCCGGTCATTATATTGTCAAGTTCCGAAGATAGTGAAGACATTAAAGCCAGTTATGCATTGAATGCGAATAGCTTTGTTACAAAGCCCGTTGCCATTGATGATTTTTTGGCGGTTGTTAAAAGTGTCGAACACTTTTGGGTTGAAGTTGTTAAATTACCGTTTGATAAACGATAAGTTTTCTTTGTTTGCGCTGAGGGTGTAGAAAGTATGTGTGAATACAGAAAAGTCCGCATTGGACTGGTGGCAGTCATTGCTCTTTCATTTTTTTCGTTACCTATCTCGGCGGAAGAAAAAGTGCTGCGTTTATATCACGATGCTGATTGGTCTAACAATGTGGAGTCCGCTAACGCCATTTGGCAGGGTGTACACGTGGCACTTGATGAAATAGATTATCAGATACAGGGCTATAAGATTGAGATAATTAAAAAAGATCATCGTGGTAATGTGGTTCGTAGTAAGCGGCACTTGGATGCTTTTTTACAAGACCCTTCTGCGCTGGCAGTCGTATCTGGTATTCATTCTCCACCACTCATTAAACACCGAAAGTATATTAACGAAAACGATATTCTCACACTGGTGCCATGGGCGGCCGGTGGTCCAATTACGCGCTATCCTTCTACTGAAAACTGGGTGTTTCGTTTATCTGTTGACGATACTAAGGCGGGGGGCGTGTTGGTTAATTATGCGCTTAATCAGCAGGCTTGCCGGTCTCCACATTTGTTTTTAGAAGACGGCCCTTGGGGGCAGTCTAACCTTGCGAATATGAAAAAAGCGCTGGAGGCTGCCGGAATTACTTATAAAGGTGTGACACGTTTTGGTTGGAATATGAAACGGCATACGGCTTCGCATGAATTAACAAAAATGGTTGATGCCGGTGCAGATTGTGTGCTGCTAGTGGCCAATGTCTACGAGGGCGCTCAAATTGTCAACGCCATGGCCGCTTTGGAGCCATCGAACCGTATGTCTATTATTAGTCATTGGGGCATAGTGGGGGGAGACTTTCATCAGCGCGTCGGGGTCGAACAGCGCAAGAAAGTCGATTTACATTTTATTCAATCCTGCTTTTCATTTTTGCAAACGCCGATGACAGAGAAAGGTCAATCTGTTTTTGAAAAGGCGATGCAGCGCTTCCCTGAAGAAATTTCGTCATTCAAAGATATTCGTTCGCCGAGTGGTTTTATTCATGGCTACGATATCACGCAATTATTGTTAGCCGCGCTGGCGAAAGTAGAACTTAATGGTACCGCTAAAGACCATCGTGATGCGGTGCGTGCTGCTTTAGAAAACCTGCAGCAGCCAATATTGGGGCTCGTAAAAACGTATCACGTGCCTTATCGCCCATTTAGTGACGCTGATCCTGATGCGCATGAAGCACTTAACCGCGAGGATTTTTGTATGGGATATTACGACGATCAAGATAGCGTCATTGTTTTAAAATAATAGATTTTTTACCGCTATAAATAGACGAGAATTTTATGCCTTCATCCGTAGATGAGATATCCAAAAGTAAACAATCTATAGTTAGATTGTTTGTTGCTTTTGTGGGCTTTTCATCGGTTTTGTTTTTTGCAGTGATCTCCTTATTTCTTATCCCTTTAGTGAATGATAGTTTTGATGCGTTACAGCAAAAATCGGAAGCGCAAACGTTAGATAGTTATGCGTTAAAGTTTTCAACATATATTGATGGTCGTGTTCTCTTGCTTAATGATATTGCGTCATCACCATTGGTAACTAACGCTGCGTTGATTGCTAACAATACGCCAGCACTAGCCGACTTTGTCAATGATGTACGTGTACTGGGTGAAGATCCAGAACTTGCAGTTATTGACATTAATGCAAGGGTCTTGATTGCTGAAAACGAAGCGGATAATTCTTATGGGTGGGTGCAGCCATTACTGAGTGAAGGCGTTGATAGTGTAGTTCGCCTAGTGGAATCAAGAAAGACAGATTCCGGTATGACGACGCCAATATTTGAACTAGCTGTACCGATTATTTATCGTAACGGTCGTGAGGGTGTATTAGTGGGGCGTATCAATGCAGCGCCCAATCGTATTTATTCAGAAGAATTGTTATTGCCGGAAGAATCAGCAGTTCGATATTCCTTGGCAGGGAAAAACATAGCGTCCTCAATGGAACTGATAAAATCTCCGAGTGAAAAAACAGCAATTATTGAGCCTTATGGTATTGCATTAACCCATATTTCTAGTAGTCAAGAAGTGGCCGAACGTAAAAAGTATTTATTTTTTCGCTTTTTATTAGGGGCTGGAATTTCGGCTGTTGTTATGTGTTTGGCGCTATTTTTAATTGGTCGAAAAGTGATTCTTCAGCCTTATATTAAACTGGCCGGTTTGCAAAATGCAGTGTCAAAAGCCGTTGAGGGTATCTCTTTTATTGATCCGTCAGGTTGTTATCAGGCAGTCAATAATGCTTATGCGGGTATAGCAGGGTATAAGCCACAAGAGTTAGAAGGAAAGCAGTGGGCGATTACGGTTCATCCAGAAGACTTGCCCGGTTTAGAAAATGCTTATAAAACAATGTTAAACGACGGAATTGTCACAGCGGAAGCACGAGGTATTAACAAAGAAGGGGAGATCTTTTATAAGCAAGTTACGCTGGTTGCCGAATATGACGATGTGGGTGAGTTAAGTGGGCATCATTGTTTTATGAAAGATATTTCTTTCCGTAAAGAGAATGAAAAAAAGCAAGAGGATCTTATTCAAGCGCTAGCAAGAACTAATTCTCATTTGTTAGAGGAGCAAGAAAAGAATTTGCTCGCAGAAAAAAATATCCGCACTATGTTTAATTTTCAGCAGGTAGTGTTTGATAATGTGCCGGATATGTTGTTTGTTAAAGATGAGAAATTTCGTATTGTTCAGGCCAATAAAGCATTTTTAAATGTATACCCTAGTGATATGCGCAATCAGGTGATAGGGACAACGACATTGGAGTCGTATCGTGAAGATGAAAGAGAGGCATTCTTAGTTAACGATAGAAAAGCATTTAAGGATGGATTGTCTCAAGTGGAAGAGTCGCTACTGTTTCCAGATGGCGAGTTTCGTACACTGATAACTACCAAGGTGCGGTTTTATGATGAGTATGGTGATGTTTTTATTTTGGGTGTGGCGAGTGATATTACCGATATAAAAACAGCACAAACAGATTTGTTAAAAAGTGAGCAGCGTTATGAATTGTCGGTGAAAGGTTCCTCCGTGGGCCTGTGGGATTATGATACGGTAAGTGGAGAGCTTTACTGGTCAGATCGTTTCAAGGAAATGTTAGGTGTGACCACCGAATTTAATGGTGAGCTAGCGGATTTTTCTGATCTCCTGCATGCAGATGATAGGCCGTATGTTTTGGATGCGCTTGATAAGCACTTGAAAAATGAAGGGCCTTATAAAGTCGATTACCGAATGCAAAAAATTGATGGTAGTTATATATGGATACATGCAGAAGGGCAGGCGTTGTGGAATGAAAAAGGTGAGCCTGTTCGTATGGCAGGCTCTGTTGAAGATATTACTGAGCGTAAGCAAAAAGAAATAGAGCGAGAAAAATTAATTAATGATTTGGCTAAGTCGAATGAGGGTTTGGAGCATTTTGCATTTATTTGTTCTCATGATTTACAAGAGCCGTTGCGAATTATTCGTAGCTTCTCTGAACGCTTACAAAAGCATATGGGTGACTCTTTAGAGGGTGATGAAAAAGCTGAGCTTTATTTTAAATTTATTGTTGATGGTGCCGCTAGAGCGCAAGTGCTAATTGCCGATATATTGGCATATTCTCGTTTAGAAAATGATACTCAAGTGTTAGAGGACGTTAGCGCAGAAGAATTAGTCGAGGCGGTTAAAAAGCATTTGCAAATAGGGCTCGACGATGATCAGCGATTAGTGACATACGATCCTTTGCCGATGTTAAGTGGTAATAAAACGCAGTTGTACCAATTGTTACAAAATTTAATTAATAACGGGTTGAAATATCAAGCGGCGGGTGTGAAACCAGAGGTGCACATTAGTGCGACGGATTCTGGTGATGGCTTTTGGTGTTTTTCGGTTAAAGATAATGGTATTGGTATTGAGCCGCGTTATCAAAAACAAATATTTGATGTGTTTAAGCGTTTACATGGGCAAAGCGAATATGCAGGCACCGGCGTGGGGCTCGCTATTTGTACCAAAGTGGTAGAGCGCCACGGTGGTCGATTATGGGTCGAATCAGAAAAGGGTAGCGGCTCTACGTTTTTCTTCCGTTTGCCTAAGCCCGACGATTCTGCAAAGGTGTAGTTGTCGATTTAATATCAATGAGTGTGGGTAGTCTTGAGATGTCAGTTGATGAGAAGTATTTGCAAGCAGTGATGCGCACACTATCCCATGATATGGGGAGCTCTTTGCGTGCAGCTTCAGGCTTTTCCAAATTGTTAATTGAGCAATATGGCGATAGCTTGGATGAAAAAGCGTTGAATTGGTTAGCGCTTATCCGTTCTGAGGGTGAGATTGCACAGAAAAGGCTTAAGGTGTTTTCCCAGTACGCGAAGTTGCATGGTGTTGATGGCTTATCCGATACGTGCGATTTAGCGCTGGCTTGTCAGCGTGCCCAGACTGAGGTTGGTTTAAAGCAGTTGTTAGCTAATCATCCTGATTTTTCTCTGTCGGTATCCGCCCTTAGTGATGTGAAAGGTAATGCTGAGATGTGGCAATTGTATTTTTCGTTAATCATAAGTAATGCAGCTAAATATGCTCGTGCCGGTGAGCCTGTAACGTGTTCGGTTTTTACAGAAAATAAGCCAGCGTTCAATGGCGACGCTGCTCAGGTCTCGCTGGTGATTGAAGATGATGGTGTTGGTTTGTCGATGGATCATATTACAAAAGCGTTGCAGCCATATCGAACTCTGAATGCTCCCCAAGAAGGCGATGATGTGTCGTCGCTGTCAATGGGGATGGGCTTATCGTTAGCCAAGCGCATTGTTGATATGCACGAAGGTGTGTTTGTCGTTTGTGCTCGCCCCGATGGTCGTTCAGGCTTACGTGTAGAGGCAAGGCTGCCGTTGTAATCTGGGGTACGTTAATAAGCGGTAAAGTTACTCTAAAAAGTTGTGCCTCTGAAGAGTTTCCCTGTGGACGTTGTTATGCCTTTACCGTACAATCACGTCCCAATCAACGAAACCTTAATCGCAGCACTTTATGGTGCGTCGGCAGCCTTCTTCGGCAATCGAGTTGTGGTGTTTGTCTATCTATATAGATATTGTCACTACTTAATCTAGGTCTTCGGATTAAAGCGAGATGTAACGCAATGGCAGTCAATGCACGTTGTTCATCTCGCTTTTTTATAGCTTTTATCTATTCATTACTACATGAAATAAGGTGGGCCAAACACTAAAGTGTTTGAGTCCGGTTGCCTGCACGCGAGTATATTTCGCAAAGGGCGATGGCAAGCCTGCCTTATTCACTTTGGAGGTTGCGTGACAACGGGTGCCCTACAACCCATTCAGCAAGCGCTTGCTTGCGACAAACCCGCTATTTTGGTGCTGGCCGACGGTAGCGTTTTCCGCGGTACGGCGATTGGTGCCGATGGCCAAACGGTTGGCGAAGTCGTTTTTAATACGGCAATGACCGGTTATCAAGAGATTCTTACCGATCCATCGTATGCCAAGCAAATAGTCACCTTGACCTACCCCCATATAGGTAATACCGGTGTTAACCAAGAAGATGAAGAATGTGAAAACATTTGGGCGTCTGGTCTGGTTATTCGTGATCTACCGTTGTTAGAGAGTAACTTTCGCAGCAAGCAATCGCTGGATGTTTATTTAAAAACACGCAATATTCTTGGTATCGCTGGTATAGATACGCGTCGACTCACGCGTATATTGCGAGAAAAGGGTGCGCAAAGTGGCTGTATTATGGCGGGCGAAGGTATTAGCGAAGATGATGCGTTATCGGCAGCGAAAGCCTTTTCGGGTTTAAAAGGCTTGGATCTTGCGAAAGAGGTATCCACCAAAGAGAGCTATCGTTGGGACTTGGGTTCTTGGAATCTCGGGCAAGGGTTTAGTCAGTTGGGCGAAGGTCAGGCACGTTATAAGGTCGTGGCTTATGACTATGGCGTTAAGCGTAATATTTTACGCATGCTTGCTGACCGTGGCTGTGATATCACCGTTGTGCCTGCAGAGACATCAGCGCAAGATGTATTAGAGATGAACCCCGATGGCGTATTCCTTTCTAATGGCCCTGGCGACCCAGAGCCTTGTGATTACGCTATTGCAGCTATTCAAGAGTTGCTGCAGGCCGGTGTGCCGATTTTTGGTATTTGTTTAGGTCATCAGTTGCTGGCGCTCGCCAGTGGCGCCAAAACGGTGAAAATGAAATTTGGGCATCACGGTGGTAACCACCCGGTGCAAAATACCGAAACCGGTGTAGTAATGATTACTAGCCAAAACCATGGTTTTGCCGCAGATGAATCCACATTGCCTGCGAATGTCAAAGTGACACATAAATCACTCTTTGATGGTTCTCTTCAGGGGATTCACCTAACGGATAAGCCGGCATTTAGCTTTCAGGGGCACCCTGAGGCAAGCCCGGGCCCGCATGATGCGGCACCATTATTTGATCACTTTATCGCGCTAATGGATGAACAGCGTTAGCGCTGTGCAGCACTATTTTTGGTGCTGCGCATCAGATGATTGAGCAAACCCGATATTCGATACATTCGACAGTGAAATTAAGACATGCCAAAAAGAACAGACATAAATAGTATTTTAATTCTCGGTGCAGGGCCTATCGTGATAGGTCAGGCATGCGAATTTGACTACTCCGGTGCGCAAGCGTGTAAAGCGCTACGAGAGGAAGGGTATCGCGTTATATTAGTAAACTCTAACCCTGCCACGATTATGACCGACCCCTCAATGGCTGATGCCACTTACATTGAGCCTATTACGTGGGAGACGGTAGAGCGTATTATCGAAAAAGAACGCCCCGATGCCATTCTACCTACCATGGGTGGTCAGACCGCGCTGAACTGTGCGTTAGCATTGCATGAGCATGGTGTGCTTGAAAAGTACAATATTGAGTTGATTGGTGCGAACTACGAAGCCATTCACAAGGCAGAAGATCGTAACGCTTTCGATAAGGCGATGAAAAAAATTGGTCTTGAGTGTGCGCGTGCCGACATTGTTCATACCATGGAAGAAGCGCTACGTGTGCCAGATAAATTTGGTTATCCCGTTATTATTCGTCCATCATTTACGATGGGTGGATCGGGTGGTGGTATTGCCTATAACCGAGAAGAATTTGAAGAAATTTGTCAGCGTGGTTTTGACCTGTCACCCACTAATGAGCTGTTAATTGACGAATCGCTATTGGGTTGGAAAGAGTATGAAATGGAAGTGGTGCGTGATAAAAACGACAACTGCATCATTATTTGCTCTATCGAAAACTTTGACCCAATGGGGGTTCATACCGGCGATTCGATTACTGTTGCACCAGCGCAGACCTTAACCGATAAAGAATTGCAAATTATGCGTAATGCCTCGCTTGCGGTATTGCGTGAAATCGGCGTTGAAACGGGCGGTTCTAACGTACAGTTTGCGGTTAACCCTGAAAACGGTCGTTTGGTCGTGATTGAAATGAATCCGCGCGTCTCTCGTTCGTCAGCGTTGGCGTCTAAGGCTACCGGTTTTCCTATTGCTAAAGTAGCCGCTAAGTTGGCGGTGGGTTATACCTTAGATGAGTTGCAAAATGATATTACAGGCGGAACAACGCCAGTTTCGTTCGAGCCAACCATTGATTATGTGGTCACAAAAATTCCTCGCTTCACCTTTGAAAAGTTTGGCGATGCCGATGCGCGATTAACCACCCAAATGAAGTCGGTGGGTGAGGTAATGGCGATTGGTCGCACGTTCCAAGAGTCATTGCAGAAAGCATTGCGCGGCCTCGAAGTGGGTTCCGCAGGTTTTGAGCCGATTGTCGATCTTGAGTCTGATGATGCGATTAATAGCATTCGTCGCGATCTATCTACGCCGGGTGCTCATCGTATATGGTATGTAGGTGATGCTTTCCGTGCAGGTATGACGGTTGATGAGGTTTTTGATTCGTCTGCGATTGACCCATGGTTTTTGGTGCAAATAAAAGAGCTGATTGATCTGGAGTCGCTCTTGTCTGACAGTGCCCTATCCGATTTAGATAAAGACACCTTGTGGGCGCTCAAGCGTAAAGGGTTCTCTGATAAGCGTTTGTCTGATCTATTACAAATTAGCGAAAAAACAGTACGTGATCATCGCCATAATTTAGGTGTCACACCAGTTTATAAACGCGTCGATACTTGTGCCGCTGAATTTGCAACGCCGACGGCTTATATGTATTCCAGCTATGAAGAAGAGTGTGAAGCGGAGAGTTCGGATAAAGATAAGATCATGGTTATCGGCGGTGGACCTAACCGTATTGGACAGGGTATCGAATTCGATTACTGTTGTGTGCATGCAGCCTTAGCGATGCGCGAAGATGGTTATGAAACCATTATGGTGAACTGCAACCCCGAAACCGTATCAACAGATTATGATACGTCGGATCGTCTATTCTTCGAACCAGTCACGTTGGAAGATGTGCTAGAAATTGTTCGCAAAGAAAAGCCTAAAGGTGTGATCGTGCAATTTGGTGGACAAACCCCGCTTAAACTTGCTCGTGACCTTGAAGCAGAAGGCGTGCCGATTATTGGTACAACACCTGACGCGATTGATCGTGCTGAAGACCGTGAGCGTTTTCAGCAAATGATTATTAATTTGGGTTTAAAACAGCCATCTAATGCGATTGTCCGCTCTACCGAAGAAGCCATTGCAGAGGCCGATAATGTGGGCTATCCCCTTGTCGTGCGCCCATCTTATGTGCTCGGTGGCCGCGCAATGGAAATTGTGTATAACCTGAAAGAATTGAAAACATATATGACTGAAGCGGTACAGGCGTCAGATGATGCGCCGGTATTGCTCGATCACTTTTTAAGTGCTGCAGTCGAAGTGGATATCGATGCCGTGAGTGATGGCAAACAAGTGGTGATTGGCGCCATTATGCAGCATATCGAGCAATGTGGTGTTCACTCTGGTGATTCAGCTTGCTCTTTGCCGCCTTACTCATTGCCTGAAGATGTGCAAAACGCTATGCGTGAGCAAGTGAAAAAAATGGCCATTGAGTTAGGCGTTATTGGTCTAATGAATGTTCAGTTGGCTTATCAGAATGAACAAATTTATGTGATTGAAGTTAATCCCCGCGCATCGCGAACCGTGCCTTTTGTTTCTAAGTGTATCGGTGTGTCGTTGGCGAAGGTCGCTGCTCGTTGTCAGGCTGGCGTTAGTTTAGAGGCTCAAGGCTTTACTCAAGAAATTGTGCCTGATTACTTTAGTGTAAAAGAGGCGGTATTCCCGTTTAATAAATTTCCTGCTGTCGATCCTATTTTGGGGCCAGAAATGAAGTCGACCGGTGAGGTCATGGGCGTGGGCGATAGCTTTGCAGAAGCCTATGGTAAAGCGCAAAAAGGTGCGGGTGATACAATTCCTACCAGCGGCCGCGCTTTTATTAGTGTTCGAGATGTCGATAAAGAAGGAATTGTTGATGTTGCTCGTTCGCTTGCCGAGCAAGGTTTTGAGTTGGTGGCTACGCAGGGCACTTACAATGTCTTGGCTGCGGCAGGTCTACAGGTCGAAGTTGTTAAGAAAGTAACAGAAGGCCGCCCTCATATTGTTGATATGATTAAAAACGATCAAATATCCTTGATCATTAATACCACTGAGGGTCGTCAAGCCACTAAAGATTCATCGAGTATTCGTAGAAGTGCGGAAAGCCACTTTGTGTATTACACCACCACATTGGCTGGCGGTGATGCGGTTAGCCAAGCGCTACGCTTCGGTAATGAAGAGCAAGTAAGAAGCGTGCAAAGTTTACATCAGCGTTTAGGTTAGTGTTCGCAAAGTGCATGATGATATTGATAGAACAGATTAGAGAATAGGATATAGAATGAGTACCGTTCCAATGACCAAGCAAGGCGCTGATGCTTTGCAGGCTGAGTTAGATGATCTGAAAAAAGTTCAGCGTCCACGCATTGTGCAAGCAATCGCTGAAGCGCGTGAGCATGGCGATTTAAAAGAAAATGCTGAGTATCATGCGGCCCGTGAACAGCAAAGTTTTTGCGAAGGCCGCGTTCAAGAAATAGAAGGAAAGCTGTCTAATTCGCAAGTGATTGATGTCACCACTATTGCGCATACAGGGCGCGTAATTTTTGGTGTAACTGTTGAGTTACTGAACTTAGATACCGATGAGCAAGTCACTTATCAAATCGTCGGTGATGATGAGGCTGACGTCAAGCAAGGTAAAATTTCGGTGAACTCCCCTATCGCTAGAGGCTTAATTGGTAAGTCTGAAGGTGATGAGGTTGCGATTAAAACGCCTGCGGGTGAAGTTGAATACGAAATAGAGAGTGTAAAGCACCTGTAGCGGTTGCTGGCTCGCTCTTTTCCGGCAAATAGCTTCCTTTTTATTTGTTGGAATTATCATCGCGCTTACCCGCTCTTGAAATGTGTAAACGCGGTGATTTATTGAGTTTGTGTTAACGAATATTGGAGAGCTTGCTGTTAGGTCTCTTTGCTTCTCTAAGGAGTAAAACAACTTTGCCTATTTGCTGTACCTGAATGGCTTTTGTTTGTTGGCTGATTTCATCGGCGACTTCTGATCGACTATCTCGATCGCTAATGGCAATCTTCACTTTTATCAATTCATGATCATCTAACGCGCGGTTAATTTCTTTTAGCACATTTTCTGTAAGACCGTTATTGGCAACAGTCACTACTGGCTTTAAGTCATGTCCAATACTGCGATACTGTTTCTTTTGCTCGTTGCTAAGTGGCATACTGCGTGGATATCCTGTTTTTGCTAATAGGTGTGTTGCAAATCGACCTTTCCGATTCTAAGGCGGCATTCTAATTTTTTTTAGGTGAAAAAGCGAACGCTTTACTATTTCGAAAGAGATAGGCGAAAAGTAGACGGCGAGAAAAAGAGTAAAGCTATGGCACGTTCAAAATCGAGTAAGGGTTGGTTGGATGAGCACTTTAAGGACAAATATGTGCAGCAATCACAGCAAGATGGCTATCGCTCTCGAGCGAGCTATAAACTGCTAGAATTAAATAAAAAAGATCGATTGATCAAAAAAAATATGACCATTATCGACCTTGGTGCTGCCCCAGGCGGTTGGTCGCAAGTTGCGGCTGAGTTGGTGGGGGATAACGGTACGGTTGTTGCTTCAGATATTTTGCCGATGGACGGCATTGCCGGTGTTGACTTTGTACAGGGCGATTTTACTGAAGCCAGTGTGTTTGAGGAGATTATGCAAGTGATGCAAGGTTTTAAAGCAGACCTTGTTATTTCCGATATGGCACCCAATATGAGTGGTATGGCGGATGTTGATCAGCCGCGCGCCATGTATCTAGTCGAACTTGCATTGGATATGGCAGTCCATACATTAAGCGATGGTGGTGCGTTTGTTGCTAAAGTCTTTCAGGGTGAGGGTTTTGACGAATTATTGGCGCAAACCCGTACGCACTTTTCCCGTGTAGTGACCCGTAAGCCAGATGCATCGCGTGCACGCTCGCGCGAAGTGTATTGGGTGGCGACAGGCTTTAAGGGCTAAGCGTTAAAAATGAGTAATATGAGCCTGCAAGCCAGTACGTATAAGTTCATGGTTATGATTGAAGTTGGCTAGTTTAGAGTGCTAGATTAATTGGGTTAAATAAATAGGTCCGTGTGACCCGCCCCTGTGTGGCGAAAGTATAATTTGAGGATAGTCTTTTGAACGATATGGCAAAAAACCTTGTGTTGTGGCTGGTTATTGCAGCTGTTATTTTGGCAGTGATGCAGGGGTTTGATAAACCCAGTCAAGATACGTTGTTGGATTATTCCGATTTCGTTACAGAAGTTCAAAATGGACGGGTGAGTGAGGTCTCAATCGATGGACTCACCATCAAAGGTAAAACCGTCAACGGCAAAGAATTTCGTACCGTTCGTCCGCAGGTGCGTGATGATAAGTTGATGGACGATTTGTTGAATAACCGTGTAGCAGTAAAGGCGCCAGAGCCTCAAGAGGCTAGCCTGTGGCGTCAATTGCTCGTGGCGAGCTTTCCCATACTCATTATTATTGCCGTGTTTATGTTTTTTATGCGCCAGATGCAAGGCGGTGTTGGTGGTAAGGGTGGGCCAATGAGCTTTGGTAAAAGCAAGGCGCGCTTACTTGGTGAAGATCAAATTAATGTCGGTTTCGCTGATGTAGCGGGTGTTGATGAGGCAAAAGAAGAGGTGCAAGAGCTTGTCGACTTCCTGAAAGACCCCGGTAAATTTCAGCGCTTAGGCGGCAAAATTCCTCGTGGTGTGCTTATGGCGGGGCAGCCGGGTACGGGTAAGACCTTGCTTGCCAGGGCTATTGCTGGCGAGGCCAAAGTGCCGTTCTTTTCAATATCGGGTTCAGACTTTGTCGAAATGTTTGTGGGTGTTGGTGCTTCTCGTGTGCGTGACATGTTCGAACAAGCCAAAAAGCATTCGCCGTGTATTATATTTATTGATGAGATTGATGCGGTTGGTCGCCACCGTGGAGGCGGTCATGGCGGTGGTAATGATGAGCGTGAGCAAACGCTTAACCAATTGCTTGTCGAAATGGATGGTTTTGAAGCTAATGATGGCGTTATTGTCATCGCGGCCACTAACCGCCCCGACGTATTAGATAAGGCGCTGATGCGCCCCGGCCGTTTTGATCGACAAGTACATGTGGGGTTGCCGGATATTCGTGGACGCGAACAAATCCTGAAAGTACATATGCGCAAAGTTCCCTTGTCTGACAAGGTTGATGCTTCTATTGTAGCGAGAGGAACGCCCGGTTTTTCTGGTGCTGATCTAGCGAACTTGGTTAACGAAGCCGCATTATTTGCCGCTAGAGCTAATCGCCGTTTAGTCACTAACGAAGAATTTGAGAAAGCACGCGATAAAATTTTGATGGGTGCTGAGCGCCGTAATATGGCTATGAGCGAGAAAGAAAAAGAAAATACGGCTTATCACGAAGCGGGTCACGCTATTGTTGGTCGTCTTGTTCCTGAGCATGATCCAGTACACAAGGTAACGATTATTCCTCGTGGTCGTGCTTTGGGTGTGACGCAATTTCTGCCAGAAGAAGATAAATACAGTCTGAGTAAGCGTGCGCTTGAGTCGCAGCTGTGCTCTCTATTTGGTGGGCGTATTGCTGAAGAGCTAACACTAGGTTTTGAAGGGGTGACCACCGGCGCATCCAACGATATTGAGAGAGCTACCCAATTAGCCAATAACATGGTGACGAAGTGGGGCTTATCAGAAAAGCTAGGGCCGCTACATTATGGTGAAGATGATTCCGGTATGCCGGGTGCAGGTAATGTGAACTATTCTGGCGCTACTTCAAAGTCTATTGATGAAGAGGTAAGGCGTATAGTTGATGAAACCTATGCGACGGCCAAGAAATTATTGGAAGATAATCGCGATATTCTAGAGTCAATGAAAGATGCATTGATGGAATATGAAACAATTGATTCTGAGCAGGTCGATGACCTCATGGCTCGTCGTAAAGTGCGACCTCCTAGAGACTGGCACAATAACGACGACTCGCCGAATGATGATGGCGCGGCGGCAAGCGGATCTTCCGATGGTGCTTCTGATAAGCCGATAGGTGGTCCTGCAAACGAGGTATAAAACACCCTGTCTTACAAAAAGCCTTCGTTGATACGAAGGCTTTTTTAGTTATAGCCTTAATATCTACTCCTTTACTCTATAAAGTATTATTTGTTTATGTTCTCAGTCCATCCTAAATTGCAACTTGAGCAGCCTCGTTTGATGGCGATTATTAATGCAACGCCCGATTCATTCTCTGATGGTGGCGCACTCTATAAAAACCAAAAGGTAGATCGTGAAGCGACGCTGTTGCGCTTAGAGCAGGTGGTGAATGAAGGTGCGGATATTATTGACATCGGCGGCGAGTCAACCCGTCCAGGAGCCGAGCCTGTTAGCGTGCAAGAAGAGATGGATCGAGTGCTGCCAGTGGTGGAGTGGGCGCTGGCAGAGACAGACTTGGCAGTGTCTATTGATACGAGTTCGCCTGAGCTTATACGGGCAGCGGCAGCAGTGGGGGCGCACATGATTAACGATGTGCGCGCATTATCACGTGCTGGTGCAATTGATGCGGTAGTCGAGTCTCAATTGCCTGTGTGCTTGATGCATATGCAGGGGGCTCCGCGCTCTATGCAGCAGTCACCGAGTTATCAGGCGGTCGTAGATGACGTAGCTACTTACTTAGAGAGTCGAATAGCGGCGTGCGTTGATGCCGGTATAGCGTTGAGTAAACTCTGCATTGATCCAGGCTTTGGGTTCGGTAAGACGCTGAAGCATAACTTATTGTTACTCGCTTATTTAGAAAAATTGAGCCGTTTAGGTTGTCCTGTATTAGTAGGGCTATCGCGAAAGTCGATGATTGATCATTTGTTGGGCCGTGATGTTGGTGAGCGTTTGTACGCTAGCTTGGCTTTGGGTTTAATGTCGCTCGAGCGCGGTGCTGCCATATTAAGAGTGCATGATGTTCGTGCGACGCGTGACATTATTGACAGTTTTATTGCAGTGACCGATTGCGCTTCTTTGTCAGAAGTATAAAATAGCGACTTTTCTTTTTGATCGATTTTTATCCACTTTTTGTGTTGTTAATTGTTGATGGATTGTTTTTCGGCGTGCTGCTGAAAATATCTGTGAGTGTATCTATTAATTAAGTGAGTTGTTGAGTAGGGAGTAAGTTGGTTGTCTAGACAGTATTTTGGTACGGATGGTATTCGAGGGCGTGTGGGAGAACATCCTGTCACTCCAGATTTTATGTTGAAGCTGGGATGGGCGGCTGGTCGCGTGCTATCTAAAGAGGCTGATAGTGCCAAGCTTATTTTGATTGGCAAGGATACGCGTGTTTCCGGTTATATGTTTGAGTCTGCGCTGGAAGCGGGGTTGATCAATGCGGGTGTCGATGTTGGACTTTTGGGTCCTATGCCAACACCGGCTATCGCTTATTTGACGCAGGCTTTTCGGGCGCAAGCGGGTATTGTCATTAGCGCTTCTCATAATCCTTATTATGATAATGGCATTAAGTTTTTCTGTAGTAAGGGCGCTAAATTGCCTGATTCTGTAGAAGCGGCAATAGAAGCCGAACTTGCCAATGTCATGACAAGCGCTGAGCATCTAGGTAAGGCAAGGCGGATTAATGATGCTGTGGGTCGTTACGTTGAGTTTTGCAAAGGTACGATTCCACGCAGTATGAATCTGTCTAATTTGAAGGTGGTTCTTGATTGCGCTAATGGGGCGACTTACCAAGTAGCGCCGAGTGTTTTTCGTGAATTGGGCGCTACGGTTGATGTTATTCATGCTGAGCCAGATGGGTTCAACATTAATGAAAGTTGTGGTTCAACGGTGCCGGAAAAATTGCAGGCGCGAGTTAAAGAGATTGATGCGGATTTAGGTATTGCTTTCGATGGCGATGGAGATCGTGTTGTTTTTGTTGATGGCAATGGTGAAATCGTTGATGGTGATGAGTTGCTTTACATTATTTCTAGTGCATGCCACAAAGAGCAAGGGTGTAATGGCGTAGTCGGTACTTTGATGTCCAACTATGGTCTTGAGTTGGCGTTTAAAAAGCTCGGCATTCCTTTTGTGCGTGCCAATGTAGGTGATCGCCATGTTATCCAAAAAATGAAAGAGCATAATTGGTCTTTGGGTGGCGAGTCGTCTGGCCATATTATTTGTAGTGATGTGACTACCACTGGTGACGGCATTATTTCTGCTTTGCAGGTTGTCTATGCGTTAGGTATTTTAGATGCTCCGCTCGCTGATGCTAAGCACGGTATGCACAAGATGCCACAAAAAATGATCAATGTTCGTATTAAGCAAAAAGTTGATCTTAGCCAGATTGATGAAATTCAGGTGGCTATTTCTAATGCAGAACAGCAGCTTGCGGATAAGGGGCGAGTATTGTTGCGCCCGTCAGGTACCGAGCCGCTCATTCGCGTCATGGTTGAGGGAGAGGACCAGGTATTAGTTGGCCGTTTGGCAAAAGAGTTGGCCGACGTGGTTAGTGAGTCTTTATCAGCATAAATTTCCAATGTTGTGTTTGCCATTCGTTGATGCCCTTATTCGTAGGGCTTGCGCTTGATCTTGTAACTTGTAAGCAAGTCAGATACTATTGCGCGCCGCGCTGGGTAGTGAATCTATAGGTGCGGGCTATAAATTATTTTGAGTGGTTTTAAAAGGTATATCATGCGTCATCCCTTAGTGATTGGTAACTGGAAAATGAATGGTTCCGCAGGAGCTAACGGTCAGTTATTAAACGCGCTGATGGAGCAGTTCTCTGCCGCGGAGGTAGATGCGCATTGTGTGATATGTGCTCCTTTTGTTTACATTGCTCAACTAAGAGAATTTGCTGGTGTAAGTTCTGTATTGCAGGTGGGTGCACAGGATGTCAGTGTGCATCTTAATGGTGCATATACCGGTGAAATATCGGCGTCTATGCTGGCTGATATGGGATGTAGTCACGTGATTATTGGTCACTCAGAGCGTAGGGAGTATCATCAAGAAAGTAGTTTGTTGGTAGCCCAAAAAGCACTGGCACTACTCCAGCATAACTTAACGCCGGTGATCTGCGTTGGTGAGACCTTGGAGCAGCGACAGTCTGAGCAAGCGTTTAGTGTCATTGGTGAGCAGCTTCTCGCAGTAAAGAACGTATTGGGCGATAAAGGTTTATCTCGTTGCGTTATTGCCTATGAGCCAGTTTGGGCTATTGGCACTGGTTTAACGGCAACGCCAGAGCAGGCTCAGGCGGTGCATCAATTTATTCGCGAGCAGTTGGGCGATGCTGCTAATAGTGTGAGTGTGTTATATGGCGGCAGCGTAAAGCCTGATAATGCAAAAACTTTATTCGAACAGCCAGACATTGACGGTGCTTTGGTTGGCGGTGCATCACTTAAGGCAAAAGATTTTTTCGATATAGTATCAGCGTTTTAATAGTGGCGGTCTAAACTAAATTTAGTAAGGTAAAAGTAATGGAAACAATAGTTACAGTCATACACTTGCTGGTTGCTTTGGCAATCATCGGTTTGATTTTAATGCAGCAGGGTAAAGGTGCGGAAGCTGGTGCTTCATTTGGTGGTGGCGCTTCTCAAACTGTTTTTGGTAGTCAGGGCGGAAGTAATTTTTTCGCTAAAGCTACCGCGGTATTGGCCTTTGTTTTTTTTGCGACGAGTTTTGGTTTGGCGGTTATTGCCAAAGAAAATACACAGGTTGGCACTGTTGATGGCATTCCTTCGGCGGCTGAGCAAGTGCAAGAGTCAGAAATTCCTTTTGCTGCCGAAAATGCTGTGGAAGAAAGTGAATTGCCGGCGGTTTCAGTTGAAGAGCCGGTAGTGGAAGAATTAGAGCCTGCGGTTCAGCAATAACAGCTGCTTTGCTTGTCGTATTATGTGGTCGATTTCGGCCTTAATCAGAATTATGCCCAAGTGGTGGAATTGGTAGACACGCTATCTTGAGGGGGTAGTGGCGTAAGCCGTGCCGGTTCAAGTCCGGCCTTGGGCACCATCTTTAACTAAACGTTTAATAACTTGATATTTAACGTTTTTTATCTTGACCAAAGCGAGGGGCGTCCTTATAATGCGCACCCTTGATTGAGCAATCAATCATTAGTTTTTTGAAGTTTAGTAAAACTTCTTGTTTAAAAAGTAATTGTTACTTTTTATGTCGGTGCGGGGTGGAGCAGCATGGTAGCTCGTCGGGCTCATAACCCGAAGGTCGTTGGTTCAAATCCAGCCCCCGCTACCAATTACGTTTGTTTAAATCTAAGTGTTTATACAGGCGCGAGGGGAATCCCTTTTCACAGTATTATATCTTTTAGCTTAATGGCTGATAGATAATGTAGAAGCCCCTTATTGGGGTTTTTTTATATCTATTTTTTGGTGCGGGCATTAGATTCCTTACTATTAATAGTTAAAAGCTGTGTCATATGTTGTTAACAGTTTTCTTGCAAAGTGGGCCTCGTGCCCATTTTTTGTTTTTGAAATATGCATAGTGCAACCTGTGTTGCCATTTTGATAGGTTTAGGTTTTTCATGTCGTCAGTACAAGATAAATTGACAGCGCTTATTGAGCCAGTCGTTACTGCCTTGGGTTGCGAACTGTGGGGCTTGGAATATTTAACGCAGGGTCGGCAAGCGACGTTACGTATCTATATTGAAAAGAGTATTGAAAAAAAATGTTCGCAAGAGGTTTCTGATAGCGATGACGGTGCTACAGCGAAAAGTAGCAATGAAGTAGCGCCTTCTCAGTCGTCACAAAAAGATTCGGGTGTAGGTTTGCATGATTGTGAAAAAGTTAGTCGCCAAGTGAGCAGCGTATTAGATGTTGAAGATCCTATCGCAAGCCATTATACGCTGGAAGTCTCATCTCCTGGTATGGATAGACCTTTATTTTGTTTGGCGCATTATGAGCGTTCAGTGGGTGAGAAGGTATCAATAAAATTAAGTCGAAAGTTTGAAGAACGTAAAAATTTTTCTGGCATTATTGCTGGCGTTGAAGATAACGATGTCGTATTACGTGTTGATGAAGAAGAATATTTATTACCAGTTGAGTTAATTGATAAAGCGAATATTATTCCTACGTTCGAGTGAAGTAGAAATAATATTTATCTATTAAATTTTTTGTGATGTGTAGTTAAGAGGCACAACCATGGGCAAAGAAATACTGTTAGTTGCTGAAGCGGTTTCCAATGAGAAAGGTGTTGATGCAGAAATTATTTTTGAGGCATTAGAGCTGGCTTTGGCCACTGCTACTAAAAAGCGCTATGACGAAGACTCTACGATAGATGTGATTATCGATCGAAAAACGGGTGAGTATGAAACGTTTCGTAGTTGGGAAGTGGTCGATGATGATACGTTGGCCTTGCTGGGTACGCAGTTCACCACAGAAGAAGCGATAGAGCAAAATCCGGATCTTAAGCCGGGTGATGTTCATAAAGAACAAGTCGAAAATGTTGACTTTGGCCGTATTGCGGCGCAAACGGCAAAGCAAGTTATCGTGCAAAAAGTGCGTGAAGCTGAGCGTGAACAAGTTGTCGAAGAGTATCGAGATAGAATTGGCGATTTGATTAGCGGCACGGTTAAGAAAGTGACTCGCGATAATATTATCGTTGATTTAGGGAATAACGCTGAAGGTTTATTGCCTCGTGAAGAGCTTGTCGGTCGTGAAATTTACCGTATGGGTGACCGCATTAGAGCCATGCTGATGGAAGTGCGCAGTGAAATGCGAGGTCCGCAACTTTATTTAAGCCGTGCTAGCGCAGAGATGCTGGTTGAGCTGTTTCGTATCGAAGTGCCAGAAATTGCTGAGGAAATCATTGAGTTAAAAGGTGCTGCTCGAGATCCGGGTTCGCGGGCTAAAATTGCAGTGAACACGAATGATGGCAGAATCGATCCAGTGGGTGCTTGCGTAGGTATGCGCGGTGCGCGTGTACAAGCAGTGTCTAATGAGCTTGCAAACGAACGTATTGATATTATTTTATGGGATGATAATCCAGCGCAGTTTGTTATTAATGCAATGGCGCCAGCCGAAATAGAATCCATTGTTGTTGACGAGGAAACCGCTTCGATGGATGTAGCTGTTGCTGAAGATAATCTCGCAATGGCTATTGGTCGAGGTGGCCAGAATGTACGTTTAGCATCAGAGCTGACCGGCTGGGAAGTCAATGTCATGAGCATTGAGCAGTGGGAAGAAAAACAGCAAGAAGAAGCGGGCGGCCAAATGGAGTTGTTCATGGAGTCGCTGGATGTCGATGAAGATATTGCTGGTGTTCTTGTTGAAGAAGGTTTCACTAGTCTTGAAGAAGTTGCTTACGTTCCTTTAGAAGAGATGCTTGCGATTGATGGTTTTGATGAAGATATTGCTAATGAGCTACGTTCTAGAGCGAAAGATGCGTTGCTAACAAAAGCGTTAGCGTCAGAAGAGGAGCTTGAGGGCGCTGAGCCCGCAGAAGATTTGTTAACAATGGAGGGCATGGATAATGTTCTTGCTGCAGTGTTAGCAAAGCGTGGTGTTGTGACGATGGAAGATTTAGCCGAGCAGGCGATCGATGAGCTTATTGATATCGATGGTATGACAGAAGAGCGTGCAGCGGCACTAATTATGAAGGCACGTGAGCCCTGGTTCGCTTCAAGTGAAACCAGCGAGTAATTGATTGAGGAAATAAAATGGCAGATGTAACAGTTAGTGATCTCGCTAAATTGGTCGGCGCGTCCGTTGATCGATTGCTCGGGCAGATGAAAGATGCGGGTCTATCCCACGAGTCTGCAGACGCACTAGTGTCTGACGATGAGAAAAAAGTGTTGTTGGCTTATTTAAAAACAAGTCATGGCGAAGAAACCGCTGCACCAAAAAAAATCACACTTAAGCGAAAAACAACAAGCACGCTTAAAACAGGTACCGGTTCCAGCCGCAAAACAGTGAACGTAGAAGTGCGTAAAAAGCGCACTTATGTCAAACGTGATGAAGAAGCTGCCGACAACGAAGGTGTTGATGCACCGGTGGATGAGGTGCTTGAGGTTGAGGCCGAAGCAGAGGTAGTGCAAGAAGAGGTTGTAGTTGAGCCTGAAGTTGTCGAGGCACCTAGCGAAGAAATAGAAGAAACTATTGCAGACGAGCCTGAGAAAAAGGTAGAAGAGGTAAAAACTGTACGCTCGGTTCTGGTTGATGATATCGAACTGAAGCGACAGGCAGCATCCGCTGCACGCCGCCGTGCGGATGAAGAGTCAAAGACGCGTAACCAAGAATTACTAGCTAAAAAAGCGGCTGAAAAAACTAAGCAGCAACAGCAGAAAAAAGACGAAGATCCTAAGCAAAAGCAAGCGGCTATTGAGGCTCAAGCACTTAAGGCTCAACAAGAAGAAGAGAAAGGTAAGCATGGCCGTAAAAAAGAAAAAGGCGATGCTGGATTTTCTGAAGAAGCGCCACGTAAAAAAGTGGTACGTAATAAGGGACTTGGACCTAAGAAATCGGGTAGTAAAGTCGATTTGTCACGATTGTCTGATGATTATGAAGATGAAAGCGTTATGCGTCGCCGTGTTCGCTCATCTAAATCTAATAGTCACGGATTCAAAAAGCCGACCGTTAAAATGATTCATGAAGTACAAATTCCAGAAATGATCACCATTCCTGATCTTGCACAGCGCATGAATATTAAGGCGTCGCTGTTGATTAAAGAACTCATAAAAATGGGTGTTATGGCAACGATTAATGAGCCTATTGATCAGGAATCTGCTCAGTTAGTGGTTGAAGAGCTTGGTCACACACCAGTATTGGTTAGCGGTAATGCCGTCGAAGAAAAGCTGGTAGAAGATTTAGAAACCTTGGGTGATCAAGTATCTCGTGCGCCGGTTGTTACCGTTATGGGTCACGTTGACCACGGAAAAACGTCGTTACTAGACTATATTCGTAAAGCAAAAGTAGCTGCAGGTGAAGCAGGCGGTATTACGCAGCATATTGGTGCGTATCGTGTGCAGACCGAACAGGGCGAAATTACCTTTTTAGATACTCCGGGCCACGCAGCATTTACTGCTATGCGTGCGCGTGGGGCGCAATGTACCGATGTTGTTATCTTAGTTGTTGCGGCGGATGATGGTGTCATGCCGCAAACAGAAGAAGCTATTCTTCATGCGAAGGCTGCTGGAGTGCCTCTCGTTGTTGCCGTCAATAAGTGCGATAAAGAAAGTGCCGATCCTGATCGTGTGAAAAATGAGTTAGTTGCTAAAGGCGTTATTCCTGATGACTGGGGCGGTGATACGCAATTTGTGAACGTGTCGGCTCATACCGGTGAAGGTATCGATAAGCTACTTGAATGCGTGTCGCTACAGGCTGAACTGCAAGAGCTAACAGCGGTTAAAGATGCAGCGGGTAAAGGTGTTGTTGTCGAATCGCGAGTCGATAAAGGACGCGGTGTTGTTGCTACAGTACTTATTCAGCACGGTACATTAAAACGTGGTGATATTTTACTGGCGGGTCAGAGTTTTGGCCGAGTTAGAGCAATGACAAATGAGTTAGGTAAATCTGTTACCGAAGCCGGCCCATCAACACCTGTTGAGTTGTTAGGATTAGATTCTCCACCAAACGCAGGTGATGAGTTTGTTGTTGTACCTGACGAGCGACGTGCTCGAGAAGTTGCAGAGCATCGTGCTGAGCGTGAAAGAGAAGATAAGCTCAAGCGACATCAAGCCGCTAAGCTAGAAAATATGTTTGCCAGTGTTGGCGAAGGTGAGAAGAAAGTACTGACTGTTGTGGTTAAAACGGATGTGCGTGGTTCGCTAGAAGCGATTCTTGCCGCATTGGCCGATATTGGTAACGAGGAAGTGCAGGTTAATGTTATTTCTTCTGGTGTTGGTGGTATCACGGGCAATGATATTAACTTGGCGCTCACTACTAATGCCATTGTTATTGGCTTTAACGTGCGTGCCGATGGTACTGCCCGAAAACTAGCCGAAGCAGAAAGCATAGAAATTCGTTATTACAGCATTATTTATCAATTGTTGGATGATGTGAAGAATGCTCTAGAAGGCATGTTGTCACCTGAGTTACGCGAAGAGATCGTTGGTATTGCGGATGTTCGTGAAGTCTTTAGTTCGCCGAAATTTGGTCAAATTGCGGGGTCTATGGTGACAGAAGGAACCATTTATCGTAACGAACCTATTCGTGTACTGCGAGATAGCGTTGTGATTTATCAAGGTGAACTTGAGTCACTGCGTCGCTTTAAAGATGACGTGAATGAAGTCCGTAACGGGATGGAGTGTGGTATCGGCGTTAAAGACTACGATGTAAAAGTAGGTGACCAAATCGAAGTCTATAAAGTGACAGAAGTTAAGCGCGAGTTGGCGTAAGTTATTATGGCAAGAGAGTTTTCACGCACCGACCGTATTGCAGATGCTATCCAGCGCATTTTAGCGACGGCTATTAGTCAGGAAGTCGGTGATCCGCGTGTTGGTATGGTTAATATTAATGATGTGACTGTTACTCGAGACATGGCTCACGCCAAAATTTACGTAACTTTCGTTGGACGTGATTCCGAAGATGAAAGCTTGAAAGCTGCTGCTGTGCTCAATAATGCGGCAGGTTTTCTCCGTGGTATAGTGGCTAAAGAATTAGATATTCGAGTGACGCCTAAGCTGCGCTTTGTGTATGACAAAACGTCTGTCAAAGGCCAGCAACTTTCTAGCCTTATCGATCAAGCAATTGCAGAAGATGCGACCCACGGTGATTCAACTCCTTCGGATACGCAGTAAGTTAAGGGTGTAATAACGTGGGAAGACGGCCAAAATGGGGACGCCCAATTGATGGTGTTCTGTTACTTAATAAAAGTACAGGCATGACATCAAATGACGCTCTTCAGCAAGCAAAGCGTCTCTTTTTCGCCAATAGAGCGGGCCATACGGGGAGTTTAGATCCCCTAGCTACCGGTGTGCTGCCTATTTGCTTCGGAGAAGCGACGAAATTCTCTCAGTACTTGCTAGATGCTGATAAGCGCTACAGTAGTACATTTCGCCTAGGTGTTAAAACTGAAACCGGAGACTGTGACGGAAGTGTCGTTGGCACTCAAGATGCTCGGCAAATAACACAAGAGCAGATTGATGCTTGTATTCCCCGCTTCACTGGTAAAATCAGTCAAATCCCCTCAATGTACTCTGCCCTTAAGCACCAAGGTAAACCGCTCTATAAATGGGCTAGAGAAGGTGTAGTTATTCCCCGTGAGCCTCGACAGGTCACAATTTATGACTATCGCGTAACTGCTTGCCGTTTAGGTTGTGAGCAAGTGGAAGTTGACGTAGAGGTGCATTGCAGTAAAGGAACGTATATTCGTTCTTTGGCTGAAGATTTGGGTGAAATGTTAGGGGTTGGTGCTCACGTGTCACGCTTGCATCGGCGCTCAGCAGGCCCTTTTAATGAAGAAGATAGTATTTCCCTCGACGCTTTAACAGCATTGCGAGGTGAAAGTGAAGCAGAATCCTTAGATCATTTATTGCTGCCCACCGATTCGCCGGTACAAAATATTCCCCAAGTATCCATCTCGGATGAAATGGGTGACTACTTCCGTCAAGGGCAGGGAGTGATGAGCACGCAAGCCTACCGTTCTGCTGAAGAAGGTGGTATTGTGCGCGTCTGTAGTGATAGTGGTGATTTTTTGGGTATTGCGGAATTGACAGAAGGTCAATTAGCACCCAAAAGAGTAGTCGTTAAACGCTAACGCGTCAGTATTTGACCTACCTGTAAATATGCACGGGTAGGCCATAAATAGAGAAATAAGTGGGGTCAGATACACATTTTGTTGTATTTAAAATGTACAAAATGTGTATCTGACCTCACTTATTTCTCTGCATATTAAACTAAAGAGGAAAGTATTATGGCACTAAGTGCAGAAGAAAAAGCAGCTATTGTTAAAGACAATCAAATTGAAGCGGGTGATACCGGTTCTCCAGAGGTACAGGTTGCCTTGTTGACTGCCAATATTAACAAGCTACAAGAACATTTTTCTGATCATAAACAAGATCACCACTCACGTCGTGGTCTTATTCGTATGGTAAATCAGCGACGCAAGTTACTGGATTATTTGAAAAGCAAAAATGTTGAGCGTTATTCAGGCTTAATTAAAAAGCTAGGCTTACGCCGTTAAGCAATACCCAAAAGTGCCCGCTGTTGCGGGCACTTTTATTTTATAATTTCAGGTGTTTTCTCGTTCTTCGTATGTGATGTAGGGATTTAATGGAATAAATGGAGTCACGACTCTGACCCCATTTATTCCATTAAATCCTTGTCATTCAACCGATAATGAAAAACATACAACTAAAAGACTGTAAATAGAAAGGATAAATTTGTGAATCCAGTAACTAAATCATTCCAGTTCGGTAACGACACCGTTACTTTAGAAACCGGCCGTGTGGCTCGTCAAGCAACAGGTGCTGTTCTTGTCAGCATCGGTAAAACCCAAGTATTGTGTACTGTTGTTGGTGCAAAGCAAGCCGTTGAAGGTCAAGGCTTCTTTCCACTATCGGTACATTATGTAGAGAAAGCCTATGCAGCAGGTAAAATTCCTGGCGGTTTCTTTAAGCGTGAAGCACGCCCTAGTGAAAAAGAAACGTTAACGTCACGATTAATTGATCGACCTATTCGCCCGCTATTCCCTAATGGCTTCATGAACGAGGTGCAGGTTGTGTGTATGGTTGTTTCTGCAGAGACGGACGTTGATCCTGATATTGCAGCAATGATTGGTACATCTGCGGCATTATCTGTATCAGGCATTCCATTTAACGGCCCTATTGGTGGCGCACGTGTAGGCTATACCCAAGAATCTGGCTACATTCTTAACCCAACCTATAGCGCTCTAGCAAATTCTGAATTGGATATGGTTGTTGCTGGTACACAAGACGCTGTACTAATGGTTGAATCAGAAGCGAGCGAGTTACCTGAAGATATTATGTTAGGAGCGGTATTATTTGCCCATCAAGAATATCAAGCAGTTGTGCAAGCGGTTGCTGATTTAGCGAAAGAAGCGGGTAAGCCACGTTGGGAATGGGCCGCCGAAGAAGAAAATGTGCAGCTTAATACATCGATTAAAGAGCAGTTTGGTGAAGGTATTGCTGACGCTTACCGCACCACTGATAAGATGGAGCGTTACGCTAAATTAGGTGAGTTGCGTGATGCGGCGGTCGAAGCATTAGCTAATGAAGACTTAGCCGCTGATGCAATTAAATCAGCCTTTAGTAAGTTAGAGAAACAAACGGTACGTAAGAGTGTCGTTGCTGGTGAGCCACGTATTGATGGCCGTGATACCAAAACAGTTCGTGGTATTGATGTGGAAGTGGGTGTGTTAAACAAAGCACACGGCTCTTCATTATTCACCCGTGGTGAAACACAAGCCATTGTTGTCGCAACGTTGGGCAATGCTCGTGATGCACAAATTATCGATGCCCTTGAAGGTGAGCGTCGTGATCCATTTATGCTTCACTATAACTTCCCTTCGTACTCTGTGGGTGAGTGTGGTCGTATGGGTTCAACCAGCCGTCGTGAAATTGGTCATGGTCGCTTGGCTCGTCGCGGTGTTGCTGCGGTATTACCGAATCAAGAAGATTTTCCTTACACGATTCGTGTTGTGAGTGAAATTACTGAGTCAAATGGCTCAAGCTCAATGGCTTCAGTGTGTGGTGCCAGCTTGGCGATGATGGATGCGGGTGTTCCTCTTAAGGCACCTGTAGCAGGCATCGCAATGGGTCTTGTGAAAGAAGAAAGTGGTTTCGCTGTATTGACCGACATTTTAGGTGATGAAGATCACTTAGGTGATATGGACTTTAAAGTGGCCGGTACTGCCGAAGGTATTACTGCACTTCAAATGGACATTAAAATTGAAGGCATTACTGAAGAAATTATGGAAATTGCTTTAGGGCAAGCTCTGCAAGCACGTTTACATATTCTTGCGGAAATGAACAAAGTGATTGCTGAATCACGTAAAGAAGTGTCTGACAATGCGCCTCGTTTTGAAACGATCAAAGTCGATCCTGATAAAATCCGTGACATCATCGGTAAAGGTGGTGCAACTATTCGCTCAATTACCGAAGAAACGGGTGCATCTGTTGATATCGATGACAACGGTGTAGTTAAAGTTTATGCAGCAGATAGTGGTGCACTTGAAGCGGCGATGAACAAAATTGGTGAGATTACTGCAGAAGCAGAAATTGGTGCAATCTACGAAGGTGTGGTTGCACGCATTGTTGATTTTGGTGCGTTTGTTACTTTCCTACCCGGCAAAGACGGTCTTGTGCATATTTCGCAAATCGCAGAAGAGCGTGTGAATGCGGTATCGGATTACTTAACTGAAGGCCAAACGATCAAAGTGAAATGTTTGGACGTTGACCAGCGTGGTCGTATTAAGTTATCGATTAAAGAAGCGAATGCAGAGCTAAATGCTAATGCAGAGGAGTCGGCCGCTGAAGAACCTACTTCGGAAGCAGCGCAAGCGGAAACCGGTGCTGAAGCACCTGCACAAGATAGTGCCGGTGATGCGACGGGTGATTTAACGCCAAATGCAACTATCGACTTGTCGTCAGAAGCGAATGCCTCTGAAGATAAAGCCTCAGAAAAAGCGTAAGCATTTGCTGCTGATGTAATATTACTCAGTCGCATTGAAAATACAAAAAAGCCGAGATTTTTCTCGGCTTTTTTGTGCGTGATTTATTCTTAATACACGATCAAAATATTCAGCTTTTTCTTACATCGCATCGGCTAGGACGCTTATGGCGTCGTATTAGTCATAGCGATAACATTACGTAGATTAAGCTATTGTGATTCATAGTAGCGCTTGTTAGACTCGCCGCAGTTGTAGCGCCAAAAATTCTAAAAACAATTGTCAGAGGGAAAATTGTCATGGCTACTTTATTTCAGCGTCTCTTCGCTGCTATTTTTTATTGCCTCAAAAATATAAAACTACTCCTTGTTATCATCGTTGTGTTGATGATCGCGGCTTTAATCGTGGGAAAAATCTATCAGGGTTGGGATGATGATCCCGATCGTGGTGGTATTCCTATTGAGAACGGTTTGTTTGGCGAGAGCTATTCAACGCCGGTGTATTTGGATCAGGGGTGGTCGGCTAACGATAGTCTTTGGTATTACAACACGACACAAGGCTCCGCCTTATTGCCCTACGATTTTTTCTTAGCGCTAGAACAAGAAAATAGCGACACTTTATTTCGTGACAATCAAAATATGGATCGCTATCGCTACTTACCGCAAAAACCGACCTTTTTTAATCCCGATGGCTTAGTGGTTGGTTTTGTGAAGGAAACTTATCAAGGCAAAGATTATATGGGCTATACCTGTGCAGCTTGCCACACAGGTCAGGTGAATTACCAAGGCAAAGCCATTCGTATTGATGGTGGCCCCGCCATGGCTGATATGGTCGGTTTTTTAACCGGTTTAGAAAAGTCGATGCAAGCTACCTTAACGGATGAAGATAAAAAACAACGTTTTGTTGAAAAAGTGGTTAGCCTGAATAACGACTACAGCAACGAGCAAGATGTAATGGCTAGTCTAGCCGAGTGGACGCGGACAGTAAGGCTATATAATACGGTTAATCATAGCCATATTGATTATGGTTATGCGCGTTTAGATGCTTTCGGCCGTATCTACAATCGTGTGCTACAGCATATGATTAACAAGTCGCAATTAGCGACGGCGATGAAATTAGCTCTCTCCCCGACAGGCACTCGTATTCTCACTGATCAGCAAATTGATACAGTGTTAGAGGGCGTTGGCGAAAACATTATTTTAGATAAAGAATTTGGTTTAGTGCTTGAGCGTTTAGCGTCTAGTGACGCCGGTTATCCCGGTCTCAATCAGCGTAACCTGTTGCGTGTACGCAACCAAATATTTAACGAAGCAGATGCGCCAGCGAGTTATCCTTTCTTATGGGATGTTGCGCAATCCGATTATGTGCAATGGAACGGTGTTGCTAATAATGCTGGCGTCGGTCCCTTAGGTCGTAACACCGGTGAAGTAATCGGTGTGTTTGGTATTCTTGATTGGACGTCTCGTGAAAAGGACGGCTTTAGCTTAGCCGCAACATTAACTGGCCAAGAAAATTTGAGTGAGCAAATCGATTTTAAATCGTCAATCGACCTAACAAACTTGCGCCGTTTGGAATCACATCTAAAAAGCCTTAAATCGCCGGTATGGCCGGAAGAGATTCTTGGTGCTATCGACAGAGAAAAAGCAGAGCGTGGGCAAGTCATCTACTCGCAGTATTGCCAATCTTGTCACGAAGTGGTTGAGCGTAATAATTGGGATCGTGTGATTGTTGCTCAAATGTCGGATGTTGAGTTTATTGGCACAGACAAAGCACTCGCTGAAAACGGTATCAGTTATAAAGGCAAATCTGGTCACTTAAAGCATACCCTGCAAGATGTGGGTGTAGGTAAGGTGTTTATTGGTGAAGATGCGCCGGTCATTCAGACGTTAACCTCTACAACTAAAGGTGTTATTGCAACACCTGATAGCGATAAAATATTTGTTCGCCGTTGGTTAGATCGTATCTATGACATTGGCTCGTCGTTTTTTGAAAACAAAATGCCCGCGACTGTTAAAAATGGTAATTACAATGCGGATACCACCTCGTCACCTTATGCCTCTTTATATGCTTATAAAGCGCGTGCATTAAATGGCATTTGGGCGACAGCCCCGTATTTACACAATGGTTCAGTGCCGACGATGTATGACCTGTTAAAGCCGCAAGAAGAACGTCCGGCCACCTTTCTGGTGGGGAGTCGTGAATTTGATCCAGTTAAAATGGGCTTTCGTTCAGAGGGTTATGATGGATTTTCGTTTACCACGTTCCGCGTTGGTGATATGAATACCGGTCATGAATACGGTGCAGGTCGTACTCCACAACTTGATGGTACGGTGCTACCAGCACTCAGCGAAGCGCAACGTTGGGATTTAATTGAATACATCAAAACGCTATAAGTCTGAGGATATAGGCATGACAAAAGATTACCTAAAAGAATACGATGCAGCAGCAGAGGCGGATAAATACCCTCTCGTCCAGCAATGGATGAAAAAAGAGCCGTTGCCATTTTTTAAACAGTTGCGAGAAGAGCGGCCAATTTTAGTCACACCAGAATGCACATTGTTAGCCTTATTTACTGACGTGCGTGACTGTTTGCAGATGCCAAAAATTTTTACCGTTGATTTGTATAAACCCAAAATGGGAGTGACGGATACCGAAGAAGGTTATTTGATGGCGCATGATGACGATGCGCTACATTATCGTGAAAAATCGATTATGCAGGGCATGCTAAACCGTGATGACTTACCTGCGGTACGCGAAGGTATTAAAAAGTCGGCTGAAAAAATTCTTGATAATGCTAATGGTCAGTTAGATATTGTCGATAATTATTGTCGTATGGTGCCTGCCATCATGGTGCAAGAGTACTTCGGGCTTGATGGGATTGATCCTAAAAAGTTATTGAAATGGTCATTTTGGAATCAATACAACACCTTCCATAATCAGCCATTTGATCTTAACTCAAAGGAAAAATATGGCCATATTGTGAAAGAACACGCGAAGTGTTCTGAAGAGTTAGTCGAATATATTACTGTGTTAATGGTGCGTAAATTACTCACGGTAAAAATCAAAGATCGTATTTTTGGCGCAGGTATTAAATTGCGTAACCTCTTGCGCGCACTGAGTAAGAAAAACCCCATCTTACCCAAAGATGATATTGTTAAACGTATGTTACGCACCAGTTTTGCTGATCACGTTAATTTTCCGCTGACGCGTATAGGAACTAACGCAGGCGGCTTGTTGATTGGTGCAGTAGAGACTACATCGCAGGCGGTCGCACAAGTGATTCAATACTTTATCGATCGACCTGAGTTGTTGGTAAAAGCTAAAGCAGCATCACGACAAGAAGATACGTCGGCGATTGATGCTTTAGTCTGGGAAGCGCTCCGCTTTGTACCTATAAGCCCCTATATGTTTCGACAGGCAAGCCAAGATTATACGATTGCGAAAGGCACTGACAGAGAAACGACAATCCCCAAAGGCACTAATGTACTCACATTAACGCAGTCCGCTATGTTTGATAATTATGCCAATGAAAACCCTGATGAATTTAATCCTGATCGTAATTGGTATCACAACTTTAACTACGGCTTTGCGTCTCATGACTGTTTAGGCAAGTACGTGGGAATGGCTATGATTCCTGAAATGGTGCGGCAAGTTTTGTTAAGGGATGATATTCAAGCCGTGTCGGAGATGGATTATGAGGAAGGCCCATTTCCTGAAAAATATGAGCTGTCTTGGTCTTGACCGTATAGCATTGCCATTACACGATTTAAAAAATCCCCGCTATTCATTTATCGGGGATTTTTTTTGTCCGTTATACAAAGCTTACCTTTCTTGCGCATGTCATAATGTTCCCACTAACGGTAAAAGGAGAATGTCTCATTAAAATCCAAAATTTTACTACGATTGAATCGACTTACGGGCGCTTTATTGTCAACCGCCATTGTGCCTATCAAGCCGATGTTTTAATCAAAACGGGCAAGCCGCATATTCAACCGGAACTAGATAAAATACTGGGTATTGTCAGTACATTGCCTGAAGAGAGTGTGGTGCTTGATGCGGGAGCAAATATTGGTCTAGTCACAATTCCAGTCGCGCAGTTGTTGACTAAAAAAGGGGGGGTTGTTCACGCTTTTGAACCGCAAAGAATGATGTCCTATGCGTTGTGCGGTGCGCTGGCACTCAACGACTTAGAAAATGTCGAGGTTTATCACCAAGCGGTGGGCGAGAACAATGGAACACTTACTGCCGACCACGTAGATTATAGTCAGCCACAAGACTTCGGTTTGTTCAGTTTAGCTGACCAGAATCAGAGTGAGCAGCACGCACATGCAGTCTCCGTAGTAACGATCGATTCACTTGGCTTGCCGCGTTTAGACTTTCTTAAAATAGATGTCGAAGGAATGGAAGTTGACGTATTGAGGGGCGGCCGAGAAGCTATCGAGAGTCATTTACCGTGGTGCTGGGTGGAATACTGGAAGGGTGATATAGAAAGCATCAAAGCGCAGTTTAAAGACTTGGATTATACCTTTTATATGATGGATCAGCTGAATATGCTGTGTGCCCCCAATAAGCGTATGACTGATTCTGCTATTACAATTAACGCAAAAACCATGTGAGTGAGCAGAGGGTGTGAGTTATTTTTTTGCCTTAATCTGTAAACAAATGGTTAGATGCTAGAAGCTGTGTTCGTCCGATGGAAATTGTCCGCTTTTAACTTGTTTATCGAATGCTTGGAATGCTGCAGCGATAGAACCCGCTTCTGCTAGAAAGTTTTTTGAGAATTTTGGCGGCTTCTCGGTTAATCCGATCAAGTCATTAATAACAAGTACTTGGGCATCGGTACCATTGCCTGCCCCAATACCGATGGTCGGTATGCTCAGCGATTGTGTCATGTTTGTTGCAAGTGTTGCTGGTACACATTCCAGTACGAGCAAGTCAGCACCTGCTGCTTCTAGAGCATTGGCGTCATCAATAATCGCTTTTCCCTGTTGCTCATCTCTTCCTTGGACTTTGTAGCCTCCTAGTTTATTGACGGACTGTGGTGTTAATCCTAAATGGGCACAAACGGGAATGCCTTGTTCGCTGAGACGGCTAATTGTGTCTCCTAACCAAGCACCGCCTTCTAGTTTTACCATGTGCGCACCTGCCTGCATTAGCAGGGCAGCATTGCTCATGGCCGCTTCTGGGGTGCTGTAAGACATAAACGGCATATCAGCGATAATCAGTGAAAAAGCATTGTTACGTGCAACCGCTGCGGTGTGGTAAAGCATATGCTCCATAGTGACGGGTAATGTACTGCTGTGCCCTTGTACGGTCATGCCTAAGCTGTCACCCACTAAGACGGTCGCGATGCCTTGTTGAGCCGCAAGAGCGGAAGACGGTGCATCATAAAGAGAAATACACGAAAACCGACGCTGCTCACTTTTATAATTGCGTAGCGTGTTAATGGTGACAGGTTGTGCGTGTGTATTGGTATAGGCCATAACAGTGTTGCTTTATCAAAGTAAGGTGGATGTAGGGTTAAAATAATGCCGCCCTTGTTTAATGGTAAGAATGTACTCTACCAATTGGTTGTAACTGTCGTCATTGTTGACCCAATCAATTTCATTGGCATTGACAATCAATAAGGGTGATTGTTCGTAAAAATGAAAAAAACGGGTATATGCATCGTTCAGTGTTTCTAGATAACCATTATCGATCGATCGTTCGGCTTGAATACCACGATTTTTAATACGCGCTAGCAACGTGTTGACGGGCGCTTGTAAATAAACCACTAGGTCAGGTTTAGGTGCATCAATGGTTAGTTGGTTATAGACCTGTTGATAGATGGCCAATTCATCTTTATCAAGAGTCACTTCGGCAAATAGAGGATCTTTGTCGATAAGAAAATCAGAGACACGCACGGGTTGAAATATATCGGATTGACGAAGTTCTTGTATTTGTTGTGCGCGTTGAAATAAAAAAAATAACTGGGTAGGTAATGCGTTATTTAGGCGGTCTTGATAGAAGCGCTCAAGAAATGGATTTTCTTCCGCTTTTTCTAGTAAAACATCATAATTAAAGGTGGCGGCTAAGCGTTTTGCTAGTGTTGTTTTGCCTGCGCCAATCGCACCCTCCACAGCAATGAACCGAGGTAGTTCGCTACGTTGCTGTGCAGTAAATCCACTGGTTTGTTCGTTCACGATAATGGCTCATTATTCGATGGAGTATGAGGTAATGATTCGCCGACGATAGATGCGTGGGGTTCAATACGATGTAAATCGGTCATTGGCATATGCTGAAGAGCATCGCGCAATGTGTCACCGTTAGGGAATATTAATTCTGGGTTGAGATCAAATAATGGGTATAGCACAAAGTTTCTATTTTTAATTTCTGGATGCGGGACTTGCAGCGTGTCATCTTGTACGGTTAGGTTATTGTAGAGCAATAAATCAAGGTCTAGTGTGCGTGCGCCCCATCGTATATCCCGTTGTCGCCCGTGCGTGTTCTCGATCGTTTGTAACAGTTTTAATAGTGCATGAGGTGATTGTTGGGTTTTACAGCGTATAGCGGCATTCACATAATCGGGTTGCTCGCCTGGACCAACGGCTTTACTTGCATAATAAAAAGAGCACTGAACATCACTAAGAGTGCTGGTATTACGCAAAACTGAGATAGCGCTATCAATTTGTGTCAGGGGCTTATTTAAGTTGCTGCCAAGCCCAATGTAAGCAATAGAATGATGAGTCAAAATAAGCCTGCTATGAAGGTGAGGTGGTCTTTTTCTTGCGGCGACGAGGTTGGCGTTGAGCGGGTTGTAATTCGTCGACCATGGCTTCGCGCACATCCTCTGGCGCTTCTTGATACCGTGTCCACCAATGACCTAGGCCATTCAGTTTTTCACCGGCGGTTTCGCGCATAAGTAAAAAGTCATACCCTGCTCGGAACTTAGGGTGCTCAAGTAGTTTATCGGCTTTCTTGCCTGTGCGTAGTGCAAGTCTCCATTGCAGTTCCCATATTTGTCGCATGGGGATTGTAAACCGCTTGGGTATGGCTACGGTTGTAAGCTGTTGAGCGATAACCGCATCAGCAGCTTGATGGACTGCGGCAATAATGGGTACGCCTTCTTCAACGAGTCTGTGTTGTTCATAAATAAAGGCAGGCCAGAGTAGTGCGCCATAAATAAATGCGGGCGTCACGCGCTTGTCACTGCGAATGCGCTTGTCGGTGTTAATCATGACTGCATCAATCAAGGCACCAAAGAATGGACTCTTATCCAATACCGCCATGGTTCCCGGAAATAGTGTATCGAGTAGTCGATAATCACGCAGTAGCGCGTAGGTCGCTGTTGCTGAGCCATTTAAAAATAGCTTCAGTATTTCGTCAAATAATCGCGCAGGTGGAACATGGGTGAGTAGATGACCATTATCGATAATGGGTTCGGCCGTTTTTTCTTCAATGCTAAAACCGAGCTTGGCTGAAAACCGTACGGCTCTTAATAGCCTGACGGGGTCTTCTTTGTAGCGGGTTAATGGGTCGCCAATGATACGCAATTCGCGTTTATCAATATCGTCTATACCGCGGGTGTAGTCATAAATCGATTCGTTTTCGGGAGAATAGTAGAGCGCATTAGCAGTAAAGTCTCGACGAATAGCATCACTGTGCATATCGCCATAGACATTATCGCGCAGTAGCTGGCCTGTATTTGACTCAACTTGTTGTGTTGAGTTACTGGCTTGCCCGCGAAATGTGGTGACTTCTATAATCTCACGGCCAAATCTTACGTGAACAATACGAAAGCGCCGGCCGATAATACGAGCATTGCGAAACACTTGTTTGACTTGTTCTGGTGTCGCATCAGTGGAGACATCAAAATCTTTGGGCTGACAGCCAAGTAAGCCATCACGAATACTGCCCCCTACAAGATAGGCTTGAAAGCCTGCTCTACTGAGTCCCTCAATCACTTTTATAGCACATGGACTGATGCTGTTATGATCAAATCGATGTTTTGTGGATGGGACAATTATTGGCTGCGTGGCATTTTTAGCCATAAACATAGTGCTCTCGGTGTAATGAATATACACCTAATGTGTATTTTTGATGAGAAGTGCGAATTGGCAGTAATTCTACCATGAAGCATTGTTCAGCATGAAGCGTTCGGTTAATTAGATCGGGACGTAGGAGGTGATAATTGAGCGTTGAGCCTGCGCATAGCAAAACGGCAGCCTCCCAAGGGAGCCTGCCGTTTTTTGTCGAACTCGGTTTCTATGTTTTTGTAACAAATTCCGTTACTAATTTATTATTTTTATTCTATGGCTTCCTTGCTCAGCATTAGCAGTAAACACTGCTTTCTCCTCTTTTTGGTCGTTTTAAAACACTTTCTTATTATTATTTATTGTTATTATTGTTAATGCTTTTTTTATTATTCTTTATTGTTGTTATTATGCGATTACATATAGCATTTGGTGTGCCATGTTTTAAAAATTGTTTTAAATCAATCGTTTGTATTTTTTCGGCTTATATTATGAAGAAAGTGTATAAGCAAAGTGTTACTTTTTTACACTCAGTTATGCGCATAAAGTAACGTTTTGCTTTTTGCGGTAACACTTTTTGTGTTTTTTTGTGCCAGCCTGTCAAGGCGTGTGTTTAACAATACGTTGTCTATTGGGTGAGTATTTTTAAATAATGGGCTGCGCGGCTTGTTATGAGAGTAAGCCCTAAGCGGGAAAGAGGGGGGCTTGAGGGTTGTGTATTGGTCTAATTCTTTTGACGGGGAATGCCCAGTTTTTGTCGCCTTTCCCAGAGGCACTTTCGGCTTATCCCCAACTTCTTCGCGAGTTCGGTTTCATTCATTGCATCTTGGTTGTCTAAGACGACTCGCTGGAAATAGTCTTCCAATGACAAATCTTCTTCAGGTAGGCTAGAGTTTTGCGGCTGTTTGGCCACTCTTTTCGTTGGGACTGCCTGCTGAGGTTGGGTGACTGATAGGTCGAGCAGTCGCTCATCAATTTCTTGTTGGCTTTCACAAAGAATGACCGCTCGTTGTATGGTATTTTCTAACTCGCGTACATTGCCTGGCCAAGGATGCTGAATGATTCGCTGTTTGGCTTTAGCGGATAAGCGCAAAGGTGTTTTGTTGTTGGATTCGCAATAACGGCTAACGAGTGACTCGGCCAATAAAATAATATCTTCTTCTCTATCGCGCAGCGGGGGAATTTGAAGATTAATCACATTGAGGCGAAAAAATAAATCTTCTCGAAATACACCTTCTTGGCAGCGCTGTTGTAAGTTTCTATGAGTGGCGGCAAGTAAGCGTACATTGACCTTTTGCGTTTTTGTGGAACCCACGGGTCTGACTTCACCCTCCTGTAGTACACGAAGTAAGCGAGCCTGTGCTTCTAGCGGTAGTTCGCCAATTTCGTCGAGGAATAAAGTGCCGCCGTCGGCCGAAACAATGAGGCCGTCGCGTTGTGCATTCGCCCCAGTAAATGCGCCTTTTTCATGCCCGAAAAGTTCTGATTCAATAAGTGTTTCGGGGATAGCTGCGCAGTTAATTGAGATAAGCGTATTTTTTGCGCGTGTGCTGGATGAATGAATGGCTTTTGCAACGAGTTCTTTGCCTGTGCCAGTTTCGCCTTCGATAAGTATTGTTGCACTGGTAGGAGCCACTTTCTGAATTTGGTGAAAGAGGTCTAGCATCATGGGGGATGAGCCAATCATCGGTTTATTACCGTCGATGCTCCCTAAGTTTTGTAAGTCTCCAATCGAATTAGGGTGATTGACTAAGGGGGTGTTATTTGTCGTGGTTTGGTTATTTTTCTCTTCTTTTTCTCTCAGAATGCGCGCAACGGTTTCGATCATTTCATCGTGGTCGAAGGGTTTGGCAATATAATCCACAGCGCCCATACGCATAGCATCTACTGCAGAGCGCAAGCTGGCGTAACTGGTCATAATAAGGACAGATGTGTGGTTTGCCAGTGTAATTAATTCGGTGCCGGGTGCGCCGGGTAAGCGTAAATCACTAATAATAAGATCAAAATCATTCACATCATAAGAGTGTGAAGCTTCGCTCACTGACTCTGCTTCGCTTACGCGATAGTTATGACGTTCTAATAGTTTTCGCAATGCCATGCGAATAATCGATTCATCTTCAACAATCAGGATTCGGTACATGGTTGTGTAATAACACCTTAGCTATGACGAGTCGTTAATGCAGTCAATTCAGGCAACAAAGAGAGGCATCTATGATGACTTAATGCGCCTGCTCATTGTTGGGAGGTGTAGTGTGCAGTGGCTGACTCAGAGTTTCAAGTGCTTCATCAAGTAGTGGTAATTTAATCGTAAAGCAGGTGCCTCCCAGGCGTGTGACAGGGCTGGTAATATCCATTTGCCCTTCATGCTCTCCAATAATGCTAAAAACGACCGAGAGCCCAAGCCCTGTGCCTTTGCCCGCTTCTTTTGTGGTGAAGAATGGGTCCATAATTTGCTGAATATGGTCTTGCTCTATGCCAGAGCCTTCATCAATGACATCGATATGAACAAATGGAGATTTTAGTGTGGTTTGGAGTGTGATGGTGCTGTAATCGGGGCTGGCATCATTGGCATTACTTAGTAGATTAATAAAGACTTGGATAATACGTTGGGTGTCGCCTAGCACAAAGATGGCTTCATCACATAGGTTGCGGTATTCAATTTGCTTGCGTTCTTTTTGCATTGACAGCAGGTGAATAGCTTCGTCAGCGCACCGGTGAATGGATACTTTATGAAAATCTTTCTGTGATGATTGTCCAGTATGCGCAAAAGTGACCAAGGACTGAACAATACGTGTGATTCTATCTGTTTGCGATAGTATGGCTTGCGCGGTTTCTTCTCGCCCTTCAGCATCATCTTCATATTTTAGGTTTTGTGCTAAGCAAGCAATGCCTGTTACCGGGTTGCCAATTTCATGAGCCACCCCTGCAGCCAGTCGGCCGATAGAAGCAAGGCGGGTGTTGTGAGTGAGCTGTTGTTCTAACTGATGCCGCTCGGTAATGTCCTCGATAAGGACGACCTGCCCCTCGGTGCGTGATCCCCAAGACTCTTGAACGGCTGACTTGTGTAGGCGGTACCAGTGACTGCCTTGAGGGTTTTCGTGAAGGTTGCTGGGGGTGCCATTGGTTTCTGCATCTGTGTGGGTTTCTGCACTATTGGCAAATTGATGAATAAGCTGGCCCCAAGGTTTAGGGAGGTCGTTGAGATTGGAGCCGGTCACGTCGCGACCATCAATGCCGGTGATATCACCCATGGCATGGTTCCATAAAAGAATTTCGTCATCCATACCTAATGAGCAAATGGCAATGGGTAATTCCTGTAGTGTGTTGCGATGGTATAACCGTAGTTGATTGACGTCGGCTGTTAATCCATGAATGTTATCCCCCATGCGTTCTAGGCGGTTTTCCATCAGGTTAATGTCGAGCACTTCTCCGTGTTGTGGCGAGGTATAGGGGAAATGGTGATCCATCATTTCGACAGCGACACTCTGTCCCATTAGCGAGGCTAGGTTAGCTTGGATGCGTGTGCGCAATCGGCGTAAGGCATAAGGGCGTGTTTCGTCATGTGTGAGCTGTAAAAAATCGAGTGCACGTTGCACTTCGCGTTCAGCAGCGCTAGCGCCAATACTGTCTTCTAAACCATCAATAAAATCTTTGACGGATGAGATATTTAAGCTGCGTCTAAAGGGCCGGCTGAGCTCATCTTCTGCGCAGAGTTCCGCATGGTAATGTTCCTCATCACTCATTGTGGTAAAGCGTGAGACGAGCGCAAAAATAATCAAATTGCTAGCAAGACTAATAATCGTAATATTTTCCCAATAGTACACCCCGTAGCCAATACTGATATCGACAATAGGCAGTGTGAAGGTGTTTTGCCCCGTTAGCATGGGGGTGACAAAGCTAAATGCCCATACAGCGGTGCCCGCCAATATACCGGCGTAAAAGCCATGGCGATTGGCGGAAGGGAAATAGGTGATGGCGACAACACCAGGTAAAAACTGTAAGGCTTGAATAAATGTGACGAGTGCAAGGTCAACCAGTGTTAAGCGGTAATCTAATAATTGATAGGCGCCATAGCCAAGCATGGCGATAGAAAGAATGAGCCCGCGTTGCAGCCAACGAAGCTGTGCGTAAATATCCCCTTCTTTTTTTAGTTTAAATAATGGCAAAACCCAGTGATTCGCAATCATTCGTGATAGCGATAATATGGCAACGATCAATGCGCCTGATGCGGCTGAGACTCCGCCAATATAGGCGATCATGGTGAGTGTGGCTGACTGTGAAGCCATGGGTACTACTAGGGTAAAGTAACTCGCTTGGTAGGGAACTTCGAGTTTAAAGCCTGCCCATAAAATAGGGAAAACAGGAATAGCCACAATGAACAGCATTAATGGAAAAGCCCATGTCACGGTGCGGCTTATCTGCTTGGTGGCCATGTTGATATTACTCATATGAAAAATATGAGGCATAACAATACTGGATGCTAAAAATACCAGTAATAAGGTATGGGAAGAGGATTGTTTATCTGGGTTATGTAGGTTGTTTAGGTGTTCTGGGTGTTCGGCTAGCCATTGGTCTAGCCCTCCAAATCCGCCGAACACACCAAATACCGCAAATAATCCGACTAACAGCATAGCCAATATTTTTATAAGCGATTCAAAAGCCATTGTGGTAATTAGACTGCTGTACTGACGGTAGCTAGCGCCAAAAATCATACAAAAAGAGGCAATCAGTAAGCAGTAGAAAAAAGCAGTGATATCGCGTTGCTGAATCCATGCTTTAAAGTTGGAAGTGCGCAACGAAGTGTTGCTGGTGAGAATTTGCAGTGTATCGGCAATCGCCTGAATTTGAATGACCAGTAATGGCAAAATAGCGAGTAGCATACATAGCGTTGCTAGACTGCCCGCGGTTTGGCTGCTGTAACGAAAAACTAATAAATCTGCAATGGAGCGTAACTGGAATCGCTGACACAGCTCAGCCAGTGGCGCTTGGATCATTGGAGCGAATAAGAAAAATGCACCAATACCCATGTAGTAGGCGAGAGCACCATAACCGAAACGATTGGCGAGATCGATAACGCCGTAAAATGACCAAGCGCTAAAAAAAATGCCTAAAGATAATACGTAAGTAATCGGGTGGCGGGTAATACGCGTCGGAATCCACTGTCGGTTGGTCGCATAGGCAATGCCAAAAAGTATGGCAACGTATACAACACCGAGTAAAACAATATTTTCTAATTCAAAGCTCATGGCGTTTTGCTAAACCGGTGCATGGAAAAAGCAATAGCAATAATCATTAGCCAAATAATAAAAGGCCGGTACCATGCGCCGTTGGAGGAAATCATCCAATTAAAGAGCGTGGGTGTGAATATATAAGCGACGAGTAAAATGAGTAGCAGTAATCGATGGTTAGACATATTGTCTTCTCAGTGTGCGAACCTGCAACGCAACGCGTTGCCTGAGCCGGTATTGTTATAGTGGGATAATACGGTTATCTGCCGTCATGCACAATGTTGCTTAGAATGTTGCATAGTATGAGCCAGGGTGGTCGGTTCATAAACCCCTTCATGTCTTGGTATGCAATTGTATATCGAGTCAGCACTAGCCTGAGACGGTAATAGTGGGTACAGATGGAATAAGAGATCGCTGCCATTGTGTCGTTGCCCACTGTAGTAAGGCGTCTATTGCCCCTTGTTTTTTTATGCTTTCGATAGGGGGGTGGCCTAAAAATAGCAATGCTTGGCAGAGGTTATTAAACGCGTATTGGCTATTAAGCGCAGTGGCCTGATTTTGTTTGCTTAGCTTTCTCCCATCGCTAATCACGGCAATAGGTATGTGCCCATATGTTGGCAGTGTAGATTGTGTTGCTTCGCCTTGGTGACGACAATGATTGAGCAGCAGCCATAGGTAGCGCTGACGAGACGTAGATGAAAGTAAGTCTGACCCACGCACCACATGGGTAATACCTTGGGCGATATCATCGACAACAACCGCGAGTTGATAAGCGATTAATCCATCTTTACGCCGCAAAATAAAATCGCCGCTCTCTGTTGCTATCGGTTGTTGTTGGTGTCCTTGGAATAGGTCAGTAAATTGCTCACTTTCACACTGTTCAGAGGAAGCTAGCTGGTCAGTCTTTAGTCTTATAGAGTTGTTCTGGGTTTGTTGGTACTTACACTTTTCTGTATTTTCTCTCTTCGCTAAGGTTCGGCAATGGCCGTCATAGATGCCTTGGATCTGCTTTAGGCGCTGTCGATTACAATAGCATGGGTAGGTGTAAGTACTTACTTTTTTAAGGTGTTCTGAATAGCTTGTTTGACGCTGGCTTTGTATCATTAGCTCGCCATCCCAATGTAAGCCGTGAGCGACCAAGCAAGAAAGAATATCTTCTTTGGCGCCTTCGACTGTTCTAGGTGTGTCAATATCTTCGATACGTACCAACCATTGCCCATGATGATGTTTGGCATCTAAATAGCTAGCTAAAGCGGTGACAAGAGAGCCAAAATGTAATGGGCCTGAAGGTGATGGAGCAAAGCGGCCTACATAAGGTGACATGATAGATTCAAGAGCTCCTTAAATACCGATAGAAAGTAGTCAGTGGTATAGCTGTCATCTTGTGGTAATTGGTGTGTTTAGGTGTAGTTTGATATGTAGTTTGTCGTATCTTAGGCTAGAGGTGGTGCTGAGTAAGAAGGTGTTAGCCTAAAACAACAAACGAGCCATAAGGCTCGTTTGAAAGGTTTTCATTATGTCTTTCGCTTAAATGCCGACTTGCTTTTCTTTGATTTCGGCTAGGGTTTTACAATCGACACACTGTGTTGCGGTTGGTCGTGCTTCTAAACGACGTATACCAATCTCAACGCCACATGATTCACAAAAGCCGTAATCATCGGCATCAATTTGCTCAATGGTTTTGTCGATTTTTTTGATGAGTTTACGCTCGCGATCACGAGTGCGTAGTTCAAGGCTGAACTCTTCTTCTTGACTGGCGCGATCAGCAGGGTCTGGAAAGTTAGAGGCTTCATCTTGCATATGGCTTACTGTACGGTCAACCTCTTCCATAAGCTCAGTTTTCCATGCTTGGAGTAGGTTTTTAAAATGCTCTAATTGCTTTTCGTTCATGTATTCTTCGCCCTTCTTCTCCTTGTAGGGCTCAAAACCATGTAACGTTAAGGTATTATCATTATTTGTTGGCATCGCAAATTATCTCTTTAAACGCTATATACTAGGTCTGTGCTTATATACTGCTACAAACTAGACCGCCGGTAATTTGACCGCGCAAACTATCAGATTGTCTGCTAGAGCGCTAGTCATTTTTTGTTAGTTTCCTAATATTAGGGCGGCACTGTAGAAAAACAATGGTGTTTTTAAGGTTGTTTGTCCATGATAAATGGTCTTTTTATAGCCAATAGCTGTATTGCTATAGACATTTAATGGATTACACCGCTGGTGTGATAAAACGCTTTAGAGGATTCATGCACTTTTCACCACCGTTGCAGCCTGCTGTTTTACTTTCTCGCTATAAGCGCTTTTTGGCTGATATAGCATTGCCGGATGGCCAAGTAACAACAATTCACTGCCCTAATACGGGAGCTATGACTCGTTGTATCGTAGAAGGTAGCCCCTGTTGGTATTCTGTATCAGATAATCCTAAGCGAAAATATCCTTTTACCTTGGAAATAGTGACCACGCCAAATAAAGGCCTGGCTTGTATTCACTCGGCGCGCGCTAATGCGCTGGTTGAAGAAGCGTTAGTGAAAGGCGTGATCAGCGAGCTTAAAGACTATGATGCGATTGATCGAGAAGTCAGGTATGGCGATGAAAATAGTCGAGTGGATTTTCTCCTACGTAGTGACCGCCGCGATTTGGTTGACTGCTATGTTGAAGTCAAAAGTGTCACATTAGGAATGGAGGGTGGGCTAGGGTTATTTCCCGATGCGGTGAGTCAGCGTGGCGCGAAGCATTTACGTGAGTTAATGGTAATGGTATCTAGAGGTTACCGTGCGGCGCTCCTCTTTTGTGTGCAGCACACAGGTATTAGTTACGTATCGCCTGCTGACGCTATTGATTCTCATTATGGCACTTTGTTACGAGATGCCGTGCAAGCTGGGGTAGAGGTGTTGGTTTATCGTGCAGAAATTAATCCTGAGCGTATTCAGTTAGCGGCGCCTTTACCATTAATTTTGTAAGTGCCACTCTTTCATAGCATGAAGAGTGGCATGTGTTGCCCTTGCTGCAAGGGTTAACGTTAGTTTACTGTTTGTAGTGCGCGAATACGTTCCTCTAGAGGTGGGTGAGTCATAAATAGTTTGCCCATGCTTTTCTTGAAACCGCTGCTAATACCAAAAGCTTGGAAAGTGTCGGGCATAGAGCTGGGAACTTGTGCTTTCTGTTCGCTAAGTAAGCGGTTGAGTGCGCCAATCATCGATGATTTATCCGCTAAACGTGCACCGGCTTCATCGGCTCTAAACTCCCGGTAGCGTGAAAATTTCATCACAATAATACTAGCGAGCACGGCAAGTACCATTTCAGCCACAAATGTGGCGATATAAAAGCCAATGCCATGGCCGCGTTCGTTTTTTAAAATAACACGGTCAACAAAATGGCCAAATATACGCGCGAAGAACATCACGAAAGTGTTGACCACACCTTGGATTAAGCTCAGTGTGATCATATCGCCATTGGCGACATGACCAATCTCATGTGCCATAACAGCGCGCACTTCATCACGGCTAAAACGTTGTAATAGCCCTTCGCTTACCGCCACCAAGGCTTTGTTTTTATTCCAACCCGTTGCAAAAGCATTAGATTCCGGTGCGGGAAATATGCCAACCTCCGGCATGCCAATGTTGGCTTTTTGGGCAAGTTCAGCCACGGTGTCCACTAACCACTTTTCTTGGGCAGTGCTGGCGTGCTCAATAATACGGGTGCCCGTTGAGCGCTTTGCCATCCATTTAGAGATGAAGAGAGAGATGAGTGATCCACTAAAACCAAAAACAGCACAGAATATTAAAAGGCTTGTCAGGTTGAGTTCGCTACCTTGAAGGTAGTGATCTACGCCAAGTAGATTTAAGGTAATGCTGGCAATAAAGAGTACTGCCAGATTAGTGAGTAAAAAAAGACCGATACGTAACATGCCAAACTACCTATACAAAAAGTGTTTATCAATAAATAACACCAACAATAATGTATCCGATTTATTGAAAATCAATGACAGTAAGGTAAATATGGTAAATTTTGAGTGCCTTAAGTGGGCGTGGCCTCAGCATCGCTTACTTGGTTAAGCAATGCTTCCTTTAAGTGGGGGGCGAGTTTATTCCAGTGCACGTCCATTAATGCACCTTCTAGTGCATAGAGCATAACTTTGGATACGTGGATATTACGTTTTTTGATGCGTAGATAGGTTTCCACCGATCCTACATTCTTTAAGTCTTCGTAACTGTTAATGCCGACGGCGTGTAAAATATTGATAGATGCAGTGCCTAAGTTTTTACGCTCGGCCAAATCGCTTACGTCTTTGCTCATGGTTAATTGATTTATTGTTATTATTTGATGGATGATGCGTAACTTTATGTTTATTGCTAAACCGTGATTGTGATACGCTTTTTATCGTTACTTTATTTTTATTTACATAATAAGTATATATTTGATCATAATGCTAATTGCTGATTTATTCCAGTAAATAAACTGAGATCTTTTTACGATGTCATCACTTTCCTTATCGCACTTACAAATGCTGGGTTGCAATGAAGCGCATTTATCTCCTATTGTTGAACAGGAGAATATTTATGTACATGGTGAGATACTATCAAGTCTTCGGCAATTAACTAAAGATGCGAATGCGGCAGGCTTTGATTTGAAAGTCGCAAGTGGTTTTCGCTCGTTTGAGCGACAGTTGCTGATATGGAATAACAAATGCTCGGGTAATCGAGCAATTATGGACGAGCAAGGTCTCGCACTTGATATAGCAGGCTTATCTACAAAAGAAAAAGTGTATGCTATTTGCCGGTGGTCGGCTTTACCGGGTGCATCCAGACATCATTGGGGCACCGATATTGATATTTATGATGCCAAAGTGATGTCTGAAGATTATCAATTACAGTTACAGCCGTCAGAATATGAGGCGAACGGTTTGTTTTCGCCAATGATGGAATGGCTAGATGTTTACCTGTCTCTACCTTCCAGCCCGCATTTTTTTAAGCCTTATCAGTTGGATAAGGGAGGGATTGCACCAGAGCCTTGGCATCTTAGTTATCAGCCTATTGCTGATCATTATGAGCAGCAGTTATCACTAGAAGTGTTGCATACTTTATTGTCTTCGATTTCTTCCGCGTTAGTTGCTAGTGACGGTCTTTTCGACGATGTTGTTATTGATGATGAAGGTGTATTGTTGTCTTCCGTGTTGGGTCACTATACGTTAGAAGATAAAGTGGCGGTGCTAGAGTATCTTCCTGATCTTTATCGACGTTTTGTTCAACGATAAACCTGATCTCTAAAGTAGGAGCAGTCATTCGGTATGCCAAAAAATACCACGAAAAATAACGTACATGATGTTTGGCTGCAGTTGCGAGAGGAAGCAACGAAAGCGAGCCAGCAGCAACCGCTTATGGCGAGTTATTTTCATGCCAATATACTTAATCACTCAACATTTTCGTCAGCAATTTGTTTTTTCCTGTCGCACCATCTATCAAATGGCGCAGTGTCTTCAATGATGATGCAAGATGTCTTTGCAAAAGCCATGTCAGATGATGACACTATTGAACAATTGATGCAGCAAGATCTTATGGCGCATTACACGCGAGACCCTGCTTGTGATCAATTGATAACGCCTTTTCTTTATTTTAAAGGCTATCATGCGATTCAAAGTTATCGTATTGCTCATTGGTTATGGCAGCAAAAGCGTCGAGTGCTTGCTTATTATATGCAAAGTCGTATTGCAACATTATTTGATGTTGATATTCATCCGGCCGCATCGATTGCGGGTGGCTTAATGGTTGATCACGCAACCGGTGTGGTGATCGGCGAGACCGCCGAGATCAAAGAAAATGTATCGATGTTACATGCGGTTACTTTAGGTGGTAGCGGTGCAATAATGGGTAAGCGGCATCCAACGATAGCGCAGGGTGTGCTACTGAGTGCTGGGGCTAAGTTATTTGGTGGTATTACCATTGGTGCCGGCACAAGTGTTGGCGCGGGAAGTGTTGTGCTGGAAAGTATGCCAGCAAATAGTACGGTGGTTGGAGTGCCTGCGAGAGTGGTGGGGCGTTCGCGATCCTCTATGCCGGCGTTAGAAATGGAGCACAATCGTTGATTACCTAATTTTATCTATTTTGATGAAGGTCTCATAATCTTGAATCAGTGGTTGCTATAGAATGCCGTTATAAGTACTGCTGTAAAAAAGGTATAATTATGTTCGAAAAATACTTCAATATTATCTTTACTGGTGTCATCAGGGACGGTTTTGATGAAGTCAGTGTGAAGCAAAAAGCACAACAAATTTTTAAGATAGATGCTGCAAAAATAGCCACATTATTTAGTGGTAAGGCAACGGTACTGAAAAAAAATGTTGATGCTGTTGCCGCCCAAAAATATCAAAAAGTATTGCATGGCATCGGCATGCAAACGAGAGTACACCCTTGCCAAGTAGCACCGCTTTCAAGTCCCTCGGTTAATCACGTCGATAATATCGCTGAAGAAAAATCTACTGCTATAGACTCCTTGCCGGTGAGCTCTAAGGTTTCTGAAGATGAGCCTTTGCGTGTACTCGCTAGTGACGAGGCGGATGAGCGCATTCGTGATCATCAAGCCTTAACCTCAAAAAATGACGGGCACTCGATGATTGATATTCCCGATTGGGATATTCAGCAGGCGGGTGAATGGTTAACAGAGAGTAAACCGTATGAAGGCAATGAGGTGCCAGCATCTCTAAACAAACCTCTTGAGGGTGTTTCGTTGGCTCCAGTGGCCTCAGACTTATCTGAGCGCGAAGCTGGTAATGCGCTATTAGAAATTTCCGCACCACAGTTTTTAGCCGATAAGCCGATCGATTCCATCACGCTATCTGCGGTAGGCGATGATTTGCTTTCTTCGTCTGAGCAGCGTGTAGAGGCTAAAGCATCCATTAATATTAATCATTTAACCGTTGAAGCTGCAGAGGGTGATCTTCTTTTACCGGAAGAAAAAACCGTGTTCGTTAAAAAAGAGATTGAGACTCATCATCTTAATCTAGAGTCTTCTAGCTAGCGGGTGATCAACATATTTTATAGTGGGGTGATGGGATGCCGTTGAGGTTTGCCATAATACCCCAATCTATAAATGATGATGACGCGTACGTATTTTTACTGTCATGTAAGATGAGTAAAGTGCATTTAATCGGCTATACTGAATAGTAATTTGTGCTAAGTTGATGAGAGCTTAAATGCTTAGTTTTCTGTGAGATGTTTTTTGATAAAACCCTACAAATAAAAGGTGCTTATGCAACATAATAATTATTGGTCTCTTGTTACTCGGTTTTTTAAATCAGAGCCTGCCAGCGGCATTTTATTGATGGCGGCAGCGGTACTAGCAATGATTTGTGCGAATACGTTCTTGTCTACGTATTACGAGCTATTGTTATCGACACCGCTGGAAATACGTGTCGGTACGCTAAGTATCGATAAGCCTTTGCTTCTATGGATTAATGACGGCCTAATGGCCATCTTTTTCTTTCTAGTGGGTTTAGAGTTAAAGCGTGAATTAATGGAAGGGGAGTTATCCGATAAACGAAATATTATTCTCCCTGGGATCGGCGCCATTGGTGGTATGGCTGTTCCAGCTCTGGTGTACTTATACTTTAATTACGATGACCCTATTGCGGCTCAAGGTTGGGCAATACCTGCAGCGACGGATATTGCGTTTGCATTGGGTGTGCTTAGTTTGTTGGGCTCACGTGTACCCGTATCGATCAAAATTTTTCTGACATCATTAGCTATTTTTGACGATATTGGCGCTATTCTTATTATTGCCATTTTTTATACGTCACAAATTTCTTTTACTGCATTAATTGTTGTGGCTTGTTTTGTTCCTATACTGGCGATACTGAACCGGTGCAATGTAGTCTCAAGAATGCCCTATATATTAATTGGTATTGTTATTTGGGTGGCCACCTTAAAGTCGGGCGTACATGCTACGTTGGCTGGTGTGGTGTTAGCGATGTTTATTCCTATGCGCTGCACTAAAAACCCGGATATTTCGCCAGTAACCAGTTTAGAGCATACTTTGCATACGCTAGTGGCGTTCTTTGTTTTACCTGTGTTTGCGTTTGCTAATGCGGGTATTAATTTTAGCGGTATGGGTGCGGACCAGCTCTTTCACGATGTGCCGGTGGGTATTGCGCTGGGTTTATTTGTCGGTAAACAAGTCGGTATTTTTGGTTTATGTTGGTTGTTTATTAAGTTGAACTTAGCTCGTTTGCCAAATGATATGAACTGGGGAAGTTTGTATGGTACATCTGCCCTGTGTGGTATTGGCTTTACCATGAGTTTATTTATCGGCTCACTTGCCTTTGGTGGTGGCGAGAAGTTATTTGATGAGCGTATTGGTATTATTTTAGGTTCGTTGCTGTCGGGTATTTTTGGTTACATTATTCTGAAAAAGTCTTTGCCACAGCAAGCATAAATTAGACGCCATTAGGCAACCACAAAAAAACCGAGTGTAGCGCTATACTAACTCGGTTTTTTTGTGTCTATATTTTTTCGGTAATATTTATCTATAGTTGTGTGGTAGCGCGAGCATCGCTAATCGATTGCCCAAAAGTATAATCGTTATTGTTGGTAATTTGCTGATCAATTTGTTGGGCTAATTGCTCAATCACTTGAGCATAATGTATCTGTTGATAGTTGTCTGGGTTGGTGATGCTTTCTAGTACCTGTTGAGTATATTCCCCGACTTGTTTAAACAGTGCCTGCAGATCTTGTGCGGCAGATTGATTGGGGAGTGTCTCGTTTTGTTTTGATGTGTTTGCATCATAAACCGCTGCGACATGGTAACTTTCTACCTGTGTTAGCTGTAAGGCATAGGCGGTGATCTCGCTACTGTCGTAGTTCATTTCTAATGCTGATTGGTAAGCCGCGCCTACATCGCCACGATAAAACTGCTCAGATAGCGACATCACCTGTGTGAGTAAATCGTTAATAGCAGTGACTTCCTCTTTGTTGAGGTCGCCATCTACCTGAAAGGTAAATTGCTGGTGGCTACTTGATGCCTGAATATCAAGATTATTGGAAGCGCCTTGATACGATGCATTAGATAAGTGAGAAGAGCGGTCAGCGGTAATAGTAATTTCGTCGCCTTCCGCTGTGGTTAAGCTAAATGAGAATTGCTGTTTTTCTGAGTACTCGACAACATGTTCACTGACAGACTGCATTTCGTCTAGTGAGTCCAGCAGCGTAATAAGTTGCGTGTCGGGTTGATCCATCGTTTGTAATAGCGTGTCTATAGGTGATGCAAGAACGTTACTTTCTGATTGCTTTGGTATGTTGTTGGGTGCGTGTTCAGCAGGGGTGTTAGACAGAGTTACTTGATCAGGCGTTGTTGACGTTTCTGCCGCTTCACCTAGGTAGGCTTGTCGTAAGTTGGCGATGCCTTCGACAACCTGATCATAGAGCAAAGAGATAGAATCACTGACAGCGGTATTTAATGAACCATCGTCTGATTCGCTATCTTGGCTAAGTAGTTGTTTTGCTTCATCAAAACCTTGTATAAAGCCTGATAAACCTTGAGTTAATAGTTCGGATAGCACCTCTGAGGATGCGCCTGCAGCCTGTTCATTGGCGACTCGTTGTTCAATAAATTGCAAAATATTACTTGCGCCATCGAGTAATGGCGGCGCCTCTTTTACCTTGTTTACCTGTTCAAGGGATAGGCTAGAATAGCTTTCAAAACTATGGCTAGCACTGTATGTGAGGCTACCTTGTTGGTTTTGCGTATCTTGTGACTGTATGTTGACCGAGTAGGCATAACTGCTGATGGAGCGATATTGCGATTGCAGTGGTTTTTGTGGTGTATGACTGGCTTCTGAGAGTGTCGCCTTTTCGGTTGAGTCTTGCTTTGTTGTATCTGGCTTTGCAGTATCTGCCGTGGATATTGGCGTGTGTGGTAAGCTGGATAAGTGCTGGGTTGGCTGCATGGCGGCTCTCGTTCATACATTCATAGCGTTAATCATATAAGGCTATCGGCCATGGCGAGATTGTCTTGAGGTTTTATTCGTATATTCGTCGGGCATCGCTATTTGATACTTGCGACTAACAACCCTCTTGTGTCATGTATGTTTAGCGATGTTGACGGTTCAATTTTTAGGGAAATATCAATGGATAACTATCTGCTCTTTATTTTAGTGGCCTTTATTACCATTTTAAGCCCCGGCCCGGGGATCTTACTTACGCTCACTAATGCGCTGCGCTATGGCTTTAAGGGCGCCACCGGTAGTATTTTGGGTATCGCTGTGGGAAGTTTTATTGTTGCCGGTGTTTCAGCAACGAGCGTGGGAGTGATCTTAGCAACGTCGACGATGGCTTTTAGTATCATGAAATATATCGGTGCCGCGTATTTAATTTATATGGGGGTCAAATTATGGCGCTCCGCTCCTGTTACGTTCTCCAATCAAGAAGAGGGTAATAAAGCATCTGATATCCGCATGATCAAACAGTTCGTAGCGGGTTTTAGCATGCAGCTCACAAACCCCAAAGCTGTGTTTTTCTTTATGTCGATTTTTCCGCAGTTTATCCAATTGGGGGTGAGCTATTCACAACAGTTTGTCACGCTAGTTGTCAGCTATAGTGTCTTAGTGGTTGCGGTACACATGGTCTACGCATTTCTTGCTAAAAGTATGCGTCACTGGCTATCTTCTGAAAAGGGAGGGCGAGCCGTTAACCGTTGTGGTGGAGGTATTTTTGTTGGCTTTGGTGTGGCATTAGCTTTTGCTAGTCGTTAGTCAACTTTCTATTTGTGATTGGAAGACTGACACAGTGCCAGTCTTCCGCTGTTAATAGTTAAGCTGCATTTTTACTTTTAGTTTCACTATCGTGTGCTATGGCCGCAGATTTTTTATTACCATTAATGGCAATCGATTTTGGTTTCATTGCCTCTGGAATTTCTCTGACTAAGGTAATGTTAAGTAATCCGTCAGCGAGTTGTGCATCGGTCACTTCGACGTGATCTGCTAATGTAAATTTGCGTTCGAATGAGCGTTGGGCAATACCTTGGTGAAGATAGTTACGGTTGCTGTTTCGCTTATCTTCTGCCTGATTACCTCGCACGGTAAGTACTCCATTTTCTGTTTCTATTTCTATATCAGCTTCTTTAAAGCCTGCGACCGCTAGTGTAATGCCATAGCGGTTTTCTTCTATCGCCTCAATATTGTAAGGCGGGTAGCCGCCGGCCGCTTTTTCTGTTTGAAATGCGGCGTCTAAGAGTGATCCAAATCGATCAAAACCAACAGTGGAACGGTAAAGGGGAGTTAAATCTATTCTAGTCATTGTGTATATCCTCATCTTATAAGCAATATCATTAATAGTAATAGGGTTCTCTGGGAGACACCCTGTAAGCAAGTAGAATCGGGCTATCTTGCTTATTTTTCTATTTAAGGTCACTCAATATATTTTCAAGGGGTGATTTCACTTTTTGATTTTACTTTTTGTTTATGTTTCTATTCTTGAAATAGTGATAATCACTTTTTTCAAAGGGTTTTTAGTGATTCGTACTGCTTGGCGTCTCAATTGTTTTGTGAAATTCTGCGTGTGTGTTTTGGCACCATAGATAAGCGCCTATTACAGTAAATTCGACTACCCTTATAAAAACATTTTTTGAGGTTGATATATGTTACCTAATACCAATACCCCATTAACGGGTAGTCGAACAGAGAAGGATTTATTGGGCGAAGCTGATATTCCTAATAATGCGCTTTACGGTATTCAAACTTGGCGTGCAACACAAAACTTTACACTAACCGGTGTGCCTCTTAATCATTTTCCTAAATTTGTGCGTGCATTAGCTATGGTGAAAATGGCTGCCGCAAAAGCGAACGCGGAGTTGGGCAACTTGGCCGAAAAAAAAGCAGAGGTCATTCTTCGCGCTTGCCAAGATATTATGGATGATAAGCATCATGATGCGTTTATTGTCGATATGATTCAAGGCGGTGCAGGCACGTCAACTAATATGAATGCCAATGAGGTGATTGCCAATATTGCTTTGCAATATATGGGTGAGCCATTAGGGAATTACAACGCGTTACACCCGAATAATGATGTCAATTTATCCCAATCAACTAACGATGCTTACCCTACAGCGGTACGGTTGGGTATTTTGCTAAGCCATGACGAGTTAGTTGATGCGCTCAAATCATTAAAGAGCGCTTTTTCTCATAAAGCGGAAACGTTTACAGACGTGATTAAAATGGGACGCACACAATTACAAGATGCTGTGCCTATGACTTTAGGACAAGAGTTTGCTTCATGGGCCACTAACCTTGAAGAAGATGTATTGTTGATTTCGAGTCTCTCGGAAAAAATGCTAGAGATCAATTTAGGTGGTACAGCTATTGGTACAGGTATTAATGCGGATCCCCGTTATGGTAAAAAAGCTATTGCAGAATTGGCGACTATTTCGGGCTTTAAGTTTACGCAAGCTGCTGATCTGGTCGAAGCCAGTTCTGACATGGGGGCTTTTGTTTTATTCTCGAGTGCATTAAAACGATTAGCGCTTAAGTTATCAAAAATATCGAATGACTTACGTTTATTAAGTATGGGGCCACGCGCGGGCTTACATGAAATTAACTTGCCGCCGCAGCAGCCCGGGAGCTCAATTATGCCGGGTAAAATTAATCCGGTTATCCCTGAGGCGATGAGCCAAGTAGCGTATCAAGTCGTTGGTAGCGATGTCACTATTAGTATGGCTGCAGAAGCGGGGCAGTTACAGCTCAATGCAATGGAGCCATTAATTACTTATCACTTGTTAGAATCGATACGGTTAATGACCCGTGCGATGACAATGTTAGAGCATCGTTGTGTTAACGGTATCACTGCTAATGCTGAACATTGCCGCAGTATGGTAGAAAATAGTATCGGTATTATTACCGCATTAAATCCCTTTATCGGTTACGAAAATTCATCCCGTATTGCGAAGCAAGCGTTAGCCGAGAATAAAAGCATTGTTGATTTGGTTGAAAGTGAAGGGCTGCTTAAACGAGAGCAGCTCGATGTGATTCTTAATCCAAAAAATATGTTTGTTGAGCAAGAGTGATAACGAAGACAATAAATAAGTCATCGTCCTACTCGTTTTTAAATGAGCAGGGCGATGCTTGTTGGTCAGCTATCCTAAAATGCGCTGCAATACGTCTCTATGCTGTTCTGGTTTTAAACGCGGCCCATATTGGCTAACGACTTGAGCAGACGCTGCGCTTGCTAACTCTCCCGCTTGTGTATAGTTATAACCATTGGTGATGGCATACAAAAATGCACCCGCGAACATATCGCCAGCACCATTGGAGTCTACGGCGGTTACTTCGTTAGCGGCAATTTTAATTAAAGAGCTTCCGTCGTAAATGAGTGCGCCTTGATCGCCCAAAGTAATGGCAAATTCGTTGGCGTATACTTTAAGAGCCTCTATGGCATCAGCGAGCGTTTCGGTTTGTGTAAAACCTAATGCTTCGTCTTGGTTGCAAAAGAGTAGATCTACTTTTGTTCCGATCATTTCCTTTAAGCCATCGGCGAAAAATTGCACCATGGCAGGATCAGATAACGTAAATGCGGTTTTAATACCGTTTACTTGCGCTTGTTTACGCAATTCAATAGCGGCAGCTTTACCGGTTTCAGAGGTGACTAAGTAGCCTTCTATATAGGCGTATTGCGATTGCTTTAATGCCTCTATGTTTAATTCATTAACTGATACGGTTTCACTTATACCTAAAAAGGTATTCATGGTGCGCTCTGCATCAGGCGTAATCATGACAAGGCATTTACCTGTAATGCCATTTTCTTTTTCAGTGTTGGTAGTATCAACACCCGCTTCTTGCATATCGTTAAGATAAAAACTGCCGTTATCGTCGTTAGCGACTTTACAAGAATAAAAGGTCTTCGCACCAAAATAGCTCGCACCGATAATAGTATTAGCTGCCGATCCACCGCTCGCTCGCTTTGAGGTGGTGAGATGATCAGAAAGTAAGTTGATGAGCTCGTGTTGACGCGTTTCGTCTACCAAGGTCATCACCCCCTTGTCGATGCCGAAGGTAGCTAAATCACTGTCATTGACGGTAATTTCTGTATCGACAAGTGCGGCGCCGATGCCGTAAATATGGTAAGTGGACATATAAGACCTTTTTAAATCAATGAATAGGTAATCATGCCGTAGTGACAGCAGATTTGTTATTAGGCGAGCTATTATCCGGTGTGACGCTATAAAGTAAAGACCAAATGATATGCGCTACGTCGTATAATGAGGCATATCCACTCTTTATTATGAGTTATTCATACGTTTGCTATGCTGTCTTCATTCTATTTAATTTTACGTTCTATAGTGTTTTCTATATTACCCCCTATATTGCTCCCTTGCGCTGCGGTTGCTAAAAAACCAGCATCTAAAAAGAAGCCGACTAAAAAAACGCCTGCTAAACGAAAATCACGGAGCAAAAAATCGTCTGCGTTATGGCAGCGTTTCCTGCCTTCGTGGGTAACGCTTTTTAAGCTATTCGCTGTTATCTTTATTGTGTTTTGCTTATGGCTTGTGATGTTGGATGTGCAGGTAAGAGAAAAATTTAATGGCAAAAAATGGGCGATTCCTGCACGTGTATATGCACGACCACTAGAGATTTATGAAGGCTTATTACTAAACCCCGAAGAGCTAAAACGTGAGCTAAATAGCGTGGGCTATCGGCATGTGAAACAAGTGTATGATGTGGGACAGTATGCAATTAAAGGCTCAACTTATACGATTTTTACACGAGACTTTGTCTTCCCTGATAAAGCAGAAGTTGCTGCACGTTACCAAGTAACGTTGAGTCAACAGTCTGTAGCTTCTCAGGTGTCTCGTGTTGTGGGTGCAGACGATGATTTAACCGTGCGTATTGAGCCACAAGAGATTGGTAGTATTTATCCTCGTCACGGGGAAGATCGCATTCTTGTGCAGCTAGAAAATACACCTCCTTTATTGGGACAGGCGTTAATTGCAGTAGAAGATAAGGATTTTGCCAATCATCACGGGATTTCTTTTCGAGGCATCGCGCGTGCCATGTTAGCGAATATTAAAGCCGGGCGCTTTGTACAGGGTGGCAGTACGTTAACGCAACAGTTAGTGAAAAACTTTTATCTCACGCAAGATAAAAACGTAGGCCGAAAAATACAAGAAGCTTTAATGGCACCATTATTAGAGTTGCATTACTCAAAAGCGGATATATTGGAAGCCTATATTAATGAAGTGTATTTAGGTCAAAGTGGCCCAAGGGGGATTCATGGTTTTGGATTGGCATCTAAACACTATTTTAATCGTGCCTTGGATCGTTTGCAGCCGCACCAAATAGCGTTATTGGTAGGTACGGTAAAAGGCGCATCGTACTATAACCCTTGGCGTCATCCTGAGCGTGCCAAAAACCGCCGTGATACGGTATTAAAACTGATGGCTGATAGTGGATTGTTGACGGCTGCAGATTATAAAAAATATACCGCAATGCCGTTAGGTGTCGTTAAAAAAAGCACATTGCGCTTAGGTGATTACCCTGCGTTTCTTGATGTCGTTAAACGACAGTTACAACGCGATTATGACCAAGACGATTTACAAAGCGAAGGCTTAAGAATTTTTACGACCATGTCACCTGGTGTGCAAGCCATTACCGAAAGTGCTGTGTCTAAACGCTTGTCGCAGTTTACGCCGAGAACCAAGAAGCAAGTACTACAAGGTGCTGCAGTCGTTACCGCAGTGGGCAGTGGAGAAATTGTGGCCTTAGTCGGTGATAAAAACCCGCGTTATAGTGGGTTTAATCGAGCCGTCGATATGCAACGTTCGATTGGTTCGTTAGTTAAGCCCTTTGTGTTCTTATCTGCGCTTTCACAGCCCAATCGTTACACGTTAAGTACGTTACTGGATGATAGTCCTGTGACTATTCCTCTCGACACGGGCAAGCAATGGCAGCCAAAGAATTTTGATAAAAAGTCTCACGGGAATATCCCGTTGTATCAAGCGTTAGCGTATTCGTACAATCAGTCAACCGCTCGTATGGGAATGGAGGTAGGCTTACGTCATGTGATTGAGACTTTAAAGGCGGCTGGACTTGAGCAATCAGTTCCGGCTTTACCGTCGTTATTATTGGGTTCGTTAGAGTTGTCACCGCTGGAACTGAGCCACTTGTATCACACGTTGGCGGCTGATGGTGTGTATACGCCCCTGCGTGCGATTCGTGATGTGCTTGATGCCAGCCATGCACGTTTGAGTCGTTATCCTCTAAAAAGCGAACCTCGGTTGAATGCCGATGCGGTTTATTTAATGCATTATAATTTGCAAGCTGTCATGCGTATGGGTACAGGCCGGCGTGCTTATCAGCAACTGCCGGATAGCTTGGCTGTCGCAGGAAAAACGGGAACCACTAATCGTCAGCGCGATAGTTGGTTTGCGGGTTACAGTGCAGATCATTTGGGCATTGTATGGGTGGGTGCGGATAATAATACACCGACATCTTATACGGGGAGCTCAGGGGCGTTACCGATATGGGCGGACGTATTTAGCGCATTGTCGACAGAGTCATTGAGAAGTGAGCAACCTGATAATATTGCGTATTATTGGGCGGATAGCCGTGATGGTTTGTTGAGTACAGAAAATTGCGAAGGGGCTATTTTGGTTCCTTATATTCGAGGCTCTCAGCCTGAGCAAAGCCCTCGTTGTCAGACGGGTGGCCGGTCGGTCACTGGATGGTTTAAACAATGGTTGAATGATGCTGTGACAAGCAAGCCTTCTGATGCGAATACACGACAATCCGATACGCAAGAAAGAGGTATGCGCTAGAAAATGGGTTTACTATTGTTTGTTCACTTAAGATGTTCTCGTTTAAGCCCCGTTGGCTTAAGCAAAGTTAATGTACTCAACTATCGTGAGTAAGAAAGTACATATATCGTGAGTAAGAAAATACATATGAAAGACAAGAATATAAAAAAATGTAATAGGCTTCTTTTAGGTGGCGTTGTGGTGTTACTTACGGCCTGTGCTTCTTCGCCGAATGAGGTTGTTATACGCGATGCAGCAGGTACGATACCTAGTCCAACATCATCGCCGAAAGAGCGTGTGTTATCGTCATCTAGTCATGCTGAAAACAAAAGCACGCGCAATGCCGAAAAAGCAACACCGGAAAATAGTGTGTCGATTGTGCGCTCTGTTAATGAACAAAGCGTTTCTCCGTTACAGAAAAAATTACGTTTATCGGCACAAAAACATCTGGCAGCCGGTGAGTCGGAGGAGGCTATTCGTTTGGCCGAAAAAGGCTTGCGCATTGATCGTAAGGATACGCAATTCTATGTGGTGTTAGCGCGCGCTTATCAGCAGCTCAATGACACTAATCAATCCGCTTATTTTGCTCAGCAAGGTTTACGTTATGCTAAAAAAGGCAGTGAAGATTATAAGGTACTTAACCAATTAGCCTTCTAGAATTTTTTAAACGTCGTAATAATTTTCAGGTAAAAAACGCGGCGTACAGACAACTAAAAAGATAAGATCATCATCTCCGGTATTGCGGATCATTTGAGGACAGTTCTCGGGAATAATGACCACGCCGTTACCGCTGACAATAATATATCGCTCAATGGTTTTATTTAATCGGTGCAGGCGTGTTTCGGTATTAGGTGTTAATCGTGCTCTAGCGACCGAAAGTCCTGCGTCTTTTTCTGAATTTGACACCTCTAATATATAGCAGCCTTCCTCAAAAAAATATTCGTTTGATTCATCGTTGTGAATAATCAATGGTGATTGCATAGTGGACTCTTTATTATCGCTGTTGTGGGTTTTTGGCAGTGGATCAATCAGTCGTAGTATCAATCGGAAGGTGGTTGTTGGGGTCTCCCCACTCACACCATGAGCCGTCATAAACCGCAATTTTTTTAATGCCCGCAAGGTGAGCAGCAAAGGCAATAATACAGGCGGTAATCCCGCTGCCACAAGTGGCGTATAGCGGTTGGTTGGCCTCGTCGCTTTTATTGTTCCCCCCTTTGTTGTCATAACACTGGTTTATTCTCTCGCGTAGCTCGGTTGTTGGCTTAAATAGTCCATTTTCCAGCAATTCGGTAAACGGCAAGTTAATCGAGTGTGGAATGTGTCCGCTAATTAATCCTTCTCTCGGCTCTTTTGCATGGCCATCAAACCGTGCTTGAGAGCGTGCATCGATTATGGTTGCTGAGTGTGATTGGCTGGCGTGGAGTATTTGGTTTTTATCTTTGATCCAATCAGATTGATATTGAGCAACAAAGTTGCCCGTATTAAATATTGCAGTTTTTTCCGCACGGTGCGTTGCGTTTTTTTGCTTTTCCCACTCGGGGAGACCGCCATCAAGTACGGCGCATTGAGTGTGGCCCATTGCCATAAACATCCACCACGCCCTTGGCGCAGAAAATATGCCAAGGCTATCGTAAATCACAATAATACTGTCTTGATTAATGCCTAATGCTTGCGCTTCCTGAGTAAATATTTCGGGCGTGGGAAGCATGTGCGGTAGAGACGAGAGGGTATCTGCAATGGCATTGTTAAAATCAAAAAAACGTGCCCCCTTTATGTGTTTATTTTTCCACTCTGCCATTGCATCACGGTCGGAGCCCGGCATGTGGGCGCTGGCATCTAGAATAATTAATTGTGGGTGGTGATGATTTTCTTTTAACCATTTGGCACTCACTAATGGACTTGGCAATGTTAAGTTTTCCATCGCTAGATGTTCTCGTATGATTGTTAGTGTTGTTTAAAACGGCCTATCAATGTAAGGAAGGCTTATAGTTGCGCAAACGCCCGCTCAGCGGCATCCAAGGTTGCTTGAATATCAGCATCGCTATGAGCGATCGAGGTAAAACCTGCCTCATAAGAGGCGGGGGCAAGGTAAACACCTTCTTCTAACATAAGATGAAAAAATTGGTTGAAGCGAGGAATATTGCAGTTCATCACTTGCTGATAATTTGTTACCGGTTTGCTGTCGTTAGCGTCTTTTAAGAAAAAGAAACCAAACATGGAACCCACATGATTGGTGGTAAAAGGGATGTTGGCAGCATCGGCGCGCTCTTGTAAGCCATCGACTAAGGTATTCGTTTTGGCAAAGAGTTGTTCATAAAAATTATTCTGTGTTAAGCCTTCAAGGTTGGCGAGGCCGGCCGCCATCGCGACAGGGTTTCCCGATAATGTTCCCGCTTGATATACGGGCCCTAACGGTGCGATCTGATCCATAATGGCTTGTTTGCCGCCAAAAGCGCCGACGGGCATTCCTCCGCCCATGACTTTACCTAATGTAATTAAGTCGGCGTCAACACCGTAACAACCTTGCGCGCCGTTAGGATGAACGCGAAAGCCTGTCATCACCTCATCAAATATAAGCAGGGCGCCGCTGTCGTCACAAACCTTGCGTAAGGTTTGTAAAAAATTGTTAACGGGGGGGATGCAATTCATATTGCCTGCGACAGGCTCTACAATAATACAGGCGATTTCTTTTCCTATGTCGGCAAAAAGCTGCTCGACCTGCTCGCTATCATTGTAGTTGAGTGTAATCGTGTGGTCGGCAAGGCTATCAGGCACGCCGGGAGAGCTTGGTACCCCAAATGTTAGTGCGCCTGATCCTGCTTTGACGAGTAACGAGTCAGAGTGTCCGTGGTAGCAGCCTTCAAACTTTACAATTTTGTCGCGTCCGGTTGCTCCTCTTGCAAGCCGAATCGCACTCATGGTGGCTTCGGTTCCCGAATTCACAAATCGTACTTTATCCATATTGGGAATGATGTCGCAAATACGTTCAGCGAGCGTTGTTTCTATCTGAGTGGGCGCACCAAAACTAAGACCATTTAGTGCCGCTGCTCTAACCGCTTCGATCACGGGAGGATAAGCATGGCCTAAGATCATCGGCCCCCAAGACAGTACATAATCGATGTAGCGTTTATTATCTTCATCAAATAAATAAGCTCCTTCTGCACGCTGTATAAAAACGGGAGTGCCACCTACGGCTTTAAAAGCACGTACGGGAGAATTAACGCCACCGGGAATGTGGTCTTGCGCTTCAGTAAACAGTTGTTCAGAACGATTCATGTAAAAACCTTTTTATGCGCTCTTTATCGAGCCGTAAGATGAAATGTTAATAAAGGGTGATGATATGTTGTGTGCTTTGAAGATGTCTTTTGACTATGTGTAAATACATTAGCTGGGTTTCACGACAACGAGGCAAACGATAATAATTAACAGTAAAACAGGAAATTCATTAAACCAACGATAAAAAATGTGGGAGCGCTGGTTATTGTCCTGACAAAATTGCTTCCATAGATAAATGCATGTCCCGTGGTAGGCGACAAGTACGCCGACGGCCGAGAGCTTCAGCCAAAACCATAGACTAGCTTGATAGTAGATCCAATGGTAAGAGGTTAACCATGCACCTAATAGTAGTGTGGCGATCATCGATGGATTGCCAATTCCACGGATTAATTTACGCTCCATAATAATAAAGCGATCTTTGCTGATTTTATCTTCACTCATTGCGTGATAAACAAACAGCCGTGGCAAGTAAAACAGTACGGCAAACCAGCAAATGACCGCGATAATGTGGAACGACTTTACCCAAAGCATAGTTAACCCTTTATATGTTGCTACTCGCTATCATTGCTATTGTCTAATGCCATTAACGTTACATAAAGTTATTCTTATTAGCAAGATAACTGAATGATAAGGCGTTCCTTTACCGTTAGAGCGGAGGTTTCACTCACGATCGTTGAATAGGGGTGTGGTTGGATGGGGGCGATTATTTTTTCAGCTTATTTTGTGATCGTCTGTTGATTGATTTATCATAGCTTTCCAAGCAGTGTTATTGCATTCGTTAATTGAGAACATACAGAGAGAGTCATGGTAAAAGTAGGTATTGTTGGCGGCACAGGTTACACCGGTGTTGAATTGTTGCGTTTGTTAGTTAATCACCCAAATATTGAAGTGGCTGTGATCACTTCGCGTTCCGAAGAGGGTGTAGCTATTGCCGACATTTATCCTAATTTGCGAGGGCATTGTGAGCTCCGCTTTACCGCACCGGATAATCAGCAACTATCTCAATGTGATGTTGTATTCTTTGCAACACCTCATGGCGTGGCGCATAAGTTAGTGCCTGAGCTATATGAGAAGGGTGTGAAAATCATCGATTTATCGGCAGACTTTAGAATTAAAGACGCCGAGTTATGGTCTCAATGGTACGGGCAGCCCCATGGTTGCGAGGCTTTGCTGCCCCATGCGGTTTATGGCTTACCTGAAGTTAATAGAGAAAGTATTCAGAATGCTCAATTAATTGCGTGCCCGGGTTGTTATCCAACGTCAGTGCAACTTGGCTTGTTACCTTTGTTAGAGCATGATCTTGTCGACCCCAAAACGCTGATTGCCAATTCGGCGAGCGGTACCAGTGGTGCAGGTAGGCAGGCCAATATAGGCACCTTGCATGCTGAAGTATCCGATAGCTTTGGAGCGTATGCCGTTGCAGGGCATCGCCACTTGCCTGAGATAGAGCAGGGCTTGCGTGGCTTTCAAAAACAGGCGGACAATATCGATGAAAATGATAACGCGGCTGAACTCACGTTCGTGCCTCATTTACTGCCAATGGTGAGAGGCATTCACTCCACATTATATGCGCGATTAAAAGTAAGCCAGACGGTCGATCTGCAATCTCTATACGAGTCTCGTTACGCGAATGAGCCTTTTGTGGATGTGATGCCCGCCGGTTCTCACCCTCAAACGCGCTCGGTAAAATCATCAAACATGTGCCGTTTATCTATTGCGAGACCTCAGGGCGGTGATACGGTTGTGGTTATGTCTGTGATTGATAACCTCACAAAGGGGGCTTCGGGTCAGGCGGTACAAAATATGAATATTATGTGCGGTTTTGATGAGCAAGCAGGCTTGCAGCAAGTTGCTCTACTCCCTTAATGACGATATTCTCGAACTGAAATAGATGATTTTTCTGAGGAAATACAGATATGCCACCGGTTGAACCTAGTCCTGAATTTGATTTGGCGGTTGTTCCCTATCGCCCTTATCGGCCATGGCTGCTGGGGGCAGTTATTGTAGTAGTGGTTGCTGTGCTGACGTTGGTTGGTTATTACAGTGGCTATTATCGAGGTACGGTATTGGAAGGTAGTGCAATTGCTGAGCGTGACCACTTGCGTAAGGAGTATGCCGACGCAAAAAGTGAGGCGAGCCTATTAAATCAGCAAATTGCCAATTTACGTTTGGGGTCAGACGTTGACCGTAAGGCGACTGAACAAGTGCGAGCAGAGGTTGTTGAGCTTAACAATCGCATTGCTGAATTAGAGAGGGATAATACGTTTTATCGTGATCTTATGCGCCCAGAGAGTGATGATCAAGGGATCTCGGTAGAGGTGCCATCCATTACTTTAGCGAGCGGTATTCCGAATACTTACGACTATAAAATGGTTGTTAAACAGCAGTCCGCTAATCGCTCTCAGGTTGTGGGTTATTTAGAGTTTATCGTTGTTGGTACTAATGATGAGGGGAAAAAGAAGCGCTTTTCACTATCTCAGCTATCATCTACCGTTACAACTGAAAAAATTAAGCTAAACTTCAAATACTTTCAACGGTTGGAAGGGCAAATTATTTTGCCTAGTGCATTCAACCCAGAACGTATAGAGCTTAAGATTGTCTCACTCAAGCCTAGAAAAACACTGATAGAAAAAACCTTCAACTGGATAACAACAAAAAGCGAGTAGTGGTATGTTCGGTAAAAAAGAAAAAAAGGCCGCCTTTGCGGCGGGTGGCACCACGTTAATATCAAAGCACACCGAAATTGTAGGTGATTTACACTTTTCTGGTACCTTAATGATCGAAGGGCAGGTTAAGGGTAATATCTATGCAGTTGATGCTGATAATGCACAGGCGCGAGTATTGGAAAGCGGTAAGGTTGAAGGTGAAATCCGCGTGCCTACCTTGGTGATTAACGGTTCGGTAACGGGTAATGTTTACTCAAGCAAGCATATAGAGTTGGCAGCTAAAACAGTGATTAACGGCAATGTGCATTATTCGTTGATTGAAATTGTTAAAGGCGCTCAAGTGAATGGTAGCTTGGTGTATAGTGCTCAACCCCTATCAGCAAAGCCTAAGCTTCAGTCGGCTCCGGCTAACATCGCTAAAAAAGGTGTGGGTGCATCTTTGCCTATTGATACAGTTCCCAGTAAAGCATAATACTTGACTAAAATACTCGGCAATGTACATAATGCATTGATAAGTTTCGTTCGCATTGTTTTCCTAGATCACTAGGAATCACTATCGAGGTATAAGCCGAGTATGAGTTCTCCCGAAGTATTTACCCCTCAGCCTATAATGGTTTCTGATAATGCCGTTCACAAGGTGCGGTCGTTGTTGGAAGAAGAGGATAACTTTGATCTAAAATTGCGAGTCTTTGTTACTGGTGGTGGCTGTTCGGGTTTCCAATATGGCTTTACCTTCGATGAATTAGCTGCAGATGATGATGCTATCATTACCAAAGATGATGTCACCGTCGTCGTTGATAGTATGAGTTATGCCTACCTTGTTGGTGCGCAAATCGATTATAAAGAGAATTTAGAAGGCTCTAAATTTGTTGTTGATAATCCGAATGCTGAAACCACTTGTGGTTGCGGCTCTTCTTTTTCCATTTAATCTTTTTGTTGTGCGTAAATTACTTGTTATTTTTGTTGTCATTGTTTGCTGGCCCATACATGCCTATGCGCAAACAGATGATCCTCTCGCTTCTGAAAATGCCAATGGTTATGTTGCGCGAATCTTAAATGATTCTCCAGAAGAAGTGGCTGATGCATTAGAGAGAGTAGAAAAATTATATGCAGAAGGCCGCTTGCCCCAGGGTGCTGCCCCCATATCTATTATTTTGCATGGGCCTGAAGTTGAGATTTTTTTTAAAGACAAGTATGAAGAATACAAAAAGATAGTGGATTTAGCCGCTCAGCTCAGCGCATTCGGTGTTGTGGATGTTCGAGTCTGTGAAACTCAGGCGGGAATTATGGGACGTAGCCGCTCCAGCATTCATTCTTTTATTGGTACTGTACCCTTTGGTCCTACGGCAGTTAAAAGGCTGCTAGATCAGCAAAATTACGTTTATTTCTAATTATGTACCTATTTTTGCGCTTAGTTACTCTGTTACGGCGCTAAGTAAATCCCTCCCAAAATGACTTCCTTATTTGCCCCTGTAGCTGATGGTAAGTTAGCTGCCTTTCTTTCCATGGTTTGCTTCGCTAGCCAAGCAAATGCAATGGCTTCGACCCAGTTGGGATCTATACCTAATACTTGGGTGGTCGATACCGTTCTTGAAGGCATGCGATCTCCCAGTTTTTGCATCAACACCTCATTGTTAGCCCCGCCACCGCAGGCATATACACTGGCCTGTTGATGTCTGTCGACGCTTTCTATTTCCTTGCAAATACTGCTTATGGTTAATTCCAGCAAAGTGGCTTGTATATCTTCCGGTAATAATGTGTTTCGGTGTTTATGGTTGAGTTTTTCTAGTGCTTGCGTTAACCACTCTACGTTAAAGAGTTCTCTCCCTGTGCTTTTGGGAAAGCCTTTAGCGAAGTAAGCATCTGACAATAAAAGCTCAAGAAGGGGTTTGTTACAGGTGCCTGATAGTGCCCATTCGCTGTTGTGATCAAAAGACTTGCATTGATGTTTCCAGCACCAGTTATCCAGAAGAGTGTTTGCTGGGCCGGTGTCGTAACCGAGAATATTATTAGCGCTATCCGTTGAACAAAGGTGAGTGATGTTAGCAATGCCGCCGAGATTTAAGATAATACGATCTTCAGCTGGCGAATGGAATACGGCACGATGAAAGGCGGGTACTAAGGGCGCGCCTTGTCCTCCTGCGGCAATATCTCTTCGTCGAAAGTCAGCTACGGTAGTAATGCCTGTTACTTCAGCGATAATATTGGGGTCACCCATTTGTAAGCTATAGCCTTGAGCATGCGGTGAGCTGGGGTAGTGCCGAACGGTTTGTCCGTGGCTTCCTATAGCAGTGATAGTGCGTGTCGGTATGTTGCTCGCTTGGCAAATATGATGTATTGCTTCACAGGAATAATTAGCAATTTGCTGGTCAAGCCATCGAAGCTTCTCGATTTCATTATCGCCAGGCTTAACTAAGTCTTTAACGCATTGCCGGATGTCATCAGGAAGAGGTATAGAGTGTGTGCTGATGACTTGGCATGTGCCATCATCGGGTAGTTGAACCAGCGCCGCATCGAGTGAATCAACACTTGTGCCTGTCATTAAGCCAATATAGTAATTGTCCATATTTACTGCGTTGTGGATGCAGATTTAGATAGTGCCAATTGCGTGTTATTACTAAAATCAGTTAATTTTGCCATTAATGGCTGCGTTTCTAAATTAAAGTTAGCGAGTAATGACTTGGATATTGATTCTGCCTTTGGTAGTTCCACTCTTACAGGGTTGCGTACCACGCCGTTCTTATAAAATTCGTAATGTAAATGAGGGCCTGTTGCTAAGCCAGATTTACCGACGTAGCCAATGATTTGCCCTTGTTTAACGCGAGTGCCTGTGCGGATGCCCTTGCCATATCTATGCATGTGGGCATACAGTGTTTTGTAACTTTGACCATGACGTAATACCACTGTGCGGCCATAGCCTCCCTTGGTGCCTGCAAACTCTACTTTTCCGTTTCCAGCCGCTTTGATGGGGGTGCCGGTAGGTGCAGCGTAATCGGTTCCTTTGTGGGCTCGAATGCGATTTAAAATAGGGTGCTTACGTTTAAGGTTAAAGTGAGAGCTAATACGCGCAAAATCAACGGGCGTGCGCAAGAATGCTTTCTTCATGCTCTTGCCGGTGGGAGTGTAATAACTGGTGTTGCCCTCGGGGTCGGTATAGCGAACGGCTGTAAAAGTTTTCTTTTGGTTGGTAAATTCGGCAGCTAAGATAGGGCCGTTACCAATTTTTTCGCCATTGATAAACCGCTCTTCGTAAATAACTTTGAAAGAATCATTGGTTCGTATATCTAACGCGAAATCAATATCCCAGCCAAAAATACTCGCCAGCTCCATAATACTGCTTTCTTCTATGCCTGCATCGGTGCCTGCAAGAAAGAGGGAGTTAATGATAGTCGCTTCGCGGTAGGCAATATGTATATCGGGCTTGATATCAATTTTACTGTCAGTAAAGCCTTTTTCTGTGCGTATAAATTCAATATGATTCAAGCGATTTTTGCGATAGCGCAAGGCGTTCAACTCGCCATCGACGATATTAAAATCTATAGTTTGCCCGGGAAATATGCGTTTCAATGATTGAGCGGCTTTATTGCTATTTAAAAACTGATGCAGTGCGACATCAGATAATCCTGCACGATTAAATAAGAAGGATAAGCTGTCGCCGGGTCTAACAGTTTCAGTATGCCAGTCTATCGGTGTTGATATTGGCTGTGTTGTTATTGTTGCAGTTGCCGCTTGAGGCTCGTTGCTGGGCTCCATTTCGCTTGCAAGGGTGAGTTGGGTTTCTTTATCAACAGTGATGTTAGTATCATTACTGAATGGTGTGATCGTGTTGTTGCTCTCTTCGATGGCGTTTTGGGTGATTACTGTTGCCGGATCTAGAGCTATGTTGACTCTTGTATTCGCCGTAAGTGGAAGATCAATTGATGCCACCACGCGTGTGGGCGACTTTTCTGAATAAGTCGCCATCGTTACAATCAGTAAAGCGCTAGCTAATCCGCTAGCTAGCAATAAATGCCCTTTAGGAAAGAGCTTGACTGTTTTGGTAATAGGATCTTTTTTTATATTTTTCTTAGTCATTTCAAAGACTTTCATTATAGTTTTTACGCACTGCTTTATGTTGAGAGCAATTATTCAATGTTTGTTCATAAATAGCAATCTTTCCATATTAATTTGTCGCGTTTACTCACGTTAAATCTCGCTTGTTTTTGTAACAGTTTTAGGTATGGTGACGCCTGATTTTATCCCGCCGTTGTGTCGGCTATATTCTTTTGTTTTTATAGGGCTTTATCATGACAATGACCAGTAAAGATTTAATCGCTGATTTGCGATCTCGAGGCTTGATTGCCCAAATCACTCGGGAAGATGCTTTTGATGCATATCTGTCGGAAGAGCCACGCACTTTATATTGTGGCTTTGATCCTACGGCGGACAGTCTTCATATTGGCAGCTTAGTGCCGCTATTAACCTTGAAGCGCTTTCAGCAAGCTGGTCATAAGCCGATTGCTCTAGTCGGTGGGGCGACTGGATTGATTGGTGATCCTAGTTTTAAGTCGCAGGAGCGTAAGCTTAATACCCCAGATATTGTTGATCAGTGGGTAGATCGATTAAAAGTACAAGTTTCT
>NZ_AP036018.1:472500-2040000 GCF_055393785.1 Eionea flava
AGCCCGGAGATAGCTGGTTCTCCCCGAAAACTATTTAGGTAGTGCGTCATGTCTCACCCACGGGGGTAGAGCACTGTTTGGGCTAGGGGGTCATCCCGACTTACCAACCCCATGCAAACTCCGAATACCGTGGAGTGCAATCATGGCAGACACACGGCGGGTGCTAACGTCCGTCGTGAAGAGGGAAACAACCCAGACCGCCAGCTAAGGTCCCAAATGTTAATTAAGTGGGAAACGATGTGGGAAGGCTTAGACAGCTAGGAGGTTGGCTTAGAAGCAGCCACCCTTTAAAGAAAGCGTAATAGCTCACTAGTCGAGTCGGCCTGCGCGGAAGATGTAACGGGGCTAAATTAGCAACCGAAGCTGCGGATACTTTCGAGTATGGTAGGGGAGCGTTCTGTAAGCCGTTGAAGGTGACTTGAGAAGGTTGCTGGAGGTATCAGAAGTGCGAATGCTGACATGAGTAACGATAAGGGGAGTGAAAAACTCCCCCGCCGGAAGATCAAGGTTTCCTGTCCAACGTTAATCGGGACAGGGTTAGTCGGCCCCTAAGGCGAGGCGGAAACGCGTAGTCGATGGGAAACAGGTTAATATTCCTGTACTTTTTATTACTGCGATGGAGGGACGGAGTAGGCTAGGCCAGTGCGGCGTTGGTAGTCCGCATGAAAGCTAGTAGGCTGGAGACTTAGGTAAATCCGGGTTTCTAAGGCTGAGAGGTGATGACCAGCTCTTTTTTGAGCGAGGTGGTTGATGCCATGCTTCCAAGAAAATCTTCTAAGCTTCAGGTAATAAAGAACCGTACTGTAAACCGACACAGGTGATCAGGTAGAGAATACCCAGGCGCTTGAGAGAACTCGGGTGAAGGAACTAGGCAAAATAGCACCGTAACTTCGGGAGAAGGTGCGCCGATGTTGGTGATGAGACTTGCTCTCTAAGCCGATGTCGGCCGAAGTGACCAGATGGCTGCGACTGTTTATTAAAAACATAGCACTCTGCAAACACGAAAGTGGACGTATAGGGTGTGACGCCTGCCCGGTGCCGGAAGGTTAATTGATGGGGTTAGCTTAGGCGAAGCTCTTGATCGAAGCCCCGGTAAACGGCGGCCGTAACTATAACGGTCCTAAGGTAGCGAAATTCCTTGTCGGGTAAGTTCCGACCTGCACGAATGGCGTAACGATGGCCATGCTGTCTCCACCCGAGACTCAGTGAAATTGAAATTGCGGTTAAGATGCCGTATACCCGCGGCTAGACGGAAAGACCCCGTGAACCTTTACTACAGCTTGACACTGAACTCTGAACCTATTTGTGTAGGATAGCTGGGAGACTTTGAAGCGATGACGCTAGTTGTTGTGGAGTCGACCTTGAAATACCAGCCTGATATGTTTGGGGTTCTAACGCTGGTCCCTTATCGGGATTGCGGACAGTGTCTGGTGGGTAGTTTGACTGGGGCGGTCTCCTCCCAAAGAGTAACGGAGGAGCACGAAGGTACGCTAATCCTGGTCGGAAATCAGGAGTTTAGTGCAATGGCATAAGCGTGCTTGACTGCGAGACTGACAAGTCGAGCAGGTACGAAAGTAGGTCATAGTGATCCGGTGGTTCTGTATGGAAGGGCCATCGCTCAACGGATAAAAGGTACTCCGGGGATAACAGGCTGATACCGCCCAAGAGTTCACATCGACGGCGGTGTTTGGCACCTCGATGTCGGCTCATCACATCCTGGGGCTGAAGCCGGTCCCAAGGGTATGGCTGTTCGCCATTTAAAGTGGTACGCGAGCTGGGTTTAGAACGTCGTGAGACAGTTCGGTCCCTATCTGCCGTGGGCGTTGGAAAGTTGAGAAGAGCTGCTTCTAGTACGAGAGGACCGAAGTGGACGAACCTCTGGTGTTCCGGTTGTGATGCCAATCGCATTGCCGGGTAGCTACGTTCGGACGGGATAAGCGCTGAAAGCATCTAAGCGCGAAGCCTCCTTCAAGATTAGCTTTCCCTGATTCTTTAAGAATCCTGTAGGGCCGTAGAAGACTACTACGTTGATAGGCTGGGTGTGGAAGCGTTGTAAGGCGTTGAGCTAACCAGTACTAATTGCCCGTGAGGCTTGACCATATAATTGAGATAATTAGAAACAGACTGACATATAGCTTGTTCTTAATTGACTGATTAGTGATAAAGATAGAAATATCAACAATATAAAGCCGAGAGGCTGTAGCAATAAGCCATTGGATAAACATGATTATCGAATGCATATGCCAAGATAGAAGAGTGTATTACGTAGACAACACAAGCATCTAATTTAGATTATTGAGAGAGGTTCTCTTAATGATCACCCAGTTTGCTTGACGACCATAGAGAATTGGAACCACCTGACCCCATACCGAACTCAGAAGTGAAACGATTCCTCGCCGATGGTAGTGTGGGGCTTCCCCATGTGAGAGTAGGTCATCGTCAAGCTTTTATTCGAAAACCCCGATCAGTAATGGTCGGGGTTTTTTTATGTGCTTTACATAGAAGCCTGAGAAGTTAATTGATGACCCCTAGGCTGGTGATCGATCGCTGCCTAGCGTATATTGGCTTCGATAAAGTCCTCATATTGTCTATCTGCGGAGCTAGTGTGCATAGTCAGAGCTTGCTAACGATTAACCTACCTGCCATTGTGGCTAATTGGCGCTTATTGAACGATACAGTCGGTGATCGGTGTTGTTGCGCAAGTGTTGTGAAAGCGGATGCCTATGGCCTAGGTGTTAAACCTGTTGCGCAAGCGTTATATGCAGGAGGTTGTCGATCGTTCTTTGTGGCAACGCTAAATGAAGGTGTCGAGCTAAGGGAGTACCTTGATTATAAAGATTGTGAAATTTTTGTATTTGGAGGTTTGGCATACGATGTGGTTGCTAATGGTTGCTCCTCTGCTTGGTTGAATTCTCGTCTTACTCCTGTTCTGTTTTCTTTAGATCACGTGGTTCGCTGGGAGTGTTTTACTCAAGCTGTTGGTGTTTTATTGCCTTGTGTTTTAAAGCTAGATACAGGGATGCATCGTACAGGCTTATTAGCCGATGATCTGGATACTTTATTGGCAACAGGAGCTATTGCTAAGTTAAATTTGCGCTATCTTATGAGTCACTTTGCCTGCGCTGATGAGCCATCTCATGAAATGAATACGCGGCAGCTTACTATACTTGATTCCTTTGTTGAAAAGGTGCAAGGGCTATCGCCAAAATGTCTCATTTCGGTGTGCAATTCCCCGGGTATTTTTTTACCCAGTCGTCCTCACTACGATATGGTTCGTCCGGGCATTGCATTGTATGGCGGTAACCCGTCGGGTTTACCTGAAAGCGCTATGAAGCCGGTTGTGACGCTTCTTTTAGCCGTTATGCAGGTAAAAGCGATCAAAAAGGGAGAAAGTGTTGGGTACGGTGCGAGCTACATTACTCAAAAAGATAGATTGATTGCTATTACATCGGGTGGCTATGCGGATGGTATTGCACGTAGTCTGAGTAATATAGGTGTCGGTTATTGCGGCAGTCAAGCAGTACCCATTATTGGGCGTGTTTCGATGGATTCTCTAGTCTTTGATATAACGCATGTGGTGGGGCGCTGTGACAGGATAATCCTTTTGGGCGAATGTCAGACTATAGATGAGTTGGCCGAATCTGCAGGCACTATAGGCTACGAAGTGTTGACGAGCTTGGGTAGCCGTTTTCAGCGTGAATATATTCCTTTTATACCCGATTAACTTGAGTGCTTCTTCGTGCCTGACTCTCATATGAAATTGTTAGCAATTCTTTCCGATGGCAAGTTCCATTCAGGTGTGGATATTGGTCGTCAGTTGAATATCTCCCGCTCTGCAGTGTGGAAGCAATTACAAAAACTGATAGACCTTGATCTCGAAATAGATAGTGTTAAGAGTAAAGGTTACCGTTTGCTTGGCGGTTTTGAGCCTCTTGATACAAGCGCTATTCTTGCTCAGTCTATATCGACATGCTCTACACCCCTAACGTTAGAGCTTTTCGACAGTGTGGAATCTACCAATACTGTGGCGATGGAAAGAGCGGTCGAGGGTAAGTGTGATGAATTGAAAGGGTATGTGTGCCTAGCTGAGCGTCAGTCTAAAGGAAAAGGGCGTCGTGGGCGTCACTGGAGCAGCCCTTATGGGCGCAACATATATCTTTCTTTGATTTGGGAATTTGAAGGCGGCGCCAATAAGTTGGAAGGCTTGAGTCTTGCGGTAGGAATGGCTGTGGCTGAATCCTTGAATGCAATTGGCTTGTCGGCTGTTAAGCTTAAATGGCCCAACGACATTTTGGTTGATGGCAAAAAGCTTGGAGGGATTCTCGTAGAAATGGCTGGTGATCCTGCGGGTCTATGCCAGGTTGTTATTGGCGTTGGTCTTAATGTGCATATGCAGCGTGGTGATGATATTGAACAGCCTTGGGCGAGCATCGGCCACTACTTGCCCGAGGTATCTAGAAACTATTTAACCGCAGAGATAATTCGTCGTTTATTTACGATGTTAGCAATATATGAGAAAGAAGGTTTTACAGCGCTTTCCTCAGCTTGGCAGCAATGGGATGGTTTTGCTGATGCGGATGTTTGCGTGCACTCAGGGGCGAGTACCATATTGGGTGTTGCAAAGGGTATTTACCCAAATGGGGCATTAAGGTTAGTCGTCGATGGAGTTGATCAGGCTATTTACGGAGGGGAAGTATCTCTGAGGCTTGCGCAAAATGATTCTTGATATTGATGTTGGTAATACAAGAATCAAGTGGCGTTTCTGTGACAGTTTGGGCAATGTGGTTTCTCGTGGTTTCTCAGTCAGTGCGTCGATTGATTCTGGCGATGCATTTAATAAGCTTTTTGATATTAAGCTAATGTCTCCTTTATCTGTTGTGCGTGTGGCGGCGGTAGCTTCTGATTTCAACGAATATATATCACGATGGGCGAGTGACCATGGTGCAGATTTGTATTTTGCTGAAACCCAGTCATCCAGTGCGGGCGTTAGTAACGCTTATCAGCAAGTGTCTCACATGGGAGTTGATCGTTGGTTAGCTATGATAGCGGCTTATCAGAAATGGTTAGCCATGCGAACAACTATTCCTGATTTACATCGGGCGCTTATTGTTATTGATGCGGGAAGTGCGCTCACTCTAGATATAATAACTTCAGGTGGTCAGCACCTTGGGGGATACATCGTTCCTGGTTTGGCGATGATGCATAATGCGCTATTAGGTAATACGGAGCGAGTCCGCTTTGCTGAGAACAGTAGTAATAACTACCCTGATGATCTGTGTTTAGGCGACAGTACCAAGCGTGCAGTGTTGTCTGGTGCACCCATGATGCAGTTGGGCTTTATTCAGCGAGTGATAACTACAACTGTTGCGAATCAAAAAAATCCTAGTCAAGAAGATGTGGCTATTTTTATTACAGGGGGGGATGCTGCTTACCTTTCGAGCTTTTTGCGTCAAGATGGTATTGCTGATATTCATCATTACCCTGACTTGGTTATGGATGGTCTAGCGTTATGCCTAGACTGAATGAGCACAATCTAGAACGCTTTTTAATATGTCGTTTTGACTTCTAAGAAGGGCTTTAACTATTTATGCGCTTTATCTTTTTTACCCTAATTTTTGTCAATATCGGATTTGCCATTTATCAATATTGGCTGCCTGTTGAGCAAGGCGCCGTAACGGGTGTCGTTCTATCTGTTAACTCTTCTCGTTCAATTGATGATAGAGCCTCGCTTACTTTATTGAGTGAGATGAGGCCAGTTGCAGCATTGGAGACGGTGCGTGTAGCAACGCCTGAAGATGTGGTACTGCCTTCAGGTTCAGGTGAGGTGGATGCTGGCAGTAATGAGGGCGTGGTGAAGTCTTTAGAGGAGAGCTTGTGTTTGAAGGTAGGCGCCTTTTCTTCTGTATCTAAGGCTAATTATTTTGTTGAAAGATTGGCCTCTAAGGGCGTGAAATCATCAATCAAAAATGTACTCGTTTCTACTACCGTGGGTTTTTGGCTGCATTTGCCCCCCTTAAGCTCGAAAAAGGCCTTGTTTAGAAAGTTGGAAGAATTGCAGCGGCAGGGGATCGATAGCTACGCTATCCCCGATGGCAATTTAGCGAATGGCATTTCTTTGGGGATGTTTTCCCAGGCTCAGCGCGCAAATAGCTTAAAGCAAAAGATTTCAGGCCTTGGGTATCGGCCGCAAATTGCTGAAGTCCCACGAGAAAAAAGAGAGCTTTGGGTGTTCCTTCACTCTGTAGAAGCTCAAAAAATAAGCGATGAAGTGTGGAAAAAATGGCTTTCTTCAAAAGAATTTCCTAAAAAACAACAAATTTCGTGTTCAGATGTTGCGTCCGCGTGAAAGTTTCTCTAGAATCGCGCCTCCGGATTTGGGGAAGGAGTTGTTTTTCTTTATCCGGGTATGTGAAAGTGTTGGAGTGTTCAGCTTCAGTTAGGCTGGCGTAGCTCAGTTGGTAGAGCAGCTGACTTGTAATCAGCAGGTCGTAGGTTCGACTCCTATCGCCAGCTCCATTTTATCTTTCTTGTGATGCTCCTTTGGAGATCGTGAGGAGTAGCGATTTATTTCGCCTTTCGCAGGGGTTCCAGAGTGGCCAAATGGATCAGACTGTAAATCTGACGCGAAAGCTTCGGTGGTTCGAATCCACCCCCCTGCACCATACAAATAATGCGTAAAGTCAGCGCCGCTGTAGCGAATGTTGAGAGTTCAGGATCTGCATTAATCTATTTGTAGGTCTTATCTGCGGGTATAGTTTAATGGTAGAACCTCAGCCTTCCAAGCTGATGATGCGGGTTCGATTCCCGCTACCCGCTCCAAACTTTGCGGTTTTGATCCTATTAAGTTTGTGCTCATGTAGCTCAGTTGGTAGAGCACACCCTTGGTAAGGGTGAGGTCGGCAGTTCAAATCTGCTCATGAGCTCCATTGGCAATATAGATGTTTTTCGTAGCCAAGTAGGCTGCGGACATAGAGAGAATAACACGGCAAGCTCGTTACATACTTTTTTGAAAGTATATGCGATCGGTCTGTGTTTTTTTGGTATTTGATCGCTTGATCATTTTTTTATTCGGGCAGCACTACATTAGGAGACGCTCACGATGGCAAAAGAAAAGTTTGAACGTAATAAACCTCACGTCAACGTGGGAACAATTGGTCACGTTGACCATGGTAAAACAACATTAACGGCTGCACTAACGCGCGTTTGTGCGGAAGTATGGGGCGGCGACGCGGTTGCATTCGACGGTATCGATAATGCACCAGAAGAGCGTGAGCGCGGTATTACGATTGCAACTTCGCACGTTGAATATGATTCGCCCACACGTCACTACGCACACGTAGACTGCCCAGGTCACGCCGACTATGTTAAGAACATGATTACCGGTGCGGCACAAATGGATGGCGCTATCCTTGTTTGTGGTGCAACGGATGGCCCTATGCCACAAACACGTGAGCACATCTTGTTGTCACGTCAGGTAGGTGTACCATTTATAGTTGTATTCCTAAACAAAGCTGACTTGCTTGCAGAAGATTGTGGCGGTGTGGGTTCAGAAGAATACACAGAAATGCTAGAACTCGTTGAAATGGAATTGCGTGAACTATTAGACCTTTACGAATTTCCTGGCGACGATACGCCAATCATCGCAGGTTCTGCATTAATGGCATTGAACGGCGAAGATGATAACGAATTAGGCACAACAGCAGTTAAGTCGCTGGTTGAAGCCCTAGATTCATACATTCCAGAGCCAGAGCGTGCTATCGATCAGCCATTCTTGATGCCAATTGAAGACGTGTTCTCAATTTCAGGCCGCGGTACTGTAGTTACCGGTCGTGTTGAGCGTGGTATCGTTAAAGTCGGTGAAGAAATCGAAATCGTTGGTATCAAAGAAACTACGAAAACCACGTGTACGGGTGTTGAGATGTTCCGTAAATTGCTTGACGAAGGTCGTGCAGGTGAGAACGTTGGTGTTCTATTGCGTGGTACTAAGCGTGAAGAGATTGAGCGCGGTCAAGTATTGTGTGTTCCAGGTTCAGTGAAGCCGCACACGACATTCGAAGCTGAAGTTTATGTGTTGTCAAAAGATGAAGGTGGTCGTCATACGCCATTCTTTAAAGGCTACCGTCCACAGTTCTACTTCCGTACTACTGATGTAACCGGTGCGTGTGAATTACCAGAAGGCGTAGAAATGGTTATGCCAGGTGATAACATTCAGATGGTTGTGACCTTGATTCACCCAATTGCGATGGAAGACGGTTTGCGTTTTGCGATTCGTGAAGGTGGTCGTACGGTTGGTGCAGGTGTTGTTGCTAAAATCATCGAATAATTCTTGATGATTCTTTAAGCCGTAAGGCGGGCAAGCCGAGTCGAATCTTCGTCTCGGCTTGTGTATTTTTGAAATCGCATCGTTTTGTTATTTGAAATGTTGCGTACTAGGCCAGTAGTTCAATTGGTAGAGCGTCGGTCTCCAAAACCGAAAGTTGGGGGTTCGAGTCCCTCCTGGCCTGCCATATAAAAATAGTTGATTGGTTGCTTAGTTGGCAGCGAGTCAATAGACGTTGGAGTGCAAGTGAACGCTAATACAGAATCAAATAATAGCCCGTTAAATGCCGTTAAATGGCTCGTTGTTGTTGCCTTGATTGCTGTTGGTGTTGTGGGTAACTCTTACTATAGCGATTTGGGTCTTTTATATCGCGTAGGTGCTCTCTTGGTATTAGGTGCGATTACCTTGTGGGTTGCTGTTAATACGGTACAGGGTGCTGTGTTGTGGGCAACGGTTAAGGAATCGCAAACAGAAATTCGTAAAGTGGTTTGGCCATCTCGACAAGAGACAAATCAAACGACATTGATCGTTGTTGCGTTAACGATTGTTATGGCATTTATCTTGTGGGGCTTAGATACATTTATCGGCTGGATAGCCTCTCTCATTATAGGGTAGTAAATAATGTCTAAACGTTGGTATGTTGTACACGCTTACTCGGGTTATGAAAAAAAAGTTGCCGCTGCGCTACAGGAGCGTATCGAGCTGAACGGAATGCAAGAAGCTTTTGGTGATGTCTTAGTTCCCACAGAAGAAGTGGTTGAAATGCGCGCTGGACAGAAGCGTAAGTCCGAAAGAAAGTTTTTCCCCGGATATGTTCTTGTTCAAATGGAGTTGTCGGATGCATCTTGGCATTTGGTCAAAGAAACTCCACGAGTGATGGGCTTTATCGGTGGTAAAGCTGATGAGCCAGCGCCAATTACAGAGAAAGAGGCTGAGTTAATTCTGCAGCGAATCGATGATTCCGTTGAGAAGCCTAAGCCTAAAACAATATTTGAACCCGGTGAAATGGTTCGTGTTATCGATGGCCCCTTTAATGACTTTAATGGTGTTGTCGAAGAAGTTAATTATGAAAAGAGTCGCCTTCAAGTGGCTGTGCTCATTTTTGGTCGCTCTACGCCTGTAGAGTTAGAGTTTGGTCAGGTCGAAAAAACCTGATAACTATCGGTCTTTTGTTCGTTGAGCAAAAGTTGAAGGGGAGCCTTTGATAAGTGATTGCTGCTTGTATGTTGCAAGGAGTTATTGTTTTGAGGCGTTACTACCCATTTTAGAGGAGTGGTCATCATGGCTAAAAAAGTAGAAGCTTATATTAAGCTGCAAGTTCCTGCGGGAAAAGCAAATCCAAGTCCTCCTGTTGGTCCAGCATTGGGTCAGCACGGTGTTAATATTATGGAGTTTTGTAAAGCGTTCAATGCCCAGACTCAAAGTATTGAAGCTGGAGCTCCAGTTCCTGTGATCATTAGTGTATACAGTGATCGTAGTTTTACCTTTGAAATGAAAACGCCTCCAGCAGCTTTCCTTTTGCGTAAAGCTGCCGGTATTGCTAAAGGCAGTGGTCGTCCGAATACAGAAAAAGTAGGTAAGGTAACGCGTGAGCAATTAGAAGAAATTGCAAAAGCTAAAGAACCAGATCTAACTGCAGCAGATATGGACGCCGCTGTGCGTACTATTGCGGGAAGTGCAGTTAGTGCTGGTATTGAAGTAGAAGGGGTTAACTAATCATGGCTAAATTAAACAAGCGTCAAAAATTAGCAAAAGAAAAAGTTGATCCAAATAAACAGTATTCTATTGATGAAGCTGTCGCCATTATTAAAGAGCTCTCAACAGTAAAGTTTGAAGAAACTGTTGATGCTGCCATTAACTTGGGTATTGACCCTCGTAAATCAGATCAGGCTGTGCGTGGTGCAAGTTCATTGCCCCATGGTACCGGTAAAACAGTACGTGTTGCTGTATTTACACAAGGTGCTAATGCTGATGCCGCAAAAGAAGCCGGTGCTGATTTAGTGGGTATGGAAGAGCTTGCTGCTGAAGTTAAAAAAGGCAATATGGATTTTGATGTTGTTATTGCTGATCCTGCGGCTATGCGTGTAGTTGGCCAGTTAGGTACTATCTTAGGTCCTCGTGGTCTAATGCCAAACCCTAAAACAGGTACAGTAACACCTGATGTTGCGACAGCCGTTAAAAACGCAAAAGCAGGTCAAGTGCGTTATCGCGCAGACAAAGGTGGCATCATTCATGGTGGCATTGGCCGAGTTAACTTTGAAGTCAGCGCAATCAAAGAAAATCTTGAAGCCCTAGTGGCTGACCTGAAAAAAGCCAAGCCAGCTTCTGCAAAAGGTATTTACTTAAAGAAAATATCCCTGAGCAGCACAATGGGTCCTGGCATTAATTTAGATTTAGCGAGCTTAGACGTTTAAGTCTACTCGAACCGAACTTTGGGGTCTGCTCTACTTTTTGTAGTAGCAGGCCGTCAAAGACCGTAGGGGAAGAGCAGTATTGTTGTCACTTTTTAGAAGGTGAATATCGCTTTTCTTAATTGCGTTTTTGCTTATATCGGAGCACGCCCTACGCAGACGGTGGGAACCCAAATCAGAATTATTCATCGTGACATACGATTAAAAATACTGGATTTGATCACCGAAATACTAGCACTTGTTATTAAGTGTTAGTCATGTAACCGATCAGTAAGTCTTTATTAGTATAAAAGGCAGTGTTTATTGATCATTTTAGGAGATAACTCGTGGCATTAGCACTACAAGACAAGAAACAGATTGTCGCTGAAGTTAACGAGACTGCTAGCAATGCATTGTCCCTAGTCATCGCTGACGCCCGAGGCGTTAACGTGACAGATATGACAGGCTTGCGTAAATTAGCGCGTGAAAATAATGTAGAACTTCGTGTGATTCGCAATACTCTTGCGAAACGTGCGTTTGGTGAAACAGAATTCGATTGTGTTAATGAAGCGCTTGTGGGTCCCTCGCTATTTGGTTTTTCTATGGAAGATCCAGGAGCGGCGGCACGCATCTTTAAAGATTTCGCGAAAGAAAATGAAAACTTTGAAGTTAAAGCTTTGTCAGTGGGTGGCAAGTTATTAGATGCTGGTCAAATTGATGCACTCGCAAAACTACCAACACGCGATCAAGCGTTGGGTATGTTAGCAAGTGTAATGATTGCGCCAGTCACCAAGTTGGTACGTACGTTAAACGAAGTGCCAACCAAAGTAACACGTGCTGTTGCAGCCGTTCGCGACCAAAAACAGGAAGCTGCATAATTGCCCTTGTAGGTGATTTAACCAGTTTATTATTAATTAAATTTTTTATCGGGAGATTTGGGTCATGGCTCTATCTAAAGACGATATTTTGAATGCGATTGCTGACATGTCAGTAATGGATGTTGTTGAACTTGTTGAAGCAATGGAAGAAAAGTTTGGTGTTTCTGCTGCTGCAGCTGTAGCGGTTGCTGCACCTGCTGCTGGTGGTGACGCTGGTGGCGCTGCTGCTGAGCAAACTGAATTTGACGTTGTATTGACAGCTGCTGGCGACAAGAAAGTTAACGCTATTAAAGCAGTTCGTGCAATCACCGGCCTTGGCTTAAAAGAAGCTAAAGAAATGGTAGAAAGCGCACCAGCAACAGTTAAAGAAGGCGTATCGAAAGATGACGCTGAAGAAGTGAAAAAGCAGCTTGAAGAAGCTGGCGCATCTGCAGAATTGAAATAATTCGCGAGTGCGACACCCTGAGTTAATGAGTCGATATTTTTGTCGACTCATCCAATAAAGGGTTAAGGCTGACGGGTTTTCTCGTCGGCCTTTTTCCGTTTGCAGTAAACGGTAAAACTGCACCCTATATTTAGAGTGCCTTTTGAAGGCTCTCTTAAGATAAGTGTAGCGTGAACTAGCAACGTTACATAAAAATAAAACGCATATTGCGTTGTAAGGCTAGCCCCTTTTATACAGCTGAGGCATACAGATGGCTTACTCATATACTGAGAAAAAACGTATCCGCAAGGACTTCGGCAAATTGCCCCACGTAATGGACGTCCCTTATCTTTTGGCGATCCAATTAGATTCATACCGTAAATTCACTCAGGCCGATATTTCTTTGGAAGAGCGCTTAGACATAGGTCTGCATGCGGCTTTCAAATCTGTATTTCCTATCGTGAGTTATTCAGGTAGCGCAGCACTTGAGTATGTTAGTTACAAATTAGGCAAAGTAGCCTTTGATGTTTCTGAATGTATTTCACGTGGTGCGACATATGCGGCCCCTTTGCGCGTAAAAGTACGTTTAATTATTTATGATAAAGAATCATCAAATAAGACCATCAAAGATATTAAAGAGCAAGAAGTCTACATGGGTGAAATCCCATTAATGACAGATAACGGAACGTTTGTTATCAATGGTACCGAGCGAGTGATTGTTTCTCAGCTGCATCGTTCTCCGGGTGTGTTCTTCGATCATGATAAAGGCAAAACACACTCTTCTGGTAAATTGTTGTATTCAGCACGTGTTATTCCTTACCGTGGTTCGTGGTTAGATTTTGAATTCGATCCAAAAGATCTTGTGTTCGTACGGATTGATCGCCGTCGAAAACTCCCCGCAACTATCTTGTTGCGTGCTTTAGGCTATACGTCTGAAGAAATGTTAGAGATGTTCTTTAGTACTAGTAGCTTTGAAATGAACAAAGATCGTGAGTGTTTGTTGGAGCTTGTGCCTTCGCGCCTTCGTGGCGACGTCGCGACATTCGACATTAAAGACAAAAAAGGCAAGGTACTTATCGAAGAAGGTCGTCGTATCACGGCGAAAAATATTCGTGACCTAGAAAAAGCCAAAGTAACACAGTTATTAGTGCCAGAAGAGTATTTGATCGGGCGTTCTTTAGCGAAAGATATTGTCGACACTAATTCGGGCGAGTTACTTTTTGAATGTAATACTGAAATCACAGCAGAAGTTATCGATAAGTTGGTTGAAGCGGGTATTACTTCAATTGAAACCCTCTATACCAATGAACTAGATTGTGGGCCATTTATTTCTGACACCCTACGTTCAGATGCTGCGCGTACAGAGCTAGAAGCCTTAGTTGAAATTTACCGCATGATGCGACCGGGTGAGCCACCAACAAAAGAGTCGGCTGAAGCTCTGTTCCAGAATCTATTCTTCACTCCCGACCGTTATGATCTATCAGTTGTAGGGCGAATGAAGTTTAATCGCCGTCTTAAGCGAGAAGATGAAACCGGCGAAGGTATCTTGTCAAAAGAAGATATCGTTGATGTATTAAAAACATTGATCGATATTCGTAACGGTAATGGTGTGGTTGATGATATTGATCACTTAGGTAACCGTCGTATTCGTTCTGTTGGTGAAATGGCAGAAAACCAATTCCGTGTTGGTCTTGTTCGTGTTGAGCGCGCGGTTAAAGAGCGCTTATCGGTTGCAGAGTCAGAAGGGTTAATGCCTCAAGACCTTGTTAACGCTAAACCGGTATCTGCAGCAGTAAAAGAATTCTTTGGTTCATCACAACTATCGCAGTTTATGGATCAGAACAATCCGTTATCAGAAATTACACACAAACGTCGTGTTTCTGCATTAGGCCCAGGCGGTTTAACGCGTGAGCGTGCAGGCTTTGAAGTACGTGACGTTCACCCGACGCATTATGGTCGAGTATGTCCTATCGAAACGCCAGAAGGACCAAATATTGGTTTGATTAACTCTCTGGCAACCTATGCTCGTACTAACCACTACGGCTTTTTAGAAAGTCCATATCGCCGTGTTGTTGATGGCAAAGTGACTGATGAAATTGATTTTTTATCAGCGATTAACGAAGCAGAGTATGTTATTGCACAGGCATCGGCAGAGTTAGATAAAAAAGGTAAGTTAGTCGACGAGCTTGTTTCTGTTCGTCACATGAACGAATTTACCTTAAAAGCTCCTCAAGATGTTCAGTATATGGATGTTTCACCGCGTCAGGTGGTTTCCGTTGCCGCATCGCTGATTCCTTTCCTTGAACACGATGATGCGAACCGTGCATTAATGGGTTCAAACATGCAACGCCAAGCTGTACCCACCTTAAAGGCGGATAAGCCGTTGGTTGGAACGGGCATGGAGCGCCATGTTGCTGCTGACTCTGGTGTGTGTGTTGTCGCTAAACGCGGTGGTGTTATTGAGCGTGTTGACGCTGCTCGTATTGTTGTCCGTGCTAGTGATAGTGAAACAGAAGCGGGTGATGCGGGTGTCGATATTTACAACCTGACCAAATATACCCGTTCAAACCAAAACACGTGTATCAATCAAAAACCGATTGTTCAGGTTGGCGATTCGATTGCACGCGGTGACATCCTTGCCGATGGGCCATCTGTTGATATGGGTGAGTTGGCATTAGGCCAAAACATGCGTATCGCATTTATGCCTTGGAACGGTTATAACTTTGAGGATTCCATCCTTGTTTCTGAACGTGTAGTTCAAGAAGACCGATTCACGACTATTCATATTCAAGAGCTTACTTGTATTGCTCGTGATACAAAATTAGGTAGTGAAGAAATCACAGCCGACATTCCCAATGTTGGCGAGAGCGCATTGTCTAAATTGGATGAGTCTGGCATCGTTTATATTGGTGCAGAAGTGGGGCCGGGTGACATCCTTGTGGGTAAAGTAACACCTAAAGGCGAAACTCAGCTAACGCCAGAAGAAAAGTTACTACGTGCAATCTTTGGTGAAAAAGCTTCAGACGTGAAAGATACGTCATCACGTGTTCCTTCAAGTACAAAAGGCACTGTTATTGATGTTCAGGTTTTCACTAGAGATGGCTTAGAAAAAGATCCGCGCTCAAAAGCGATTGAGGAAATGCAGCTTGAAAAAGTCCGTAAAGACTTAAATGAAGAGTTCCGCATTGTTGAAGCCGCAACGTTTGAGCGTTTGTACTCTGTACTTGATGGGCAAAAAGTTTCTGCCGGTAAAGCCGTTAAAAAAGGCACGGTATTAACGACAGAAATATTAACAGAGTTAGACAAAGATCAGCTGCTTAATCTTCGTGTTGCAGACGACGCTTTAAATGAGCAAATCGACCGTGCTGAAGAGCAGTTGAAAGAGCGTCGTGCGATTTTAGACGAGCGTTTTGAAGATAAGAAACGTAAGTTGCAAACAGGTGATGATTTGGCGCCTGGCGTATTAAAAATCGTCAAAGTTTATCTCGCGATTAAACGTCGTATCCAGCCGGGTGATAAAATGGCCGGTCGTCATGGTAACAAAGGGGTTATCTCGGTCATCATGCCGGTTGAAGATATGCCTTATGACGAAAATGGAGAACCAATTGATATCGTCCTGAACCCTCTAGGTGTTCCTTCTCGAATGAACGTTGGTCAGGTGTTAGAAATGCACCTAGGCTTGGCTGCGAAAGGCTTGGGTAATAAGATCGACGCTATGGTTCGTCAACAAAAGGCAGTCAAAGAAGTTCGTGGCTTCCTCGAAGATGTTTATAACAAAACGGGCGACGTGAAAGATCGAGAAGATCTGAAAAACTTCTCTGATAACGAAGTGATGGATTTGGCTAATAATTTACGTGGTGGTGTGCCGATGGCAACGCGCGTATTTGATGGAGCAAAAGAAACGGAAATTAAATCGCTATTACGCTTAGCTGATCTACCCGATAGTGGGCAGATGACATTATATGATGGCCGTTCGGGCGATGCTTTCACTCGACCAGTCACTGTTGGTTACATGTATGTATTGAAACTTAACCACTTGGTTGATGACAAAATGCATGCACGTTCTACGGGCTCATATAGCTTGGTGACACAGCAACCGCTCGGTGGTAAAGCACAGTTTGGTGGACAGCGTTTCGGAGAGATGGAAGTTTGGGCATTAGAAGCCTATGGTGCTGCCTATACACTTCAAGAAATGTTGACAGTGAAATCTGATGATGTCGCTGGTCGAACGAAAATGTATAAAAACATTGTTGATGGTGATCATCGCATGGAACCTGGAATGCCAGAATCGTTTAACGTGCTCGTTAAAGAGATTCGCTCTCTAGGTATTAATATGGAATTGGAAACAGATTCCTAAGCGATAGTTATCGGCGCATACCTCAGAACGGTATGCGCAAATTCACCACAAAATTTTAATCCTTACTTGGAGAAAGAGCCTTGAAAGACTTACTCAACTTGCTGAAGTCCCAGGGACAAAACGACGAATTTGATTCGATTCGTATTGGTCTAGCATCACCCGAAATGATTCGTTCATGGTCATTTGGTGAAGTGAAAAAACCAGAAACCATCAATTACCGAACGTTTAAGCCTGAGCGTGAAGGCTTGTTCTGTGCCAAAATTTTTGGCCCCGTTAAAGATTACGAATGCTTATGCGGTAAATATAAGCGCATGAAGCACCGCGGTATTATCTGTGAAAAATGTGGTGTTGAAGTAACTTTGGCTAAAGTTCGTCGTGACCGAATGGGCCATATTGAGCTTGCGAGCCCAGTGGCGCATATCTGGTTCTTAAAATCATTGCCTAGCCGTATTGGTCTTTTATTAGATATGACCTTGCGCAGCATCGAACGTGTGCTCTATTTTGAATCTTATGTGGTTACCGATCCCGGTATGACAACCTTAGAAAAAGGTCAGTTGTTAACGGACGAGCAATTTTTCGAAGCCATGGAAGAGTTCCCTGACGAATTTGAAGCGAAGATGGGTGCTGAAGCTATTCAGGACCTGATGAAAGACATTCATCTTGAAGAAGAAATTAATCGCCTACGCGAAGAGATTCCAGAGACTAATTCTGAGACAAAAATTAAGAAATTGTCTAAGCGTCTTAAATTGCTTGAAGCCTTTTTCTTTTCAGGTAACAAACCTGAGTGGATGGTGATGGAAGCCTTACCGATTCTTCCGCCTGATCTTCGTCCTTTAGTGCCTCTAGATGGTGGTCGTTTTGCCACATCTGACTTGAATGATTTGTACCGCCGTGTGATCAACCGTAACAATCGTTTGAAGCGTTTATTAGATCTTAATGCGCCTGATATCATCGTACGTAACGAAAAGCGTATGTTGCAAGAGTCGGTGGATGCACTGTTAGATAATGGTCGTCGCGGTCGTGCGATTACCGGTTCTAATAAGCGCCCATTAAAATCACTTGCAGATATGATTAAAGGTAAGCAAGGCCGTTTCCGTCAAAACCTTCTTGGTAAGCGTGTTGACTATTCAGGACGTTCGGTGATTGTAACGGGGCCTACTCTGCGCCTGCATCAGTGTGGTCTACCGAAAAAAATGGCGTTGGAATTATTTAAGCCATTTATCTTTAGCAAGCTAGAATTGCGCGGTCTTGCAACAACCATTAAAGCTGCTAAGAAAATGGTTGAGCGAGAAGAGCCCGTAGTATGGGATATTCTCGATGAAGTCATTCGCGAGCATCCTGTATTGCTAAACCGTGCACCAACTCTTCACCGCTTGGGTATTCAAGCGTTTGAGCCAGTATTGATTGAAGGTAAAGCAATTCAGTTGCACCCTCTTGTCTGTGCGGCATACAACGCCGACTTCGATGGCGACCAAATGGCGGTTCACGTACCACTAACTATCGAAGCTCAACTAGAAGCACGCGCGTTGATGATGTCAACGAATAACATCTTATCTCCAGCATCAGGTGAGCCGATTATCGTGCCATCACAGGATGTTGTATTAGGCCTTTATTGGATGACGCGTGATCGTGTTAATGCGCTTGGTGAAGGCATGGTATTTTCTGATACGTCAGAAGTATCCCGTGCTTATTATGCTGATCAAGTTGATCTTCAGGCGCGCATTAAAGTGCGTATCACTGAAGTGACAAAAAACGAAGATGGTGAAGAAGAGACAAAAACCGCTATACAAGATACTACCGTAGGTCGTGTTTTGTTCTGGGAAATTGTGCCCGAAGGTATGCCATTCGATATGGTGAACACACCGATGGTGAAAAAGGCCATTTCTAAAGTTATTAACTATTGTTATCGTGTTGTTGGATTGAAAGCGACGGTTATATTTGCTGACCAACTCATGTACATGGGCTACAAGTTTTCAACGCGCTCAGGTTCTTCTATTGGTGTTAATGACTTTGCCATCCCCGATAGTAAGGCAGAGATTATTGCTCGTGCCGATAACGAAGTGAAAGAAATTGAAAGTCAGTTTGCCTCGGGTCTTGTGACTCAAGGTGAAAAATATAACAAAGTGATTGATATTTGGTCTCGTGCCAACGACCTTGTTGCTAAGTCAATGATGGAAGGTATTTCGAAAGAAAGTGTTATCAATCGCGACGGTGAAGAAGAGCAGCAAGATTCTTACAACTCCGTATTTATGTATGCTGATTCTGGTGCGCGTGGTTCGCCTGCACAGATTCGTCAGTTAGCCGGTATGCGTGGTTTGATGGCGCGTCCAGATGGTTCAATTATTGAAACACCTATTACCGCAAACTTCCGTGAAGGACTTAACGTACTCCAGTACTTTATTTCTACGCACGGTGCACGTAAAGGTCTCGCGGATACCGCACTTAAAACCGCTAACTCAGGTTACTTAACTCGCCGTTTAGTGGATGTTGCTCAGGATCTTGTTGTTACTGAAATTGATTGTGGTACTGAGGAAGGCTTAACGTTAACGCCAATTATTGAAGGTGGTGACATTATTGATCCGCTAGGTGATCGAGTGTTAGGTCGTGTAGTGGCTCAAGATGTTGTTGATGCTGCAACGGGCGAAGTGCTTCTCGAAGCTGGCACGATGATTGATGAGAAGTTGGTTGGTATTGTTGAAGCTAATGCGATTGATGAAATTGTAGTTCGCTCGGCAATGACTTGTGAAACACGTCATGGTATTTGTTCCAAATGTTACGGTCGTGATTTGGCTCGTGGGCATTTAGTGAATGTTGGTGAGGCCGTAGGTGTTATTGCGGCACAATCTATTGGTGAGCCGGGTACACAGTTAACGATGCGTACCTTCCACATTGGTGGTGCCGCGAGTAGAGCGTCTGCTGTTGATAGTGTTCAAGTTAAGCAAGAAGGTACAGTCCGCCTACACAACGTAAAAGTTGTCGAGAATGCAAATAAACATTTGGTTGCGGTTTCTCGTTCGGGTGAGCTCGCCGTAGCTGACGCGACGGGTCGTGAGCGTGAACGTTATAAAATTCCATATGGTGCGGTAATTTCTGTACAGGATGGTGCATCGGTTGACGGTGGTGCCATTATCGCGAAGTGGGATCCACATACGCATCCAATTATCACTGAAGTGGCAGGTAAGGTTTCATTTTCTGGCATGGAAGATGGATTATCAATTCGTCGCCAAACAGATGACCTGACTGGTCTGACATCGATTGAAATCATTGATCCAGCCGAGCGTCCAGCGGCGGGTAAAGACTTAAAGCCTGCAATCACATTGATGGGGCCAAACGGTGAAGAGCTAACTTTGGCAAACACTAATGTACCTGCACACTATATGCTCCCATCGAAAGCGATTTTAAGTTTGAATGATGGTGACGAAATTGGTGTTGGTGATATTATTGCGCGTATTCCTCAAGAAGGATCTAAAACACGTGATATTACCGGTGGTCTACCGCGTGTTGCTGACTTGTTTGAAGCGCGTAAGCCTAAAGAGCCTGCGATTCTTGCAGAAATATCGGGTACCGTTAGCTTTGGTAAAGAGACTAAAGGTAAGTTCCGCTTAGTGATTACACCAACCGATGGCAAGCCATTAGAAGATGGTTCTGATCATTATGAAGTGTTGATTCCTAAGCATCGTCAAATGACTGTGTTTGAAGGTGAGCAAGTCGAGAAGGGTGAAGTTGTATCTGATGGCCCAAGTAACCCGCATGATATTCTTCGTTTACGTGGCGTAGAGGCGCTTGCCCGTTATATTACTAACGAGATTCAAGACGTTTATCGTTTACAGGGTGTAAAAATTAACGATAAGCATATTGAAACCATTGTTAGACAAATGCTGCGTAAAGTAGAAATCACCGGTATGGGTGAGTCTAGTTTCGTTAAGGGCGAGCAGGTTGAATTTACCGATGTGCTTGAGCAAAACGAAGGCCTGCGTGCCGATGATAAACTGCCAGCACGCTTCCAGAGACAACTGCTAGGTATTACAAAAGCATCGCTGGCAACAGAGTCGTTTATTTCAGCGGCTTCGTTCCAGGAAACAACACGCGTACTTACAGAAGCGGCGGTCACGGGTAAGAAGGATTACTTGCGCGGCTTGAAAGAAAACGTTGTTGTTGGTCGTTTGATTCCAGCGGGTACAGGCCTTGCTTATCATGCTGAGCGTAAGCGTCAGCGAGCGGCAGAAGTTGTTGACTCTCATTCAGAGGGGGTCAGTGCTGAAGATGTTGAAGCGGCACTTACTGAAGCGCTTCAATCTAATGCAAGCTAAGTAAATTTTGTCGATCTGACCACAAAAGCCTCCTTTTTAGGGGGCTTTTTTATAACCAACTATTTATAATAGTGGTATTAAAACTTCCTGTTTCTAAAGGCAAACAACGTTAAAATGAAAATAATTTGTAAAGCCTCACTTGTTTTCTTACTAGCATATAGTGTTATCGCCTCCTCTCAGGTGCCCGATTTCACTTTGCAGCCTGATTACACCATGCAGCCTCAATCATTGATTGATGTCGCACCTAGTTACCCTCACGTTATTATCTCTGAGTTAACGACAGGTAAGCTTTACGTTTATAAACGCCAATCTGATGGTACTTTTCGTTTGCTAGAAACGATGCATACATCCATTGGCAAAAAGGGATTTGGTAAGGAGATTGAAGGGGACAATAAGACACCCATTGGGGTTTATCGTATTACCAGTCATCTCACGCCGACGCAGCTCGATGACTTTTATGGCAATGCAGCTTATCCCGTTAATTATCCGAATGCATGGGATAAAATTAACGAACGTACAGGTTACGGCATTTGGTTGCATGCAGAACCTATTGGCTTAACAGAAAAAACGCGCCCCTTGCTGGATAGCAATGGTTGTATTGTTCTTTCAAATAACGATATTGATATTATTAACCAATATGTTGATGTGGGTTACACCTATATTGTCATGACGCCGGAAGTGCGTATGGTTAAGGTTGAAGAAATTACCGAATTGCGCAAAGAGCTTTACGATCGCCTTGATCAATGGGAGCGAGCGTGGGAGTCTTTATATGCAGAGCCTTACCTTGATTTTTATTCTAAAAATTTTACAAATTTAGAAAAAAATATTGATGAATGGAAGGCTTATAAGAAACGAGTGAATGGTAATAAGTCATTTGTCGATGTAGCTATTTCGGATGTCGGCATCTACCGTTACCCCGGTGAAGACGATATGGTGTGGGTTGAGTATTACCAAACCTATAACAGTAGTAATTATCGTTCACGTGGATGGAAACGTCAGTTATGGAAAAAAGAGGCTGATAACGTTTGGCGTATTACTTACGAGGGGGGTGGTTAATGTCATCCATCGCTTTAGTTTAATTTTGGCACTTCTCGTTTTAGCCAGCGAACAATATCAACCCACATCCGAGTAATTTCTTGATCGCTCGGCATAATTCCTGCTGACGCTAGCTCTACGGTTACCACTGGGATATTTAAGTCCACACCTGCGTAATTACCTAATGATCCAGGGTATGTTCCCAATAGTCTAAGCTGTAAATTGCCTAGGCGTTTTGGGGCGTTTATAGCGCCATCAAAATCAACCAGCCTATGGGGTGCATGTACGGCGATAATAACGCTGGGAGCAAAGCTTTCTATCTTATTGCTAAACCATTGCGTTTCTAGCTCGCTCAATGCATAGGGGCCTGGATAGCGACGGGGGTTTTTATAGGTTCTTTCTTTCCAGTATTTGAGCGCTAAGGCGTCCCAGTTTTTAGAAGGGAAGTTACGATTTAGATCGACGCCGTTGGCATTTTGCCGTTGGGATTTTTTTTGCAGTAAGCCATCGGGATTGAGATTAGGAATGACCAACCAATGAAAGAGGCCAGAATGGTGTTGGTTGAGCTTTTCCATCCAACGAAACATAATCGAAATAGCCGAATATTCATCGCCATGAATGCCACCCATCAGTAATACCTTTCCTAACGGTCTTTTACCCTCTACTGGTAAGTATTCTTTATAGGCTAAAGGGTAGCCAAAAGTGGATTTTGAGCCATCACTGGTAAGTTGCTGTTGTATGCAGTCCTTGCTGTTTACACTACCTAGCTTGTTGCCTATGTCTTCACAGAGTTGAAAAATTGTTTTATCGTCAGCGAAAGCGGCTTGCGTATTAATACTGAGAATAATAAGGGATAGTAATACCCTTTTTATGGAAGGACACATAAGGACTCTATAATTTTTATGGTGTGTTTTTCATAATCAATTATAGACCTTGTGTGAGGAATGCCCAATGGGCATTCCCTTCTTTATGCGTTTATTCAGCGCTTTTTTTGTTGAGTAAGCGGCTGATGCAGCTATCAGGGTTTTTAAGTTCAATGAATATTAGGGCGACGGCTGATAGCCAGGTAAGGCATGCCATGCCAAAAAGAATGCCGGAATCATCACCAATTTGCAGCGCAGTATCAGGGTCAAAATGTGGCATTACAATACCTAGCGGTGTGAATAGATGAAAGAAGATCGCACCCGTCATAATGCCCATAGCCATTACAGCGGCGAGTGAACGGAACTTGGTAAATAGCAAAATAGCGGTGACAAGCTCGGCGGCACCAATCATGTAGCCACCATATACACCGAACCACGTTAGCCCCGACCATTCTGCTAGGGTAGTAAATATATGCTGAGTTTCTAATGAATTACTGAATTTAAAAGGCAGTGATTGAAGAAAGACGAAAGCGATAAAGATACAGAGTGCTAGGGGAATATACTTTTTCATAGTGATTATTCTCTATTGTTATGTTGTTATAAATTAGGCATCTGTTTACATCGGCGTACCCCGGATAAACAACGCGTGGTTGCGATTGTAGACCATCTAAATACCTATATGTTCAATATGTCGTACATTATACATTCTGTTGACCCAGCCTCTATTAATCCGTACAATGCGCAACCCCTATTTGAGGGCATGATCCTTATTTCATACAAATACAGGGTTTTTTACATTAATAGCCAATTTCTCACTCTTTGTTATCTTTGATTTTAGGTGCTTTGAGCAATAAGAGAAGGCGGCGTCAACATAGTTGGAGTTATATTTCATGGCAACGATCAACCAATTGGTTCGTAAGCCTAGAAAGCGTAAAGTACAAAAGAGTGACGTACCTGCTTTACAAGGTAACCCTCAGAAACGTGGCGTATGTACGCGCGTTTATACCACTACACCGAAAAAACCAAACTCGGCATTGCGTAAAGTATGTCGTGTTCGCCTAACTAACGGCTTTGAGGTAACTTCGTACATTGGTGGTGAAGGGCATAACCTTCAAGAGCATAGTGTGGTATTGATTCGTGGCGGTCGTGTAAAAGATTTGCCAGGTGTTCGTTATCACACCGTTCGCGGTAGCTTAGACACCTCAGGTGTTGCTGACCGTAAGCAAGGTCGTTCTAAGTACGGTACTAAACGTCCTAAGTAATGGGCTTTTAATTAGTACACGTTTTTTAGAAAAGATTGAACGAAGAGTAAGGCTAAGCGCAGTCGAGAGCAGTAATGCTTTAGTGTCGTCTTAGAATTAACCTGAAACAGAGGCCGAGGCCAAACAGAGGCGTAACAACATGCCAAGAAGAAGAGTCGTCGCGAAACGCGAGATATTACCTGATCCTAAATTCGGTAATATCACGCTAGCGAAATTTATGAACATACTAATGATCAGCGGTAAAAAAGCCGTTGCTGAACGCATTGTTTACGGCGCGTTAGATTTAGTTGCTCAAAAATCAGATAAAGATGCGTTAGAAACATTTAACGAAGCCCTAGAAAAAATTGCTCCACTCGTCGAAGTTAAGTCTCGTCGTGTTGGTGGTGCAACCTATCAAGTGCCCGTTGAAGTTCGCCCAGCTCGCCGTGAAGCGCTTGCTATGCGTTGGTTGGTAGAGTACTCACGTAACCGTAGCGAGAAGTCAATGGCTGCGCGCTTAGCGGGTGAGTTGATGGATGCAGCGCAAGGTAAAGGCGGATCCGTTAAAAAGCGTGAAGATGTTCACCGTATGGCGGAAGCGAACAAAGCGTTCTCACACTACCGCTTCTAAATTTTTTGCTTCAAGCCTTCATTTAGCGATGGCTTGTTAGTAATGGTTTAATAATAAGAGTGTAATAAAAGGCAGCTATTATCAGCTGCCTTTTTTTTAATGCTGTTTTTAATAGTACTTCATACAGAGGAATAAGCTGTGGCACGTAAGACTCCACTATCCCGTTATCGTAATATTGGTATTTGTGCGCATGTTGACGCTGGTAAAACGACGACAACTGAGCGCGTACTTTTTTATACAGGCCTTTCTCATAAAATTGGTGAAGTGCACGATGGTGCGGCAACCATGGACTGGATGGAGCAGGAGCAGGAGCGCGGCATTACTATTACGTCGGCGGCGACCACTTGTTTTTGGGCGGGTATGCAGCAGCAGTACGATCAGCATCGTATTAATATTATTGATACGCCGGGACACGTTGACTTTACTATTGAAGTTGAGCGGTCTTTGCGTGTGCTTGATGGTGCAGTCGTTGTGCTATGTGGTTCGTCAGGTGTTCAACCGCAAACAGAAACTGTGTGGCGCCAAGCGAATAAGTACGAAGTGCCGCGTATGGTATTTGTCAATAAAATGGATCGCGCAGGTGCGGATTTCGAGATGGTTGTCGACCAATTGCGTACACGTTTGAAAGCAAATCCAGTGCCTCTTCAAATGACTATTGGCTCCGAGGATGAATTTAAGGGTGTCGTTGATCTCGTTAAAATGAAAACGATATTGTGGAATGAAACGGATCAAGGAATGACGTTCGAGTACGGTGATATTCCCACTGATATGCAGGAAGTTTGCGAGAATATGCGAGAGTATATGATTGAGGCGGCTGCAGAAGCATCAGATGAACTTATGGATAAGTACTTAGAGGGCGAAGAGCTGACAGAAGACGAGATTAAAGCGGGTATTCGTATGCGCACCTTATCAAATGAAATTGTCCCTGTGATTGGTGGTTCTGCCTTTAAAAATAAAGGTGTTCAGGCCATGCTCGATGCTGTGGTTGACTATCTACCTTCGCCAACAGAAGTTAAGGCAATTGAGGGTACATTGGATGATGAGGAAACGATTGCACATCGTGAAGCGGATGACGAAGCACCATTCTCCGCGTTAGCGTTTAAAATTGCTACCGACCCGTTTGTGGGGACACTAACCTTCTTTCGAGTTTATTCCGGTACGCTAGAAAGCGGCACTTCAGTTTACAACGCAGTTAAAGGTAAGCGTGAACGTGTTGGGCGTATGGTGCAAATGCACGCTAATTCGCGCGAAGAAATAAAAGAGGTGCGAGCCGGCGATATTGCTGCAGCCATTGGCCTTAAGGATGTCACTACCGGTGATACCCTCTGTTCTGAAAACGGCAAAATCGTGCTTGAGCGAATGGAGTTTCCCGAGCCGGTTATTTCTGTTGCGGTAGAGCCAAGAACCAAAGCCGATCAAGATAAAATGGCGGTTGCTTTGGGTAAACTTGCGCAAGAAGACCCCTCTTTTCGTGTCAAAACAGATGAAGAAACCGGCCAGACTATTATTTCTGGAATGGGTGAGTTACACCTCGATATTCTTGTCGACCGTATGAGTCGAGAATTTAGTGTGGAAGCAAATATCGGTAAACCACAAGTGGCTTACCGTGAGCGAATTACTAGTGTTTCTGATATTGAAGGAAAGTTTGTTCGCCAGTCGGGTGGGCGTGGTCAGTATGGACACGTATGGGTGAAATTTGAACCCGCTGATGATAACAACGCTGAAGGTTTAGAGTTTGTTAACGAAATTGTAGGCGGTGCTGTACCTAAGGAATATATTCCAGCTGTAGAGAAAGGTATTACCGAGCAAATGCAAAACGGCGTTCTAGCGGGCTATCCATTATTAGGTTTAAAAGCAACACTATACGATGGTTCTTTTCATGATGTTGACTCAAACGAAATGGCGTTTAAAATAGCGGCCTCAATGGCGACTAAAAAATTGGCAGAAAATGGTGGCGCAAAACTATTAGAGCCGATGATGAAAGTGGAAGTTGTGACCCCAGAAGAAAATATGGGCGATGTTGTCGGTGACTTGAATCGACGTCGCGGCATTATTTTAGGTATGGAAGAAGCGATTTTGGGGAAAGTGGTGAATGCGCAAGTGCCGCTATCTGAAATGTTTGGCTATGCGACAGATTTACGATCGGCGACTCAGGGGCGTGCAACGTTTGCCATGGAGTTTGATCAATATGTCGAAGCGCCGAATAATGTGGCTCAAGAAATTATGGCAAAAAATGGCATGATTTAATGTTTGGTGATCACACGAAAGCTGCCGGCGTATCGCCTATTGCCGGTGCGATTAGTTCGTCAATATTTTTCGATTATTTTTATTAAAAAATTTGCAAATATGCAAAATTATTAGAGGAGTTTGTCACTGTGGCAAAAGAAAAGTTTGAACGTAATAAACCTCACGTCAACGTGGGAACAATTGGTCACGTTGACCATGGTAAAACAACATTAACGGCTGCACTAACGCGCGTTTGTGCGGAAGTATGGGGCGGCGACGCGGTTGCATTCGACGGTATCGATAATGCACCAGAAGAGCGTGAGCGCGGTATTACGATTGCAACTTCGCACGTTGAATATGATTCGCCTACACGTCACTACGCACACGTAGACTGCCCGGGTCACGCCGACTATGTTAAGAACATGATTACCGGTGCGGCACAAATGGATGGCGCTATCCTTGTTTGTGGTGCGACCGACGGTCCTATGCCACAAACACGTGAGCACATCTTGTTGTCACGTCAGGTAGGTGTACCATTTATCGTTGTATTCCTAAACAAAGCCGACTTGCTTGCAGAAGATTGCGGCGGCGTGGGTTCAGAAGAATACACAGAAATGCTAGAACTCGTTGAAATGGAATTGCGTGAACTATTAGACCTTTACGAATTTCCTGGCGACGATACGCCAATCATCGCAGGTTCTGCATTAATGGCATTGAACGGCGAAGATGATAACGAATTAGGCACAACAGCAGTTAAGTCGCTGGTTGAAGCCCTAGATTCATACATTCCAGAGCCAGAGCGTGCTATCGATCAGCCATTCTTGATGCCAATTGAAGACGTGTTCTCAATTTCAGGCCGCGGTACTGTAGTTACCGGTCGTGTTGAGCGTGGTATCGTTAAAGTCGGTGAAGAAATCGAAATCGTTGGTATCAAAGAAACTACGAAAACCACGTGTACGGGTGTTGAGATGTTCCGTAAATTGCTTGACGAAGGTCGTGCAGGTGAGAACGTTGGTGTTCTATTGCGTGGTACTAAACGTGAAGAGATTGAGCGCGGTCAAGTATTGTGTGTTCCCGGTTCAGTGAAGCCGCACACGACATTCGAAGCTGAAGTTTATGTGTTGTCAAAAGATGAAGGTGGTCGTCATACGCCATTCTTTAAAGGCTACCGTCCACAGTTCTACTTCCGTACTACTGATGTGACCGGAGCGTGTGAATTACCAGAAGGCGTAGAAATGGTTATGCCAGGTGATAACATTCAGATGGTTGTGACCTTGATTCACCCAATTGCGATGGAAGACGGTTTGCGTTTTGCGATTCGTGAAGGTGGTCGTACGGTTGGTGCAGGTGTTGTAGCAAAAATTATTGAGTAAATGTCGCTCGCAATACGTGTTTAAAAAAGGTCGCCAATGGCCACTACTGTCCCACAGTTTGAAATCATAAGACCAACCTCATTTGAGGTTGGTCTTTTTGTTTAGGAGGAGGACTTGGATCAAGTATCTCTCTCAAGGCTTTTCGTTCAAATAAATTGAGTTGGATCACCCGAAGAATGCGCTGCACTGTCCACCCTTTCTTTGCTGAATGCCGAGCAAAAGCGAGTAGTAAATAGGTAATCATTGCTATCCAAATTTGTGTCAATATGGCGTTTTTTGATAAGCCTAAAAACGCTTTGATTTGTAAGTTTTGCTTAATCGCTTTGAAGAATAATTCGACTTGCCAGCGGTCTTTGTAAATGGCAGCAATCGTACTCGCCGCCAGTATTAAATTGTTGGTTAAAAACGTATAGAACTTACCGCTATTTTTGTCTCGGTAGCCTATCCGTCGTAGCGTAGGCGCACCGCGTTTGATGGCGTGAGCACTGCTCAGCTGAATAACTTGATCACTTGAAACGCCTTTCTTTTTGTTGACTTCTCTGCGCTCTAACACGCGGTAAACGGCTTTAGATCGTAGGCGCGTTACGAACGATACACCTTGCTGTGTAAGACTTCCAAACCATTGGTAGTCCACATACCCCTTATCAAAAGCAACAATGCTTCCTTTTGGAAAGGTGAATTCTCTACCTTTAACCATATCATTTTCGTTGCCATCACTCAGTGCGACAAACTCAGGCATCAGTGTTCCATGGTTCAAGCCCACGCTGAGTTTTACATTAGCGGTATCATCTCGATGAGCTGCCCAAGGAAACAGTTTTAGTGAGAGATCAATCGCACTTGCATCCAGTGAATACAATGGATTTTTGAAACGGAATTTGTGCTGGCCGGATTGGTTTTTACAGCGATTCAGTAGTTTATAAAAAAGTGCTTCGTAGAGTTCTGCAGGTTGATTGGCATTTAATCGAGATAGCGTTGATTTTGAAACGGGTTTTGCACCCAAGTGATACAGCTTATCCTGTTGAGATTCTAAATTAGATTGAATATCTCGTAGGCTTTGGCGGCCAGATAGCTGCGACATCGCCATACCAATAAACTGATCCCAGCGAGTGGCCGACCTTAATTTTTGCCCTACATGATGCTTTTTAGCAAGCCCTTCAAATTCATGTCTAGATAATGGTTTTAGTAACTGATGAAATGCGGTGTTATGATGTGACAAAGCCTGAACCCCTTTGTTAGTAATGTTTTCTTCGCAGAATCATTATAACAAGTGAGGTTCAGGCTTTCTTATCTAGATCAAACTGTGGGACAGTAGTGGCCAATGGCGGCCTTTTTTGTTCGTCTTGCCTATTGAAATTTACGTTAACGTGAAGTATTTTTTTCTAATATTAGCGCTGCGTTTTCTTGGTCAATTTGAAAAGTGAATTGCTGTAAAACGTTCATGCCAAGTAGCCCATTGCTATGGCTTGATGTGGGGAAGTCGAGAACGGCTATTTCTATATTTTCTAACAGATACTCCCCAATAAAGAACTCCTTTGCTGTATACACTGCTCCGGAAGTTTTCCCGTTTGCCGTTAAAAAATTTTGTTGCCGTAAAAAAGATAAGTTACTTGTGCGTTTAATAGTGTTGAAGTGTGTTTTGTTAATTGTGGTGAGTGATGCGCCAGTATCAATCAGTAACTGTGTCGAGCTACTTGATATTTTTGTTGAGACGATAAATTGATTTGCGACTCTTTTTAGTGGTATTGACAGCTTCGAATCCTCGTTTTCGCGATTATTTTGCACTGATGTTTCATTTTCTTCCTTTGGGAAAATAGCGGCTGCTTGAGCGCTCCATTCTGGAGTATTTGGTAGCTTTGATAGTTGTTCCTTTGCAAGGTATTTGTCGCCTGCTCGTAAGTAAAGGGCGGCTAAGCGAACAATGTCTTTGTTCTCTAATAATTCTAGGCTTCCGGCATATTCGTAAATCGTTACCAATTCTTGATTGCGTTTTTGGTTTGAGAGTTGAGTGTCGATATAGTTTATTATTTTTCTATATGTTTCTGTGATCAGTGATTTTTTTTGGTTGGTGTATGCGTAGCTGTTGGCTTGCTGGAGTGTGATAAGTGCTTCGTAAAAATTTTCTAACAGTACGTATTGTTGGCTTTGTAGTAATAGAGCCTCTGTGTCGTCATAAAATGTTGCTAAGTAAGTGTTTAAAGCGTCGCTGGTTCTTCCTTTGTTTTGCTCAGGGGTGCTGAGAAGTGTCAAAATGTGATCAATGTAAGATGCTTTAAAATTTGAGTGTTCGGTTGAGTCGATGGGTGTCTCATAGAGAATGTTGACGGCTTGTTTGTACATGCCATCATTCAGTAGTTTCGAAAAGTTTGTTTTTGGTTGGGAGGAAAACTCTTGATTAGAGCGTTCAGCGGTTGATGGCTTCGTCTGGTTTTGTTTGGCTGTCGCAATTCCTATTTTTTGGCTTAATGTTTTTGTTATTTGTGTTTCTGTGGATTTCTCTTCTGCAGTCTGTGTTGGTGGTGTTTGTTGTGACTTGTTGCTAGAGCCAAGCCAGTATCCAACACTTAGGCAGATTGAGATTAAACAGATAGCAAACATCCACTTCATTTGAATGGTCTTTTGGTTGGTAGATTTAAAAGTATTATTCACTATAGAGTAAGCGGAATGTTTATGGCAAGTCCGGTTGTTTATCAGCCTAAATTAATGTGAGTGCAATGATACGTTACATTTGAATGGCTGATAGTAAAAAGCCCCTGACGAGCTTTACTCATCAGAGGCTTTTTTAGCAATCGTCACAAAAAAGTGAAATTATTTCTCTTCTTTACGCGCCTTCACTTCTGCGATCACTTCCTCTGCCACTTGGTTCGGGCAAGGTAGGTAGTGTGAGAATTCCATAGAGAACTGGCCGCGACCAGAAGTAATCGTACGCAGGTGGCCAATGTAACCAAACATTTCTGATAGTGGTACATCTGCTTTAATGCGCACACCCGTAGTGCCTGGCTCTTGGTCTTTAATCATGCCGCGGCGACGGTTAAGGTCACCAATAACATCACCTACATGATCATCTGGCGTAAATACGTCAACGTGCATGATAGGTTCGATTAACTGAGGGCCAGCTTTTGGAATTGATTGACGGAACGCACCTTTAGCAGCGATTTCAAACGCAACGGCCGATGAATCGACGGCGTGAAAGCCACCATCATACAGTTCTACTTCTACATCGAGTACCGGGAAGCCTGCAAGTACACCTTCATTCATCATACCCTTAAAGCCCTTCTCAATAGCTGGGAAGAATTCTTTAGGTACGTTACCACCAACAACGGTAGAGGTGAATGCGAAGCCAGTGCCAGGCTCGCCAGGTTTGATGCGGTAGTCAATTTTACCAAACTGACCAGAACCACCCGATTGCTTCTTGTGTGTGTAACTATCTTCAATTTCTTGAGTAATAGTTTCGCGATAAGCTACCTGAGGTTTACCTACATCTAATTCTACACCGTAAGTACGTTTTAGAATGTCGACTTTAATATCTAGGTGTAATTCACCCATGCCTTTAAGGATGGTTTCACCTGAGTCTTCATCGGTCTCAACGCGGAAAGAAGGGTCTTCAGCAACCATCTTACCAATGGCAATACCCATTTTTTCAACGCCGCCTTTATCTTTAGGTGAAACGGCAATAGAGATTACTGGCTCAGGGAAAATCATAGGTTCTAATGTACAAGGGTTTTTTGTATCACATAGTGTGTGACCGGTTTGTACGTTTTTCATACCGACAACAGCGATAATGTCGCCCGCTTGCGCTGAGTCAATCTCGTTGCGCTCATCGGCGTGCATTTCTACCATGCGACCAATGCGCTCGGTTTTGCCAGTGTACGAATTCAATACAGTCATGCCTTTTTCCATTTTACCGGAGTAAATGCGGATAAAGGTCAATGCGCCAAAGCGGTCATCCATAATTTTAAAGGCAAGTGCGCGAAGCGGCTCATCCACAGAAACGGTAGCGACTTCCCCTGTATCGTTACCTTCTTCGTCTGTGAGTGGTTGTGGGTCAACTTCTGTTGGGCTAGGAAGATAGTCGACAACGGCATCAAGTATGAGTTGGATACCCTTGTTCTTAAATGCTGAACCACAGTATGTGGGGAAGAAATCTAGTGCAATGGTACCTTTGCGAATGCAGCGCTTGATGTCTTCTATAGAAGGTTCTTCGCCTTCCATGTAAGCCATCATTAAGTCGTCGTCTTGCTCTACAGCCAGCTCGATGAGTTGTTCACGATACTCAGCCGCTTTTTCGACTAAGTCTTCTGGAATATCTGTGATTTCATAATTTTCTGGTAAGCCAGTGTCATCCCAGATGTATGCTTTTTGGCTGAGTACATCGACTACACCAGTAAAGTCATCTTCAATACCAATAGGTAAAGTCATGATCATAGGTTTGGCACCTAGGACTTTCTTTGTTTGTTCGACAACACGATAGAAGTCAGCGCCCATGCGGTCTAACTTATTAACAAAAATGATGCGAGCGACTTCTGATTCGTTAGCATAGCGCCAGTTTGTTTCAGATTGAGGTTCAACGCCGCCAGAACCACAGAAAACACCGACGCCGCCGTCGAGTACTTTTAATGAGCGGTAAACTTCAACAGTAAAGTCAACGTGTCCAGGTGTGTCGATAATGTTTAAGCGATGATCTTTCCAAAAACAAGTTGTTGCTGCAGATTGAATAGTAATACCGCGCTCAGCCTCTTGTTCCATAAAGTCGGTTGTCGCTGCACCATCATGCACTTCACCTGTTTTATGGATTTTACCGGTGAGTTTAAGGATGCGCTCAGTTGAGGTCGTCTTTCCCGCGTCAACGTGGGCAAAGATACCGATATTTCTGTAGTTCGATAATTCAGTCATGAGAATTTACTCGTTGGTTCTTCTGGGTTGAAAATAATAAAAAGCGGAAGAATCCGCATTTGTCGTTAATTTGGTCAAAAATAGCGCGGCATTATATAGTAGTTGAGAGGATTTGTTGAGAAAAATATCGGTGCTAGTCCTTGCAGTACTAGTTTTAGTTCTGTTTCCGATTAGATGGCTATATAAAGAAGCTATATAGGAAGTTGCACGAGTGCTTTAAGTTGTGCTGTCCTCAAAAATAGCAGGTGCTACTGAGTTGCCCGAAGTATGGCTTGTTTGAGTTTTCGATAGTATTTGCTGGCGGGCTTGAGAAGTGGGTGTCTATCGATAATGGAGCTTTGGTGTATATCTGTCTTTGATGGTCGTTGGTAGCCAAGATTCTTAGAGTAGTAGTAGGCTTTTATGTCGCTGTTTTGAGAGAGGAATGTATTGAGTGCTCCATCGTAATGCATGGGGCCGCCTTTGGGATCACCTGCAGGACGTGTCAGCATTTGTCTCAAAAACTCGGCAAGTTTTTTGATAGCTCTACCGTTTACAGCATAGCAATGAGATAAAAGCATGGGTTCTGATACAGGCTTCCAATGCGGGGAGGTGGAAGAGCTTTTGAGTAGGTGTCCAAAGTACGCAATATCCCAATCGGTTTCTTTGAGTGCGTCGGTAGCTTTTTGGCCATGTTCGAGAATTTGATTGGAAAACTGTATGTCGTCCTCCAATAGAAAGAGGGTGTTGGCGTTTTCTTCTATGGCGGTTTCTAGGAGAGTGAGGTGGCTCATAAAGCAGCCTTTCGCACCTATGTTAGGAAAGCTGTCCGGAGTGTTGGGGGTGATGGCATTGAAAAACTGGACCTTGTCGGTGTTGACGGGGAGTTGGTAGCGTTGAAACTCCTCTTCGGTTTCTTGGCGCCGGTCTGTTCGAGACTTCATGTTTATAATTCGAGTTTGGTCAAAGTAGTCGATAAAGCTCATGTGTTTGCCTTGTTGTGAAGCGCTAAGATGATTGTTCGATCAAATGTACCAGTTTTCATTGGCTATTTGTAGTGAGCTTATTGCTTTGGGTTTTTGTGGGGTGTTCTTTTGGAGTGTGTGTAAGGATGGGTTGTTGCTTTTAATTGGGCGATGGCTGGCATTGCTGGGTTAAGTTTGGGAGTGGTTTCGGTATAAAAGTAATACTTAAAATTAATTTCAATTAGTGGTTGACGACCCTGTGGGTCATCCCTATAATTGCGCCTCCTTTTTACAGGGGCTGGCTGAAAAGCTGGTTGGCTGTAATCGTTCTTTAAGATTTTGGAGTTTAGTTGCAATGCAGAATCAGCGTATTCGTATTCGTTTAAAAGCATTCGATCACAAGTTGATTGATACGTCCACGCAGGAAATTGTCGAGACTGTACGTCGTACTGGCGCGCAGGTTAGAGGTCCGATTCCTTTGCCGACTCGCAAAGAGCGTTTTACTATATTGGTTTCTCCGCATGTTAATAAAGATGCGCGTGACCAATATGAAATTCGTACACACAAGCGCTTGTTGGATATCGTTGAGCCAACCGAGAAAACTGTTGATGCCCTTATGAAGCTAGATCTAGCGGCGGGTGTTGAAGTTCAGATTTCTTTAGGTTAGAGCTGAGCGGTTAGTAATTAAAAGTGAGGGCTTTTGCTCTTGCTTAAGAAGCAACTGAACACCAAGCATGATTCGCTTTCAATTGTTTTGTCAATGAGTGGGTCTTGTGTAACGCTCTGAAATGGGCGGCCATAGCGGGTCTCTTTGTCTAGTTTAGGCTGCAGAGAGTGAATAGCCCCGTACACTGAGAGGTTAGAAAAATGACGATAGGTCTCGTCGGTCGCAAAAGCGGCATGACTCGTGTATTCGCTGATGATGGCGCATCTATTCCGGTTACTGTAATCGAAGTGGAGCCAAATCGCATAACGCAAGTAAAAAATACAGAAACAGATGGCTATAGTGCTGTGCAGGTAACTGTCGGTTCTCGTCGTGCATCGCGTGTTTCTAAATCTGCTGCAGGGCATTTTGCAAAAGCTAACACCGAGGCGGGTCGTGGTGTTTGGGAATTGCGTAATGATGCGGAAGAGTCTTTTGAGGTTGGTGGAGAAATCACCGTTGCTGCGTTTGAAGCGGGTCAAAAGGTTGATGTCACTGGTACTTCTAAGGGTAAAGGTTTTGCGGGCGGCGTAAAGCGTTGGAACTTTAAGATGCAAGATGCGACGCATGGTAACTCCTTGTCTCACCGTGCGCCGGGTTCTATTGGTCAATGTCAAACCCCGGGTCGCGTTTTCAAAAACAAGAAAATGGCGGGTCACATGGGTGCCGAACAGGTAACCGTTCAAACGCTGGAAGTTGTTCGTGTAGATGCAGAAAGAAACTTGCTCCTAGTTAAGGGTGCGGTTCCTGGTGCTCCTGGCGGCGATGTTGTTGTTCGTCCAGCCGTTAAAGTTAAGGCCTAAGGGGATAGATGATGGAATTAAGTATTTCAACACCCAAAGGCGCTAAAGGTACTGTAGAAGTATCTGAGCTGACTTTTGGAAAAGAATTTAATCAAGATTTAGTGCATCAGGCAGTGGTTGCTTATCAAGCAGCTTCGCGTCAAGGTAGTAAGGCGCAGAAAAATCGTTCGGCGGTTTCTGGTGGTGGCGCTAAGCCTTGGAAGCAAAAAGGTAGTGGTCGTGCTCGTGCGGGTACTTCTCGCGGCCCTATCTGGCGCAGTGGTGGTGTTACTTTTGCTGCTCAGCCACGTAGTTATGAGCAAAAAATTAATAAGAAAATGTACCGTGCAGCAATGCGCTGTATTTTGTCTGAGCTGGCTCGTCAAGATCGTTTGATGGTTGTTGAGTCGATTGCATTGGATGCGCCGAAGACAAAAGGTCTGGTGAGCTATCTTGCGCAATTTGATGTCTCGGAGGCCTTGATTGTCACCGAAGATATTAATGCAAATTTATATTTGGCATCACGTAACTTGCATAAAGTTGATGTGATCGACGCGCAAGCGGTTAATCCGTTAAGCTTGGTCGGTTTTGATCGAGTGATTATGACTGTTGATGCAATCAAGAAAGTTGAGGGGGCATTAGTATGAGTCAATCACAAGAAGAGCGCCTTTATAAAGTTTTGTTAGCGCCTGTTGTTTCTGAGAAAGCGGCGGCGGCATCTGAGCTTGCAAATCAAGTCGTTTTTAAGGTTTTGGTTACAGCAACTAAAGCAGAAGTTAAGGCGGCAATTGAGAAGTTGTTTGATGTTAGCGTTGTTGAAGTGAAAACGCTTAAAGTGAAAGGTAAAACCAAGCGTACTCGTCATGGCTTAGGTCAGCGTAGCGATTGGAAAAAAGCCTATGTTCGTTTGGCCGAAGGTCAAGATATTGACTTCGCGACAGCAGAGTAAGGGGTTAGAAAATGGCAGTTGTAAAACGTAAACCAACGTCCGCCGGTCGCCGCTTTGTTGTTAGTGTCGTCACGCCGGACCTACATAAGGGTGCACCTTATGCGCCTTTATTAGAGAAAAAATCGAAAAGTGGTGGCCGTAATAATAATGGCCGTATCACTACTCGTCATATTGGTGGTGGTCACAAGCAGCACTATCGTTTGATTGATTTTAAACGCACGAAAGATGGGATTCCGGCAACGGTTGAGCGTCTTGAATATGATCCGAATCGTACGGCTCATATTGCATTGTTGTGCTATGCAGACGGTGAGCGTCGCTATGTTATTGCGCCAAAAGGCATTGCTGCAGGCGATAAGGTTGAGTCAGGTGAAGCGGCGGCTATCAAGCTGGGTAACACCTTGCCGATTAGAAATATTCCAGTCGGTAGTACCATTCACTGCGTTGAGTTGAAGCCAGGTAAAGGCGCTCAGATCGCACGCTCTGCCGGAACATCTGTTCAGTTGGTGGCTCGTGAGGGTGCATATGCAACACTTCGTTTGCGTAGTGGTGAAATGCGCAAAGTGCTGTCTGATTGTCGAGCAACTATCGGTGAAGTTTCTAATAGTGAGCACAGCTTGCGCTCACTGGGTAAGGCTGGTGCATCTCGCTGGCGTGGTGTTCGTCCTACCGTCCGCGGTGTAGCGATGAACCCAGTTGATCACCCGCATGGTGGTGGTGAAGGTCGTACATCGGGTGGTCGTCATCCGGTAAGTCCATGGGGTACGCCAACTAAGGGTTACAAAACTCGTAGTAATAAGCGTACAGATAAAATGATTGTTCGTCGTCGTGGTAAGAAGTAATAACCGCGTCGTTTTGTAGAGCTGATTAAGAGGAAAGAACAGTGCCACGTTCACTGAAAAAAGGTCCTTTCATCGATCTTCATTTGTTGAAGAAAGTAGAAACAGCGGCTGAAAAAAATGACCGTCGTCCGATCAAAACTTGGTCGCGTCGTTCAATGATTTTACCCAACATGGTTGGTTTAACAATTGCCGTTCATAATGGTCGTCAGCATGTGCCTGTCGTTGTTAATGAAGAGATGGTAGGTCATAAGTTGGGTGAGTTTGCGGTTACGCGAACTTATAAAGGCCACGTCGCTGATAAAAAAGCGAAGCGCTAAGGGGTTGATGATGGAAGTTGCAGCAAAGTTAAGCGGTGCGCGTTTATCAGCTCAAAAAGCTAGATTGGTTGCCGATCAAATTCGCGGTAAGCATGTAGAAGAAGCGCTAGACCTTTTGCACTTTAGCAAGAAGAAAGGTGCGGAAATCATTAAGAAGGTACTTGAAAGTGCAATTGCTAATGCAGAGCAAAATGAAGGTGCTGATGTTGATGAATTACGAGTGTCGACTATTTTTGTCGATGAAGGCATGACAATGAAGCGTATCCGTCCACGTGCAAAAGGTCGTGCGGATCGTATCTTAAAGCGCAGTTGTCATATTACAGTTAAAGTCGCCGACTGACTTACATAGAGAGTAGAGAGCGAACGTTATGGGTCAAAAAGTACATCCAACGGGTATTCGTTTAGGTATTGTTAAAAAGCATACTTCAACGTGGTACGCCAATAGTAACGAATATGCGGATAAGCTTCATGCCGATCTTAATGTTCGTGAGTACATCGAAGATAAGCTTGCTAGTGCTTCTGTTAGCCGCGTTGACATTGAGCGCCCAGCTAATACAGCTAAAGTAACAATTCACACGGCTCGTCCGGGTATTGTTATTGGTAAAAAAGGCGAAGACGTAGAAAAGCTACGTAACGAAGTGTCTAAGATTATGGGTGTGCCTGTCCACATCAATATTGAAGAAATTCGTAAGCCCGATCTCGATGCAAAGTTAGTTGCTGAAAGTGTTGCTAACCAGCTTGAGCGTCGCGTTATGTTTCGTCGCGCCATGAAGCGTGCAGTGCAAAATGCTATGCGTCAAGGAGCTGAAGGTATCAAGATTCAGGTCGGTGGTCGTCTTGGCGGCGCTGAGATCGCTCGTTCAGAGTGGTATCGCGAAGGTCGAGTGCCATTGCATACGCTACGTGCTGATATTGATTATTCAACAGCTGAAGCGTCAACAACTTATGGCATCATCGGTGTTAAAGTTTGGATATTCAAGGGTGAAGTTATTGGTGATGTAGTTGATGCAGAGCCAGCACCTAAAAAGAAAAACTCAAAAGCTAAACAAGGCTAATAGGGTAGGGTTACGCAAATGTTGCAACCAAAGCGTACTAAATTTCGCAAAATGATGAAAGGCCGCAATCGCGGTTTGGCACTAAGAGGCTCAAAAGTGAGCTTCGGTGAGTTTGGCTTGAAAGCAGTGGGTCGTGGTCGTATTACGGCTCGACAAATTGAAGCGGCTCGTCGTGCAATGACTCGTCACATTAAACGTGGCGGTAAAATCTGGATTCGTGTTTTTCCAGATAAGCCAATTACCAGTAAGCCTTTAGAAGTTCGTCAAGGTAAAGGTAAGGGTAATGTAGAATATTGGGTGGCTCAAATTCAGCCAGGTAAAGTGTTGTATGAAATGGACGGTGTTAGCGAAGAGCTGGCTCGTGAAGCATTTGCACTAGCCGCTGCGAAATTGCCAATTAAAACAAATTTTGTTAAACGTTCGGTGATGTAATGAAAGCAACAGAACTTCGTGAAAAAACAGTTGAAGAGCTTAACGCTGAATTACTCTCTACATTAGAAGAGCAATTTAAATTGCGTATGCAGGCATCATCAGGCCAGCAGGTACAAACGCACCTGTTTAAGCAAACTCGTCGTGACGCAGCTCGCATCAAGACGATCTTGAAAGAAAAGGCAGGTAAGTAATCCATGGCTCAGACAGAAAAACAACCAGCTAAAGAAGCTCGTACTTTAATGGGTAAAGTGGTTAGCGACAAAATGGATAAAACCATTACCGTTCTTATTGAGCGTCGTGTTAAGCACCCAATTTATGGCAAGTACATGAGCAAGTCATCGAAGCTGAAAGCGCATGATGAAGAAAACTCATGCAATATCGGTGATGTTGTGACTATTGCAGAGTCTCGCCCATTGTCTAAAAGCAAATCATGGGCATTAGTTAAAATAGAAGAGCGTGCTACGCAAATTTAATTTCACTGTTTGTGTGATTTTATTTACACAAAAGTAGAAATGTCGGAGACGAACAATGATTCAAACACAATCTTATTTAGACGTTGCAGATAATAGCGGTGCGCGTCGAGTTATGTGTATTAAAGTGCTTGGTGGCTCTCATCGCCGTTATGCTCGTGTTGGTGACATTATTAAAGTTACTGTGAAAGAAGCAATTCCTCGCGGTAAAGTTAAAAAAGGTCAAGTGATGAACGCTGTTGTCGTTCGTACTAAAAGTGGTGTTCGTCGAAATGATGGCTCGCTAATCAAGTTTGATGACAACGCAGCAGTTATTTTGAATGCACAAAATGCACCTATTGGTACACGTATTTTTGGGCCAGTAACCCGTGAGTTACGTGGTGAAAAATTCATGAAGATTATTTCTTTAGCGCCTGAAGTACTGTAGTACTAATTAGTCGATAAAGAGTAGAGGGCAGAGTAATGCGCAAAATTAAAAATGATGACGAAGTAATCGTTATTGCTGGCCGCGATAAAGGTAAGCGCGGCAAAGTTGTTAAAGTATTAAAAGATGATCGTTTGATCGTGTCTGGCATCCAAATGGTGAAAAAACACCAAAAGCCTAACCCGCAAGCCGGTGTTCAAGGTGGTATTGTTGAAATGGAAGCACCGATACAAATTTCAAACGTTGCGCTTTTTAACCCAGCAACAGAGAAAGCTGACAGAGTCGGTTTTAAAATTCTTGAAGATGGCAAAAAAGTGCGCGTTTTCAAATCTAATGGCGAATCAGTTGACGCTTAACGTCACCGCTGAGCCCACAAGACGTAATTGATACGGTAAATAAAAATGGCTAGTTTGAAAAAACTTTACACAGAAGACTTAGCGCCAAAGTTACAGCAAGAGCTTGGTCTGAAAAATGTAATGGAAATTCCACGCATTACCAAAATCACTCTTAATATGGGTGTTGGTGAAGCGATAGGTGATAAAAAAGTACTTGAGCACGCTGTAAAAGATTTGGAAAAAATATCCGGTCAAAAAGTTGTTGTTACAAAAGCGCGTAAATCTATCGCGGGTTTTAAAGTTCGTGAAGATTGGCCTGTTGGTTGTAAAGTGACGTTGCGTAAAGAGCGCATGTACGAATTTTTAGAGCGTTTAGTGGCTATTTCTATTCCTCGTATTCGCGATTTTCGCGGTATTAGCCCAAAGCAATTTGACGGCAAAGGTAATTTCTCTATGGGTGTTACTGAGCAAATTATTTTTCCAGAAATTGATTACGATAAAATCGATAAGCTGCGCGGCTTAGATATTTGTATTACAACAACTGCGCGTAACGACGAAGAAGGTCGTGCTTTATTGAAAGCGTTCAACTTTCCCTTTAAAGGATAGAGAAACAGGTAACCTGAGTTATGGCAAAGAAATCAATGATCGCTCGTGAAGCAAAGCGTGCTGCCACCGTAGCAAAATTTGCAGAAAAGCGTAAAGCATTAAAAGCAGTTATCGTAAACCCTAATGCATCAGAAGATGAAGTATGGGATGCGCAGCAGCAACTTCAGAAGTTACCTCGCGATGCGAGTCCTTCACGTCAACAACGCCGTTGTCGTTTAACTGGCCGACCACACGGTGTTTACCGTAAGTTTGGTTTGTGCCGTAATAAATTACGCGAAGCCGCAATGCGTGGTGACGTACCAGGCTTAGTCAAAGCTAGCTGGTAATTGGAGTAGATAGTATGAGTATGCAAGACCCATTAGCGGATATGTTAACCCGCATTCGCAACGCACAAATGGTTGGCAAAACTGAAGTATCAATGCCTTCATCAAAGCTAAAAGTTAGTGTTGCTAAAGTGTTAGAAGAAGAAGGTTATGTTGGTGCGCAAACGGTATCAGGCGATGCTAAGCCACAGCTAACCATCGCGCTTAAGTATTACGAAGGTAAGCCAGTAATTGCAGAGCTTGCACGCGTAAGTCGCCCAAGTTTGCGTAGCTATAACGGTAAAGATGATCTGCCATCAGTACGTGCAGGTTTAGGTATTGCTGTAATCTCTACCAGTAAAGGTGTTATGACTGATAGAGCGGCTCGCGAAGCGGGAATCGGCGGCGAAGTACTTTGCACCGTATTCTAACGATTATTTTAAATTAACTCTTCTATATTAGAGAAAGATTATGTCACGTATTGCAAACAGTCCTGTTGAAATACCTGCTGGTGTTGAAGTGAAGCTTGATGGTCAAGACATCAGCGTTAAAGGCGCAAAAGGTTCAATGGCATTAGTTATCAACAATAATGTTGAAGTTAAACAAGAAGAAAATACACTGAACTTTTCTGCCAAAGGTAAAGGAAAATCATCAGTTGCATTAGCGGGTACTACACGCGCACTTGTTAACAACATGGTTTTTGGTGTTAGCAGTGGTTTTGAGAAAAAGTTAGTTCTTAATGGTGTTGGTTACCGTACTAAAGTAGCCGGTAAAACATTAAATTTGGTTTTGGGTTTTTCTCATGATGTTAATTATGAGCTACCTGAAGGCGTAACTGCTGAAACGCCAACTCAGACAGAAATTGTACTTAAAAGTGCTAATAAGCAGTTGTTAGGTCAAGTTGCTTCAGAAATTAGAGCTTTCCGTCCCCCAGAGCCTTATAAAGGTAAAGGTGTTCGTTACGCTGATGAGTATGTTCGTCGTAAAGAAGCGAAGAAAAAATAAATAGTGCATTGTAACAATCGCTAGTCGCAAGAAAAATTGCTAGGAATTACAGGTTAACCCTATGAATAGTAAAAAACAGTCTCGTATACGCCGCGCACGTCGCGCTCGAGCCAAAATTCGTGAGTTAAGAATTGATCGTTTGTGTATTAATCGTACCCCTCGTCATATTTATGCTCAGGTCATTGCCGCTGATGGTGGTAACGTGATTGCTAGTGCTTCAACACTAGATAAGAACCTACGTACAGGAGCAACAGGTAATGCTGATGCTGCTAAAGCAGTAGGTGAGTTAATTGCTGAGCGTGCAAAAGCGGCAGGTGTTACCAAAGTTGCTTTCGATCGTAGCGGTTTTAAATACCATGGTCGCGTAAAGTCACTAGCTGACGCTGCGCGTGCAGGCGGATTAGAATTTTAAAGGTTAAATCATGGCTCAATTTAAGAAAGACGATGCTAATAGCGAAGGCCTAGAAGAGAAGTTAGTTCAGGTCAATCGTGTTGCTAAAACAGTTAAAGGTGGTCGTATTTTCGGCTTTACAGCACTTACAGTAGTAGGTGATGGTAATGGTCGAGTTGGTTTTGGTCGCGGTAAAGCACGTGAAGTGCCAGCAGCGATTCAAAAAGCAATGGAAGCAGCTCGTCGTAATATGATTCAGGTTGAACTGAATGGTGATACGCTTCAATATGCAACTAAAGGTCGTCATGGTGCTTCTAAGGTATACATGCAGCCCGCTTCTCAGGGTACGGGTGTTATTGCAGGTGGTGCAATGCGTGCAGTATTAGAGATTGCAGGCGTTCAAAACGTATTGGCTAAATGTTATGGTTCGACAAATCCAGTTAACGTTGTTCGTGCTACGTTCAATGCGCTTGATGCGATGAAATCACCTGAGCAAGTTGCTGCTAAGCGTGGAAAATCAGTAGAAGACATCCTGAACTAATTTCAGATTGAATATACGAGCTGTTTTAGGCAGTTCGTAACGTAATAGGTCGAGACTCATCATGGCTAAGAAAACAATTAAAGTCACCCAGCTTAAAAGTAATGCTAAGCGTTTGCCAAATCACAAGGCATGTCTAGCAGGTCTAGGGTTACGTCGTATAAACCACACCGTTGAAGTAGAAGATACTCCATCTGTTCGTGGAATGATTAATAAAGTTCATTATCTAGTTAAAGTTGAGGGTGAGTGATATGCGTTTAAATACATTGGCTCCAGCACCAGGTAGCAGAACAAGCAAAAAACGTGTGGGTCGTGGCATCGGTAGTGGTTTAGGTAAAACTGCTGGTCGTGGTCATAAAGGTCAAAAGTCTCGCTCAGGCGGTTCAGTTCGTCCAGGCTTTGAAGGCGGGCAAATGCCTTTACAGAAGCGTTTACCAAAGTTTGGTTTTACCTCACGCATCGGCATGGTTAGTGCTGAAATTCGTTTGGCAGAGTTAAACAAAGTTGACGGTGATGTAGTTGATTTACAGGCTCTCCGTGCTGCGGGTCTTATCAATGCAAATATCAAGCGTGCAAAAGTATTTTTATCTGGTGAGCTTAGTAAAGCGCTAACGATTAAAGGCTTAGCTGTCACTAAAGGCGCTCAAGCAGCAATCGAAGCCGCTGGTGGCAAAGTAGAAGAGTAATCTTATGACGACGCCAGGTGGTTTGTTGGGTAATCAAAAAGGTTTAGGCGAGCTATGGGCTCGCCTTCGTTTTCTTTTCTTAGCGATAATTGTATACCGTATAGGTACGCATATTCCTGTACCGGGTATCGATCCAGATCAAATCGCATTACTATTTGAACAAAATGAAGGGACTATTATCGGTCTCTTTAATATGTTCTCTGGCGGTGCTTTAGAGCGCATGAGTATTCTTGCTTTAGGGATTATGCCTTACATTTCTGCCTCTATTATTATGCAGTTGATGACAGCGGTAACGCCCTCTTTAGAGCAGCTTAAGAAAGAAGGTGATGCTGGTCGTCGAAAAATTAGTCAATATACTCGTTACTTAACTATCCTTCTTGCTTTAGTGCAAGGTACAGCAATGTCGGTAGGTCTTGCCTCACAAGGTTTGGTTTATCAAGGTGAAAACCTAATGTTCTTTTATATTATTGCGATTACGTCATTAGTGACTGGCGCAGTATTTATGATGTGGTTAGGTGAGCAAGTGACCGAAAAAGGTATTGGTAATGGTATATCGATGCTTATCTTTGCCGGTATTGTGGCAGGTCTTCCGAGTGCGGTAGGTCAGGCATTTGAAAGTTCTCAGCAGGGTGACCTGAATATATTATTATTGCTAGGTATTCTATTTATATTGCTTGCAGTTGTGTGGTTCGTTGTTCGCGTTGAGCGTGGTCAGCGTCGCATTACCGTTAATTATGCGAAGCGTCAGCAGGGTAAGAAAGTTTATGCCGCCCAAAGCTCCCATTTGCCACTCAAGGTAAATATGGCGGGTGTTATCCCGGCTATTTTTGCGAGCTCGCTTTTACTCTTCCCGCAATCAATTGCATCATGGTTAGGTAATGGTGAAGGTGGTGGTAGTGAGTTCCTACAAGAGTTTGCGCTCGCGTTAGGCCCAGGTCAGCCACTAAACTTTATTATTTTTGCGGCACTTATTATCTTTTTCTGTTTCTTCTATACCGCGTTGATGTATAACCCGAATGAAGTGGCAGATAACTTGAAAAAGTCAGGTGCTTACATCCCCGGTATACGCCCGGGTGAGCAATCTGCAAAGTACATTGATAGTGTGTTAACACGCTTAACGGTTGTTGGCTCATTGTATATGGCAGCGGTATGTTTAATGCCTCAGTTCTTGATTGTGGCGACAAGTATTCCGTTTTATTTAGGTGGTACCTCATTGTTGATCGTTGTTGTTGTCTTGATGGACTTTATGTCGCAAGTGCAGTCGCACTTAATGTCGAGCCAATATGAATCACTAATGAAAAAGTCTAACTTAAAAGGCTATGGTGGCGTATAATCGCCGCCGCTGCTATTTGATTGAAATTTATTGAGGGCATTATGAAAGTTCGCGCTTCTGTTAAAAAAATTTGTCGTAACTGTAAACTCGTTCGCCGTAAAGGTGTTCTTCGTGTTATTTGCAACGCTGAGCCAAGACATAAACAGCGTCAAGGTTAAGTAAAGACTTAGATAGAGCTAGCCTTAGCTTCTATCAAACTGGTGGTATTGACTGTCGTTTATTGAGAAATTAATAAACTATTGCAATCAGGTGGTTTATCAGCTATTCTTCGCGCCTTTTTTGGGTGGCAGGGTGGTTAAAACCGCTGTCAATACTTAAATATCTATTGCTCGCCTTATTAAAGTAGGCATAAAAGAGCAACACAATGTGGAGTACATTGAATGGCCCGTATCGCTGGTGTCAACATACCCGATAACAAACATGCCGTCATCTCTCTAACCTATGTTTATGGGATTGGTTCGACAACTGCTAAACGCATTCTTGCTGAAGTTGGTATCGCAGAAGCGACCAAAATGAGTGAGCTATCCGAATCTGATATGGATAGAGTACGTGCTGAAGTGGCAAAAGTAACTGTAGAAGGTGACTTGCGTCGTGAAGTTTCTATGAACATTAAACGTCTAATGGATTTAGGTTGCTTCCGTGGCATTCGTCACCGTCGTAATTTACCATTACGTGGTCAGCGCACAAAAACAAATGCGCGTACACGTAAAGGTCCACGTAAACCGATTAAGAAATAAATTATTTCTATTTATTTAACGTTTACTAGACAAATTAAAGGTTAGGAAATATTACTATGGCTAAGCCAAGTACAAAAAAGAAAGCGAAAAAGTCGGTAGTGGATGGCATTGCCCATATCCATGCCTCTTTTAATAATACTATCGTTACTATCACAGATCGTCAGGGTAATGCACTGAGCTGGGCAACAGCAGGTGGCTCTGGTTTCCGTGGTTCACGTAAAAGTACCCCGTTTGCTGCACAGGTTGCTGCTGAGCGCGCTGGTCAAGCTGCACTAGAATATGGCTTGAAAAATCTCGATGTCGAAGTGAAAGGTCCTGGCCCTGGCCGTGAATCTGCCGTTCGTGCATTAAACAATGTTGGTTATAAAATTGCTAACATTACTGACGTAACACCCATTCCGCATAATGGCTGTCGTCCACCGAAAAAACGTCGCGTATAAGGGGGAATTGAAAAATGGCTCGATATTTAGGACCAACATGTAAACTTGCCCGCCGCGAAGGTACAGACCTTTTTCTTAAAAGCGGTGTTCGTGCGTTAGATTCAAAGTGTAAGATTGAAACCGCTCCGGGCGTTCACGGCGTTCGTCGTGGTCGTTTGTCAGATTACGGTGTTCAGCTTCGTGAAAAACAAAAAGTACGTCGTACTTATGGTGTGCTTGAGAAGCAATTCCGTGCATATTATAAAGAAGCGGCTCGTCGTAAAGGCGCTACAGGTGAGAACCTATTAAAGCTATTAGAAACACGTTTAGATAATGTAGTTTATCGTATGGGCTTCGGTTCTACACGTGCTGAATCAAGACAGCTTGTTTCCCATAAGTCTATTCTTGTTAACGGTTCAACCGTCAACATTCCTTCTTATCAAGTGAAAGCTGATGATGTGATTTCTATTCGTGAAAAGGCGAAGAATCAATTACGTATCAAAAGTGCTTTAGATCTTGCTGCTCAGCGTGATGTTGAATGGGTTGAAGTGAGTGCTGCAAAACTTGAAGGTACATTTAAGCGCGTTCCTGACCGTGAAGATCTACCTGCAGAAATTAACGAAAACCTCATTGTTGAATTGTACTCTAAGTAATTACACATTTTTTTGTGTATTACTTAGATGGAATGAACAAAGATTAACCCTTAAAAAGGTATGGTTATGCAAAGTGCTGTTAACGAATTTTTGACTCCGCGTCATATTGATGTTACTGAACATTCACCAACCCATGCGAAAGTGGTTTTAGAACCATTAGAGCGTGGCTTTGGACACACATTGGGCAATGCACTACGTCGTATTTTATTGTCTTCAATGCCCGGTTGCGCAATCATCGAAGCTGAAATCGAAGGTGTAGAACACGAATATAGCGCTCTTGAAGGTGTTCAAGAAGATATTATTGAGATCTTGCTAAACCTTAAGGGTGTTGCGGTTGTGATGCACGACCAAGAAAAATCTCATGTAATGCTTTCTTTGAAAAAGAAAGGGCCTGGCGTTGTTACTGCTGCAGATATCGTAGTTGATCATGAAGTTGAGATTAAGAACCCAGAGCACGTCATAGCGACGATTACTGGTGATATCGACTTAAATATGATGTTAACTGTTGCTCGTGGACGTGGTTATCAGCCTGCTGATGCTCGTCGTAGCGATGATGATGAAACAAGAGCTATTGGTCGTCTACAGTTAGATGCTTCGTTTAGTCCTGTTAAGCGTTTAGCCTATTCTGTAGAGAGTGCTCGTGTTGAACAGCGAACTGACCTTGATAAATTAGTGCTTGATTTAGAAACTAACGGCACTATTGATCCAGAGGAAGCGATTCGCCGTTCTGCAACTATCTTGCAACAGCAACTGGCAGTATTTGTTGATCTTGAAAGCGAGAAGTCTTCAGAGCCAGAAGAGAAAGAGGAAGATGTTGATCCTATTCTACTTCGCCCGGTTGATGACTTAGAGCTAACGGTTCGTTCGGCTAACTGCTTGAAAGCAGAGAATATTTACTACATTGGCGATCTTATTCAGCGTACTGAAGTTGAGTTGTTGAAGACACCAAATCTAGGTAAAAAATCATTAACAGAAATCAAAGATGTGTTGGCCTCTCGTGGCTTATCATTGGGTTTACGTCTTGAAAACTGGCCACCCGCTAGTCTTCGCACCGACGACTAAATAAATCGCCCAGTTTTCTGGGCTAATTACACAGAAGCTGCTGGCGCTTACGTTAGTAGTTTAATAACAGAATTGCTGAGAAGCAGCTAGTAGGAAGGATTGAGTCATGCGTCATCGTAAAAGTGGCCGTCAGTTAAATCGTAATAGTTCTCACCGTAAAGCCATGTTTCGTAACATGTCTATATCGCTGGTAGAGCACGAATTAATTAAAACAACATTACCTAAAGCCAAAGAATTGCGTCGAGTGATCGAGCCGTTAATTACTTTAGCGAAGAAAGATAGCGTAGCTAACCGTCGTTTAGCTTTTAGTCGTCTTAACTCAAAAGAAGCTGTGGGTAAATTATTCAGTGATCTTGGTCCTCGTTATGAAGAGCGCCCAGGTGGTTACGTGCGCATTTTAAAATGTGGTTATCGTACCGGCGACAAAGCGCCAATGGCCTATGTTGAACTTGTTGATCGCGTTGTTGTAGATGCAGCGGAAGAAGTGGCTGAAGAAGCATAGATTACTTGACGTAATCGTTAAAGGCGCCAGTATTTACTGGCGTTTTTTTTGTCTGTAAAAAACGCATAAGTAGCCTGTGTACTTTTGTTGGGCTAGCTTTGTAGGGCATCCGTGCCCATATACGCCATTTATGGAGTTTGGCTATGTAAGGCTTATTAGTTTATCGCCTCGACATGCTTTTTGAGAAACACGCCTGTATGTGAGTCTTCCAGTGCCATTACTTCTTCGGGCGTGCCCTCAGCAATGATTTTCCCGCCTCCGCTACCGCCTTCCGGCCCGAGATCTATAATCCAATCTGCGGTTTTTATCACATCCAAATTATGTTCAATAACAACGACGGTATTTCCGTGATCTCGCAGTCGATGCAATACATTCAGTAATTGCTGAATGTCGTAAAAGTGTAGCCCGGTTGTTGGTTCATCTAGTATGTACAGTGTTTGGCCGGTATCTCTTTTCGATAATTCTTTAGCTAATTTAACACGTTGTGCTTCACCACCGGATAAGGTGGTTGCTGCTTGACCGAGGCGAATATATGAAAGTCCGACATCGATTAATGTTTGTAGCTTGCGTGAGATAGCTGGAACAGCATCAAAAAATTCGCGTGCGTCCTCAACAGTCAGGTCGAGTACTTGATGTATATTTTTGCCCTTGTATTTAATTTCTAGCGTTTCGCGATTGTAGCGTTTGCTGTGACAAATATCACAAGGGACATACACATCAGGTAAAAAGTGCATCTCTACTTTAACAACACCATCTCCTTGGCAAGCTTCGCAGCGCCCGCCTTTTACATTAAAGCTAAATCGGCCGGGTTTATAGCCGCGTGAGCGTGCTTCTTGAGTGCCAGAGAAAAGTTCTCTGATAGGGGTAAATATTCCGGTATAGGTCGCTGGGTTGGAGCGAGGTGTACGGCCTATAGGGCTTTGGTCAATATCCACACATTTATCGAGTTGATCTAGGCCTTTAATACTTTTATAGGGAGCCGCTTTTAATGTGGTTGCGCCGTTGAGTTCTGTAGCTACCAAAGGGTAGAGCGTACCATTGATTAGCGTGGATTTTCCGGAGCCAGACACACCAGTAATACAGGTTAATAAACCAAGGGGGATGTGCAAATCAGCATTTTGTAAATTATTGCCTGAGGCGCCGGTTAAAGATAATTGCTTATCGGTATTTCTTGGTGTGCGTACTTCTGGATACTCGATTTTCTTTCGTCCTGAGAGGTATTGCCCGGTGAGAGAGTCTTTATTTTTCTTAATCGCTGAGAGCTTACCTTGGGCAATGACTTGTCCACCGTGTACGCCAGCTCCGGGGCCAATATCAATAATATGATCCGCTAAACGCATGGCATCTTCATCATGTTCGACAACAATGACGGTGTTGCCAATATCACGTAAATGAATCAATGTTTTTAGTAGTCGGTCATTATCGCGTTGATGTAGTCCAATAGAAGGTTCATCCAGAATGTACATTACACCCACTAAGCCGGCACCTATTTGGCTAGCTAAGCGAATACGTTGTGCTTCGCCGCCAGATAATGTATCTGCACTACGATTGAGTGAAAGATAGTTAAGCCCTACATCAACGAGAAAGCTCAAGCGGTCTTGTAGCTCTTTGATAATCTTTTCAGCGATACTGCCTTTTGCGCCTTCAAAAGCGAGTTGCTCAAAATAAGAAAATGCATCACCAATAGGAAGTAAAGTGAGTTCAGGTAACGTCTTGCCATCAACAAAAACATTGCGCGCTTCTTCGCGCAACCGTGCCCCCTTGCAGTCTGGGCAGTCTTGCGTGGAGAGTAATTTAGATAAGTCTTCTCTCACCATTTGTGAGTCGGTATCACGATAACGGCGTTCTAAATTGTTGAGTACGCCTTCAAAGCGATGCTTGCGTTGAATTATATCGCCTCGATCGTTGACATAGTTAAAGTTGATCTCAGTATCGCCGGATCCTAAGAGGATAGCTTGTTGATGAGGTTTGGATAACGCTTCCCATGGGGTGTCAACGTCGAATCCATAGTGCTCGGCGAGTGAATTGAGCATATGGAAGTAATAGATATTGCGCTTGTCCCAGCCGCGAATAGCGCCTTCAGAAAGTGACGATTCGGGATAGTGAACAATTTTTTCTTGATCAAAATACTGTTTAACACCTAAGCCATCGCAAGTTGGGCAAGCGCCGGCCGGATTGTTAAAAGAGAATAGCCGTGGTTCTAGCTCGCTGAGTGAGTAGTCACAAATCGGGCAGGCATGTTTAGATGATAATAGTTGGTCTTCTTTGTCGCCGTCCATAAAATTTACGATAAGCAGACCGGACGATAAGGTAAGGGCCGTTTCTATCGATTCGGCTAGGCGTAACTGCAGGTCTTCCCGAACTTTAAAACGATCGACGACGACTTCTATCGTATGTTTCTTTTTCTTATCAAGTGGTGGGGTATCGTCTAGATCGACAACCGTACCGTCAATACGTACTCGAATAAAACCATCACGACGTAGCTGTTCAAAAACATGAGCGTGTTCGCCCTTGCGGTCTCGCACTATGGGTGCCAGTAGCATGACTTTGGTGGCTTCTGGTAATGCTAAAATCGTGTCTACCATTTCACTAATGGTTTGTGCTGCCAAGGGTACATCGTGTTTTGGGCAGCGCGCTTCACCAACGCGGGCAAAGAGCAGGCGTAGGTAATCGTAAATTTCAGTAATGGTACCTACGGTAGAGCGAGGATTGTGAGATGTTGATTTCTGTTCAATAGAAATGGCGGGGCTTAGGCCTTCAATATGATCAATGTCAGGCTTTTCCATCATTGATAGAAACTGACGGGCGTAGGTCGATAAGGATTCTACATAGCGCCGCTGGCCTTCCGCATATAAGGTATCAAATGCCAGCGAAGATTTGCCCGAACCCGATAAGCCGGTAATTACAATAAACTTGTCGCGAGGAATATCGAGATTAATATTTTTTAAATTATGGGTGCGTGCCCCGCGTACAATGATCGTATCCACTACCGTATCCCAAGTAAAAGTTAATCAGCCATTATAGGCTTCCGCCCATCATAGGCAAGGGAAGAGATCGTAATCAATCCACTCCCGCTTTCATTGTTCGTGTTATTCGTCACCTTGGTTTGCTCTCTATCCATGGCTGTTGATAGAATGCGCCATTCACTTAAGCTAGCCTGCCTTTTATGTCGTCTAACCTAACGTCTGTGCCATCTCAGTCCCGTGTGATTAGTTCACTCGCATCGCTATACATTTTGCGTATGCTGGGTTTGTTTATGGTGTTGCCTGTGCTCACCTTAGCGGGCGATGCCTACCAAACCACGAGCACTTTTTTACTCGGTGTCGCTTTAGGTATTTATGGCTTAACGCAGGCAATGCTGCAAATTCCTTTTGGCTTATTGTCTGACCGCTTTGGGCGTAAACCGCTTATTTTGATTGGCCTATTACTATTTGCTGCTGGCTCTTTGATTGCCGCAACATCCGATAGTGTGACCGGGCTAATTATTGGTCGTGCCTTACAAGGCGCAGGTGCTATTGCCGGAGTGATTATGGCAATGGTAGGAGATCTGACTACTAACGATAATCGCACTAAGGCGATGGCCGCTATTGGTGCCTCGATCGGTGTGGCTTTTGCTTTGGCTTTGGTTATTGGCCCGTGGATCGCTTCGTTCAGTGTGATGGGTTTATCGGGTGTAAAGCTACTGTTTGCGATGACAGTGTTGTTATCAATAGTCGGCCTACTGATTCTTTATGGTTTTGTACCGAGTGAATCAGCTCATCAGCGGCGCACTTCTTATTTGTCATTATCCCAACTGGGTGATGTGGCAAAAGATAGGCAATGCCAGCTTCTCTATGTAGGCGTCTTTGTTTTACATTATGTGCTGATGGCGATATTTCTTGTCATACCTCACTTATTAGAGAGCGTCGGTATACTCAAAGCAGGCCATGCCGGTGTGTACTTGGTGGTTATGCTGTTGTCGTTTGTGGTGATGATTCCGTTAATGATAGTGGGTGAAAAAAAGCAGATCGTTAAAGTGCTTATTCAGTGTGCGGTTGGTTTACTCCTTTTCACCATACTGATACTCGCATTATTTTACCGTCACCTATGGTTGTTGATTACTTGCTTATTTCTATTCTTTGTCGCCTTTAATTATTTAGAGGCCAATCTGCCCTCGTTACTCACTAAGTGTTTGCCTGCCCAAAGCAAAGGTGCCGGTTCGGGTATGTTTGCCACTTGTCAGTTTTTAGGTGCTGCTTTAGGTGGCATTATCGGTGGTGCGCTCTATCAGCAGTGGGGTTTAGCCATTTTATTAGCGTCTGTCGTTTTATTACTTCTTGTGTGGTTGATATTGGCTCGCCAGATGGTTATACCTAAAAAGCCACGGTCAGCAGGTGTAAACGAGGTGTAAAGTGCAGAGTTGAAATGTGGTAGCATATAGCCATATTTAATGCGGTCAGTGTTCAGAGGCTCCTTAAGTACAAGAGCCCAGTAAACCGTTAGAGTGGAAACATCGATAGTATTAAAACAGATAAATACCAAGAAATTGAGAGGATAGGCAGATGGCCAGAGGAATTAATAAAGTAACAATCGTGGGCAATCTAGGGAACGACCCAGAAGTAAAATATATGCCGTCAGGCGGGGCAGTGACTAACATTAGTGTTGCCACCTCCGAGAGCTGGAAAGATAAGCAAACCGGACAACCTCAAGAGCGTACCGAATGGCATCGCATCGTTTTCTTTAACCGCCTTGCAGAAATCGCGGGTGAGTACTTAAAGAAAGGTTCACAAGTTTACGTTGAAGGCTCATTAAGAACTCGTAAATGGCAAGACCAAAGCGGTCAAGATCGCTACACCACCGAAATTGTCGGTAGCGAAATGCAAATGCTCGGCGGCCGTCAAGGTGGTGGCATGGGCGGCGGTATGGGCGGTGACAATATGGCCTACGATCAAACACCCGCCTACGGTGGTGGCCAGCAGCAACAAGCGCCTCAGCAAGCTCCCCATCAAGCACAACAACAACGCCCTGCAGCACCACAGCAGCCACAACAAGCGCCAGCACCCGCACAGAGTATGGATAGCTTTGATGATGATATTCCGTTTTAACGAATACCACAGGTTATAATGTAAAAAATGTTCTTGAAAGCCCCGCTAGTTGGGGTTTTCTTGTTTTTGGCCGTGTAAAAAAGGTGTGAAGAGCACCCTTCAGTTTCGCTTTTTCTGCTGAAAACTACCTGTTACTTATGCTTGATAAGCGGCAATTTGATAAATATAATTAACTAATTAGTTAATTATATTTTGGTTTGCATTGTGAAAGCTTCAGTTCCCCGTATTTTTGCTAGTCCTAGTAATAGTGATGCTTTAAATGGCCAAGTAAATTGGTCGCCCATAAAATCGCTGTGGATATCAGTGATGTATCTTGTAGGTATTGTGGGTGGTGTTTATACCTTTAGCTTGGAAGCACTTTTGTTATTTCTAGTCACTTGCGCCATCACCTTGTGTGGCGGACATTCTTTAGGTATGCATCGCCGCTTAATTCATAACAGTTTTCAGTGCCCCCTCTGGCTTGAATACTTATTGGTTTACTTAGGTGTATTGGTGGGATTATCTGGCCCTCTTGGCTTAATGAAAACCCATGATATGCGTGATTGGGCACAAAGACAGTCTCGTTGCCACAGTTATTTCGGTCATAAGCAAGCGTTTTTAAAAGATTGGTTTTGGCAAGTTCATTGTGATATTTCTCTCTTCTCTAGCCCAGAATTTCATCCTGAGCTGCGAGTTATTGATGATAAATTTTATCGCTTCATGGAGCGTACATGGATGTGGCAACAATTACCTTGGATCATTCTCTTTGGTGTTGTTGGAGGTATTAGTTGGGTTGTTTGGGGTGTCTTTTTAAGGGTTGCTGTTTGTGTCACCGGACATTGGCTAATTGGATATTTTGCTCATAACCGAGGGGTTAAGCACTGGCATGTAGGCGGTGCAGCAGTACAGGGGTATAACATTCCCTATATGGGTTTAATAACGATGGGGGAATGCTGGCATAACAATCACCATGCTTTTCCAGGGTCAGCAAAACTTGGATTACATAATAACGAAACAGACCCTGGCTGGTGGGTGTTACGTATTTTAGAAAAAATAGGTTTAGTCTGGGATATTAAAGAACCTAATGATTTGCTTCCTCGCTCTGAACTTAAGAAGGTCAAAGTGTTAAAGGGTGGCTATTCATCTTCTTGCCGTTTCCTGCGAGTACTAAAAAAGGTCACTCATTGTGGATAGAGTCAATTTAGTTTTTGAAGCCTTGTCATCAACACCGCGTCGTAGAATATTAAGTTATTTATCGGCTGCTTCCTTAACAGCAGGAGAGATTTCTGAACGATTTGAGATGAGTAAGCCAGCATTGTCAAAGCATTTAAGGGTTTTGGAAATGGCAAATTTAATTCACAGTGAAAAAAAGGGACAGTATATTCATTACAGCCTTAATAGAGATAATCTAGTGACTAGCCTTCACGATTTTGCAGCTAATTTTTGCCCTCAAGGGTCATCGATAAAAAAAGAAAGCCAGCAATTATCTAAAAGCAATAAAAAGGATCAATGACTTATGGGTATAAAGTTTTCCTATCGCCCTACGGCGCTTACCTTACTGGCTATTGTTTTAGTGGCATCGTTATTGTTTCATGGTGTTTTAAACTCAAGGGTATCAGGTAGTGCATTCCTGTACATAGGCATTCCATTTTTGATAGCGCTAATGTTGGTTTTTTCGGTTAAGAAAATTGATAAGCCTAGCCTTAAACGACGATTTTGGTCTTTGGTAAGAGATGCTTTTATTGTGATGTTGGCAAGCTCGGCTATTTTACTGGAGGGTTTCTTATGTGTAATTATGTTTATGCCCATTTACTTTTTTATTGTGTTGTTGGCATTTATCATAATCGTTATTTACGAAAAGCATGCCAATAAGAAAAATAAGTTACATATTCATATCTTGCCCATATTATTGTTGGTTTCTGCCCTAGAAGGGATCCACCCCGATTTAAGTTTTAATCGTTACAATGAAGTGACATCGACTCAAGTAATTTCAGCAGATATCCAACAAATAAAGCGCAGTTTAATGCAGCCAGTAGATTTGCAAGATAAAAGGGGGTGGTTTTTGTCGATATTCCCTATGCCCTATAAAGTTGAAGCAAAAGCATTGCAAGCGGGTGATATTCATAAAATTCACTACCGCTATCATCGATGGATTTTGACTAATACTCATGAAGGTCATGTGTTATTAAAAATTGCTGAAGTTAAAGACGACTACATTAGAACAGAAGTAGTTGAAGATACTAGCTATTTATCGAACTATATGAAATCACATGGTACTGAAATACGACTCAAGCCCATTGATGATAACAATACAGAGGTTACCTTAACAATAAAATATGAGCGCCTTTTAGACCCCTCCTGGTATTTTGGCCCGCTTCAAGCATATGGCGTAAAGCAAACGGCTGATTATTTGATTGCTAAAATGATGGAATAATAATGGATGCTTACTTTTTCGTAAAAACACTGCATATAATTAGTGCTACCGTACTCTTTGGAACAGGCTTAGGTATTGCCTTTTTTATGTTTCGTTCGATGTTCTCTAGCAATATAGTCGAAAAAATTTATGCCGCTAAAACAACGGTGTTAGCGGATTATTTATTTACTTTCCCCGCTGCGATTGTTCAACCCCTTAGTGGTGTATGGTTGGTTTGGAAAGCAGGGTTTGATTGGGGTAGTACATGGTTGTTGATAACTTATATTATTTATGGAATAGCGGCACTGTGTTGGTTGCCGGTTGTTTGGCTGCAAGTAAAAATGAGAAATATTTTAGTAACGTGTGCCGAAACTAATACCGATATTCCAGATATTTACCATGCCTACTTTAAATGCTGGTTTATATTGGGTTGGCCTGCGTTTGTAGGTCTCGTGGCCGTATTCTTTCTTATGGTGAAAAAGCCAATATGAAAAATAAAGATTCTGCAAAAGGCATATGGTTTGTTTACGATGGCGAATGCCCTTTGTGTAAGCAAGCTGCGTTAGCACTGCGAATTAAAGAGGCTTATGGAATCTTACATTTGTTGGATGCAAGAGACGATGCAGAGCATCCGTTAATGCAAACAATCAATGCTGAAGGGTTTGATTTAGATGAAGGGATGATTATTTATGATGGAGAATGTTTTTATCATGGTAAAACGGCTCTACGCTTCATGGCAAAGTATAGTGAAAATAAAGGCTTGTTTAACGTCGCGACAAAAATAGTGTACTGGTCTGATGTTCTTGCCAAGCTGACTTATCCTTGGTTGCGGGGAATGCGTAACTTATTACTACGCAGAAAAAATATCTCTAGAATTGATAATTTAAAGCAAAAAAATCAGCCTATTTTTAAACGCGTGTTTGGTGAAGGCTGGGATAAGCTTCCTGCTGTGATGCATAAACATTACGCTAACAAACCTTATTCTCAAGATATTACGGTGGTTGATGGTGTCTTAGACGTGTCGTGTTCAGGCCCGTTTAAATATTTTGCGCCACTATTTTGGTTGCTTCATGGTATTCCTCCTGCTAATGAAAAAGAGGTTCCTGTTACGGTTCGTTTTCAAAGCGATAAAAATACCCAGTCGTTCACATTTAATCGTATGTTTCAGTTTGATAATCGTAAGCCATATCATTTTCGATCTTACATGATTCCCATAAAAGAAAATGAAGTGATAGAAGTTATGCCATTGGGTTTATGCTGGAGAACGAATGTTGTTTGGGAAGATAATCGGGTTAAGTTAAAACATAAAGGTTATGCCTTACGTATTGCAGGGCATTTTATTCCATTGCCACTGACGCCACTGATGGGTGCAGGCAACGCAGAAGAAATAGCCATTGATGATGATAGCTTCGATATGCAAGTAGAAATCACTCACCCTTGGTGGGGCCGTATTTATGAATATAAAGGACGATTTACAGTGAGGAGTGCACCATGACTCAGCGCGTCTTAATTATTGGCGGTTACGGAAACTTTGGTCGCTTCATCGCCAAAGAACTCGCTAAAGAACACAATATTCAACTAATTATTGCTGGCCGCTCATTGTATAAAGCAACGTCGATGGCTGAGGAGATCGAAGCGCATTACTCTATTGAAGCCGTAGATTTGGATATCACTCAAAATTTACCCGCATCGTTAGCTAGTATTAATCCCCATGTGGTTATTCATACATCGGGTCCATTTCAAGATCAAGGCTATGATGTAGCAAAAGCCTGTATCGATCAGAGCGCCCATTATATTGACTTAGCCGATGGCCGTGAATTTGTTGCCGGTATTACAACGCTTAATAACCGTGCGAAAGCAAAAGGCGTATTGCTCATCAGTGGCGCGAGCTCAGTGCCATGTTTAACGTCGGCACTAGTTGATGATTATGAGCGAGAATTTACCCTGCTAGAATCGCTCGATTATGGTATCACCACCGCACAAAAAACAACACGGGGTTTAGCAACAACAGCAGCGATACTAGGTTATACCGGTAAGGCCTTCACCACTTTACTCGAAGGTAAAGTGAGCAATATATTTGGTTGGCAAGGGTTACGTGCTCGTAAATATCAGCATTTAGGCTGGAGGCTATTAAGTTATTGTGACGTACCTGATTTAGTATTGTTTTCTAAGCGATACACTAGTGTAAAAACAATACGATTTTACGCCGGATTAGAAATCCCGTTTATACATATTGTTTTATGGTTATTGTCTTGGGCGGTACGTTTGGGGGTAATCCGAAATCTACAATCTATTGCCCCTACGCTGTTGAAACTTTCCTTTATGTTTGACTGGCTCGGCACAGATAACAGCGGTTTTCATATGGAATTGAAAGGCAAGGGGAGTGATGGAAAAGAAAAAATAATGGTGTTTGAGTTGATTGCCCGTTCAGGTGATGGTCCTTATATACCCTGTATGCCCGCGATATTAATGACCAAAAAAATAATCAATAACGTCGTCACTGAAAGGGGCGCTTACCCTTGTATGGGCTTTATATCGAAAGATGAATACCTTCATGCACTTAAAGATTTAGATATTTCATGGTTAGAATTATAAAAATTAGAGTCGGGTATTATTTCCTTCGTGGCTTTCGTGAATGCCCAGGTGTGGCAAGCAGTGGCTCTTCGGGCCAGCGGTGCCGTGGATATTTGGCGCGCATATCTTTAGCGACTTCAATATAGGATGATGCCCAAAAATTAGCTAGATCACTGGTGGTTTGTATGGGCCTGCGCGCAGGGGATAACAGTTCAAAACGCAGTTGTACTTGATTATAAGCGAGTACGGGTGATGCTAATTCTCCAAACATCTCTTGTAATACAATAGACACCATCGCCCCTTGGTTTTTATCGTAAATAATATCTACGTTTTTACCGCTTGGGCTGGTGTAGCTGGTGGGGGCTTCAGTATCTAGTGCTTGTTGTTGCTCCCATGATAAGTTCGCGGTGAGTAAATCAAAAATATTCGTTGTTTTTAATTGCGCTAAGCTAGTAATGTGTGAAAGATAAGGCAGCAACCAATCGCTCACGGTATTTTGTAAATGCTCGCGGGATAATGGAGGAAAATCGCCAGAATAAATGGCTAGCCATTGCACGCGCTGTAACCATTGTTCACAACGTGGTGTCCAATTCAGTAATGCCAGCCCTTCACTGATAAATAAATCACTTAGGCATTCTATAAAAGCCTCTTGTGGGATATGCGACAGCGCTGTTTCCGATACGGTGATCGCTTGGTAACGTGTTTGTTTACGTCCGACGATTTTTTGTTTTTTATTATCCAGCGCATAAATATTGGTTTCAATGAGCTCATCACTTAGTAGTGAAAGCACATGTGTTGGCTCGATAGCATAAGCGGCATAAATTTTTCCTTCGCGTTTTTGCCCGTCACAATCGCTTACTACTAACCATTCGCTACCACACAAGGCATCGTCATCCGCTAATATCACGCCTTTACCATTCGCCATAATATAACGGTTGCTGTTCGATCTACGCTTGGCGAGTCGGTCAGGGTAGGCTCGTAGTAATAGCGCTGGAATGTGATTTTGCCAATCTTGCAATGAATCTATTATCGGTGTTGTTTGTGGCGAAGAATACTTGGGATATTTACTTAGGCTTTGATATAAGCCTTTCGCTAAGTGGGTTACCTGTTTCAATATATTACGTTTGACTCCGTAACGTTTAAGCGCAGCTTGTCTATCATTTTTATTGGTTGTTTTGCAGTCTTGTAGCGCCATAAAACGCTGACCAATATCGACATTATTTTCGCTGCTTTTGGGGCGACTTATTATATCTTGTTCGTTTAATAGCGCCGCTAAGTCACAGGCAATGCTCATTTCTGTTGCATTATCACAACTCAGTAGCATCGTCGCTAAACGGGGGTGTACACCTAAATGCACGGCCTGCTTTCCTGTGGCACTTAACGTGTTATTACGAATTAAACCTAATGCATTTAATAAGTTAACGGCGGTTTGATAATGGCCCAGCGGCGGGGCGGTTAGCCATGGCGTTTTGTGATAATCCGTTAGTCCCCATGCGTATAGTTCGAGTACGGTAGTGGCGAGTTCGCTGTTGATAATCTCTTCAGCTTGGTAATCGATGAGCGTGGCATGTGTGGCTTTTGTCCATAGGCGAATACAGTGGCCTTCTTGCACACGGCCCGCGCGGCCTTTACGTTGCTCAGCTGATGCCTTAGAGATAGACACCGTCGCTAAGCGACTCATGCCGCTGCTGGGATCATACTGTAAGCGCTTTTCTAAACCGCTATCAATCACCCATGTTACGCCATTAATCGTTAAACTGGTTTCGGCAATATTGGTGGTAAAAATAACGCGTTGACGACCATCGGGGTCGGGTTGTATGGCTTGTTCTTGCTGCGCCAAACTTAAGCCACCAAACAAGGGTAAAAATAGTGGAGAAGAAGCGGCGTTTTGCGCGCTCCCCCAACGTTGTTCAGCGGCGTTAATACAACGCATAATATCCGCTTGGCCGGGTAAAAATACGAGTACATCGCCCTGTGGCTTTTCGGTTGTATTGTGTTCATCTAGCGGTGTTTGTAGCGCCGCCAGTACCTGATGACAAAGGTGTTCGGATGGGTTCCCAGAACGCTGTGAGGGATAAGGGCCTTGATAGTCCACCGATACTGGAAATGCCCTTCCGGGACATTTTATCACTGCTGCCCCGTCTAAATAATTAGCAATACGTTGTGTGTCAATGGTAGCCGACATCACTAATAGTTTAAGGTCATCTCGTAAGGTTTGCTGTACCTCTAGTGCTAACATTAAACCGACATCCGCCTGTAATGAACGCTCATGAAATTCATCAAAAATAAGTAAGCTTATATCGTGTAGTTCAGGATCGTGTTGTAAACGGCGAATGAGTATTCCTTCAGTCACAATTTCTAACTGAGTATATTCACTGACTTTACGATCATTTTTCACATGATAGCCAATGCGCTCGCCGACATTTTCGCCTAATTGTTTCGCCAAATAATGGGCAATAGAGGTAGCGGCTACGCGCCGTGGCTCTAGCATCATTATTTTTTTAGCGTTGCTATTCCCATGATTTTTTAACCAAGGGGCATTCAATAAATGTAACGGTACTGCTGTCGATTTACCCGCGCCCGGCTCAGCTTGTAACACCATATTATTTTGCTTGCCAAGAGTTTGCTGAATGTCGTCTAAAAAGGCATGTATGGGTAACGTGTTTGTTGAGGTGATAGAGGAAGGCTTGTGAGAAGAAGGCATTAATAATCTCTGAATTAGTTATTCCGGTGAAAGTTGGAATCGACTAGATGTTTGTTTTACATGGATACCGGAACAAGCTCGGTACGACCGAATGCTCTTAATCAGAAGTATTGTAAGTATAAAACAAGGTATGAACCATAGTTTATTTTTACTTAAGTATGTGCTTTTTAATCAGCATCTTCCGTGTTACCGTTGATGTATGAGAACGACTAATTATCACAACACTTTTGTTGCCGTGGCCGAAAACTGCCGAAAAATGGTGGGTACAGTTCCACCTAAAAAAACGCCTCCTACCGTTGCTCAATTAACCTTCGATATTGTCAGTCAAAACCCTTATCAATACAGTTCAGATGAGATCTTATTACAAGTACATCGCCAGCGTAACGACGATTTTTCACTAGAAGACTACCAGCGAAAAAGTCAGGCATGCTTTCGCTGTTCGCCATTATCTAAAACGTATGGCTGGGGTTTTCACTTTAATGGCGATTGGAAAGTAGCTATCTACGGTATGGAGTCTCAGGAATATCACCGACTGTTACATGATACAAACATCAAACAGCGTAGGGCTTTTTCGTCTAAAAAATAGAACTTATATTCATTGTGGTGAGCCCAGCTCTTTTAATATTAATGCTAGAGTATACCAATCCTCCGGTTTTACCTTACGCTGTCTACTATGCGGGGTCGTATGGTCTTGTTGGGGGTGAATAATAAAGCGGAGGGATAAAATAAAAACGGGGGCTAGTATTAGCCCCCGTTTTAGTTGTCATAAAAAACGCTGTCAAAAAATGATGGCGTTTTTTTATGTGTTAGTTGTTGACCGTTGCTTGGCTCAAGTCTGACAGTTCACGTATTGCGATGCTTAGCATTGAAATATCGCCATCATTATGGCTATTGAGTTCAGTGATCATGTGTTTCCAGCGCGCGGTCAAGACTTCTTGTTCGCCCAACCAGTCATCCACTTTAGCCTGAACATCATCCGCATCGCAGGCATCAATACTGCCGAGCATATTCTTTGTGAGTTGGCGTTGTTGCCACTCAAGATCGTCGCGTAATGATTCGCGAGCGAGTGATTGCCAGTGTGTGGCTGTCGGCATTTTCTTTTCTAGATGGTCAGAAAAGTCATCGAGGTCGAGTCTTTCTGCCAGTGTGAAGAAGCTGCTGGCAACGACGGTGATGTCTTTGTCTAGCGAGTTGCTGGCTGAAATGATGCCGAGGAAGTCATAGAGGTATTCACAAGACGATAATGTTTCGGCCAGTGATTCAGGCGCGCCCATATTCATCAAGCCTTCTTTAGCGGCCTTCCATTGGTCATGCAATGCTTCGGGTAACAGAGTGGGTAATTTGCTACCTAAATTTTGAATACGCTCTGCATATAGTTCGATAAGTTTTGAAGCGTGCAATTGAGTTCGGTGGTTTTTGATCAGCCAGCGACTTGCACGTCGCACAAGGCGGGATACACGCAGCATCATATGATACTGTGACTCGCTGTCTACGGTGTAGTCGAGGGATTCAATAGCCGTCCAAATATCATTGAGTGCAAAAATTTCTTTCGTTGCAATGTAGGCCTTAGCAATATCGGCATGAGTGACACCTGTCGATTGCTGCATACGGTCAAGGTAAGAAATACTCATGTGATTGAAGATATCGTTAGCGATTTGAGTGCCAATAATTTCTTTTTTCAGCGGGTGATTGTTAACGGCCTCTGGAAATTTTTTCACGAGCTGAGCCGGAAAAGCGGTTTCGACAGGTTGTGACATGTAGTTGTCATCACCTAAGTCAGCATTCATTAATGCCTCTTTCATATCCGCTTTTACATACGAAATAAGAATGCTCAACTCAGCTTGCGACAAGCCTTCTTGACGAGCTTTACGTTCGACAAGAACTTCATCGCTCGGTAAAAATTCAAGCGCACGGTTCAGCTTACCTGTTGATTCCAAGTAATGAATGACGCGCTTGTATTCTTCCGTGCGGCGGTGAGTTTCGATATGGCTAAGAGAGATGGCTTGCGTTTGTTGGTAGTTGTTTTTAAGTACCAAATCGGCCACATCGTCAGTCATACTTTCTAAGTAACGATTACGTTGCTTTTCGGTCATCTCGCCATCAGCGACTTGCTTGTCGAGCAGGATCTTGATGTTGACCTCATGGTCAGAACAATCAACACCGGCGGCATTGTCGATAAAGTCAGTAAATACCGATCCTCCTAATAGACCATATTCTATCCGCGCTTTTTGGGTGATGCCTAAGTTACCGCCTTCACCAATCACTCGGCATTGAAGGTCTTGTGCATCGACACGAAGAATATCATTGGCTTTATCGCCCACATCGGTGTGTGTTTCGGTACTGGCTTTAACATAAGTACCGATACCACCATTCCACAACATGTCTACAGGGGCTTTAAGCAATAGCGAAAGCAATTCGGTCGGTGGCATGGTTTTTTTCGAGGTGCATACCAGCGATTGAATTTCCGGCGTTAAGGTAATCGATTTAGCTGAGCGACTAAAAATTGCCCCGCCTTTTGAAATTAACTTTTGATTGTAATCCTGCCATGTTGAACGCGGGAGATTGAATAAGCGTTGACGCTCTTCAAAGCTGCTGGCTGGATCGGGGGTTGGATCAACAAAAATGTGTAGGTGATTAAAACCTGCGACGAGCTTAATTTGGTCAGACAGCAACATGCCGTTACCAAAAACATCACCAGACATATCGCCTATACCCACAACACTAAAAGGCTCTTTTTGGATGTTCATGCCTTTTTCGCGGAAGTGACGCTGTACGCTTACCCATGCGCCACGGGCGGTAATGCCCATCTTTTTATGGTCATAACCATTGCTGCCACCAGAGGCAAAAGCATCACCTAGCCAATGACCATATTCATTAGAAATTTCGTTGGCAATATCCGAGAAAGTTGCTGTACCTTTGTCAGCCGCGACAACAAGATAAGTATCATCCTCGTCGTAACGAACAAGATCTTTTGGTGGTATAACTTCTTCCCCATTGAGGTTGTCAGTAAGGTCGAGTAGACCGCGAATAAATAATTTATAGCAAGCAATGCCTTCCTCTAAGAATGCATTGCGATCCGATGGCGGCGGTAGTTGCTTAGCAATAAAGCCACCTTTTGCACCAACAGGCACAATAACGGCATTTTTAACTTGCTGTGCTTTAACTAATCCTAATACTTCGGTGCGGAAATCTTCCGTACGATCTGACCAGCGGAGTCCACCGCGAGCCACTTTGCCGCCACGTAAATGCACACCTTCCACACGAGGTGAATAAACAAAAATTTCAAACTGTGGACGTGGTAAAGGAATTTCTTTGATAGCGTGAGGGTTCAGTTTTAAACTTAAATACTCTTTGTGACTTGCGCTATCGATACCTTTCTGAAAAAAGTTAGTTCGTAGTGTTGCTTGAATAAGCTCTATATACTGACGAAGTATTTTATCTTCACTTAAACTTTCAACTTGTTCGAAGAGGCTTTCTAACTGCTCGATAATACGTTGAGCGGTTTTTTCTGAGCGCTTTTTGCTAGGGTTGAAGCGACAATCAAATAGGCCAATAAGTTTTTTAGCAATGCTAGTGTGGTTGACTAGCGAATTGGCGATATATTTTTGGCTGAAGCCCATTTTTATTTGCTTCATATAGCGCGAGTAGGCTCGCAGCATACTCACTTGTCGCCAAGTTGCTCCTGCTTTTAAAACGAGCTCATTAAATGTGTCGTCATCCGCTTGTTTCTGCCAGATAGCACTAAAAGCATCTGCCAGATTTTCTTTGTGTTCATTCGGGTCAAGGTTAGGGTCAAAAGGCGACTCTACAGTAAACGTATGTATCCAAAACGTTTCCTTTTCTTGCTCAATTTCATAGGGGAGTTCTTCGAGTACCTTAAGGCCAAAGTTCTCCAGTACGGGAATCATATCTGATAAAGAAAGTTGCGTTCCTTTATGATAAATTTTTATTTTGAGTTCGTTTTCTTGAGCCGTAACGAGACGGTAAAAACTGACGGTTAATGCATTGTTGTCGCGAGATAAGCGTTGAATGCGTTCAATGTCAGCAACAGCAACGCGAGGGTTATTTTCTTCGATATAACTCGCGGGGAATGCATTGCGATACTTACGATAAAGTGTAATGCCTTTTTCTTCGCCGACGGCATCATTCAGTGCTGCTTGTAAGTCCTCGCTCCAGTCTTTTGCTAGCTCGATGATTTTGTTTTCAATGTCTTGCTGATCGAGGGTCTGCTTGAGCGGAGCTTTTAATCGAAAAACAAAACGGCAGCGCGCAAGTGATGATTCGCTGAAGAAGTTACTTGTGGTCGAACTTTCACTATCAATATGTTGAGCGAGTAGGTCATAAATTTGCTCTTGAAGCTTCGATGTGAGTCGATTTCTTGGCGCATATAAGATGGCGGTAATGAATTTGCTGTCAACACTTTCACGTAAGAATAATTTTATTTTGGCGCGCTCGCGCATAAATAAAACGCTGCGACCCGCATTTAATAAATAATCATTGGATGCGAGGAATAGTTCATCTTTAGGGAATGTATGAAGAATTCGTGATAGCTCAAAGTAGTCGTAAGTATCTGTTGCAATCGATGACTCATCAAGTATAGCTTGGATTTTTTGTCGGATTACCGGAATGTTGTTTGCACTGTTTGTATAGACATTGTGTTTATACAAACCCATAAAACGGTAGCCGCCAATCACATTGCCTTTGCTGTCAAATTTCTTAACGACAATGTAATCTGAATAAGAGGAGCGATGTACTGAAGAAATATGCCCCGATTTGGCAAAGATAATCGGTTCATGCGTTTTAGCAATATCTAGCTGGTCTTGGGTCATTTTCTCAAAGCGCTGCGCTTTAGGCTGACCGTATTGACGGAATAAGCCCAACTCTGTGCTTTTTACCGGCTTAACACCTTCTTTATCAACGGTGTATTCATCATAAGCAAGAAACGTGAAATGCCCATCGTTCATCCAATGTAAGAACGTTTTGCATTCTTCAAGTAACTCGGCAGGGATATGCTTGCTACTTTTGTTGAGCTCGTTGGCGATGTTGTCTACAGTGGAAGACATTGCGATATAATCTTGTGCAACTGCGTCAGTATCATCAATGGTTTGGTTAATGATTTTTCGTAGCTCTTTCAGATTATCGCTATGAGAGTGGTGGTCAATTTCTATATAGAGCAGCATCTCATTAATGTTAGACGCGTCGTGAGTGATGTTCTTTACTTCGCCTTTCGCTGAGCGCTCTACCGATAAATATGCATGGAATAGGTTGTGTATTTTAATGTCGCGTCGCGTCAAAGTGTTGCGAATCGAATCAATTAAATATCGAATATTGGGGTGATGTAGAAGGATAATTGTGTGCGGGCTTTGCCAGCCGTGCTCTTCCACATTAGGGTTAAATATGGTGGCTTTATCTTCCGGAGTATTTTGTATTTTGCGGTATAGCGATGTCATTAGACCCTGTAGGTCTTCATCGGTGTAGCGAGCAATGTCTTCATTGTCTATATGGCTAAAGAAGCTAGTCGTTAGCGTGTTGAACAAAGATTGGTCTTTTTTGGGGATGCGGGCGCTGATTTCAGCAGCGGCTTCATTGATTCTCACCTTTGGTTTAATAGGCGTTTGAATAGTCATTGATTCCTCGTGACGTATAGGTGTTGTTATTTAGGAGTAAGTAAAAAACGAATGTCACTAACGTATCTCTTATTACTTTTGTGATGGCGTAAGATGAGTCACGGTAGTGAGTAGAGAAGATAATTCTGTGTAAGCGGGGCGTTTGGATTGCACGGCCGATGCTCACTATTGGTCGATTTAGTGCTGCAGGGATGAATGTCTCTATAACGCAAGGTATAGAATAGACAATATTTTTCATCTGAGAGTATGTCTTATGACCAAGGAAAGTAGTGCCTTTCAGTAAATTAAGGCTATTCGCACAATATAGGTGCATCCTTTTTCATTGGCAAGTTTTTTTTGGTTTTAGACTAGAAAAAGTCATCATTTAGGTAGAATTCACTACGGCTCTATTTTATGAGCTGATGTCGTTAGGTTTATTTGGGGCTAGTTGGGAGTGGTAAGTAGTATGTTGGATAGTGAGGAAAGATAAAAAGGCCTTTATTGTCAGTGCAATAAAGGCCTGTACTATTATAGTTTTTTAAATGCTAGCGAAGCGTTGGTGCCGCCAAAACCAAAGCTGTTAGATAAGGCGTAGGTGATGTCGACATCGTCTTGTCTCTCGGTAACGATAGGTAAGCCGGTAGCTTCATCATCTAGCGTATCTACATTGGCAGAGGCACAGATAAAGCGATTTTTCATCATTAGCAAAGTGTATATAGCTTCTTGAACACCGGTTGCTCCTAATGAGTGGCCTGCTAGGGATTTTGTTGAACTAATCGCTGGAATTGTGTCGCTGAAAACTTCTTTGACTGCGCGTAGTTCTGCAAGGTCACCGACAGGTGTGCTGGTGCCGTGTGCGTTGATGTAATCAATCGGTGCGTCAATATCGGCAATAGCCTGTCTCATGCAGCGTGCCGCGCCTTCGCCAGAAGGGGCTACCATGTCATATCCGTCAGAGGTAGCGCCGTAGCCAACCAGTTCTGCATAGATAGTGGCTCCACGTGCTTTGGCGTGCTCATATTCCTCAAGAACTAAGCAGCCACCGCCACCAGAAATAACAAAGCCGTCGCGATCAGCATCATAAGCACGCGATGCCTTTTCAGGTGTGTCGTTATATTTAGTGGATAAAGCGCCCATTGCATCGAATAAGCAGCTCATTGACCAGTGCAGTTCTTCTGCTCCACCAGCAAATACGACATCTTGTTTGCCGAGTTGTATTAACTCCATGGCGTTGCCAACGCAATGTGCGCTAGTCGCACAGGCAGAGGAGATCGAGTAGTTGACGCCTTTGATTTTGAAAGGAGTCGCTAGGCATGCTGAAGTTGTACTGCCCATTGTTTGGGTGACGCGGTAAGGGCCGACGCGCTTTAATCCGCGTTCCCGTAATACATCAGCCGCTTCGACGAGATTTGACGATGATGCGCCACCTGAGCCAACAATGATTCCTGTTCGTTCGTTAGATACTTGTTCTTCGCTTAAGCCTGAATCATCGATTGCTTGCTTCATAGCGATATAGTTATACGCTGCGGCATCACCCATGAAGCGTAATGTTTTTCTATCGATATGCTCTTTAACATCGATATCGATTTGTCCGGCAACGTGGCTACGAAAGCCCATTTCGGCATAGTCTTCTTGAAAAGAAATGCCTGATTTGCCATTTCTGAGGGCGTCTAGAACCGTTGCTTTGTCATTGCCTAAACACGATACAATGCCCATTCCTGTAACAACAACGCGTTTCATAGGTATACCTCTTTATTATTAATCAAACGATGGTAAAAAATACGCAAAGATAGGCAGTGGTTACTCTGCCCACGCGGGTGGCATTATGCCATAAAATTATTGCTAGCTTATTTTAGAAGGCATCGGTGTTGGTAAACAAACCTACACGAAGATCCTTGGCAGAATAGATGTCTTTGCCGTCAACCGATACACGGCCGTCAGCAATGCCCATGACCAGTTTGCGCTCGATGACGCGTTTAAGATCGATGTGATAAGTCACTTTTTTTGCTGAAGGCAAAATTTGTCCGGTGAATTTCACCTCGCCAGAACCTAGTGCTCGGCCACGCCCCTGATTACCTTTCCAGCCTAAAAAGAAGCCAACCAGTTGCCACATGGCATCTAACCCTAAACAGCCGGGCATTACTGGGTCACCGGGAAAGTGACAATCGAAAAACCATAGCTCAGGTGTGATGTCTAGCTCAGCAATAATACTGCCTTTACTAAACTCACCGTCGGTCGCATTGATGTGTGTAATGCGGTCAAGCATGAGCATGTTGGGTAGCGGTAGTTGAGCGTTACCTGGGCCAAAGAGGTCGCCATTGCCGCACGCGATAAGTTCTTCTTTGGTGAAGCTGTTTTTGTTGTCGTCGGCTAAAGACATATTGCCCTCAATGAGTAGTTGTCATGAAAAATGGCAGGATTTTATCCCAAAGGCCGGTATTGTAGCGGCTAAATGCGCCTTGTCTAGCAGTATTGCTGTTATTGTCATCACATATACACAGAAAATTCGTGATGAATATGCTATCGTCTAAGTTTAAGTCTGTATTTATAGTGAGCGAATTTATGATTAAAAAATGCCTTTTTCCTGTAGCGGGTTATGGTACGCGTTTCCTTCCTGCGACCAAGTCGATGCCTAAAGAGATGTTACCTATCGTTAATAAACCGTTGGTTCAGTACGGTGTGGAAGAAGCACTAGAGGCTGGGTTAACTGATGTTGGTTTTGTGACTGGGCGGGGTAAGCGTGCCATTGCCGATCATTTTGATGTCAATTATGAATTAGAGAGCGAGATAAAAGGAAGTAGTAAGGAAGGTTACTTGGATAGCATTCGACAAGTCATGGAAAAAGGTAAATTTTCGTTCACTCGACAAACTGAAATGCGCGGTTTGGGTGATGCTATTCTTAATGGTCGCCGCCTGATGGGGGATGATCCTTTTGGTGTTGTTCTGTCTGATGACTTGTGTCTGACGGGTGATGATGAGGGTGTTTTAGCGCAAATGGTGCGATTATATAATCAGTTTCGTTGCAGTATTGTGGCGATTCAAGAAGTCCCTGATGACCAGGTGAGCAAGTTTGGCGTGATCGCGGGTGAAAAAATGAAAGAGGGGCTTTATCAAGTGTCGGATATGGTTGAAAAGCCTGATATCGCTGATGCGCCAAGTAACCTAGCTATTATTGGTCGGTATATTTTAACGCCCGATATTTTTGACGTGCTAGAAAATACACCACCGGGTAAAAATGGTGAAGTGCAGTTAACCGATGCCTTGCTGACTCAGGCGCAAAACGGTTGCGTCATGGCTTATAAGTTTAAAGGGCAGCGCTTTGATTGCGGTAGCGTTGAAGGCTTTGTTGATGCGACAAATTACGTTTACAGCAATGTTTATCGACCGCTGTAGCTGACTGCTAGCGGATTAGTCAATGATTGTGTCGTTCACCAATAGAGAAAAATATGAGTACTGAGATTACCTGTTTTAAAGCCTATGATGTGCGTGGGCGTGTGCCTGATCAATTAAATGAAGATGTGGCTTATCGCATAGGCCGTGCTTTTGCCTTGTTCCTTAACGCGAAGAAAGTGGTGGTTGGTCATGATATTCGTACCAGCAGCCCATCGCTGACCGAAGCGCTGATTGAAGGTATCACCGATGCGGGGGCAGATGTCTTGCATATTGGCCAGTGTGGCACCGAAGAGGTGTATTTTGCAGCCTTTCACCATAGTGATATTGATGGTGGTATTTGTGTGACCGCGAGCCACAACCCCATTGATTATAATGGTATGAAGTTTGTTCGAGAAGGTGCTCGCCCTATCAGTGGTGATACAGGCCTAATCGATATTAAGCTTATGGCTGAAAAAGCCGATTTTCCTGCAGTGGAGCGAAAAGGCACGGTAAGTGAGCTTGTGAGCCGCCCGAACTATATTGATCATTTGATGACATATATAGAAGATTCAGCCGCTCTTAAGCCGTTAAAGATTGTTGTTAATCCTGGCAATGGAGGAGCGGGTTTGGTGATGGATGAGTTGATTCCTCGCTTGCCTTTTGAGTGCATTAAAGTTAACTACGAGCCCGATGGCTCTTTCCCCAACGGCATTCCAAACCCTCTAGAAATAGATAATCGAAGTTCAACCATTGATGCAGTGGTAGCCAATAAAGCTGATCTAGGTATCGCTTGGGATGGCGATTTTGATCGATGCTTCTTCTTCGATGAGAACGGTCGTTTTATCGAAGGTTATTATGTGGTCGGCATGTTGGCAGCCGCTTTCTTAAGCAAGGCGCCCGCTAAGGTCGTTCACGACCCGAGGTTGACATGGAATACACAGGCGCTTGTCGCGAGCGCTGGTGGCGAAGCGATACAGAGTAAAACGGGGCATGCCTTTATTAAAGAGCGTATGCGTGCAGAAGATGCGGTGTATGGCGGTGAAATGAGCGCGCATCACTATTTTCGAGATTTTGCTTACTGTGACAGTGGAATGATTCCTTGGTTGTTGGTTGTTGAAATGTTATCTCGGTCAGGAAAGTCACTATCGCAGCTAGTTGATGATCGAATGAAAGCATTTCCTTGTAGTGGCGAAATTAATACGAAAGTATCTGACCCTAAAGCGTTGCTCAATAATATAGAGCAGCGTTATACAGCAGATGCTGAGAGTATTGATCATACCGATGGGCTCTCAATGGCTTTTGCTCATTGGCGCTTTAATGTGCGGATGTCAAACACTGAGCCGGTCGTTCGATTGAATGTGGAGTCAAGAGGTGATGAAAACTTAATGCAGCAGAAAACGGATGAATTGCTGGCTATGGTTTCTGTAGGGTAATCAGTTTCTTTTTACTGTAAATCGTAGACATAAAAAAACCAGCGTTAGCTGGTTTTTTTATGTCTTTGGTAAATGCCTAGCGTCTAACTAGCAAGCACTTGGTGGTGGCTCATAGTGGCAGTGACCATAACCGTTTCCATTGCCGTGACTATGATGGCCGTTTCCATATTTGTTATAACCGTTCCCATATTTTTTGTAACTTTTATGGCCTTTACCGTTGTTTCCGTATTTGGTGTATTTGCCATGGCATTTGTATTTGTTGTAACTACCATACTTATTGTAGCCATTGCCGTACTTGCTATAACCGCTGCCATATTTATTGTACGAGCCGTACTTACTGCCGCCGCTGTACTTGTTATGCGAACCGTAGCTGCTACCATATTTTTTATGGCTCGATGAACCGTAACTTGAAGAGCTATAGCTATCATATTTATTATAGCTCGAAGAAGAGTAGCTTGAAGAGCTATACGACGAACCGTAACTGCCGTAGGACTTATACGAATGATAGCCGTAAGTCGCTAGTGACTGTTGTGACAAGACTAGGGCAAATGCCGCTATCATGCTCATAATAATCGTTTTTTTCATTGTTCTATCCCCTCGGAGGGCACTTGTGTGTATGTCGATGTTTGAATTCTAGCAATGACATCCTTTGATTTCAATAGGAAAGTGAACTGCGTCACGTTTTTTTGGTGATTTTTTATACTGTTTAATGCTTAAGCTATGCCGCTCTTATGCTTATTTTGGCGCTGAATGTCTCTTTGATTCGATCGCCCCTTTGCGCTTGTCAAGTGCCTGGCAACCCATGCTAATGCCAGCAATATGGTTGCGGATGCAGCATTAGCCATAATTTGGAGGTTGAAATCAACAAGGCTGTGCAGCAGTAATGCGATAATTGTCATAAGAGCCGCAAAACTGGTTGCTTGCATCGTGGGGTTGTTTCTTTTAAAGAGAGTCACTATGGCGGTAAATAAACTAGAGATGACTAGTAGGGCAATAAAGGCAGTTCCAATAAGGCCGTATTCGCTAACAAACTGTAAGTAATCGTTGTGCGTGTAGTCGTAGTAGCCATTGACGTCGGGGCTCTTGTAATAGCTGTAAACTGAGTAGTAGCTGCCTCCGCCAGTGCCAAGCATTGGATTTTCTTTGATATAAACTAGGGTGTCACGAAGTACTTCATCTCTGGTTTCTGTGCTTGCGGAGGTATTTTGAATGCGAGCGGTGACTTCTTCAAAACCAAACCAGTTACCGACTACCCACAGGTCGATAATAATCAAGCTTGTGAGGAATATGATGGCATTTCGGCTTACTCGCTTGGTCAGGATCATCCAGATAAACCCAGCGCTGACTAAGCTGATAAAAAAAGCGGTATTTCCCATTCTTGAGCGGCTTAACACAATGCCAACAACGATGAGAGCGAGCCCAATACGAAATAGCATTTTACGGCTAAGCATAAAATGCAATAATCCGATAAGCATATTCTTAAGACCTTTTACTTTTTTCTTTGATAAGTCGATAAGAAGTAGTGCTGTACCCGCAGCGGCACACATCGATAAATAGTTAGCAAAGTGGTTTCTATTGATAAATGTGCCGGTTGCTCTACCGATGTAATGCTCTTTGGGTAGCCAAAGAACATACTCAATGCCGCTTAATGTCATGAAGGCGCCATAGCCTGCCTGGAATACCCCGCAAAAGAAGAATACTTGCAAAACGGTCTTGATGCGTTTCTCTGTGTTAACAAGGGCGATGGTAAGAATGAATAGGCCAATATAAGCGCTAGTTTTCAATAGTTGTTCTATAGTGGCATGAGGGTCGAGACTGAAGGTTGCCCAGTTTAGATCATTAAGCACGCTAATATTGTGAGATGAAGAGTTCAGAGGGGTGAGTTGTAATAAGCTGATCGCTGCAAAGCCGGTAAGGGCGAATAGCGCCGGCCAGCATTTTTTCCAATATTCCGGCATGCGTGCTTTTTGCTGAAAGCAGAGAAATATCCATACGAATAAAACGCTAAAAACCCAAGCTTCCAATATTGACCATGCTAAAAGCCGATGACTACCCAGAGGTAAAGGGAGGTAAATAATCATTCCTAATAAATTGTAAAACAGGAAGGGGTGATTATTATGTGCTGAGGCTGAATAATTCATATTTTCGGCTTTATGGTTAGGTGGCGTCTATTATTAGAGCAGGTCGCCATATTGTTGCATTGGTGTGCTAGGCTTTCTGTGTGATAATTGTCGTTTTGCACGCCATTCTTGCCATTAAGTTAAGAATGCTAATTATACACTAGATCCGGTGAGGCGCCTTACTGGTTGGTTTTTTGTTCGCGTTATTTCAAAGTGCACATTATGAAGACATATGATCAGCTATCCAAGCGGCGACAGTTACTCAAAAAGCGTGAGTCTATTGTTTATGTTTTTCAGATAGCCGTAGATATTATATTAACCGTGTTGCTTTTGGCTATTTTGGTGCAAGTTAAGTTGGGGGAAATACCGGCTGGCTACCGTATTTTAATGATCACAGCGGCATTGTTGCAGTTTACGACTTATAGCATTTTTGGCGTCTATCGGCGCTTTGGTTCATTCTTTGAGGCTGTATACCGATTGTTTGTGGCTTGGATGCTGTTTTTACTAGTGCTGCTTGCTATTGGCTTTGTGACTAAGGTTTCAGACTTTTTTTCACGAGAAGTATTTTTACAGTGGGCATTGCTTGGCTTTGTAATGCAAGTTATCACCTATGGTTTAACATCGAGGGCAATAGGTTTCTATCGGGAAAAGTTCTCTGATAGAACGGAGTGTGTCATTGTCGGGCAGGGTAGGCTTGCGGAGCATTTGTTTAGTAGTGTTAATGGTAATAAATGGTTGCCTGATAAAATTGTCGGCTTTGTCTCGTTTGGTGATGGTAATCCTGCCGGTCAGGAAGAGCGAAGAGAGCGACAAGCGCCATTGCTAGGGCATATTTCAGATATTCGCGGGATTATAAAGTATCACGATATTAAGCGGGTGTATTTTGCTGTTCCGTTAAATGATTCTGGCATGGTTGAAATGCTTCATGTGGAGTTACTGGATAGTAATGTTGACCTTATTTGGGTGCCTGATATTTATGCCTTAAAGCTGTTAAACCATTCTATTAGAGAGGTCGCGGGCTTGCCGCTGATCTTTCTTAATGAAAGCCCTATTACATCGACAAGAACCAGTATTTTATTCAAGGATGTTATGGATAAGGTTTTGTCCTTTTTGTTGTTGCTAGTGTTATCGCCTCTGTTTTTGGTGGTCGCTATTGCTATTCGAGTTGGCTCTAAAGGCCCTGCATTTTTTAAGCAGCAGCGGCATGGTTGGGATGGCAAGGTCTTCAATATTTGGAAATTTCGCACCATGTACCTTCATGATGATCTTAATGTAAAGCAGGCGACAAAAGATGATCAGCGAATTACAAAAATTGGTCGTTTTTTGAGAAGAACATCAATCGATGAATTGCCGCAGCTATTTAATGTGTTATCGGGTGAAATGTCGCTTGTAGGGCCTAGGCCTCATGCGGTTGCGCATAACGATTATTATGATGACCATATCGAAAACTACTTGTTACGTCATCGCATTAAGCCGGGTATTACTGGTTTGGCTCAGGTGAATGGTTGTCGTGGTGAAACAGAAGAGATGAATAAGATGCGTGAAAGGGTGCGTTTTGATGTTGAGTATATCAATAACTGGTCTTTGTGGTTGGATGTGAAAATATTGTGCAAAACCCCTTTTACGCTCACATCTAAGAATATTTATTAGGTGTTTATTAGAGGCTTAATGTGGCTGACTATTTAACGGGCATGGGGCATTTTGGCATTAGTTTTATGGCGGGTTATTGCCTGTTTCTATTACTTTTGCTTATATGTTCGCGGGTATTAACGGTGAGACTTTATAGTCCATTCCTGCCTTTTTTGTTGGGTTTTTTGGGTGCGGCGCCTTACTTTTTTATTGATCGTTTTACCTGTGAGTTGCCCGTTTGGCTGAACGCTTTCTTTTTTTATTCACAATTACATTGTCAGCCATTTGCGGTTCAGTGGTTAGGTAATATCCATGCGGTTGTGCTTGCTTGTGGTTTGTTATACATAATAATTATTTTGTACTACATTCATACTGTTAAGCAGTTGAGGCGGCGCGGTTTTAAACAGGTGCGTGTAAAAAAGCGAAGGAGGTCGCATGCCTGAAAAGCATTTTTATTTTGCTGTGGGTGGCGTCGTAGGTGCTGCGGCATGTGCGGTCATTGCTAGAAAGCGTCGGCAGTGGAAAGAAACTAGTCGCTTCTTTCAATGGCTATATCGGAAGGAGCCGCATTGGTTTTTGTATTGTCCTGTCGTCATTTTTTTGGTGGGTATGTGGGGGTTAATACCTGATATTGTTCATTTCTTGGGTCTATTGCCGAAGGAGATAACACGTAGTGCGCTATTTGACATATTCTTCTTTCATTCCACATTTGAGCATATAGAAAATACGATGCCGGTGGTTGATAAATATTTGAATTTTCTGGGGCAGGTATTGCTATTATTCATTTGTTTAGGTGTGATGATTTTTTATGTGGTAGAGGCTAAAAAAGCAGCTCCTGCTGACTCTTAATTGCTCAAATAGTTATTTCTTTTTAGTGATTATTGTTGCGAGGTAGCTGTGCTTTATAATGTCTCTGAGTAAGCATTTGGCCGTGTCATCATGTTTTTTTTGCAGTTTTGTGCGTAATTTCCATACCAGTAAACAAGTCACTTGGAGAAAATCGAGCAAAATAAAATATAGTCTGCCGTAGTTTTTTAGATAAAAGTAGCGTCTAGATTCAAACCAGTATTTTGGTTGGCGCTTAGGTCTTAGGTGGCTTTGCTTTTTTTGATTGATACCCGTGGATGCGCCTGATATGTGGAAGACTTTGCTGTCTGGAGCGCACCATGCGGACAGCCCTGACTTTTTTGCTCGATAGAATAGGTCAACTTCCTCGAAATATAAAAAGTAATGCGGGTCAAATGCTTCTAATTTCGTTATTGCTGACTTTTTAGCCATGAATGAAGCGCCAGTCAGCCAGTCAGCACGATAAGGCTTTTTTTCTATCGGTATTGCTGTTGTGTGTTGTGTAAATAAGCTGTCTAAAATGCGAAGTCTAAGAGTTGATAAGCAAATGTTTGTAATGGTGGGAAAGCGGAATGCGCCGGCTCGGATTTGTTGTTGTTCATCAGTTAATACACTTCCGACAAAGTCGGCTTCTTTGTGTTGTTGAAAGGTATCTAGGAGTTTTATTGCACTGTCAGCTAATGCCTCGGTATCTGGATTTAAAAACCAATAATATAAAGCGTCGCTTTTGGCGGCGGAACGTACCCCTTCATTACAGCCCCTGCCGAAGCCTATGTTTTTTTTCAGTTTGATAATTTGCACGCAAGTTTCTGGCAGTTTTACTGTTTGTGTAAACTGTTTTATGCGATCAACGGTGTCGTCGGTCGACGCATTGTCGACAATGATTAACCGGAAAGAAGAATCCGTTAAGTAACAGGATAGCGCGTTTAAATAGTTGGTGATAAAGCCACTGCTATTGAAGGTGACAGTAATAATGGCAACCTTGGCCTGTGTTATACTCATGGCAGTGTCTGGCCTGTAGTGATGCAGTTGTAATGTGACGACGTTAATGCTGCTAAGCAGCAACTATTTAGTTAACTAACTGTAATATTATCCATCAATGATAGCGATTGATACATCAAATGAAAAATAATCCTTCTTCTGACATCGTGGGTGTTGTTGAGCATCAGTCTACCTCTTATGTGCGGTCGGTTTTTGCGGCGCTAAATGCGGGCAAAACTGTGGTGCCTCTACGATCAAATCAAGATGAACAGCGTATTAGGGTTGCGGGTGTATCTGATGTCGTTACCGTCACGTCAGATGATAATAACTGGTATGAACCAAAGTTGGATATACCTTCGGCAGATTCTATTGTGTACATTGCTTTTACATCCGGTACCGAAGGCCTGCCAAAAGCCGTTCGCATATCCGGTGGCGCGTTAAATAATACTGTTGAGCGTTTGCAGGCTATTATGCAAATGGATTCAACCGTGAAAGAGTATATTGGTGTGCCTGTTTACCATTCATTTGGTTTTGGGCGTTGCCGGCATGTTGCTGCTGTTGGCGGTTGTTGCTATGTCCCTCCTAATGGTTTTGACCCTAGAGAATTAGCGTCTCTATTGGCGAAAGGTCGTGTCAATGCGCTTTCATTAGTTCCGAGCTTGTTGCGGCTATTGATCCAGTCACCGAGCTTATTGGATGGTCATGGGGATAAACTCCGTTGGCTCGAAATTGGTAGTCAAGCGATGACTGCAGCAGAAAAACGACAGATCAAAGTGTTATTTCCTAATGCAAAAATTATTCAGCATTACGGACTGACAGAAGCGTCTCGAACAACATTGTTATCGTTGGATAGTGTAATTGCCCCCCAGCTTGATAGCGTAGGTTGTTGCTATGGTAGTACGGCGATCAAAATTAATGATAATAATCGAATTTGCATCCGTGGTGAACATCTCGCCACGGATGTGCATAATGGCGAGCAGGGTGTCAGTGTTCCGGGGAAAGATGGTTGGTTTGAAACAACCGATCTTGGTCGTATCGATGAAGATGGCTTTCTCTATTTCTTAGGTCGTGCAGATAACGTCGTAAACTGCGGAGGGCAGAAGCTCTCAACGGAGCGTTTAGAAGTGGTGCTTCATCAGCGCTTATTATCCGAAAAAATAAATGGTGTAGAGCTTGCGGTTTCTCGTATTCCGAATGCCAGCTATGGAGAAGGCTTTTTAGTTTCTTACGTTATCACCGGTGTTGATGGTAATGCTCTTTCCCGCATTAAAGCGATTGCTCAAAAAGCGTTGGTCGAATTGGGTATTACAGCAAACAGTGCATTAAGCTATCAGGTTGTTTCTCAACTGCCAAAAACATCGACAGGTAAGGTTCAGCATCATGAGTTAACAAAGTCATACATGCAAAGCGAACATGATAGTCAGCAAGGGGATGATGCAGAAGTGATAACTGCATTGAGCTGGCATCAATTGATGAGTGATGTCGCTGCTGTGATTGGTGTGCCGATGGAGGATGTTGATTATGATCAAACGATAAAAAGTATTGGTGTTGATTCGTTACAAACAGTACAGCTCTCGATAAAAATCGAATTGTTTTTAGGGTCACTGCCGCCTAACTGGAGAGAGATTTCTTTTTCAGGTTTTAAAGAAATATCACGGACGGAGCGTTTGGTCTCGTCAGATTTTAAATCATCTGATGCTGCAGAAAATTCTGGCAAGTATAGCCATGCATCAACACAAGCATGTCGAACAAAAGCGCCTCCTCTTTGGGATGGTTCATCCAATAGAAACCCTAAAGAAGTGAGCTTTGTTGAGCTAGTAAAAGAAGATTACAGAACTCACGATAGTGCCTTTTTCTCTCAAGGTTTGTTTGCGCTTTTTGTGAATCGCTTTGGTAATTGGAGGATGGGTATTCGCTATCGGTTGCTTCGTTTTCCTATGACATTGATGTATCGTTTATTGCGTAAAATGGCTCAAGTGTGCTGTGGCATTAAGCTAGACTATACTGTGCAGGTAGGGCGTAGAGTGAAGTTAGAGCATTTTGGCGGGATGATAATCGGTGCTCGTCAAATAGGCGATGATGTTATTATTCGACAAAATACAACGCTAGGCATCCGTGATCTAACCGATTTGTCCGCTAAGCCAACGATAGAGCAGGGTGTTAATATTGGTACAGGTGCTGTCATTGTTGGCGATATTGTCGTAGGTCGCCACAGTGTCATTGGTCCTAATTGTGTCGTCACTGATAATATTCCCGCTTTTTCTGTCGTGTCTGCTGGTAAACCAACAATAACCTCGCTTGCTTCCGTTAATGAATAATTCGATAAAAACAGAATCCATGAGCCGTGTAGGCATTGTTGTGATTGGCCGTAATGAAGGCGAACGCTTAAGGGCTTGTGTTCATTCTCTAGCGACTTCTGATGTCCGTGTTGTTTATGTCGACTCTGGATCCACTGACGATAGTGTTCAATTCGTTAAAATGCTGGGCTACGACAGTATTGAGTTAGATATGTCTACCCCTTTTAGTGCTGCTAGGGCGCGTAACGAAGGTTATCGTTATTTGTTGGAGCACTACCACGATATATGTTACATCCAGTTTGTTGACGGCGATTGTGAAGTTAGTAAGCATTGGTTGTCGACGGCTGTCTCTCATCTGCAGTCTCACTCGCAAGTGGTTGCTGTCTGTGGCCGTAGGCAAGAGCGTTACCCCGAAGCGACTTGGTACAACTGTTTGTGTGATATTGAGTGGAACACACCTATTGGCTTGGCAATGGCAACCGGTGGCGATTTTATGTGTCGTGCGCATGCACTACGTGATGTCGGTGGTTTTTCTTCGCAAGTGATTGCTGGCGAAGAGCCTGAATTGTGCTACCGATGGCGACAAGGTGGTTGGTTGATTGAGCGTATAGATGCGCCGATGACTTTGCATGACGCGGCAATGACCAGTGTTAGTCAGTGGTGGAAGCGCTGTGAGCGGGCAGGACATGCCTACGCTCAAGGTTTTGATCTTCATGGGGCTGGTGGTGAAAAATACTACCGGGCTGAAGTGCTAAGGGCTGTGTTTTGGAGTGTTTTGGCACTGCTTATTATCACCTTGTCTATGACTATATCAGCCTGGGTGCTTATGTTTTTGGGAATATACTGCGCGAAAGTGATTCAGTTATCACTGAAAAATAAGAAACGGTTGGGCTTTATGACATCCTTTGTGTATTCGCTTTCGTTGGTACTGAGTAAATTCGCGGAGGCAAAAGGTGTGGCTACGTTTTACTACAAAAAGTTACTGCGCCGTGGGTTTCATATTATTGAATATAAGTAGTTGAGATTGCATCATTAATCGTTGTTGTTGAGTTTATATGTCCACTATTGTATCTACATTATTTAATAAGTTACCGCTTTCTTTTAAAGATAGCGGTATGCAAGCACTGGTAGTGACCAAGCTATTTGGTAATGTTATTCGTCTATTGAGTAACTTACTATTGGCGCGTTTTTTAAGCCCTGACGCTTTCGCTATATTTGGCCTTGCGTTTACTGTTATTTTTGCTTTTGAGATGATTTCTGATGGTGGTTTTCGTGCATTTATTCTTAAGCATAAGGATGGTGACGAAAAGTATTTGCTCAAAACATTATGGACGATAAAGCTGATCCGTAATGCCATATTAGCCATTTTGTTATACACCTCTTCTGGGTATGTTGCTGAATTCTTCATGATTCCAGAGCTGTCTTTAGTTTTGAAAGTAATGTGTTTATGTTTTTTTGCTGAAAGCCTAATTCCTATCGGTTTTATCGCTATCGAGAGACAGAATAGAATTGCTAGAGTGATGTATGTTCGTTTTGCATGCATGTTACTTTCGGTTATTTTTTCTGTCGTTGGTGTTTATTTAACGGGTAGCTACTGGCTTGTGATTGCATCTATGGTGCTTAACCCGACCTTGCAAATTATTTTGGGTTTGATTTTTATTGGTTCGCATGGAACCGGTTTTTATTTTGATCGAGCGATCATTTTTGAATTTTTGCATTGGGCTAAATTTATTATTCCTTCAAGTATTATTACTTTATTGCTGCTGCAGTTTGATAAGGTTGTGTTAGGGCGAATACTCAGTGTTTCTGAATTGGGGCTATATTTTATTGCTTTTAGTGTTGCTTCTGCAGCAAAAAGCTTCACTGTTGAATATGCTCGTGGAGTTTTGCAGCCCTATTTGTCGATCGTATACCGAGAGATGCCTGAGCAGTATCTTGAAAAAAACTATGGTAAAAAACAAAAAATCATATTGTTTATCGCTGTTGGTTTAGGTGCGCTATGTGGTGCGAGTTACTTATTTTTTGATCTTCTATATCCTGATGAATACATCTCAGCAGGCTTTTATCTGTCGCTGTTGTTGGTTACACCTATAATGACATTAATTACCTATCCTTCAGAAGTCTCTTTGATATTATACGGACAGTTAAAAACGACACTTATTGCTAATATTATTCGGTTGGTATGGTTTGTTGTTGGCGCTGCTTGCAGTTACTTTTGGTGGGGTGCAATGGGGCTGCTAATTACCATAGCGTTAGTGGAGGTACTTCCTGCTATTTATATGATGGCGCGTTTATATGTTCTTAAAGCAGTTAGTTTATCGAAAGAGTTGTATATTATATTGCTAGCATTCGGAGGTTTTATTTTTTCTCGAATGGTTTGGTCATCCTTAGGCTATTAATTTATGCACATTGTTATCATATCCCCATCATGGCCGCGGCAAGGTGCAGCTAATGGCATTGTGACTTATAGTGATAATATGGTGGTAGCTTTGCGAGCTCAAGGGCATGAGGTCTCTGTGTTAGCAAGAAGACGAACATGTCCCGATAGTGATGATTCCTTTATTGCTAATGATAATTGCACGTTTATTACCGACTATCAGCCCACATTTTTTGAAAAATTGATTGCTCGTATTGGAGAGGCTATATCAATCGGTTTTTCAGTTTATTACATTGGCGGGCGATCAATATTAGCGGGTATTCGTCGTATAGAAAAAAAGCGTACTATTGATATTCTAGAAATGGAAGAGTCCTTTGGTTGGCATTATTTTTTACAGCCTAAGGTGAATTTTCCCATCGTTATGCGTTTGCATGGGCCGCACTATGTTAACGGTACGCTCAGTGATAGACCACTCAATGAGTGGGACTCTCAGCGTTTTAAAAGAGAGGAACGAGCATTTAAGTCTGCACAATATGTTAACTCACCTTGTCAGTGGATGCTTGATGAGGTTCAGGCGAAGTATAATGTCCGATGGCCTTTGCAAGCGGTTTTTTTCAATCCATTACCTGTTCTCGATAAAGACGACTGTTGGCATTCTAAGTCATATACACCTAAGCAAATTTTGTTCGTTGGTCGTTTTGACTCCCATAAGGGTGGCGACATTGTCATTCAGGCGTTTGCTAAAATTATCGCTAAAGAGCCTAGTGCTACTTTATTGTTTGTCGGGCCTGACCCCGGCGTTGAACATGCAGATGGGAAAATGCGTATACAAGAAGCCATTGATAATTGTTTGCCAAAAGAGCAGCGGTCTAGTCTTCGTTACATAGGTCCGTCGAGTGGCTCACTTATTCAGCAATTAAGGCGGGAGTCGCATATTACAGTGATGGCTTCGAGGAATGAAATTTTAGGCTATACGGTTGTTGAGTCTTTGGCATCGGCGGCTCCTATTGTTGCACCTTATGTCGGGGGGGTGAGAGAAGTTTTTGACGATGGTGTTAGTGGTGTGTTTTTTCGTGGAGGCGATGCCGATGATTTGGCTCAAAAGGTCATGACACTATTTGATGATACCCCTACACTAGAAAAAATCGCGGCAGAAGGGTACAAGCATTGTCGGCAGGCTTTCTCGCTAGAAAAGATTGGCCGGCAAGCATCAAATTTTTATACCTTAGCGGTCCAGCAATATGAACAAGAATAGTCAGCGAGCTCTATTTAATATAGCCGCTATTCACAGGGCGAAGATGTAAATATGCTTATTTATGGTTTGAAACTCGCTTTGTTTATCGTTTTTTCAATGGCTTGTTTTGTCGCGGTCAATCATAGGATTTTTATCTCTGGCTTTGGTCGGCAGGCGCTCATATTTTGGGTGTCGATTCTGCCTTTTATTTTCTTGATTCATAATGAAACACTAACGTTGCTTGTTGCTATTCCATTGCTAGTCCTGCTTAATAAAGAGCATTCGCCAGTTATCGCTATTGCATTTTTTATTGCAATAGTTAGTGCCGTGCCAGATTGGGTAGAATATCGAATGTCAGCGCCAGGTATTAACCACTTGCTAGTGTTGTCATTCGATAAGGTTGCGGTGCTATCAATATTGTGTCCGTTACTATTTATGGCGTTTAAACAGTATAAAATTTCTTGGAATTTGACGGATGGATTGGTGTTAGCTTTTGTTGTGTTGACGACATTGTTGACTTTTCGTGAAGGTAAATTTACTACAGTTTTGCGTTACTTCGTGGATAGTATGCTTACCTATGCGATCCCCTATTTTGTCATGAGTCGTATTATTCGTACTGATAAGGATATGCATTACTGTTCACTAGCCTTTGTCATTGCTGCTGTTTTACTGGCTTCTGTTTTTATTATCAGCCAAGTGATAAAAATAGATATTTATGAGGCGCTTAACCCCCGTAGTCGTTACAACATGTTACGTGAATTTCGCGGTGGCTTTTTGAGATTGTCGGGGCCTCTGTCTGGTGTCTTGGTCAGTTTTTTAATGCTAGCAGGCTTTCTTGCGCTAGAAATGCTGAAAAAGTATCGATTCATTCCTTTAGCTGTTTACTTTCTATTACTTGGCGCTTTTGCGTTAAGTGTTTTGTTTGGCGGCTCTAGAGCAGGCTTGTTCGGATTTATTATGGGCGTTGGCATGTACTTTTATTTCCTTAGATTACAAGGCGCGCAACGAGTAATCTGTAGTGCGTTGTTAGTGTTGTTTATGGTGCTGGAATTTACTTTAGATATAACCAGTTTCTTTGTGTATGAGGATGAATATGGAACCTTTGATTATCGATCGTCCCTCTACGATACAGCTTGGCTGTATTTGCAGCAGCACCCTTTATTTGGCTCGCCATTTTATCTGACAAGTGGCTATTTTGATCACTTGGTGACGGGGCTGGGTATCATTGATATCGTAAGTGCTTACCTTCAGATAGCGCTTCAGTACGGTTATGTTGGTTTAGCATTATTTGTGGGGATTTATCTTTCTGTCATCATACCGCTGCTTAAGCAAGTGATGTTGGGATATGACCCGAATAATGATAGGGATAGATATATTATTATGTATTTGATCTTAAATGTTGTGATGGCTTTTATTCTTGTAACAACGAGTATGATTTCATTATTCCCAATATTTATGATGGCGAGTTTAGCGTTGGGCCGATCTTTATTAGTGGCTGAACCTCGTGTTCCAGGCTGAGAAAATCGGGCGGTATAGCCTGTACTTTTATTTTTTAGTAGAGCAAAAAACATGAACACAATTTTAGTAACCGGTGGCGCAGGATTTATTGGATCTGCGGTTATTCGACATATTATTAATAATACAAATGATCATGTTGTTAATGTTGATAAGCTGACGTATGCCGGGAATTTATCTTCTCTAAAAGAAGTTTCCCAGTCTGATCGCTATCATTTTGAGCAATCAGATATTGGCGACTCTGCGGCTATGCGGCGTATATTTGAAACGTATCAGCCGAATAGAGTGATGCATTTAGCGGCTGAATCTCATGTTGACCGTTCAATTGATGGTCCCGGTGAGTTTATGGCGACTAATATCATGGGGACTTATGTGTTGCTGGAAGCTGCCCGTAAATATTACGCTTCATTGGCAGACGTTGAGCAGCAAGCCTTTTTGTTTCATCATATTTCTACTGATGAGGTATATGGTGATTTAGAGGCTGAAGGCTTATTTACTGAAACGACCAGTTACGAGCCGAGCTCTCCTTATTCTGCGAGTAAGGCTGCATCTGATCATCTTGTGAGAGCGTGGCATCGCACTTATGGCCTGCCAACGCTGGTTACGAATTGCTCGAATAATTATGGCCCGTACCATTTTCCAGAAAAGCTTATTCCTCTTATTATTCTTAATGCATTAGCGGGTAAGCCGTTACCTGTTTATGGTGATGGTTCACAGATTCGTGATTGGCTTTATGTTGAAGACCATGCAAGAGCGCTTTATTGTGTTCTGTGCAGTGGAAGTGTTGGTGAGACTTACAATATTGGTGGGCATAATGAACGTAAAAATATTGAAGTCGTGGAAACCATATGCGGAATTTTAGATGAATTGCGACCCAATAAGCCTGATGGTATTGATAGGTATCATGATTTAATCACTTTTGTGGATGATCGTCCTGGTCATGATGTACGTTATGCAATTGATGCCTCAAAAATTCAAAAAGAGTTAGGTTGGGTTCCCGAAGAAACGTTTGAGTCGGGAATACGCAAAACTGTTGAATGGTATTTAAGTAACGAGTCTTGGTGGCAAAGCATTTTAGATGGTTCTTATCAGGGGCAGCGCTTAGGGCTTGTCTAGCGCCCATCGCTTACAATTCATTATCTTGATGATCTAATGAGGGTATAACGTGAAAGGTATTATTTTAGCGGGTGGCTCTGGCACACGCTTGCACCCCGTGACTATAGGGGTATGTAAGCAATTACTACCAGTATATGACAAGCCAATGATTTATTATCCGCTCACTACGCTGATGTTGGCGGGTATAAAGGATATTTTAATCATTTCTACGCCTGAAGATATTGGGCGCTTTGAGAAAATTTTGGGTTCTGGCCGTCAATGGGGTTTGTCAATTGCCTATAAAGAGCAGCCGTCACCCGATGGTTTGGCTCAGGCATTCCTCATTGGTGAAGAGTTTATTGGCGATGATTCTTGTGCGTTGGTATTAGGTGATAATTTATTTTTCGGACATGGTTTGAGTGAGTCTCTTCAGCGTGCGGCGCGCTGTGAAAAAGGCGGGACGGTATTTGCGTACCCTGTCAGAGATCCTGAGCGTTTTGGCGTGGTCGCATTTGACGATAACGGCAAAGCGACGTCGATTGAAGAAAAGCCAGAGAAACCAAAATCTCGATACGCGGTGACCGGTTTGTATTTCTATGATAATCAGGTGGTAGATATTGCTAAGTCGATCAAGCCATCGCCTCGTGGAGAGCTGGAAATTACAGATATCAATAAAGTCTATCTGGAGAAACAGCAGCTTGCGGTTGAGATGATGGGGCGAGGAACGGCGTGGTTAGATACAGGTACACACGATTCGCTAATGGAAGCTGGGCAGTTTGTACAAACACTTGAGCAGCGCCAAGGCTTAAAAATTGCCTGTCCCGAAGAAGTGTCGTGGCGAATGGGATGGATTAGTGAGGAGCAGCTGCGCGATTTGGCTAAACCGTTGATCAAAAGTGGCTACGGTAAGTATTTGCTTGATGTGCTGGAGTTTTAAGTGGTTCCGCTCTCTTTAAGTCTGGCTTTGTCCTTTTAGATGCCCGCCGTGTGTGGTTGGGAGGTTAAACGGAGCAGCCGCTAATTTTCAGTGAAAGAAGATAATTTAATGAATGTAATAGAAACAACTTTGCAAGACGTATTGATTATAGAGCCTAAGGTTTTCGGTGATAACCGTGGTTTTTTTATGGAAACGTATCAGCGAGAGCGCTATCAAGAGTGTTTGGGGGATGATGTCGAGTTCGTTCAAGATAACCACTCGCGATCATCAAAAGGTGTGCTTAGAGGCTTGCACTTTCAAAAGACCAGGCCCCAAGGAAAGTTAGTTCGCGTAGTTACTGGAGAAGTCTATGATGTGGTTGTTGATATTAATCCACAGTCTCCAACGTATGGGCAGTACGAAGGTGTAATGTTAAGTGCTGACAATAAACGCCAGCTTTGGGTACCGCCGGGTTATGCGCACGGCTTTTTAGTGCTCTCGGAAACCGCCGATTTTGAATATAAGTGTACAGATTACTATGATCCTAGTGATGAAGGCGGCGTCTTGTGGAACGATCCGTCGATTAATATTGCTTGGCCGCTTCTTGATGATATTTCTCTGTCCGAAAAAGATAAGTCTTTACCGTTATTGAAAGACCTGTCATTTATGACGAGTCGCGGCTCATCATGAGTTCTCAAGCAAAGGTATTATTAATCGGTGCTACGGGCCAAGTTGGCTCAGCCTGCCATGAATCTCTTGCCCAGGCAGGATATAACGTGATTGCGTTATCTCGGTGTGAGCTAGATATGACAGCGTTGGATAAGATTGCTGGCGCTGTAGCGCAATATGATCCCGCTATTGTGGTTAACGCCACGGCATATACAGCCGTTGATAAAGCGGAGTCAGAGGCCGATTTAGCCGATACAATCAATCATCTAGCGGTAAAGCGCTTGGCGGAAGTCTGCGTGAGCCGGTCTATCCCTCTCATTCATCTATCGACAGATTATGTATTTGATGGCGCTGGTTCTGAGCCCTATACCGAGGATAGCCTTGTCGGCCCCCAAAGCGTCTATGGTAAGACCAAGTGCTTAGGTGAGTTAGCTGTACAGTCTACAATGTCGGATTACCTTATATTGAGGACGAGTTGGGTCTTTGGTTTTCAAGGTAATAATTTTGTAAAGACAATGTTGAGACTGGCCAAGGAAAGAGATGAGTTGGCGGTGGTTGCTGATCAATATGGTTGCCCAACTTACGCTGGTGATATTGCTGACGTGATCACTATCTTTGCCAATCGTTACCTGTTGCAACAACCAATAAGCTGGGGTGTTTATCATTGTGTGTGTAGTGGTAGGGTGAGTTGGCATGACTTTGCTGTGTCAATATTTAATAAAGCTCACGCATTAGGCGTGATTGAATCTATGCCTATTGTGCGTCCTATTGCTACGAGCGATTATCCCACACCCGCTAAGCGTCCTAAAAATTCGACTCTCGATAATCACAAATTAGAACGGGTGCTGGGCTATCCAATGCCGTCTTGGGAGATAGGGTTATCTTATCTGCTGGGTACTTTCCTTGATATTAGAAGATGAGTAACGCACCTGTTAGTGTAGAGTTTCTTAATGCTCACGCATCGACCATTTATTTCGCTAAGACTGCAGACTTTGATGTTGATTCTTTATCTGTTGTCTTATCGGAAGAGGAGAATGCTAAAGCCGGCCGATTTCGACAGCTTGAGGATCGGCAGCTTCAGATACTCGCTCATAGTCTAAAGCGTGCTGTACTCTCAAAATATTTAAGTGTTTCTCCAGCTTCTTTAGAGTTTTCTACAGAGTTTAATGGCAAACCGGTCTGCGTCTACCCTAATGCCCCTTATTTTAATCTCACGCATAGCCATGGTTGGGTTGCTTTGGCTGTATCAATGTACTCCCAGGTTGGCGTCGATATTGAGTTTGAGCGATCGAACATTCGAATTGATGATATTGTAGCTAGGGTAGCATCACCGCAAGAGCTGTCTATTTATCAGTGTTCAGAAGATCCTATGCAAGCTTTTTTGTGTTTATGGACGCAAAAAGAAGCATTAAGTAAAGCGTGTGGTTTAGGGTTGTCGGTAGGGCCGCCCTCGATTCCGAGTTCCAGTGTTACGGGAAAGGCTCGGTTGGAGTTTTTACATACTAGCTATACATCTTATACCTATTCGATCCACTCTAAAGCTGTTTTGACTTATGTTGAAGAACATTACGAGAGTAATAATCATTCGCCCCCAGTTCTCCTCTATGCTAAACCTCATAAAGAGCTAGATACCGAACAATTGTTTGAGTTTGATGTATTTACACTATACTAATATTGATGGTGCTTTTTAACAGAGCCAATCATAATTCCCCGTGCAGCACTAGCGTGATAGAATTGTCACCTAAATAGGCAGTCTGATCTCTGTCGTGTTACCCAAACAGGCATTTTATATGATATCCCGCTTATCGCATCAATCCATGAAATATTATTTTGCCGCCATGTTCGCGAGCTTGAGTTTTAGTGTTTCTAATGTTTTTGCTCAAGAACAGGAACCTGCAGCCATCTATGTAGGCCCTTTTGATGTAACGCCAACGCTGGGCGTGAATGCGGAGCGTAACGATAATGTTTTTTTGGAGCAGGCAGGTAATGAAACATCCTCTACATTAACACGCATTACCCCTCAATTATCAGCGGTAGCTGATAATGAAGTGACACGGTACGAAATAGCTTATGGTTTGGAAAATGGCCGTTACTCAGGTATTGATAGCAACGATTACACGGACCATACTCTTGAGGGGAAGCTTGGTTGGCGGCCTAGTATCAGGCATTTAATTGAGCTGGGAGTGAGTGAAGTAAGAGGTCATGATGAACGAACTGTGGATAGTGTAACAACAGGGCTCAATCTCACCGAACTTGATAAAACAAAGCGGCGTGGACTATCAGCTAACTATACCTTTGGTAGCGAAGGAGCAAGAGGCCAAGTAGTTATTGGTTTTACGACCAATAGCTTACGTTATACCACTAATCAGTCTGAAACAAACATCTTGGAATCTGATACAGATAGTGTCAGCGCTCGATTTTCTGTAGGTGTGGGTGCAAGTACGCGAGCACTAGTAGAAGTTAGGCGTTCGGAGAATACATTTCGAGCGAATAGCGCTAATGACCGAGAGGATCGTAGTTATTCGGTAGGAGTGGAGTGGGAAATTACGGACCTTATTAAAGGTGAGCTCAGTGTTGGCCGAGCCAATAATAATCTAGTAAATCAAGTGGGTGACACCTCTTCATCAGTAGGTGAAGCTTCTATTATTTGGTCTCCAGTGGATCATTCTTCGCTCACGTTAACAGCAAATAAGAGTGCTGAAAATAGCGAGAATAACATCGGCTCCTTTGTTGATCGTAATAGTGTTGAATTAGGCTGGAGGTACGATTTCAACGATCGCTTTTCGACAACTACAACGTTGGGCCGACAGCGTGATACCTTCGTTGATGCCAACCGTCAGGATACGACAAACGAATCACAGATTCAGGTTAATTATGCTTTTCGCCGTTGGATGTCTCTTGGCTTGGGACTTTCAAGAGAAAAAAGGGCGTCGAGTGACTCATCACGTGATTATGATAACAATAAGCTGATTCTATCTATCAGTAGCTCCCTGTAGTGACTGTCTTTCTATGTTAGTGCTACTCGACAAAATTTTAGGTCAATATGAATAGTCAACTCGCCAAATTAATGCGCCTTTGCCTCAATGCTCTTGTTTTTATGTTTTTGAGCGGTACTTCAGGCACAGTAGTTGCAGACTTACCTCCTGCTTATTCATTGGGCTATGGTGATGTAGTTAGTATTCGCGTTTATGGCGAAGAAGATTTGACGGTTGAGACTCAGCTTAATGATCTTGGCGTTATTTCTTACCCTTTTTTGGGGGAGCTCAATGTTTTTGGGTTGACGGTTACTGAAATTCAGGAAAAGATAGAGATAGGTCTTAAAGATGGCTATTTAGTAGATCCCAAGGTGAGTGTCACCGTGGTAACCTACCGGCGGTTTTATGTTAATGGTGAAGTAAGACAGCCCGGAGGTTTTGCCTTTCTCCCCGGATTAACCGTCAGAAAAGCAATTAGCTTAGCTGGAGGTTTTACTCCGCGAGCTTCTCAAGGCAAGATATATATTATTTCTGATACAGAAGAAGGGCGCTCTTCACCTCAGCGCGTCGATTTAAATTCTTCCGTGAAACCTGGTGACGTGATTACAGTAAAGCAGCGCTTTTTCTGAGTAACTTTCACATGTTATTTTATGTAATAACCTAAATAGGTTTTTCTTTTTATGAACGAAATTAATTTTTCTTCACCTAATAATAGTAACCAAAGTTATGGTGACGTTGTTAATAAAGCGCCTAACGATAGCTCGATGGATCTTATACATTATTATCGCTTGATGTTGCGCAATCTTTGGAAAATTGTATTGTTTTCCTTATTTGTGGGCGGATTTTCTATATTTTACGCGCTGTCTTTACCGCCGATCTTCTTTGCCAAAACAACGTTACTCATTGAAGATCAGCGAGCCAATGTTGTTTCTTTCCAGGATGTTTATCAGGTCGATACTAGGGATCGTTCTTATTTGAGGACCCAATTAGAAATTTTTAGATCTCGAGCTATTGCTGAGCGTGTGGTTGATCGTATGCGCCTTGTCGAGAACCCGCAGTTTAATGGTTCGGGTGCGGTGCCTAGTCGATTATCTATTGAGTCTATCAAAACCTTATTTTCTTCGCTCGTTTCGCCTCAAGGTCAAGCAGATAAACAATCGGGCTCAGCGGAGATTAATGAACCTGTTAGGCTTGCTGATGCGGATGAAGAAGATCAGTATGATCCTGTTTTACGTAAAAGCATCATAGATAGAATTATGCGTTCTGTCTCCATATCCCCCATCTATGGCACTAAATTAATTAGCATTCAAGCATCTGCCGGAGATCCTCAATTGGCAGCAGATATCGCTAATGAATTTGCTGAGGTATATATAGAAAGCCATCTAGAGGCAAAGCTGGAGGTCACGCAAAAAGCAAGCGCATGGCTAAGTGATCGTTTGGGCAGCTTGCGCCAAACATTGAGGGAGTCTGAGCGGGTTTTGCAAGATTTTCGGGAGCGAGAGCAGCTCGTTGACACCGGTGATGTACGTTCTATTGATGTTGCAGAGCTTGAGCAATTAACACAGAGCTTAGTCGAATCAACAAGAACAAAAAATGATGCCAAAACATTATATGATCAGATTTCAGGCAGTGGACTTAGTGTTGATCGCATGCTGGCTCTACCGGTTGTAGCTAACAATTTAGTCATTCAAGGTTTAATTGAATCAAGGGCAACTTCTAATAGATTAGTTGCTGAGCTTGGTGAGCGTTACGGGAAAAAGCACCCGAGAATGGTTTCAGCGTTGTCCGATTTATCCCAGGTTGAAGGCGAATTAAAAACTCAAGTCGATAATGTGGCTGCAGGCCTTAAGGTCAGTTTCCGCGCTGCACAAAATGCTGAAAGGCAATTAAAGCGGCAAATAGCGGTGGTAAAAAGTCGACTGCAGGGTGTGAGCCGGAAAGAATTCGAACTGAGAGAATTGGAGAGAGAGGTAGATGCCAACCGTCAAGTGTATGAGGTTTTTCTCAATCGGGGTAAAGAAACTAATGAGACCGCAGGTTTGGAAGCTGTAAATGCACGTGTTATTGATCCCGCCTTACCACCAGATTATCCATCAAAGCCAGAAAAGAAAAAAATAGTGATGGCTGCGGTGCTGTTGAGTGGCTTGTTTGCTGTAGGTATCGTCCTATTACTCGACTGGTTAGATAATACGATTAAAACGCCCGAAGATGTTGAAGAAAGATTAAAAGTACCTTTGTTAGGCTATCTGCCTTTAGATAAATCGAATAAAGATGAAACGCCATTTTTAGGTTTTCTTTCTGATGAAAAGTGGCACTTTGCGGAAGCAGTGCGAACGATAAGAACGAGTTATGTGTTGTCTTGCTTAGATAAGCCGGCCAAGGTAACCGTTATTACTTCTACAGTACCTAATGAAGGTAAATCAACAGTATCCCTTTGTTTGGCGCATGCGCTAGGGCAAATGGAAAAAGTACTGTTGATTGATGCAGACATGCGTAAGCCATCTATTGGTAAAGCATTAGATATATCGTTGTTAACCCCCGGTCTATCTAATTTGATTGCAGGTACTGCGGGTATAGAAGAGTGTGTTTCTAGGTTACCTAATTCTGAAGTAGATATTATTACTGCCGGTGTGGTGCTGGGTAACCCACTTGATTTAATCGCTGGCGATCGATTTGCGATGGTCATGAACTCATTAAAAGAGAAGTATGATCGAATCTTAATTGATTCCGCTCCAATTCAGGCGGTGAGTGATTCTATTGTAATCGCTAGTCATGCAGATGCACTTATTTATGTCGTTCGTTCTGACGGATCTTCTACGCCACTGATTAAAAAGGGGTTGCGCCGCCTTAGTGAAACGCAGGCGCGTTTCTCTGGTGTAGTATTGAATCAGGTAGACATTGATAAAATGAAAAAACAGTCAGGTTATGATTCAGAATATTATGATAACTACGGTTATGCCTATGGTGACACTAAATCATAGCCTTTAAAGTATGATGTCTGAGGGTTTAACGAATAATCAGGGTTGGACGTATTTGCTGTGATAGATATACATTGCCATTTATTGGCGGGAATTGATGATGGCCCATCAACGATGGATGAATCGCTAGCCCTTGCACAGCATGCGGTTGAGAGAGGTATTACACACGCTGTTGTCACTCCTCATATTCATCCGGGTCGCTGGTCTAATGAGGCCCTCACTATTCGTGACAGTGTGGATAATTTCCGTAAGGCGCTAGGTGATAAAGGTATTCCTCTCGTCGTTGGTATGTCGGGTGAGTTGCGGGTTGGTCTTGATGCTCTGCAAATGGTAGCTAATCATCAAGTTCCCTTTTTAGGCAAGTGGGATAGTAATTATGTCATCCTCATTGAAATGCCTCATAGCCATATTCCCACAGGCATGTTGCAGATGATCCAGTGGCTTAAGCAGCGCAATATTCGACCATTGATCGCTCATCCCGAAAGAAATAAAGATATCTTAAGAGATATAGAAAAAATTCAGCCTTTGATTAGTGCGGGCTGCTTATTTCAGGTGACTGCAGGGTCAATTGCCGGACGATTTGGCTCCACGGCAAGAGATAGAGCAGTTCAGCTCTTAGAAATGGGGGTAGTCACTGTTTTAGCGACTGATGCACATAATCTCAAGCGTCGCCCTCCTAGTCTCGACGAGGGAAGGAAAGCAGCGGCACTGATTGCAGGAGAGGAGGTGGCTAATCGATTAGTGCTTGGCAATCCTTGGAAGATTGTTTCTTGCCAGTTTGAATAATTTCGCTTTATCTATTAACGAATGACTTGTCTATGAATGTTCTGCGTAAACTGCGTTATCTTATCTTGTTGCCGTTGCTTTTTCTGGTTCTTTTTGTGCTGTCTAAAGCGGTTGCTGGCCTGGTTGTAGGGCAGGCATTTGATTATGAGCGCCAGTGGTCGGCTCAGGGAGGGGTCGAAACTCAAAAAGAATGGGATGACGCGATTGCATGGGCAAGTCTGGGGATGTCAATTGACCCTTTCAATCCTAACTATCCAGAGCTATTAGGGCGCCTGCACTTTTGGCGCTTCTTTGTACAGGATGCACCTATTGAGTCATTTCAACAAGCGCAGAGTGTGGTGAATCAAGGGTTGCCTCACTTGCGGCGTGCGATTGAAATGCGTCCCACATGGCCTATGGCTTGGGCGAGTTTGTTGCAACTAAAATCGATTGGCGATCAAATTGATTATGAATTTGAGCAGGTGTGGAATAAAGCAGTAGAGCTGGGTGATTGGGAGGCGAGTGTGCAAACAATTTTGCTTGAGGCTGGCATTATTCATTGGGGTGGTTTCAGTGATGTGTTAAGACAAAAGACGATTGATATGTTTGTCGCAATGACCAGTAAGCCATACAGTGAAATTAGGGCGATAGCTGTTATTGAGCGCTTAGGTGCATGGCCTTTGGTATGTGATGTGTTGGTTGATCCCATCTTGGCTGTTGGGCGTATGCGGCAGGAGTGCGCTAATTTAGAGCGGCCTGTTTTTTAACGGCGTATTGATAGTTTTCTTTTTTAGGTTTTCTTTACTTTTGTGTAATCACTTTCTTTTACCGGCTTAGTTGTTGTTATTTTAGTTTATTGATCAATTGCTGAGTTGAGCTATCCCACGTCTCATCACTAAGGCCTGTTTCCAATGCATGAGCAATGGGTTTTGCTAGTTGCTTACCTAATTCCACCCCCCACTGATCGAACGCATTAATGTTTAATAAAATGCTTTGTGCATGTACTTTGTGCTCATAAAAAGCCAGTAGCGAACCTAAATTATAGGGGGTTAGCGCTTCTAGTATCAGCGTGTTGCTCGGTTTGTTGCCCGCTACTACTTTGTGTGGCGCTAAGCGATTAATGCCTTCTTCTTCTAGCCCCTGTTGTCTGAGTTCTCTTTTTGCATCTGTTAGGGTTTTGCCCTGTAGTAATGCTTGAGATTGGCTGATGCCGCAGGCCAGTAATTGTTGGTGTTGTTTATCATGGGGGCTCATCGATTGCTTGACAAGAATAAAATCAACGGGGATCGTGTGCTGCCCTTGATGCAATAATTGATGATAGCTGTGTTGGCCATTGGAGCCTTCGGTGCCCCATACAATGGACCCCGTCGAATAGGTTAGGGGTTCGCCGTTTCGAGAGGTGCTTTTACCTAAACTTTCCATATCCAATTGTTGTAGAAAGGCGGGTAGGCGAGCGAGCCGCTGTGCATAAGGGAGTATGGCATAAGACTGGCTGTCCCAAAATTGACTATACCAAAAGCCGCATAGAGCAGCGACAGCAGGCATATTTTTTTCAATAGGTGCTTGTCGGTAATGTTCATCCATCGCGTGAGCGCCTGCTAGCAACTCGCGAAATTTATCCATGCCGATTGAAATGGCAATGGGAAGACCAATGGCAGACCAAAGAGAATATCGCCCACCCACCCAGTCCCACATGTTAAATATATTTTCTTCGCTCAGTCCCATATCTATGGCTGCCGCAGTATTCGCGGTAATAGCGATAAAATGCTGAGCAAGGGCGGTGTCTGAGCAGCCGCTATCTACTATCCATTGCTTGGCTGACAAGGTGTTTGTCAGTGTTTCTGTTGTTGTAAATGATTTTGATGCGGTAATGAATAAGGTGGTTGCAGGGTCAATCTCAGCTAATGTGTCGCTGAGGTCGGCGCCGTCAATATTCGCAACAAACTTAACTTTTCCTAACCATTGTTTGTGTTCGGATAATGCTTCGGTCACCATTCTTGGGCCTAGGTCGGACCCCCCAATACCAATGTTTACTATGGTGTTTATGGGCTTGTGTGTATGTCCTAGCCATTGCTGTTGATGCAATTTATCCACGCATGACTGCATCTTGATTAGCGTTGCGTGTACCGCGTTTTGCTCTGCGCTTGAAGGATTGCCCTGAAATCGTAATGCGGTATGTAGTGCAGGTCGCGCTTCGGTATTATTAACGCATTCCCCAGAAAATAACGCTTCAATGGCTTTTGGGAGCTCGCATGCGTGTGCGAATTGCGTAAGCTGTTTAAGGGTGTTGCTTATTAAGTGATTTTTAGAAAAGTCGAAATAAATACCTTCCAGCTCAAGGCTGAATTGTTCTGCTCGCTGATTGTTTTCTTCAAACAGGCGTCTCAGGGATAGCCCTTGTACCTTGCTATGCTCACTGCTTAATTGTTTATATGCCGCTTGTCTGGAGAGTTTCATGAGTTTACTAACGTTAATGGATGTTTATTATTGCTCGAATCGCGTAAGGTTAATCGATAAATTGTTTTTAGGTGGAGCGAGCAACAGAAAACTCGGCAAGCTCAATCATTGCCTGTTTGAACGTTGACTCCTCTAAAGTGCTTAATGAGGCAATAGACTGGTTGGCATGCGTTTTTGCAAGATGCAATGTGTAATCTAAAGCCCCAGATTGTTCAATAATCTGGATGATGCGATCTAATTGTGAAGCATCTCCTTGACGAATACTTTCTGCGATTAAAGCTGAATCCTCTTCATTGCTCTCTTTCATGGCATAAATTAGCGGTAGTGTGGGCTTGCCTTCGGCTAAATCATCGCCGACGTTTTTGCCTAACTCTTCCGTATTACCAGTATAGTCCAGCGCATCATCAATGAGTTGGAAAGCAATGCCTAAGTGGTAGCCATAAGCTGTTAATTGCTCCGTTTGTGCTTGTGTTGCTCCAGATAGTAATGACGCAGTTTTGCAAGCCGCTTCAAATAGTATAGCGGTTTTTTTATGAATCACTTCTAGATAAGCCGCTTCGGTGATATCGGGCTGTTTGGCATTGATGAGTTGTTGGACTTCACCCTCTGAAATGGTGTTAGTGGTGTCTGCCAGCGTTTTCATGATGTTCATATCACCAATGGCGACCATCATTTGAAAGGCGCGAGAATATAAAAAGTCACCAACGAGTACACTCGGTGCATTGCCCCATCTCGCATTAGCGGTGAGTCGTCCTCTGCGTAAATCAGACATATCGACGACATCATCATGTAGTAGTGTTGCCGAGTGAATAAATTCAATAATGGCTGCTAGGGTATGGTGTTGTTTTCCGTTGTAGCTAAGCGCGTTAGCAACGAGTAGAACAAGCAGTGGCCGTAAACGTTTGCCGCCAGCCTCTACAAGGTATTGCCCTATATCTTCAACTAAGGCTACGTCAGAGTCTATTTGATTGATAATTAGCTGGTTAACAGCTTCGAAGTCTGTTGCGACAGCCTGATGGAAAGAGTACTTCATTGGATACCTAGTTTGTAAGGGCGTAAATGCCTGACCGATGATGCGAGCGGATAGACCTAGGATGCTATGGGTGAGGCCAAACAGTGTCAAGTTTTGAGTGTCTTAAATTCTGGTATTCTGGGTTATTTCTTTGGCGTGTAAAATAGCGATGGAAAACATTGAACTGCTAGGGTAAATGTCGTAGAATTCGCTCCCCTAAATTTACTAAATGATCTATAAACGCCGCAAGTATTCTTTTCAAAGAGAGTGGGAGCTGAATTGTCAGCACTTCGTGTCGTCCATGAGTTCATAACGCAATGATTGGAGCAACTATGTACGCAGTAATTAAAAGCGGTGGTAAGCAGCACCGTGTCACTGAGGGCGAAGTCCTTAAGTTAGAAAAAATTGAAGCAGCAACAGGCGATACGATTCAGTTTGATGAAGTATTGTTAGTAACCGATGGTGATAGCGTTACCATCGGTACGCCAGTTGTTGAAGGTGCAGCGGTTTCTGCTGAAGTGTTGAGTCATGGGCGTGGCGAAAAAGTACGTATTATTAAATTTCGCCGCCGTAAGCACTCAATGAAGCGTCAGGGTCATCGTCAGTGGTTTACTGAAGTTAAAATCACAGACATCGCTGCTTCAGGTGCTAAAAAAGCACCGGCTAAGAAAAAAGCAGCACCTAAAAAAGAAGCGGCTAAAGAGTCGACTTCGGGTGATGATCTCAGCAAGTTGACAGGTGTAGGCCCTGTGCTTGTTAAGAAGTTAGCTGAAGCTGGCGTTAATAGTTTCGCGCAAATCATTGCTTGGTCAGCAGAAGATATTGCTGCAATCGATGAAAAATTAAACCTTAAAGGTCGTATTGAGCGTGATGATTGGATCGCTCAAGCAAAAGAATTAACTAAGTAGGAGTGTTGAAAGATGGCGCATAAAAAAGCTGGTGGTAGTACTAATAACGGCCGCGATTCCATAAGTAAACGCTTAGGTGTTAAGCGTTTTGGTGGTGAAGCGGTACTTGCGGGTAATATTATTATTCGTCAACGCGGCACGCGTGTACATGCAGGTGATAATGTAGGTATTGGCAAAGATCATACTCTTTTTGCTAAAGCCGATGGTGCGGTGCAGTTCGAAGTGAAAGGCCCGAAAAACCGTCAATTTGTAAGTGTCGTTACTGCGTAATTGATCTTTTCTGCCCTGTAACGGGGTGGTGTTAAAAAAGCCCTATCGCAATGCGGTAGGGCTTTTTTGTTGTTGTGTTATTATTTTTAGCAGCTCAATAATTGTTGCTCCCAATAGGATGTGCCATGAAATTTGTCGATGAAGCGCCGATATCAGTCTATGCAGGTAATGGTGGGGGCGGTTGTTTGAGCTTCCGTCGTGAGAAGTATATCGCCAAAGGTGGGCCAGACGGTGGTGATGGTGGCGATGGTGGTAGTGTTTATTTGGAGGGTGATGCGGACTTGAACACGCTGGTTGACTACCGTTATCAGCCTAAATATCGTGCTAGAAATGGTGAGTCGGGTCGGGGTAAAAATTGTGCCGGTGCTAAGGGTGATGATTTAGTGCTTAAGGTACCTGTAGGAACATCAATTTTTGATGTGGAAACTGAAGAGTTGTTGGGCGATATTACGGAAGATAAACAGCGTTTGCTGGTTGCTCAAGGTGGTTTTCATGGTTTGGGTAACACGCGTTTCAAGTCAAGTATCAATCGTGCGCCTAGACAGACATCGCTCGGCAGTGAGGGTGAGCAGCGAGAGCTTAAATTAGAGCTTAAAGTATTGGCTGATGTGGGTTTGTTAGGTTTGCCTAATGCGGGTAAGTCGACATTTATTCGTGCGGTCTCTTCAGCTAAGCCCAAGGTGGCAGGCTATCCGTTTACTACCTTAGTGCCTAATTTGGGGGTGGTTAAAATTGAGGAGCATCGCAGTTTTGTTGTTGCGGATATTCCGGGGTTAATTGAAGGTGCTTCCAATGGTGCTGGTTTAGGTATTCGCTTTCTTAAGCACTTAACGCGCTGTCGAATATTGTTGCATATCGTCGATATGGCGCCTTTTGATGAATCAGATCCGCTAGAGAGTGCGCAAAGTATTATTCGAGAAATCGAACAGTTTAGCCCTAAGCTGGCGAATAGAGAGCGTTGGCTGTTGTTGAATAAAACCGATATGTTGCCGGCTGATGAAGTCGATGAGCGATGCCAAAGGGTGATTGAGGGCTTGGATTGGCAAGATCCCGTATTTTCCATTGCGGCGATTAGTGGCAAAGGAACATTGCAAGTATGTCGTGACATTATGGAGCATATTGAAGCAGTTAAAGCTGCAGAAAAAGAGGATCCAGAACTTGCGGTGCAAGAGCGAGAGTACCAGTTAGAAATGCAGCGTGATGCTCGTGAGCGTATCGAAGCGTTGCGCGCCAAGCACCGAGCTGAGCGTTTGCGTGCCAAGGGTAAGGTGGTGGATGATGAATATAATGAAGATGATGATTTTGATGATGACGACTACGATGTCGAAACTGTCTATGCTGAATGATAAAAGTCTGTCGTTATTGGTTAGTACCGTGAAAGATTGCCTTTGAGCCAGTTCAAAAATTGAGAATATTGTTGTGGTTGCTAAAGTGTTGAAAAAAACAGCTAAAAATTCATCCGATCAAGTAAGTGGTTCTAGTGCTGAAGTGCCCGGTGCAATAATGGCGCAGGCTTCTGATACTGAGAGTTGGGTTGATGGAAGTGCCGGCAGAAGAAAAGTCTCTCAGGCTCGCCGTTGGGTTGTTAAGATTGGTAGCTCTTTGTTGACCAATGATGGTCAGGGGTTGGATGTTAGTGCTATTGCGGGCTGGGTTGAGCAGATGTCGTACTTGCGTCAGCAAGGTATCGAGCTGGTGTTGGTCTCTTCTGGCTCAATTGCTGTTGGTATTACTCGCTTAGGTTGGAGCGAAAGGCCGACACATATTCATGAGCTGCAAGCGGCTGCGGCTGTTGGGCAAATGGGTTTGGTGCAAACCTATGAGCAAGCATTTCAGGCATTTGGACTGCATACAGCCCAGGTGCTGTTAGATCATGATGACCTGTCTAATCGTGAGCGTTATTTGAACGCGAAATATACGCTTAAAACGCTGATGCGCTTGGGGGTAGTGCCTGTCGTTAATGAAAATGACACGGTAGTGACCGATGAGATTCGTTTTGGTGATAATGATACCTTGGCGGCGTTGGTGGCTAATTTAGTTGAGGCAGATTTGCTGGTGTTGCTAACGGATCAGGAGGGTATGTATGACCGTGACCCTCGTCATCACGCTGAAGCGCAGCTGATCAATAATATATCGGCTTCGACGGATTCGCTGGATAGTATGGCGGGTGATGGTGGGAAATTGGGGCGTGGTGGTATGGTTACCAAGGTGCGTGCGGCAAGATTAGCGGCTCGCTCAGGAGCCAATACGGTGATTGTTGGTGGTCGCCTAGAGAGTGTGTTGACTGATTTGTCGGCGGGCAAGGAAATAGGTTCTTTGTTGTTGGCTGATCAGTTGCCTCAGGCGGCGCGCAAACGCTGGCTGGCGGGGCAGTTGCAATCGCGTGGTGAGTTGATTTTGGATAATGGCGCTGTCGATGTATTGCTTCGCTCTGGAAAAAGCTTGTTGGCGGTTGGTGTTGTTGCAATATCAGGCCGCTTTTCTCGAGGGGATATGGTGATTTGCAAGTCGCCGGATGGTCAAGAGGTTGCTCGCGGTCTGGTTAATTACTCTTATCAGGAATCACAAAAAATTATCGGCCGATCTAGCGAAGATATTGAACGTTTGCTGGGTTACAAGAATGAAGAAGAGTTGATTCATCGAGATAATTTAGTGTTGGTCTGATTTTTACGGCTATTATTCTTAGTCGTTAGCGCTTTCTGTTTTCTGATATAAAGTTACCTTGGCTATTTTGCAGATTGTTCTGCGTATTAATTTTTCTGGAAATATTATGTCTGTGATTAACTCGCATATCGTTGCTTTGTCGGCTTATAAGCCGCCGCTAGAAGGGCGTAATCCCGATGCTTTTACGCTATTAGATTTTAATGAGCGCACGATTCCTATTGCGCAAAATGTTAAGCAGGCGTTGCATGATTATATTGATGCAGGTCGTTTGCAGATGTATCCATCTTATGGTGATACGGTTGAGCGCTTGGCGAGTTATGCGTGCGTTAGTGGTGAGCAATTAATGCTAACGAACGGGTCTGATCAGGGTATTGATCTGGTGTTTCGTGCAGTGGCCTGTGTTGGTGCAGAGGCGATTATTCCGGGGCCGTCATTTGCCATGTACCATCAGTGTGCAAAAGTAGAGTCGATGCGTATGCATGAGCCGCTCTATACGCAAGATGGCGGCTATCCGATGGCTGAGGTGCTTTCTCTTATTAATAGCGAAACACGTATTGTTGTGGTGTCTAATCCCAATAACCCTTGCGGTACTGTGGTCACGGCTGATGTTGTTGAAAAAATTGCGCAGGCGGCACCTAATGCAGCGGTTTTGGTGGATGAGTGTTATTTTGAATATAGTCATGAAACGGCAGTGCCTCTAATTAATCAATATTCAAATATCTTTGTTACTCGTACTTTTTCTAAAACGTGGGGTATGCCTTCTTTGCGTTTTGGCTATCTAATGAGTGCGTCTGAAAATATTGCCGCACTGTGCAATATCCGGGGCCCTTACGATATAAATCAATTGGCTGTTGTTGCCGCTAATGCTGCCTTAGATGATCCTTCTGAGACGATTGCTTATGTTGACGAGGTAATGAGTCGTGCTAAGCCTGTGTTAGAAAGTTGGTTGTCGCAGTCCAATATTAATTATTGGGCAAGTGCAGCAAATTACTTGTGGTGTTTTCCTGATAGGCCCGACGAGGTTGCTTGCCATTTACAGGCGCAGGGCTTTTTAGTGCGGCCAAAGGCCTATGGTGAGCAGATCGGTTTGCGTATTACGGTTGGGACTGTTGAGCAGATGCGGCGTTTGGTTGAGGTCTGGACATTATGGCTTGATGCTAAGCGATAAGGTTTGACGTGTTGTTATAGGTTTGCTTGTGTGGTTATTGTTGTATTAAAAAGCTTACGTTTTATTGCGTTGTGTTTATCATAAAAAAGCCCCCTGTTGCTAAGCAATCAGGGGGCTTTTGTGTTTTTGAATAGCAGCTATTAAGCGGCGGCTACGGCTTTAACTTGTTTGTTTAAGCGGCTTTTATGGCGAGCGGCTTTATTTTTGTGAATAATGCCCTTGTTTGCCAGCTTATCAATAATAGGTGCTGCGGCAGTATACGCAGCTTGTGCTGCTTCTGCATCGCCAGCTTCAACAGCAGCGATCACTTTTTTGATGTAAGTACGAGTCATCGAGCGTAAGCTCGCGTTATGTTTGCGTGCTTTTTCGTTCTGAATGGCACGTTTTTTAGCTTGAGGTGAATTGGCCACCGCAGTGCTCCTGTATAAAGTCAATAAATAATCGGTAATAAAAACCAGGACGTTTCTGATAGCTTAAAATTAGCCTAATTTTTCGCCCAACACTTGCCTAACGCCCTGATACGGAATTTAGGGTGCGCAATTATGCCACCGAAAACAATGAAGTCAAGTGACAATTGCCATTCAGCCCGTATATCAAGTGGTTATAATGTTCAGAGGTTCCTTATATTCCTATTCAATAGACGTTTTTTCGCAACGCGTTGAGAGTGGGATGGGGTTTTATGATGATTTATTGTTTGAGTCTTGGCGCTTGAATGGTGTCGGCATTCATTATCCAGTAGTATTGCGCTATGTAATGTGCAAAGCATGCGCAGTCCTTTCTTAAGATTTGATAGTGGTCACGACTTCTTCGATGAACGATTCCCCTGATTCCCCCCAGCAGCCTAATAAGCTGCCCAAAAAGTCGCAAGGCTTATTGGGTTCAGGTTTAGTGGTGAGTGTTATGACGATGCTCTCGCGCGTGTTGGGCTTGGCTCGAGATGTTGTGTTTGCGAACACTATTGGTGCCGGCGCGGGTGCTGATGCCTTCTTTGTTGCTTTTAAAATTCCCAACTTTTTGCGTCGCTTGTTTGCAGAGGGAGCTTTTGCGCAGGCGTTTGTACCCGTGTTGTCGGAGTATCGAGAAAAAGGCTCAATAGAAGCGGTTAAAGGGTTTATCGATCGAGTGTGTGGTTGCCTTGGATTTACGTTATTGCTGCTGACGATTATTGTGGTGGCTGCCGCGCCTTGGGTTACTCTTGTGTTCGCTCCCGGTTTCTGGTCTTCCCCAGAAAAGTTGGCGCTTACACAAGAAATGCTGCGAATTACCTTCCCCTATCTTTTATTAATTTCTCTAACGGGTTTTGCGGGGGCGGTACTCAATAGTTATGACCGCTTTGCTATTCCTGCTATTACGCCAGTGCTGCTAAATATGACCTTAATCGCAGCGGCTGTTTGGGCGAGCCCGCATTTTGCACAGCCGGTTATTGCTATTGCGTGGGGCGTGTTGGCTGCCGGCGTTGTGCAGTTGGTATTTCAGTTGCCTTTTTTATGGCGCTTACGTTTGCTGCCTTCACCGGCGGTGGATTTTTCTGATCCTGGTGTAAAGCGCGTATTGCTGTTAATGGCGCCGGCTATTTTTGGTGTTTCTGTTTCGCAAATTAATTTACTGCTCGATACCGTGTTAGCCTCATTTCTGCCTACGGGGAGCGTGTCATGGTTGTACTATTCTGACCGCTTAGTCGAGCTGCCGCTTGGTATTTTTGCTATTGCGATCGGCACGGTTATCTTGCCGAGCTTATCGCGGCAGTTTGTGGGCGATGATACACGGCGATTTAGCGAGACAATTGATTGGGCGCTCCGGCTTATATGGCTAATCGCCTTGCCTGCGGCAGTTGCGTTATTTATGTTGGCTGTGCCCATTTTAACGGTGCTGTTTGAATACGGTAAAACGACGACGGCAGATATAGCGATGTCTGCGCTGAGCTTGCAGGCTTATTCGCTAGGGCTAATAGCTTTTATGCTGATTAAGGTATTGGCTCCCGGTTATTTTGCTCGGCAAGACACTAAAACACCCGTGAAAATTGGCATTATTGCGATGGCCGTTAACATGCTATGTAATATTGCGTTGGTTATCCCGTTTCATTATTTGTGGCAGATAGGTCATGTCGGTTTAGCCTTGGCAACGGCACTTTCTGCATGGCTTAATGCGGCCTTGTTGTATCGCGGGTTGCGTAAAAGTCAGGTATATCAGCCGCTTGCTGGATGGGTAAAATATATTGCCTGCCTGCTGGTGGCGAATGCTGCGATGGGGTTGGTCTTGTGGGTATCGTTTTATTGGGTGCCCGATTGGTCGGTGCTCAATATTATGCAGCGAGTACTAACGATGGCAGTGTGTTGTTTGGTGGGTGGTGTGACTTATGTGTTGGTGTTGTTTATTTTGGGCTTGCGCATCAGTGATTTGCAGCAGGCTAAACATGATTCGTAACCGTTAGTTTTGGCGACTATAAATCCTCAGCGACATTCTTGTATTTTAGCGATACCGCCTTACGTTTCTTCGGGTTAAAAGTTATACTTGCGCACTTTGCATTTTATCATATGGCCTTATTGCGCAGCTATTAAGCATCGGGCAAGTATCAGGAGTACCGTGGCTCAATTACCTTTCGTTTGTTCTGGTGTTTCTTCCGGTATGCCCTCTGGCGAATTTTTGCGTGGCTTGCATAATGTCCGGCCTGAGCATCGGGGTAATGTGGTTACCATTGGTGCATTCGATGGTGTTCATTTGGGGCATCAAGCCATCTTGAGGCAAGTGGTTGAGCAGGCGCGTGAACGTGATTTACCATCACTAGTTATGATTTTTGAGCCGCAGCCTCATGAGTTTTTTTCGGGTGAAACCGCGCCCGCGCGTTTAATGCGATTAAGAGAAAAAATTAGAGCGCTGTTTGCAGCGGGAATTGATCGTGTGTTTTGTCTGCCATTTAATCAATGGCTAAGTCAGTTACCTGCAGACGCCTTTATTCAGCAGATATTGCTCGATACTCTTGGTACGAAATCGCTGGTGATTGGTGATGACTTCCGATTTGGTCGTGGTCGACAAGGCGATTATGCCTTGTTAAAAACAGCAGGGCAGGATAAAGGCTTTGTTGTTACTGATACAGCTACTTACCTTGTTGATGGTGAGCGGGTGAGCAGTACGCGTATCCGTCGAGAGCTAGAGTTGGCTAACTTTGATCGGGTGCCTTCATTGCTAGGGAGTGACTACACAGTGAGTGGGCGGGTGGTTAAAGGTCAGCAGCTAGGGCGGCAGTTGGGTGCGCCGACGGCCAATGTGCATCTACACCGTTATCGCTCACCATTAGCAGGAGTGTTTGGCGTAACGACGACACTTGAAAGCGGAGAGGTGCTGCCCGGTGTCGCTAACGTGGGTGTTCGACCAACCGTATCGGGTGATGCGAAGCCCATACTTGAAGTACATTTGTTTGATCGCGATGATGATTTGTATGGGCAAGTGATCAATGTGAAATTTGAACACAAAATCCGCGATGAGCAGCGCTTTGATGGCATAGAAGCTTTGCGAGCGCAAATACAGCGTGATATTCAACAGGCAAGACAGTGGTTCGATAATATAATTATCGGCTAAAAATAATATTCATTATTTGTGGTGCATTCTAAAATTTCGAACAAAAAACAGGCTATTTCCTCAGCAACACGCTGTCAATATATCCTATAAGCTTCGCGGCAGCTTCCCTGCTGCCGAGAGTTGCTGAGGAAATAGCCTGTTTTTCTGTTCTATGAGTGCAATTTAGCTCAGAATACATCACAGATATTTACTATTACGATTATTTTCGATTAAGAACAGACATTATGACTGATTACAAAGCAACACTTAACTTACCGAATACTTCTTTTCCGATGAAGGCGAATCTTGCGCAGCGTGAGCCGCAGATTTTAAAAAAGTGGAACACGAATAATATTTATCAAGCAATTCGAACAGCAAGAGCGGGTAAGAAGCCATTTATTTTACATGATGGCCCTCCCTACGCTAATGGCAATATCCATATCGGCCATGCGGTTAATAAAATTATTAAAGATATTATTGTTAAGTCAAAAACCTTGAGTGGCTTTGATGCCCCTTATGTACCCGGTTGGGACTGTCATGGTTTGCCGATTGAGCATAATGTAGAAAAGAAAGTGGGTAAGGCAGGGCATAAAGTAGATGTTAAAACCTTTCGCCAAAAGTGCCGTGAATATGCCGCTAAACAAGTGGCTGGGCAAAAGGAAGATTTTATTCGTTTAGGTGTGTTAGGTGATTGGGATAAGCCTTATCTGACCATGGATTTTAAAACCGAGGCGAATACCGTTCGCGCCTTAGGTAAGATCGCAGAAAATGGTTATTTGGTGCGAGGCTTCAAGCCAGTTTACTGGAGTGTCGTTGGAGGCTCTGCGCTGGCTGAAGCAGAAGTGGAGTATCAAAATAAAGTGTCCTATTCCATTTATGTGCGTTATCCAGTGGCCGATGATACGGATCTGCGTCAGCGTGTTGATGGCCTGTCGGGTGAAGGGCCATTGTCCGTCCTTATTTGGACAACAACGCCTTGGACTCTGCCTTCTAGCTTGGCGGTAAGTGTGAATGCAGCGCTGGATTACGTCGTTGTACAAGCGGGAAGTGAACGTTTATTGGTGGCCGAAGCGTTGGTCGATGATGTGATGCAATGTGGGGGTGTTGAAGATTATCGCATCGTTGGTCGCATTCAAGGGGCTGAATTAGATAAATTAACCTTAAATCACCCATTCTATTCGCGTCAGTTACCGGTCATTTTGGGTGATCATGTGACGACGGATGCTGGTACGGGGTGTGTACATACTGCTCCTGATCATGGCCCTGAAGATTTTCAGGTCTCTCAGCAATATGGCATTGAAACGCTCAATAATATTCAGGGTGACGGTACTTTCCATTCCGGTGTTGAGCTGTTTGCCGGTGAACATGTTTACAAGGTTGATGATCGTATTGTTGCGCTACTCGATGAGCGGCAAGCACTGTTTTATCAAACCAAGTTTGAGCATAGCTTCCCCCATTGCTGGCGTACTAAAACGCCTCTCATTTATCGTGCAACACCGCAGTGGTTTATTACATTGAACCATAACGATCTGCGTCAAAAAATTAAAACCACCATAGAAGGTGTTGAGTGGATCCCGCACTGGGGTGAAGCGCGTATTCAAGGCATGGTTGATGGTAGTCCAGACTGGTGTGTTTCACGTCAGCGTACCTGGGGTGTGCCTATTACCTTGTTTGTACACAAGCAAACGCAAGAATTACATCCCGATACGCCTGCGTTGATTGAGCAGGTGGCACTACGTATTGAGCAAGAGGGTATTGATGCTTGGTTTGATCTTGATGCCAGTGAGTTGCTCGGCGGCGATGCCGCTAATTACGATAAAGTAACCGATACCCTCGATGTATGGTTTGATTCTGGTGTCACGCATCACTCGGTATTGCGTGATCGTGATAATTTACAGTTTCCTGCCGACCTTTATTTAGAAGGTTCTGATCAGCACCGAGGTTGGTTTCAGTCGTCGCTCAAAACATCGATGACGATTAATGGTGAACCACCCTATAAGCAAGTATTAACCCATGGTTTTACCGTTGATGCCGACGGTAAAAAAATGTCTAAGTCATTAGGTAATGTGATTCCTCCGCAAAAAGTGATGAATGATTTGGGTGCTGACGTTCTACGTTTGTGGGTGGCCGCCACCGACTTTAGTGCCGAAATGAGTGTGTCGGATGAGATTCTAAAGCGTACTGCAGATTCTTATCGCCGTATTCGTAACACCGCTCGCTTCTTGTTGGCTAACCTAGAAGGCTTTAATCCACAAACCGACTTGCTGCCTGCGAATGAGTTGATTGCACTAGACCAATGGGCAATTAATCGCGCGCGTGAGCTGCAGGAAGAGATTATTGCTAATTACGATACCTATCAATTGCATAATATTTATCAAAAACTACATAACTTCTGCATTGTTGATATGGGTGGTTTTTATCTCGATATTATTAAGGATCGCCAATACACGACTAAAGCAGACAGTGTTGCGCGTCGCTCAGCACAAACGGCTTTGTATCATATTGCCGAAGCGTTCACTCGCTGGATTACACCAATTTTAAGTTATACCGCTGATGAGCTTTGGGATGCCTTGCCACAAGCCAATAATCGTGAATCATCTGTCTTTTTGTCGCAATGGTATAACCTGCCCGTGATTGACAATGAGTGCAGTAATAGTGCAGAAATGAACGCGGATTACTGGGCGCTGATTGCTCAAGTGAAAGATGTGGTCAATAAAGCCATCGAATCGAAACGGAACGACGGCCTTATTGGTAAGTCGCTGTCGGCGTCTGTGACGTTATATTGTCAGGACGATTTATTTAATCATCTATCACGCTTGGGTGAAGAGCTGCGTTTCGTACTGATTACCTCGTCGGCAACAGTGAGTGATTCTGCAGCGTGCGATCAAGCGATTTCTACTGATATGGATGGTTTGTCGGTGTTGGTAGAGGCGAATGCCGATACAAAATGTGCTCGTTGTTGGCACCAGCGTCCGGATGTAGGCCAGCATGAACAGCATCCAGAATTATGCGGTCGTTGTGTTGATAACATAGAGGGTGAAGGTGAGGTGCGTCACTTTGCTTAATGTTTGGTTAAGCAAAATGGTGCTACAGCTAAATCAGCAAATAAAAGCGCCCCAGAAAAAAGTGGTTTGGTTTGGTATGGCGTTATTCATACTATGTGCCGATCAAGTAACAAAGGTTATCGCATCAGACCACTTGGCGCTTTTTCAGTCGGTAGAATTTTTGCCTTATTTTAATTTTACCCTGCTGCATAATTACGGCGCAGCCTTTAGCTTTTTATCCGATGCGGGTGGCTGGCAGCGCATTTTTTTAGGTGCGGTGGCATTCGTTGTGAGCCTTTTTTTGGTTGTTTGGATTTTGTGTGCTGAACCCACTAAAAAAATTGAGATCACTGGCTTGTCGTTAGTGTTAGGTGGGGCAGTAGGTAATCTTTGGGATCGTATTTATTTAGGCTATGTGGTCGATTTTATTGATTGGTTCTATGTGGCAGAATCCAGCGAATGTATTGCGTTTTTTTATCCTGTTGCTTTCACGCAAACGTGCCATTGGCCAGCATTTAATATTGCGGATGCCGCTATTATGCTCGGTGCTGCTTGTCTCATTGTAGATATGCTATTTTTTGCGAAGCCGGATAAAAGCTAAGGCCGTATAAATTTTAAGAAAACTCTGAGCACGTCATCCCAGTAAAAATCGGAAACGAGTGCACATTTATTTTTTAGACTGTCGCGTCAAGTTCGGTATGACGAAATTACATTAACAAAGCCGCAATAATTATCGCTAAAGCGCGTAAAATTGGCTAAGCAGTTTTTGCGAAAGTTTCGCGCGGCTGCTTCTTACTACTAAACAATTTAAGGTATGGCTATGGTAACGGATGTTGTGGTATCTGAAGGCACGGTGGTAACGTTACACTTTTCGATCGCTTTGCCCTCCGGCGAATTAGTTGATTCAACGTTTGATGGCGAGCCTGCTACGTTCACCGTGGGTGACGGTAATCTGTTAGTTGGATTTGAAGAAGTGGTGATGGGATTGGTGGCGGGTAGCCGCGAAACGTTCACTATTACTCCTGAGAAAGGTTTTGGTCAGCATAACCCCAGTAATTTACAAACGATCAAACGCGATCAATTTGGCGATGATATTACCTTAGAGAAAGGCTTAGTGCTTTCTTTTGCGGATGCGCAAAATGCTGAACTACCCGGAGTGGTATCTGAATTCAATGACGACGAAGTCGTGGTTGACTTTAATCACCCGCTTGCTGGTAAAGATGTACTTTTTGATGTGCAAATTATTAAAGTTGAACCTGCCGTGCAGCACTAGGCTGTACTTGTAAAATTGTCATGAAATGGGAATACGTTAATCATGCAAGTTAAATTAGCCAACCCGAGAGGCTTTTGTGCCGGTGTTGACCGTGCTATTGATATTGTGAATAGAGCGCTCGATGTTTACGGCCCCCCGATCTATGTTCGTCACGAAGTGGTTCACAATAAATTTGTCGTTGATTCTTTACGTGATCGCGGCGCTATTTTTGTTGATGAGCTCGACGAAGTGCCTGACGATAAAATTGTTATTTTTAGTGCGCATGGTGTTGCTAAAGCCGTAAAAAATGATGCGGCAAGACGCGAGCTCAAAGTATTCGATGCCACCTGTCCGCTGGTGACTAAAGTGCATGTAGAGGTGACTAAGTTTAGCCAAGAAGGTGCAGAATGCATTTTGATTGGTCATCAAGGGCATCCAGAAGTGGAAGGCACCATGGGGCAGTATGACGATACTAACGGTGGCCACATCTATTTGGTCGAGGATGAGCAAGACGTGAGTGAGTTAACGGTGAAAAACCCTAATGCTCTCAGCTATGTAACACAAACGACCCTGTCGATGGATGATACCGCCAAAGTCATTGATGCCCTGCGAGAAAAATTTCCCAACATCGAAGGTCCTCGCACCGACGATATTTGCTACGCCACCCAGAATCGCCAAGATGCTGTTAAACAACTCGCACTGGAGTGTGACTTAGTACTTGTCGTCGGCTCTCCCAATAGCTCCAACTCTAATCGCCTGCGCGAACTGGCCGAACGATGCGGCACAGAAGCCTATCTTATTGATTCCTCTGATGATATAGATGCTGATTGGCTTAAAGGGAAGCAGTCGATAGGTGTAACCGCAGGCGCCTCTGCGCCAGACATACTCATCCAGCAAGTGATCGCTAAACTGCAAGCATTAGGCGCTACTCCTCCACAAGAATTGGCAGGCAAACCGGAGAATATTAGTTTTTCCTTGCCTAAGGAATTGCGGTTGTAGCTTGTTGTAGTTGTTTTTAATGTGATATTGATCACATTACCCTTGCCGATTAATCCTAAAAAGTACCGCTTATCAGTTAAGCTCTCAATAACTCTTAATTAAATGCTTTGCTGTGGTATAAACAAGTTATGAAAAATTATATTCAGTCGCTAGGCTTTACTCTCGTTGAGCTGCTAATTACGCTAGCAATTGCTGCTGTATTGTTGTCTGTTGCTGTGCCTAGCTTTAGAACTCTTATTGACGGCAGTAATGTAAATAACGCGATGACACGTATGTCTAATACTTTTGCTTATGCTCGAAGCGAAGCGGTTGCTCGCTCCGCAATAATCAATGTTTGTGCCAGTACGGATGGTGTTAATTGCGGAGTCAGTGATAATGACTGGAATAATCGCTGGCTTGTTATGACCGCAGCGAATGAAATTTTAAAGGTGGAGAATGTAACAGATTTTAATCTTACCGTTAACGCTTTTGATAACGCAGGTTTAGATCTCGATGGCTTGGCTCAGGTTTGTTTTAATAATTTTGGTGAGGAGTGTAATCAAAACTTTGCGTTTGTGACCTTTACAGCAACGGTGAATGGTCAGGCAGCAAGTTTAGTTTTAAATCGGAGTGGGGCTGTTGATACACCATGATTTTTAAAATTCATAAACAATCTAGATGTTGGTCAAAGCAGAGAAAGTATCAAAAAGGCGCAGGCTTTATTGAAGTTCTTGTTGCTTTAGTTATTCTGGCAATCGGTCTTTTGGGAGTGTTAAGTATGCAGTCCCGAGGCTTAGGTAGCAATCAGCGAGCTATTTTTTCATCCGAAGTTAATATGTTGGCTGCAGATATGACAGATCGTATTCTGTCATTTGGTATTGCCGGAGCTGATAGTGCTGAATTCGACGGTGTTGATGTTAGTGCGGCACAAGTTTTTGCGGATCCTGTTGTGAACCAGCATGTCGCTGACTGGAGAGCATTAGTGAATGGATCGAGCTTACCATCATCCGTTGGAACGGTTGTTTGGACTGCGGCAACAACGAGTTACTTAATAACTATTCAATGGGATGATGAACGCTCTGGTGTGATGAATCAGGATTGTAATGATAATACTCGTGATGCCAACGGTAATCGTAACTCTTTGACTTGTTTTCAGTTAACGGTGAATTTGTGACTAATTATTGCGCCTCTTCTAAGTTCTACAAACGTCAATTAGGGTTTGGCCTCGTTGAGATAATGATATCCATAACGATTAGCTTGGTCATAATGGCAGGTGTTATTCAGCTCTTTGCTTCGTCTAGGCAAACGTCTACAGCAGCCGATGCCACCTCTAATATTCAAGAAAATATGCGATATACCATGCAACGTTTGGGTGATGATATTTATCGTGCCGGGAATATGGGTTGTTTAAGTTTTGCTGCTGCAGGTAGTCCAGTTGCATCAACATCAGCCCCCGCGTTTGTTGATGGCGTTGAGTTGCCATTGGGCCAGTATATCTTTAATCGCCTTTTTATTGATGGTGATGCCGATGGTGTTGCTGATACAGATTTGCAGCATAGTATAGATCCAGCGACTAGAAATTTAATTGCGCCTGCTCAAGACGCTAATATCAATGATTTTGAGGGGTCATTCATTTCTGGAGTCGATAATGACTTAGATAATGGCAATAATATTTTGGATGGAACTGATTCACTTATCGTGAAATATGTTGATACCTCGTCAGCAATTAATGGTGTCAATGTTATTAATAGTACACAAGTTATTGTTGCCGATGATCAGACGGGAGGTATTGGTGTTGGTGATGTGGTGTTTGTAGGAGATTGTAATGGTATTTCTGTATTTAATGTCGCGGGTGTTTTGTATGATGCTGGAGCAGATACTTCAACCATTACAATGAGGACCGATGTTGGCACTACACTGACCCATGGACTTGACTTGGGCTTTTCAAGTGCGAAGTCTCTTTATGCTGGAAATTCTGGTTCTTATGAGTACTTTGTTGATCAGAGTGTGGCGGCCGGTTTGTTAGGTAATCCCTGTAATGCAGGTAATCCGCTTAACTGCTCATTGTATAGAGTCAGTAATGATGGTGTTCCTAGGGAGCTAATTATAGGTGTGAGTGATTTTCAAATAGCCTATGGCTACGAGAATTCTGTTAATTGGCATGCAAATGCAGCCGCTGCAATAGCTGCCGGAGAAGGTGATAGAGTGAGCATTGACCGAGTTCTAGTGACGGTTACTTTTAATGCTGAAGATAATACTCAGGCAGCGGGCTTCATCAGTCGCCCTTATACCCGAGTGTTTGCTGTACGTAACCAATTGTAAATTGAGAGCTGTACGATGGATTGCTACCGATATGTTATAAACGCCCGTTCAGGTTCGCCGTGTGCTCGCCAGCAAGGTGTTGTACTTATAGTATCTTTGGTGATGTTATTGGTTATGACGGTTGCCGGTGTTACCACTATGACGGGCGCTACGCTTCAAGAGAGGATAGCGGGTAACCAACGCCAGCAAATAGTAGCTCGTGTTAATGCTGAGCGAGTGTTGAGACAGGCCGAGGTGTTCTTGAATGGTTTGTCTGTGGCTGGATCTTTCGGCGATAATCAGCTGAGCGCTAACTTTGCTGCTGTAGACGATGGTTTATATTTTACAGAGCCTGTCGTGGGAGGTGGAATTACTCAACCGTTAGGGTTTACTCGCCAAGATAGCGCTCAGTGGACAGCTCTTAATAGTGCGTTAGCGAACAATGATAATAATAATCCAATAGGCAGATACACCATTGAATATATGGGCATAAGTACCTTTTCTCGCGACTCGGTAGGTAGTCCAGAAGGTTTTGGTGGCAGCAATAATTATGATGATTCTAATCGGCAGCAGGATGGTGCGGATGGGCGTAAGGTTTTTCGTATAACCGCCATGGGCTTGTCGAATACTGCACCTTTTGGCCTGCCTGTTGCTGGTAATGTGGCGGTGATCATAGAGACGAGTTTTTTTGAAGTTGAGCAATAATACACATTAAATTCTTAGTTTATATTTTTGGTTTTTTCTCTAATATTAATTGAATAGGCCATAGGTTATAGGTACAAATATGTTGAAGGATATTAAGCATCCACCAATTTCACTGCTTGCCAAAGCCTGCCTCACAGCTAGTATCTCTTTTGGTGCAATGCTGGCTAATGCTGCTCCTGGCGAGCTATCAGATAAGCCTTTAACCCTAGTTACGTCAACAAAGCCGAATATTTTGCTGCTGCTTGATGATTCAGGTTCAATGAACTTTGAGGCAGTCGTAACCGACGAAGCGCAGCAAATTCATGGTGTTGATTCAGATAATGATCTCGCTCCAATCACTCGTGTCTCTGCTCAAAACGATCAAGAGTTGAGAGCGCTATGTGTCGGTTACAATGCCTTGGCATACGATCCTAACGAGTCTTACAGTAAGTGGAAAGATTATCTGGGGAATGTGTTTCCTGACAATCAAGCGGTAGATATGACGGCAGTTGTGGATAACCCCTACAATGGCCCTAACTCTGTTAGTACCAGTGACCTGACTGACCATATTTATATTCGTTGGGATGATGACGATAGCGATGGTGTATATGACTTTAACACCATTACTAATACCGGTGAATGTGGCCCTAGCATTACTCAATATGACTCTGCAGCAGCGGAATCTATCGCTCTGCCCAATTCCGGTGTTATTAATACCTCAGAGCTTCAGGGGACGTTTAGCGATAGTAATTTGAATGGTGGTGATAGGTATCGAGCGGATGATTCCGGTACTTTAGTGATTGATGTCAGTAGTGGTGGTGACCACACAAGTGATGACACAATTACTTTTACTGTGGTTGAATTTAATGTTGATAGTGGCAGTGATACCGACTCTCTGACGGTTTATGGGGGTGATGCTGCAGCGCCTATTACCAATGCTATCACTGTAACGAGTCAGTTTGATTTTTTTGGTAACCCAACACCTGTAAGCGGTGCTAGCTATACATTGCCAAATAACAGTTCGCAGCCCACAGTGTCTAGCTCATTAATATTAAACGATGATAGTTCAGGTAATCGCAAAAACGAAATACATCAATTTACAGTAAAGGGCAGTAAGGCATCGTTAGTTTTTAACGGTGGTAATAATATATTTACTCGTTCGGGTTTTATTATATCTTGGCGTCATTCCGATTCGAATGTTGGCCCACCGGGCGATGGTTTGCTGACCAAAGAAGATTGTGACGAAAGCAACCCTGAGCTCCATTGTGTGATCGTTGAAAACCTTCCTTTGACAGCGGCGGACGCACCAGTAGATGACCCTTATAACACTCAAGAAAACTATGCCAATTGGTATACCTATTACAGAGATCGAATTTCAGTAGCTAAAGGCGCGTTATCCGATGTCGTTTATGATAGTGAATATAGAGTCGGCTTAGCCACGCTAAATGATAATGGTTATGGTGGTGCAATTATTAAGGATATGGAAAATGATCCTACGGGAGATATATCGACGGATAAAAGTACATTATTAGAAAAAATTTATGCTACGCGATTAGTGAGAACTAAGCCAAATTCATCAGAAGGAACCCCGCTAATTAGAGGACTGAGTAATGCTGGCCGTTACTTTACAGAGGGTGCCGACCCTGAAAGCAGCTTTTTCGGTTCAACGGGTACTGAGCCTTTTGTTGAAATAGCGGCTACTCACCAAGAGGATGACGATAATATATCATCGAATGATACGACGGTTCCGAACAGTCCTATTTTCAGCAATGCCTACGGTGGAGAGTGTCAGCAAAACTTCACACTCGCATTCACTGATGGCGCATGGGACGATACGGTTGCAGACTATTTAAACACCGGGCACGATATTAATGGAGGTGCTTCTGGCTTTGTTGGCGATCAAGACTCTGTAGGGCCTTATGCAGGCGTCGCTTACGCCGACGTACAGGTTAACGGTACCGGTTTTGAGGATTCCCTAGCTGATGTAGCCATGTATTATTTTTCTGAGGATCTTGCAAGTTCAGTAAGAAATTCTCTTAGTGTAAAACTAAATAATGACGAAATTATTTCTCATCAACACATGGTGACGTTTGGTGTTGGTTTTGGCGTGAGTGGTAATGCGACTGACGATCCAACGGATTTTTCTGTTTCACACAATCGTTGGCCAAACCCAATCACGTCAACAGCAGACAAAATTGATGATTTGCGCCACGCGGCTTTCAATGGGAGAGGGTCTTATGTGAGTGCCTCTAATGCCGAAAACTTGAGAACAGAATTAGATAATATTATTACTGAGATAGGTGTGCGCCTCAATAATACGGCCACAGGGTCTTCTTTCAGTTCTTTTCAGCTGACTGATGGAGAGTTTCGCTTTAGCTCATCTTATGAAACCGCAAATTGGTCGGGTGATTTAGAAGGCTTTTCTTATATTAGTGCATCCAATACATTTTCGGATATTGCTACATGGTCTGCACAAGAAGAGATGTCAACCAGAGTTGATCGTGAAACGACGAGAAATATTATTACATCGAATGGTGATAGAGGCATTCCATTTCGATTCTCTTTTATGGAGAATGGTGTGACCACTGACTATCGGAGTGCAGGAAATTCTACATCATTAAGTAGTAGCCAAGTTGCTGATCTACTGACTTATGCTCCACACACAACAGCAACGGATATACCAACAACGACAGACGTATCAGAGATTGCTAGAAATCAGGCGTATGGAGAGGTGTTAGTTAACTATTTACGCGGTGATGGAAGCTATGATGGCTTGTCTTTAGACGGCACGTCGGTGTTGAATGGAACTAAAGTGAGCAATGGTACCGGTGGTAGTATTAGCTTTTCTAGTGCAACCGACTCATCTAGCTTGTATGTTTTTCGTAACAGAGATGAGCGTTATCTAGGAAGTATGGTTCATTCACAGCCTGAGTTTGTTGGTGCGCCAAATAATACATACCCTGACGATATTGAAACAGAGAGTTATTCAACATTTGCGAATAATGAGGTACATAAAGCTCGAGAGTCGATGATTTATATTGGCTCTAACGGTGGAATGTTACATGGTTTCTATGCGACTGGGGCAAATGCAGGTGATGAAGTGTTTGCGTATGTACCGAGTATATTATCAGATGCATCTCTAGGTGGTAGAGGTTTAAATGACTTGGCCTTGGAAACCTACGATGGTAATGCCTATGTCGACGGCAGTCCTAATGTGTCAGATGTTTTTGTAGACAGAGAATATTCCGGAGATAGTGACTTTTCAGACCCTCAATGGAGAAGTTACTTAGTTGGTGGTTTACGTTCGGGGGGAAGAGGGCTTTATGTGTTGGATGTCACTAACCCTGATAGTGACAGTAATCAAATATCGGCACCTAAGTTAAGTGATGCAGAAAATGTTGCAGATCGCATAGTCGTTAGTGAATTTGTCCATGAAAAGCTAGGTTACGTGTATAGTCGCCCTATAATCGGTAAAATGAATAATGGCCGCTGGGCTGCTATTTTGGGTAACGGTTATAACAGTTCCGATTCCGGTGCTGGTACCGCTTCTTTGTTTATTGTGTACCTTGATGCGCCAACAGAAAAATTTACTGACCCAGATACCAATATAACGACTTTCCAGACAACAGATAGTGATGGAGACGGTATTCTTAACGATGGTTATGGTGATTACACGATTATTACCGCATCAGCATCGACATGGATAGCGTGCGCTAATGATGGTGAGACGTGCAGGCTACCCGAAAATGCCCAAGTACGCTACGGTAGTGATGGGGTATATACAACGCCTCAATCATTCCTTGAGGGCGATGTTGCATGTGATGTCGCTACAATGGGTGACCCAGGGGCGGGTGCAGCAACACCAGTATGTGAGTACAGCGATAGTAATGGCCTATCTCAGCCAGAAGCAACGGATCTCGATGGTAATGGAACTCTTGACCGTATTTACGCCGGTGATCTGCACGGCAATATGTGGATTTTTGATGTGTCAAATACAAGCGATGGGGCAGAGAGTGCGGCTGCATGGGGTTTGCATAGCGCTGATAATACGCCATTTTTTACAGCCTGCGCTACCGATCTGGAAGGTGGTTCTTGTGCTTATGAATCTCGCCAATCAATAACGACACGTCCTGTTGTTCGTAATAACCCAATCCAGTCTCAGGTAAGTACCGAGCCTAATAAGTTGGTATTTTTTGGTACGGGCCAATATCTCACATTTGAAGATAAAAGTAGTACGGTAGATCAAAGCTTTTATGCCGTGTGGGATGCCGGTAGCTCAACTAGCAGCCTCAGTAAAGCCAATTTAACCGCGCAAGAAATTGAAAACTTTGCTGATGGTGCTTTTCGTCGAATCAATAGTAGCCCTGTTAACTATAGTACTGCAGATGAGGAATATGGTTGGTACTATGAGAGCCTGCCTGGTACGGGCGATACATCTGTAATTGATCCGTCTGCAGAAAGAGTCGTCGTTGATCCTATCTTTTTTTCTGACTTACTGATCTTTGCGACTTTTATTCCCAATGAGGGCTTGTGTAACGCCAGTGCTGGGATTAGCTATTTGATGGTAATTAGCCCTCTAACGGGTGGAGAGCCTCCGATTGATGTGTTTGGAATTGATGGGGCTCCTGATGCTGCAGGTGTGAGAGTAGGCGGTGCTATTACCGGAATAGGTGTCAGTAAAGGGAGCAATGGCCCTTCTGTTAACGTCGATACGGCTGATGGGGAAGCCCCTGAAACATACGATATAAGTAGTAGTGATGGCGTCGTTGATCCAAATGATTTGTTTCCAGCATCAGGTAGAAAATCATGGACTATTTTGCAGTGAACTAGATGAGGACTTATTCTATGTTTTTTTTAGCTAAGCACATTATTGATCTTAAATCTCTGACTTTATTGTTAATTTTTTTGTTTGCTTGTTGCGGATCAGTTTACGCTGACGAGTACTCTGATGAAAATGATAGGGCGGATATCATTACTAAAGTGAATAATGATAAACAATTGATTGTTATTAATGATAAGTCCTACTCGATGCTAATTGGTCTTAAAGTGTATATTTTTGAAGGAAAAACGCGTAAAAAAGAACAAGTTAATCGCTATGCTTTGAAAGTGGGTGATTCCGTTTACTTTACGCCGGAAACAAGAAATAGAAAAAGTTATGTGAGTGAAATAACAATATTGCGTTAATTATTTGCCCTTGAAATGTAAATGTAGAGTTCATTATATGAAAAATAAATTAAAAGGCTTTTCATTAATCGAGTTACTAGTAGCTATTGCTATAGTCGGCATATTGGGGTCTATTGCCTATCCATCGTATCTAAATCAGATTAATAGTTCAAACCGAGCAGAGGCTATGGCTGCGCTTGTTATATTGGCTGCAAGCCAAGAACGTTTTTTTACTGCTAATAATAGATATGCGAGCTCAATAACTCTTGATCCCCCTCCTGTTAATACTGGCTTAGGCTTAACGGGTTTGAGTGAAACAGGTCTGTACAATATTACCGTAACCAACAATGCACCAATTACTACTTTCACTTTAACAGCAACACCCGTAGGCTGGGTTGACAATCAGTGTGGTAATTTTATCCTTACCAATACAGGTGTCCGACAAGTGAGTGGTGATTTCGATAATGACGGAAATGATGGTGATAGTGCTGACCCTGGGGGTGTTGATGTGAATGGTAATCCAGTTCCGGATACCGCCGATCCTGATGATATCGCCGCCTGCTGGGGTTAAAGGCTTCTAACAGTCACTCAACTTGACTTCATTTTTTGTCGCCTCGCGCACTCTCCCGCTAAAATAAACAATTAACTTTCGAATGTCCTTTATATTGGAGGGGATTGGGCAGAGTGTGAACGTGCCGTTTTGGTATTCGGTTGATCCATCACGGGCGTATCGCAGATAACGAGATGTTGCCGATGCTCTCCAAGTGATTGTATAGTCGTTTAGGGACACAGTTTTTATTCTGTCGATCGGTTCTTCATTGTCACGTCTGCGATTTTTGTTCTTGTCTATAAACACCATAATAGGCATTTGCCAATTGTTGATACAATGTATTTTGTTTTTTGTGGGGCACAGTATCACGTCGCTAGTGCTAAAAGCCGCACGGGAGCGTGTGTAGTGGATAAGTCTGTTCAGTTCATCGTAAACTTGTAGCCTTTGCTGAGATTGCAGAGTGCCGTATAGAGAAGGGATGGCGACGGAAAACAGTATTGATACGATCGCCATTGTGGTAAGTAGTTCTAATAAAGTAAAGCCTTTATTGTAAAGCATAATATCATCCTTGATTTTATTACCACTTCCTGTGATAACCGATATTCATTATCGATTTCTAAGTGTCATTGTCAATATCAATATTTAGTTTCTTTAGTCGATAGCGTAGTGAGCGGAAACTAATGCCTAGTTTTTTAGCGGTAGCGGTTCTATTCCAGCGCATAGAGGTTAGCGCATCTAAAAGTATTTCTTTTTCTATTTTTTCCAAGTAGCTATCAATTGACTCGACTGAGGCATCGTATTTTTCGGGTGATTTTTTGCTGCTCTCTTGTTCATTTGGCGGTAGTCTCTTGTGTTCATTTTTTACGGACGTTGGTATATTTTTTTTCGCTGCGTGATCTTCTGTTGCAAGTAAGCAATGATGTTGATCAATAGTATGGTTGTCAGTGAGTGCGCATGCACGCTCTAAAACATTTTCTAGTTCTCTAACATTGCCTGGAAATGTGTATTTTTGTAACGTTTTTAGTGCAGAAGTATCTATTAAAAAAGGGGATGATTGGTTCCTTTGTGTAATTTTATTTAAAATGAAATTGCTCAATATAGGGATGTCTTCTAATCTTTCACGAAGAGGCGGTACAGAAATTTCGATGACATTTAAACGATAGTACAAGTCGTTACGAAAAGTTTTTTGGCGAACTGAATCCAGCAAATGTTGATGAGATGCACTGAGAATTCTCACGTCGATAGATGTCTCCGTTTGTGTTCCAATAGGGCGAATCTTTTTTTCTTGGATGACACGTAGAAGTTTGACTTGCATGTCTAGTGGCAGGTCTGCGATTTCATCGAAAAATAATGTTCCTCCATTGGCTGTTTCAAATAATCCTTGTTTGTCTTGATGGGCGCCAGTGAAGCTCCCTTTTTTATGGCCAAAAAGTTCACTCTCCATTAGCTCTTTAGGTATGGCTCCACAGTTTATGGCGATGAATGGCTTTTCTTTTCGAGGGCTAGATTGGTGAATAGCATTAGCAACGACTTCTTTACCACTACCCGATTCTCCGGTAATAAATATCGGTGCTTGCGAGCGTGATACTTGTGTAATTTTTTCTTTGAGTTTTTTTATAGGCAAAGATTCACCTATGATCGAGCTTAGTGAGTCATTACTTTTCGCTGCTTGGGTGGATAATGTTGCGTTATTAATAAGTTGACGAAAGTGTTTGAGGTCAAAGGGTTTGTTGATAAAGTCGAATGCACCTAATTTCATTGCTTGTACAGCGATATCCATAGAGCCATGGGCAGTAATTACGATGGTAGGTGTTTTGGGATGGTTGTTATTAATATAGTCAACAATATCGAGTCCAGAACCATCAGGTAGCTTTAAATCGGAGATGCATAGTTGGTAGTTGTAGGACTTTATGGCTTGATATGCTTCTTTGAGGTCTTGTGCAGTATGAACATTAAAGTTCATTCGCTCTAATGTGATCGTCAATAATTGACGGATGTCAGGTTCGTCATCGATAATCAGTATGTTATTTTTCATTATTTATCGGCTTTTGTGTTGAATTATTAAAAGTTAGGCGAAAGCAACTGCGTTGTGAGTTAGTCTTTTGTAAGTAGGTAATATCTGTTTGATTGGCCTCACACAATTCTTTACATAAATATAAACCTAAGCCAGAACCTTGGCTTTTTGTTGTGAAGAATGGTTCAAAGATATTTTTTAAATTTTCTTCCTTAATTCCATCCCCTTCGTCCTCTATATCAATAATAGGAAAGCTAGATTTAGGGTCAATATAAATTGATAAATGGATAGTGTTTTTTTCTTGTTCTCTTTTTCCGTGAGTCAACCCGTTATCAACTAAGTTAGTCATAATTTGATGTAAATGGCTTGGGTCTATTCGACCATATATGTGATTTTTTTCAAAAGATATGCTAATGCTTGATTTTTTTTGGGGTTGGTAATTTCCTTTAAATTTCTTTATCCACTCGCACAAATTAATCATTTCTTGAGATGATTGCTTACGCCTAGAAAATTGTAAAATATTACTAATTGTTTGATCAATGCGCTGAGAGTTGACTTGAATCATGCGTAATAATTCTTGGTCATTGGGAGTGATACTCTCTGATTCATCAAGTAGCTGGCTTGCGTGGCTAATAGCACCTAAAGGGTTGCGTATTTCGTGAGCTATGCTGGAGGTTAGTCGTCCTAGTGATGCGAGTTTAATTTGTTGAGCTTGTTGTTGTATATGTTTATTGTCTTCTATCAGTAAAATGATCGCATTAATTTGATTGTCTGGCATGGATGTAAAAGTGATTTTAATTTTATCGTTATTTTGGTTAAGCAGAGTTATGTTATCAACTATAGGCTTGTTAATTTTCCAGCGATCTAAAACATTTTTCACTTCGGGAATATATTGGGGTTTTTTTAAGTGAGGGTGGTTGATGGCTAGCATCTTAGCTGCGTCGTTGATAAGTAATATTTGATATTGGCTGTTAATAACAATAATGCCAGACTGCATCGTTTCAATGATGTGTTGGCTGATATTTTGTAAGTGTTCAGCTCTTTCTGCTTGTTTTTCGAATTGTTCTTCGCTGTATTCTAACCTTTTGGATAGCAAGCGAAAGACAATAGCGGTAATAAAAAGAATAATGCCGGTTAAGCCGGCAGCTAATAGATACTCGTTACCACTACTGCTGCTTAACGAGTTGATGGCACTATTGAAAATAATAAGTAATGAGGTGAATGCGGCGAGAGCAACACTGGTTTTTCCTCGTAAAAACGTTCCACCAATCGCCATAGGAATGAGTAATAAATACCCTAAGCCGCCAATGATATTGTTACTGGTAAATATCATTTGTGTTAGGGCAATAAAATCTATAACAAGTATCCAAATGATATGTGTATTTTTGGGGCTCAATACCTTAGTTGCGTGCATTGCTGCTGATAATAGACAAACAAAAATATAGGCGTAGCCTGTATAGGCAAAAATAGATGGACTCTGTATGCCTAAAAATTGTTTGCCCAATCCAGATAGAAATAAAACGGTTAGAAGTACGCTCATAGCTAAGCGATAGTAAATATAGATTGTGAACAAACGTTGTTTATTATTGTAATTTGAATGGTTTAGCATGGTATTAGCCAATTACTTTCCCTTTGGTATAAGTGTCCGTTATTATAGGGGTTTATGTTGCTGTAGCAAAACGGAAAAGGTTTGGTTGCAGCTTGCCGTCCACTGTAATTTTGACAGTTAAGCGTTTAGTAGTAGAGAAAATCAAGTATGACAACAATTAATGTATTAATGGCGCAGATCAATCCGCTTGTAGGAGATGTTGAAGGCAATACGGAAAAAGTGATTCAGTATACGTCTGATGCATTACATGATTATCAGGCGGATATCGTTGTCTTTCCGGAACTTACTTTATGCGGATACCCCCCAGAAGACCTATTGTTACGCCCCAGCATGGAGATAAGAATTAGTCACGCATTAGAAGTGTTGGCGCAACAACATTTTGCTGCCATTGTTATTGTCGGTTATCCAAAGCAAGTAGGCTTACAGCAATATAATATGGCTGGTGTTTTGAAAAATGGCCAATGGGTTGCCGAGTATGCCAAACAGCAATTGCCTAATTATCAAGTGTTTGATGAAAAACGGTATTTTAAAGCAGGGTCAGAGCCTATTGTGTTTGACTGTAAAGGCATATCCACTGGACTCAGCATATGTGAAGACATCTGGCACGATGCGCCTTTGCTGCAGGCGCAGTCGGTAGGTACAAAATTATTAATTAATATCAATGCTTCTCCTTTTCACCAACACAAACAGCAAGAAAGGTTGGCGTTACTCTCTAAACGGGCAAAACAAGGTGATATGGCGATTGTTTATGTCAATCAAGTGGGGGGGCAAGATGAATTAGTTTTTGATGGAGGCTCGTTTGTTGTTAACTCCGATGGGCAATGTCAAATGCAGGCACCACTTTACCAAGAAGGCCTTTTTTTAGCGCAATGCCAAGTAGTTGGTGGCGGTAGTAAGGCTGTAGCAATGTTCAGTCCATCAAAAACTCTAACGTTATTACCGTCATCATCATTAGAGATAGTTTATCAGGCACTAGTTTTAGGATTGCGAGATTATGTTAATAAAAACGGGTTTGAGAAAGTAATATTAGGGCTGTCTGGTGGAATCGACTCAGCGCTAACATTGGCGATCGCAGTTGACGCCTTAGGAGCTAAAAGGGTCAGTGCATTGATGATGCCTTTTTTATATACATCATCCCTCAGTAAAGAGGATGCCGCTGCCCAAGCAAAATCTTTAGGTGTGCACTATGATAGTATTGCGATTGAATCCGTATATGATGCTTTTATGTCAAGCCTTGAAAATACATTTTCTAACTTGCCTGTTGATTTGACTGAACAGAATTTACAGGCGCGTTGCCGTGGTGTAATGCTGATGGCTATTTCAAATAAAACGGGATGCTTAGTCTTAACTACCGGTAATAAAAGTGAGCTAGCAGTAGGCTACTCAACGTTGTACGGTGATATGGCCGGTGGATTTGATGTTTTAAAAGATGTCCCTAAAACAATGGTTTTTGAACTCTCGAAATACCGTAATAGTTTAGGTGAGGAGGTGATTCCACGATCCGTGATTGAGCGGCCACCGTCGGCTGAGTTAGCACCTGATCAAAAAGATGAAGATAATTTGCCACCTTATGATGTGTTAGATCAAATACTGGAGCGTTATATTGAACGGGATGAAAGTGCAGGCACTATTATTGAAGCAGGGTTTGATGTTGATACAGTATATAGGGTTATTCACCTGGTTGACCTTAACGAGTATAAGCGTCGCCAATCGCCTATAGGGATCCGTATTTCGAAAAAGGGGTTTGGTCGAGACCGGCGCTACCCCATCACAAATGGTTGGAAAATAGGGAGGTAGTTAGTCAGAGACCGAATTGTATCGAGATTCACTGTTAAAGCCAGGCGGTTTTGTAGTTCCCAAGACGCCAAAGGAAACTTTGCTTAACCATGAGCCGATAGATGTTGTACTGTAACTATAATTAAATCCACCATCATTGTTCAGTGCGGGGTGATCTGGAAAGTTTGCTCTTAATACGTTGAGACTGTCATTTGATAAATCATCGATATTCATTTCATGGTAAGCCTGTATCATCACTGCGAGTGCATCAGGCACTGCGCTGGTTTCTTGGAAGTTTTCGACCACGTAACGACCACGGTTAGCAGCGGCCAAATATGCCTTTCTTTCTAGGTAATAATTAGCGATATGAATTTCATTCCTTGCCAGAAGGTTGCGTAAAAATATCATGCGTTTAAGTGCATCTGGCGCGTATTCACTATCAGGGAAGAGTTGTGTTAATGCAGTAAAATGATTAAATGATGCGCGAGCACTACTGATATCGCGTTTGCTAAGGTCTGCGTTAAAAGCCTGCTGTATAAATGTTTTTTGTTTGGGAAAGATGATAAGCCCTTTCATATAGTAGGCATAATCAACGTTCCGATGTTTAGGGTGTAATCGAATAAAACGATTGGCTGCAGCAGTCGCCGCTTCATTTTCTCCAAATCCGTAGTGAGCGTAGATCAACGATAGTTGAGCGGATTTTGAGTACTCGCCAAAAGGGAACTTTTTCTCCATTATCTGTAAATACTTAATGGCATCCAAAAAGTTGTCACGTCGGAGATCTTTTTGTACTTGTTCGTATAATTCAGCCTCTGTTCCATTGGATGAAAGGCTAATTGTGCTGGAGGTGCAGCCAGTTAGAAATACACATAAGCAAATAAAAGCGAGTGTACCTCGCTTTAATATTTGGAAGACGGTTCTGAATAGAATAAAGGGACTAGCCAGCGCCGAAGAAAAAGGCATAATCGAAAGCATCATAAAAACGGACAACACAGTAAGAAGTGGTTAAAATTGGAATTGACAATATTCTCCTATTTAACCACAGTGAATAACTGAATACCAACCTAGGCGACACCCTCTTGCTATGACAATATCTATTGATCAACAACATATCGTGCCTAATAGTGATGCAGGTAAACGCATTGATCAAGTCGCTACACGTCTACTTGCTGAATATTCACGTGGTCGAGTACAAGATTGGATTAAACAGTCTGTTTTGTTATTAGATGGCCAGCCTTGCAAGCCTAAAGATCGTTTGATGGGGGGTGAATTAATCACATTGCAAACAGAGTTGTTGGAAGAAGAGCGCTGGCTTGCGCAGAATATTCCCCTAAATGTGGTGTATAGTGATAGCGATATTATTGTAATTAATAAGCCTGCGGGTCTGGTGGTACATCCTGGGGCAGGTATGCCTGATGGCACATTACTGAATGGTTTGTTGCACCATTTTCCTGAATTGAGTACCTTGCCTAGAGCTGGCATTGTCCATCGTCTCGACAAAGATACTACCGGCTTAATGGTTATTGCTCGTTCATTGTTAGCACATACGAGTTTAGTTAAGCAGTTGCAAGATCGTAGCTTAGGACGTGAATACGAGGCGGTTGTTATGGGTGAATTAACCGGCGGTGGTGTGATTAATAAGCCAATGGCCCGACACCCTACCCAACGTATTAAAATGGCTGTTGTTGATTCGTCACGCTCACATGGAGCAACACCGGCTAATCATGGAAAAGAAGCAATAACACACTATCGACTATTGCAGCGTTTTACGGGTTATACACATATTGCTTGTCAACTAGAGACAGGGCGAACCCACCAAATACGCGTACACCTCTCATATATTAAACACCCACTGGTCGGAGATCCAGTATATTTAGCTCGACAAAAGTGGGTTGCTGGTACAGTTCCTGAACTTAAAGTCGTGCTATCTCATTTCTCTCGTCAGGCTTTGCATGCTAGAAAGTTGACGCTAGTTCATCCTTCATCAGGGGATACACTGGTGTGGGAGTCTGATCTTCCTGGTGATATGCAAGACCTTCTCGCATCTCTCGCTGAGTACGCGTAAGATTATGATGTATGCATTATATAAAAATAAGCAAAAAAATAAGGATGAAATTACCGTAGGAGCATCAAAGGTGTAACGAGAACTTCGCGAGTTTTCGTTGTAGAGATATGTAGAAATAAGAGGTGTCATTACGTTAATGTTTAATATTCGTCAGTTAACATGGCCCGCGCCGCCTCACGTTAAAGCTTACTATACTTTGCGGACTGGGGGTATGAGCCAGCCACCTTATAAAAGTTTTAACCTCGGTGACCACGTTGGCGACAGCCCGCCTGATGTAGCCTCTAATCGTCGGCAACTTCTCAAACATCTTCAGTTGTCCGAAGTTACCTGGCTTACTCAAGTACACGGTGTCGATGTTGCTGATTTAGATCATCTACAAAGTGATCAGCTTGGTAGTGCAGGGCTTATAGAAGCTGATGCTTGTACAGCTACGATGATTGGCCGACCTTGCTGTGTTATGACTGCAGATTGCCTCCCCGTTTTTTTCTGTGACCTTCAAGGTAGGCGTGTTGCTTTGGCGCATGCCGGCTGGAGAGGTTTATTGGGTGGAGTGTTGCAAAAAACTTTATCTACATTTGAAGAGCCGTCGTCGGTAATGGCATATATGGGCCCTGCGATTGGCGCGCAAGCGTTTGAGGTAGGTGATGATTTGAGAATGGCTTTTTTATGTCACAACGCAGCTTTCAATGAATATTTTGAAGCATCGCCTAACTCTCAACGATGGATGGGCGATTTATACGCTATAGCGAGACATATACTGCATGCATTGGGTGTTAATGCCATATATGGTGGTGATCATTGTACTTATACAGAGAAGAGTCAATTTTTTTCTTATCGTCGAGATGGTACGACGGGGCGTATGGCTAACCTGATTTGGTTAGAAGAGTGAGTGTAGATAGCTGAATATAAATTGGTAAAACGTTGAACAATATAAAAGAATCACCTTTTTAATTGTGTGGGGTGTTGATTGTCTACATGTTACAAATTATGCCGCCGGTTGGTTTTAATTAATGTTTATGCCATTGTAAGTGGGAAGAATATTCTCTATGAAATTAAACTGTGATATGGGTGAAAGTTTTGGGGCTTGGCATTTAGGTAACGATACCCAGATTATGCCCTACATTGATATGAGTAATATTGCTTGCGGCTTTCATGCTTCTGATCCGCAAGTGATGGCGCAGACAATAAAGTTAGCACAGCAGCATGATGTTGCTATTGGAGCGCATCCCGGCTACCCAGACTTACAAGGCTTTGGCCGCAAAGCGATGCTATTTACTTTTGATGAGCTGGTGAATATTGTTGTGTATCAGGTAGGTGCTTTACAGGCACTATGTGCAGCTAATAATGTATCAGTGAGTTATGTTAAGCCTCATGGCGCACTGTATAACACGATGATGACCGACAGTGAGGTTTATCGTGCGGTACTCACGGCGGTTGCTTCCATTAGCCCAACGACGCCATTAATGATTATGGCAACAGACGAGGCGAGTACTCAATATCAACAGTACACCATGCTCGCGCAAACAATGTGTGTTCCGTTATTGTTCGAGGCGTTTTGTGATCGGGCGTACACCGATGAAGGGCTTTTACAGTCCAGAAAAATAGACGGCGCAGTGTATGATGATGTTGAGCGCATCGTGAGCCAAGCAGAGCAATTAATTGCCCAGCAGTCGGTAACCAGTTGCACAGGAAAAAAACTTAAGGTTAAAGCGGATAGTTTATGTATTCATGGTGATGGTGCATTAGCGCTACCATCGGTTAAACGCATTCGAGAAATATTGGCAGCGCTATGAGTGTTGTTCGTTTATCCGAAAATACATGTATTATTCTTTTTGAGCAAACGATTACAGCCGATAATTTTTCACGTGTTAAACAGCTCACCGAAAAAATTAAAAACACAATGGCGTCTGACCTTGTTGATATTGTGCCTTCCTATGCCTCTATTCATATCACGTTTAATTTATTAACCCTATCGGGTATAGGATGTCAGCAACGCCTAGAAAAACTCTTCGCTTCTGTTGATGATGTGTCAACTGATGTTAGCGACTCAAAAACCATAGAAATCCCCGTGTACTATGGCAAAGAGGTTGCGTTAGATTTACCGTATCTCGCTGAACAATCCCAGCTTAGTGAAAGCGAAGTCATTGACATTCATAGTGGTAAAACTTACGACGTTTATGCCATTGGCTTTTCTCCCGGTTTTGCCTATATGGGGAATGTTGATTCACGTATTGCAACGCCAAGAAAAGAAACTCCACGAAAAAAAATAGCAAAAGGCAGTGTGGCTATTGCTGATCAGCAAACGGCGATCTATCCGTCAGCGTCTCCCGGTGGTTGGCAAATTATCGGTAGAACGCCGGTTCAATTGATAGATTATCAGCGAGAGAATTTGAGCGAGTTAGCCACTGGCGATCACGTTAAATTTACACCGATTAATCAACAGGAATTTATTGCCCTAGGTGGTGTGCTTTCTGATGCCTCCAGTGAGCTGAACTGTAACGCAGGCGGCTCTTCATGTCGTTGAGTATTTCATGTCGTTGAGTATTGTTAAATCTGGATTCTTAGCATTACTTCAAGATTACGGTCGCTATGGCTACCAACACATGGGTGTGACTCAAGGTGGTCCGCTTGATGAACATGCTTTTTTATGGGCTAACCGTTTACTCGGTAATCACTATAACGCCCCACAAATAGAAATTAGTTATGGTGCGTTTTCGGCAACATTTTTAGAGCCCACAATGATTGCACTATGTGGTGCAGATTTATCAATTACCTTAAATCAGCAAGTGATAAAGCCTTGGCAAACTTATGCTGTAAGTGTGGGGGATCGCCTGAGTTTTAAAGCGCCCGTTTCCGGGTTGCGTAGTTACTTAGCGGTGAAAGGTGGTTTTTCTGTTGAGCCACATTTATCAAGCTGCTCAACCACTGTACGAGAAAAGTTGGGCGGTATTGATCAGTTAGGTTCCCCGCTACTGGAAGGTGACTTGGTTGCCTATACGCCACACCGGCATTGTCTGACGAAGCGATTGCCGCCAGCATTTATTGCTCATTATCCGAAAGTGATAAACTTGCGCTTTATGCCGAATGTTTCGCAAGTGTCGGCGGGTGACGACGCTATTAAGACGCTCACTCAATATACTTATCAAGTGACACCGACTATCGATCGTATGGGATACCGTTTATCTGGGGAAGCGATTAATACGTTATCTTCAGGCATTATTTCTCAGGGAATCTCTTTGGGCGCAATACAAATCCCTAAAAATGGCCAGCCTATTGTTTTAATGTGTGATCGACAGACGATGGGTGGCTACCCTCTATTAGGCTGCGTCACCAGTACCGATCTCTCTAAGCTAGCGCAAAGCGCACCGGGTACAACAATACGTTTTAGCCCAGTGTCGGTAGAAGAGGCAGAAGCCGAATGGCTATTGCGCAAACGTTTTTTTGGGGTTCAATAGTAATTCTTAATGCTTTTTAATTGCTTGCATCCGTGGAGCATTCTGAAAATTCGAATATAAAAACAGGCTATTTCTTCAGTCACGCGCTGTAAATATCTTATAAGCTTCCCAGCTAGCTGCTGAAGAAATCGTCCATTTTTAAGTCTACACCTTGGGTGTTTGACCGCTCAGCACGGTAATAAACGCGTCGGTATCAATATTGCCACCACATAAAATAACGCCGACTTTGTTATTTTTATGTTGTGCTCTTTCTTGCATTAAAGCCGCCAGTGGCGCGGCACCAGCACCTTCCGCCATATTATGTGTGCAGCGGTAATATAGTCGAATCGCTTGCGCGACTTCGTCATCACTTACGGCAACAATTCTATCTGCTCCCTTAGCGTAAATTTCAAAGGCTTCAGGTATTACAGTACGTACGGCCATACCATCGGCAAAGGTATTTGCCGTGGCTGTTTCTTGTAGTTGCCCGCTATCAAATGACAGCTTAGCTGCTTGCGCTTCTGTGGATACTACTCCAACAATTTTGGTGGATAAGCCCAATAAATCGCGGGTGGTAATTAAACTGCAAATGCCAGAGCCACAGCCAATAGGTACATACACCGTATCAAGATCAGCAACCGTTGAAAAAAACTCCAGCGCATAGGTGCTCACGCCTAATACAATATGTTGATGAAATGGCGGAACAGGATATAAACCTTCATCGATGGCCGCTTGGTTGGCTCTTTCGCGGGCGATGTCAAAGTCAGCGCCGCCAATAATCACTTCACCACCAAAGGCTTCCATGGCCGCGTTTTTCTCTGCGGAGTTACCTTCAGGAACAAAAATTTTAGCGCTTAACCCTGCCGCAGTGGCGGCTCTTGCTTGAGACTGGCCATGGTTGCCCCGAGTGGCCGTTACTACACCTTGGGTATTGGGGTGTGCCTGTTGCAGCCAATGCATAAATGTAATGCCGCCGCGCACTTTAAATGCCCCTGCTGGGGTATGGTTCTCATGTTTAACCCAGACCTCGGTACCTGCTGCTTGGTTGAGCAGCGGCCATGAATACTGTGGAGTAGGCTGTACTTGCTGGTGAACAAGCTCGGATGCGGCTTCTAAATCGCTGAGTGAGAACAGTGGCATAATCAATTCCGTATTGAGTGAGTGAATCATCATAGTCTATTAAGGGATGATGGGCGGCGCTATCAAAATCCTGATAAACATTATCTTAAGAACACCTCTAAAAAAGAATCTCCTATAGGAACCTCTGATTAACCTCGGATAACTTTTGTCCCACAGGCGTGGCCGAGATCAAGGCGGCACTTGCAGCTAATGTCTAGACCTTAGCAAAAGTGGCAACACAGATATCGGTCACGCCTGTGGGCCCCGTAGGGCGTGGCTACAATGCGCTTATACTGCGTTGAGCCTCTTACTAAGGTCTTACTAAGGACTACGGCCATTAGTGGCGAGGCTCGCCTGGTCTAAGCGCATTGTAGACTCACGCATAAGTCATTCGAGGTTAATCAGAGGTTCCTATAGTTAATATGCTATCAATATGATGACTATTTTCCTTTGTTTTAGAATAAAGCACCAAGCAGGCATCAAGAAAATCAATCCGCTGTTAATATATCCCTATACGCTTCGCGGCAGCTTCCCTGCTGCCGAGAATTGCTTTTCTTGATGCCTGCTTGGTGGTTCTTATAATTAGTGTTAAAAAATACAGTTGCAAGTATAAAAAATATGGCATATAGATAGATCTATGATTGCTATTCCTTCCATCTCAGCACGCAGTGAGCCCATAAGGCGTGCTGGCCTAGAATTATTGCCTTGCAATGCTTATTCAGCGACCTATACACCCGACTCTCCTAGTATTGGCTTTGCTTTTGATGCGCAGGTTGGTGTACATGCTTTTGCTTCCGATAAGCGCCAAGACTTTTATCGGCAAGCCCATTCGTTTGCGTTTACACCTGCGGGTTGTGATGTGTATTCCGAATCATCTCATGGTGGCGAATACCTTAAGTTATCCGTGGGGGCTGAACTATTGGCCGATATTGATCATCCACAACCGATCAGCCAAATAGTCGCACCAAAAACCATTCGCTTAGCACGTGATTTGCGTTACCAGCTTATGAGTCATCAACCTATACAGGGGTTACAAGTCGAGCAGTTGGTTGATGATATTGTGCAACAGTTAGATGTAAACACTGGTACACGCTCGCGCCGCCTGACATCGCAACAATTACGTTTGCTGGATGATTTTATTGATGCCAATATTGATCAAGCGCTATCGGTTATTAGCATGGCTAACCTTGTGGCGATGTCTGCAGGGCATTTTTCTCGCGTATTTAAAACCAGTGTGGGCGTGTCACCATTTGATTATATTATTCACAAGCGTTTAGCGTATGCTCGGCATTATTTACGCTATAGCCATGATGACCTAAGCACTATAGCGCTTAAATTTGGCTTTTCTTCTCATGCGCATTTTACGATGATTTGTAAAAAAAACTTGGGTTTAACGCCGAGTGCATTACGTAAGAACGGGTAGAGTGTATATAGTGTCTTTGAGCTTTGGGGTATTTTCATTTCTCCGTCATGCAGAATAGCCATGTATTGATAATGGGTTGCCCTAGCGTTATCGGTATTTGTCATCTAGGCGTTTTCCCACTACAATGCGCTTATGAATACAGTAACTAACCCAAAAAACATTATTATCACCGCGGCGATTATTATCGCTGCGGGGTAAGTTAGTTGCACTAAGCTAATGCTGCTAATTAACCCTCGTACTGAAAAGTCCGAGGGTTTTTTGCTTTTATGCCACTTAAAAATTTAGTATTGAATGCACGTAAGACAAGGCCTTGATTCCTATTTTTAAGGCAGCGTCTAATCAACATAGAGAGCCCTATGATACAAGCACTTCTCAAAAAATTTTCACGTAAAGTCTCCGATACGGGGTTATCTCCAGAGCAGTATGTGAAAGCCATAAAAAAAGCCAATATGACCCCGTTAGCGGTGGTGAGTGCTGTGACACCGATTACACAGGTCGAAAAAAAATATAATTGTAAGATGTGGCTCAAGCGTGAAGATCAGCAGCCGGTCTATTCTTTTAAATTACGCGGTGCTTTTAATAAGTTGCAAGCATTGCCTAAAGGCTCGCAAGTGGTTACGGCATCGGCCGGTAATCATGCTCAGGGGTTGGCATATAGTGCGACCCACTTAGGGCATGGCGCCCGTATTGTTATGCCAAGTACTACACCGCAAATTAAAATTGATGCGGTGAAAGGGTTTGGTGGCGAGGTGATTATTCATGGTAATAATTTTGATGCAGCAAACGCCTATGCACTCGATTTAGCTGAAAAAGAAGGTGCTGTTTTTGTTCCTCCTTTTGACGATGAAGCCGTTATTGTTGGTCAAGGTACGGTAGCGCGTGAGTTATTAGAGCAGGTGCCAAATCTTGATGTGGTATTTGTGCCTGTCGGCGGTGGTGGTTTAATGGCTGGCATGTCGGTTTATATCAAAACGCTGAACCCTAAAATTAAAGTGATTGCGGTAGAAGCTGAAGATAGTGCTTGTTTTGCAGCGGCAATGGAGGCCGGTAAACCTGTTGATTTAGATTATGTGGGTAGCTTTGCTGATGGCGTGGCGGTTAAACGTATTGGGCAAGAAACTTTTCGTGTTGCGTCCCAGCATTGTGATGGTGTTGTGACGGTTTCCAGCGATGCGATCTGTGCGGCGATGCAAGATATTTTTGTATCGATGCGTGCTATCTCAGAGCCTTCAGGGGCACTGGCACTTGCAGGTATGAAAAAATGGTGTGAGACCAATAATGCCAAGGGACTTACATTGGCCGGTGTATTATCCGGTGCTAATTTGAATTTTAATACCTTACGTTATGTTGCTGAGCGCACTGCCCTAGGGCAAAAGAATGAGGCCCTTTTGGCGGTTACTTTACCGGAAGAAAAGGGCAGCTTTAAAGCCTTTTGTAAGGCATTAAGTGGTCGGCCTATTACGGAGTTTAATTACCGTTATACGCATGATAAGGCCGCAGAAATTTTTGTTGGCGTCGGTTTACGTAATGGCGATCAAGAGTTGCAACAACTCACCGCACATCTGACTGAATGTGGTTATGGTTTTAATGATATATCGGATAATGAATTAGCCAAATTACATGTTCGCTATATGGTGGGAGGTAAACCTGGGACTGTGATTCAAGAAAGGTTATTTCGTTTTGATTTTCCAGAATATCCCGGTGCATTATTACGCTTTTTGGAAACCTTAGGCGCTAAGTGGAATATTAGTTTGTTTCACTATCGTAACCAAGGAGCGGCAATAGGTAACGTGCTGGCAGGCATAGAAGTACCCGAGGGTGATACCCATGAGTTTTCTGAGCATTTGGAACAATTAAATTACCAATTTACCGAAGAAACCGATAACCTGTGTTATCAGCGTTTTTTACATTGAGACCTGTACACGGAGAGAGGGAGTTTATGCATGATAAATGACCGATTGAGTACATTTTTCCTCGGTACCCCCTTGTGGGGTAAACGCCGCATGAGAGCGAAATGGTTTTCGTGCAAAGGTCTCACATTAATATTTTCTGCCGACTAGCCCGACGATTAATCTAATCCGTATCACGTGTTATGAAAATTTTAGGCGATAGCCAAATACGTTTATTCGATGAGTTGTTTTCTTCTTTAGGAGAGACGGCGACTTATTCGGGTCGAGAGATAACGTCATCACAATTGAGCGACATTGATGTATTAGTCACTCGCTCAACGGTTAATGTTGATAAAACACTACTGGACAACACGCCTGTGGTATTCGTTGGCACCTGTACCATTGGTACAGACCATGTTGATCTTGATTATCTGCAGCAAAAAAATATCGCTTGGGCTAATGCACCGGCCTGTAATGCCAATGCTGTTGTGCAATATGTATTGAGTGCGATGGCGCAACTAACACCCCACTGGATTAATGCAACCGTTGGCATTATTGGTTGTGGTAATGTCGGTGGGCGAGTACATCGACGGTTAACCGCTCTGGGTGTATCTTGCCGTGTGTACGATCCTTTTTTATCACATGAAAATAATGCGGATCTCACTTCTCTGGATGAGGTTTTGCAATCCGATATTATTACCTGCCACGCACCATTAACGACCGACGGTGCATTTCCGACCTATCACATGATTGGCCAACGCGAGTTGGAGCAACTCCGTCCCAATACCTTATTAATTAGCGCAGGGCGCGGTGCAGTGATTAATAACCAAGCATTACTCGCTAAGTTGTCGACGGCAGATAATACGCTGCGTGTCGCACTAGATGTCTGGGAAAATGAACCGAATATATTGCCCGAACTGATGGCGCGTGTAGATATTGCCACTCCCCATATTGCTGGGCACAGCCTAGAGGGTAAGGAGCAGGGCACGGTAATGATATATAACGCCCTTTGCGACCATTTAAAAATAGTGCCCCCTATAGAGGTATCGACAGTGGTTAATACCGAAAAAACGTCGTTACTCGATATTGCGGGAATGGATGCGATAAGTCAGCCATCGTCTCAGGAGGCGCTCAATCAACTACTCTTAGCGGCTTACCCTATTGTGGATGATGATGCGCGCTTGAGGGCTTGGAGTCGTGGTGTTGGTAGTGATACACAAGCGACTGTGGCGCAGCACTTTGATCACTTACGTAAAACGTATCCTGTCAGGCGAGAGTATTCACATTTTTATTATCCTGATAGCGAAGGCAGTGATACTTCCTGCGGTTCATCAGGCTCTGCGATCAATGCGTGGCTAGCCCTATTGAGTGATTCGTGAGTGAATAATGAGAGGTTTATTATGTTAACGGTTGGCTTATTAATTAATCCTTATGCGGGTATCGGCGGGCCGATGGCGTTAAAAGGGAGTGATTACCTCGATATTGATAGCGTATTGTCAGCCGGTGGACAGTGCTTATCATCGCAGCGTGTTGCCGTAACATTGAAGCAATTAGCCGATAAAAAACAGGCCGTTCGTTGGTTGTCAGCACCTTCAATAATGGGCGAAAACCTACTGCGTGAACAAGGCTTGGCCGTTGAGGTTGTGGGTGAATTAACCCATCCGCGAACAACGGCAGAAGATACTGAGCGGCTAGTCAGCCAATTGATCAATACCGGTATTGATCTCTTATTATTTGCCGGTGGTGATGGTACGGCACGCAATGTAGTTAATGCTTGCCAAGCGAGCCATCATCAAGAGCCATTGGTGTTAGGTATCCCCGCTGGTGTGAAAATGCATTCAGGGGTATACGCCGTTTCTCCTCAGGCGGCTGCAGAGGTACTTCATTTGTTGATCGATAATGATGTGGTCTCTACAGGAGTTCAAGAGGTGCGTGATATTGATGAAGAGGCATTGCGAGCCGGCAAACTCAATTCTCGCTACTACGGTGAATTGCGTGTACCCAACGACCAACGCTATGTTCAGCAAGTTAAAAATACCGGTCGACAAAACGAAGATGAAATTCAGCGAGAAATTGCGGCAGGTATTGTTGATGATATGGATAGTGAAACACTGTATATCATCGGTTGTGGGACAACCCCCAAGGCAATTATGGATGAGTTGCAGCTCCCTAATACCTTGCTCGGTGTTGATGTGGTGTTGGGGCGCGAGGTTATTGCAATGGATGTGACCGGCCCAGAGCTGGAAGCGTTACTAGAGCAGTACCCTTATCACCCAGTACAGTTGTTGGTTACGGCGATTGGTGGGCAAGGGCATGTTATTGGACGTGGTAATCAACAGATTACCGCTCAAGTTTTACAGCGTGTGACTAAGCCAAATACTGTTGTTTTAATTACGCCGAGCAAATTATCAGAGCTATCACATCGACCATTATTGATGGATAGCGGTAGTGCAGATCTTGATAGTGCGTGGGCAGGTTTGATCACGGTGCACACGGGATATCAGCAAACGGCTGTTTATCCGCTAAATGTTCCCTCAGCGTAGACTCAATACAACGGCCTCAAAAACAGCTATCCGACTCGACTCTGCGCATGCTTTAGCGTATCTTACGCATATTAATTTTTAACCCCATTATTGTTATAGCACTATGGGAGTTTAAAACCGTATCCACATTGTCTTTTACCAACGACAGAGCGAATAACATATTTACCATGAATCCAAATTACCTCGATTTTGAACAACCTATTGCCGAACTTGAAGGCAAAATCGAAGAGTTGCAACTTGTCGGTAACGACAACGACCTCAATATCACCGAAGAAATTGCCAAACTGCGCGATAAAAGTACCAAGCTGACTGAAAATATTTACTCTAATTTAAGTGCTTGGGATGTTGTGAAAGTAGCTCGCCATCCTCAGCGGCCTTATTCAACTGATTATATTCAGCGTATTTTTACCGATTGGGATGAGCTACACGGTGATCGCCATTTTGGTGACGATCATGCGATTGTGGGCGGTGTGGCACGTTTAGACGGTAAGCCGGTGATGGTGATTGGTGAAGAAAAAGGCCGCAGTGTTAACGATAAAGTAAAGCGTAATTTTGGTATGCCTAAGCCTGAAGGCTACCGTAAAGCCTTACGTCTGATGGAAATGGCGGAGCGTTTCAAAATGCCTGTGCTCACACTCATTGACACCCCGGGGGCATACCCTGGAATTGATAGTGAAGAGCGTGGTATTAGTGAGGCTATTGCACAAAACTTAGCGGTAATGTCACGCTTGCGCACCCCCATTATTTGTACCGTAATTGGTGAAGGATCTTCGGGTGGTGCATTAGCTATTGGTGTAGGCGATCAACTTAATATGCTGCAGTATTCAACGTATTTTGTTATTTCTCCCGAAGGTTGTGCCAATATCATTTGGAAAACCGTCGAAAAAGCGCCGCTTGCTGCAGAAGCCATGGGGGTAACCTCGACGGTACTTGAAGAACTCGGTATTGTAGATGAGACTATTCTTGAACCACTGGGTGGCGCGCATCGTGATATAGACGCGATGTCTCTGAGCTTACAAGAGCGATTGATTGCTCAAGTTGATGAACTTATGGTACAGCCGATTGATGAGTTGTTAGAAAAACGCTATCAGCGTTTGATGAGTTACGGTAATTAATCGAATCGACTGGTCTCAGACATAAAAAAAGCGTCACTTGACGCTTTTTTTATGTCTGTATATTTTATTATAGGATGGTTCAAAAATAACGATTCAGCATTAGCGTGTGGCAGTACTAGCGGTAAGCAGGCGGTCATATTTTTTGCTTAAGAACTCGTAAAATTGTTCGCGTAATAAATTAATATCTTTCTTCATCGCGACAATGGTTTCATCTTTAATATCCGTTCTTCCTACATACACTTGTCGTCTAAAATTGGCGATTTTGGCAGCGTATAAACGTAATGTTTTTTCTAGTGCTTTCTCTCCTAGCATTAACAGTTTAGATTCTGCATCTGATAATTTTTTAAATTCACGTACGAGCTCGTGATTCACAATCTCCAATTCTTTTTTACGTGCATCCGGCCAGTGACTGCCGTGATGAATAGACTCAATAACCAATGCCGAATATTTGGCAAATACATGGCTTAAATTACCCACATCCGTTGAAATTCCTTCCAGTATCATCAATCGCCGTTGGTCTGGGTGATGAGTGATTTTTTGAGAGGATTGGCGCCTATTCAGTATAATCATCATAAAGATCACACTGACCAGTGCGCCAATACCAATTTTGGCGGAAGTGTCGAAAAGTTGCCATAAAACCTGTGTGTCCATAATTGTGCCCCTACATCTTAAGTCAGCAGTGCCCCGCCATAAATAGACAGGGTGTAGTCAGAAAATTGTCGTTTAACCCTATAATATGGGTGCTCTGTAGAAGTAGAGCAAATAGTAGGCCAGAATGGGTGGGTATTATTGTCGGAGAGGCTAAAGCGTGGCCGCAGTCATTGACGGAGATCGCAGTTTTTGTCGTCGAAGGGAAGAGTAGTTATTCGTTATGAGTTGTCTTACCTTACCTTCAAGCTAAACTCTTTTTAGCAAAAATATAAATGTAAATATAGGCCAACACAGTAAGGTTATAGAAACTCTGAATAAGTCATTCCGGTGAAAGCCGGAATCTAGTAAGCGCTTATATTATAGAGATACCGGATCAAGCCCGGTATGACGAGGGACTTAATCCGTGTTATTTATATTTATCCAGATTGGGGTCATGGATTACATCGTCTACGAGCCGGCTAATTTAACCGTGTAACCCATAGTTTCTAGTAGTGTTTTTAGCTTGTCGCGTTGATCACTTTGTATTTCTATCACGCCATTTTTGGCACTACCGCCCACGCCCATTTTTTGCTTGAGTGTTTTTGCCACAGTTTTTAATGGCTTTTCTTCAAGTCCAAGCCCTTTAATAAGACTGACGCCATTGCCTTTGCGGCCTTTGGTCTCGCGGTGGATACGCACGATACCGTCATCGGAGGTGGATATTTGAGTGCTGTTGTCGTCGTCGCTTTTATGGCGGCCAGTTTCGGTTGAATAAACAAGTCGGCTATTTTTTGTCATAAAATTTAATGTCGCTATGGCAGGTGAACGTTTGGATTATAAAATTATTACTTTAAAGATGCCATGATCACTGAGGTGATGGCGCTAAGTGTTAGTTCTATCGTTTTTTCATAGTCAAAATAGCGTTTGTACCCACAGGGGGAATGATCCGTTACAATACCTCTCTTTGATACTTCCTACCTATTAATGGTATGCACTTTTGGTGCAAGAATCTCCTATTAATCATCAACGTGACATTAAGACAAGCAATATGACGAGTTCCTCAATGAGTCGCCATCAACGCTGCAAAGAACGTGTATATACCGTTATTTTTGGTACAGATACACCGGCAGGTAAACGCTTTGATGTTGTATTGATTGCGATGATTCTGTGCAGTGTCGTGATCGTTCTTCTCGACTCAGTTAATCATGTGGCTGCACCTTATGGGCATCACTTGAAAATGCTGGAATGGGTATTCACGATAGCGTTTACTATTGAATATGCGGTACGTATTTATGTGTCGCCAAAACCGTTGGGGTATATACGTAGTTTTTACGGTATTGTTGATCTGCTCTCTATTTTGCCGACGTATCTGGGCTTGTTCTATGCAGATATCGGTTATTTACTGATTATTCGCCTACTAAGAGTATTAAGGGTTTTTCGTGTCTTAAAGCTCATGCGTTATATTAGCGAAGCTAACCTTTTGGCGCGCGCTATGTTTATGTCTCGTCGAAAAATCTTCGTCTTTTTTTCCTTTGTACTTATTCTTGCCGTGATCTTTGGTTCATTAATGTTTGTGGTTGAAGGCCCCAGCAACGGTTTTACCAGTATCCCGCGCAGTGTGTATTGGACAATTGTGACCATTACCACGGTTGGTTATGGGGATATTACCCCGCATACGATTATAGGGCAGGTGATTGCGACTTTGGTGATGTTAACAGGCTACTCAATTATTGCCGTGCCTACCGGCATATTTACTGCCGAAATTGCTCAAGAAATGCAACGCCAACGGACACAACATGTTTGTCAAAACTGTCATTCCACGGGTCATGAAAGCGATGCTCATTATTGCCGTAAGTGTGGTGCAGAGCTTCCTTCATCGTAAAGTAATGACTACTATTATTTGTACTCATTTCCACCCAACAGACATAAGAAAAACAGGTAACTTGAATGCTAGATAAGACTAATTGTGAGCAATTGCAGAAGGATGTAGAAGAGCTGCAGACGCGCTTAGCTTTTCAGGAAGATACGCTGCAGCAACTCGACCAAACGATCGCCGATCAGGATAAAACCATACGTTCTCTGATTGCCCAGTTACTGCGCTGGGAGCAGCGATTAGAAGAAATAAGCGACACGGTAGCGGAATCAGGTCAGCCAGACTCTCAGCCCCCTCCGCACTACTAGTTGAGTGTTTGTTATTAACAACACTTTATTATATCCCACCTATTTTTAAGGGGTTTTTATCATAAAAACCTTTGCCAATTTTTCTATCATTTCTTTGTTAATTCCTCATTGCTTGACTATCCTTAATTTTATATCGACCAATTAAATAGTATGCAGTTGAGAAACCGTTGCGGTTAAATAAATAGGCCAATTAACAAAAAATTCGGTGTTTCTGAAGAATTTAGCGGGTCTTTATCACTATTGATATAGGAAAATGATGAAAGGTGTGGGGAAGAGTGAGCGGCGTTATAGTGTGCATAATCGGAGTGATGTATTGAATACTCCTGAAATGCGAGGCGGTAATTCTGATGAGTTTTACAGTCGCTTCCTATTTGATACGTTACGTACGGCTGTACTGTACTTAGATCAGTGGGGGCGCGTGCGTTCAGCGAATGAAATGGCCAAACGTCTACTCGATGACCCTTATCTTGCGGGTAAAACGGCATTAGAGGTCTTGCGTGACTGGGATAGCCCCATTAATGCTCATCAAGAAATTCTCAGTGTGGCACGTACGGGTAGTTCCGTGACGGAATTAGTCGAAAAGGTTGTCATAAACGGTCAAGAGCGTTGGTTTCAAACTGACAAAATAGCGGTAGAAAACCCCAGTCACGGTTTCAATGGCGTCGTTTTTACGCTAGACGATATTACTGAACTTAAACAGCATCAACTGAGTTTGGCGAAAAGCCAAGCCAATTATCAAGCCTTTATTCAAAGCAGTCGCGATGCTATTTGGCGCATTGATATTATTCAGCCTATAGCAATTCCCAGTGAAAATACTTTTTCGTCTCATCGAGATACATTGATTGAGGCGGTCAATCATCAGTCCATGATGGGAGATTATAACCATGTGTTTTGTACTCTCTATGGCATTGATGAAACCACTAGTCTAGATGGCCTAGCATTTTTAGATATTCCTATAAAAGATACCTTACTATCCGTTGATGAATTTGTTGATCGGCGGTTTCATATCGACAACAAAGAAACGGTGCTTTTAAATTCAGAAGGTCAATCTCGTCACATTAAACTGTCGGTCCAAGGTATCGTGGAAGATAACTGTTTGGTGGGTATTTGGGGGGTGACGCAAGATATTACTGAGCGTCGCGAATATATCGAAAAATTAGAATATCAAAATACACATGATTTACTTACCGGTTTGCCTAATCGAAGTTTGTTACAACAAACGGTTGATCATGCCATCGACACCATGCATCCGGATGACAAGCTCGTTTTTATGATTATCGATCTTGATAGTTTTAAAGATGTTAACGATACCTTAGGCCACAGCGTTGGCGATAAAATTATTCAAGAGATTGGTCCGCGGTTACAGCAAGTACTTAGCGAAACGCCATCGGCGATTGCTCGCTTAGGTGGTGATGAATTTGCCATTATGTTGCCTGAGGTTAAAAACGTAGCAGATGTCGATGAAATAGGGCGTCTATTATTGTCCTGCATTCGCCAGTATTTTTACGTGGGTGATACAGAAGTTGAAATTCGAGCGAGCGTGGGCGTTGCACTTTATCCCGATCAAGCGGATGACTTTTCAACCTTATTACGTTACGCCGATGTCGCTATGTATTGTGCGAAAGAAGATATGTCGGGTATCGCTTTCTACGACCCCGAGCGAGATCCGCATTCACCTAAGCGCTTGTCATTGATGAGCGAGCTGGGTAAAGCTATACGTGGTAGCGATTTAACCTTGTACTTTCAACCAAAAATATCGCTATTGGATAATAGTATTGTGGGTGTCGAGGCGCTATCGCGCTGGGTGCATCCAACTATGGGTTTTATTTCCCCCGCAGACTTTGTACCTATTGCTGAAATGACAGACCTTATCAACGATATGACGTGCTGGGTACTTAACGAAAGTTTACGTCAAATAAAAGAATGGCAAGAGCAGGGTATTACACTATCAGTGGCTGTTAATGTATCAGCGCGTAATTTATTACAGGACAATTTTTGTCAGACGGTACGCCAGTTACTAGAATTACATGATGTGCCTGCGTCGTGCTTAGAGTTGGAAATTACTGAAAGCACTATTATGAAAAATATGGAGAAAACGCTCTTAGTGCTCAAAGAACTTAATCAAATGGGTATTGAATTATCTATCGATGATTTTGGCACGGGATATTCTTCATTGGCCTACCTTAAGCGCCTACCGGTTAGACGTTTGAAAATTGATTACAGCTTTATCATTAATATGATGGAAAACGAACAAGATCAAGTGATTGTGAGCTCTACTATTCATATGGCACACAATTTAGGTTTGTGGGTGGTGGCTGAAGGTGTAGAAACAAAACGCCTAATGGAGCGGTTGGCAGATATGGGTTGTGAGCAAGCGCAAGGCTTTCATATTGCTCGCCCTATGCCCGCTAAAGAACTAGAGACGTGGTATCACAGCACTGAACGAGAGCGAATGGTTTCTAATTCTTGAAGGCGTTCTTTGGCATAGATAGCCATGTCAGAGTCTGCCGGTTCCCTTTCTTCTAATGCCTTTAATTGCTGTTCGGCATTATCAAAATTAGCGTGCAAAATAAAATATTCTGCCCGTGCCTTGTTGAGCAATGATAACTTGTTGGCCAAACCCGATATTTCAGCCAGTTCATACCAAACGGAAGGGTCTTCTGGCCGACGCTCACTTAATGCAGATAGTACGTCAATGGCAGATAGCAAATTGTTGTTCTGGCGATATAACTCGCTCAAAAAGAATGGTAAAGGGTAATAGTTGGGGTGCTCCTGTATCAGTGCTTGTATGCTTTCAATTGCAGGAGTAAATGATTGGCTTTTGGCGAGAAGGTTAATGTCGGCTATTTTCAAAATAAGATTGTCTGGATATTTCTTACGCAACTCGTCAATAATCACTTGCGCGCGGTCAAATTCTCTATTCTCGGCCAATGCCAAGGCGAGTCCGTAGCGATTACCTTCTACCGATGTATCGAATCCTGATAATTCATCTTTAAAGCGTTGTAATGCTTGTTGGGGCGATTCTGATGTTTCTAGTAGCGCGCGAGCACGTACAAATTGGTAGTTGATATTGTCGGGGATCACCACTTTAGGGTATTGGCGTGCAAGATTAATAGCATCAATTTGGCGGTTGGTCGTCAGAGGGTGTGTTAATAAAAATTCTGGCGGCTTTGATGAAAAACGCGTCAGCTTATCCATTTCCTCAAAAATTTCTGCGGTTGCATGTGGGCTCATACCTGCACGTGCCAGAATGCCCATACCAATACGGTCGGCCTCACGTTCAAAGCTACGGCTAAAGCTGAGTTGTTGATCAATTGCGTAAGCCTGGGTTGCAGAAATCGCGGCTGCGCCGGCGTCTCCTTCAGTGGTCGCGGCAAGAATAATACCGGCTAATAAACCCGCGATGACCGCAGCAGACTGTCCCTTTTGTTTTTCTACACTACGTGCGTAGTGGCGTTGGCTGAGATGAGCAAGTTCGTGGCTGATAACCGATGCCAGTTGTTGTTCTGTTTTAGCGTAAGATAATAAGCCGGTATGAATACCAATGACTCCGCCGGGCACGGCAAAAGCATTGAGAGTATTGTTTTTTGCCACGACTAAGGATAGCGATTGATTATAAATATCGCTGTGGGAGGCGAGCATCGCTAACAACGATTCTAGATAAGCAATCACAATGGGGTCTGATGATGTTGCTACTTGACGCCGATATTGTTTGAGCCATGCCTGACCGATACGCTGCTCTTCAGCGGTTACTGCTTGGCTCAGGCGTCCAATACTGGGCAAAGCAACGGGATTGCTGTTTCCGCCGGGCGTATTATCGTAAATAGTTTGCCCTGAGTTGTTGTCTTTGTCCCCCGGTACGAGTTCAATTGCAGCGCTATAGGGCGAAATTAAAATGAATGTTGTTAATATAAGTAGAGGGGGCACTATACAGAGCTGCCAATACTTTTTTGCACCGTTTATTTTGCGATTGCATCGAAGGTTTACTAATAGGCGTAAAAAGAATTTGATACTAATGCTCCTAAGGGATGGCGTATTTGTTATGCTAGTTAGCGAATACAGAGGCGTGCGCTAGACCGCCGCAAAGTCAGTTCATAACCCTTGATGTAAGACTCAACAGAGGCTGATGAGTTCAGTCAGTATTTTATGATAATTGCAAAAACGATTGATGCAAAGGGTTTATCTTGCCCTTTACCCTTACTAAAAGCCAAGCAAGGGTTGCATCAAGTGGTATCTGGTGAGTTGATACGCGTATTGACTACGGATGCAGGTTCCGTCAGGGATTTTCATTCTTTTATTACGTTAACTGAACATCGTATGGTTGAATTTGTCGAACACGACACTTACTTTCAATACATCATTCAAAAGGCATAATCACCCTTAGCGCTCAGTATTTTATTAACAGTACCTGCCCAGACAATTTAAAGAGACCGTCACCCTATGATTCCTATTATCCGTACTTGGATTGACCGCTACTTTCATAATGAAGAAGCCGTATTGGTTGTGGTTTTGCTCACCTTATCTTTCGTTGTTATTTGGAGTCTTGGTGATGTATTAGGCCCCGTATTAGCGGCGATTATTATTGCGTTTTTAATGCAGGGGATGGTGACCTCATTGAAAGCTCGGGGGCTCCCTCATGGCGTGACCGTCACGTTGGCATTGTTATTTTTAGTGGGAGCTATGGTGTTAGCGCTTGTGTTTATTATTCCCGCTTTGTGGGAACAGGCGATTGCTTTATCTAGAGAGTTACCTCGCATGGTGACTCAGGGGCGGGATTTACTATTACATTTGCCGGAGGCCTATCCGACATTTATTACCGAAACTCAAGTTGAGCAGTTGATTAGCCACGCGAGTACTCGCCTTGCCTCGTTTGGACAGGTTGTCGTCTCTTTTTCGGTAGCGAATCTTCCTGTCTTATTAACCGGCTTATTGTATATGGTGTTGGTACCGCTGCTTGTGTTTTTCTTCTTAAAAGATAGTCGATCAATGTTGGTCTGGGTAGGGTCATTACTGCCGAAAGAACGGCCGGTCATGAATAAAATTTTTGCAGAAATGAATCTTCAAATTGCTAATTATGTGCGTGGTAAGGTTATCGAAATTCTGGTGGTTGGCGTTGTTTCTTATATTAGTTTCTCAATACTCGGGTTGAATTACGCAATACTATTGGCTTTAGCCGTTGGTCTATCGGTTGTTATCCCTTATGTGGGCGCAGTTTTGGTGACAATTCCAGTGCTGTTAATTGGCTTCTTTCAATGGGGGTGGGGATATGAACTGCTTTATCTCACCATTGTCTATTTTGTGATTCAAGGCTTAGATGGCAACGTGTTAGTACCATTGCTGTTCTCTGAAGCGGTGAAGTTGCACCCAGTAGCAATCATTCTGTCAGTTTTGGTCTTTGGCGGTCTCTGGGGGTTTTGGGGCGTCTTTTTCGCGATACCCCTTGCAACGCTGGTAAAAGCAGTGATTAACGCATGGCCTTCGCCACAATCGGTGGATAATTACGAGTATCAAAATGATGATATTAATGACGAACGGCTAGAAAGCGTTCTTGAAACATCATCCATAAGTGATTCAGAGGCTTCTTGAGGAATCTCTGAGAAAGTCATTCCGGTGAAAATCGGAATCTAGCAAACGTTTGTATTATGGGGATATCGAATCAAGTTCGGTATGACGAAGGGGATTGCTTAAGTCTTGGTTAATTTCCGCTAGCGTATAGTGGCGCTAACTGCTTGTCAGTATCAGTATTATCAGTTTCTAATAACGAATATTTAAAGGATATCCGCGTCTATGCGCATCAGTACCTTTCGTCTTAATTTTATTTCTTTCTATTTTTTCCTATTAGTATCAGCCATAAGTGTTGATGCTTATTCGTCAGTTACGATAGAAAAAAGTCAGGTTGACGATAGGCAATACCACTATCTTGAGTTAGACAATCAGTTGCGCGTGTTACTGATTTCTGACCCAGAAGCAGACAAAGCGGCCGCCTCATTAGACGTACATGTTGGAAGTGCTGATGACCCTGCCGATCGTGAAGGGCTCGCACATTTTTTGGAACACATGTTATTTTTAGGTACTCAAAAATATCCCGATGCAGCAGATTATCAGGCGTTTATCGATAATAATGCAGGGAGTCATAATGCCTACACTAGTGCTCAGCATACCAATTACTTTTTTGATATTGATGCGCAACAGCTAGAGCCTGCACTAGATCGCTTTGCGCAATTTTTTATCGCCCCGTTGTTTGATGCGGTTTATGTCGATCGCGAGCGCAATGCGGTGCATTCCGAGTATCAGGCAAAAATTAAGGATGATTTTCGTCGAGGTTACGATGTTTATCGCCAGCAAATTAACCCTAAACATCCTTACGCTAAATTTAGCGTAGGTAGTTTGGAGACGCTGGCTAATCGTCCTGATGATAATGTGCGAGATGACTTGATCGAGTTTTATAATCGCCATTATTCATCCAGTCAGATGGCATTGGTAGTGCTGGGTAAAGAGTCGATCGCAGATTTACAACGGATGGTGGTTGACCGTTTTCAGCAGATTCCTCTGCGTGAAGTTGATACCAGCGAGCGTATCGTCCCTTTATTTGATTCAGCCCGTTTGCCGTTTGAGGTCATGATAGAGCCGGTGCAAGAAACGCGTCATATGACCATGGTATTTCCTATTCCGTCGGTAAAAGCGTATTACCGTGAAAAGCCGTTAAGTTATATAGGTTCTTTGCTAGGGCACGAAGGAGAAGGCAGTGTTTTATCCATTCTTAAGGCACAAGGGTGGGCCGAAGGTTTGGGTGCCGGTGGTGGAGAAGCGGGTGGTGGTAACGCTACTTTTTCAATTCGCATTAATTTAACTGAGGCAGGCGTTAAACATCGTGACGACATTCGCGCGCTGATTTTTTATGCTTTACGGAAAATCGAACAAGAGGGCATTAATGCATGGCGATATAAAGAGGAGCAACAGCTTGCTGAGATTGCTTTTCAATATCGTGAAAAAGGGCGTGCTATTAATACGGTGAGTCAATTGGCCGACAGTATGCACGAATACCCTATCGAACGGATCATGAGTGCGCCTTACCGTTATTCTCGATTTGATGAAGCCCTTATTCGTGAACAGCTATCGTTAATGACGCCGGATAATGTGTTTGTCAGTACCGTATTCCCCGGTATTACCGCAGAGAAAGTGACAGAGAAATATCAAGCACCCTACGCAACACGAACATTATCGGCCGATCTGGTTGTGCTTGCTGATGACATCACGGCTCGCTATCAATTACCTAAGCCTAACCTTTTTGTGCCGAGCAATATTGCGTTATTTGCCGACGGTGTGGCTAGTGAGCATGCCGTGCCTAAAAAAGTTTCTTTAGCGGGTAAGTCTGCATTATGGTTGCAGCATGATGCGTCTTTTGGTGTACCAAAAGCCCATGTGTTTGCGCGTTTGCAATCACCTTTGGCTGCGTCTTCGGTGCGTAACGCCGCTATGAATCAGTTGTTGATAGATATAATTAACGATCAACTCAACGAAAATAGTTATCCTGCGTCACTGGCGGGTTTGTCTTATTCTTTATCGCCTAATAGTCGTGGTTTTGATCTAAGCTTGCGTGGCTATAACGATAAAATGCCATTACTGCTGAGAATGATTTCAGCGCAATTGCAAAAGCCCCAAATACCGCAAGATCGTTTTGATCAGTTGAAAGCCGAATTGCAGCGTGCATTGAGTAACTCAAAAAAACAGACACCGTATAAGCAGTTGTTTGGACAGTTACCGGTGAGTGTCTTTTCCCCTTATTACGCCGATGCGGAAATCAGCCAGGCGCTAACCAGCATTACACGAGAAGACTTACATCGCTTTGCGGCGTCGTGGCTAAACGGCGCAGAGATCAATGCTTTGGCTTACGGTAACCTTAATGCTCCGGCTGTCGATGTCTTTAAACGTACATTGATCGAATGGTTATTGGCGGGTGAAATGCCACTGCCCGAGGCCACAGTATTAGCTATACCATCGCTCTCTGCTTCTGCGTCATCTGTCGTACCCACCGTTAGTGTAGGGGTCGATCATGGTGATACGGCGGTAGGTTTATATGTGCAAGGCGCAACCGATAGCCTAGATGATCAAGCAAAAATGGTATTGCTTCGCCAAGTATTAGAGTCAGATTTTTATTCGTCTCTGCGTACCGAACAGCAGTTGGGCTATATTGTGTTTTTAACCAGTATGACAATAAAAGAGGTGCCCGGCTCGTTCTTTGTTGTGCAGTCTCCTTCAACCGCTAAGGCCGATATACAACAAGCGATTAACCGCTTTTTACAAGAGTCGATAGCACTTATCCCCGATGATCTCTCAGGTTTTAAGCGTTCGGTCAGAACCAAATTATTGGAGACGCCGCAGACCTTGTCTGCTAAGGCAGGACAGTATTGGCAAGATATTTTGAGAGGTCAGTCCGGTTTTGATTATTTCTCCGTTTTGGCTGATCGTATTAATGACATCAATCCGCAACAATTACGAGCCTATTATCAGCAGGTCATGCTTAATTCGAAGCAGCATCTGTGGTTTGTGGCCGATCGCTCTTCTGAAGATAGTGATATAACGACTCAGCCCTCGCAGCGCTATTATCGCTACCCCTGATGATACTTGCCCTAAAGTAGAATCTCTAAAAGAGGTGCCTTATTCATCAGCGCGCAATGATGTATATGCCTAAAGAGGAGGTTGTTGCATAACCGTTACAAAAGCTGAGCGGGCAGTTCGCTATCAAAATACCTATTTACTTCTATACTATGGTGTACTTGAGATAAGGCTTGTCGAAAGGAGATGGCGGCGAATCTTTTGTCAGCGGCTACTGTGTTTTCTGTTTTATGTAATCTTGCAGTGTTTTTTTGTAGTTTAACTACATTTTTGTGTCAGTTTATGGTGCTTTCTAGTGGCGATTCGCAAGAAAAATACGGTTTTTTTGCAAAAACACGCCCCTTTATTGTAGTTTTAGCCCTTTTGCTTCGGACGTTTTAGGTGTCAGATTGAATTGATAGATGCGATCGTGTAAGATTACTACAAAATTTTAACGTGATATCTCACGGTTAAATCGTAGTTAGCGCGATTTAGTTTGATGGTTCACTCTATGGCTCGTACCAACGAAGTGATACACCACAAAAGTGAGATCAATATGATGCTGATTCAAGCACTTACACGTTGGTTATGAGATAAGACGGTTATAGCGTTATTTCTTTGAAGTTATCACTATAAATATGCCATAAACATCAATAAGCGATTCTTGCTTATTATTGAGGAGAAGAAATGCCACACGATATTGAATCCCAAGAATGGTTAGATGCGCTGTCATCACTGGTTAAGCATGCCGGAAAACAACGTGCTTCCGAAATCCTTCAACAGCTCAGTGAGAAAGCGGGCAGTGAAGGTGTAGATGTTCCCTCCCTGATTCGCACACCCTATGTAAATACTATTGCCAAAGAAAACGAAGCCAAAGTGCCGGGTAATCCAGATATGGATCGCCGTATTCGCTCGTTAATTCGTTGGAATGCCATGGCAATGGTGATGAAAGCGAATAGTAATGACGACGGACTTGGTGGGCACATAGCGTCTTATCAGTCAGCCGCTGTACTTTATGAAATAGGCTTCCAATACTTTTTTCATGCCGATGGCAATGGCCGCTTGGGTGACTTGGTGTACTATCAAGGCCACAGTTCGCCGGGTATGTATGCGCGCTCTTATCTTGAAGGTCGACTCACCGATGAGCATCTCGATAACTTCCGTCGCGAAGTTGATGGCAAAGGTTTATCTTCTTATCCCCACCCATGGTTAATGCCTGATTATTGGCAGTTCCCTACCGTATCGATGGGGCTAGGGCCAATTACGGCGATCTACCAAGCACGCTTTATGCGCTATCTAACTGCACGTGATTTAGTGGAAGAAAATAGAGCACGACAAGTGTGGGCCTTTTTAGGTGACGGTGAATGTGACGAACCTGAAACATTAGGCGCTATTTCTTTAGCGGCTCGTGAACATCTTGATAATTTAACCTTTGTTATTAACTGTAACCTGCAGCGTTTAGATGGCCCAGTGCGTGGTAATGGCAAAATCGTACAAGAGCTAGAAGGTGTATTCCGTGGTGCCGGTTGGAATGTCATTAAAGTACTTTGGGGTGCTGGTTGGGATCGCCTACTTGAAAAAGATACCAGTGGTTTACTCCTGCAGCGTATGAACGAAGTTGTTGATGGTGAACTACAAGCCTGTAAAGCTCACGGTGGAGCCTATACCCGTGAGCACTTCTTTGGTAAGTATCCAGAGTTGCTAGAATTAGTCAGCGATATGAGCGATGAAGAAATTTACCAATTAAACCGTGGCGGCAACTCAGCCGACAAAGTGTATGCGGCTTATGCGGAAGCAGTTGCCCATAAAGGCCAGCCAACCGTGATTTTAGCGCAGACAGTTAAAGGCTATGGCATGGGTGAAGCGGGTGAGGCGATTAATGAAACGCACTCCGTGAAAAAACTCGATGCCGAGAGTTTAAAGCAGTTCCGCGACCGTTTTGATCTCCCGTTCTCTGATGAAGAGCTAAAAGAACTACCTTACTATCGTCCAGCGGCTGACAGCCCTGAGATGGTTTACTTGCACGAACAGCGTAAAAAGTTAGGTGGCTATCTTCCCGCGCGTCGTAATGATGTGGAAGTGCTAGAAGTGCCCGGCTTGGATGCTTTTAAATCACAATTGACAGGCACGGGCGAGCGTCAGATTTCGACCACTATGTCATTTGTTCGTATTTTATCGACCCTAGTGAAAGATAAGAAAATGGGCAAGCGCGTTGTGCCTATTGTGCCTGACGAAGCGCGTACTTTTGGTATGGAAGGTATGTTCCGCCAAGTTGGTATTTATGCGGCTGCGGGCCAAAAATATGTTCCTCATGACTCAGAGCAAATTATGTTCTATAAAGAGGACGAAAAAGGTCAGATCCTTGAAGAAGGAATTAACGAAGCAGGCGCTATGTCATCGTGGATTGCCGCAGCAACGTCTTATAGTACCAATGGTGTATCGACGATTCCTTTCTATATCTACTATTCAATGTTTGGTTTTCAGCGCATTGGTGATCTGGCTTGGTTAGCCGGTGATATGCAAGCGCGTGGCTTTATGATTGGTGCAACGGCAGGCCGCACTACATTGAATGGCGAAGGTTTACAGCACGAAGATGGCCATAGTTTGATTATGGCGAATACTATTCCAAACTGTAAATCTTATGATCCTACGTACAACTATGAGTTAGCCATCATCATTCAAGACGGCATGCAACGTATGTACGGTGATAAAGAAAACTGTTTCTACTACATCACCACCATGAATGAAAATTACCAACACCCTGAAATGCCAGAAGGTGTAGAAGAAGGTATCATCAAAGGTATCTATCCGTTGCAAAAAGGCGCGAGTAAGAAAAAGAACCGCGTGCAGTTGATGGGCTCGGGTACTATTTTGCGTGAGGTTGAAGCTGCAGCTGATATTTTACGCGATGACTTTAAAGTTGAAGCTGATGTGTGGAGCGTGACGAGCGTGAACGAACTGGCTCGTGATGGACAAGAAGCTAATCGTTATAATCTCATGCATCCTGAAGCAGATGCTAAAGTACCTTATATCACGCAGCAATTAGCGGATGCGAAAGGTCCCGTTGTCGCCGCGACAGATTATATGAAAATGCATTTCGAGCAGCTTCGTGACTTTATCCCTGCATCATTGACTGTATTGGGTACTGATGGATTTGGTCGTAGCGATAGCCGCGAACAGCTACGTCGCTTCTTTGAAGTTAATCGTTATTATATTGTTGTTGCCGCACTGAAATCGTTGGCCGACGAAGGCAGTATTAAAGCGAGCGTGGTGACCAAAGCGATTAACGATTTTGGTCTTGATGCTGATAAAGCTAACCCAATGAGCGTATAACTATAATGATTACAGCGAGGAGAAAATAACAGTGACCAAACAAACCGTTTCTGTTCCTGATATTGGCGGCGCTGATGGTGTCGAAGTCATCGAAATTTCTGTTGCCGTCGGTGACAGCGTAGAAAAAGAGCAAGCCATTGTTGTGCTTGAAACTGATAAAGCCTCTATGGATATCCCGTGCCCTGTTGAAGGGCAAGTAGTAGGTTTACATGTCAGTGTGGGCGATAAAATTGCTGAAGGTGATGCGCTTATTGATGTTGATATTGCTGGTGAAGCTGCTGTTGAAGTGGCGCCAGTTCAAGATTCGGCTGAAGAAAAGCCGGCTCCATCACCTGCATCATCTAGCGACGTTATAGTGTCTGTTCCTGAAGGTGCCGAAGGTGCTGAAGTGATCGAACTATGCGTTACCGAAGGTGACGAGGTTGAAGAAGGTGATTCACTGATCGTCTTAGAAACCGATAAAGCGTCAATGGAAGTGCCTGCGCCCCAAGCGGGTAAAGTGGTGAGCATCACGATTAAGCAAGGTGATAAAACCGTAGAGGGTAATCCCATTCTTACTTTAGCGGTTGTTGGTGCGGGCGATGTTGCTCCGTCTCAGTCATCTGCGGCGCCAGCGCCTCAGGCTGCCAGTGCCCCAAGCGCTGAAGAAGTGATTCCTGTACCTGAAGGTGCAGAAGATGCTGAAGTCATTGAAATTTGTGTGAGCGAAGGTGATGAGGTCGCCGAGGGTGATTCTCTAGTCGTGCTCGAAACGGATAAAGCCTCTATGGAAGTACCTTCGCCAACATCGGGTACTGTCGTTGCTATCAAAATTAAGCAAGGGGATAAAACCGTTGCGGGTGGCGATTTAGTCGTGATGCGTGTTAAAGCATCGGCCGCTGCTGCTCCAACAGCGCCTGCACAAAATACGTCAACCTCGACGCCTAGTACACCATCAGCCTCTCCAGTCTCACAGCCATCGACTCAATCCACACCTCCTACTCAGCTAAACGAAGCCGCTATTGTTAATGCTAGCCGTTCTGCAGATGTTTATGCGGGCCCAGCAGTACGCAAACTTGCGCGTGAAATGGCGATCGATTTGACACAAGTGTCTGGTTCGGGTGAGCGCAAGCGTGTCACTAAAGATGATGTAAAGCATTACGTTAAACAAGTGATGACGGGAGAAAAAGCTTCTCCAGCCGCCGCATCGGGAGCTGCAACGGGTGCAGGTATTCCAGCGATCCCGGCTGTCGATTTCTCTCAATTTGGTGACATCGAGATGTTACCTATGAGCAAAATCAAAAAGCTCACTGCGGCGAATATGCAGCGCAACTGGTTGAACATTCCTCATGTTACCCAATTTGATGATGCTGATATCACCGATCTCGAAGACTTCCGTAAGGGCTTAAAAGCCGAAGCGGAAAAACGCGGTGTGAAACTAACCCCATTACCTTTCTTGCTGAAGGCTTGTGCCGCAGCCTTAGTCGCTGAGCCGAGCTTTAATGTGTCCATGCATCATGATGGTGAACATATTGTGCAGAAAAAATATGTGAATATCGGTATTGCCGTCGACTCGCCCGTGGGTCTTGTCGTGCCGGTGATTCGTGATGTTGATAAAAAAGGTTTATGGGAACTCGCGGCTGAATTTATGGAAATTATTGATAAGGCGCGTAACGGTAAGTTAGGGCCTAAAGATATGCAGGGCGGTTGCTTTACTATATCTAGCCTAGGTGCAATGGGTGGGCAAGGATTTACGCCTATCGTAAATGCGCCAGAAGTGGCTATCTTAGGTGTGTCTAAAGCTGAAATTAAGCCAAAATGGAATGGTAGCGAGTTTGTTCCACGCAATATGCTACCGCTATGTTTGTCTTATGATCATCGCGCGATTAATGGTGGTGATGCAGGGCGGTTTTTCACCTATTTGAATAGTGTGATTGCTGACGTCAGGCGCTTATTACTGTAAACTTGTCACTTAATTATGCTTATTTAAAAAAGCGAGGTTCTTAGAATCTCGCTTTTTTGGTTTTGGTCTCTACCGTTTTTATTGTTGTATTTATACAATGATGACCGCTAACGAACACCTACTATTATCTTTAATTTATAGCCAACAGAGAAGTTCAGCGACTTATGTTTTCCCTTATTACCAATAATACTCACAACGTTAAAAACGACGTTTTATCTGGCGTGACTGTAGCGCTTGCTCTAGTGCCCGAAGCGGTCGCCTTTGCTTTTGTTGCTGGCGTAGAACCTATGGTGGGTTTATATGCCGCATTTATGATGGGCTTACTGACCAGTATCTTTGGTGGTCGTCCGGGAATGATTTCTGGCGCAACCGGTGCAACAGCGGTGGTGATGGTTTCGCTCGTGGCAATACATGGTATTCAATACTTATTTGCGGCGGTGTTATTGGCTGGTCTTTTACAAATACTGGCGGGTGTTTTTAAATTAGGTAAATATATTCGTATCGTGCCTCATCCAGTGATGTTAGGTTTTGTTAATGGACTCGCAATTGTTATTTTTCTTGCGCAGTTAGGTCAGTTTAAAGTGCTTGATAGCGCCGGTGTATCGGTGTGGATGCAAGGTTCCACGCTTTATATTATGGCGGCATTAATTATTATTACTATGCTGATTATGCACTTCTTACCTAAGTTCACCACTGCTGTGCCTGCGGGTTTAGTGGCGATTGTAGCTGTAACGTTATTGGTTGTGGGCTTTAATTTAGATGCGCGTAATGTATTGGATTTTGTGCGTGATATGTTACCTGCAGAGCAAGCAGCAACAGCAACCTTGAAAGGTGAATTACCCAGCTTTGCTATTCCAGTAGTGCCGTTTACGTTGGAAACACTATGGATTATCTTGCCTTACGCCGTGATTATTGCCGCGATTGGTTTGATCGAATCATTACTCACATTGACATTAATTGATGAAATCACCAACACACGCGGACAGGGTAACCGTGAATGTATAGGGCAAGGTATTGCGAATACCACCAATGGCTTTTTTGGCGGTATGGGTGGTTGCGCTATGATCGGCCAAAGTATGATCAACATTAACTCTGGCGGTCGAGGTCGTTTATCCGGTATTACGGCGGCCTTGGTGTTACTCGCGTTTATTTTGTTTGGCTCCTCATTGATAGAAATTATTCCATTAGCGGCATTGGTTGGGGTGATGTTTATGGTGGTACTCGGTACCTTCGAATGGTCATCGTTACGTTTGCTGGGTAAAATTCCTGCGACAGATATGTTTATTATCGTGCTTGTTTCTGCTGTTACCGTCGCGACAGATTTGGCGATTGCGGTGATCGTGGGTGTTATTGTTTCGGCCTTGGTGTTTGCGTGGAAGCATGCTCAACACATTTTGGTAGATACCTATATTGATGATAAGGGGTATAAAGTTTACGATTTGCGCGGCCCCATTTTCTTTGGTTCTATTGCCTACTTTAAAGAGTTGTTTGATGTTGAAAATGATCCAGAGCATGTGGTCATTGAATTTAAGCGCTCAAGAGTGAGTGATCACTCGGGCATTGAAGCTTTAGATAATCTAGCCGAGAAATATCAAGCAGCGGGTAAGACGTTGCATTTGCGCCACCTTAGCCCTGAATGCCGTCAATTACTGAAGCAAGCAGGTGACTTGTGTGAAGTGAATGTCATGGAAGATCCCAACTATCGCGTTGTTAGTGATGAGCTTGGCTAAATTGACCAATGGTTAACCCTTAATGACCTTCGAGAGAATATTATGTGGATGTTAAGTTTTGCGAAATATCGTGGCTTGTTTATTTCGACCACGGCTTTCTGTGCCTTCTTTTTGCTCTATTTATTAGTTAATGGCGTAATGCAGCGTAATACCATTGCATCTGTTGAATATGTAGCTGCCGTTACAGAAGTGCAGCATCGCCTAGATCGCTTAGGTGTCTCAAAAGATGTGATCGACGCTTTGGACGTGATTAAAACAGGTGGTACTTTACGCGCTATAGACGATGCTGAGCAGTCGATGACCTTGCTTACCCTTCCGCCTATCCAACAACATTTATCACCTGTTGCAGATAATATGGATGCAATGAGTGCGGCAATTAGTGCCGGTAATGCGAGTCAGTTACGCCGAGAAGTGGATACCTTATTAACACTTGTTATTGATAAAAAAGAACGTTCGCTTAAATTAGCCAGAACCTTAAGCGTTATCGCCGCTATATTAACGGTGATGCTCTATTTTATGGTGCTGGTGCAGTTTGTACTACGGCTGTCTAAAACCGACGTGTCTGCGGTGCAGTCTAGACAAGAAACAGACAGTATTATGTCTACGATTTCTGAAGGTATCTTTTTGCTAGATAGTCAGTTCACGATTGGAGCTGAGCAATCTGCTTCTTTAAAAGCGATGTTTAAAAGTGATAAAGATTTAGAAGGCGATTTTCTCGAATTTATTAGTCACTACGTAACGCAAAATAATGTGGGTTTAGCGCGAGAATACTTAACACTACTGTTTGGCGATAGAGTAAAAGAGCGTCTTGTAGAAGAATTAAACCCACTCAAGCAAGTAGAGGTGAGCTTGGTGAGGCGCGATGGCAGTTTTGAAAGTCATTACCTAGATTTTAAATTTAAGCGCGTATTAGTTGACGAAAAAATCAGTCACCTTTTATGTTCGGTGAATGATGTAACCAAACAAGTTTTGCTAGAACAAGAGCTCGCATCGACAAGAGAGGCGCAAGAAGCACAACTGGATATGCTAAAAAGTATATTGCATGTGGATGCGAATAAACTATCGCTTTTCTTTACTCAATCAGAAATGATCTTGCAAGATATTAATAAAACTCTTGAGGTTAAAAAGAAGGGGTTTAGCGATGCTGAAATTAGATCAACCCTGCAAAAAATAGCGGCCAAGATGCACCGCATAAAAGGTGATGCAGCGGCGCTTGGGTTACATAAATTTGAATTCTTAGCGCACGACTTCGAAGAAGAAATTGACCGTGTTAAGTCTGACAATAAAAAAATTACAGGTAAAGAGCTACTGCCGCTTATCACACTACTCAGAACCATGTTTGGTGATCTAGAAGACATGAAAACGCTAGTTGATAAGTTTTCAGGTATTCGCACGTCGACTAATGTTGCAGCATTTATTGATGACACGGATGGTGATATGGGTAGTGACACCGCTGAAATCGCCAATATATCAAGTATAGATATTGCAGAGTCGTTACAACAGTTGGTCACAACAGTGGCCTATCGCAATGAAAAATCCGTAACGCTTAAGTCTCAAGGCTTAGATGCGAATAGTGTGCCCAGCCATTTGGTAAGTGCGGTGCAAAGCATTACGACACAATTGGTGCGTAATAGCATTGTGCATGGCGTAGAATCGGTGAGCGAGCGCGAGGCAGCCGATAAACCATTACCCGCAATAATCGATGTTCGTTTTGCTACCACCAGTAAGGGATATTTTTTATCGGTTAAAGACGATGGCTGTGGTGTTGATGAAGCGTTGATTATTCAGCGTGCAGTTGATCAAGGCTTAATTTCTGCTGAAAAAGCGGCGGTACTTCCGCTTAAAAAAGCACCGGTATTTTTATTTCATCCTGGCTTCTCTATTCGTGAACAAGCAGATATTGATGCCGGCAGAGGTGTAGGGTTAGAAGTTGTTAAGCAATTAGTGGATGAAACACAAGGCAAGCTGAATGTGAGCTATGAAAAAGGCAAGTATTGTCAGTTTAGAATTCTATTTCCTCTTAGTTAATCGATAGTGAATAACAAAAATTCATAGGTTCCTTAAATAAGCAAGGTAGGCGAAAAAATGCGAATAATGGTTGTCGATGATTCTGAAATCATCAGAATTAAAATTGCCGAAGTATTGCAAGGCGAAGATTTTGAAATTGTCGGTAAAGCGCGTAATGGTGTTGAAGCGGTAAAGCAATTTCAATTACTTCGCCCAGAAATTATAACGCTGGATATTACAATGCCGTTAATGGATGGTCTTGAAACCATTAAAAAAATTGTCGAGATTGATGATCAAGTGCGAATTCTAGTCGTTTCTGCACTGGCAGATAAAGCGACATTACTAAAAGCCATGTCGATGGGAGCTTATGGTTTTTTATGTAAACCGTTTAGCGATAACGATTTAGCCGAGGCTATAGACGAATTAATTGAGGATTTAGTGTAATGAATGACGATAGCCTAGCCATGTTTGTAGAAGGGATAAGCCATTACTTTGAAACGATAACGGAAAAGCCAGCTGTGATTGGCGCACCATTTTTAGTGAAAGATATTAACGAATATCTTTCTGATTATACGGGTGTGATAGGTATTTCTGGTAATTATAAAGGCTCCGTCTTCTTTACAGCATCACAAAGCCTGTTACGCCAATTACTGTCGGTATTGGGTATTTTGGAAGCCACAGAAGATAAAATGATGGATCTTGTCGGTGAGGTAAGTAATACCATATCGGGCAATGCAAGGCGCACCTTTGGGGATCAATTTATGCTTTCAACACCGATCGTGTTAAAAGGAAAAAGTGACAGTGTAAAAGTGGCGAAGGTAGAAGAAGTGTATGTTATTCCTTTGGTGTGGCGCCAACACCAAGCTAACTTAATTATTAATTTAGAGTCGTAACTCAGAGAAATACTATGCCATTAGCCAAAATTTTTACCGGTGTTTGTCTATTTTTATTGTCGCTTTCCGTTACCGCGCAAAGTGGAGCGATAACCGATAGTGTTACTTTTGTCGAACTTAATTATTTGTGGGTAGGTATTTGTATCGCCCTAGTACTATTAATGCAATGCGGCTTTTTGTTATTAGAAGGCGGCATGGTGCGCTCTAAAAATGCTATTAATGTAATCCTTAAAAACTTTACCGATATTGGTTTAGGTTCGTTGGGCTTTTGGGCTTTTGGCTTTGGTTTGATGTACGGTGTCAATGAGACCGGGTGGTTTGGTTTATCGCACTTTTTACCCATGCAGGACGATACCGGCTTTACACTAAATTTGCTGTATCAAATGATGTTTGCGGCGACAGCGGCAACCATCGTTTCGGGTGCAGTTGCCGAGCGTTTTAGCTTTTTACCTTATATTATTAGTGCGTTTTTTATTACAACAGTTATTTATCCTCTCTTTGGTGCATGGGCTTGGGGTGGATCTGGTGATCAACTAGGTTGGTTAGCCGAGCTTGGCTTTCATGATGCTGCGGGTGGAACTGTAGTTCACTCCATTGGTGGCTGGTGTGCATTGGGTGCGTTATTAGTTATTGGCCCACGCTTTGGTCGTTACAGTCGTAAAGGGGATGTTCACGATATTGCCGGTCATAGCTTGCCCTATGTTGCCATAGGCGGTTTTATTTTATGGTTTGGTTGGTTTGGTTTTAATGGTGGCGCTGTCGCGGATGATTTTTCAAACCTGGGTAAAATATTACTTAATACCCAACTGGGTGCGGTAGGTGGTATATGTGGCGCTATTTTTTGGCTGACGGTAACAAAGCAAGGCTTCTATATGACGCGTATTGTAAATGGCGCACTGGGTGGCCTTGTTGCGGTGACGGCGGGATGTAATGTTCTACAGCCACAGTATGCGTTACTCACCGGTATTATTGCCGGTATTGTGGTTGTTACTACGGTTAACATGCTGAATCGTGTACGCATCGATGATGTGGTAGGTGCTGTTGCTGTGCATGGCTTTTGTGGTGCATGGGGAACACTGGCGCTGGCACTGTTTTTTCAAGGCGACATGTTTAATGTCGAGCGTATTGTCGTGCAACTTATTGGAATCGTGGCGGCTTTTATTTGGGCGGTTTCCACGTCTTACGTATTATTTTGGTTGATGAATAAGATCATTGTGCTGCGTGTATCGTCTAAGTACGAACAGCGTGGGCTTGATATTAGTGAACATAAAGAAATCGCCTACAGCGATTTTATGACGACTCATGTAAGAGCAGATAAGTAAGCCGTTAGCTGTATATCGGTATGTTCATAATAAGCTAACAGAGTATCAGTGACCCACAATGAAAATAGGAAAAATTCATGTCTGAGCAAAGTCATGCGTATTATCAGCGCGTTGTTTGCATTGGTTTACGTCGAGCTACTAAAGATACGGCGCTCATCCGTAGTGGTTTTTTATATTGGAATAAACAACTTGCAGATACGGATTTTGATGTATCGCTGGTTGCGAATCAATTGGTAGAGTATTTAGGGTTTGGCGTTAACGAAAAAAAAGCGTTAATGCTTACCTTTCATGCAGCCTGCAATAAACTCCTTGATGAATTGCCTGCGGTGCCCCAAGTACTACTAGATATGGCCTCACAGCAGGTTCATTCAGAGCCATCGCAAAATGAACCTTCGCCTGCGGATAAAATCGTTGCCACAAAACCGGCTTGTGTACTTACTACCGAAGCATTCTTAGTTTCGCTAATGTCCTTTTTAGGAAAATATGATGCGGAAGAACTGGCAGAGCTTTCCCGTATTTTGCGTAATGAAGGGCTCGTTGATATCGATACCTCGGTGAGCCGAGTGTTACAAGGTTGGGCTGAGCGAGGGTTAACCGCCTTGCAATTGCCACAAGATACCGACGAATCAACGTGTAAAGATATTGCGCATGCATTGTATTTATTAATGGCCGAAATTATCGGCCCTGTGATAGCCGATCGCTTAGTTAATAAAGCCATCGACCACACCTTATCTATTGCTTCGGCAGCGCGCTTCAGCCCTAGAGAATTATTGTAACGTTTAAGCCTAACCCTTCTTCTCGTAGTGCAAGTGTAGTGTTACATCGTTAAGATCAAGCAGACACTGGCTTTTTATTGTCGGGTCGGGGTTAGGCGTACCAATAAACGTCACCTGAAAATTATCCCGAATGTTCACGCCCTGATCAAACACAAAAGTGACGCTACCGTTGTCACCATCATTGCGCGAATGTCGTTTAATATAAAAGTTAGCCCCTTCTCTATAAGAAAAAATTGAACCATCAAAATCATAATCGGCAGCAGTTTTAGCAGCATCAGGCGTGATAGTGCTGCGATCCATATTAAGAGGCCATGGCCCTAAACGACGAACTGTTTCTAGTAAAGGCTTGGTGTTTACCTCACAGGCATTATTGCCTTTATTTGCAGCGGTATTTAGCGTAACAGCTAAATAGCTGAGCGTAGAATCTGCGCCTTGTACCGGATTATCAAGCTCTGCGCTGTAGGGCGATAAATCAAACTCTAGCCAACTATGATGCTCGATATTACTATCGTATTCGCATTCTGAATTGCCATTACTTAAACGCTTCTCACTTTGATAACCCACAAAACCTGCATCTAGCGGTAGACCTTTTACACTGATCTGTGCGGCATCATAAGGGTGCTTGCCGCAGCGCTCAGCAAACCCTGCTGGAGCTACTTGCTGCTCGGTAATTAACTGCTGGCGCAAATAAGGTTTTTCTGTAAAAGTGAGAGTTTCAGCGAATAGTGATGTAGATAGCATCGCCAAACTTAATACAGTCGTGGATGTTGTCATCAATCGTGCAATGGATAGTTTAGGTGTTTTCATTATCGTCCTCATCTTATTATTATCATAAAACCTAAGTACGTAGCGTGCACAATGTGCATCCGCTTTTAGACGTTATGTTGAAATATTATCATGTAATAATGTACTGGCAACCCTACGTCTTGTGCAATCGCTTTATTGGCTAAGTGTGATGTAGTCTGGGGTTTTTCATCAGGCACTTACCTTGGATGTTGCCTATCGCGTAAAAAACCGCAAAATTCGCCCAATTAACATTCTTATTTGTGCCAACAACGCGATCAAAAACCCAACCCCCAATAACACCAAGCCCAGCAGAATAACCAGCTCTTGCGTAAGCGATGGCGACAACAACTGAGAGCCAGAATACATAACAATTAGCCCCCAAAAAAAGATAACAGCGCCCAACTTAAAACGCGGAAATACAGCAGATGCAGGCGTCATATAGTAGCGATAAAGCGCTTTGAGAAATGGTGTTTTCATGTAACTGAGTATACGATATTTACAGCTCTGTGTTGTAGGTGATAAAAAAACGGTAGTGGCTGCACTTTGAAGTGTGTGTTATTCCACCTCCTAGCAGAAGGCTGCTACCCTGATGAATTTAATGGTTTTATTCATTACAGCATCTGCCATAGCTCTTCTGTTTGCTTTATATATTAAGCGAGAACAGCCCGCCGCTTACCTCTTATAATCTTGTCACTTAAATTATCATATTGTGGACATATTTATAGTGGGTGTATTTCAACACATTGCTTTGGTTTGGAATAGCGTGTTATTTTGATGGCTAATATAATGTTATGCGTCTAAGTGATTTTTTGTAATTTTAATAAGCATCTTCCCAATATTAGGGTAGGCAATATTGGGTTTTTCCCAAGTTGGGTTTGTTCGTGCTTTCGCTCTTCGTGCCATAATTAGCAAAGTACTAATTTCGGCTTTATCTCGTTCGTGGTTGCGTTCAGTTAGTTGCAATAGTTTGCGGTTTATTTATCGTAAAACAAAGGTAGTATATTCGGTGTCGCCACATAAGGTTTGTTAATTTGGCTTCACCAATAACAATCGCTGGCTTCGTTTGCACTTCGCAAGTCAGTATAAAATTAACGTCGTCCGTAGTCGCATAACAAGGCGCTGTAATCGCAGCAAAGCTGCTAGGACGCTCGCAAGCTCGCGCCTTTAAGCGCGGCGTTATGTGCAAATAGACAATCTGGAGAATAGATGTTTTTCAATGAAGAATTTATAGCGAAGGTTGAAGATAATCCTATTGTTGGAATTGTCGACGCTTGTGGGATGGTGCTCAATCGGATCGAAGAATTGAGTGATAATCAATCATGGTCAGAGGAAGAGCACGAACTATTATGGGAGTCTGCATCTTTTGTTAGGCTGATTGTTGAAGTTAATAATTTTAACGTTGATATTGAATACCCAGGTGCCACTGGAGACATAGGTATAAATTGCCAAGCTCTTTCACAATACATAAATGAAATCAGAGATAGCTTTAAGGAGCATGCTGTCAAATTAAGTGTTGAATCCTATACGAACAGGTATAAAACAGCTCTTAAAAATTCATTTTCCTATGAGTTTTCTCAAGGTGATCTAGAGCGCATTCAATCCTTAGTTAATGAATTGCGTGGTCAAATATCAGAGAATACAAATTTAGATAATGCCCATAAGCAAAGACTTTTAAGGCGTCTTGAAAACCTTCAGTCTGAATTGCATAAAAGGGTCTCCGATCTAGATAGATTTTGGGGTCTAGTGGGAGATGCTGGTGTGGTTTTAGGAAAACTAGGAAAAGATGCAAAACCTATAGTTGATCGCGTAAGGGAAATTGCTGAAATAGCATGGAAAACACAGGCTCGGGCAGAAGAGTTGCCAAGTGATTCGCCAAATCCAATGATTGAGCATGATAGCTGAAGCACATAACAAATCGGTCAATGTCGCCTACGGCTGGACAACCTTAAGCGTGGCTTCGCCACAAGGTTGCCCATTACCTTGGCGTTATGTGTCCAATATAATTCATAATGAACATCAAGGTATGCTAAATGGAAGCTAATAAAAAAAGTAGGAATTTTGGCTTTCTTGAAGCAAGCTCTTATTGTCGTGATCGATACTATCGAAAGTTTTTTCGTAAGGATTACGATGTTAATAGATTTATTTATCACTATACAGATATAAATGGTCTAAAGGGTATCGTTGAGAAAAGAGGTTTATGGCTTTCTGATGCTGTTTTCTTAAATGACACAGAAGAACTCTATAATGGTAAAAAAATAACTATAGAGTTGATTAATAATTTAAAAGATAGAGCAAATTATAGAAATTTCAATAAAGTTCTCTTGGGTGTTATTAATAAATTAGAAAGCAGTTTGTTTCAAGATAACTATGTTTGTTCTTTCTCAACTGAACCTGACAGTCTAGAACAATGGAGAGCTTATGGTAATAATGGTGAGGGGGTATGTATTGAATTTGATATAAAGAAGAAAACCGAATACCCTCACTTTCTTAGAGCTAATATATGGCAGCTGTCTAATGTTATTTATGAAGATGAAATTAAAAATTGGATAATTCACTCCATTATTTATAAATATAATTTTGAATATAATAGGTATTTTAAATCAGAAAAAGGGCTCACACATTTTGTGGAAGCGTATGTTGATAGCCTTTTTTATTCACTTGTTAGCTTTTTTATCAATTTTAAAAATATAGCCTTTTCTGAAGAAAAAGAAGTAAGGTTATATTATTCCAATGGCGATCCGCTAGAATTATTTAATAAACGATTATATAGGGCGTACAAAAATTACTTGATTCCTTATGTGTGTACTTATGATACTAAAATGAAAAAAGAAAATGGCCCAATGGAGGTTGATTTACCTCCAATATCAAAAATCATTGTTGGTCCAGCGTACAATCAACAAGTAGTTGTCGAGAGTATTAAGTACTTTATTCAAGATATAGGTTATCAAGCAGATATAGTAGACACATCTTCTATACCCTATCGAGGGTAGATGATTAAAAACTTTTTACTTTATTTGTTCTCTTCAAACAAATCACCAATATCACATTTTAAGCTTTTAGCAATTTGTTCCAATGTTTTGCGAATCAAGGGTCAGGTAAGTTGATTTTTAATCATATTTTTATACTCTATCTTGGGTTGTTTTCGCCCCGCTTGCGGAAACTATACGGTTTTTATTTACTATTAGTGCCTGAGTGTAGCACTTGAATGATAGTAGGTTTTCCGTATTAGAGTCTCTCATTGTCGCTGCTATCTATCTTATCGCCACGGCCTATCATTACTAGTGCCGATCTATTACCCACTTGCACCGTCAATTCGCTGAACTTATACGAATGGTATAAATTTTGCCTTACTGTTGTTAACGGTTAATAGCAGAAGGTAGTTAACGCATGGCGGATAATAAGTTTACGCTCACGCCTATGGGGCACCGCATGTTGCAGCGTGTGCAACATGCACAAAGTGAGCAAGCATCTTTAAATTCTGGAACTGAGAGCGGCTCTACACAGTTTTCTGATAACCAGATGGGTGATTTTTTTGCTCGCCAGCGCGCTGATCGTCAAGCGGAGGTCAATCGCTTAAGTAGTGGCTTTGTGACAACGTCGGGGGCGGTTCAGCCCGGGCCTGTAATGAGAGGGGCTTTGGGTTTGATGCGGTCGCGTTTTGATATTCAAGGGGGCAATGAGGAGAGCCGTGATCATGTAGAGATGGCGTTATCTGGCGCAACCCAAAGTATGGCTCACAATCAAGTGGTTGCGGGAGTCGGTATGGACTTATTCGGACGGATGATGAGAAATGTGGGGCGAATTACTCAGCAGAACGCTGCCCGCGAAGCCTTTAACAGCGGAACACCGCCTAGCATGCAATTGTCTTTGAGGTCTGACCCTTCGCGCGCGCCTGATGCAGAAAATGCAAGGTTAACCGTTAACATTAATGCGGGAACGGCTCCTCATTTTAATCCACAAGAGAATAGTATTTCGCTGATGACTCCATCAATACTCGACCAAACGTCTCACGAGTTGCAGCATGCGCGGGATCATTTACATGGTGACTTAAATTTAAATGAGCCGACACATCGATTGGCTTCTGAACTCAATGCATTTACCCGTCAAGACGAGGTGGCGCAACAAACAACCGGTTTGCCGCCAACAACTTTTGCAGGTAGAAACCCGACGCAAATGGCTCAGTCTTATCACGGTAAGAATAATTATCCTGGTACATTAACTAAAAGTATTGCAGCCGTTAGACAGTTTAAAGATGGATGATTCTTTTAGTTACTGCCTTTTTAGTTGTTGATAATGTGAAGGGGTCATCTTCATTTTTTGTTTGAAGAGGCGACGAAATACACTGTCGTCGGAATAGCCGAGAGAGAAAGCAATTTCTTTTACAGATTGGTGGCTAGTGATCAATAATGTGCAGGCATGGCTTATACGAACGCTATCAATAAAAGCTTTAGGCGTTTCACCGGTTAGTTCTTTTAATCTACGATTTAATGTGCGCTCAGAAACAGCCATTATCTTGGATAAGTCTTTAGTGCTCATCATTTGATAATGTGCTTTTCGAATGGCGTATTCCGCTTTCGCTAAAAATGGATTTTTAGCCGTTTGATAACCTTCGGGCACGTACAAATTTTGAGATTTTGGCATTGTATCGATGACTGAAAAGTCAGCGATGACCTTTGCTGCTTCAGCACCCGCAAGTCTTTTGACGATATGCAATGTAATTGTCACCCAAGACAATGGCCCACCTGCTGTAATAATACCGTTGTCATCAATGAACTCACTTTGCCGGTAAAGTTGCTGCGACACTTAAAGCCCAAGCTGACGATTTTATTATTGGCGGTTGGGAAAACGGTGTGCTAAAAAATATTCATAACTTTGAGATTATTGCAGAAGCAACAAGATAATGTTTCTCTTCAATGGTTTAAATTAAAGCATATTAACCCGTTGATTTTGTGGGGTGCGCTAAACCCGTACCCCTTAATACGTTATATCACTAACAATCAATAACGATAATGAATAGTGTCACTCTGGCGGCTTATATTTTGATGAAAGTTGTTGCAGGGTAACAGCATTGAGCATTACTTCACGATGAAATGAGCGGCGCTCTGCACGTAAATCTCGCGATGCGCGGCTTAGCATTTTAAGTTTGTGTTTGGCTTTTACTATCCCGCCGCGATTAATATTATCTCGATACTTTCGCATATCTAGGTGTGCAGCATAGGCGAGGTCGTGAGAATCTCCGTTGTATTTTGCAGGATAATTCTTGCGTCCATAAGTGCGGCCGCTTTTATGGAATGGTGGTGATACGCTTATGGCGGGAGCCATTTTATCGAGCCGTCTACCGAGTGGTGAATTTCGGTCTATTTTACCGACACCTAATGTTCTTCCATAACTTCGGCGAAGTGCTGCGGACGAGGGAACATGATCGCGATGCGCGCCGCTTTGCTGAGGGAGGGCTCCAAATGTTCCTACATTGAATGAACCGGTGTTTAATTCCTTTTGCTTTCTTGGGCGTAAATCATAACGATTTGATGACATAAAGTTGACGCTCACAGGACAAAATTAACAAAAAACGCATAACATTATTTCTATTCATAGGATAAGAGCACGGAAAAATTTGTCAACGGGTTAAATATCACCCAATAGCATGCGATGAAAGGTGGCACCTAATGTACGGTAAGGGTTTATTTGTTGGTAAACGTATTGATAAATAACCGTTCTACTTTCTCTCGTGCCCATGGTGTTCGGCGTAAAAATTTTAATGATGACTTGGTCGATGGATTACTCTTAAAACAATTGATATTGATATGTTGTGCGAGTTCATCCCAACCATATTCATCGACAAGTTGTGTCACGACTTTTTCTAGGGTAATACCATGTAATGGATTGTTGGGTTGTTCGGTATTCATCAGGCCTCACTCTTTGGCTACGTTTGTTGTTCGGTGGATATCCAGTGATTAGACGCTCGTGCATCGCTTGTTTTTGCCGCGACCCATTCTTCTTTGGTTGATGTTATTTCTTTTTTCCAAAAAGGCGCATCGGTTTTTAAGAAATCCATAATAAATGCGGCGGCAGAAAACGCATCGGCGCGGTGAGGGCTGTTAACGCCGATAAAAACAATTTGATCGTTCAGTGACAAATGCCCTATGCGATGAATAATACGTACGTGAGTGATTGCCCAACGCTGTTTGGCTTGATGAATAATATCGGCTAAGACTTTTTCTGTCATGCCGGCATAGTGTTCTAAAAAAAGATCGACTTTCTCAGGTTCTTTTTTATCTTTTAATGGTTCTTCTGCATTGTTGTAGAGTTCACGTACGATGCCCGTAAATGTCACGATGGCGCCAATGCTGGGTGAGTCTTTGCGCAGTTGTTGGTGTTCTTCACCTACGTCAAAATCGTGGGTTTGTATGCTAATAGCATCGGATGAATGGTGAGGGCTTGTCATATTTAACCTCCGGTCACCGGAGGAAAAAACGCGACTTCGTCGTTATTGTGCAGAAGATGTTCATCGTTAACGAGAGTTTGATTCACGGCACACAATACCGTGTTTGCAAACGCGGTTTGCCATTGGGGGCTACGTTGAGTGAGTTGTGCTTTGAGTTGTGCGACGCTGAAGTGTCCAGTCTGAGAAAGGTGGCTGGATGTAGTGGGTGGCGCTAGTTTGAATGTTTCTTGCTCGCAATCGACGTGTTCGCGTAATTGCGCAAAGTAAAGTAGCTGTAAGGTGATGACTTGATTCGTCACGCGTTTTTTACCTCAGTTTATCCGTCACATTATGGTTGGTCAGATTTTCCGCCGCGTTTTTCGGTCACTTTTATACCGCTAATGCACATGGTTTTATCAACGGCTTTGCACATGTCGTACAGTGTTAATGCTGCGACGGATGCTGCTGTTAGGGCTTCCATTTCTACGCCGGTTTTTCCATCGAGTTTGCAAGAGGCGATAATATCAACGCGTTGCTGATCAAGATTCGGAATTAGTTCCACTGTCACGCTAGTGAGTGCCAATGGATGACAAAGAGGAATTAAATCGGCACATTTTTTAGCGGCTTGAATACCGGCAATACGTGCGACAGCAAATACGTCGCCTTTTTTGTGGCCGCCATCAATAATTAGTTGTAGGGTGTTGGCTTGCATGGTGATGTAAGCGCTTGCTACTGCGATGCGCGTGGTTACCGCTTTGCCGCTCACATCAACCATGTGAGCGTTGCCGTCTTGGTTGATGTGAGTGAGTGGACTCATGCTAATAGTTTGCTCAGTATACGGGTGTAGATACGAGTGAGTGTGTTGAGGTCTTCGGCTTTGACGCATTCGTCGACTTGATGAATAGTGGCGTTAACGGGGCCAAGTTCGACAACTTGTGAGCCGGTAGGGGCAATAAAACGGCCGTCAGAGGTGCCGCCTGCGGTCGATAATTCAGTATCGATATCGGTCACTTGTTTGATGGAAGCAACCGCAGCATCAACCAAGTCGCCTTCGGCGGTTAAAAATGGTTGACCGCTGAGTCGCCAATCAATGGTGTAGTCGAGATGATGCTTTTGTAAAATTGCTTCGGTACGTTGTTGTAACACCTCGGCAGTCAGCTCGGTTGAAAAGCGAAAGTTACAAATAATATCTACTTGCCCCGGAATCACATTGGTCGCACCAGTACCGCTATTGAAGTTAGACACTTGGAAGCTAGTGGCAGGGAAAAAGTCATTGCCGTTATCCCATTGCTCTTGCGATAACTCTGCTAGCGCAGGGGCTATGCGGTGAATAGGGTTGTCGGCAAGGTGTGGATAGGCGACATGCCCTTGTTTGCCATGAATAGTTAACCATGCACCCAGAGAGCCGCGGCGACCGTTTTTAATGGTATCGCCGGTTTTGCTCGTGCTAGAAGGTTCGCCCACAATGCACCAATCGATGTGGGTTCCTTGTTTTTGTAGGTGCTCGACCACTTTAACCGTGCCATCAATCGCTGGCCCTTCTTCATCGGCAGTAATTAAAAAGGCAATACGGCCTGAGTGGTTAGGGTTTTCTGCGACGAATTCTTCGCAAGCAACGACCATCGAAGCCAAGCTGCCTTTCATATCGGCGGCTCCGCGTCCGTATAACATGCCATCTTTAATGGTTGGCGAGAAAGGCGGGATTTTCCAATCTGATTCGGGGCCTGTGGGTACCACATCGGTGTGGCCGGCAAAGCATAAGATCGGCCCGCTATCGCCACGGATGGCCCATAAGTTTTTAACGGGAATGCCCCCTTCATCGAAGGTGAGCGTTTCACAGTGAAAACCGATGGCTTCGAGTCTTGCCGCCATTAAGTCTTGGCAGCCGACATCATCCGGTGTGACTGATGGGCGTTCGATAAGGTCGCAGGCGAGTTGCAATGTCGGCGATAGTGCGTTGTTGGTCGATGATGTCATCATTAATTATTCGCGTGTAGTTCTTCGTTAAGGGCAACAGAGGATTTATTGGCAATGCATTCTACGGCGCCACTGATAGAGTTGCGTCGAAAGAGCAGGTCGCTCTTATTGGCTAAGTCGCGGGCTTTAATGACTTGAACTTGTTCGCCAGCATCGTCGAGTAAATTTACTTTGGTACCCGCTGTGATGTATAGGCCAGATTCAACGGTACAGCGGTCACCTAGTGGAATACCAATACCGGAATTTGCGCCCAATAGTGATTCTTTACCGACAGAAATAACGATATTGCCGCCGCCTGATAACGTACCCATGGTAGAGCTGCCGCCACCTAAGTCGGAACCTTCGCCAACCACTACGCCCGCAGAAATGCGGCCTTCAACCATGCTGGTACCTAATGTGCCGGCATTAAAATTTACAAACCCTTCATGCATGATGGTAGTGCCTTCACCGATGTGCGCGCCTAAGCGTACGCGAGCGGTATGTGCAATACGTACACCGGTAGGTACAACGTAGTTGGTCATTTTAGGGAATTTATCGACACAATCGACTGTGAGCAGCTCGCCTTTTAGGCGTGCATCGAGCTGGCGATCGGCTAATTCACTAAGGTCAATCGCGCCTTTGTTGGTCCAAGCTACGTTCGGCAATACGCCAAATAAGCCGGTTAGGTTAGTGCCGTGCGGTTGTACTAGGCGATGTGATAACAAGTGTAATTTTAGGTAACCTTCTGGTACTGAAGTGGGTGCATCGTCGGTTTCTAAGACGGTGACAACCAATGGTTGTTCGCTAATGGATAGCGTGGCTGCTAAGTTGGCTTGTTCCATCTCGCCAGCGTCCGATAGCATGGTGGCAATCGCGGCCATTTGCTGTTGGCTCACGTCAAATGCCTGATTGCCACCGGTGTAATCACTGGCACGTTTAATAGCATCGACGATGGCTGTTGAGGGGTTGAGTAGCGGGTCGGCATAAAAGACATCAAGCCATTGTTGTTGTTTGTTTTGAGTGCCTACGCCGAGGCCAACGCTAAAAAAATCTGTCATGGGGTAACCTTTGTTCTAACTGTTGGAATAAAAATAAGTAGTCAGTTTATTGTTCAGCCTTACTTATCGCTGGGCTGGATAACTAAACGCTAAAAAATACTATTAAAAAATGTCGCTGTAATCCGCTTCTTTAAAACCTACGCGAATATTTTCTTTGGTGTCCAGTAACGGACGCTTAATCAATGTGGGGTGTTCTACGAGAATACTGGCGACGTAGACGTGCTCGTCAGCAATTTGCTGCTTCTCGGAATTGGATAATGTTTTCCATGTGGTGCTGCGTTTGTTCACCAAAGTCCCTAAGCCAATCGCCTTAATCCATTGCTCAACTTGTTTTTCATCTAAGCCGTCGGCACGAAAATCGTGGAACTGATACGGAATATCATGAGCATCAAGCCAGCGGCGCGCTTTCTTTACGGTGTCGCAGTTTTTTATGCCAAATAAGGTGGTCATTGTGTTCTCTGTAATATGGATTACGGAAGGTGGTGTTGTGTTATTGAGGGCGCAGATTATAGCAGGTGTTGAGCGGGCTGAGTATGTTCTCCCGTTATTAACGGCTTACTTATTGCTGTGGAAAGATTTGCTTCGTTGGGCTCCATTATTGTCATACGGAATTCCATCATCGATATACTGAATTCCGCCATCGTCATACTGAACTTGATTCAGTATCTATTGGGTTTTTTCACTGCTGCCTGTGGTCGCATTGGATGCCGGATCAAGTCCGGCATGACGGTTGTTGGTTGGCATGGTGGATATTGGTTGGCGTGTGTTGGTTGGTATGGCGGTGTTGGGCTTGGTTATGGTGAAGGTCTCCATTATTGCCATACTGAATTCCATCATCGATATACTAAATTCCGCCATCGTCATACTGAACTTGATTCAGTATCTATCGGATTTCTTTACTGCTGCCTGTGTTCGCATTGGATACCGGATCAAGTCCCATAACTGTCCGGAATAATATCCCAGCCGTCATACCTGCGAAAGCAGGTATCTCTAATTGCGATTGGCTGATTGTGCTACATGATATAAAAACCACTATTTGATGGGTATTTCTCAGTTCTTGATTCAGTCACGCCACTATTCAGCGGGATTTTAGATACCTGCTTTCGCAGGTATGACAATCGTTTAAATATTAAGTGTCTATTCAGCAATAATCCGCTTTTTATCGACTATTGCAGCATTAATTGCCATTTTTGTCATTTTATTCCGGACAGTTATGGGATCAAGTCCGGCATGACCGGTGTTGGTTGGCATGACGGGTGTTGGTTGGTATGGCTGTGGTTGGTTGGCATGAGGGTGAATGGTTGGTTATGGCTTAAGAACGATTTTTGGTTTTTTTCTATTAGGATAGCAATGTGTGCAAATAGGGCAGGTGAGGCCGTAGCAGCTTCTGGCGGTGCAGTATTCGCGGCCATAGTAAATAATTTGTACGTGGAGTTTGTTCCAGCGATCTTTGGGGAATAGGCGTTTTAGGTCTTTTTCGGTTTGCGCTACGTTGCGACCGTTGGTGAGCCCCCAGCGTTGGGCTAGGCGGTGGATGTGGGTATCAACGGCGAAGGCGGGTACATCAAAGGCTTGAGACATGACAACGCTAGCGGTTTTATGGCCTACACCCGGAAGCGTTTCTAGTGCGTCGATATCTTCGGGCACTTCGCCATTGTATTGCTCGACGAGTATTGTTGATAATACAGAAATCGCTTTCGATTTTTGCGGCGATAAACCGCAGGGACGAATTACTTCTTTGATTTTTTCGACAGGCACTTTAGCCATATCGAAGGGGTTATCAGCGAGCTGCCACAATAGTGGTGTGATTTTATTAACACGCTCGTCGGTACATTGGGCGGATAATAAAACGGCAACCAGTAATGTATAAGGGTCTTTGTGATCAAGAGGAATAGGCGGCTCAGGGTAGAGTGCTTCTAGCTTATCTAAAATGTACGCCGCCCGCTCTTTTTTTAGCATGAAAAGATTACCTTTTTATTAGTCGAGTGAGCTAATGAACTGCTTGATGCGAAGTGCGGCTTCTTTACACTCTTCGACGGAAGCGACCAATGCCATACGCACATGATTTTCTCCGGGGTTAACGCCATCACTATCGCGGCTTAAAAACCGCCCGGGTAACACGGTGATATGTTGTTCGCTAAATAACTTCTCCATAAAGTGTACATCGTCAATAGGTGTTTTTGCCCACAGGTAAAAGCTGGCCGGTGGTTGTTGTATGTCCCATACGCCATCCAGTATTTCTTTAAATAATAGGTATTTTTCTCGATACTGGTTGCGATTATCAACGACGTGCTCTTCATCTTTCCATGCTGCAATACTGGCGAGTTGTGTTGGTACTGACATGGCACAGCCATGATAGGTTCGGTAGAGCAAAAATTGTTGGATCAGCTTTTCATCGCCTGCAACGAATCCCGACCGCAGACCCGGTAGGTTGGAGCGCTTCGATAAGCTATGAAAGACAACGCACCGTTCATAATGATTTCGCCCCATGTCGGCGCAGGCTTGTAATAAACCCACGGGAGGGGCTTGTTCGTCACGATACAGTTCGGAGTAGCATTCATCGCTGGCAATAACAAAATCGTGACGATCAGCCAGTGTAATAAGCTGCTGATATTGTGCGCTGGTTAATAGCTGTCCTGTTGGGTTGCCCGGTGAACATAAAAATAATAATTGGCAACGCTGCCATTCGTCATCGCTAATACTATCGAAATCGGGTAGGTATTGATTACTTTCGAGGCAATTGAGCAGCTTGAGTTCTGCACCGGCAAGGATACTGGCGCCTTCATAAATTTGATAAAACGGATTGGGTGAAATGACCAGCGGTTTGCGGTTGTTACGATTATCGTTGGGGTTAATAGTCGCCTGTGTAAAAGCAAATAGAGCTTCGCGTGTACCATTCACGGGTAGGATATGTTTATCGGCCGTTAGGGTGTTAGGCGTTAATGAAAATCGAGTGCTTGCCCAACTACTTATTGCTTCTCGCAGTGCTTCTGTCCCTTTTGTGGTTGGATAAACCGATACCTGTTGAATGTTATTCGTGAGCTCGCTTAAAACAAAGGCAGGCGGTTGATGTTTAGGTTCACCAATAGAAAGTGATATATGCGATAAGTGAGCCGGTGGTGTTAACGCATGTTTAATAGCGTTTAATTTTTCAAAGGGGTAAGGGTGTAGGTCAGATAAAAGAGGGTGTGTCATTGTTTTCCGCTTGTGCTATTGGTACGGAGCCTCAGGTCATATTTAGAGGTTCCTTCGATTACTTTATGGGGGATTGCGAAGAATTATATCATTTGCGGTATGTTGCGTCTTGTAGGTGATGTTAAGGAGGTTGTGAAGAAGTTATTCCGTTTGAGATCGGAGTTTAGCGAATGTTTGTGTTATGGGGTAACGCATCAGGTCTATTATGACGAAGGGCTTAATCAGAAGCTCTTTAAATGTGGATGTTTGTTGCGTGGATAGTCGGTGCCATCGTCGAGTTTAGGTACTATTTTAGGTGCTATGTAAGTTATTAGTCATGGTAAAGGTGAATGTTGTCCCGCTTTCTGTTTCCCCTTCTGCTCGGCTCACCGCTGAGAGTTCACCGCCGTGTCGCTGAACGATTTTTTGCGCTATCGCTAAACCCATGCCCATGCCGGGATAATGTTTGTCAGACACGCCTCGTCTTAATAGTTTAAATATTTTTTCCATGAGATTTTTTTTGATGCCAATGCCGTTGTCGCTTACTGAAAACTCCCATGCGTTGTTTTTATTTTTGTGAGTGATGTGTATAACGGGTTTTATGTGGTCTTTTTGATATAACAGTGCATTGTGTATCAGGTGTTTGAAAAGCAAGGTAAGCTGCACTTTATCGGCAAATAGAGTGGGAAGTGCTTCGCAATGCAGCGTGGCTTGTGATGCTTCTATTAGGGGGGATAACTCTTCTTTTATTTGAGAAAAAATAGCATTGCAGTCACATTCGGTGAACGCACTTTCTCGGGTGCTGATACGCGAGTAATCTACTAAAGCGTTGAGTATTGCTTTGTTTTTTTGTGCGCCGTTAATAATATGGTTGAAATGACCACGTGTTTTTTCGTCGAAACTATCGGCATGTTTGTTAGCAATAATTTGGCTAAAGCCCTCAATCGCGCGAAGTGGTGCATGTAGATCGTGAGATACAATATAGACAAACTCTTTATATTCTTCCCTTAGATCGTCTAACTGTTGTTGGGTCTGAGCAAGCTGCTCTTCTAATGATGACATAATGTAATCTTTAATGGTTTACTAGCCTTTAGTGGGAGGAAGGCAGACAATATCAATCCAAAAGTTTTCTACATGTTGTACCACGGACATAAACTTAATTGCGTCAACTGGCTTAACGATGTAGCAGTTCGCATGAAGGTCGTAGCTTTCGACAACATCTTTATCGGCTTGTGAGCTGGTTAATACAATGACGGGAATTCTTTTTAGGTTAGAGTCTGCCTTAATCGTTTCCAGTACTTCTCGGCCGTTGGTGCCAGGTAAATTTAAATCGAGTAAGATGATGTCGGGTGTTGGAACGTTTTCATTGCCGTTACGCTTAAATAAAAAGTCTAACGCTTCTTCTCCGTCTTCAGCAACATGTAAGTTGTTACGAAATTTAGCCTCATCAAAGGCTTCTTTTGTAAGCTCAATATCGCCTTCATTATCTTCAACTAATAATATTTCAGCTAATTTTGAGTTGTTGGTCATTATTGTTATCCTCTTCTAATATTTTTAAGAGCGTGAAGTAAAAGGTAGAGCCAGAGCCTTTTTGAGACGTTACCCACAGTTTTCCACCATGCCTCTCGACGACTTTTTTACAGATGGATAAGCCAACGCCGGTACCTGCAAATTGATTTTTGCGATGAAGTCGCTGAAAAACATCGAATATTTTTCCAAGATGTCGCTCTTCGATACCAATGCCATTGTCTTTTACAGAAAATTGCCAGTATTGCTGTTTGTCTTCTACGCTAATATGAACAGTGGGTATTGTATCTGGTGTTTGGTATTTAATGCCATTATTAATTAAATTTTGGAAAAGTTGAAATAGCTGTGTTTTATTACCTCGTATGGCCGGTAGTGGATCAAATGTTATCTCTCCTTGTCGCTCCTCTAATAGTATTTGCATATTTTCTTTAATGACGCGGATAAGCCCTTCTGTACTGACTTCCTCTAATGATTGTGCATCGCTATCGATACTTGAATAGGTGAGAATGTCGGCAATTAACGTTTGTGCTCGTGTTGCTCCGTCGGTGATAAAACGAAAATACTTTGTGCCTTTTTCATCGTCTTTTAGATGTTGCCCTATATGCGTTGTGAGTTTTTCAGAGAAGCTCCGAATCATGCGTAAGGGTTCTTGTAAATCATGTGAGCATACAAAAGCAAAGCGCTCTAATTCTTCGTTTGAGTTGACGAGTTGGGTGATTAATTTTTCACGATCTTTTTCGGCTTTTTCTTTGGCAATTAAGGCATGTTTAAAGCCGTCTAATGCATGCGCCATTTGTGCTATTTCATCCGTGCCCGTAACATCAATATCAATGTTGTAATCCCCCGCTGAAATACGGTGAGTATCATAAGATAAACGCTTTAATCGGTGAGTTATTTTTGGAGTGACGTAACGGTAAAAAATAAACCAAGCAAGAGCGATAGTAGTGAATATGGCGAGTAATAATGCATTGATATTGTATTTGATAATCGTATTAAATTTGGTCAGTTCGGTGTCAGCGTTTTTACTCACTTGAGCTAATAAATTTGCAAGTAATAAATTAATTTCCTGCTCTATTTTTTTGTTGTTTCTCACGAGCGCCTGTGTTTCATCTAGGTGTGTTCTGAGTGCGTTTGCCTTTGCAAAAAAGCCATTGCTGGCAGAAATTTGTTCGAGTAGGTGATTGGTGTTTTCGGCTAATGGCTCTTTTAGTGATATGGCTTTTATTTGCAAAACCTGTTGCGTTATCCGTCTGATAGCAATGGTGTATTGTGACTGAAAATATTTTATTTCTTCTAGGGTGGCGCCGCGATGGTATCGGCTCATAATTTCATCAATGTGGACTAGCTCTTTATCAATTGATAGGTGTCTAGATTTGTTAATTGATGTATCTGCATAATGGATAATATGATAGCGTTGAATATGACGGCGCATGTCGGTGCTTTGTTGGCGAATATACTCTATTTGTTGCTTAATGTGTGATAGGTGTAATGGTTTTTGCTCAAATATGAGTGATTGTAAGCTGTTTGATGCGCCTAATATTTGTGCGACCATGTGTGAAATAGCGGCTGTTTCGGTAGTGTTGTGCTGCTCTAAATTAGTGAGTTGATTTTGCACCTCTTGTTGTTTAATAAGGAGTTGTTCTTTGATCTTAATGGACGTAGGTGTTGATTGAGACGTAGCTGCGCTCTCAACTATCGTTAGGTAAGTAAAGAGTGACTGGGATAAGTCTTTCGATACTTGCAATAACGGCAGTGCTTCGTGCGTTAAGCGGTGTTGTACTTCTCGTGTTTTTTCAAGCGAATTTAATGTGAGGAATAAAGCGATCAGTGATAGGCATACGATGGACGTAAATGCTAAAAATAATTTTAATGAAATACTAGATGTTATGTGTTGAATAATATTCATAGGCTAATGTTCATAGTGTAATGGTCATACATTCATCATGATATATTTGTACTATACTTACTTTTGTTATTTGCGTCCTATTCACTTGTGAAGAGAACTTAGCCATGTTTAATACAGCAAGGAAACCACTTGAGTATAGATGTTATCCCTCTATGCATCTACTTTTATGTGTGTTTCTATTGAGTGCTTTTGTAAGAGTGGAAGCAGCTAGCTCCCCTATTGCTCAAGCGGTTAATGCGATGGATCTTGATGATGCATCATTGGTTGTACTGTATCCAGAAGGGTCGTTGCCTAATGTCGAGCCTGTTGCTAAAACGTTTACTGAGTATACCGGTGTTTCTGTCTCTTTCTTGCCAACCACCGTGGATGACATAAATACTAAAATGTTGTTGGGTGCTGCACAGCAGGTGTCGGATTATGATGTGGCTTTGCCGGCTACTTTCGGTATCCCTGATTTAGTTGAAGCCGGTGCGTTGCTAGATATTTCTCGTTATGCAAAAAAATACGAACCCCTCGTGGATTATAAGCCCTCCCTTTATGAGTTAGGTGACAGCTATAAGGGTAAACAGTATGGCTATCAAACCGATGGCGATACTTATGTGATGTTTTATAACGAGCCGTGGCTAAAAAGTGCAGAAGAAAAGCAACGGTTCGAAGAAAAATATAATAAGCCGTTAACGATACCAAGTACTTGGCAAGAATTAGATGAGTTAATGGCATTTTTTCATCGACCTGAAAAAAATATGTATGGTGGGTGTATGTTTCGCATTCCTCGCTATATGGTGTGGGAGTGGTGGATTCGCTTTCATGCTAAAGGCGCATATCCTGTTAATGAAATGATGCAAGCGAATATTGCTGGAGAGGCAGGCGTTCAGGCGCTTGAAGAAATGCTAAAGGCAACGCAATACCAACACCCATCGGTGAGTACGAATGGTTTGTTTGATAATTGGGAGGAGTACGCCAAAGGCCATTGCTTTGCCAATATTGGTTGGGGAGGGACGCAAAAATATCTGGGCGGCGACAAGTCGGCGATGCAAGGTAAGTTGATGCATGCGCCAACACCTGAGGCTTCTTACTTTAATTGGGGCTGGAACTACGTGGTTTCCCGTTATTCTAAGCAGCCGGAGCTGGCATATTTATTTACGTTGTTTGCGACACTGCCCGATATGTCTGCTATTGCCGTTAGAGAAAATGGTTTTTTTGACCCGTATCGGCTAGAACATTATACGGATCAGCAAATACAAAATACGTATGGTGAATCATTTTTACAGGCACATCAGCAAACCATGAAACAAGCGATTCCTGATTTTTATTTGGAAGGGCATGGGCGCTATATTCAAGTTTTGCAGGAAGCCATTGTTTCTGCTCACGAGGGTTATGTGACGCCGCAAGAAGCGTTGAGCTATGCTGCGAGTCAGTGGGAAGCGTTGACTGATGAGATTGGCCGAGAGCAGCAAATTAATCAGTGGTTGGAGTTGAAGGAAAAGTATCCTGTTACTGCTCCCTAATTGGGCTTGCTGTCATGACAGTTTTTGTTCGGCGTTAAGCTTTTGTTGCAGGTTCCTTTAATAAAGATTTTTAGCATCAAGTTGTGTACAAATGGCTTGTTGTAACTCTTCGCATAGGTTGGGGTCACTCAACCTATTACCTTCTTTGTCGGTGATAAAGAACATATCTTCAACTCGCTCGCCGAGTGTGGTAATTTTTGCCGTCACCAATTCAATATCGTATTCTACAAATACTCGAGCAAGGCGCGCTAAGAAACCTGGTCGGTCGGGGCTGATCACTTCTAGTACCGTGTGTTCGTTAGAAATGTCATTGTGAATGCTGGTGCGTGTGGGTGAAGCAAAATGTTTCAGTTGGCGAGGAATTCGTCGGCGAATAATGTCACTGTATTCATCACTAATAGAAAACTCTTCTTGTAATAACTCAACCACTTGTTTGGCGATTTCTGGGTTTCCGCCAATGGGTAAGTCATCTTGATCGAGTACATAAAAGGTATCCATTGTAAAACCGGATGATGTCGCACTATGAATTTGTGCGCTCTGAATATTCATGTTGAGTTGGTCGAGGATGGTCGTTGTGGCAGCAAAGATATTTTGCTTGAGTTTGGCTCGAATAAAAATCTTCGTGACGGAATGTGTACCCTGAATATCTATATCAGTAATAATGATGAGTGGTTTTTCAGCGTTATGGTGCGCAAGAATAGCTTCTGTTTGCCAAGCAATATCACTGGCAGTTTCGCGTAAAAAATAATCCTCATCAACCGTTTGCCAGAGCTCCCAAGCAGATTGTTCGTCGACGTGCCCGTTGTCTACTAGCTTTTTCATTGCTGCTTGCTGAGTGTCATCAATGAGCTCGTATTTATCGACTGGGTTTTCGAGCCCGCGCCTTAGTGCGCGTTTGGTTTGTACATATAGTTCGCTCATTAAGCTGGCTCGCCAGCCATTCCAGATGTCAGGGCTGGTTGCATTCATGTCGGCCACGGTTAGCACATATAAATAATCTAAGCGTTTTTGATCGCCCACAGTTAAAGCAAATTCGTGGATAACTTGTGGGTCGGATAAATCTTGCTTTTGTGATATGGAAGACATTAATAGGTGATTTTCAACTAGCCATGCTGCGGTGCGTGCTTCGCGGGCAGTGAAGCTATGTTGTAAGCAGAAGTGTGTGACATCAACAGCGCCGAGTAATGAGTGATCACCGCCGCGGCCTTTAGCAATGTCGTGATAAAGGCCTGCACTGTATAGGAGTTCTAGATTAGACACTTGTTTGATGATCTCGCACGCAAGTGGATAGCGGTCATTTTTTTCTTCGAGTAAAAAGCGGCGCATAAAGCGAATTAAGTTAAGTGTGTGCGCATCAACGGTATAGATGTGAAAAAGGTCGTGTTGCATTTGCCCGATAATACGACCAAATTCGGGTAGGTAAAGACCAAGTACCCCGTAGCGAACCATGCGTTTTAGTTGTGTGACTAAGCGATAAGGGGAACGGAGAAGCGCCATAAAAAGCTGGTTGTTCACCGGGTTTTTACAAAAGCTTTCATCGATAAGATAGCGGCTCTCACGAATGAGTCGAATAGTGAGCGCGCGAATGCCAGTAATACTTTTGTTTTGCCCCAGTAGCACAAAAATTTCTAATAAGGCGGAAGGGTTTTCAACAAAAACATTAGGGTGGGTGACTTCAATATATGTATTGCGTAGCTGAAAGCGTTCATTGATGGGAGTGATTTCTATGGCTTGGTCGAGTTTGATAATTGCTTCGTCAAGGAACTGTAAAAGTACGTCGTTGAGTTCGCGTAATGCCAATACTACGCGATAGTAGCGATGCATAAATTGTTCGATAGCGAGTGCTTCTTCGGTATCTTGATAGCCAAATAATTCTGCTAACTCTCGCTGATATTCAAACAATAACCGCTCTTCGGGGCGGTTAGCGAGTAAATGTAAGCCGTAACGGACTCTCCACAAAAACTCTTCGCCATCGCTGAGTATGGCGTATTCTTTTTCTGTAAATAGCCCTGTTTGGTTGAGTTTTTCGAAAGTGCTAACGCTAAAAAAGCGTTTGGCGACCCATTTAATAGTTTGAATGTCTCGCAGACCGCCGGGGGCGTTTTTGATATTGGGCTCTAGGTTGTACTCAATATTGTTGTATTTGGCGTGCCGGTCATCTTGTTCGCGGATTTTAGCGCGAAAGAAAGCATCGTTTGCCCACATATGCTGAGGGGCTGTTTTTTCAGTAAGGGTATGCAGTAGTGCCTTGTCACCTTGTAATACTCTGGCCTCCATTAGATTGGTGGCTACGGTGATATCGCTGTTTGCAATGCTGACGCATTGATTGAGAGTGCGTGCGCTATGGCCAATCTCTAGCCCAATGTCCCACAGTAAGGTGAGTAGTTGTTCGATATTGTGTGAGTGTTTATGAGTGTTCTCGTTCCCCATTAATATCAGTAGATCGATATCTGATTTAGGGTGAAGTTCTCCGCGTCCATAGCCACCCACTGCAACAAGGCTAATGTCGTCATCCCATGTGAATTGATGCCATGCGTAATGAATAAGGCAGTCGGTCATGTGCGCGCGAGCGCGGATCAGTTTGCGTATGTTTTCCCCTTCATGAAAGCGCATGTCGAGATGGCGATTAATAGCATCAATCGCATCTTTAAAAGGGGTGATAATGGATTCGGCGGCAAGTAATGCACGTCCAAAGGCTTTTTCATCAAAGCCGACGATGGCTTCTTTAAAGGTGGGGATTACCGGTTGTTCTGAGCGCATATATCAATTTGCCTAGTTTATGGCTTAACTGTCATGTCGTTTTTATTGATATGCAGAGTGAACTGCTGTTAAAGAGCGTGGGCTCAACAGCTTATGGGCCAAATGTTTCTTCTGTGCGTGCCGTTAGTACTTCTACTCCGTCGGCGGTCACCAGTAATGTATGCTCCCATTGAGCGGATAGTCGGCCATCTTTAGTTTCGACCGTCCAGCCATCACTTTTGAGTTTAGTCTGTGCTTTGCCCGCATTAAGCATGGGCTCTATGGTAAAACACATACCTTCTTTCAATGCCATGCCAGTGTTGGGTGTGCCGTAATGCAAAACTTGGGGCTCTTCATGAAAAGTGTCTCCAATACCGTGGCCGCAATACTCTCTAACGATGGAGTAGTGGTTGGCTTCCGCATGTTGCTGGATAACATGGCCTATGTCACCTAGGCGTGCCCCAGGCTTTACTAATTCGATCCCTTTGTATAGGCACTCCTGAGTGATGCTGACTAAGCGCTCTGCATGCGGAAGAGGTTTGCCAACAAAATACATTTTGCTGGTGTCGCCGTGATAGCCTTCGTGAATGACAGTGACATCAATATTGATAATGTCACCGTTTTTTAACTTTTTCTTAGGGGAAGGTATGCCATGACAGATGACTTGGTTGACAGAAGTGCAAATGGATTTTGGAAACCCCCGGTAGCCTAGGCAGGCAGGTATCGCTTGTTGCACTTGAGTAATATGCTCATGGCAAATACGATCTATCTCCTCGGTAGATACACCGGCTACAACATGTTCACCTATCATTTCTAGCACTTCGGCTGCCATACGGCCGGCGATGCGCATTTTTTCGATTTCTTCGGGTGTTTTAATCGTAACGGACATAAGATCTTATCTTCTTCAAGTAAATTAAGGGGGAGTTCCATTTAAATTATGGGCATTGTAAACCAGCACGTGATGTAGGTCAGCCAGTTTACCGATATTTATCATGCCGGCTCACGCAATGTTGACGGTGTTGATATGTGGGCGAAGAGGTTAATTTGGTAGTGTTCCTTGTGAGAGGGTGGCTATTATGGTATAAAGCGCGCCGTTGCTTCATGAAGTGTTTTACTTGTTGAATAAAAGCAGCGAACTTATGGGCGAATTTTTTGCGCTTAGCTATTTTTTAAAGATGCTAAGTCATTGAAAACGCTAAATACTATCGTCACACATATACCGTCACGTGTTCCTGGGTGCCTTCGCTATTATTCATGGCTGTGGGGTTGGAATCTCGGGGTGTATGGAGGCCTAACCCGAAAGGAAAATATTATGTCTACAGTTAGCATGAGAGATATGCTTCAAGCTGGTGTCCACTTTGGTCACCAAACCCGTTACTGGAACCCGAAGATGGATCAATACATCTTTGGTGCGCGTAACAATATCCATATTATTAACCTGGAGCACACAGTTCCAGCGTTTAACGAAGCGCTTGAGATGATCAGGAAAATGGCTTCGCAAAAGAAAAAAATCTTAATGGTAGGCACTAAGCGTGCTGCACAAAAAACCATTAAAGAACAAGCGCAACGCGCTGGTCAGCCATTTGTTAGCCATCGTTGGTTAGGTGGTATGTTGACTAACTACAAAACTATCCGTACTTCTATTCGTCGCTACCGTGAGCTTGAAACGCAAAGCCAAGACGGTACATTCGATAAATTGACTAAGAAAGAAGCGTTAATGCGCACCCGTGCAATGGAAAAGTTAGACCTTTCTATTGGTGGTATTAAAGATATGGGTGGCTTGCCAGACGCGCTGTTTGTTGTTGATGTTGAGCATGAGCGCATCGCAATTAACGAAGCAAACAAGTTAGGTATTCCCGTATTTGGTGTAGTGGATACAAATAGCAACCCTGAAGGTGTTGATTATATTATTCCGGGTAACGATGATGCGATTCGTGCGATCAAATTGTATGTGACGGCTATTGCTGATGCATGTATTGAAGGTTTGGCTAATGCGCAAGCAGTACCCAATAAAGATGAATTTGTTGAAGTGGATGCGCCTGAAGTAGAAGCTGAAACTAAAGCGTAATTTGCGCGGTTTATTATCTCGTAAGAAGGGGGCTTAGCCCCCTTTTTGCAATCTCATTACTACATTTGTATAAATATATTTATTAGAGGATACACTCATGGCTGCAGTTTCTGCTTCAATGGTAAAAGAACTTCGTGATCGTACTAGTTTGGGTATGATGGAATGTAAAAAAGCGCTTAAAGAGGCGGATGGCGACATCGATCTAGCAATTGAGACGTTGCGTAAAGCGAGTGGTTTGAAGGCAGCGAAAAAAGCAGACCGAACAGCCGCAGAAGGCATTGTTGTTGCTCGCATTGCTGATGACAATAGCTACGGTGTAGTGGTTGAAGTGAATTCTGAAACTGACTTTGCAGCGCGTGATGAAGGTTTCTTGGCGTTTGCCAATACAGTTGCTGATAAAGCCTTTGCTGATAAGCAGACCGATGTTGCAGCGTTAATGTCGGGTGAGCTGGAAGACGCTCGTGAAGCCTTGGTGCAAAAAATCGGTGAAAACATCGGTGTTCGCCGTATCGCAATTGTAGAGGGTGGAGTAGTAGATGCTTATACTCACTCAAACAATCGTATTTCAGTACTGGTGCAAGTGACGGCAAGTAATGAATTGGCAAAAGATATTGCCATGCATGTTGCTGCGGTTAATCCGCAGGTAGTTAATGCAGAAGATATGCCGGCAGATGTGGTTGCCAAAGAAGAAGATATCATTAAAGCGCAGCCAGATATGGCGGGTAAGCCTGCAGAAATCGTTGAAAAAATGATGGGCGGCCGCATCAAAAAATTCTTGAAAGAGAATAGTCTGGTTGAGCAACCTTTTGTTAAAAACCCAGAAGTCACTGTGGGCCAGCTAGCTAAAGATGCTGGTGCAGAGGTTAGTACTTTTGTGCGTTTTGAAGTCGGCGAAGGTATTGAGATTGAAGAAGTTGATTTTGCGGCAGAAGTAGCGGCGCAAGTTGAAGCATCTAAGTAAGGCGCTTCGTTGTGGCACTTTTGTGTAGCGAGTGATTGATATTCGTTGTTGCAAATAGTGAAAAAAAGAAGGGGTAAGTGTTGTCGCACTTACCCCTTCTTGCTGTTAGAATATGGCGATTTCGAGGAAGGCGTATTTGCCTTCAATGTCATACTTGTGATACCTCCTAGCATCAGAATAGCTGTCTTTCTTTAAAGTGATAGCTCTAAGGTAATGATGGTTTGTCGTGCAGAGGCTTCAGCAAGATCTAATAATTAAAGGTGACTGTCTACCGTGACTAAACGTGATAAAAAATATAAACGCATACTGCTCAAACTAAGCGGCGAAGAGCTTATGGGGTCTGAAGGTTTTGGTATCGATCCTAAAGTTCTTGATACTATGGCACTAGCGATTGGCCAATTAGTTGGCATTGGTGTTCAGGTGGGTTTGGTTATTGGTGGTGGCAACCTGTTTCGCGGCGCAGCATTAAGTGCTGCGGGTCTTGATCGTGTGACAGGCGATCATATGGGTATGCTGGCGACAGTGATGAATGCACTCGCCATGCGCGATGCTTTAGAGCGATCCAATATCAATTCGAGAGTGATGTCGGCGATTCCCATGAGTGGTGTTGTTGAGCATTATGATCGTCGAGCGGCTATCCGGTTTTTAGAAGCGGGTGAAGTGGTTATTTTTTCAGCCGGTACTGGTAACCCATTCTTTACAACGGATTCTGCTGCCTGTCTGCGAGGTATCGAAATTGAAGCTGAAATTGTTTTAAAGGCAACCAAAGTAGATGGCGTTTATACGGCAGATCCAGTGAAAGATAAAACTGCGACGAAATACGATACGCTGACTTACGATACGGCGCTTGAGAAAAAATTAGCAGTGATGGACTTGACGGCAATCTGCTTGTGTCGTGATCATAATATGCCATTGCGTGTATTTAAAATGTCTAATTCGGGTGCGTTACTCAATATTGTTGTTGGCGGTGAAGAAGGTACGTTAATACAGCAGCAGTTAACCGTTGAGACTGGCGAAGACGAATAAGCATTGTTCAGCCATTTTAGTGTAGCCTCCTATCCATATAGAAAATGAAGGGTTTATCTCTATGATTGAAGATATTAAGCAAGAAGCAACCGCGCATATGCAAAAAAGCCTTGAAGCGCTAGCGGTGAACTTTAATAAAATTCGTACGGGCCGAGCACATCCCAGTATTTTAGATGGTGTGAAAGTGGACTATTATGGCTCCGATACTCCGTTATCTCAGGTGGCGAATATTTCAGTACTGGATGCGCGTACCTTATCGATTAGCCCATGGGAAAAACAATTAACACCACAAATTGAGAAGGCGATTCTAAAATCAGATCTTGGTTTGAATCCGTCGACGACAGGCGACCTTATTCGTCTGCCCATGCCGATGCTGACCGAAGAAACGCGAAAGAATTATACTAAGCAAGCGAAGGCGGAAGCCGAATCAGCAAAAGTTTCGGTGCGTAATGCGCGACGCGATGCCATTGGTCACCTAAAAGATTTAGTGAAAGATAAAGAAATTAGTGAAGATGAAGAGCGTCGAGGACAGGATGAGGTGCAAAAAATCACCGATAAGTTTGTCGCTAGTATTGATTCAGCTTTAGCTGATAAAGAAAAAGATTTGTTAGAAATATAAGCACGATTGTTCGTTGTACTAATTACTACCGTTTAGTTGGATAATTCTTTGTCATTAGAAAACGTCACTCACTCATCTACGCTCGAGCATGTTGCGATAATAATGGATGGGAATAATCGCTGGGCTAAGCAGCAGGGTAAATCGGGCATTGCAGGGCATAAAGCGGGAGCTGAACGGCTACGTGATGTTCTATCGGCATGTAAGCAGCACGATATTCGTGTATTGACGGTTTTTGCTTTTAGTAGCGAAAATTGGCAGCGCCCTCCGGCTGAAGTGGAAGCGTTGATGTCGCTGTTTCATTGGTATTTGACGAATGAATCAAAAAAGCTCAAAAAGGAAGGCGTGCGCTTGCGTGTGATGGGGCGCCGTGAGCGTTTTAGTAAAAAGTTGCTTGCGGCGATAGATAAAGCCGAAGCTATCGCTTGCGAAGGTGATCGTACATTGGTTATTGCTGCCGATTACGGTGGTCAATGGGATATCGCTCAAGCAACTCAAAAAATTGCACAGCGTGTCGTTGATGGACAGCTATCGGTAGAATCTATCGATGATAGTGTCATTGACGAGCATCTTTGCTTACCTGATTTACCACCATTAGATCTTCTGATAAGGACGGGCGGAGAAACGCGGATTAGTAATTTTTTACTATGGCAAGCTGCATACGCCGAGCTTTATTTTAGTGATGTGCTGTGGCCGGACTTTGATGCGCAATCGCTGCAAAAAGCAGTGCTTGATTATAAGCAGCGTCAACGTCGTTTTGGCCTTACTGGTGACCAAGTTGAGTCGGGTCAATATCATACGCTCTCTAAGGGCGAATAATAAAAACTACACTGGTGATTAACGGCTCCAAAGGCGGCAGTCACTGTTTTAACGGATATAAATAATGCTTAAAAAGCGTGTCATCACGGCGATATGCCTAGTGACAGTATTCTTACTTGATCTTCTGTTGCTTCCTGCACCTTGGTTTACTAGTTTGACCGCAATTGTCATATTAGTGGCTGCATGGGAGTGGGCCGGTCTTTCAAGTTTTGAACGTACACGACATCGAGTAATTTATTGTTTTTTAACATTGCTGGCGAGTTTGGGGCTATTGTATTTCACGGGCATTTCTAACGGTTTTTCTTCTTCAGAACCTAATTTTAATAATGTATTGACTGTACTGACAGTGGCCGGTGTGTGGTGGTCTGTTGCTCTGTTATGGGTTCAGAGTTATCCCTCTAGTTCTATTCTGTGGGGCGGGCGTTGGGTTCGTTCTTTGATGGGGTTTTTCGTGCTTCTCCCCTGCGTTATTGGCTTGCTCTATCTTCATCAGCAGGCTTTTGGCATATGGTTGATTTTGTGGGTAGCGGCCATTGTTTCTACGGCGGATATTTTTGCGTATTTTTCTGGTCGTGCTTTTGGGCGACGTAAACTCGCAAAGGAAGTAAGCCCGGGTAAGTCGTGGGAGGGTGTTATTGGTGGCGTCCTAGCTTGTACGTTGTTGGGTCTCGTCGTTGCTTATTTTGCGGATAAAAATGTGTGGTTGACGTTAGCCGTTGTAATACCGACAGCGTTTGCTTCAGTGCTGGGAGATTTGCTTGAAAGTATGGTTAAGCGCCATCGGGGTATTAAAGATAGCGGTTCTATTTTACCTGGGCATGGGGGTGTGCTTGATCGTATTGATGGTTTGACCGCTGCAATACCTGTTTTTACACTTACTCTTGTCATGGTCGGTTGGTGAAAGTTGAGCATGCTATGTCGACATTAACCTCTACCAAATCTCATTTGGATAATTCCTCCTCAACCCATTTTTCCGGCGACCTTCAACAGGTGACTGTACTGGGATCTACGGGGTCTATTGGCGTTAATACACTCGATGTGATTCAGCGTCATTCAGATCGTTTTTCTGTGTTTGCGTTGACAGCCTCAACCAGTGTTGAGCGACTTTTTGAGCAGTGTATAGCGGTTAGGCCCGTTTATGCGGTGATGGCAGATGCGGCGGCAGCTGATCGCTTGTCGGTTTTGTTGCGCGATGCGAATGTAAAAACACGTGTGCTTTCTGGTGTTGATGCATTGAAAGAAGTGGCTTCTGATGAGCGTGTCGATACGGTGATGGCCGCTATTGTTGGCGGTGCCGGTTTGTTACCCACCATGTCTGCGGTAAAGTCTGGAAAGAAGGTGTTGCTTGCCAATAAAGAAGCCTTAGTTATGGCAGGGCGTTTGTTTATGCAGGCGGTCAATGAGTCTGGTGCTCAGTTGTTGCCGATTGATAGTGAGCATAATGCCATTTTTCAGTGCTTGCCTTCAGCAAATCAAGTGCAGCAAGGTGTACGCAAAATTTTATTAACGGGTTCCGGTGGCCCTTTAAGAGGTTGGTCTGAAAAGGCTATCCGAGCAGCAACGCCTGAGCAGGCCTGTGCGCACCCTAACTGGTCTATGGGGCAAAAAATCTCTGTTGATTCTGCCAGTTTAATGAATAAAGGCTTGGAGTTTATTGAAGCCAAATGGTTGTTTGATGTGAGCCCTGACGACATTGAGGTTGTTATTCATCCCCAAAGTATCATCCACTCCATGGTGGAATATGTTGATGGTTCGGTGCTCGCACAATTGGGTAATCCTGATATGAGAACACCGATTGCTTATGGTCTAGCTTATCCTGAGAGGGTGGATGCTGGTGTGTCTAGCCTTGATATTATTTCAGCGGCACGATTAGATTTTGAAGCGCCAGATATGAGCAAGTTTCCACTGTTAAGGTTAGCGATAGCAGCGGCAAGAACGGGAATCGGTGCGGCAACGGTATTGAATGCCGCTAATGAGGTTGCAGTTAATACCTTTCTAAAGAAAAAGTTGTCGTTTGGTGAAATGGTAGATGTTGTAGCGTGGGCAATGGATAACATTCAATGGCAAGAACCTGAGGTATTAAGGGATGTTGTCGCGCTAGATAATTATGCTCGGCATATGACTCACGAGTACTTAGAGCGGTCATTATGTTGCTAACCATTCTGTATTTTTTCTTAGCGTTAGGCATACTGGTCACTTTTCATGAATTTGGTCACTTCTATGTTGCTCGCCGTTGCGGTGTTAAGGTGCTGCGTTTCTCCGTAGGTTTTGGTAAAACACTTGTCTCATGGACCGGGCGAACCGGTACTGAATATGCGTTAGCGGCTATTCCTTTAGGCGGTTATGTCAAAATGCTTGATGAGCGTGGAGGTGATGTCGCTCCTGATCAGCTTATTTATGCCTTTTCTCAAAAAACGGTGTGGCAGCGTATTGCGATTGTTGCAGCGGGGCCTATCGCTAATTTTATTCTTGCTATTGGGCTTTATTTTGTATTGGCGCTATCGGGTACACAAGGAGTTGTGCCGGTTGTGGGCAGTATGCCGGTGGATAGCCTTGTTGCTGAAGCAGGTTTGCGTGAAGGAGACGAAATTCTCGCGGTTGATGGGGAGCCTGTTCAAACCTGGGCCCATGTCTTTTCTCGGCTATTGCGTCGTATTGGCGATACAGGTGATATTACGTTGACTGTCGTAACGTTTTCTTATGCGTCTGGCTCCACAGAGGTAGCACGCTCTTCTCGCATGGTAAAAGTTCCTATTAATCATTGGCTGTATGATGCTGAAGAACCTGATTTATTCCAATCGTTGGGGCTTGTGCAGTTCGTCCCAGATATGGCAGCAATTGTTGATCGTGTTGTTGGTGGAAGTGCTGCGGACTTAGCCGGTATTGAAGCTGGGGACAAAATATTACGTGCAGATAATAACTTTATCTCTTCTTGGCAAGCATGGGTAGACTATGTGCGTGCGCGTGCGGATGTTTCAATTAATCTTGTTGTTGAGCGAGGGGGGGAGCGTAGAGATCTTATGCTAACCCCTCGTCGTATTGTCCAAGAAGATGGTAGTGAGGTGGGGCAGGCAGGCGTGTCGGTTGCCGTTGTTTGGCCAAACTATATGGTTCGAGAGATTGAATACGGTGTGTTGGGGTCATTGGTAGAAGGCGTGCGGCGCACCGGTGAGCAGGCATCTTTTATTCTATCTTTCATTAAAAAGCTGGTGACAGCCGATGTATCGACTAAAAATCTGAGCGGCACCTTTACTATTGCTCAAGCAGCAGGAGATTCTGCTCAGGCAGGGCTTTCTTTTTATCTTGCCTTTTTAGCTTATTTGAGTGTAAGTCTTGGGGTGCTTAATTTATTACCTATACCGGTGTTAGATGGTGGTCATTTGCTTTATTATGTCGTTGAAGCAATTAAAGGTAGTCCAGTTTCGGAAAAAATCCAGTTAGTGGGCTATCAAATAGGGTTAGTCTGTATTTTAAGCGTAATGGTGTTAGCGCATGTGAACGATATAAGGCGTTTGTTTTTCTAAACAAAACACCTCTTAGATCACGTAAGCCAGCTGCTTTCGCATTAGCCATATCGATATTGTGTAGAAAATTATAACGCCCTCAATGTATGGGGAATAACCTTGTTGATGTATCTGCGCGCTACGGCTTGCCTGCATCATTCAAATTTTATTGTTGTTAATTAATCAGCCTGTATGAAACTATTTATGCGTACCACAAGTAAACTTCTATTCTTAGCATGCCTCTTATTTTCTATTAGCGTTGTTGCGGAAACATTTCGCGTGAATGATATTCGTATTGACGGATTACAGCGTGTGTCAGCAAAAACTATTTTTGCTGTATTGCCTATTGAAGTAAATACAGAAATAGATTCTTTTGCGATGCAGGATGCCGTTAGAGCTGTATTTAGAACAGGCTTTTTCTCGAATATTGATGTTGCAGTAGAAAATGATGTGTTGATACTGAACGTCGTTGAGCGTCCTGCCGTCAGTAATATTGGTGTAGTCGGTAATAGCGTACTTGATACTGAAGCATTACTTGATGGTTTAAAAAATATTGGTTTAGCTGAAGGGGAGATTTTTAAACAATCGGCATTGGATAAAATTGAGAAAGAGCTGAATGCTCAATATAGTGATATAGGCCGCTATGCGACGCAAATCCAAACCAAAGTCATTGAATTACAGCAAAACCAAGTAAATGTCGCCATTAAAATCATTGAAGGCGAGGTCGCCGAAGTTAAGCATATTAATATTGTCGGTAATAAACAATTCTTAGATAGTGAGCTAACAAGATTATTCGATGTTAAAGAAACGGGTAAGTGGTCTTGGATAACAGGAAATGATCAGTATGCTAACCAAAAATTAGCCGGTGATTTAGAGCGCTTGAAGACATTTTATCTTAACCGTGGCTATTTAGAGTTTGAGACATCATCTACACAGGTCTCGCTAAGCCCCGATAAAGAAACTGTGTATATTACGATTAATATTTTTGAAGGTGAACAGTACAAAATCAGAGCAGTAGATATTTCTGGTGACCCAATAATTTCAGAAAATGAAATTAATAAACTCATCAGTATTAAGGAAGGCGACATATTTTCTCAAGAAAAGTTATTGCTCATTTCTAATAATATAGAGCGACGCTTGGGTAGTGATGGTTATAGTTACGCTAAAACGAGTGCTTCGCCGGAGTTGAATAAAGAAGAAAAAACCGCAGATGTTACATTCTTTATTAACCCTGGCAGTATTAACTATGTCAGACGAATTGTTTTTCGGGGAAATTTAGCGACACAAGATAATGTGCTTCGTCGAGAAATGCGTCAGCTAGAAGGTGCGCCAGTATCTGTAGATAAACTTGAGCAATCAAAACTGAGATTACAGCGCCTATCCCTTTTTAGTGATGTCACGATGACCACAGAAGGTGTTCCTGGGCGCCCAGATCAAGTGGATGTAATATTTTCTGTCGTAGAACAACCTTCGGGTAGTATTAATGCAAGCCTAGGCTTTTCTCAGGGTAGCGGGGTAAGTTTTGGTGCAGGTATTCAGCAATCAAACTGGTTAGGAACTGGAAACACGTTCGGTTTTCAGGTTGATCATAGCGATGTCGAAACAGGTTACAGTGTCAACTTCTCAAATCCCTATTTTACTCAAGATGGTGTTAGTCGAGGCATTAGTTTATTTTATCGTGAGCGAGATTTAGATGAACTAGATATTGCGAGCTTTTCGACTGATCGTTTGGGTGTTGATGTGACATTTGGTTATCCTATTTCCGAAAATAGTCGTGTTTCGCTCGGCGTAGGTGTTGAGAATATTAAAGTGACTGCAGGTGCACAGGCGGTACAAGAGATATCTAGCAGTCCGCGTTTACGTTCAACTGTAGATAATCAGGTTATTAGTACTTCTGATCTTCAAAATTTGCGTGATGCTGGCTTTGAAGATTCTAATAATAATGGCTTTTTTGACGAAGATGATACTGTTTCTTCAGCTGTGACTACAGCAACGGTAGCTGGTCAAACGCTTGATCCTTCGCAACAACGTGACCCAGCAGAGAAAGGTTTTTTAGAAACTCATGGTGATGAATTTAACAACCTAGATCTTAAATTTGGCTGGAATCAATCGACATTAAATAGAGGAATTTTCCCAACTAAAGGTGGGTCTCAAAAGTTTAATTTCACGGTGGCTGTTCCGGGTAGTGATTCTGAATACTATAAGTTATCTTATGATGTGCAGCGTTATAAAGCATTGACTAAAAGTCTAACACTAAGGCTAAAAGGTAAAATAGGCTATGCCGACGGTTATGGTGATATGAATGGGCTGCCTTTTTTCGAGAACTTCTTTTCGGGCGGTAGTAGCTCAATTAGAGGTTTTGAAAGCAGTTCTCTTGGCCCAAAAGGCACTCCTGCAGTGTCTTATGTTGCTGCACCTTACAGCGGAGGAGATGCTGCCTACGTGACAACGGGTGGAATTAATGACTCGCTTGCTGTATATGAAGATACTGACAGACAAACAATAGGCGGTAATATTTTGTTCGAAACGGGTGTAGAACTTGTTTTTCCAGTACCTTTTACACGAGATATTAAATCATTGCGCACCATTTTTTTTGTTGATGCTGGAAATGTTTTTTCTGATTCATGTACAAGTACACAAGCTAACTGTAGCAATATCGACTTAGGGAATTTGAGCTCGTCGACGGGCATTGGCTTACAATGGCTGTCTCCTGTTGGTCCATTAAGTATGTATATTTCTAAACCTATTCAAGAACAACCTTTTGATAAAACTGAAAGTTTTCAGTTCTCACTCGGCCAACGCTTTTAATTTTTTACGGATACATTATGAACAAGCTTCTTCTTTTATCGGCATTATTAATCAGTGTTTTATTTAATCAAGCAGCCTTTGCGCAAAGTAATATCGCGATTATTGACTTGAATGGAGCGATTAGAGTATCCGACTATTCTAAAAAACAATATAAACTGCTACAGGCAGATGAAAACTATAAGAAACTTGTCAGTGCGATTACGCAAACGCGTGAAGAACTGCAAAAATTACAAAAAGAAGGAGAAACTAAATCATTAACATGGTCTGATAAGCAAAAACAGGATCATCAAGAAAAAGGCCAAAAAAAATATGCAGAACTCAATAATTTAGCGAGTCAAGAAGCTTCGGTTCGAAGTCGGTTAGACGCTAGTGTGCAACAGGAGCTAGCATCTAGGGTCGAGGCGCTTGTTAATGAAATTATTGAGGAAAAAGAAATAGGGTTGTTGCTTAAAGCGCAAGCTGTCTATTTTCGGACGGCCGATTTCGATATTACTGAAGAACTAGTGAAGCGGCTTAATAGTAGTGAGCAATAACTCTTTCAGAAACATAGCTGATAATGAAAAATAAAAAAGCGTATTCATTAGGCGAGATTGCCCAGCATGTTGGTGCGTCGCTAGAAGGTGACGCACATAAAATTATTTGTGGTGTTAATACATTAGAATCCGCATTAGAAGATGAAATTTCTTTTCTTTCCAATAAAACTTACGAAACACTTCTTGGTTCATCCAGTGCAGGCGCTGTGATCCTATCGCCTGAATATAGCCACCATTGTGCGTGTAACAAACTTATCACAGATAAACCTTATTATACTTTTGCTAAAGTGTCCGAACTGTTTGATGATGTCATTATAGCATCGGGTAATATACATACATCGGTTGTTTTTGGTCAATCTTGTCAAATTGATGCTGATGTTGATATTGCGGCTAACGTCGTCATTGGTACTAATGTGAGTATTGCCAGTGGCGTGATTATTTATCCTGGCTGTTATATCGGTGACAATACGACGATTGGTTCTAATTCAGTGATTTATGCGAATGTGTCCATTTATGGCAATACGTATATTGGTAGTGATGCACGTATTCATAGTCATGTCGTTATCGGTTCTGACGGCTTTGGTTTTGCACCCGTCGGTGATGAGAGAAAAAGTTGGCAAAAAGTACATCAGCTAGGTGGTGTCGAGATTGGAGATGATGTTGAAATTGGTGCAGGAACAACGATTGATAGAGGTGCCTTGGATAATACCGTTATTGCAGATGGTGTGAAGCTCGACAACCAAATTCAGATTGCACATAATGTGCGAATAGGGGAAAACACGGCAATTGCTGCCTGTGTAGGCATTGCTGGCAGTACGAGCATAGGAAAACGTTGCACTATAGCGGGTGCGGTGGGTATTATTGGTCACCTTAATATCATCGATGATGTACATATAACGGCTATGAGTTTAGTGACTAAATCAATTGCTAAGTCAGGTTCTTACTCTTCAGGCACACCCTTAAATAGTACGGCGTCTTGGCGAAAAAATGCAGCACGCTTTAACCGTTTAGATAGTATTGTTCGTAAGCTGTTATAGTTTTTGATCTTTTATTTAAAAAGTGATTATGACGAGCTCGGCTTGCGCTTCATTTATAGACACAGATAATAACTAATTCACAATATAAAGTAAGGCAAAAAGAATGGATGTAACCGAAATTAAAAAGTGGCTACCGCATCGATACCCATTTCTATTGGTAGATCGAGTGGTTGATCTGAAAATTGGTGAATCTATCATCGCATATAAAAATATTTCTGTTAACGAAGAAGTGTTTAACGGTCATTTCCCACAAGCACCTATTTTCCCGGGCGTGATGATTATTGAAGCAATGGCTCAGGCGTCAGGGATTTTAGGGTTTAAAACTATTGGTAAAACGCCGCAAGATGGCTCGGTATACTTATTTGCGGGAGCCGATAAGGTACGTTTTAGGCGTCAAGTGGTACCGGGTGATCGCTTGCAATTAGAGGCTACCGTGGTTTCAGAAAAGCGTGGTATTTGGAAGTTTGATTGTAAAGCTTCCGTTGATGGTGAGCTGGCAGCCTCAGCGACGATTCTTTGCGCTGATAGAAAAGTATAAGCGCTCCTTTAATGAGTATTCACCCTCAAGCGATAGTCGACCCTGCTGCTCGTATAGCAGACGATGTGAGTATTGGTGCTTTCTCAATCATTGGCCCTGATGTCACTATCGGTGCTGGTTCGGTTATAGAGCCTCATGTGATTATCAAAGGGCCTACAGTTATTGGTCAAAATAATCATATCTACCAATTTTCTACAGTTGGTGAGGCGACTCCAGATCTTAAATATCAGGGGGAGCCTACACGGTTGGTCATTGGTGACAATAATGTTATTCGTGAAGGTGTGACGATTCATCGAGGTACAGTGCAAGACCGTTCAGAAACCACTATTGGCGACCATAATTTATTGATGGCTTATGTTCATATTGGCCATGATAGTGTGATTGGTGATCATTGTATTTTAGTGAATAATACGGCGTTAGCTGGGCACGTGCATGTTGGTGATTGGGCCATTCTTGGCGGTTATACGTTAGTGCATCAATATTGTCATATTGGTGCCCATTGTTTTACCGGCATGGGTTCTGCGATTGGTAAAGATGTGCCGGCCTTTGTAATTGTATCTGGCTCGCCTGCAGAAGCGAAAACGATTAATGTTGAAGGTCTTTCTCGCCGTGACTTTTCCAAAGCGCATATTAAATTATTACAAAAAGCATTTAAATTGGTTTACCGCAAAGGCTTAACTTCTCAAGAAGCCTTAAAAGAGCTGCATACGCTGGTGCAAACGTGCCCACCCATGCAGTTGTTTATCGATTCGTTAATGTCATCCACTCGTGGAATTGTGCGTTAATTTTTTGTCTCCCCTTCATTTAACCGCTAGGTAAAGACAATGCATATTGGTATTGTAGTTGGTGAAGCATCCGGTGATATTCTAGGCGCAGATCTTTTGTTAACACTTCAACGGCGATTCCCACATTGTCGTTTTTCGGGTATCGGCGGTGAGCGAATGTTGGCTCATGGTTTTGAAACGCTTTATCCACAAGATCGACTGGCGGTGATGGGGTTGATTGAACCTCTAAAACGTCTACCAGAATTACTACGTATCCGTAGCGAATTGTATCGTTATTTTATCGATGAAAATATTGATTTATTTGTTGGGATAGATTCTCCAGATTTTGTGCTTACGCTTGAAAAAAAACTCAAAAAAAAGGGTATCAAAACAATTCATTATGTAAGCCCTTCTGTGTGGGCCTGGCGTCAAGGTCGTATTAAAGGTATTAAACAATCGGTTGATTGGATGTTGACGCTATTGCCCTTTGAAGCCGAATTTTATCAACAGCACCAAGTACCGGTTACCTTTGTTGGGCATCCTTTAGCGGACCAATTCCCTCTTCATAATGATCTTCAATTTTCAAGAGAGCAATTGTTGAAACAATTGTCAACGGCGCTGCCTTCAGAGCAGGCGCTATCGATAGCGCAGAACGGAAAAAAGCTAATAGCCTGTTTACCGGGTAGTCGGCGTTCAGAAGTTGACTATATCGGGGATACATTATGGCAAGCGATGGATAAGTTGGCGCGGGAAGTTAATGACGTACACTTTCTCATTCCAGCCGTAAATACTGATCGCTATCAGCAAATAACAGAGCAATTGATACGCTATCCACAACTACCCTACACGTTAATAGTCGGTAATTCGCAGGCGGTAATGGCTGCGTCTGATTGTGTAGTTATGGCATCAGGGACAACCACTTTAGAAGCCATGTTACTGAAAAAGCCGATGGTCGTTGTGTATAAGAAAGATGCGTTTTCTTACTGGTTAATTTCTCGTTTGTTAACAACAAAATACATTTCTTTGCCGAATTTATTGGCTGGCAAAAAACTCGTGCCTGAATTATTACAAAAAGCCGCGACTGCTGAGGCTATCGTTAATGAGACAAAGTATTGGTTAAATAACCCTAGTGCTGTCGATCAGTTAGTGCAACGTTTTACCCAGATTCATCAACAACTTCGCCTTAAGGCCAGTGAAAAAGCTGCCGATGTTGTTGAGCATTTACTGTCTTTAAATAAGACGATTAAAAACTCATCTCACTATAGTAAGGAAACATAATGGAAAAATTTATGAGTGTTTATTCCGGGCAGTTAGGTGCGGGTGTTGATGAAGTAGGCCGAGGGCCACTAGCGGGTGATGTGGTAACGTCAGCTGTTATTCTTGACCCTCGACATCCGATTGAGGGTTTGGATGACTCTAAAAAATTGTCGGAGAAAAAACGTAATCTTTTGTTTGATCTTATTCAGGAGCGCGCTCTGTCGTGGTCTATTGCGCGCTGCTCGGTACAAGAGATTGATGAGATCAATATATTACAAGCGAGTTTATTAGCAATGAAGCGTGCGGTAGAGGCTTTACCTGTTCAGCCAGAACATGTGTGGGTTGATGGCAACAAAATACCCCAGTGGAACTATCAGGCAGAAGCCGTGGTTAAAGGTGATAGCCGGGTACCCGCTATCGCAGCAGCATCAATATTGGCAAAGGTCACACGTGACCGTGAAATGATTGCCTTTGAGGATACATTTCCGGGGTATGGATTTGCGGGTCATAAAGGTTACCCGACCAAGGTGCATATGGCTGCTCTTGAACAATTGGGCGTCACACCCATTCATCGAACGTCTTATGCGCCTGTTAGGCGTTTGCTAAAAAAGAGTGAAGTAAACTAACAAATAGGCGTATGGGTTAGTTCACTTCATCGCTTGCTCAGTGAGCGACTATATTAAGCCGCAGCTACATGGCTTTAATTTTTTCTAGTTGTACATTTAGCTTTTTGAGCGATTGCTCATAATCGGCTAACTTTTCTTTTTCCTTATCAACAACGGCCGGAGGGGCTTTATCAACAAAGTTAGCGTTGCTTAATTTTCCACTCAAGCGTGAGGCTTCTTTGCTGAGCTTTTCAATTTCTTTGTTGAGTCGAGAAACTTCCGCGTCCTTATCAATAAAGCCTGCCATAGGAACCAATATTTCCATATTACCTACTAGGGCTGTAGCCGAGAGTGGAGCCTCCTCATTGGCATTAAGCCATTGAGTACTTTCTAGACCTGCCAGTTTACCGAGGAAGTTATGGGTATCGCTTAAACGCTGTTTATCTTGCTCGCTGCCATTAGCAAAATAAAGCGGCAGTTTTACCGACGGCGAAATTTGCATTTCACCACGAATATTACGTACACCTAAAATAATACGCTTTAACCATTCCACATCGTTGATCGCGTCTTCATCGATTTTGCTAGTGTCTGCGATAGGGTAGGGGGCTAGCATAATCGTCTCACCACTCTGACCCGCAAGTGTTTTAATTCGCTGCCAAATTTCTTCAGTGATATAAGGCATTAATGGATGCGCCAAACGCAGTGTGGTTTCCAATACGCGAATTAATGTGCGGCGCGTGCCTCGCTGTTGTTCAGGGCTGGCGTTGTCATCCCATAAGACAGGTTTAGATAGCTCTAAATACCAATCGCAATACTCATTCCAGATAAAATCGTAGAGTGCCTGAGAGGCTAAATCAAGGCGGTAGTTATTCAACCCCTCTTCAACCGCTTGTTCTGCCTGCTGCAAGCGAGAAATAATCCAGCGGTCTGCCAGTGATAATTCAACCGGCTCATTATTGTTGCCGCAATCCTGCTCTTCACAATTCATCAACACATAGCGTGCTGCATTCCATATTTTGTTACAAAAATTGCGGTAGCCTTCAATACGACCAATATCAAAGTTAATGTCACGGCCAGTCGACGCTAAAGAATAATAGGTGTAACGTAAAGCATCTGTGCCATAAGGGTTAATGCCATCGGCAAATTCTTTACGTGTCGATTTTTCAATTTTCGATGCTGCTTTTGGATTCATCAATCCTGTTGTGCGTTTCTGAACAAGGCTTTCTAAATCAATACCATCAATTAAATCAATCGGGTCGAGCACATTGCCTTTTGATTTAGACATTTTTTGCCCGTTGCTATCACGCACTAAACCATGCACATAAACGGTGTGGAAGGGCACTTCTTTACGGAAGTACAGCGTTAGCATAATCATGCGCGCCACCCAGAAGAAAATAATATCAAAGCCGGTAACAAGAACATCGGTGGGATGAAAGGTTTCTAATTCGGGTGTTTTTTCTGGCCAGCCCAGTGTGCCAAACGTCCATAAACCCGACGAAAACCACGTATCGAGTACGTCTTCGTCTTGGGTGAGTGTTATCTCGTCGGCTAGTTGGTGCTTTTCGCGGACATCAGCTTCGCTACGGCCTACATATACGTTGCCGCTGTCGTCATACCATGCTGGGATTCGATGCCCCCACCAAAGTTGTCGAGAAATACACCAGTCTTGAATATCTCGCATCCAAGAAAAATACATATTTTCATATTGATTAGGAACAAACTGAATAGAACCGTCTTCAACTTTAGCAATGGCTTCTTCCGCTAATGGTTGGGTACGTACATACCATTGGTTAGTGAGGTAAGGCTCAATAACCACGCCAGAGCGATCGCCTTTAGGGACTTTTAACATGTGGTCGTCAATTTTTTCGAGTAAACCTAGTGCGTCAAAGTCGGCGACAATTTGTTTGCGCGCGGCGAAGCGTTCCATGCCGCGATAGGCTTCAGGTACTTCATTGTTGAGATTGGCGTCATCATCAAGAATATTGATGAGCGGAAGGTTGTGCCGTTGACCCATCTCGTAATCATTAAAGTCGTGGGCAGGTGTAATTTTTACACAGCCGGTACCAAAATCACGATCAACATAATCATCGGCAATGATCGGTATTTCCCGACCTACTAGCGGCAACGTAATGGTTTGACCAATTAAGTGCTGGTAGCGTTCGTCTTCCGGGTGTACGGCGACAGCGCTGTCTCCCAGCATCGTTTCAGGGCGTGTGGTGGCAACTACTAGATGCCCTTCGCCATTAGTGAGTGGATAGCGGAAATGCCATAAGTGGCCTTTGGTTTCTTCGCTAACCACTTCCAAGTCAGAAATAGCGGTATGTAATATCGGATCCCAATTAACTAGGCGTTTGCCTCGATAAATTAATTTGTCATCGTAGAGTCGAATAAATACTTCTTGCACGGCTTTATAGAAACCGTCATCCATCGTAAAGCGTTCGCGACTCCAGTCTGGACTTGCACCTAGGCGACGTAGTTGGCGGGTGATATTACCGCCGGATTCGTGTTTCCAATCCCAAATTTTCTCGATGAATTTCTCACGGCCTAAGTCATGACGGCTAACGCCTTCTGCATCGAGTAAGCGTTCAACCACCATTTGTGTGGCGATACCTGCGTGGTCGGTGCCAACCTGCCATAACGTGTTTTTACCTTTCATTCGCTGATGGCGTACCAGCGCATCCATAATCGCTTCCTGAAAACCGTGCCCCATATGTAAGCTGCCGGTGACATTAGGGGGTGGAATCATAATGCAGTAACTGTCGCCTTCACCAGAAGGCTTAAAGTAACCGGCGTCTTCCCAGGTTTTGTACCATGACTGTTCAATTGCTTGGGGCTGATAGGTTTTTTCCATAGTCGATAAAATGTCTTTAGTAGTATGAGAATAAGTGATTTAACAGCTTACTGGAGCTATTTTCTTCGGTAAAAAGCGGGTTGGTAACGCAGATCAGTGCACCAGTGAGTAGTGCCAATCATTTGCCAAGCCCAAAGGCAGTAATTATACAATGAACAGAGAGGTAGGATGGTGTATCCAAAAACTATTTTTCCACATGCTGATTGTGCTGCTGGATCACATCTAAGAGTTTTTGGCGTAGCTCGGCTTCTATTTTCGGCAGATGGTGGGCAACGAGCTGATCGACCAATTGTTGGCTGTAGCTGGCATCGACGGTAGCCAATGGTTGTGGCTCAGTAGCCGCTTGTTCGTTGTTAGAAGATGCTGCTTGTAAACGCTGCCTGACATGTGCAGGTAAAAAAGGATTGTCTGCCAGCGTAGTGCGTGTTTTACGTACTTGCTGATGAAGGTCGGCGCTCTTTTGTATGCTCTCTTCGGGGTGTTTTGTTGTGTCTAAGTTATCAGGAATTATTGATTTGTCTGCCGTGTTAAATAGCGATTGCTGCCCAGGCAACACTCCGTGCATTGTTGTTGATTTAACGGCAATATCATTGTGAGTAGTTCTTGTATCGCGGCGGCTATTATTGGCGCCGGCTGAAAGAGCGGTGTGCTCCTCTGGGTGATGGTTGTGTTGGCTAATGGGTGTTTGCAACAGAGGAATATTGTCTATTTTGCGGTCATCGCTATCCAATAGCGTTTTAATGGACTCTAGTTCAGTGAGTAAGCTATTTTGCTTGTTATTAAATGTATGATCTTTCGTTGTCATGAGCCGTTGAGCCATCGATTTACACGTATATTTATTGTTTTGAATGTGCTGTCTGAGCCACTCTATCAGTGCTTTTAGGCTAAAGAATACTGCAGTTTTTGGTGATGATCAAATATCCGTGCTTCGCTCAATACAATGCAAGTAATAACTACAACTTATGAGATTTCAATGGGTAGCCGCGATCACGATAAAACTGATAATTCTCACGGGTTGTTGTTAGCAGGTCTTCGTCTTGCACTACAACTTCCATTAACTTATTAAACCGGCTAAATTCTTTTGGCACTATTGTTTGCGCATTAATAATAACGTCATAGTGGGCGTTTGTATTTCCTTGCCAGTCGATGATGATAGATTCTGCTGGATGGCTGTCGCTATTTGGGGTGTGATTATTCAGCGCGTGAGGCACAAAAGATTCCGGTTTAAATGACCATAAATATTGGCTCATGGACTCTGCGTGTTCTTCGTCATGGACTTTAATCACCACATGACGTCCGGTAAGCAGGGCTTTTTCTGCTAACCGGCACACAAAATGATCTCGCGCAGCCAGTGTTGTTTCCTGAAGAATATAAAAGTCTACTTCCGTCATAAGATTACGCGAGCTTGGTTGGTGGATCTTACTTTACTTGATTTAATAAATAGTGGCTTAGCAGTGGTACAGGGCGGCCAGTTGCCCCTTTATTGCCGCCCGACAACCACGCAGTACCGGCGATGTCTAAGTGCGCCCATGGATAGCTTTCGGTAAAGTGGGATAAGAAGCAAGCAGCGGTAACACTACCGGCTTCGCGACCACCAATATTGGCTAAGTCAGCAAAGTTACTTTTGAGCTGTTTTTTGTAATCATCCCACAGGGGCATTTGCCATGCTCTATCGCCACTGGCTTCGCCGGAAGCTAATAATTGTTCGGCAAGCTGCTCGTTGTTACTGAATAGGCCGGTGGCATGAGCGCCAAGAGCAATAACACAGGCGCCTGTTAATGTGGCCACATCAACAACGGAAGCTGGTTTGTAGCGTTCGGCATAGCTTAATGCATCGCACAGTACTAATCTGCCTTCCGCATCGGTGTTAAGCACTTCGATTGTTTTGCCCGACATTGAGGTCACAATATCACCAGGCTTGGTCGCAGTACTGCTGGGCATATTTTCAGCCGCCGCGACAATGGCAACGACGTTAATTTTGGGTTGTAGTTCTAGTAATGTATTGACGGTACCAAACACGCTGGCGGCGCCACACATATCAAATTTCATTTCGTCCATGCCTCCACCGGGCTTGAGGCTGATGCCGCCGCTATCGAAGGTAATCCCTTTGCCGACAAGTACGTGTGGGCGTTGTGATTTCGCGGCACCTTGATATTCCATAATGATGAGTTTGGCGGGTTCGCGGCTACCGGCAGATACCGACAGTAATGATCCCATGCCTAAATCTGCCATTTGCTTTTCCGACAGAATTTTTGTTTTGAGTATCGAATGCGCTTTAGCGAGTTTACGCGCTTGCTCGGCTAAGTAACTCGGTGTGCAGATATTTCCCGGTAAGTTACCCAGCTCGCGCGCAACATTCATCCCTTTGCCTACGGCTGAGCCCACGGCTAATGCTTTTTTGACATGAGTGCTACCGGCTTTATCACTGAGGTGAAAAGTAATTTTTGGCAAAGAGGGCGCGTTTTTATGGCTCTTGCAGTGGGTGAATTGATAGTAGCTATGGATGATTTTTTCGCCACAGCACTGCGCTTGCTGCACAATATCAAATTCATTCGTTGTGATGTCATCTAAGAAAATGTCGGCTTGTTTGATGGCCATTTTTGCCAATTGCTTGGCATAGCTCACAGTACAGTTACGATAACGTTTTGCATCCAATTGGCTCTTTTTACCAAAGCCCACCAAGATGATCTTGCGAATATTATCTGTTGGCTGATGTATCACCGCGGTTTGGCCGGTCTGAGCGCTAAACTCGCGGGAATCAAACATATCAGTAAATGAGAGGCGGCTTTCTTTATTCACTAAAGAAGCATAATGAGGTAAAGCAATAGTTTGCCCTTTTTTGGGCTTTTCATGAGCGAATACACCAAGAACGATACATTCGCTTTTATAAGTAGTAATGGTTGTCGCTATTTTGACTGAAAAGCTCATATTGGATCCTATGCTATAGGTTAAATCTGCGGGTGATGAAAAAATAATAGTATAGCGTAATTATATAGTGGCTAGCGGGTTAACCTGCGGTTGTTTTATGTTTTATCGTGTAATGGACCTCTCTTTTTTATTTGAAAATATAGCGCATAAGCTACCCGTTATCGATCAAAAATGAGAAGATAGCGCCCCATGATTATCCCACGTTACTTATCAAAAGAAGTCTTACAAACCACGTTTGCGGTGACGGGTGTGCTGCTTATCATCATTATGAGCGGTCGCTTTGTAAAATATTTGGCTGAAGCCGCTGCGGGCAAATTGGATGCAAGCGTATTATTTGCTGTGATGTTTTATCGCCTCCCCGGTTTTGCTGAACTCATCCTACCTTTGGGCTTTTTTGTCTCGATACTACTCGCGTATGGCCGCCTTTATACGGATAGTGAAATGACCGTGCTATTTTCGTGTGGTGTGAGTCGCAAACAATTAATTCAGTGGACATATATTCCCGCAGGTATTGTGACCCTTGTTATCGCATCGCTGAGTTTATGGATAACGCCTTTAGGTCTACACGAAGCAGAAAAAATTCTTGCTCAGCAACAAGCGAGAAATGATTTTGAGACAATGCAGGAAGCCCGCTTTCAAGTATCGCGCAATAAACGCTTAGTGAGTTATACCGAAGATATTAGCGATAACCGAGAGCAGCTTAATGCCTTTTTTCTCGCCAATATGAAAACTAAAGACGATGAACTGCTGATGACCACGCGTTCTAGCGTGGCAGAATATAAAGTGCTAGGCGGCACTAATCAGCGTTATCTGGTACTTAAAAATGGTACGCGTTATGAAGGCCAGCCCGGTCAGGCAAACTTCCGTGTTACTGAGTTTGAAGAGTTAGGGCAGCACGTCGATACTAAAAAAGAGATTGTTGTGACTGGCAATAAAGCGAATCGCGTGCCTACATTAGATTTATTCGAATCAGATCTACCTGATTACCAAGCAGCACTACAATGGCGATTCTCTTCGCCTTTGGTCGTATTAATTGTGACACTACTGGGAGTGGTGTTTAGCCATACGAATCCACGACGCGGCCGTTATGCCATGTTGTTTCCTGCCATTTTGTTGTATCTCATTTATCTTGTGTTGCTCAATAGCGCACGTGGTGCGGTAGAAGAACAGCGTCTTAGTCCCGTTATTGGTTTATGGGGTGTTCACCTTGGCTTTGCTGCTCTTGCATTGGCTTTTTTAGTCGACAAAAAACAGTGGCTTAAATGGCTTCGTGTGAGTACTAAGCCGTCATTGAATCAAGCAGGGTAATTTGTGCGCTTACTAAACGCTTATATTTTTCGGACAACGGTCGCGTCAATTATCGTTGTTTTGGTCGTGATCACGGCGCTGGATATTCTAGCCAAACTGATTGATGAGCTGGGTGATTTAACGCCTACTTATACTTTTAGTGAAGCACTGTTGTATGTCGTATTGGCAATTCCTTCGAGCTTTTATCAGTATATGCCTTTTGCTGGTTTAGTGGGTGGGCTTGTGGGGCTGGGTAGTTTGGCGTCTACCAGTGAATTAGTGGTGATGCGCGCAGCGGGAGTGAGTTTATTGCGACTGACATGGGCGGTGCTTAAACCGGTATTATGGTTTATTGCGGCTATGCTGCTGTTCGCCGAATATATAATTCCTATTTCTGACCAATATGCCGAAAATCGACGCTCTGATTTGTTACAGGGAAATAATAGTGCGCTAACGGCAAAGGGTGGCGTGTGGAATCGTGAAGGCAATGTGTTTATGCACTTTAACCGTGTGCAAGCGAATGGCAAATTAGCCGGTGTTACGCGTTATCAGTACGATGATAATCAGCGACTAATTATAGCTAGTTTTTCCAAAACGGCACTTTACACCAATGGTCAATGGCAAGAAGAGGGGGTGGTTGAGACAATATTTCCTGCCGTTAATGACCCGCAAACTATAATAACAAAAACCTATGACTCTCGACGATGGGAAACGGAATTGTCGCCAAATTTGCTGACGATTTTAGTGCAAGATACCGATAACTTAGCTATTACCAAGTTATATGAGTACGCTCAGTATTTAGACAGACAAAGCCTCGATAATGGTAAGTATTTGCTCGCTTATTGGTCTAAAGTATTGCAACCCTTGGTTATTATTAGTTTAGTGCTGGTTGCTATTTCTTTTATCTTTGGGCCTTTGCGTGAGGTGACAATGGGTTACCGTATTTTTACCGGGGTTGTTGTAGGGATTGGTTTTCAGCTCACGCAAAAGCTACTAGGGCCTGCAAGCTTAATTTATGGTATTCCTCCATTATTCGCCGTGTTGTTGCCGATTTTATTCTGCTTGGGATTAGGTTTGTTTTTGCTAGCACGAACACGTTAATCATCTCAAATCCGTTCATTGTAACCAGCGAAAAACCATTCATACTTGTTCAGAGGTTCCTTAACTTCCTTTAGGTAGCAATACCACCTGAGTACCGGTTGCTAGGTCATGCAAGCATTGTTGGTCATTACGTAACCAGCCAATAAAAAATAATGGTAAACAAAATGGTGCTAATACGCAGCGGCCGATACATTGTGGGACAGAGGCTGTGTTTTGAGTGCCCTCCCTCACAATTTTTAATCGCCAAGCACGCATGCCTAGCGTTTGCCCAGCTCTTCTCCAAAAAAAGCAAAAAAAGCCGATCACTACCATTAACCATCCCATTTGAAATAGCCAGTGGAGATGATTGTTAATTTCTACGGCATCATCACCATTAAGCCAATGAGTTAAGCCGACTCCGATAGCCCCATACCCCATACTAATCGCCGCAATCAGTAATGCGTCGTAGATGATCGCGGTAAATCGTCGCCATACGGGAGCGTATTGAATAGAAGAGGACGTGGCAGTATTCATGATTAGCCTTTGGGAAGTCGTTGGTAGTGCTTATTGGGTATACAAGGGGGCTTAATTTAAGGTTTAGCCCCAAGGATGTTAACAATTGATGCTTAATAATAGCATTACCCGTGGCGCATTCTAAAACTTCGAACAAAAAATAGGGTATTCCTTCAGCAACACGCTGTAAATATATCCTATAAGCTTCGCGGCAGCTTGACCTAGATGGAAGTAGGGAATACAGGTTTTGCAGGAGTAAAAACCTGTCCCTGCTGCCGAGAGTTGTTGAAGGAATACCCTATTTTCTGTTCTATGAGTGCCGTTTGGCTCAGAATGCACCACAGGTAGCATGGTGTTTTTTTCTGGAAATAGACAAGCGATACCCTCTTGAAATATAAGGCCACTCCCCCATATAGGTGTCATCATAATATTTGAGACCTTTGCACGGAAGATGATTTTGCTCTCAGGCACCAAAAGTAGGCGCTTTTAAGCGAGGCAAAAATGCACGGAGAGAGGGAGTTTATGCATGATAAATGACCGATTGAGTACATTTTTCCTCGGTACCCCCTTGTGGGGTAAACGCCACATGAGAGCGAAATGGTTTTCGTGCAAAGGTCTCATTTAGAACACTTATTATTAACCATTTTTATATCTAGTGAGGAGTTATTCGTGACAGATACAGCCACTGCCGAGAAAGAAACTTTAGGCTTTCAAACGGAAGCTAAACAATTATTACACCTAATGATTCACTCGTTGTACTCGAATAAAGAGATCTTCCTACGCGAGCTTGTTTCTAACGCTTCTGATGCGGCCGATAAGTTACGTTTTGAAGCCGTTAAAAATGACGATCTATATGAAGGTGATTCTGAGTTGGCGATTCGCGTTGATTTCGATAAAGACGCTAAAACAGTCACTATCAGCGACAATGGTATCGGCATGAGCCGTGAAGATGTTATTAATCACCTAGGCACTATTGCTAAATCAGGAACAGCACAATTTCTCGAAAACCTTTCGGGTGATGATAAAAAAGATTCACAACTCATTGGCCAATTTGGTGTTGGTTTTTATTCTTCGTTTATCGTAGCAGACCGTGTTGAAGTGCTCACACGTAAAGCCGGTGTGCCAGCGACCGAAGGTGTACATTGGGAGTGTGCGGGTGATGCGGAATTTACCGTTGAAGCCATTGAAAAGGCTGATCGTGGTACGACGATTATTCTTCACTTAAAAGACGATGCGACTGAATTTGCTGACGGGTGGCGCTTACGCTCGGTTATTAAAAAATATTCAGATCATATTTCTTTGCCGGTCATTATGAAAAAAGACGTGCCGGAGCCAGAAGAGGGTAAAGAACCTGAAGCGCCAGAAGATGAAACAATTAATACGGCGACTGCGCTGTGGACGCGCTCGCGCTCTGATGTTAAAGATGAAGAATACCAAGAATTTTATAAGCATGTATCACATGATTACCAAGAGGCGCTAACGTGGAGCCATAATCGTGTTGAAGGTAAGTTAGATTACACCAGCTTGTTGTACATTCCTAAAAAAGCACCGTTTGATCTTTATAACCGTGAAGGCACGCGTGGCCTTAAATTGTATGTTCAACGCACATTTATTATGGATGAAGCCGAGCAGTTTCTGCCGATGTATCTGCGCTTTGTTAAAGGTATCGTTGATTCAAATGATTTATCACTCAATGTATCTCGTGAGATTCTACAAAAGGATCCCAATATTGATGCCATGCGTGCAGCACTGACCAAGCGTGTTTTAGATATGCTTGATAAAATGGCCAAGAAAAAACCAGAAGAGTATGCAGAGTTCTGGAAAGAATTTGGTGAAGTGATTAAAGAAGGCCCTGGCGAAGACTTTGCGAATAAAGAAAAAATTGCCAAACTACTACGTTTTGCGACAACGCATACCGATACGGCAACACCGGATCAATCGTTAGAGCAATACGTTGAACGTATGCAAGAAGGTCAAGACAAAATTTATTACGTGGCGGCAGAAAACTTTAATACAGCGAAAAACAGCCCGCATCTAGAAGTGTTCCGTAAAAAAGGCATAGAAGTCTTGTTGTTGTCTGATCGCGTTGACGACTGGATGATGAGCCACTTGCGTGAATTTGATGGTAAGCAATTACAAGATGTTGCACGCGGATCGTTAGATCTTGGTGAGCTAGATTCTGAAGAAGAAAAGCAAGCGCAAGAGAAAATTAACGAAGAGCTTAAAGGTCTTGTTGAGCGCAGTAAAACAGTGTTAGAGGATAAAGTAGCAGAAGTGCGTCTGACTCATCGCCTAACGGATTCGCCTGCCTGTGTTGTTGTTGGTGAAGATGATATGGGTGCGCAGATGCGTCGCCTTATGGAGCAAGCGGGTCAGGCGCTGCCAGATACGAAGCCAGTTTTTGAATTGAACCCAGAGCATCCGTTGGTGAAAAAACTGGATCAAGAAGCTGACGAAGACCGCTTTGGTGATTTAGTCAATATCCTTTTTGATCAAGCGACCTTATCAGAAGGTGGTCATTTAGAAGATCCAGCGGCTTATGTACAGCGACTCAATAGCTTGTTGTTAGAGCTTAGCAACTAATCTCGATAACTTTATAGATTTGAGATGATGTTTAAAAGCAGTAAAGGCGACCTTTACTGCTTTTTTTGTGTTTGTTTTTTGAAAGATGTTAAAAACTAATATTTATGCCTTATTAGTGATATAAATAACACCTATATACCCATAAGAATGATAATAATATGATGAGTAATCCAACAATTGCCGTTATTGGCGGTGGCAGTTTCGGTACTGCACTGGCTAGCACTATCGGGCAAAATCAACAGCCGGTTTTTTTGTGGATGCGAGACAGTACGCGTGCTGAGCTCACAGCATCTACGCGAGAAAATACACAATATCTTCCCGGCTTCCAGTTGCCGCCGCAAGTTCATGTGGTTTCCGATATTGAGATGGCACTGTCGACAGCACAGTTAGTATTTATTGCTGTACCTAGCGCTTCCTTTCGGCAGGTTGCACAGCAAATAGCGAATTACTTGGCGCCTTCTGCCTATGTTGTCAGTACGACAAAAGGAATTGATGCGACTAGCTTTCAAACCATGAGTCAAATTTTAGAGCAAGAGTTACCTGACCACGCTATTGGCGTATTAAGTGGGCCAAATTTTGCCAAGGAAATGGTTCAACACCAGTTAACCGGCTCAGTTATTGCGAGTGAGCATGATCTTCTTATTGAGCACGTACAGGCGACGCTATGCTCGTCAACCTTTCGTGTGTATAGCAATGATGATCGTTATGGCGTTGAGTTGGCGGGTGCGTTGAAAAATATTTATGCCATCATTGTTGGTATGGCAGAAGCAAGGCAATGTGGTCAGAATACCTTAGCTATGCTGATGACGCGTGCGCTTGCAGAGATGGGACGTTTTTCTCAAGCAATGGGAGCCAATCCAATGACCTTGTTGGGGTTGGCAGGGGTAGGAGATTTGATTCTTACCTGCGGCTCCAATTTGAGTAGAAATTATCGATTGGGCCATGCCTTAGGGAGCGGTAACAGTTACCAACAAGCGGTTGATGGTATCGGTCAGGTAGTCGAGGGTGTGAATACGCTTCGTTTAGTAAAAGAAAAATCCGAAGAAATGCAAATTTATATGCCATTAGTTACTGCGCTCTACGCACTAATGTTTGACCACCAGCCTGTAGATAGTATTATTAGTCAGCTTATGTCCAGTGATAATAGCGATGACGTCAACTTTGACCCACTAAAATAAAGTAGCAAACAATAAATAGGTATAAATATGAGTAACAAGCCTTCAGATAACGAAGCAGTCGATGGTGAAATTGTCAGTGAATCATCTGCTGATCCATCGTCAGGTCAAACAGAAACAAACGCGTCATCAATTAATGAGGCGTCGTCTGAAACATCCGGTGAACTAAAAACACGTTTGTTGTCTCCCGAACATTGGTTGCGTGGCTTATTTATGCTGATGTTTGTTGTTATTGCCTGTGTCGCTAGTTACGTTATGTTAGTGCTGGTAATTATTCAATTTGTGTTTGCTTTGATTACGGGTTCTAGTGAAGAAAGATTGCAGGCTTTTGGTGGTCAGCTCTCACAATATCTTTATCAAATATTACGCTTTATTACCTATAACGACGAACAAAAGCCATTCCCATTTAGTGATTGGCCTAATGATAGTTCGGCCACGGGTAATGAATAGTGCTAAGTGCGAATAGGTAAGCGGCTGTATGACTGTCATTCAATCATAGACGTTTTTATGCCCGCCTCGATGATAAAAAACTAGATAAAGGAGCACAGTGTGAATGTATTTATTATGCGCCACGGTGAGGCGCAACCCTCTGCCGACACCGATGCCCAACGAGAACTAACAGCGCAGGGTAAAGATGATATAGCACAAATGGCAATGGATTATGCTGCCGTGTTACAAACGGTGGATGTAATATGGGCAAGCCCGTATATTCGCGCTCAACAAACCGCAAAAATTATGGCGGCCCACCTTGATAAGCCAGTAGTCACTCAGTTTTTTTTGCCACCAAACGGTAATCCAATTGATTCACTCGCTGCTTTAGAAAGTCATCGCACCGAAACGGTACTTATGGTGAGTCATCAACCGCTGGTTGGAATTTTAGTGGATGGTATGGCAGGGCTTGAGCCCGGCCGTTACCGAATGGGTACAGGCGCTTTGGCGAGTCTTAAAACCCAAGTCTATGCAAATGGTTGTTGTGATCTCGAATGGTTGCATCAGCCCGCTAGTACTCAACCCGTACTCTCATAATTTAGTAAGAGATCCTTCTATTGTCTCATTCAACGGTTTCCTCTGGCGCATTAGTGAGCGCTGGTTTTTCTGCGATAGAAAAAACATTCACTTTTAATGGTTTTCGTTACGCTGCTCAGCTCTGGGGAGACGAGGGCGGATTACCGGTTATTGCGTTACATGGTTGGTTGGACAACAGTGGTAGTTTTGCCACGCTTGCGTCTCAACTGCCTGGTGTTCAATGTCTGGCGGTTGATCTGGCAGGGCATGGATTGTCAGATCATAAATCGGGTTTAGATGATTATCCAATATGGACCGACATTTCTGCTATTTACGCGATTGCGGATAGTATGGGCTGGCAACATTTTGGTTTGCTGGGGCATTCCCGTGGTGCGATGATGGCATTGTTAACTGCCGGAACCTTTCCTGATCGAATCTCCCATTTAGTGATGATTGATGCGATTATGCCTCCACTGGTTGAGCAAGTCGGTGTGATTGAGCGTATCCAAAAAAGTATCGCTGAAATCGGTCATCGCATTGAGCGCAAGGCGACTATTTTTGACTCGCGCAGAGAAGCGATTGTTGCCCGTTGTATGAGCCGTTTTGCACCAGTCTCGACGACAACAGCAGAGCAGTTAGCGGTACGAGGTTTGTCTGAATCGGCGGGTAAGTATTCGTGGCGAGCCGACAGTAAATTATGGAGTTTATCGGCTATTGGTTTATCTAGTGAAACATTACAGGCATTTGTCGATAATATTGTTGATGCTCATGTGCCATCACAACTTTTGTTAGGCGATGAAGGTTTAGTCATGAAAGCCCCTCAAGAGCTGAAAGAGCAAAGTGAGGCATTGGCGCGTCAGTTATCCGCGACAGTTGAAGTATTTAACGACGGACACTTTTTACACGCCGAGAGTGCTGCTACAGAGGTTGCCGCGGCGATAAAGAATTTTTTAGTTAGCCCTCGTTAAGCGTCTTTATCCATTTTTTATCGTTTTAAAGAACGGTTGCCACAAGTGACTTATCGCTGCAATGATCAGTGACATGGTTTTCTGATATAAATATACCAACGGCGTAAGGGTGCCGCAGTGCTATGCTAAGGTGCTTTGGCACGTATAAAGAATAATGCGTATAACATTCGATGTTATCAATCACTTAATCCAGTCGTTGAGAATAATGTGAAAAAACACACTTCTTCATTAATAAATGCAGCCAACCGTGATACTACGCCACCACATTCGGTCACCACAAATGCCGTCACTATTAACACTACTATAATCAGTGAATTTACTCTGTTTTATGCGTATGCTTTTGTGGCTTTTGTGGCTTTATGTGTGTTGAGTGTTGCGTTGCCTGTGCACGCAGATAAGGCTTTCGCCTTTTCGTTACACCCTCAAGCCAAGGTTTTTGAGCAATCAACTTACTCTGAAACGCAGTACATTGTGGCTTTAGATAAATACCGTAAAGTCGATAATCGTTGGGTCCCAAGAAAATGGCAGCGGCAGGCGGGCCGATTGTTACGTTATACTTTAGAAATGCCAAGAGACTATGTTGAGCCTGATGTGCTTAGTTATTATGATGGTCAGTTGCCTGATAATGCTGAGCTATTATTTGGCTGTGACGGTCGAGCTTGCGGTGAAAGCAATAATTGGGCGAATGATCATTTTGGCATTAAGCAATTGTATGGAATTGACACTTCTCAGCGTTATCGCACGTACCGCATGCCGGTAGTGATGGAAGAAAACGTTACTGAAAAACAGCCGTTAGATTATTTGTATGTCACAGCGTATGTAGTGCGGCGTGGTAATCGCCGTTTATATGTTCAGTTAGATATTCTATATCCTCGTTAGTTGCATGACTTGTTTTTATCTTTTGCTGGTGAGTAATCTTTATTATCCAATCCATATAGAGTTAATTGATTAAAAATGACAATATCATCCGATAGGCCAGTATCTGCTTTTCCAGAGGCCTTGGTTAATACGCCTCCGTCGACGATTGCTGAATGTATTGATGCGGGAGCCATCTTCTTTGAGCAAGCGCAACTTTTTTTTGGTCATGGTACTGATAATGCGCAAGATGAGGCTTTGTGGCTGGCTTTTTCTGCATTAGGTTTATCATTTGATGTGAGCGCTGAAGTGCTTAATCAACCGGTCAGTCAAGCCGAGTGGCTACGTATTGAAAGTATGTATCTTCGCCGGGTTAATGAGCGTATTCCCGCAGCGTACATTGTGGGTGAAGCGTGGTTTTGTGGCTATGTTTTTACGGTTAATGAGCATGTTTTGGTGCCTCGGTCACCCATTGCAGAATTGATTCTCAGTCGTTATCAGCCGTGGTTACCAGTCGTTGATGCATTGCCGCCGCAATCGTCATTACAAGTGCTCGATATGTGTACCGGTAGCGGTTGTATTGGTATTGCGACGGCGTTGGTCTTTCCTGATGCGCGGGTTGACCTCTGTGATATTTCTACCGATGCTTTGATGGTTGCTGAAGAAAATATTAAGCGGCATCAGGTCAGTGAGCGAGTGGCCGTGCTGGAGTCGGATGTATTCGATGCAATTCCCGAAAAACCTTATGATCTTATTGTTGCTAACCCTCCATACGTAGACAAAGCTGATATTGATAGTATGCCCGCAGAGTATCAGTCGGAACCGGCTATTGCTCTAGGTTCTGGAGATGACGGCTTAGATGTGACACGCCGTTTGCTGCGACAGGCAGCGACTTATCTAAATGATCAAGGGGTATTGATTGTGGAGGTGGGTAATAGCTGGGAACATGTAGAAACCGCTTTTCCTCAAGTGCCTTTTATGTGGTTATCGTTTGAATCTGGGGGGCATGGTGTATTTGTGATAACGCGACAAGAGTTATTAGATCATGCAGCAGCCTTTGTATAAATCACGTATAATCTCGCCGTTATAAAGGTGTCGCTCTATCTCTATTTTACTAAAAGGTTTATCGCATTATGTCAGGCAATAGCTTCGGAAAACTATTTACTACCACAACCTTTGGCGAAAGCCATGGTTTGGCGTTAGGTTGTATTGTCGATGGCTGTCCTCCAGGTTTAGCGTTAAGCGAAGCAGACTTACAAGTAGACCTTGATCGACGACGCCCGGGTAAAAATCGCTATGAAACACAGCGTAAAGAACCCGATCAGGTTAAGATTTTATCCGGTGTTTTTGAAGGTAAAACAACCGGCACCCCTATTGGTTTGTTGATAGAAAATACTGATCAGCGCTCGAAAGACTATGGCAATATCAAGGATCAGTTTCGCCCCGCACATGCAGACTATCCGTATATGCAAAAATATGGTGTGCGTGACTATCGTGGTGGTGGCCGTTCATCGGCACGCGAAACTGCGATGCGTGTAGCGGCTGGTGCTATTGCGAAAAAATATTTGTTAGCACATTGTGGTATTCAAGTGCGAGGTTACCTCTCCCAGTTAGGGCCGATAAAAGCCGAGCAATTCGACTGGAACGAAGTGCATAATAATCCCTTCTTTTGCCCCGATGTCGATCAAGTTGCGGCAATGGAAACCTATATGCAAGACTTACGTAAGTCAGGCGACTCTGTAGGGGCAAAAATTTCCGTTGTTGCCAGTGGTATGATTCCAGGGTTAGGAGAACCCATTTTCGATCGTTTAGATGCAGATTTAGCGCATGGCCTGATGAGCATTAATGCTGTTAAAGGCGTGGAGATTGGCTCAGGCTTTGATGTCGTCACTCAAAAAGGTACAGAGCATCGCGATGAAATTGTCCCTGAAGGTTTTCTGTCAAATAATGCTGGCGGTGTACTAGGGGGTATTTCAACAGGGCAAGATTTAATTGCGCATATCGCGTTAAAACCCACCTCTAGTTTACATATCCCCGGCCGCAGTATTGATGTGCATGGTGAGCCAGTTGAGATCGTTACTAAAGGGCGCCACGACCCTTGTGTTGGTATTCGTGCAACGCCAATTGCTGAGGCAATGACGGCATTAGTGTTGATGGACCATTTGTTGCGTCATCGAGCACAAAATGGAGACATATCCCACAATATCCCTACCATCCCTGCACAAGCGAACTAGCTTAACGTGCTGATGATAAAAGCTATTTAGGCAATGTGTTAATGCATGCTTCCACATTACCTTATTGGCGTTTGTCCGGTTTCTATTTTTTTTACTTTGCGCTTGTTGGCGCATTAAGCCCTTTTCTTAGTTTATATCTTGCTGATATTGGCCTCACTGCTTACGCCATCGGTTTGGTGAATGCCGTATTGATGGGTACAAAAATTGGTGCGCCTAATATATGGGGCTGGCTATGTGATCGTACGGGTCGACGTTTATTGATTATTAGCGTGGGTGCCGGTTTAGCCACGCTATTTTTTACAGGTCTATTTTTTTGGAAAAATTTAATTCCCATACTTATTGTCACTTTTCTTTATAGTTTTTTTTGGAATGCAGTGCTGTCTCAGTTTGATACGGTTACTATTCAATATTTGGGTAAAAAAAGTCATCATTACAGCCGAATTCGAGTATGGGGTTCGATAGGTTTTATTGTCGCCGTTGTTGCTCTTGGCTTTTTGTTTGATCACTTGTCTATTCGTTATCTTATCCCTATTGCTTGGGTTTTATTGTTATTGATTAGTTTGAATTGCCTGCTACTTAAAGAGGCTCCTGTGCGCGTTGCGGCGTCAAGCAATGTGTCTTGCCGATTTATTTTGCGCCAGCCTGCTGTTATTGCCTTTTTTGCAGCGGCATTTTTACTCCAATTAAGTTTTGGTGCCTACTACACCTTTTTTAGTTTGTATTTAGATAGCTATGGCTACACGAGAACATCCATTGGGCTGCTTTGGGCCTTAGGGGTTGCGGCGGAGGTTGCTTTGTTTTTAGTGATTCATCGTTTAATGCCAGCAATGGGGGTGAGTTATTTATTATTTTGGAGTTTATTGTTAACGAGCTTTCGCTGGTTTATCACGGGTATGTTTGCGGATCATCTATGGGTGATGATTATTGCGCAAGGCATTCATGCCTTAAGCTTTGGTGCAGCGCATGCGGCGAGTATCGAGTTGATTAGGCAGTTCTTTGCGGGCAAAAATGCCGGTCAAGGTAATGCGTTATATAGTTCGATGACATTTGGTGTGGGTGGTGCTATCGGTGCTGTTGCGAGTGGCTATTTGTGGGAAATTAGTCCGCAATGGTTATTTATTGGCGCTGGTGGCGTGTTGCTAGTGGCGGCGATAGTGGCTTGGTTGGGCTTGTGTGGTGATTCAATCTCTCGTTTTCATCAAAGTATTGACCAATCATTGTCGACTAAAAGTCGTCATTAGTCATTCGAGGTTAAGCAGAGGCTCCTCAATATTAAAAATTATATCCATGTCATATTGTTCATTCCATAAAAGAATGTCGTCGATAGATTGTAGAACATTATCTAGTGCTTGCTTGATATCGCTGACTGCACTCTCTTCTATAGTGATTTTTTTTGTTTTGTCTGATGGGTTATTAATGCTGGGGTATTGAGTGAGGTGTGATTGCAATAAGCGTTCTAATTGCTGATTGCTTGTTTGTAATTTGGGGACGCCACAGTATGAGCTTCCACCATAAATCTTATGGTTCAGTTGATAGAGTTTTTCCCACTGGCGCTGTTCATAACGTTCGAGAAGCGTTGCTTTTTCTTGTTGAATCATAGTAATAAGTAGTGCCAACATGTCTCTAGCCAATACGTTATTGTTATTGCTATGGGATAATGAATATTCAATGTTAATAACTTTATCAACATCCTTTTTGGAGTTCGTTGGTTTGGCTGTTTTTGTAGGCGGATACTTTTTATTACCTTGACCCATTTTATTTTTCGATGACCTGCTTGCCAATAAATTGTTTGAACCTGCAGGTTTTAAAGATTGTCGTTCAATACCTTCCCAGCGCTGCATCACCTCATGTACCGTATCTGCGCTCACTGGTTTCTCTAAGTAGTCATCAAAGTCTTGCTGAAGTACGGCCAGCCGTTTGCTTTTTTCTTTATGTGCGCTTACGGCAATAATTGGTGTTCTTGCTATGTGTAATTTAGCATTCGTTTTTTCAAGTGCGCGAATATGTTGTACTGTTTGCGGTCCATTCATACCCTCCATTTCTATATCCATGAAAATAATGTCCATTGTTTGTTTTTCGACATGCCTAATAGCATCTAGTCCATTATTGGCGGTAACAATTTTTCGATTGTCTGCCTGTAGATAATTTTCAAGTACGGTAATGTTACTGGTGTTATCGTCCACAACTAATATACGTCTGGATTCGGTGCATATTGCGGAAGAGCTAGAACGCTGCTTCTTTGATGGCTGATCACTATTATGTGTCGTTAACGTTGTGGATGAGGCAGTGTTCGTATTGTCATCAGCCTTATTTTTTTTAGGGCTGTATTGTTCATCGATGCTGCGTTCATCGGTGCTTGGTTTAAATAAACACCACCATGAAAGTAACGTGAATAAAAAGTGGCTGGTAAGAACAACAAAAATAAATGGGTAGATCGATGGTGGTGTCGAGATGAGATACACGCCTAAGCATAAGCAAAGGCTGAGAATTAGGAAGCCAATATTGAAGAGGCAATATTTTTTTGATGAAATCAATTGAGGCATATCAGAGAATCCGTCTCAAGCAGGCTGTAGGATACATTAGTGTTATTTAGTAAGTATAACTAAGCACGCTATGGTTATGTAAATTCTGTCTACGAGTTAACAGATAAATTCATGCTGTCGCTATGTTACGTTGACGCGATCAAGGGTAAAATAGCGGCCTTATTTTGGCAAGGCTTGTTTTATGGAAACCTCTTCCCCGTATCCCACGATTGAGCAATACGTCGGCAATACTCCTTTAGTGCGTTTACAGCGTTTAGATGGCGCAAATATCAACAATAATACCGTTTTAGTCAAGTTAGAGGGTAATAACCCTGCTGGGTCCGTTAAAGATCGTCCTGCGTTATCAATGATTAATTGTGCAGAAGCGCGCGGCGATATACAAATGGGCGATACGCTCATTGAAGCGACCAGTGGTAATACGGGAATTGCTTTAGCCATGGCTGCCGCTATTAAAGGTTATCGTATGATCCTTATTATGCCCGATAGCGCAACCGCTGAACGTAAAGCCGCAATGACGGCCTACGGTGCTGAACTTATATTAGTGAGTGCGGAAGAGAGTATGGAGGGGGCGCGTGATTTAGCTCAGCAAATGCAAGCCGAAGGTAAAGGCAAGGTGCTTGATCAGTTTGCTAATAATGATAACCCGTTAGCGCATTATACGGGTACTGGCCCAGAAATTTGGGAGCAAACTCACGGCAATATTACACATTTCGTGAGCTCGATGGGAACAACCGGTACGATTACTGGAACCTCCGCTTTTTTGAAAGAGCAAAACCCTGGTATTCAAATTGTTGGTTTACAGCCAGAAGAGGGTGCAAGTATTCCCGGTATTCGCCGTTGGCCGCAAGCCTATATTCCCTCTATTTTTGATGCAACCAATGTTGATCAAGTGGTTAATATGAGCCAGCAGCGCGCAGAGATCACAATGCGTGCGTTAGCGCAGCAAGAAGGTATTTTCTTGGGTGTATCGTCTGGTGGCTCGGTGTCGGCTGCTTTGGAAATTAGTCAAACGGTACACAATGCCGTGATTGTTGCGATTGGCTGTGATCGCGGAGACCGCTACTTATCATCTGGTGTGTTTGACGATAGAGCGGATCATGCCAGTAAAGGCATGACGGTCGATTAAGTGGCCACCTCTTCTCGAAAAATAGGCGCTCGATCTAGAAAAAAAGCACCTGCTGCTCACCGTATTCCTTCGGATAAAAGTCTCTTAATTGAGCGCTTGGCTGATGATGGGCGTGGAATCGCATCGGTTAATGGGCATGCCGTCTTTGTCGATGGGGCTTTACCCGACGAAGAAGTGACGGTGCTAATCACGCGCTCCTCTACTCGCTATAGTGAAGGGAAAGTTAAGCAGATCACTAAGATGTCTGAGCAACGGATAACGCCTTCTTGTGCCGTATTCTCTCGTTGCGGCGGCTGTGCATTGCAGTATATGCCGGTAAGCGATCAAGTCGCATTCAAGCAAGCCACGGTGTTATCGCAGTTATCTCGTTGGTCTTCTATCTCGCCGCAAGCATTATTATCACCCATCTCCTCATCGCCTTATCACTATCGACAACGTCTGCGTTTGGCGGTCGATTACACAAAAATTGGTGATGTGTTATTCGGTTTTCGTGAGGCCGACAGCCGTGCGATTGTAGAAACTCGCCACTGTGATGTTGCTGTGCCTGCATTACAAGTAATGTTGCCATTACTACGCGATGGCCTTTCTCAGATAGCGAAGTCGGTTTCACATATAGAGTTAATCCACTCACAACCTTTCCTTGGTCAAGATGATGTGGGTATTGTGGTGAGGCATACGCGCAAGTTATCGGTTGCAGATCGACACCTATTGCAGTCTTCTCTCCGATCAGAACATTTAAAGGCTGTCGTATGGTTTCAGAGTGATAAAGGGGGTGATCTACATGATATTAATGACCAAGCCGTCACCCCAAGAATGGCTTATGTATTAGCACTCGATGATGATCGTCTTTCGCCGTTAACATTACAGTTTCATCCGCAAGACTTTATTCAGTCAAACCATGCGGTGAATCAAATGATGATCAAGCAAGCCCTTGAATTGCTCGCGCCACAATCTCACGAGCTAGTGCTCGATTTATTTTGTGGTATTGGCAATTTTTCTTTGCCAATAGCGCAGTTTGTTAAACGGGTGGTGGGTATTGAAGGCATTGAGGCCATGGTTGAGCGTGCTACTGCTAATGCGCAGAGTAATCAGATAAGTAATGTGTCGTTTGCAGCGCAAGACTTATCGAAGCCGATAAATGCGAGGCAATGGGCGAATGTGCTCGTCGATAAGTCGAAGATTGACGCTTTAGTGCTTGATCCTCCGCGTGCAGGCGCTAAAACTCTCTGTGAAAATATCACTGAACTATCGCCAGGTCGTATTGTCTACGTCTCTTGCGATTCGTCTACCTTCGCACGCGACGCAGGCATTTTGGCTAATCAGGGCTATTGTTTGGCTAAGCTTGGTGTGATGGATATGTTTCCTCAGACCTCCCATGTAGAAATTATGGCGCTATTTACCATCGATGCAAAACGTAAAAAAAGCGCTAGCCATTGCTCAACAACACGTAAGACTTCCCATAAAACAATCAAACGTAGACTGAAACTAGGATAACGATAATTCATGGTAAAAGTGAGAGACGACTATCCGCTAATGGATAATGGTGATGTCGATATTGCTCAATGGGCGGAACGTATAGCGTCTATTGCAGGTAGCAACGAATTTGCCATTCAGCAGCTAATTACGGCGGCTACACTTATCGAGCAGGCAGAAAAACAGCATGTAAACACCGAAGATACGTGGTCACAACATAATAGCAGTTTTGTTACTGGGCTCGAAATGGCGGATATTTTGGCCGAGCTACAGTTGGATCAAGAGGCGCTTATAGCCGCCGTGGTTTATCGTGGGGTTCGAGAAGGCAAAGTACCGTTGGCTGATATCACAGAGCGTTATGGCAAAGAGGTTGAGGGTTTAGTTTTAGGTGTGTCAGGCATGGCTGCGATTAGCCAATTGCGCAACGATTCAGAAGAGTCGGTATTGGGGCAGCAAACGGCCGAACAGACAGAAAATGTGCGTAAAATGTTAGTGGCAATGGTTGATGATGTGCGCGTAGCACTGATTAAACTAGCGGAGAGAACCTGTGCAATTCGTGCGGTAAAAGATGCAAGCGAACAGCGTAAACGCAAAGTGGCGCGTGAGGTTTTTGATATTTATGCACCGTTGGCTCACCGCTTAGGGATTGGTCATATTAAGTGGGAGTTAGAGGATTTAGGCTTCCGTTATTTGATGACGGACGATTACAAGAATATCGCCAAATCGCTTGATGAAAAGCGTCTTGATCGCCAAGATTATATTGACTATGTCGTTGAGAGTTTACAAACTCAAATTCAAAAAAATAATATCGATGCCGAAGTCTATGGCCGTGCTAAGCATATCTATAGTATATGGCGAAAAATGCAGCGCAAAAATATCGTATTTTCGGAAGTTTATGATATTCGCGCAGTACGTATTTTGGTGCCGACCACTAAAGATTGTTACGAAGTGCTGGGTATTGTGCATACGCTTTGGCGCAATATCCCACATGAGTTTGATGATTACATTGCTGCGCCCAAAGAAAATGGTTATCGGTCGTTACATACGGCGGTTGTCGGGCCTAATAACCGCGTTATCGAGGTACAAATTCGCTCACATGCGATGCACGAAGAGGCGGAGTATGGCGTGTGTTCTCATTGGCGTTATAAAGGAACTGACAGTAGCGATGCCGATGCGCAAGTTGATAGTTATGAACAAAAAATAGAATGGCTGCGTCAAGTACTGGATTGGCATGAAGAACTGGGTGTGGACGGCTTGGCCGATGACATTGGCTCTAGTGTTGAGCAGGATCGTGTGTATTTATTTACTCCCGACGGACATGTGATTGACCTGCCAGCAGGTGCGACGCCTCTTGATTTTGCTTACCGTGTTCACACAGAAATTGGCCATCGATGCCGAGGCGCGAAAGTGGGCGGTCGAATCGTACCTTTAAACCATGTGTTAAAAACAGGTGATCAGGTAGAAATTCTTACGGGTAAGCAAACCGTTCCGAGTCGTGATTGGTTGATGGAAGGCTTAGGTTATCTCAATACTTCTCGTGCAAAAGCGAAGGTACGTCAATGGTTTGGTGAGCAAGCGCGCGATCAGAACATTGCCGATGGCCGCAGTGTATTAGATAAAGAGCTACGCCGATTAGGTATTCAGGATATTGATTTTGAAGCCTTATTGGCAGCACTAAAACATCATACCTTAGATGATTTGTATGCCCATGTGGGTTCCGGTGATGTGACGGTGGCTCAAGTGTTGCGCGCATCGCAAAAATTATTAGCGCCCAGCATACCTGAACAAACAGAAATTAATTTTTCCCATAAAAAGCCGACCACCGCAGGCACCGATGTTTATATTGACGGTGTTGGTAATCTTTTAACGAATATTGCCCATTGCTGTAATCCTCTACCCGGTGATGAAATTATGGGCTATATCACTTTGGGCAAAGGTGTTTCTATTCATCGTAAAGATTGTCGTAATATTCTACAACTCGCGTCGGATGAACCTGACAGAATTATTCAAGTGCAATGGGGTGAGGCGCCGACACAAACATACACGGTTGACGTGTTGGTTGATGCCTATGATCGCGGTGGCTTATTGAGAGATGTGACTGCTGTGTTGGATGCGGCTCATATTAATGTGAGTGCCATGCAAACCCTGTCTGATAAAGGTCAAAATACGGTATCAATGGTTGTTTCTATTGATATTCGTGACTTCGCGCACCTTAGTCACATTCTTGCTCGGCTCAATCAATTGCCCAATGTGGCATCAGCACGGCGTAAGAATTAGGATATGCACGGATGAATCAAGCGTATTCAAACACTGCTCTTGAGCTCTTGCTCACAGTCATGGAGCGCTTGCGAGAGCCAGTCTATGGCTGCCCTTGGGATCAAAAACAAACGTATGCCAGTATTGCGCCATCAACATTAGAGGAAGCGTATGAAGTTGTTGATGCGATTGAGCAAGGTGATAAGCAGCAACTGAAAGAAGAGTTGGGTGATTTATTATTTCAGGTTATTTTTTATAGCGAATTAGCCAAAGAAGAACAGGTATTTACGTTTAACGATATTGTGACTTCTCTGGCGGATAAATTGGTTCGTCGGCATCCGCATGTGTTTCCTGATGGCACCTTGGAAAGCAGAATTCCTGATTCTGTTTCGGTTGCTGAACGCAATGCCATGGAAAGCGCGATCAAGCAATCATGGGAAAAAACGAAACAGCGTGAGCGTGATGTAAAAGGCTACAGCAGTGTTGTAGACGATGTGCCACTTGCTCTGGCAAGTTTGGTGAGAGCGACTAAACTACAGAAACGTGCAGCTTCGGTGGGTTTTGATTGGTCTGATAGTCAGGCAGTGCATGGCAAACTCACTGAAGAAATCGCTGAACTTATTGAAGCCACGGAAGCCGGCGATAATGATGCGATTGAAGATGAATTGGGCGATGTGCTATTCACGGTAGTGAATTTGGCACGTCACTTAAAGGTCGATTCTGAAACTGCTTGTCGGCGAGCCAATCAAAAGTTTGAGGCGCGTTTTCGTTGGGTCGAGGCGCAGGCAAAACGCGAGGGCGTCAACCTCTCAGACCTAGATGAAGCCGCACTTGATCAGCGTTGGCAGGCAGCAAAAATCGCATTGCTTACGACAAATCGTTAATCGATGTTATTTATCCTTAGTGTTAACTAAGGAACCTCTTGAGAGATACAAAAGGTTCCCTAAGGCGACAAAGGTTATTTATAGGTTGAGACCACAAAGCGCAACGTGTTATCTTGCCCTTTACTATCAATTTTACTGTTGTCCATTCAACATTACACACTGACAGAATAACAGGAGCATGTATTCGTGCGAATTATATTATTAGGTGCCCCAGGCGCAGGTAAGGGAACGCAAGCTAAATTAATGACACAGGAGTTTGGTATCCCGCAAATTTCTACCGGCGACATGTTGCGCGCTGCAGTCAAAGCGGGTACTGAGCTAGGTTTGAAAGTTAAAGATGTGATGGCCTCAGGCGGTTTAGTTTCTGACGATATTATTATTGCTCTCGTTAAAGAGCGTATTAAAGAAGCCGATTGTGTAAAAGGTTTTTTACTTGACGGCTTTCCCCGCACTATTCCTCAAGCAGAAGCAATGAAAGAAGCCGGTGTTATTATCGATAACGTGGTGGAAATTCATGTAGAAGATGAAGAAATTGTTTCTCGATTGAGTGGTCGTCGTGTTCATCCTGATTCGGGCCGCATTTATCACCTTGTATATAATCCTCCCAAGCAAGCTGGTGTGGATGACGAAACCGGCGAAGCACTTATTCAGCGCGAAGACGATCAAGAAGAAACGATTCGTAAGCGTTTAGCGGTTTATCATCAGCAAACAGAGCCTTTGGTTGATTTTTATCAAAATATTGGTGAGCAGCAGGGTTCTCCTGCACCAAGTTATGTTCGTGTTGACGGTGTCGGTGAGGTTGATGCGATTAAGCAGCAATTATTCGCTGCGCTTTCTTCTTAAACGAATCATCGTTTCTGTGTGCCGCCTTGCTCCTGCGGCACATTAATTGATTTTTGTATAAGTTAACTTTCACTTCTATTTTCGGCTTGAACACCTAAAACTCTTATAAAAAGAGTCGGTGTAATAAGCCTGACCACTTCGACTATCTTTGCTAGAATGTTCATTCCTATTATTTACAGGTGTGAGCCTAGTTAATGTCTTATCTTCTTGCTATCGACACATCAACCGATGCTTGTTCTGCCGCCTTATTAACTCCTCAAGGAATCGTTCAATCGCAAGCGATTGCACCGCGTGAACATACTCAGCGGCTATTGCCCAGTATTAAGAGGCTCTTGCAAGAGCAGGGTGTGTCTTTGGGTCAACTGGAGGCGATTGCTTTTGGCGTAGGGCCTGGATCATTTACTGGTTTGCGTATTGCACTGAGTACCGCACAGGGCTTAGCTTACGGTGCTGACTTGCCTTTGCTTCCCGTATCGACCTTACTCACTATGGCGCATACCGCAAAACGTTTACATTGTATCGACGATGATCAAGTCATTATCCCTAGTATTGATGCGCGGATGAATGAAATTTATTGGAGTGCTTATCATTGGGAGGCGTCGAATGTCTGCGTCCCTTTGTGTCAAGAAATGCTAACTGCACCAGAGCAGTTAGCACAAAGTGATGTAGCGGCGAATAGTCAGGTTATTGGTGTTGGTTCGGGTTGGCATTACGGCAATCTAGGCGGTGTTGCTAAGCAAGTGATGATAGAGGTATATCCTGAAGCCTACGATATGGCGCTGATTGCACAAAAAATATGTAACCAAACGCCAGCGGGGGGAGAGCCGTTTGTTAGTCCTCTAGCAGCAGTGCCGACTTATATGCGTAACGAAGTGAGTTGGAAAAAGCGTACACGTATTCGTGAGCAATCGTCATCGTCAGAGTCGACCTAAATAGGTGACCTTGCTGATTATTTCATCGAGGATTTTACCTTATACTATTCATTTCCCAAAACTAATCATCGCTAGATAGACAATTATTTATGGATATTTTCCACATTATCATCCTTGCTTTAATTCAAGGCATTACAGAATTTTTACCGATTTCGAGCTCAGGGCATTTAATTTTACCGAGCGGCCTATTGGGATGGCCTGAGCAAGGTTTAGCTTTTGACGTGGCCGTGCATGTAGGTACATTAACGGCGGTAATGGTTTATTTTCGTCAAGATATTGCGGCTTTAATTCGGGCGTGGTGTGCCAGTACATTTCAACAGCAGCATAGCGAAAATAGTCGTTTGGCGTGGTTTGTCGTTCTAGGCACGATTCCCGCTGGACTGGCGGGGTTGTTATTTGATGATATTATTGAAACGCACTTGCGTACGACATTAATCATTGCACTGACTACGATCATTTTTGGTGTATTGCTGGGTTGGGCTGACCGTCCATCGATAGCTAAAAATAAAACATTATTGCAGCTAACGATAGGCACGGTACTCATAATTGGCTGCGCGCAAGCGTTGGCACTGATTCCGGGAACATCTCGCTCAGGAATTACCATTACCGCAGCACTATTTTGCGGTTTATGTCGTGCTGATGCCGCACGATTTTCTTTTTTACTCTCTATTCCTATTATCGTGCTAAGTGGTGGTTATAAAGGCTTGCAACTACTCAGCGAAAGTAGCGTAAATTGGCTAGATATGGCAATAGGCGCAGGTGTTTCTGCGGTGAGCGCGTTTATATGTATTTACTATTTTATTAAATGTATTAATGCTATTGGTATGATTCCATTTGTTATTTATCGGCTAGTATTAGGTGTTTTTTTATTGGTGTGGAGTTTTTCAGGTACGCTATGACCCTGTTTCTCTGTTCTATGAATGTAATTTAGCTCAGAATGCACCATGGTTTTAAAAATAATCATTTATAAGAGGTCACTTTGTGGTTGATATAGCAAACACAACAGAAGAGTTATCAGGACAGGACAAATTTAATCAAGGCTTATTAGATTTTATCGATGCCTCGCCAACGCCATTTCATGCAACACAAACGATGGCCTTACAGTTGTTGGCTGCTGGTTTTACCGAATTACTAGAAGGTGAAGAGTGGTCATTAGTCGCGGGCAAAAAATACTTTGTGACGCGCAATCACTCTTCCATTATTGCCTTTACTTACGCGCCGGATGCTTTTGTTAACGAAGGTATTCGTATGATGGGCGCCCATACCGACAGCCCTTGCCTGCGTGTTAAACCTAACCCCGAGATGCACAAACAAGGCTATTTTCAATTAGGCGTTGAAACCTATGGTGGTGTATTACTTTCTACATGGTTTGATCGAGACTTATCCTTAGCGGGACGTGTTAATTATCTCGATAGTCAGCAGCAACTGCACGCTGCTTTAGTTAACTTCTCTGATCCTATTGCTGTTATCCCTAGCTTGGCGATTCACCTACACCGTGAAGCCAATGAAGGGGCTAAAATTAATAAACAGAAACATTTGCCACCGATATTAATGCAAGTATCTGATAAAGGCAGTATCGATTTTGTGGATTGGTTACACGCACAGCTTGAATTACAAGGAGAGTCTGATGTTGCGAGTGTGATGGATTATGAGTTGAGTTTTTACGATACACAGGCATCAGCGGTTATTGGTTTACAGAATGAGTTTATTGCGGCATCGCGTTTAGATAATTTGTTAAGTTGCTATACCGGTTTACAGGCATTGATCGAGTCTGATACCGATAAACCTGCGCTACTTATTTGTACTGATCACGAAGAAGTGGGTAGTGCATCTGCTTGCGGCGCTCAAGGGCCAATGTTAGAGCAATGTTTACAGCGTTTAATACCCAATACAGAAGATCGGCTACGAGCAATTGATCATTCATTAATGATCTCTGTTGATAACGCGCATGGTATTCACCCCAACTATGCTGATAAGCATGATGAAAATCACGGCCCATTATTAAATCATGGTGTGGTCATTAAAGTGAATAATAATCAGCGTTACGCGACGAATAGCGAAACCAGTAGTTTTTTTAAACAACTCTGTAAAGCGAATGATGTAACCCCCCAAGTATTTGTAACACGTAGTGATATGGGGTGTGGTAGTACAATTGGCCCAATTACATCGACTGAAGTCGGTGTCAAAACGATTGATGTTGGCGTGCCTACCTTCGCCATGCACTCGATTCGTGAGCTTGCAGGCACGCAGGATGCCTTCGATTTGTCTCGCGTATTACAGTCTTTTTTTAAACAATAATTTATTGAATGTTGTACGTATTTATTGCTAGAAAAAATTATTTATTGTCTGATTTATATTAAGGTTTTTTATGTCATCCACTTCGTTAATTTTGCCGCCACACGATAAACAACGCACGCTGACAGGTATCACAACAACCGGTACACCACACTTAGGCAACTATGTCGGCGCGATTCGTCCTGCTATTCAAGCCAGCCAGCAAGCCGATAATTTATCGTTTTATTTTTTAGCCGATTTTCATGCGCTCATTAAAAGCCAAGAGCCTGAAAAAATTCATCAATCCAGCATGGAGATTGCTGCGACATGGTTGGCCTTAGGTTTAGATACTGATAACACGATCTTTTATCGTCAGTCGGATGTGCCAGAAATTCCTGAGTTGTGCTGGTTGCTAACATGTATGGCTGCCAAGGGCTTAATGAATCGTGCGCATGCCTACAAAGCGGCGGTACAAGCTAATCAAGAAGCGAATGAAGACCCTGATTTTGGCGTCACCATGGGTTTGTATAGCTATCCCGTATTAATGGCGGCGGACATGTTGATGTTTAATGCCGACCGTGTGCCTGTGGGAAAGGATCAAATTCAGCATGTGGAAATGGCGCGTGATATTGCAGCGCGTTTTAATCATCACTTTGGCGAGCACTTTACTTTACCGCAAGCGGTTGTTGGCGATAATGTGGCGGTGTTACAAGGCTTAGATGGTCGTAAAATGAGCAAAAGCTATAACAATACGATTCCATTGTTTTTACCTGAAAAGAAGCTAAAGAAGCATATTAATAAAATAAAAACTAATCTGTTAGAGCCGGGGGAAGCAAAAGACCCGGATACGTCAACGGTTTTTCAATTATGGGAAGCCTTTGCGACACCCGAGCAAACTGCGGAAATGCGTCAAGCCTTTGCCGATGGTATTGCATGGGGCGAAGCAAAAAAACGCTTATTTGATTTGGTGAACGAAGAAGTGGGTGAAGCACGAGAGCGTTATAATACTTTACTTGAACAGCCGGAACATATTGAAGTCGTTTTACAAAAAGGGGCTGAAAAGGCGCGGCGTTATTCACAACCGCTACTCGCAAATTTAAGACAAGCAGTGGGTATTCGTCCTTTTACGAAATAAAGATAAAAACTTGCCGTCATTCTGGAAAGCGCTTTTTGTTTATCCAAAAGAGATGCATGCCTTCGCAGGTATGGTGGCTAACGAATAAAAAGAAAATAGATAGGAAGAAATTATGTCAGTAGATACACTATTAATTTATACCGTAGTCTCTTTTTTCTATATATTAAGTCCGGGGCCTGCTGTTTTTTTAGCGATGTCAAATGGTATAAGCCATAACATGAAAGTAGTTGCGATTTCTTCTTTGGCGAATATTTTAGGTTTGTTCTGCTTGTCAGCAATATCTATTGTAGGATTGGGTGCAGTCTTATTAAACTCTTCTTATTTGTTTCTATTTATTAAAATTGTTGGTGCGATTTATCTTGTTTTTTTAGGCATTAAGCAGTTCTTTATTGCTAGCCGCGCAGCGATGATAAAAGTGGATGATGAGACGGTTGAAGATAAAAAAATAACCGCTTACTTTTTTGAAAGTTTTATTTTGGCAGTGACCAATCCTAAACCTATCCTATTTTTTATTGCATTATTTCCTCAGTTTTTACAGATCAATCAAGCGGTAGCACCACAGTTTTTCGTACTGACGAGCATTTTTATGGTGTTGTCTTTTTTTGTGCTATGCAGTTATGGTTATATTTCTAAGTCAGCTCGTGTTTTTTTCAAAAAACCTGCTTTTGTTCAATGGTTTCATCGTGTTACTGGAGGTTTATTTATTGTGATGGGTTTTTCATTGCTTAAATTAAAAAGTAATCAAGTATGAATGTTAAAGGCGAAGCGCTTAGAACGATTTTTCTTGCTGACGATGGTTGGCGGGTGACTATTATTGATCAAACGGTGCTGCCTCATCAATTTCAGTTGCTTAATTTGTCTTCTCTAGCAGAAATTGCAACAGCTATTAGTGATATGCAAGTGCGTGGCGCACCGCTAATAGGCGCGGCGGCAGCTTACGGTATGGCATTGGCTATGAGAGCCGATAGTTCAGAGGCTTCTATTGAGCATGCTTACTACACTTTACAGCAAACACGCCCCACAGCGGTTAATCTATGTTGGGCGTTAGATTGTATGAAATCAACGCTATTAAACGTGCCAGAGAGTCAGCGCATGGCGTTGGCGTATCAAACTGCCGCCAAGTTGTGTGACGAGGATGTCGCTATGTGTTCATCGATTGGTGATCATGGTTGTGAATTGATTGCTTCTTTGTGGCAGCAAAAAGCTAACGATGCAACAGTGAATATTCTTACTCACTGCAATGCGGGTTGGCTAGCAACAGTGGATTGGGGTACAGCGCTTTCGCCGATTTATAAGGCACATAATGCGGGTATTCCAGTACATGTATGGGTAGATGAAACGCGTCCTCGTAATCAAGGGTTTAACTTAACGGCGTGGGAGTTAGGCCAGCACGGTATACCGCACACTCTCATTGTAGATAATGCAGGTGGCCATCTTATGCAGCATGGTCACGTCGATATGTGTATTGTCGGCACTGATCGTACAACACGTACTGGTGATGTCTGTAATAAAATAGGGACTTACTTAAAAGCACTAGCCGCTTTTGATAATCATATTCCTTTTTATGTTGCCTTACCTAGTCCGACCATTGACTGGAATATAGCCGATGGTGTTAACGGTATCCCTATCGAAGAGCGTAGTTCGCAAGAAGTCACTCATATGACAGGATGTGATGAGAACGGTCGTATGCAAGAGATGTTGGTAGCGCCTAAACATAGTTCTGCAGCGAACTATGGTTTTGACGTAACGCCAGCACGACTCATTACGGGTTTAATTACCGAGCGTGGTGTTGCGTACCATCGTAAGGAAAATAATAATGGGGTGGGTGGTTTAGAACAGTCGCTACGTGCTTTATTTCCTGAAAAAGCAGAGTAAAAAATTTATATTCACATTAAAAAAACAATAAAAATGAAGAACAATAAACAAGAAATTATAGCGACGGCGATTGCACTTAATACCAGTGGTATTAATCAAGGGACGTCAGGTAATGTATCTATACGTACAACACAAGGCTTTTTAATTACGCCATCGGGTATACCTTCTACACAATTAACCATCGATGATATTGTATTGATGAATCTTGGTGGCGATGTCATAGAAGGCAAGATTCCCTCAAGCGAATGGCGATTTCATTGTGACATTTATAATCAGCGTAGTGATGTTAATGCTATTGTACATACCCATTCTGTTTACGCGACCGCCCTAGCATGTTTAGAAAAGGATATGCCTGCTTTCCATTATATGGTCGCGATGGCCGGTGGTAATAATATACGGTGTGCGCCTTACGCGACTTATGGCACACAGGCTTTGTCTGATGCTGCCTTGCTTGCACTTGTCGATAGAAAAGCGTGTTTGCTTGCGCATCATGGTGTGATTGCAACCGGTGTCGATTTGGCGCGTGCATTTGCATTGGCGAGCGAAGTAGAAACCTTAGCGCAGCAGTATCTCATTGCATTGGCAATTAATGAACCCGATATTCTGTCCGATATAGAGATGGAGAGAGTTGTTGAAAAATTTGAAACTTATGGCTTGAACGCTATCGACAAGTAATGATGATAGGCCATACGGTTATCATCATTACTTAATTGCTAAACCACTGCTGTCCCATTAAGTTATGTTTGGTCACTATGCAGCCGCAGTATCCAAGACTCCCAATTATCTTAGCCAACGTGGAGGCATGGATTTCCAACCATTATTCAAAGCACGCCGTGAATACGTCCATGTAGGCTCAACACCCGCGTCCATGCGGATGATGGCTTTGCCTAATGGCTGGAATTCCGCTATTGAAAAGTTAACGGAACAGCAGTGTTGCTAAACAGTTATTAATTTTTATAATTGATCGTTATAGCCCCATCTTTTGTTTCACTTTACCAAAGGCATTAACCGCAAAATCAATTTCATCGTGGGTGAGCGCGGCCGACATTTGCGTGCGAATTCTGGCTTTACCTTTAGGCACCACTGGGTAGGAAAATGCTACTACGTAAACGCCTTCTTCGAGCATGGCTTTAGCAAAGTTGGCCGCGATTTCTGCGTCGTATAGCATCACCGGCACAATAGCGTGTTCGCCCTCTAAAAGATCAAAACCGAGTTCGGTGAGCCCTTTGCGAAAACGCTCGGTATTGCTACGGAGTTGTTCGCGTAACGTGTTGGATTGCGACGCGAGTTCGATCGCTTTAAGCGCGCCGCCAACAACAGGGGGAGCCACGGTGTTAGAAAATAAGTACGGACGCGACCGCTGACGTAATAATTCAACAATTTCTTTTTTAGCGCTAGTGTAGCCGCCGCTACCACCCCCTAGCGCTTTGCCGAGTGTACCGGTGGTGATGTCGACACGATCCATACAGTTTTTAAATTCGTGTGTGCCGCGACCGCCTTCACCAATAAATCCAGTTGCATGGCAGTCATCAAAATGCACTAAAGCATTGTATTTGTCGGCTAGATCACAAATCTCGTCGAGTTTGGCAATATACCCATCCATCGAAAAGACACCATCGGTGGTAATTAATTTAAAGCGCGCGCCGTTATCATCGGCGGCTTGTAATTGTGCTTCTAAGTCGGCCATATTGTTATTGCGATAGCGGTAGCGCTTGGCTTTACATAAGCGTACACCATCAATAATACTGGCATGATTGAGTTCATCCGAAATGATGGCATCTTGGCCCGTCAGTAATGTTTCAAATAATCCTGCATTTGCGTCAAAGCAAGAAGGGTACAGAATAGTATCTTCCATTCCTAAAAATTGTGTCAGCGCATTTTCTAGTTGTTTATGTATCGTTTGTGTACCACAAATAAAGCGTACCGATGCCATACCATAACCCCAACCGGCTAAAGTCTCTTTTGCCGCTTGGTTAATCTCGGGGTGCTGTGCAAGCCCTAAGTAATTATTGGCGCATAGATTAATGACTTGTTGTCCGTCATTAACACCAACGCTAGACCCTTGTGGCGTGGTAATGGTGCGTTCGTGCTTATACAGCCCTGCTTCTTTTATGTCGTTTAATTCTTGGCGTAAATGTTCTTTTAGTTGCCCGTACATACTATTCTCCGATGTTATTTTCTCTTTTCTGGTGCATAAAGTGGGATGACTGTTTACAGTGATGCCCACGTTAAAATGACTTTGCTCGCATCGCCGGCATTCATTGCATCAAAGCCTTGTTGAAATTCACTGTAATCGAGCCGGTGTGTAATCACAGGGTCAATCGGTAATCCCGACTCCACCATGACAGACATTTTGTACCATGTTTCATACATCTCTCGGCCATAGATGCCTTTAAGTGTGAGCATATTAAAAATGACGGTATTCCAATCAATTGCGACATCATTACCTGGGATGCCTAAAATAGACACTTTACCGCCATGACACATGTTAGTGAGCAAGTCTCTGAATGCGGTGGGGTTGCCAGACATTTCCAAACCGACATCAAAGCCTTCAGACATCCCCAATTCTTTTTGTGCGTTGGCGATGGTTTCGGTACGCACATCAACGGTATGCGTTGCACCAAGCTCTCGTGCTTTTTCTAATCGTTTGGGGTTGATGTCGGTGACGACGACGTGGCGTGCGCCTGCGTGTCGGCAAACCGCTGCTGCCATTGCGCCAATGGGGCCTGCGCCAGTAATTAACACGTCTTCACCTAATAGGTCGTACTGAAGAGCGGTGTGTACCGCATTGCCGAGAGGGTCGAAGAGTGCGGCAATATCGAGGTCGATACCTGCTCGGTGTTCCCATACATTAGACATGGGTAGTACCACATATTCGGCAAAGGCTCCGGGGCGATCAACGCCAATACCGGAGGTGTGTGCGCATAAATGGCGTCGGCCCGCGAGACAATTACGGCAGCGACCACAGACGACATGACCTTCCCCTGAAACGATTTGTCCCGCTTTAAAGTCATTGACGTTAGAACCGACTTCAACAATTTCACCGACGAACTCGTGGCCTACCGTCATAGGTACGGGTATGGTTTTCTGCGCCCATTCGTCCCAGTTATAAATATGCATGTCGGTGCCGCAAATCGCTGTTCTTAATACGCGTATGAGTACGTCATTAATACCATATTCAGGAACAGGCACATCTTCGAGCCATAACCCGGTGCTTGCTTCTTTTTTTACCAGTGCTTTCATCATAAATACCTTGGGTTTTTGTTACTTAATGTTTACTATAGAGGAATATTTCCACTATGTTAGAACATGTTGATTCCTGTATGCAAGAATTAATTCTCTTATTTGGGAATTTGTCGCGTGCGAGACAACGATTAGGGTAGAGTTATTGATGAATATTGATGAAGAACAGGATTACGCTGGGCAGGTTTTATGTCAGCGAGTGACGGAATTACGCAAGAAGAATAAGCTCACGTTAATACAATTGGCATCAATGTCGGGTGTAAGTCGTTCAATGTTAAGCCAGATTGAAAGAGGGCAAGCGAACCCTACCTTAGCGGTAACATTTAGAATTGCTCAAGCTTTTGGGATGAGCATCGGTGAACTCATTGAGCAGCCGGGTAGCAACCCCATTATCGATATAGTGCATGGTGAAGACCCTAGTAATTTATTTCGTTCGGATGAGGAATGCCAAATACGTACATTATCGCCATTACATATGGAGAAGAACGTTGAGTTTTACGAGCTTAGAATCGCGCCTAAAGCACAGTTAAAAAGTGCGGGGCATTTCGATGGCGCTAAGGAGCTGTTTACCGTGACGCAGGGCGCTGCCAGAATAGAATCGAGTAATAGTGACTGCGTACTTGGGACGGGTGATTCTGCGCACTACCGTGCTGATTTAGAACATGCCATTATTAATAATGGCGATGTTGAACTCGTCGGTTATTTAGTCGTTACCCATCAATAATACTCATATGTAGTACATTGTGTAGAGACCGAAAATGTTAAATTGGGCATTATTGACTGCTTTTATTCCTACCTTCTTTTTTGTATCGATTACGCCGGGCATGTGCATGACGTTGTCTATGTCACTGGGCATGACGGTAGGTGTGCGCAGGGCGTTGTGGATGATGTGTGGGGAGCTGCTGGGTGTCGGCTTAGTGGCCACATCGGCGGTATTGGGTATCGCCACGGTTATGTTACGTTACCCATCGGCGTTTTTGGTCGGTAAAGTAGTTGGCGGTATATACCTGATGTACCTAGGGTATTGTTTATGGCGCTCGAAAGGCAAGCTGGCGTTATCTGACACAGAATCACTATCGCAAACGATGAGCCGTCGCGAATTAGCTTGGCAGGGCTTTGTAACCGCTATTGCCAACCCTAAAGGCTGGGCGTTCTTTATTGCTTTACTTCCACCTTTTATCTCCCCTGAGCATACTATGGTGACTCAGTTGCCACTTCTCGTCGCGTTGATTTTACTGCTGGAGTTTACCTGCTTAATCATCTATGCCAGCGGTGGTAAGTCGTTGAGTATGCTACTTAAAAACCGCAGCAACGTTAAAGTCATCAATCGCTTGGCGGGCACTCTGATGGTTGGGGTAGGTATTTGGTTAATGTTAACCTAGCGTTAATAATTTTCTGCGTATTTCTCGATGTGTCTAGTTCCAGCAATTTTTACCTTATCAACTACACTTATAGCCATCAGATAGTTATTAAATCGACGGTTGCAAGGTGTGACAGGCTATGGCTACAGTAAGTGAAAAAGCCAATTATGCGCAAGGTGTATTGGTGTTCAATATTACAGAGAAGCAATGCTTTGCGCTGGGCACGCTAAAAATCAGAGAAATTATCCCGTATAAGCCGATGTACGGATTGCCCAATGCTCATTCTACTGTTATTGGTGCTGTTAATATGCGAGGTAAAACCATCCCTGTGCTTGATCTCGCTGCCGCCGTAGGGTATTCACCTGTTACTCCCGAACAACGTAAGACCTCGGTAATTATTGTGACGGATTGCCAGCGAAAAACGGTGGGCTTTTTGGTGCGCTCTATTGAGCGGATTATGGAGTGCAATTGGCGAGAAATTAAAAGCCCCCCCAAGGCGCTGGGTAATAACGCCTTCATTACCGGTATCTGTCGTGTTGATGAAGAGCTGGTTCAAATGGTGGATTTAGAATACGTAATGTCTAATGTATTCCCTGAAGACAATAGCGAACAGCACGCGGTGCTCACCGATATTCAGCGCGAACAACTAAAGCCACTCAATATACTATTGGTTGATGATTCTATCGTCGCTCGAAAGCAATTAACTGATGCGTTAAGCCACATGAATGTGCCTTTTCAAGTCACCGAGAATGGCCATGATGCATTGGCCATCATGAATGCCGAAGCTGATAAAAGCACACCTATTGATTTGCTGGTGAGTGATATTGAAATGCCGGGCTTAGATGGTTATGAACTCGCGTTTGAAATTCGTGATAAGCCTGCATTAGCAGGCGCTTATATCGTATTGCATTCTTCTTTGTCTAGCCATATTAGTGTGAGCCAAGCAAAGCAGGTCGGTGCTAACGAAGCGCTGACAAAGTTTAATGTACAAGAGTTGATTGCCTCGATGTTACGTGGGGCTGAACATAAACTAGCGGCCAGCCCTTCGTAAGCTCGATGAATTATTGAGTGTAATCTGAAAAAAACTGTTTGAGTCCTGTCATTGCCATTTCTAACTCATCCTTACGCGGTAAAAATACAATTCTAAAATGGTCTGGTGCTTTCCAATTAAATGCAGTTCCTTGCACTAAAAGTACTTTGTGCTTAATTAAAAAATCTAATACCCATTGCATATCATTCTGAATAGAAAACTGCTTTATATCCACTTTAGGAAATAAATAGAGTGCCCCTTTTGGTTTTACGCAAGAGAGTCCAGGAATATCATTGACCATTTGGTAAGCAATATCTCTTTGTTCGCGTAAGCGCCCTCCGGGTAAAATTAATTCATCAATACTTTGATAGCCACCCAGTGCTGTTTGTACGCCGAGCATAGCGGTTGCGTTAGCGCATAAACGCATAGATGCCAGCATATCAATACCGGCAATATAATCTTTAGCATTGGCTTTATTGCCGCTAATAATCATCCAGCCTGAACGAAAACCGGCTAGACGGTAAGATTTTGACAAACCATTAAAGCTAATACATAAAACGTCTTGAGCGAGGCGAGCCATAGGGATGAATTGGGCGTCGTCATACAAAATCTTGCTATAAATCTCATCGGCAAAAATAATTAAATTGTGTTGACGCGCAAGCTCGACGATTTCTTCGAGCAATGATTGACTGTAGACAGCGCCGGTAGGATTGTTTGGATTGATCACCACAATGCCACGTGTATTGGGGGTGATTTTACGCTTTATATCATCAATGTCTGGAAACCAATCAGCGCCTTCATCACAGGTGTAGTGAACAGGGCTTCCGCCACCAAGATTAACGGCAGCGGTCCATAGTGGATAGTCTGGTGCAGGTATAAGCACCTCGTCTCCTTGGTTGAGTAAGGCCTGCATTGACATCACAATCAGTTCGCTCACGCCATTACCCAAATAAATATCGTTCACTTCTATATTAGGTATTTCTAAGTGTTGGCACTCATGCATAATCGCTTTGCGAGCCGCAAATAGCCCTTTAGAATCGGTGTAACCTTGAGCATCACGTATATTGGCAATCACGTCGCGAATAATTTCGTCAGGAGCATCAAAACCAAAAGATGCAGGATTACCAATATTTAATTTGAGGATACGCTGCCCCTCTTCTTCTAAACGATTCGCTTGCTTGAGGATAGGTCCTCTGATGTCATAACAAACGTCCGCGAGTTTTTGTGACTTTTTAATAGTGCTCATAGTAGGTCAGTGTTTATCGATAGTGTGTGTAAATAGTGTTTGATGATTAATGGCTTGTGCCATGTTTGACTGGGGTCATGGTTATGATCAGTCTTTTTCGTACTAGCATGTAATGACAATGTGTTAATGTTTATTCATCGCGATGGACATGCTGCTCGTACAAATAGTAACTTATAAACAGTGACTTATAGTGTAGAGCAAAAGCCAGCGATATGATTCATCAATGATGAAAAACCTGCGATCAACTGGGATTAGAGATTATGTCAGATCAAGAAAATAATTGGAAAGAAAAGCTTACTGCTGAAGAATATCGTATTTGTCGAGAAAAAGGCACAGAGCCAGCGTTTAGTGGCTGCTATTGGGATGAAAAGGCGGTAGGCGAATACATGTGTAAATGCTGTGGTAAGCCATTATTTGATTCGGCCACTAAATACGATTCTGGATCCGGCTGGCCTAGCTTCTATCAACCCGTTATTAACGATAACGTTAAAGAAATTGTCGATCATAGCCATGGCATGACACGTACTGAAGTGGTGTGTCAGCATTGTGGTAGTCACTTAGGGCATGTATTTCCCGATGGGCCGCAGCCAACAGGCCTACGTTATTGTATTAACTCCGCCTCTCTATCTTTAGATAAATCGAAAAATACAGACGCCCATGAATAGCTTACTATGGCAGGGTGGGTGCGTGGCACTGCTGATAGCCTGTGTTTTGTGGAATCGATCAGAAGTAGGTGATCCACGCTGGCCGTTATTGGGTTTGGGGCTCACACTTTTTTTATGGTTGCTGTTAGGCATTTATGTCATTGTGGCTGGCTTATGGTATGGCAATTCTTCCAATCTATATTCAACGCTTTTGGGTGCTATACGCGTAGATAGTTCAATACTTCCCGTGGTTTCTTGTGTTGTGGCATTTATACCTATTGTGTTGTGGGTTAGCCTTATCGTGTCATCACAACGGGTGCCCTCTATTCATGATATTACTACCGATATGAACCAGCCTCCGCCATTAACGCTGGCAGAAAGTAACCGTCATCCGTCACATAATAGTGTGGTGTATGCGAATAAAAATATATCTCAGCAGCGCACAGCGTATCCTGAAGTTAAACCGCTCATAGTGGCTTTGCCGCCTGAAAAACTCATGCCTATTGTGATTAATGCCGTGAGCGATCTTGGCTGGCAGTTACACCATCCGTTAGAGGAGAAGGTAGGTATGCTTAATGATCATGGAGACCTGTTGATAGAGGCTTACGATAAAACCGCTTTATTGGGTTTTGTAGACGATATTGTCGTTAGGGTTCGTGCTATTAATGAGGGGAGCCAGATTGACATTCGGTCTGCGTCTAGAATAGGCCAAAGTGATTTCGGTGTGAATGCCCAGCGAATTCAGGCTTTCCTGAAGGTAATAAACCATCAAACGACAGTTGTACAATAATCGTTATGTGTATTAATAAAAACGGTTAATCGTAAACGTTTTTCTTTTTCCAGCCCGCATCTTCTTCGAACGCATCCCATTGGCTTTTATCTTCCTCTTGACCTGTTTGTGCTTCTGTATGCGGATTTTTATTCTGTTCCTGGGCTTGTTGCTCTTCCGAGTCTACTTGCAACTGTAGTGGTTCTATCCGAGCATTAATTTGTTGAATTTTTTCGCTAAAGCCAGCGGGAGTTTCTTTGGTTAGTAATTTTTTCGCCAGATCATAATAGTGTACTGCGAGCTTGGCTTTCTGTGACTCTATAGCTTGTTGAGCTGATAATGTGTGGCCATTGACCGTCAGCATGACGACCAGCTCTTTTAGCAACGAGCGATAATGTGCGTGCTGTTTTTGCGTGATTTGTCCGCGCTGCATAGATTTCTGTAAAAACTGTCCTATCAGGTTGAGATATTGCTTAAACTCGGCGATTTGGCTGGCTGCTTGTAGGTCTTGTGTTTGGTGAGTGTCCGGTTTACGTATAGAGGCTTCCAGTTGAACTGTGTGAATTTTCAATGCTTCGATATAGCGTGTTTCGGAAGGGGCGAGCTTGGTGAGTTGTTCGTAGGCATCAATAATACAGCGGTACAAAAAAACGGTGAGCTCTTTGGGTAAAAAGTTTTCTGGAAATACACTTAATGCTTGTAGCAAGTCTTTTGCACGTTTATCTAAAGCACGTTGCAGGCGTTCACGCTCAAGTTTGCGTTCGCCAATCGTTTGCTTAACAAAAATATAGCAAACAAGCGCAGCAACAATTACAACAATGCCGATAGTGATATAAATCTGGGTCATAAGTCGCGCTCAATGGTTATTCAGTATGCTTATTGGATAAAAAGCAGCCGTCTCACCTCTGGCAGTGCTGCTACCAACCTTATGTGTGACAAGGCGCCATATATTTGAGTATAGACGCTATTTCAAGACCCGAAGGTAATATCTTTAAGTGGTTGTTTCTGTATGTAATTTTTTTCACATAAAGTGTTGACAGTTGGCTCTGCGATCCATAGAATGCGCACCTCTTCTGATGACACACCAGTTGAAGAAGTCCTAAGTCCCCTTCGTCTAGTGGCCTAGGACACCGCCCTTTCACGGCGGTAACAGGGGTTCGAACCCCCTAGGGGACGCCATTTTTCCTTTACGCTTATCTAGTGTAATCGAGAACAAAGCGGGAATAGCTCAGTGGTAGAGCACAACCTTGCCAAGGTTGGGGTCGCGAGTTCGAGCCTCGTTTCCCGCTCCAAATTCGAAAAAAAACCAGCTTATAGCTGGTTTTTTTTCGTCTGTTATTTCTGTAATGGCTGTTTAGTCATAAGAATAATGAGGGTGAGTAAGTATGAAAGACTCGCCCCCATTGGTAGCCTATTTTCGATAGTTAGCTTTTGCATTCACCGGTTGCGCAGCAATCACTTTTGCTGTGAACTTGGCCTTGTTTTAATTCTTCCTCCGTTGCTTTGCGCACATCGGTCACTTCTACATCAAAGTGTAATGATTGCCCAGCCATCGGGTGGTTGCCGTCTACGGTGACTATGTCGCCATCAATACTTTTTACTTCGATAATTTGCATGCCGCCGTCGGGCGTTTGTGCATGAAATTCCATGCCAACCTCGATAGTGTCTACGCCAGTAAACATATCTTTAGGAAGTTCTTGGATAAGCTCTGGGTTGTATTCACCGTATCCTTCGGCGGGTTGTACAATAACGGATAAATTATCGCCGCTGGCTTTACCGTCGAGTGCTTTCTCTAAACCGGCGACGATATTGTTGGCGCCATGTAAGTAGTGCATGGGTTCTTGATTTTCTGAGGTGTCGAGAACTTCGCCGTCGGCATTTTTGAGTGTGTAGTGAATACTAGCGACTAAATCTTTAGTGATTTGCATAATTAATCCTGTGAATGTTGTGCGGGGGTTATGAGCTGTGACCGATGACGGTTTTGCCATCAACGGTTGCTTGTTTGATATCAATCGTAAGTGTTTTTTTATCGCCTTTAAATTGCTCTAGTCGCGTGAGTAAATAATGCCAATCACGCGCAAACCATAATAGTGTGGTTTTGTTGGGGTTTTCTCGAATGACCTTAACTTTAACGGTGTCTATTTTTCCGAGTGCGGTATCGAGGGTCTCGTTCTCTAAAATTTCAAATTGATAGCTTTTTAGGCGCCCTTTATCAGCGATAGTGTAGGCTAAATTGTTAACGTTTTTGGCGATATCGTATTGTAGTTGTAATTGGTAGCTTAGCTTATCTAGTGTGTCTTCGGGAGCGTCTAACTGTGAAATGTCGTCATCGTTATTACTGTTAATGGTGATATTTGGCGTGTTAGCTTTCGTATCGTCTGTGGCGTGGGAGAAATCTAATGTTTGTTCTCGTTTTTTGCCAAAGGCTGTCTGGTAATAACGATAGTTTATGGGTTTAATTCTTTCATTCTTCCATTCAAATAAGGATTGCTCTTCAATGTTTGCCGCCCAAGAATCAGCGGTAAAAGTCAGTTGGTATTGGCCGCCTTCTAATACTGTGAGTTCGCGTTTTGCATTCACTGAAAAGCCTTTTATATTGGCTTTATAGTCTGCCGTAAAGACGGTTAATGGTGTGTCAGCTTGCAACACAGCAGCATTCAACGAGAATGCGCTAAACAAAACATTGCGCAGTAATTTTTTTAATGAGAGTGAATGCATCATTGTCTTCTCCTTGATGTCTATTTACCGTTAATGTCAGCCTAAAGTGTGTTTTGCTTTACCCGCTTTACGTCTTTGATGAGTGGACTTGATAGCCTTGGGGGGGCAGAGCAGATTGATCGAGTAATACTTGTTGTTTATCGAGTTGTAAACGTTGTGTGGCAAACCAATCGACAGCCATTGGGTAAATAATATGTTCTTGCGTTTGCACACGTTTGGCAAGGCTTTCTGGAGTGTCATCATTGAGTACGGGAACAACGGCTTGGATAATCGGTGGGCCGCCATCGAGCTCTTCAGTAACAAAATGTACGGTCACCCCGTGTTGTTTATCGTCCGCTTCTAGCGCGCGTTGATGGGTGTGCAAGCCTTGATACTTGGGCAGTAAAGACGGGTGGATGTTGAGCATGCGCCCCTGAAATTGCCGTACAAAATCCGCGGTTAATATACGCATAAACCCAGCGAGTACAATAAGATCAGGTTGATATTGGTGAATGGTCTTGGCGAGTGCCTCATCAAATGATTCTCTACCGTCATAATCCTTATGACTAATCACGTGATTGCTGATGCCCGCTGCCTCGGCACGCTGTAAGCCGTAAGCATCGGGTTTGTTACTAATCACGCTTTCTATAGTAATGGGTAGCTGCTGTTGCTGCTGGCCATCAATAAGGCTTTGCAAATTTGAGCCGCTGCCAGATATTAGGACAACGACACGACATGAAGAGCGAGAATCGCTAGGCGAGGGTGTAGAGTTCATAAGACGCTACTTGATAATCACTTGTTCACTATCAGCTTTGGCTTGTGCAATATGGCCAATGACCCATGCCGTTTCGCCGGCTTCTTCTAGTAATTGAAGCGCCTGTGCAGTATTTGCTTCATCAACGCAGATTACCATGCCAACACCGCAGTTGAGTGTGCGGTACATTTCTGTTTGTTCAACATTACCCGCTTGTTGTAGCCAACGAAATACGGCAGGAATTTCCCAGCTTGCACTATCAATAACGGCGCAGCTATTTTCGGGTAATACGCGAGGTAAATTTTCTAGTAAGCCGCCACCGGTAATGTGCGATAGTGCGTTAACGGGGACATGCTTCATAAGGTTAAGTAAGGATTTAACGTAGATACGGGTGGGAGCCATTAATGCCTCTTTTAATGGTGTGCCGTCGAGTTCAATGTCCAGGCCTTGATCTTTGGCGCTGACGTCATTGACTTCTAAAATCTTACGAATAAGAGAATAGCCGTTAGAGTGTGGGCCGCTAGAGGCTAAGCCAATCAGTGTGTTGCCGGTGGCCACGTTTGAGCCGTCAATAATTTCGTCTTTTTCGACAACGCCAACACAGAATCCTGCAAGGTCGTAGTCTTCACCTTCATACATGCCGGGCATTTCTGCGGTTTCGCCGCCGACTAAAGCGCAGCCTGATTGTAGACAACCTTCGCCAATACCGGTAACCACATCAGCGGCTACATCGACGTTCAGTTTACCGGTCGCGTAATAATCAAGGAAAAACAAAGGCTCTGCACCAGCCACAATTAAATCATTGACGCACATGGCCACTAAATCGATACCGATCGTGTCATGTTTGCCTAAATCCATTGCGAGTCGTAGTTTTGTGCCAACGCCATCGGTGCCGGATACTAGTACGGGCTTTTTGTAACCTTCCGGCAACTCGCATAAAGCGCCAAAGCCGCCTAACCCTGCCATCACTTCGGGGCGGCGTGTGCGCTTTGCCACGCCTTTAATACGGTCAACCAATGCATTACCTGCGTCGATATCGACACCGGCATCTTTGTAGCTAATAGAAGGTTTTTGTTCGGGAGAGCTTGTAGTCATAAAAGGTAGCCGCAGTCGTCATTAAGTCTAAAAGGGGAAAGTACAGCGATGAGTCATTATTGTAAGCGCAGAGTATGAATGCTTACTGATATTTTCGTGTGCACTTCAAAAAGTGCGTATTCTACCAGTTAGCAGGGTTTGATTGACAGTGGATTTTTTATGCGATTCTGTCACACTAGCGCGCACCGTTGGTAAGTGCTTGGTATAGGCTCGATGAAATATACCACTTAAGCGATTTTAAATGATAAATGATGGTAAATGTTGCGTGATAAGCTCTCAGTTTGTAAATGTTTCACTCTCTATAATAGTTGACTTTGTGGCTACAAAAGTAAGCGCTTTGGTCGCTCGATATACCAGTCTCTGCACAGTGTTTGTATTGATGTTAACTGTTGCGATGCCCGCGGCAGCGGAAAAGCAGGTGGATATCTTTACAGATGCTCAGTTAGTGCTTGATCAGTCAGTCGGCCTTAGGCAGCAAGCGATGAGAGCAAGTCTTGAGCTGGTGCTTATTCGTGCTGTAGGTGACGTAAACGTTGTTAACTATCCGGAGGTTAGAGAGGCGCTATCTGCACCAAGTGCTTATGTGAATCAGTATCGCTACGCCAGTACTGAAGAGATGATTGTCATTGCGGGTGCTGCTCGCCCAGCGCAACAACTTTTTTTACAATTCTCACAGCCGGCTATTGAGCGTTTATTAAAAACATCAAAAATTGCTATGTGGCGTGAACTACGTCCGGAGGTTTTGTTGTGGGTCGCAACAGATAATCAGGGCAAGCGTATCGCTGATGCGACGTCTGCCATCGTTACTACAACGCGGCGTGCAGCGGCATTACGAGGTGTTCCTTTAGCGCTACCATTATTAGACCTTACTGATAGGCAGGCGCTTAGTGCACCGCGTTTATGGGCAAGAGATGAAGTTGCTATCAATCGTGCTTCGCAGCGCTATGGCGCCGATGCCGTGCTAGCCGGTCGAGTAGTTGGACTATCGGGTGGTGTGCAACGCGCTAATTTTATTCTGACGTATGATCGACGCGCTTATTACTTTTCAGCGGAATCTGATAATACGGCGGTTTTAATGCAAAATATTATTGACCAATCGATGGTTGTGCTCGCCAAATCGAACGCGGTAATACTTGCTGATAATAATGTGTTGCCGACAATAACGGTTGCTGTGGGTAATGTCTCAAGTTTTGCAAGTTATGCCACAATTTTGCAGCGCCTTGAGGGTTTACCTTCGGTTAGTCGTGTTAATTTACGTGAAGTCGGCGGAGAGTATTTAATCGCCGACTTGCGTTATCAAACTACACAGGATCGAGTACGTACTCAGTTATCAAGGTTAGAAGGGTTTGAGTCGGTATCCGACGAGTTGTTTATTAGTCGCTATTGGCAGCCGGCGGTGGATATTGTTCAGTTAAGCGATGCATCCGAAGTTGATAATAGCGACATTGGTAGCATTGAGGTTGAAAACCGCGAAGTGGAAGTGTTGCCCGCACCTTCTGAAGTGCCGGTGGCTTCCTTTCCTCGTATTGATGCCGCCCTTATATGGAACGTGAGCGAGTAGCGCTTTCATGGTTTCTACGCAATCCTCTTTTAAGCAACTTCCTTTGCCGATTCCGCTATCAGCCGAAGCGACATTCGATAATTTTTATATATCGAATGAGAACCAGCTTACCATTACCGCTCTGCGAGAATGTACTAAAAATAGAGAATTATTCTTTTACTTATGGGGTTCAGGCTGTGGAGTGAGTCATGTTCTACAAGCAATTCAGCATGAGCAATCTGACCGTACAATAGTATATTTGCCCTTAAAAGAGTTGGTACAATACCCAGCTGAGGATGTGTTAGCAGGCTTAGATACGGCTGAAATGGTGATCTTAGATGATTTGCAATCTGTTGTAGGTAAAGAGGATTGGGAGCATGTTTTGTTTCATTTATATAATCGTTTGCGTGACGCTAACAAGCGATTGATTATTGGCGCTCAGCTTTCTCCCAGAGAACTTCCTGTTGGTCTGCCAGACCTACAGTCACGTTTACAATGGGGAATGAGTTATCGTTTAAGTACCCTCAGCGATGACGATAAGCAGCAAGCGATAAAACTGCGTGCTAAAAATCTAGGTCTGCGTATTGGTGATGAAGTTATACAATATATTTTTAATCATTACAGTAGAGATTTTCGCCAATTGATGCACTTCCTGTCGCTCATCGACGAAGCATCAATGGCTGAGCAACGCCACTTGACGATTCCTTTTGTTAAGCAGGTGTTGTCTTCTTAACTACTCATACAATAAGAAAGGTTAGGTAATATTACTTAGTCGATTTAATTTGGATGAATATTGTGTCAAAATAAAGATTATTTTTTAATTTTCTGCCTTAAATTGCAAAAGGATTGTAATCAATGCTACCCACATTTAATAAACGTTACCTTCTAATTTCAGCTTTACTATTAGTGGGGGGCGCCGCCGCTATTGGTTATGTCGGTAACAATAGTTCGTTAGCAGTAGAGGAATTGGTTTCCAGTAGTGATTCAGTTCACAGTCAAAATGCACCCGCAACCCTTCAGTCATTAAGTGAGATAAGTCAGGAGGCTTCTCCCATTACCGATAAGAGGGTGCTTGTAAAATTTACGGAAAAAGCATTGGCTATGGATGCGTTAGCACAAGAAGCTGCGCTAGTCGATATTGGCGTCACCAATATCGAGACTTTTACCTATGCAGGAAATATATCAGTACTAGCGCTAAATACCCCCAAGTCTATTGAGCATGTTATTGCAGTTATAGAAGCATCGGGCCTTGTTGAATATGCTGAGCCGGATTACGTCGTTCATACAGAAACATCATATTCGTTACCAGAAAATGAACAATCGTGGGGGCTTCATAATACAGGTGAAACGGGAGGCATAAAAGATGCAGATATCGATGCACCTGAGGCCTGGGAGATATTCGCTAAAATTCCTAAAAGCCACCCAAGTAATACTCCTCGCCCTATCATTGCCCTATTGGATACTGGTATAGATCTTACACACCCATCATTGATGCCTCACCTTTGGCAAAACCCTGCGAGTGTGTCAAATAGTTTGAACAGTAGAATATGCGATAATGATACTGCCATTCTCCCTTTAGATACTCACGGTCATGGTACTCAGGTTGCTGGCGTTATTGCCTCGCTGAACCCACACAACGAATTTAAGCTCTTGCCGGTTAAGGCGCTTTGCGACAATGGCCGTGGCCATCACTCAGATATTATTGCCTCTATTGATTATTTGTTAGCACTTAAACAGCAAGGGGTGAATATCTCTGTTGCCAATTTAAGTTTTGGCGGAAGCGATAATGGACTTTCTTTATTATCTGCGTTACAGGCGCTGGCTAGCCAGCAGGTTGTTATTGTGGCGTCTGCGGGTAACGATGGTAGAAGTAATGATGAGTTCCCACACTACCCTGCTAATTATGCTATTTCACAGATGATTGTTGTTGCTGCTAGTGATAATAACGATCACCTAGCGAGCAACAGCAACTACGGTATCAGTACAGTTGATCTAGTCGCTCCTGGTGTTGATATTTATACAGCTCAGCTGGGTGGTGACTATAGTCTATCAAGCGGTTCTTCGTTATCGGCCGCTTATATCAGTGGTACCGCAGCTATGGCACAAGTCGCCTTTCCTAGCTTATCGGCAGTCAATATAAAATCACGCATCATGTCGAGCGTTGACAAGCGTAATCAGTTTTCTGGACAAATGGTTTCTCGAGGTCGATTAAATGCCAGTAAGATTTTTGATGGATACATAGAAGGTCGGCTTGCGACAAGTCAGTTCTCTTCAGTAGACAGAAACCAGCGTATCCAACATACCACCTTTGATAATCTCAAAAACCGATCTACCACTGCGTCATTAAATCGTTCAGCCATAAGTGGCCGTGAGTTAGATATAGTGGCTAATCATATTATGATGCGCTTTGCTGATACCTATAAAGGATATTCTTTAGAAGAGCGATCGGCATTATTAGAGCCATTCGGTGTCAGTATTGAAAAAGATTTTCCCTATGCAGGGGGTGTCGTTTTATTAAGTATCAATGGTGCGCCGCGCGCACCGATTGGCAAATTGCCAGAGGGGGAAACTAAAGAGTCTGTGCATGAGCGAGTTAATCGTGTTGTCGAACAGCTACAAGAATCAGGTCTCGTTGAGTATGCTGAGCCAGACAGTATTGTAAGTGCTGCCGCTGTGCCTAATGATACTTTGTATGATCAATTGTGGGGTTTAGAGGTTATCCAAGCCGAACAAGCGGTAGATCACCTCAATCAAATAAATGCGTCTTCTACAGAAGTTGTCATTGCTGTTATTGACTCCGGCATTGATTACAACCATCCAGACCTGGTCGATAATATGTGGGTTAATACAGGAGAAATTCCTGGTGATGGGCTTGATAATGATAACAATGGACATCACGACGATATTTATGGGTATAACGCAATTAACAATACGGGTGACCCCATGGATGATCATTCCCACGGCACGCATGTTGCGGGTACGATTGGAGCGACTAGAAACAATGGTTTAGGTGTTGCAGGGGTATCACCTAATGTTCGCCTTATGGCGGTTAAATTCTTAAATTCAGAAAACAGAGGTTCAAGTTCCGATATCCTAGCGTCGTTTGACTATGTTCACATGATGAAACTAGAGCAGGGTGTAAATATTAGGTTAACCAATAATAGTTGGGGTGGGGGTGGTGAAAATCAAAGTGTAAAAGCTGCCATAGAAGCATCTGAGCAATATGGTATTTTATTTGTCGCTGCTGCTGGTAACAGTAAAACAAATACTGATCTTTTCCCACAGTATCCCGCCAGCTATGATGTGGATAACATTATATCCGTGGCCGCGACTAACGAATTTGATGTTCTGGCGTCTTCTTTTTCTAATTATGGAAGTAGTATCGACATAGCTGCACCCGGCGATTCTATTTTAAGCACCGTTCTTGGTGGTAGTTATGGTTTTGATAGTGGTACTTCTATGGCTGCGCCTCATGTCAGTGGCGTTTTGGGGCTAATGCTTTCCGCCAAACCTGATTTATCAATAGGAGAGGCGAAATCGACTCTGCTCGACAGTGCTGATACATTGCCATTGCTGGATGGACTCGTTAATTCATCTAGAAGGCTGAATGCTTACAATGCCGTTTTTGAAGAGATAGTTATAGATCTTTCTGCAAGTGCGGTAACGATTGAAGAGAGCGGTTCGGTTGTGGTCAACGTACGCTTAGGTGCTCAACCAGAAGTGCCGGGATCTTTAGTAACCATCAATATTGAAAAAAGCAGCGGTGATGACTCTCTTGTCTTAAGTTCTTCAGCCACTCTGGTCTTTGATGATTCTAACTGGAATATATGGCAGCCAGTTACTTTTACTTCTATGGGTGACTTGGATATATCGAATGATAGTGCTGCCTTTAGAGTATCGACTCTAGGGGCTCAGGCTAGAAGCGTCACTGTTAATGAGCAAGATAATGGTGTGTTGCCTGACAATATTTGTGATGCCATCTCACAGATACCACAAGATGAATGTAACGCTTTAGTCACCTTTTATGAGTCGACAGATGGCGCTAACTGGACTAATAACGATGGCTGGCTATCAACGGATATGCCTTGCAGTTGGTACGGTATTGTCTGCTCGCTAGATGGTCATGTTTCTAATATTTTCCTAGGCTTTAACAATCTTCAGGGGGATTTTCCTAGCGTGGTCAGCGCTTTTACACGGTTGCAGTCTTTAAGTCTTTCTTCTAACAGCTTATCGGGCTCTATTCCTTCATCATTAAGCCGCTTGGCAGAATTGAGATATTTGTGGTTGAGTAGTAATCAGTTAACTGGGAGTATTCCTTCTGAAATTGGTGATTTACTACAATTGGAAGAATTGAGCCTTTGGGGTAATCAATTGTCTGGCATTATCCCAACTACTATAGGGGCAATGTCTAGCCTAAGAAACTTAAGTTTAGGTTCTAATCAGTTGACGGGAGATATTCCTTCTGAAATTGGTGATTTGCTACAACTGGAAGAGTTGAGCATTTGGAATAATCAGTTATCTGGCGTGATCCCGAATACTATAGGGGGAATGTCTCGCCTAAGAAACTTAAGTCTAAGTTCTAATCAGTTGACGGGAGATATTCCAGAAGAGCTATTTGGACTACTGGAATTACAGACTGTTTATCTGCATGGAAACCAATTAACAGGTAGTATTCCGGAGGCTATTGGTAACTTATCTAACTTAGTGACATTCGATGTTGGCTACAACCAGATTAGTGGCTCCCTTCCTAACTCGCTGAGTAGCTTAAGTAACTTAGAGCAACTTTTAGCCGATGGTAATCAACTCACTGGGGTAATATCTTCTAATATAGGTAATGCTAGCCAACTTAGCACCTTCCTATTAGATAATAATCAGCTAACAGGAGAGATCCCAGAGAGTTTCTACTCACTTGTTAATTTGACAAGTATTAGTTTGAGCAATAATCAGTTATCAGGTGAATTATCATCCTCAATCGCTAATTTGGTTCAACTAAATTCAATCAACATCTCTAATAATCAGTTAGTAGGCGCTATTCCGACTGAATTAGGTAGTCTAAATAATATTTACTTCTTAGACCTATCAAATAACCAGTTAACAGGAGCAATACCTTCTAGCCTAGGAAGTTTAACGGGGCTCTCCAGCCTCGATTTATCATATAACCAGTTAAGTGGTGCGATACCTGCTGATATTGCAAACCTTAATGGAGTTTTCGGGCTGCGGTTAAATAACAACCAACTAGCAGGTTCTATTCCTGCTGAGCTGGGTAACCTAAGTAATTTGCAGTATCTCTCTCTGCAAGAAAATGCACTAACTGGTGATATCCCTGCTTCTTTAGGTAACTTGGTTAATCTGGGTGAGCTACATTTGCAAAATAATCAGTTAAGCGGTTCTATTCCTGCCGAGCTTGGTAACTTAAATAACTTGTGGTATTTCTACTTACAAGAAAACGCGCTAACCGGTTCTATTCCTACAGAGTTAGGTAATTTATCGAATTTATCTCGTCTGTATCTTTACAGCAACCAGTTGACGGGCTCTATTCCATCCGAATTGAGTAACCTATCAACGGTGTATCGTATCTATCTATACGATAACCAATTAACTGGCTCCATTCCTCCAGAATTAGGGGCGATGAACAACGCGTCTCGCTTCTACTTTTATGACAACCAATTGTCAGGAGAGATTCCTGCTGAGTTGGGCAGTGCGCCAGGCTTATATCGCGTGTTATTACAAAACAACCGCTTGAGCGGCTCTATTCCTCCAGAGCTGGGTGAAAGCGCTACCATTAGCCGTTTGTTAGTGAGCAATAACCAACTCTCCGGTGAAGTAACAGAGGCGATAGCGAATTTGTACATGATCGAAGTTAGCTATAATGCACTTGAAGCTGAAAATACTACTGCTGCAAATGCTTTAGATGTAAAAGACCCCAGTTGGAGTACCACCCAAACATTAGCACCGACAAATATCACGGCGTCACTAAGTAATGGGCAGACAATCATTTCATGGACTCCGATTAGTTATACTGTCGACCAAGGTGAGTACATCATTAGCTACTCGGATTCTCCAGTTGGTCCTTTTGTAGAACACGGCCGTGTTACTGGGAAATCCAATAGTGCATATGTGGTTGTTGATGCTGCTAGCTATCCCGACCGCTTTTATATCGTTCAAAGTCGTACATTGCCTCATGGTGCACAACAAAACGATATTTTGAGTGGTGTTAGTGCGCCTGTTCGCTTCGATAATATAGTGAACCCTTCTATTACACTTCCATCAGCGCTTACACTAGATGCATATAGCGAGAATGGGTTCGAGGTTGTCTATCCTTTGATAGACCAGTATTTGCTTTCTGTCATTGCTGTTGATCGCAACGGAAACCCTCTAATGGTTAGCCATAATGCACCTTCTGTGTTTCTTGTTGGGACAACGCGAGTAACATTCGAAGCTTGTGATAGTGAAGGTAATTGCAGTAGTGTCACCCAGGATGTCACAGTAGATTATGATCCTGTTGAGCCAGCGCCAACTGTTTCGGCTCCTGCCAATATGATTGTTGAAGCTCAGGGTGACCTTACGCCTATCACTATAGGTAGCGCGACAGCAACAGACCTCGTTGATGGCTCGCTAACAGTAACGCCGAGTGAAGTAGGGCCTTTCTCTTTAGGTACGCACCAAATTTTATGGGCTGCGACCAACAGTGTAGGTAAAACAACCGTGGCAATGCAGAATATCACCGTCCAAGATACGGTACCGCCTAGTATTGCCGTGCCCGCCGATGTTGTTGCGATGGGACGTATTGATTTTGATACTGGTATAGCAATCGCTGCGGATTTATTTGATTTTACGGTAGAAAGTGATAAGCCTGATTTTTTCCCTTTCGGAGTAACCACCATTACGTGGACGGCTACAGATGTTAATGGGAATACATCAACGGCTGAACAAACTATTACGGTTAATCCTGTTTATGTGAATAATTCTAGCCAGATTGCTTGCGAGGTAGGAGAGGCTGGCGACACAGTATGGGCAATTGACCCAGACAACGACACGGTCAGTATGATTTCTGTATCTCGCAACCCGATAACGTCTGAACGCATTGTTGAAACTAAGAATAATTTTTTCATGTTTACGGATAGCAAGCCAAGTTCCATAACGCGTGTCAATAATTATGTTGCCACAACGTATGCAGATACTGGAAGCATTCGTTTTAACCAAGTTGACTTTCCTTGGTTCGAGGGCGGTACAGTGCCTTGGACGACATGGAAAATTTCCTTGCGTAACGAAATGCCTATCGCATCGGTAGCGCATAATAATATGCTCTATGTTGCTTTATACGCGAGTGGAGAAGTGATTAAAATCGATACAGAGTCGCGAGAAATTGTTTCACGCCTTAAAGTGGGCGCTAAGCCTAAAGCGATGGCCTTGACTAGTGACGGCACTCGCTTGTTAGTAACAAGATTTATATCTACAGCAGATTATGGCGAAGTTTACGATATTAATACTGCGGGTAATATGTCCTTTAGAGATCCATTACAACCAAGTATTCAAATTAATAAAGTGTGGGTGCCTGATGATATTGATCATGGGTCAGGTGTGCCTAATTACTTACGAAGTATTGTTATCGACCCCGATGATCAATTTGCTTATGTTTCGGCAAACAAAGCGAATGTAGATAGGGGTGAATATTTAAATGGGCAAGCCCTATCTGCTGATAACACCGTACGCTCGATGATTGCCATATTGGATCTTGATCTAAACAGAGATACCAATATCGATAGTCTAACTCGTGATGATACAACTGACATACTTAATGCAGCTGACCCATCAGGCCTCAACTTTTTGCCTGATGGAGAGACCGGTGTTTATGCTTTGCAGGGTAATAATCGCATAGAGCTCTATGATTTTGATACTGAAAGTGTAGCGTCGACAGTTGATGTTGGTCATGCTCCACAAAGCCTTTGTGTGACAGAAGACTGGTTGTACGTGAAAAATCATACAGATCGAACGGTTAGCGTTATTGATATTGAAAGCTATCTTCAATCCCAGAGCACGACGCTTTCGTCAGAACAGATTGTCATGGTTGATCCAGAAGATGATGTGTTATCGGAAACAGAGCTGCAAGGTTTGCAATTATTTTACAGTGCTAGCAACAGTGTACTGAGCCCTGAAGGTTACATGAGCTGTGCTTCTTGCCATGATGACGGTGGACATGATGGGATGACGTGGGACTTTACCCATATGGGAGAAGGTTTGCGCAATACACTATCCTTACGTGGCGCGGGTGGCGCACGATTTGGGCTGTTAAATTGGTCTGGCAGTGCTGATGAAGTGCAAGACATTGAAAAACAGTTAGAGCAATTGCACGGGAGTAATGGATTTATAACAGGCATCGACTTCTCTGATCAAACGCCGCTCTTATATGCTAGCTTGGGTCGTGCTGAAGAGTTGGATGCACTGTCTGATTATGTCAGTAGCTTGGGCAAAAACAGTGTAATGAAGTCTCCGAATTATTGTGAATGGGGCGATAATGAATGTTGGAGTACCTACTATAGTGGTGCTTGGCAATATCATTCCCATGGCTGTAAGGATTGTCATGCCAGAGAAAGTCGCTTTTCGGGTGCTTATCGTGATGGTATGATTCATGATATGGATACCACAACCGAGGCTTCGGGTTTATCTGCAGGCTTGCCTCTCTCTGGCATACGCACGCCGACTTTGATTGAATTATGGGATACGGCGCCTTACCTACACGACGGTAGCGCAGAGGCACTGGAAGATGTGATGAATACCGGTGTACATGCCACCTATGGATTAGATGAAAGGGAAATGCGCAATCTTATTCAGTTCATCAAAAATATAGATCGTGATCAATATATTGATGATGACGAGTTATTTAACCCTTGATACCCATTGAGTTACATACTGTTATTTCACTTTGAGCATAATAGTATGTAACTGCTTCTAAATAGGATAGTTATAAACGCTTATAGTCTTTGCAAACCACGGCTTGTTGCCATAGCGCCGCAAAAAATAATAATAGAAAGCGTAAGGCCTATCCAATCGGTTGTCTCTGCTAGCGGCGAACCCACCTCTACGACATACGCCATAAAGTAAACCAATATGACAAAGCAGAGCCAGCTATGCGCTCTAAAATGAACTTTCAGTAGGCCCGGTAATACGAGCAATAATGGAATGGACTGAAAAATCCATAATTTCCACGTGTGATCCTCGTTAATGATAAAGGTGTAAGCCATTAAACCGAGTAAACCAGCGTAAGCTGCATAAGTAGTCAGCAGCAAGTAATTAAGTTTTTTGTTTGCGGTTAACATAGGAAATATTACTTTTCTGTTAAGAGTTGTTTGGCGATGGTAGCGACACGTTTACCGAGAATATGGCAATGTTGAACTTCATCTGCACTAAGCGGGTGATCACTTTTTGTTCCAGCCAAATGAGAGGCCCCATAAGGCGTTCCGCCCGTTGTTGTCGTCATCAATGTTGGTTCGCTATAAGGTAGTCCGGTAATCACCATGCCGTGATGGAGCAGGGGAAGCATCATGCTTAAAAGCGTGCTTTCTTGCCCGCCATGTAAGCTGCCGGTAGAAGTAAACACCGCAGCAGGCTTATCAATCAGATCACCATTTAACCATTGGCTGCTCGTGCCATCGAGAAAATATTTTAGTGGTGCGGCCATATTGCCAAAGCGTGTTGGGCTGCCTAGTAATAACCCGCTGCACTGTTGCAAGTCTTCTGCTGAACAGTAAATGGCGCCGTCTTTAGGAATATTATCCGCAATGGCTTCGCACTCAGCAGATACTTTTGGCACCGTGCGTAATCGTGCTTCCAACCCTGTTTTTTCAACGCCTTGCGCTAATTGCTGGGCCATCGCTGCTGTTGCGCCATGTTGGCTGTAATATAAAACTAAGATGTAGCTTGTATTCATGTGATGCTCATGAGGGTTGTTATATGTGTGAGTGCTATTTATGCAGCGCGCAGCTTACGGCAGTTTGCTAATGATCTTAACTATAATAGTGCCAGTACATTTTCAGGTGGGCGGCCTATAATCGCTCGTTCGCCCTTGCTAACAATTGGGCGCTCTAATAACTTGGGGTGCTTAACAATAGCGTTAATCAATGCATCTTCCGATAGCGTTGTATCCGCCAAGCCTGCTTCTTTGTACGCATCTTCTCCTTTGCGGATGATATCGCGAGCCGTAAGGCTTAGCATTGATAGCAACTGACGAACATCGGATTCTGATAACGGTGTTTCTAAGTAACGAACAATGGTTGGCTGATGACCACTTTCTTCGATTAGGCTTAGTGTTTGCCGTGATTTGGAACAACGTGGGTTATGATAAATAGTTAGCATAGTATTTTTTCTCTCCATCATTTATTGCTCGTATTTTAACGGTTTTTTACCGAAATTGTCCGCCAGTTTTCCCATCAATACATGAGATATCTATGGTAAGTCAGGATGATTTATGAGGGATAAGTCACTGCTTCTGCATAATTAATCGCAAAATCATTATAAAAAAACCTAGCGAATAAAAATTTCTGTCTATACTTGTAGGAGACGCATGGCAATTTCTAGTGAAACCCAGCGGCGATTTATCATTAACATTGACCAATTGTGTGAGACTTATGGCGATACCTCTACTAATCTGTGATGACTCAAATATGGCTCGAAAGCAGGTGGCACGTTCCCTTCCTGATGATTGGGATGTCGATATTACTTTTGCCACTAACGGTGTAGAAGGCCTAGCGGCAATTCGAGAAGGCAAAGGTGAAATGGTGTTTTTGGACCTTACTATGCCAGAAATGGATGGTTATGGCGTGCTAGAGCATGTGTTTAATGAAGGCCTTAACGCGATGATTATAGTGATATCGGGTGATATTCAGCCCGAAGCGAGAGATCGAGTGCTTAAATTTGGCGCTATCGATTTTATTAAAAAGCCAGTCAATAAAGAGAAACTGACCGCTGTTCTCACTCAGTATGGATTAATGGATACCTAAAGGTTCCTCCTCTACCGACGATATATCTATTACATCACCTAGTCATTCAGCGAGATAGATTATGAGTTTAGCGCTTCCACTTAATGAAGATCAGCGAGACTGCTTGCAGGAAATTACCAATGTTGCCATGGGTGCAGCAGCGGAATCGCTGGCTAACTTTACCGATACATTTGTTAATTTGCCTATTCCCATTATTCGTTGTGTTAACTCTGAACACTTGATCGATTCATTAAAGCAAGTGGAAGGGTATGACCGCCTGTCATCTATCAGTCAGCTTTTTAAATTTAGCGGTCTTAATTGTTATGCGCTGATAGTGATTAACGATGAAAGTATCGACGATCTCGCTCGCTTTACTGGGCGCTCATTAAGTGATGATGAACAAATTAAAACATTGTTACATGATCTTTGCGAAACCATTAATAAAACATGTTTCGAACGTTTAGGCGAAATGATTGAAAACCCAGTGGAAACCGACTCGCCTATTGTTAACAGTATGCATGTCCCTTTAGACTCGATACAAATGGAGTCTATCGCTAACTCCCATCAGCTAGTGAGTGTAGAAATCAATTATCACATTGAAAACAATACCTTCAATTGTGATTTGTTATTATTATTTCCAGAAGATACGTTAGATGAGTTAACTGACGTACTTAATCAATTTATTTAATATTATTGTATGAGGCATTTTACCGATGCCTTTACGTACATGTCTTCCTTTTAATTTTTTGTTCCTTCATCCCAGTTGCTTAATCTCCTTCCATGTCAACTTGTTGAATCACACGTCAAAACCCTTTATTATAACGCCATAAAACAGGGTGTGTTCATTTGTTAAGGCTACTCAGAAAGGAATCATTATTTTAAATTCTCCCTCCTTCTGTTATTTTCCTTATACGCTTATTTACAGCAACTGTGAGCTGCTATTTAGATAGTGGCTAGTTCTGTTCTCTGAATAATTTACCGGTTAGCATAAAATGATGCTAAATAAGCACGTGAATATTTAGTATCGACATAATAATTAAGGGACATCATCTAATGTCATTACTTTTCAATCGCGTCCATCTACGTAATTGCCTGATTTTTTTCACGCTACTGCTTGCATTGAGTGTTGTAATTGTTGGCTTTTATCAATCAACTTCTCGTCCTCCGCAGATTGATGCTCAAAGTATCGGTTCTTCTCTAGCGGTTGATAATGCGCAGCCAGCCGCCGATAAAATTGTTACCTCACCGCAATCAACCCCCGTTACATCTGAAGAAAAATCTATTGTCGACGGTCGACGAGGTCTTGAACAAATACGCGATTCTCACAAAACGGTACTCGCACAATTTGATCGAGAAGAGCAACTGCTTTTTATTAAAGATCATGAGGCAGAGCGCATGATTGAAGAGTTAGACGCTAAAATTAACGCGCAAGGATTAACGCAATGAGTATTAACATGAAAACCCTAAGTCACTTATATAAAACGACAGTAATGGCACCTTTAATAGGGCTTTGTTATGGTTTATTTGTTGGTGCTCCAGCCACTGCAGACAATGTTGTAGGTAATCTCAGCGGAGAGTTTGCAGTCAATTCAGGTCAATTATCCTATACCTTACCGATAGTTACCCCCGAGGGAATCCACGGTTTGCGTCCTAGCGTGTCGATTAACTACAGTAATTCCTCAGGCGCAGGTCTATTAGGTGCAGGTTTTACATTATCAGCATCATCCAGTATTTCTCGTTGTAGTCCCAGTAAAAGTGCCGATGGTTTTAAATCAGGTATTGAGCTTAACGATAATGCACGTTTTTGCCTTAATGGCGCGAAATTAGTCGCTATATCGGGAAGCAATGGCGGTGCAAACACCGAGTACCGTAATGTAGAAGATAATAACACCCGTTATTTCTCCCGCGGTGGCAGTAATCACACGCCTAGTTACTGGGAAGTGCATGCCCCAGATGGTTTTAAATATAAATACGAGCGAGCCAGCGCTACTCATACACGCTTCTCGGCTTGGTTTTTAACAGAAAAGCGTGATTTATTCGGTAATACGATTCAATATCATTACAGCAATGGCATCATGCCTCTATTGCAAAATATTAGCTATTCAGGTTATCGCATTGATTTTAAGTACGAAGCGCGTGAACAACCCATAGGGCAGTATCGCGATGGTCACCACTTTCAGCTCTCGCAGCGTTTACATGCGATCGTAGTCTCGCGTGCAAGCTCGGAAATTAATCGTTACCGGTTTATCTACGAAGCGATTGATTCCAATAATGTTGCATCCCCTCTAGGAAAACTTAAGCGGCTAGCGCAAGTAGAAAAATGTTACGGCGTTAATGGTCAAGCGGGCTGCTTGAAACCATTAAACTTCCGTTATCAAGAGCAACCTGACCCGAGCTTGGGGTTGGATCGCCCTGAAGATCGTACTATTGTTGTACCGCGCTCTTATTATGCAGCATCTGATAATGTTGAAGGCACACAACTCTATGAACGCCCGAGTTATGCTGCAGCCGATATGAACAATGATGGTCTTACTGATTTTTGTTACTATCAAAAAAATACCGGCATCATGTGTGCCGTATCAGATGGCACTGGCGGTTATAGTGCACCCACCGCGTGGACAGGCAACTTAGGCTATACGGCGAACGAAGAGCAGTATCCGTATTATAGTCAATTGCAGCTCATAGACCTCAATGCCGATACTTATGCTGATGTGTGCTTAACCGACGCAAGCGGCGTTCGTTGCGCATTAAATAATAAAAATAACCGCTTTGGTTCGATGAGTTATTGGACGACGCAGTTTACCCACAGTAGTAGCCCCGTTCTATCATTCGTTAATGATGATGTATACCCTGATGTTTGCGGTCTTAACGCATCTTATGACACCTATTCTTGTACTGCGGGTACGGGCAGCCATTTTTCTGGCAGCCAATTAGTTAATTTGCAAAATATAGTCGATTCAGCCGCAACAAGTAGCTGGCAAGATGAAAACTGCTCTTATAACCACGACAAGAATGTCAGTGTGTGTCAGGCTCCTAAAGATTTCACAGAAGAAGTGAAAATGCCTTCCCCTCAGTGGATAGATATTGATGGTGATTTAGATAATGACTTATGTTGGTTATCTGTCAACACGGCAGGCTATCGTTGTAGCTATCGATCAATTAATCCGCAGAGCAAAGTGTTGGAATTCTCTCCTCCTAAAACGCTTCTCGCATTAAATTATTCGACGTTTACTCCTCCATCATTTGCAAACAGCATCGTTAGCGACTCCTCACTGTATCGACAATCTGTTGACAATGTGCGCGATAATATTCGCCGATTTACCGCCACGTTTCGCATGAATGATATTAATGGCGATCTCTTGCCTGATATCTGTTATGCCAATACGCACAGCTACCTTTGCGCTATTAACAAAGGCAATAGCTTTGCTTCCGCTTCTCAGTGGATAAACCTATCGGGTTTTTATGCAGGTTTTGATGGTGATAACGACCTTTCATCACTGGTAACGATTCGTCTTGATGATATGAATAATGACGGTTTAATCGACTTTTGTATTGTCAAAAATCAGCAGCAACATTGTGCTCATAATCAAATTGGTCGCTTTGGCGATCTTCAGGTCATGCAGTCGATTGCGGCAGATGTTGATACCAATGTCGATGTCACAGAAATTTACGAAAATTTTGTACGCTCAATAGTCGATATGTTGGGTGGCTTCGGAACAAGTTGGAAAACACGTTATGTCGTAGGTGCTTCTAATTTGGCTTACGGTAATCTACTCAGTATTCCTGATATTAATGGTGATGGTTATTCTGAGTTTTGCTATCGAAGTATCCACGGTATTTTATGTACCAGTAACGATAACTACGGTGCAGCGGCGTTATTAGTGGGTGTGACAGATAGCTTTGGGCAAACCACGGATATCACTTATGGCAGCCTAGTGAGTGATGGTTTGTACCAAAAAGCATCAACCATTCCTACGGGCTATTATGAGCAACCTTCAAATGCCCTTGTTGTTGATACCGTTGCCGTTAGCTCCGGGGTGATAAAAGACGATTGGCCCTATAACACCTCAATTAAAAACACCCAAAGTTATCGATATACCGGTTTTTTACGCAACCCCAAAACCGGGGTTGCTAGTTACGCTGCCATTAGCGTGACACAACACGAGCGCAATGTCAGTACAACAACACACCTATCACTGGAAGAACATCTCACCGGCCAGCAAACCTTTATCGAAGAGTTTATTGGTAATCAGCGCGTAAAAACTAAGCAAAATAACTTGCGTGTTATTAATGAAGACGATGGGCGCCATCGTGTTCGTTTAGATTCTGTTGAAGAAAAGCAGTTTGATCTTGATGGCACATTAGTTAGTACTCAAACGACATTCAGCAGCGATTACGACCAGTACGGTTATCCTCAACGGGCGACAACACAAAAAGTCATGGCTGAAGATGGCGAGTCACTGACGCAAACGACCATCACCGAGTACTATCATGATACTGAGCATTGGATGCTCGCCAGACCCGACCACCAACGGGTTGATCATCAATATCAAGGAGATACTGTCACCAGAGAAGTTGACTACCATTTTGCCAATGGTCTAATGACAGGCGAAACTATTCAGCCCAGTGCGCCAAATGCTAGCAGCATTAGCTACACCTATGATGCAACAGGTAACACCACAAGCACGACGACATCGGGTAATGGACAGTCGCGCACTGTTAGTAAAACATTTGATAGTTTAGGGCGTGTGCTAACGCTAACCAACTCTCTTGGTCAGCGCGAGCAATTTACCTACCACACAACGTGTCCTGGTGTTGTTCAGCATACCGATGTTGCGGGTAAGGTCAGTTCAACGAGTTACGATTTTGCTTGCCGGCAACAGTCCGTTCAAGCCCCCGATAGCAATGCTACACAATGGCAGTATCTATGGGCGACAGAGGCGGATAACCGCCTCGTTAATCAGCCAATTGATCACCCGTTTAACTACCGTAACCCTATTGTTTATAAAGTCATTGAAACGCATGCTAGTGGTCAGTCTTCTCACGCTTGGTTTGATGCGCAGGGTCGAGAGATTCGTAGTGAGCGTACAGGCTTTTCCTCAGAAAAATTTCAGCGTAATGTCGTGACTGATACCGCTTACGACCGTTTTGGTAGAAAAACGGCAACGACACTGCCTTACTACAGTGTTAATGGCGAATACATAACACCAAGTTGGATGACATTTGTCTACGACGGAGCCTCGCGAATTAAAAGCGAGCATAAGATAGGGCCAGATGGCTTACCGCTGACGTCTTATTACGCCTACGATAAAAATAGCACTACAGTGAGTTACAGTGACTACCGCAAGACAACGCATTTGGGAGTCTTCGGCAAACCTTTGTCCGTTGACGAAAACGGGTTAACCGTGAGTTATACCTACGATCCAGTCGGCAATCTTATCAGTACCGATCAAAACGGCGTGATAACAACGGTTAGCTACGACGCGCGTGGTTTTAAAACCCAACAGAACGACCCAGCAATGGGCGTGTGGAATTATACTTACAACGCCTTTGGTGAACTGTTAACGCAAACGGATGCGAAAAATCAAACGACGTCTTTTGTTTACGACGAACTAGGTCGCCTTATCGAGCGCACCGAGCCAGAGGGGCAAACCCAGTGGGTATATAACGCATCAGGTAATGGTGTGGGACAAGTACATCAAGAGTTAGGCATCAACGCTACCAAACAATGGGATTACGATAATTTAGGTCGTACCGTTAGCGAAACGCTTATCGTAGACGATCAGGAATTCGTTACTCAGTTTAGTTACGATGCCTTTAGCCGATTGATAAAAACGATCAACCCTCAAGGTTTGGAAGTGCATAACAGCTTTGACAGTACGGGTGCGATCGACCTTGTCTCTATACCGGCTAATCAAATCCAAGGGTTTGATGCGGTTCGACTTGAAGCCGAGTACGAAGCCGTGCTTTTACTGATGGTAGGCATAGAAAATGATATTCAGAAAATGGAAGAGCGTCGTGCTTATCACCTTGCTAAGCATGCAGAGTACGAGAGCAAAGTTTACCATTACCTGAACCTATTAAACGAAGTGGTTGGAGAGATAGAACGCTTAAATGATCTCGCATCACTGCATGAAGATATAGCAGCCCGCTACCAACAAGCCATCAATGATTTGCGTGCGCAAGCCAATGCTTATCGTTCGCTGTATGGTGACCGAACGTTTGCTTACAAAGGTATCAGCAATGGTCGTTACCACTTTCAAACCTCGTGGTGTTCCGATCGTCATCGTATATGGGGTGGATGTAAAACGCGTCAAGTAAGAGATGTGTTTATCAGCGCAAGTAATTTTAATACCGTCGCCAGTAGCAGTGATTCGGTTTACGCTTCTTTTGTCATCCCGGCATCTTGTGGTGTGGTACAAACGGGAGTTCGTACCGTTAGAGTCGATAAGGATGTCACTGTAGAAAAGCCCACCTACGAAAATAAATGCTGGCCTGAACAAAAAGTTAGCGAGCCTAGTTGTGTCACTCGCTTAGAGCGCTCTGAAAGTGATCATTACGGTGTGCGTTATTTACCCAAAAAAGTCTGTGCGGTCTCTCGTCCTTATGAGGTTTATAATCAAGCAGCCAACGACTTTCAGCAACTGCTAGATGCAGAATTAGCAAAAGCCCAAGCGTTCAGAGATCAGATTGAGGTAGAAAGCTACAGTGAACTCTCACCATTAGTAGCAACTGTTGTACCGACGGGGCAGGTTGAACAGCGATGGGTGCCTATTGGTACTGACATTATCGCCATGATCCCTGTCCAAGTCATGATGACCCGCATCGAATGGAATCGATTATCTCTAGAAGAAACCGTTGTTTACTACGAAGAAAAAATTAATTACTACCGAGATCTCGCCATACAAGAGTTAGACGCTTATAACAGCCTATCGAGAGAATGGCAGGATCTTGCGGATGATTTTGATCAATTAAACGCTGCGCAACACCAGTTTGCACAAATGTTAGAAAGCGCGGGTGTTCTAGTGGGTACAGGTACTACCGAAGAAATACTCGCCGATATCAAAAGTCGACAATCAACATGGGAAAATAGTGATGCACCACTGATGGTATGGGCTGCCACTATGCGTGCGCCCAATGGTTTGCTTGAAAGCGAGCTATTCGGTAATGGCTTATATACTCAGCGTACGATTGATAAAAATACCGGTTTAGTTACTGCGATAAAAACAGGCGCTTACTCGGCTACTACGCCACTGCGGCATATCAATTATCGTTTTGATCATCGAGGTATGATTGTAGAAAAAAGTGATCACAGCACCGCGACCAATCAAACCGTCGAGCAATACGACTACGATAGTCAAGGTCGCTTACGAGGCTGGAGTTTCGATCAACAGATCAGCGACGACAACCCAAGGCATAACCACCTATGGCGTACATACGACTACGACAACCGTGGCAACATGACCTACAAAACAGGCGCAGGTTCGGCGATGCACTACAATACTGCCAACCAGCTTGTGTCTCGCGATGTCGGTGAAGACCTTAATATCGTTTACAGCTACGATGTCAACGGTAATATGTTGCAAGGTGACGGGCGTCAGTACCAGTGGAATAGCTTTAATAAAGTTAATGCGGTTAGCATGGGCAATAACACGGTTAATTTTGCTTATGATGCGAGCCATCGTCGTGTGGTTAAAAAGAGCGAACAAGAAACCATTTACTACGTGAGCCCCGGCTACGAAAAAGTCATCAAACACTCTTCGTCAGCGGGCGATCAAATCATACATCGCTATCATATCCGTAATGGGGATGATGTTGTGGCGAGCTTCGAAAAGCGTGAAGAAGCATCCGGTGACATGGAACTTGGTGACGATGTTAAATATTATCACCGTGATCACCTAGGCAATGGTGAGTTGGTAACCGGCGCAGATATGAACGTGCTATCTCAGCGTTTTTACACACCTTACGGTGAGCTTGTTGAAGACGTATTGCAGCGAGAACAAAACGCCAGTACTACCGTAGCGATATTGCTGAATTACACCACCGACGATTATATGCGAGAAATTGTCGATAATAACGACACGCTTCACGACAATGTCAGCTTGCTGTCAGAAGCCATGTACGGCGCCAAAACAGATGGCGACTATCGCGGTTTTACTTCTCACGAGACCATTAAAGAGCTTGGGCTAGTCAATATGAATGCCCGCCTTTACGATCCAGTGATTGGGCGCTTTGTTTCTGCAGATAGCGTTATCCCTGATTTGTCACAGCCACTTGATTATAACCGCTATATTTACGTGCGTAATAATCCCATTAGCTATCGCGATCCATCGGGGCATAACCCCCTTGCATTTGCTGCTGCATTTTTTGTTGGGGCTCACCTGACAGATAGTCAATCGTTACAGCAACTTAGTGCGTTACTGTTGTCTGTAGCACTCGCGTTTCCGGGCTCAGAGTTGATGGCGGCAGGGCCATTAACCGCGGCCACCTTTGGCACCGGACCAGTGGCTGCAGCAGCATCAGCCTTTACCACCACACTCACTGTCAGCGTGCTACAAACGGGTGATGTGAAAGCCAGTGTCGAATCGGCGGCGTGGTCGGCGTTGGCGGCAGGAGTGGCTAATGGTATTGGCCATGGCTTCGATACTAAAGGACCCGCATTGACAGACTGGTTCGATAGAGCACTACTACATGGCCTTTCGCAAGGAGTTATTAGCGACCTGCGTGGCGATAAATTTGCGGCAGGGTTTGCTAGTGGTTTGGTGGGTTCTATTGCAGGGCATATTTCAGAAGGCATTGCTGATAGCGGAGTTCGTGTAGCAATTGCTATGACGGCGGGATATATTAGTGCCGAGGCGGCGGGGGGCGATGGGATACAGGGAGCGCTGAATGCGGCTGTGGTGTTTTTGTATAATCATATGGGGCGTGGTGAACACGGAAAAATATATGAGGGTAAGAAAGATATACTGATTGATGAAGCAACAGGGCAGGAGTATGAAACCAAGTGGTTGCTTGGTGATGAGTATTTTGTAGGCTATGAAAGGAGAGATATAAAAGATTGGAAGATGGTTGGTAGTGTTCCTGCGTCTAGAGGAGTTAAGCTCAGAGATAAGAAAGATAGCTCTTACTCTGTATCTGTAGATTGGGGGCTCACGCGTAAAATTTCTGCTCAAGTTCGCGTTTACGGGAAAAAATATATTGAACTCTTTAAATACTCTGGTTTGAAAACTGGCAGGACTCATGCGAGTAATTACCAACGAATAGAGATCGTTCCTAATACTTTTCATATAGAGTACGGAATAATTTCAAAAGTATTTGGCTACCCCAGAGATGATGAACCAATAGAACTGTTAAAATTTAATCAAGAGTAATTATTATGAATCTAACTGATAGTATAAAGATCAAGGTTGCTATATATATATTTCTTTTGATTGCCTCTGTTTATGTTGGTGTTTTTAGTGTTGTACAGTTTGCTGACAAAAGGGCAAACGATTTTTTAAGTTCAGAAATTGCATATCATCAAAGTAAGTCTAACTCTGGATTTGATGATCCATTATCACCCGAGTTTGAGATGTTGTTAAATGCTTCACACCAACTTTACTTAGAGTCATTTCAAGAAAAGTTTTTAAGTAATATTATTATCATATCAATAATGTTCTTTTTTTGTGCGCTTCTCTATAGAAATTCTCGTTTGTTTGAAGTTGGCTATTTTTATTTTCCCATTCTATTAGTGTATATTTTTTTCCCAATAAACTTAATGTGTATTTTGCCTATTATCTTTTGGGTGTTAGGTTTTTTTATAAGGTGGTTAATTAATAAATGGGTCAGATAAAAATAGGAATAAATGGGGTCAGAATAAGAATAATGGAATAAATGGGGTCAGATAAGGGTTTGTTGAAATAAATGGTGAATAAATGGAATCAGGTTAAATCAGACCATGGATTTCATCGAGTGCGTGGTAGTCAATAAGTTAAATGTAAGGGTATAAATATGAAGCTGGTTAGTTTTATTCTTTTGATGATTGTAACGGATTCTGTATTTGCAGGTCATTTTAATGACGCGACTATTTCTAGCGTGGTAGTTGATGCTAATGGTATTGCTAGAGTGACTCTAAATGGAGCAAAACAAGTTAAAGCTCCAGCAGGGTGTTCGGTAAATGGGACGAAGTTAACTTACGACGTTAATGGTCCGGCGGGTTCAGCATGGCACTCTATGGCTATAGCCGCTCAGGTAGCGCAAAAAAATGTCCATATTATTGGTAAAAATAGTTGTTTAGTTTTTAATAGTTCTCTCTACGAAGAGATAAGTACATTTTACATGTTGAATCAGTAGAATGTGATAAGTTGGATAAAATAAAAATCTTTAGTTAAATTTCTTAATTATTTTTTAGAGGCTAAATATTATGTTACAGCGTTTTTTTATTTTGTTGGTTGCTGTGTTTCCTTTTTTTGCTAATGCTACTACGTTGGATTGTAAAAATGTTTATATAGGTACAGTATGGATGGAAAAAGGGGTAGGATTGAAAGGAGTAGTTTATATGAATCATCCTGGAAATAGTTCAGGGTCTTATGTAAGTAATTTTGAAGGCTGGGGAGATGAAGATAAAAAGCAAGTATTGTCTTTGTTGCTGTCAGCAAAAGCTTCTAAACGGCCAGTAACAGTGAGAACTGAAAATGCAGGTGGATGTGGTATTCAACAGGGTGGAACAACAACTAAATCGGTTTATCTCGCGCCACAAACCCCTTAAATAAAGGGTGGCTATAAAGCTTTTAGTTAAAATTTTATTGGTTATAAGGAGAGAGCCATGGCTTGATTGCCGAGATTTTGTTCGTCGGGTATGAGCTATTCCCAAAAGTAACGCCATGGGCAATTTTGAGTTTTCCCCTTAATCTACCATTTAGGAGATCTCATAATGAAAAAGCGTTACGTCGAAGAGCAGATTATTAAGGCCATTAAACCGAATGATTATTCGTAAATGTCTTTACGGTGACCAACCCGCAAAACCAAGACAATAAGTTTGTTATTTTCAATATTGCAGATCATACGGTAGTTGCGAAGGCGGTAACGCCACAATCCTGCAAGATCGCGGGCGAGTGGTTTACCAAAACGGCGGGGATCTTTATCAGTGGCAATACGCTTACGGAAGTATCGTAGAATCTCGTGTTGAGCCTGTTTATCGAGTTTACGAAGCTCTTTAGCGGCGGCATCGTCGAACTCAACTGTCCAAGTCAAGATCTTGCTCCATTTCGTCCAGTGTCCAGTGTTTACTATGGTTTTCAAGTCGATTGATGGCTAGGTACTTATCTTCCATATCGTCTATATACTCAAGAATTGCCTCTTTAGCGTAAAACGTCTTAGTGCGGCCAGTCTTGTTGGCTAATTCGGCTAAGCGGATTTCTATCTCTTCAGGTAGTCTAATGGCAAGCATGGTTACCTCCAGTGCTATACGTGTATTACATGTATAGCATAGCAGTCTGAGTTCCAATATGGAACCCGAAGAGATAGACTATGAAAAATGAAAACAATAAATTGGGTCAGAGAAGCCTTTCAAGCAAATAGGATGGGTTAAAATTTTTTATTGGTTACAAGGAGAGAACCATGGCACGATTACCGAGATTTTGTCCGTCGGGTATAGCGCAACATATTATTCAAAGAGGTAACAACCGTCAGTTATGTTTTGCGAGCAATGAAGACTTTGCCGCTTATGCCCACTGGCTAACTGTTTACTCGAATAAATTTGATGTCGACGTACACGCATGGGTTTTTATGACCAACCATGTTCACCTTTTGGTTACCCCGAGTAGTAATGATGGTGTGTCGAACTTTATGCAAGCGCTGGGGCGACACTATGTACGTTATTTTAACAAGGCTTACAGGCGCAGCGGTACATTATGGGAGGGACGGTTCAGATCCTGCTTGGTTCAGTCAGAGGACTACTTGTTGCAGTGCTATCGTTATATTGAATTAAATCCAGTACGCGCTAACATGGTTGATGATCCGGCTCATTATGTATGGTCGAGTTATCAGTGTAATGGGCTGGGCAAGGAGTCACAGCTATGCTCTCCCCATTCTCAATATTTATCGCTTTCTAGTGATAAAAAAGAACGATGCGAATACTACCGCGCTTTGTTTAGTGCACACGTCGAAAATAAGCTAATTGATGATATTCGCGAATCGGTAAATAGTGGTCTTGCCCTAGGCAATGACCGCTTTAAACAAGAAGTAGAGTGTTTATATGCCAGAAGAGTGACCAAAGGTTCTCCTGGCAGACCTAAATACTTATCTGACCCCAATTAGCCGGAAGGGTATGACCGGCTGTCATCTATCAGTCAGCTTTTTAAATTTAGCGGTCTTAATTGTTATGCGCTGATAGTGATTAATGATGAAAGTATCGACGATCTCGCCCGCTTTACTGGGCGCTCATTAAGTGATGATGAACAAATTAAAACACTGTTACATGATCTTTGCGAAACCATTAATAAAACATGTTTCGAACGTTTAGGCGAAATGATTGAAAACCCAGTGGAAACCGACTCGCCTATTGTTAACAGTATGCATGTCCCTTTAGACTCGATACAAATGGAGTCTATCGCTAACTCCCATCAGCTAGTGAGTGTAGAGATCAATTATCACATTGAAAACAATACCTTTAATTGTGATTTGTTATTATTATTTCCAGAAGATACGTTAGATGAGTTAACTGACGTACTTAATCAATTTATTTAATGTGAATAAATTGGTTACCTTTCGGTTTGCCTTGGTTCTCAAAGCGTATTGCATTTTAACCAGCGAAAAACCATTCATGACTTGTTCAGAGGTTCCTATAGTAAGTTTTCGACTCCTGTAGGTTCTAACTCTCCATATAAGTTTTTGCGAAAGTGCTTAGCGCTTTCTATCCCAGACATATTTTTTACGACCAGCATTAGGTTGTTAATGGCTGAATGTATATCAGTCTCAATTTCTAGATATTCTTCCGCCAAAATAGGCGCCATAGCGCCTACGTATTCTGCTAAGCATGTTTCAAAAATAAGTTGTTGTTTTTCAGTTAATGTGTTGATGAGCGTGTTGTCGATCTCAGCACTTTGATGTGTCGATGTTTCTTGATGTTCAGTGTCTGGATTGCGTTTTTGACTGCTCTGTAATAAATGAGAAATGATTTCGTCGGTATCAGGTAAGGGGTCATGATTATTCTCGACCTGATCGCGACGAAAGCGGCATACACCAGAAATAATATGTGATACTAACTCGAGAGCCTCTATTCCCCGTTTTCCTTGAAAGCTTATTGCAATAAGCTTCCCTTTTATCAGGCTAAAGGTAGCGAATGTATTGTCATCGGTGACAACAACTAATGTGCCTGTTTCTTTTTTTGCACAAACAAATTTTATTGCATCAACAATTTTATGTTTCTTTTTCATGAGTGATACCTTGTACTACTGTGCTTTTTTTCTAAGTCGTTTGACAGCAATTCTTAAACCATTTGCCATGCGTTCAATGGATTTTGCAAGCGCACCAATTTCATCTTTTCTCTCTGTTCCTGTCACTTTTAGACTTAATTTCCCTCGGCTTATTTCTTCAGCCGTTTCAGTTAAAGCATTCATTGGGTGAAGTAACACTTTGTTGATAATTAGGTAAAGTATGAGTGAAGAAAGTAACGCTGTAATTACAGCAGCAATTAATGTGTTTAAACTTGATCGATAGACTTCGGCCAATACTTTTTCTTTGTCTAAAACAACACCAATTAACCAATCGCTGCCATATAAATTGTCAAGGCTTCTAAAATATGTCAGTGCATGGGCATTATCTATATTGATTTCCTGCAAGGTGCTGTTTAATTTTGGCACGCCCGAGGTAAATAGCGTACTAATATGCTGTCCGTTAATACTATCGTTTGGGTGGCTAATAATATCGCCCTTACGATTAAGTAAGAATGTATATCCCGTGTTGTTGAAATCTAAGGTGTTTACCGCTTTTGATACGGTGCTCAAACTTAAATCACCTCCAAATGCTCCTTTAAAAGTATTATTGTCATAGTAGTTTGCCACGACAGAGATCAGTATGTCGTTGGTCGCTGAGTCTGCATAGGGCTCTGTCAATACTGCGCGGGTATGAGAGCGTGCTAGTGGATACCAAGGGCGTACTCTAGCATCCCAGCCTTCTCCAGGGTTCCATTCAGGGGTGTTCGAAATAGGCTGCCCGTCAGTTTCTAGTGCACCAAACATAAGAATAAATTCATCGGCAAGGAGTGGCGTGTCCATCGTTTTTTGGATGCTCTCTCTACTAAAGTCCGATTGTATCGTCTGCGATGCCATATCAATGAGTGCAATCTTTCCATTTAGCCAATTTGTTATTTGGTGAGCAAGTACTTGCGATGATGCATCGATATTGTTTTCAATGTTCTCGTAAAGATTATTGCGCAGCACGTTATATTGTACCCAAGCAAACAGAGCGAAGCCGGTAATAATAACAACTGAAGTAATTAAAGGGATTTTATGGGAAATTCTCACAACGCATTGCTCCGATAGCGACTAAATAGTATGAAATATAATGGTTTGTATCGATTGGCTAGAGTGTGGCGTATAGAATTTTATTCGTGTTTTTTCACCACTAGAGCGCATAATACCATAGTATACTTTGGTGGTAGAGCCCCAATGCGGTGTTCCTCGTATGAGTGGGTTAAAAGCAGACTTTTTATAGCGATAATTATTGATGGATTACTCTTTTGCCTATTTTTTTATTTTGCTTGTCACTGGTTTGATCGCGGGTGTCGTAAATACGCTAGCGGGTGGCGGTTCTAATCTTACATTGCCGGCACTAATGCTGACGGGTATGCCAGCAGATGTGGCAAACGCGACGAATCGTGTGGGTGTGTTTTTACAGTGTGCTGTAGGTACGAAGGGGTACGTCCATCACGGAAAGGTGCAGGCCGACGATATTGTGTGGGTGCTAATCCCAAATATAGCGGGCGGAGTAGTAGGGGCGTTAGCGGCTGCGGTATTACCGGCGACATTGCTCAAGCCTTTGTTGTTGTCCGCGATGATAGGTGTTGCGTTTGTAATTTTGGTTTTTCCTTCTGTCATTGCGCCGCCTAAGGGTACGCCGGTACATAAGATGAAGGCGCGCCCCTCCGCGTGGGTGGCACTGTTCTTTGTCGGTATTTATGGTGGATTTGTGCAGGCGGGCGTGGGGTTTTTATTAATTACGGCGTTGGCAGGTACCCTGCGTTACGACTTGGTGCGCAGTAATGCACTTAAATTAATTTGTACCTTGGCGTTCACGAGTGTTGCCTTACTTATTTTTATTGCGGATGGTCTTGTACAGTGGTTGCCCGGGTTGGTTCTAGCTGTGGGTATGATGGTAGGTGCCGCCGCCGCAGTGAAAGTATCGCTTGATATTAGTCAGCAGGCAATGAAGTGGTTTTTGTTTGTGATGACATTAGTCGCAAGTGCGGCTGCGATGTTTTTGTAGACTTTTTTGATACTGAGTTAATAGTGAGAAAAATATGAATAAATTTACGTTAATGGCGCATTATAATCAGCGCATGAACCAGCAACTGCTAACAGCTTCTGAGTTGTTAACTCATCAACAATTGCTACAAGAAACACATTCGTTTTTTTCAACGGTAATGGGGTATTGGAATCACCTACTTTTTGGTGACTTGATTATGATCGGTCGTTTAGCGAATAATAAGATTGGCGGTTTGTCAGTATCTTTACTCAAGGACCTTCCCTCGCCTCGGTCTCCTCAAGATTATTATTCCGACAGTTTAGAAGAAGTTCGTCAGTGGCGATTGATAATAGATAGTATTATTCTTGATATGGCACAGTCATTAAATGATGAGGCTATTGCTAAAAACGTTACGTATACAACAACCGAAGGACAGTCGGTGTCTTTGTCTGTTGATGTATTTTGCCAGCACTTATTTAACCATCAAACACATCATCGAGGCCAGTTAACCTGTGTATTGAGTCAGTTAGGGGTGGATTTTGGATGTACTGACTTACCTATTATTACGTCGGATTGTTATTAGTTTTCCATTTCTTGATTTACTGGTGATAAGTTCTACTATGAATCGAATTAACCCCAAAAAACTTTTAAATAGTAAGTGGACGGCGGTTAAGCCGGTTAATAAAGAAAAACATTTTTTAATCAGTGATGTTGAGTTTGATGAAGAAGGAAATGTGATGGATTGCGAATTAGAAGCGGTGATGTCTCGTCGAAAAGTATCGATTGATTGGCGGTTATTAAATGACAGCAATTGTTGGCTATTCGGTTGGAAGTAATAGCTCGCTTTTAACGCCAGTAATCAATCCATGCATTCATGACTTTTCTCGAATATTTATATGTGCCGTAACTGCCATTGTAACGTGCGAGTGCGTTGGCAATATGGCCTTTTTCCCGATCAATATAGTGTTTTAGGATGGTGCATCCGTAACGTAAATTGGTTTCAAGATCGATGAGGTTATCATCGGTGCGCCCGATTTCTTTTTTCCAAAAAGGCATCACTTGCATCATGCCTTGAGCACCCACAACAGATACAGCATAAGGATTGAAAGCGCTTTCTATTTGAATGACGGCAAGTACTAATTCAGGTTCTAACTCTGCTTGCGTGGCCGCGTGATGAATTTTTTGTAAAAAGTTAAAGCGCTTTTTAGGATCTTTTATATAACGTTTTAATTTTTCAGACTTGGCAACTAGCCATACTTCAGCATCAAAGCGGTCTTCAAAACTTTCTGCTTTTTTGACAGATTGTATTAATGCTTGGCGCAGCGCTTCGTCTACAGCTTGAGTTGTGTTCGCGTAGACATTGGGTGTAGTTAAAATTACGCTGCATAACACTAAAGCTAAAAGTATTGCCAGTCGTTTGCTACGGGTGATAGGTGTTGCATTGATAGCCATTGCTCTCTTTGCTGGTTTTCCAGCAAGAGAGAGATGATCGAATGATTTGTTCAATGCCTGCTTCAATCGCATAACAATTTTTTGATTAACGAGTTGTTAGATTCGAGCTTATCAAGACAAGAATGAAATAACGCTGTTCGCATCAATTTCTTGTTTTTCACTATCTCGGCGTCCTTTATATTCGACTTGCCCTTTTTCTAAGCCGCGATCACCGACAACAATACGGTGCGGAATCCCCATTAATTCTGTATCCGCTAGCATTACGCCTAGACGCGCTTTAGGTTCGTCCATATAAATAACATCATGGCCAGCTTGTTGCAATTCTTCATAGAGTGCATCGCACTTTTCGCGCACGGCTTCAGATTTGTGGGCATTAATTGGAATTAAGGCCACTTGAAACGGGGCCAAAGATTCTGGCCAAATAATACCGTTGTCATCGTGGTTTTGTTCAATGGCGGCTGCAACGATACGTGTTACGCCAATGCCATAACAGCCCATTGTCATGACTTGTGCTTTGCCGTTTTCATCTAATACGGTGGCGTTCATAGCTTCGCTATATTTTGTGCCGAGCTGGAAAATATGCCCAACCTCGATACCTCGTTTAATATCGAGCGTACCTTGGCCGCATGGGCTAGGGTCGCCCACCATTACGTTACGTATATCTACCACATCACCCAGTGGGCAATCGCGCTCCCAGTTCACGCCAGTCAGGTGTACGCCTTCTATATTAGCCCCACAGCAAAAGTCGTTGATTGCCGCCGCACCTCGATCAACATAGGTCTTTATCGTGAGCCCTTTAGGACCGATAGACCCAACAGGGCAACCAATAACGGCTTTGATACGTTCTTCGGGTGCGAATGTTAATGGTGCGGCGATACCTTCAAGTTTTTCAGCCTTGATTTCGTTCATTTGATGGTCGCCTCTTAATACGAGGGCAACTAACGGTGCTTCTTGTTCATCTTCTGTTTCACCCAATACGATGAGCGTTTTAACGCTCTGTTGTGGTGTGAGATCAAGAAAATCGCAAACGGCTTCTATGGTGTGTTGATTCGGAGTTTCTACCTCAGCCATCGGTTGCGTAGCGTCGCCACGTTGAGTGTTTTCAATAGCTTCAGCCATTTCGATATTGGCGGCGTAATCACTGCCGTTGCTAAAGGCAATATCATCTTCACCGCTGCTGGCAAGTACATGAAACTCGTGAGAACCAGAGCCACCGATTGATCCGTTGTCGGCAATAACCGGGCGATAATCTAAGCCAATACGGTCAAAAATATTGCAGTAGGTTTTATGCATAACATCGTAAGTTGACTGCAAAGAGTCTTGATCAATATGGAATGAATAAGCATCTTTCATAATAAATTCGCGTGAGCGCATGATGCCAAAGCGTGGACGAATTTCGTCGCGAAACTTGGTTTGAATTTGATAAAAATTTGCGGGTAGCTGCTTGTAACTGCTCACTTCGCTGCGGATTAGGTCGGTGATGACTTCTTCGTGTGTTGGCCCTAGGCAAAAATCGCGCTGGTGACGGTCATGGATGCGTAACAGTTCAGGTCCATATTCTTGCCAGCGCCCAGATTCTTGCCAAAGCTCGGCTGGCTGCACTACCGGCATAAGTACTTCTTGTGCGCCGGAAGCATTCATTTCTTCTCGAATAATATTCTCTACTTTACGTAATACACGCAGCCCTAGAGGTAACCATGTATACAAACCGGACGCAAGTTTGCGAACGAGCCCGGCACGCAACATGAGTTGATGGCTAATGACTTCTGCATCGGCAGGGGTTTCTTTAAGGGTGGAGAGTAAAAAACAGCTTGCGCGCATGAGAGATAAACCTTTGATGATGTAAAACGAATAGTAAAGCAGGTATTCTAAGAGAGATCATTCATAAGGTACAGGATAAACCCTTTTAGAGGGGATAAAGGTAAAAATGCATGTTTGTCTTACATCCACGCTTAGTTGCGGATTCCATAGAAATAGGGCGGCTACCTTTATGTCGCTTGCTGTTAATTAACGATAAAAACTATCCGTGGTGCGTGCTTGTTCCTCAGCGTGAGAGCATACGGGAGATACATGAGCTTACACGAGAAGATAGGCAGCAGTTGCTTGATGAGTCGTGTGTTCTATCCGAGCTTATGGAAGCACTCTTTCAACCGGTGAAAATGAATGTGGCGGCGTTGGGTAATATGGTGCCTCAGTTACATCTTCATCACATTGCACGCTTTGAGTCTGATTTTGCGTGGCCTAACCCGGTATGGGGTGCGGTGGCCGCGACGCCTTACGAAGAAGTGCAGATCAATAACAGGGTGGACTTAATTAGACAGGCTTTTCAGGATACTGACTTGAGATTAACTGTACCGCTACAAACGTAGTGTCATTCCGGACAGCGTATATCGCTGATCCGGAATCCAGTGACCAGCAGGAGTAATGTATCCCGCTCAGTCACCGGTTAACCGAGCAAGGCTCGGTGGAAGTAGATGGTGTGACAAGCAATGTTGCTTAGATCGCTAATTACATCGCCATTTCTTTCAATTTTTTAAGTGGACGTACTTTTACCGCAGTGCTGGCAGGCTTAGCTGCGAAAGTCGTTTCTTCACCAGTGAATGGGTTGATCCCTTTACGCGCTTTGCGGGCGGGTTTCTTTACGGTGACAATTTTCATCAGGCCGGGTAGTACAAATTCACCACATGAGCGCTTTTTGATGTGCCCTTCAATAACATCGCTGAGCTCGTTGAGTACTGCTTGAACGTCTTTTTTGCTGAGTTCGGTATTTTCAGCGATTTGGCTAACAATTTGAGTTTTTGTATAACGCTCTGAAATCGCTTTTACTTTTTTCGCAGCAGGCGCTTTTTTTGCAGCAGGTTTACGTGCAGCCATGGTCGTATCCTTTTATTGTCGTTTTAATAGGTCTTGGTTAAGTGTGTTGTCTGCCGTATGGCATATCAACTTGGGTGCAATTTATAAAGCATTCTTGCTATTGCGGCAAGCACAAAGACTGTTTTTTTAGGGCTAATACGCATTTTTTAAAAAAATAATAGGCTTTGTTTGTATGTGTAAGGTTAATCAGTCGCCATTAGCGAGGGGTGGCTATTCGTAAAATAAGCGCTCTAATTAACCGTCGGGTATTTATGGCGTACCTTGGCTAAGGTATACTGGCGCACTTTTTTGATCGTGTGGGGATAGTGGAAAAATGCCTATTTATGAGTATCAGTGTGGCAACTGCCAACATCAACTTGAAGCTTTGCAAAAAATGTCGGATGCGCCATTGACCGAATGCCCTAATTGCCAGGAGCCAGCCTTAGTAAAACAAGTCTCTGCTGCTGGGTTTCGTTTGTCGGGCAGTGGTTGGTATGAGACCGATTTTAAGTCGGGCAGCAAAAAGAATTTAGCCGGTGATGCTGCCGCGCCTTCAAATTCGACGAGTTCTTCTTAGCATTGAAGGACACTTTGGATCTAATAGCACGACTAAGCAACAAAACAGCCAAGCAATAAAACAACTCGCCAGCGGTAACGACTTCTGGCCTTACTTATGAATGACCAAACAGGAAAAGACTATGCGCAGTGAATACTGTGGTGCGCTGAACACCGAATTTATTGATCAAACCGTGACTTTATGTGGATGGGTTGACCGCCGCCGTGATCATGGCGGGGTGATTTTTATCGACCTACGAGATCGTGATGGTATCGTTCAAGTGGTATTCGATCCTGATGGTGAAGAGAACTTTGCGCTAGCGGATAAAGTGCGTAGCGAATATGTTTTACAGGTGACCGGTAAAGTCCGTGCCCGTGATGGTGCGACGGTCAATAAAAACATGGCAACCGGTGAAGTTGAAGTGTACGGCACCGACTTGGTCATCTTAAATGCTTCTGAGACACCGCCATTTCCCTTAAACGAGCATAATGCAGTGGGTGAAGATGTTCGCCTTAAATTCCGTTATCTCGATCTACGTCGTCAAGAAATGCAAAATAATCTGCGTATTCGTTCTAAAGTGACGACAGCGATGCGTAATTATTTAGATGATCATGGCTTTTTAGACATCGAAACCCCCATTCTTACTCGCGCAACCCCTGAAGGTGCACGAGACTATTTAGTGCCATCGCGTACCCATGAAGGTAAATTCTTCGCATTACCCCAATCGCCACAGTTGTTTAAGCAGTTGTTAATGGTGTCGGGTTTTGACCGTTATTACCAAATTGCTAAGTGTTTCCGTGATGAAGATTTGCGTGCTGATCGTCAGCCAGAATTTACGCAAATTGATATTGAAACCTCGTTCATGAGTGATCAAGAAATTATGTCGGTCACCGAAGGTATGATTGCTAGCTTGTTTAAAGCGCAAATGAATATTGATCTTGGTGACTTCCCGCGCATGCCTTATTCAGAGGCGATTGCGAAGTATGGCTCAGATAAGCCTGATCTACGTATTCCTCTAGAATTAGTGGATATTAAAGATTTGCTCACCGATGTTGAGTTTAAGGTATTTTCAGGGCCTGCCAACGACCCTAAAGGGCGTATTGCGGCGCTAAATATTCCTGGCGGTAACGATAAGCTTACGCGTAAGCAAATTGACGCTTATACAAAATTCGTCAGTATTTATGGTGCCAAAGGCTTAGCCTACATTAAAGTGAACGATAAGAGCGATCTTGAAAATGGTTTACAGTCGCCCATCGTTAAGTTTTTACCGAATGAAGTGCGTGGTGCCATCATTGAGCGCTTAGGTGCCGATAATGGTGATTTGATTTTCTTTGGTGCGGATAAAGCCAATATTGTGACCGAATCACTGGGTGCGTTACGTTGTAAATTAGGTGAAGATCTTGATTTATATACGAGTGAATGGGCACCACTGTGGGTGGTTGACTTCCCAATGTTTGAAGAAACCGATGCGGGCTGGACATCGCTTCATCACCCCTTTACGGCACCCGCTTGTTCGCCAGAAGCATTGCGTGCTAATCCGGGTGAAGCTCTGTCGGTTGCTTACGATATGGTGCTTAACGGTACGGAATTGGGTGGTGGTTCTATTCGTATTCATGACCCCCAAATGCAAGAAACGGTATTTGAGGTGCTAGGTATTGGCGAAGAAGAGCAGCGTGAAAAGTTTGGCTTTTTACTTGATGCGTTACAGTATGGTGCTCCCCCTCATGGCGGCTTGGCATTTGGTCTTGATCGATTGATTATGCTAATGACAGGTAGTGATTCTATCCGTGATGTGATCGCTTTTCCGAAAACGCAAACGGCGGCGTGTGTAATGACCGATGCTCCAGGTGCGGTGGATCGCAAGCAATTGCGTGAGCTTAATATTGCGTTATCAGCAAAAACAGAGAAAAAAGCCGAATAAGCCAACAGCATATCGTTCTCTTTGCACGAAGGTACCGAGTGTTCTGTGCCTTCGTGTCGATGCTTTAGCAGCGAAAAATGCAGCCATTGAATCGGTTGTTTGACTGAAATGTTAGCAGGCCCTAGCATACGTGAGACTGTGATGAAAAAATTGAAGAATGAAAAAGAGCTCGTCAAAAAAGCGATAGTAGAAGGCGTAAAGTACGCCGAGGCGCGCGGTGTTGTTGAGTTTGAACCAACAGACTCCGCTAGCGAAAAAATCGAATATATTTATCGCCTACTCGTTCACGATAACGTCATACAGCCTATCCCAGAAACACAAATTTCTCAGCAAACCATGAAGCATAAGTTAGCTATTTGGGCATCTAAGCACTAATGTGATGGCTGTCTAGAGTATTGTCACCTCTTTCTAATGGTGTAAATAATTAGAGCACCTCACTTCGCACCTCTTTCAGAGTGTATACGATGAAAATCTTACAACAATGGCGCACACCATTTATATTACTGCTATTAATGGCTTTTGTAATGCCGTTAATTTTTTCGACATGGATGGCGCTGATTAATAATTTTAGTACAGAAGCGGCAGCGTTCACTGGTAAAGAAATTGGCATATTGCAGAGCCTACGAGAAGTACCCGGGTTTCTCGCATTTACTGTTGTATGGGTATTGCTCCTTATTCGAGAACAACAACTAGCGATTGTTTCCTTATTGCTATTAGCCATTGGCGTACTATTAACCGGTTACTTTCCTTCAGTTTTAGGTTTGTATATTACAACGGTGATTATGTCGATTGGGTTTCATTATTTTGAAACGGTACATCAGTCGCTTATCCTACAATGGGTGCCTAAAAAAGAAACGCCACATTTTATGGGGCGTGCGTTAGCCGTTAAAGCGGCGGCGTCGATTCTTGTTTTTAGTTCTATGTGGCTAATGCTTGAGTATTTTTCGGTAGAGTATAAAACGATTTATACCTTATTTGGCGGTGTCGGTTTATTGCTGATATTGGCTATTTGGTTTATGTTTCCCTCTTTTCCGGTGAAAACCGAACAGCACAAACATCTTGTGGTTCGAAAAAACTATTGGTTGTTTTATTTGCTGACTTTTTTAAGTGGTGCGCGCCGCCAAATATTTGTGGTTTTTGCCGGTTTTTTATTGGTAGAAAAGTTTGATTACTCAGCAGCATCAATCGCGCTATTATTTCTTGCCAACTATATTTTTAATGTGTTCTTTGCCACGCATATTGGTAAATTAATTGGCGTGATTGGCGAGCGCCGGGCATTGACGATTGAATATATTGGGTTGTCGGTATTATTTGCCACCTATGCGGTTGTTGATAATGCCACTCTGGCCGGTGCGTTATATATTATTGATCATTTCTTTTTTGCATTTGCTATTGCAATCAAAACATATTTTCAAAAAATTGCACGCCCTGCAGATATCGCATCTACTGCCGGTGTCAGTTTTACCATTAACCATATCGCTGCTGTTTTCTTACCCGCATTATTGGGTTTAGTGTGGCTGTATAGTCACAGTTTGGTTTTTTATGTAGGGGCAGGCTTAGCACTGCTATCACTATGTTTATCACAACTCATTCCTGCTGAGCCAGAACAGGGAAACGAAACGCGCTTCTTTAACCGTGTGTCTTTTCAAAAGTAATGATAAAAACAGAGTCAAAGGGTGAGTGGCGCGTAAATAGTTGTTGATAAGCAAAACTTGTCGTGGGTATAGCGTTTATTTAGAATGCGTGTAAAACACATAGTTTACCCGTGGTGCATTCTAAAATTTCGAAAAAAAATCAGCTTGTTTCTTCAGCAACACGCTGTAAATATATCCTATAAGCTTCGTGGCAGCTTCCCTGCTGCCAAGAGTTACTGAAGAAACAAGCTGATTTTTGTTCTATGAATGCAATTTAGCTCAGAATGCACCACAGGTATAGCATGTATTCTTGAAATATATCGGCTTCAAATAATAAGAAAAAGGAACAATTATTTATGACACATAAAGTTGCAATAGCTATTTCTGGTGCAGTAAGTCTGGGTTCTTATGAATCTGGTACGGTCTATGAGCTTATCCATGCCATTAAATTACATAATGATGCTAATCCTGATAACCGTATCGAAATTGATGTACTGAGTGGTGCGAGTGCCGGTGGCATGACCGCGGCAATGATTGCACAAAAGTTGCTTTATGATGGTCAAGCACTAGAGGATCCCATCAATAATAGCCTTTACGATGTATGGGTTAATCGAGTCGATATTATTGATCTTCTTAATCCTGACTTAGGTGATGATCCTGATAAGTCGCTACTGTCTTCTAACCGTATTCGGGATAATGCTAAATATGTTTTCCTCACGCGTTATAACCAATTAAACCCAGAAATTAAGCCACATAATGCCGTGGGTGAAAAAATTCAATTGGGTTTAGCATTGTCTAATTTAAACGGTGTCGATTATGAGCTACCTACTTTTTCGACCACGGCGACGGGTACAGAAGCTGGCACGGGTATGGGGCAGGGGGAGTTTATCCAAACCCGTAATCAAGACCGTTTTACGACAGAGGTAGATGATACTTGTGATCGGGCAGATTATTGGGCGCAAGTAATGACCGCAGGACGTGCCTGTGGCGCTTTTCCGTTAGCATTTCGTCCTCTCACCGTTAATCGGCAATGGGATTGTGCTGATTATAAAGGTTTAGGTGCAAAAGATTGGGCATCTTATTTTACGGGTGATTATGGATATGCCGATGGCGGTATCTTTAATAATTATCCGCTAGGTTTAGCGAGAGATCTCGCGCAGCGTGTTGATAAAGAGTCCCACGATGCGGATAAGCGATTTTATTTTTATATCTCCCCAGATGCTAAAGTCAGTACGTCGGATTATCAATTTAAAGCTGATAATGCCAATATGGTGCAATCGATGGGGCAAATTGTTAAAAGTATTTTGAGCAATAGCCGTTTTCAAGACTGGGTGCAAACTGATGACCTCAATAACGAGTTAGACAAACTCCATCGCCGCGCTAAGGGCTTATTAGAAGTGGTGGTTAACGCTAGACCTGATGAAATTGCGGCGATGCGTACAACGGCCGACAAATTTTGCAAAATGTTGTATGCAGAAAATGGCGGTGACTACGCCAAAGATTATCAACATGCGTTAACAACATTTATGCCCTATGTACCCGCAGATGTACGACTGACGGAAGAGCAGAAGACGGTATGGTTAAATTCTGTATTGGTCATGGAGGTTAATGCCAATTTATCGGGTAAAGATAAAATGTGTATTTATACCATCACTGCAGAACCTGATGAGTTAGCGAGTGCACCTATCGCGGCTTTTTTTGGATTCTTAGATGTCCGTTTTCGTATTCACGATTACTGGGTAGGTCGCCTAAAAGCACGTCAATTGATTAATCAGATTATTGCTAGCGTCAAAGCTGGTGATGCACACCAACTGCCATTAGCGATTGAACCTTTAGATGTGACAGAAATAGAAACGAAGCTCAATGAAATGGCTGCGTTACGTAATGCAACAATGGATGATGTGGCAAAAGAAACACGCCAAAAGTTGTATCAGCGTTTAGCGGCAAGAAGTCAGCTAGTCATGAAGAGTGTTGGGCTTAATTATTTTGTGCGCAAAGTGGTTCTTCATTTAGTTTTGAAGAGTAAAATTAAACAGTTTCTTAAATTGTAAGTTAATAGCGAACAAAGCATAACGAGGTTTTTTATATGATGGTATTAGATAATCAGGTGTCAGTTTCTGGGCAGCTAATAATAGATGATTTGCCAGCATTAGCCGCTGAAGGCGTAGAAATTCTGGTTTGTAATAGGCCAGATAAGGAATCGCCAGATCAAACCGATTTTCATATTATTGAGGCAGAAGCTAAAAAACAGGGTTTGCAGGTCGAAAATATTCCGTTTGCAGGAGGGCAATTGCAACCTGAGCATGTCAGCGCATTTGTAGATTTAATGGATACCGGCAAGCGCATTCACGCCTACTGCCGTACAGGTAACCGTTGTACACAATTATGGAATGTTGCTAAGCAAGTCTAAGTACTGCCAAACATAATTTGTTTTATTGGTAGGAGCGCATCAACAATTGGCGAGTGGGTGTTAGCTCCGTTCAATCGATACCCTTCTTTACTAGTGTCTCTTCGTTTGATTTCAATCAAATCTTTAGGAGAGGTTTCTCGTTATTATTACATCATAAGAAACTCAATAAGCGATGTGGCTCTATTGGGTTTCACTTTTCTGTCAACACCGTGATAAACGACGAGGAGATAGTAATGTATATTGATGGCGTAATTATGATGAGTTTGTTGGTTATCGCATTAATTATTGGGATGATGGTTTATATTTATCGTTATGCGAAAAAGCATATATCGATGGATGAAAAAAGCGATGGTCAGCGCAAAGATAACATCAAGGGTGCAGATCATCCCTCCTTTAGCTGAATGGCCGGATTGATAGAATCGCCTTATTCGCTTGATTAATTATCGTTCGTAGAAAGATCAGCAATATGCTGTAACTCTTTCAATGAAGTGATCTCAAGTTCGCGCTTATTAATACTAATAATATTAGCTTTTTGGAGTTTGGTGAATACTCGACTCACCGTTTCAATGGTTAGTCCGAGATAATTACCCAGTTCCCCGCGTGACATGGGTAAAATCCACTGAAAGGGTGATTGATGTTGACGCTGAAAGCGCCCTGATAAGCTCAGTAAAAAGGCTGCGATACGTGCGTCGGCCTTTTTTTTATTCATAATCATCATGGCATGTTGATCGGTGACAATTTCCTTGCTCATAATAGTAAACATGTGACGCTGCAAATCGTGCACGGTAGTCGCTAGCTGCTCTATTTCGGTAAACGGAATTTTACACAGACTGCTAGTATCAAGAGCGACGGCTGAGCTGTGATAACGCTGGTCACTTATGCCTTCAATACCCACAATATCACCTGATAAATAAAACCCGGTTATTTTTTCTTCGCCCGACTCTGTTCCCATAACTGTTTTTACACAACCTGAGCGTACAACATATAGATGTTCAAAAGCGTCACCTGCGTGGTACAAATAAGATTTTTTTTGGAGTAGTGGTCGATGTTGGATAAGATCGTCGACTTGTACCATTTGTGCAGGCGTTAACCCTAGAGGCAGGCACACCGTCGATAATCGGCAATCACTACAGGAAATATTCGTATTGTGTGAGCATGTCATAAGGTGCGTAGTGATCTCTCTGTCTATTCTTCTATAATGAGACCTTTGCACGAAAGCCATTTCACTCTCATGCGGCGTTTACCCCACAAGGGGGTACCGAGGAAAAATGTACTCAGTCGGTCATTTATCATACATAAACTCCCTCTCTCCGTGCATTTTTGCCTCGCTTAAAAGCGCCTACTTTTGGTGCCTGAGAGCAAAATCATCTTCCGTGCAAAGATCTCATAATAAACTATTTTTTCGACTTGTGGTCACACTCCAAACATATTATGAGTTTCTGGCCTCCCTATGAATAAAAAGGTAATTTTTTACACCGCTATTGATACCCCCAGTTATGCCCATACATCGTAAAGCCTTCATCATTTTTTTAGCCTTGCTCGCTTTTGCGGGTAATTCTGTACTTTGCCGTCTTGCACTGGCAGATGGCGTGAGTGATCCAGTGAGCTTTACCATTTTACGTTTATTATCTGGCGCGATAACGTTGTGTTTTTTGTTTATACTGTCTCGTGGTCTACGAAATATCAAACAAGCCTTTAATTGCCGTATGGGGGGAAGTTGGTGGGCGGCGGTTTGTTTGCTGATCTATGCTTTGCTATTTTCTATCGCTTACACAGTACTCGATACCGGTATGGGCGCACTCATTTTATTTGGTGCTGTGCAGATAACGATGATTGGCTGCGATCTCATTAAAGGCCGAAAGCTCGCATTGATCGAGTGGATGGGTATATTAATGGCCGTGTTGGGTATTGTGTATTTATTATGGCCGGCTGCGAATATAAACTCAGCTCATGAGATTCATGTCCTGCCCTTTTGGCTGGGGGGCGCAATGATGTTAGTGTCGGGTATTGCATGGGGCTTGTATAGTGTAGCCGGCGCTTCGTCCGATCAAGCTATTGCGAATACCGCCGCTAATTTTCTGCGCACCTTGCCTTTACTCCTTCTTGTGCTGCCCTTATTTTTTCTTTATGCACCGGTAGTATCAAGCCAAGGTGTTATTTATGCCGTAGTATCTGGCGCGATTACCTCAGGGCTAGGCTATGCGATTTGGTATGCCGTATTACCTTTTCTAGCCTCGACTCAAGCGGCAATCGTCCAGTTGTTAGTGCCTATTGTTGCCGCAATCGGTGGCGTGTTATTTGTGCAAGAAAGCTTAACGATAGCGTTAGCTTTTTCATCGTTTTTGGTGCTTGGTGGTGTGCTACTGGTGATGGCACGACGCGTGCTTTAATAAATATTTTTTCAATAGTAAGCCTAATACAGGCTATTCCATAGGTGCATGGTTAGGTAGCTACGCCATGGTGCAGCTTTATCAGTATTTATCGGCGGATCAGTGAGCGCTAGTGCCTTTTTAATACCGAGGTCGCCGCCTAAAAAAATATCAGGATTACTTTGGCCGCGAAGCTTCGCATAATTGATGGTCCATGGGCCAATGCCTTTTAGTGTTTGCCAATTATCCGGTTGGTTATTGTCGGGGTGATCAATAGCGTATGTGGATAAGTTGCGTAGCGTTTGCTTTCTTGAACCCGGCATTTTAAAAAAGTCTAAATCGCTATTAACGATGGCTGTAGGCTTTGGGAATAGTCGTTTGGCTGAGGTGTTATTGATATCGTCTATTGTTTCTCCTAGCACATCAACTAATTGCCCGACTAGCTTGTGCGCAGCGGCCACTGAGACTTGTTGGCCTAATATAGCGCGAATACCCGCTTCGTAAATACTCCATACACCAGGTAAGCGTAGACCGGGCTCAAGTAGAACGGATGGCATTTTGGTCTTTGGTTTTTGTGCTTTTTGAGTTGATGCTGAGGCGATGGTGCCGGCATGGCTATTGATTAAATCGCGTTCAATGCCCTGCGTATCTGCATCAATATCTAATACGCGACGAATATTACTCACGATAGCGCGTAAGTGACTGACATCGCTCAGTGTAATCTCGACACTAAATTGATGTTTTTCGGGTTTATGATGAGCGGTAAAGTATCCGTAAGTGTTTAGCCATGTAAACGTGCGTCCGTAACTTGACGAGTCACACCATTCTAAACTGGGAATTGCCCGCAGAGATAAAAAGCGCTGCATATGCTCCCAGTGATAAGGTGGTCTATAAGTGAGTATTAGCGTTATCGTATGACATGCATGCGATGGGCTAGCGCGTTGTTTTTTACGGCGAATAGCGGAGGGGGTGAGTTGCATCTGTTTCTTAAAGCAATCGTTAAAGCGGCGTACGCTATTAAAGCCACTCGCGAGCGCGATGTCGGTAATTGGGAGTTGTGTTTGATGCAGTAATTGTTTGGCGAATAAACATTGCTGATATAGGGCGTAGGCTTTGGGTGATATACCCAAGTGAGCCTCGAATAACTTCCTGACGTAGCGCTCACTAACACCTAGGCGTTGGGCGAGAGTCTCCACGCTATCGTGTTGCAATGCGCCGCCATTAATTAGCGTGATTGCTCGTTCTAAGGTGGTATTTATTCCTTTCCAAGCGGGTGACCCCGGTGCACTATCGGGTCGGCAGCGTAAGCAGGGTCGGTAACCTGCATTGGCAGCTTCTACCGCCGACCGAAAGTAAGTGACATTCTCTTCTTTGGGCGATGTTGCAGGACAAATAGGACGGCAAAAAATCTTGGTGGTTTTGACTGCGGTAAAAAAGTGTCCATCGAATCTTGCATCGCGTGATAAGCGGGCTTTACGGCAAATCTCCGAATCTAATAGCGGCATGGGTTTACTCTATAGTGCATCGTGTGTTGAGGGCTAATTTTTGTATGCCATCTTATATGGAATCCATTCTATACAAGAATAAATAGTGTTAGCGAGATGCGCTAGCCACAATCGGTACTTAATGAACGTTTAGTGTGGCAAGACGCATATTTTTACCACAAATACTTGTATTCATTGGGGAGTACAGGGTTACAATATAGATATAACTTCTCCTTAAATAGGCGGTGAGTGTCTTCGCGTTTTTTACGTTGCATTGTTAATAGGTGCTTTACGGCAAACATTGTCTCCACGATAGATGAAAAGGTTTACCATATGTCAGTTAAACAAACCGCACTTTCTGTAATTAACGCTCTAGATGATCATGCTGATTGGTCTGATGTAAAGTCGGCACTGAAAGAAGCATCTAAAAAAGATGGCGATGATGTTAACGCGGATATTACGGCTGCTGTTGTTGTGTGTTTGGCGGTTGTTGGTTTTCTAGCCTATTGGTTGGCAAGTTAATCAGAGCTTCCTATATAAATTGTTGGGCATTATCAGTTTGGATAGCGTTCTCGACTTGACCTTTCTTTGAGATCACAGGATACTTGCACTACTGGATAAAAAAACAGTAAGGTGAGTGTTTTGTCTCTAATTCTCGGTATTGATCCCGGTTCTTGTAAAACAGGCTTTGGCATTATTAATAGTGTTGGCAATCATTGTGAATATGTTGCTAGTGGTGTTATACGTCTTAAAAAAGATACATTACCTGAGCGTTTAAAGGTCATTTACCATAGTGTCTGCGAAGTCATTGAAGAATACTGTCCGCAGCAGGTCGCTATTGAACAAGTGTTTATGGCTAAAAATGCTGCTTCAGCTCTTAAGTTGGGGCAGGCAAGGGGAGCTGCTATTGTAGCGGCAGTAAGTCATGATTTAGAAGTGGCCGAGTACGAAGCAAAAAAGGTGAAGCAATCGGTGGTGGGTAATGGTGCTGCTGATAAAACGCAAGTACAACATATGGTAAAACAATTATTACAATTATCCGGTATGCCGCAAGAAGATGCGGCCGATGCACTAGCGGTTGCACTTTGCCATGCGAATACCTATCAGCATATGGTTGCTGTTGCACAGGCGACACATTTTAGACGAGGGCGTATGGTGTGATTGGACGACTAACGGGAAAACTACTCGAAAAGCAGGCTCCTTATTTATTAATTGATGTGGCGGGTGTCGGCTACGAAGTACAAGCGCCTATGACCAGCTTCTATCCGTTACCGGCTCTTGGCGAGCCAGTGTTATTACATACACACCTTTCCGTGAGCGAAAATGCTCATCAATTATTCGCCTTTTATACGCTGGAAGAGCGTCTATTATTTCGTACGTTAATTAAAGTCAGTGGGGTTGGGCCTAAAATGGCTTTGGCTATTTTGTCGGGTATGCCGGTGAATGAGTTTGTGCAGTGTGTTCAAATCGATGATGTCGCAGCACTTGTGCGTGTCCCGGGTGTGGGTAAAAAAACGGCGGAGCGATTGATTATCGAGGTTAAAGACCGGCTGGGTGATTTATCAGAAGGTATGAGTCGTGCACCCATTGTTCAGCCTGCTCAAACATTTAATGAGAACGAAGGGGTTACCGGTGATTTATTAGCGGATTCAGCTTCTGCAGCCCCCAGTGTATTACCTAGCGTTGTCATTGCTGATGCTGAAAGTGCATTAATTGCTTTAGGTTACAAGCCAGCGCAAGCCGCTAAGATGATTAGCGCCGCGCAAAAAGTCGAGCCGGTAACCACCAGCGAAGCATTGATCCGTTTGTCGTTAAAAAGTGTGCATCAGTAATAGCCTTTACTCATAATGAATAAAGTGGATGAAGAACAAAGCGAGCGTTAGCCATGATAGAAAAAGACGACTTACGCGCTGAGCGTATTATTACCCCTGTGGCTAAGCCCTTAGAAGAGAATCAAGACAGGGCGATTCGCCCTAAAACACTCAATGACTATATCGGTCAGCCACGCGTGCGTGAGCAGATGGAGATTTTTATTCAAGCTGCGCAAAAACGTGAAGAACCGCTTGATCATACACTGGTATTTGGCCCGCCCGGCTTAGGCAAAACCACGTTAGCCAACATCATCGCCAATGAAATGGGGGTGCAGGTCACCACTACATCGGGGCCTGTGATTGAAAAGGCCGGTGATCTAGCTGCGTTGATGACTAATTTGCAAGCGGGTGATGTGTTGTTTATTGATGAAATCCATCGCCTTAACCCTGCAATTGAAGAAGTGCTTTACCCTGCGATGGAAGATTACCAGCTAGATATTATGATTGGTGAGGGGCCTGCAGCACGTTCGATCAAGCTAGATTTGCCGCCTTTTACATTGGTCGGTGCAACAACGAGAGCGGGTTTGCTGACATCACCGCTTCGAGATCGTTTTGGTATAGTTCAGCGGCTCGAATTTTATAACGTTGCGGATTTAACGTACATCGTTGGCCGCTCTGCGCGTTTGCTGGGCGTTGAAATGGATGAGGCGGGCGCTACCGAAATTGCCAAGCGCTCTCGTGGCACTCCTCGTATTGCTAATCGATTATTACGACGCGTAAGAGATTATGCGGATGTTAAAGGCGATGGCAAAGTGACGGCATCTATTGCCGATGCAGCCCTCAATATGCTCAGTGTTGATCAGCATGGATTTGATACAATGGATCGTCGTTTACTGTTGGCAATGATCGAAAAATTCAGTGGCGGCCCAGTGGGGGTTGAAAGCCTTGCAGCAGCGATTAGCGAAGAGCGCGACACAATCGAAGATGTATTGGAACCTTACCTCATTCAACAAGGATACATGGCAAGAACGCCGCGTGGACGCATTGTAACGCAGCTCGCTTACGACCATTTCTCCATTATTGCACCCTCTGATAATACGGCCTCTATCCAGTAAACATCATTAACCTCATCATAAACGAAAGTATATGTAACGCCTCTTTAGTGACAATATGAATAAAGAATTTCAGCACCCTATCCGCATCTATATAGAAGACACCGATGCGGGAGGGATTGTGTATTACGTAAACTACCTTAAATTTATTGAGCGCAGTCGTACCGAGCTACTCCGTTCTTTGGGTTATGGAAAAACAGCGATTCTAGACGATGGCCTACTACTGGTCGTACATAGTCTTGAGTCTCAATACTTAGCGCCTGCAAAGCTCGATGATGAGGTGATTGCGACAACGATGGTAAAAAAACTAGCTCGCAGCTATGTGGTGTTTGAGCAACAAGTACGCCGAGGTGAACAGGTGTTGTGTCATGCGGTCGCTAAAATCGCTTGCGTGAATAAAGATATGAAACCCAAAGCATTGCCTAGCCACTTATATCAGTCGATTAAAGCTATTGCCTAGTTAGCTTATTCTACTTTTGTATTTAGGAAACACTTCTCAACGTACCAAAAACAACCTTATCTTCGCGGTTTTCTACGAATTTTCACACACAAATAAAACATCTCGTGGTAGAGTTAGGCTTAAAAATAGATTTCAAATAACGCTTTGCTCGGCGCATAGATTTGATTAATAAGGCCAATGACCATGACAACTCCAGATAATACCCTATCCATATATAGCTTGATTGCGGATGCGAGCCTATTGGTGCAGCTAGTGATGTTAACGCTGTTTCTCGCGTCGATTATTTCTTGGGTAATGATCATTCAGCGAGCGTCTTATCAGCGAAGAGTTAAGGGCGCATTAGATGACTTTGAAGATCAGTTTTGGTCGGGTGTTGATCTTACACAACTCTATCGCCGAGGTAATGAACGAGCCACTCAAGGTAAGATTGAGGGGGTCGAGATGATTTTTCGAGCCGGTTACAAAGAGTTCTCCCGTCTCAGGCAGCAAGATAATGTTGACGATGATACGGTAATGGATGGTGTGCAGCGTGCGATGCGTGTTGCCTTAGCGCGGGAACAAGAGCAGCTAGATGCCAATTTACCATTCTTGGCCAGTGTGGCATCGGTGAGCCCTTATATTGGCTTGTTTGGCACTGTGTGGGGGATTATGAATTCGTTTAGGGGCTTGGCGAATGCGACACAAGCCACTTTGGCAACCGTCGCGCCCGGTATCTCAGAGGCGCTTATTGCAACAGCAATGGGGTTATTCGCTGCTATTCCTGCAGTATTGGCCTATAACAAATTTTCCGCAAGAGCAGAAACACTCACCAATAGCTACGATACTTTTGCGGAAGAGTTTACCGCTATCTTGCAACGTCAACTACACCGGTAAGCGTTTATGGCTAACTACAAACCTCGTAGCGCTCGTCAGGCCAAGAAAAAACCAATGGCTGAAATTAACGTTGTGCCATACATCGACGTGATGCTGGTATTGTTAATTATTTTTATGGTTACCGCTCCTTTGTTGCTGCAAGGTGTGCAGGTAGACTTGCCTCAAGCTAACTCGGCACCAACACCTAACCAAGAAGAGCCTTTGGTTATTTCTGTAGATGCGGATAATAACTATTATATTAATATTGGTGAAGACGATAAAACCGTTAAACCCTTAGAACAAATTGCCGACCAAGTCGGTAAAGTGTTACGTGTTAAACCGCAAACGCCTGTGTTGGTGTGGGGCGATAAAAACGTGCCTTATGGAACCGTTGTGTCGTTAATGAGTCGTTTACAAAATGCGGGTGCACAATCAGTTGGCCTTGTTACCGAGCCGCCTCAATAATTATGTGTTGTTATCATTATATGAGTGCCAGCGATGCCCCGTGTCTTTCGATAAAAATAGTGGTGGAAACTAACTTACGCGTGGGTAGCGACAGATGAAGTCTTATAGTCTACCTATTTTACTCAGTATTATTGGGCATGGCCTGCTTGTTTTTTTAGTGGTGTGGGGTTGGAGTGTTGCTGCTGAAAAGCCAACCATTAAAAAGCCGGCATATATCAAAGCCACATTGATTCAGGTCGAGCAAAAAGCGAGGCCTGTAGAACAAAAAAAACAACCGCCTAAGCCAGATGAGGCACTGAAAAAACAACAGGAAGCGGCCGCTAAAAAACGCCGCGAACAAGAAAAAAAGCAGCAAGAGGCTAAGCGACTAGCGGAAAAAAAGAAAGCCGAGCAAAAAAAGGCAGAACAAAAAAAAGCCGCTGAGGACAAAGCACGTAAAAATCAGTTAGCCAAAAAGCGTGAAGAAGAAAAGAAAAAACAAGAAGCCGAACGCAAAAAGCGCGAGCAAGCCGAAAAAGAAAAACAGCAAAAAGAAGATGAGGCGCGCAGAAAAGCAGCCTTAGAAAAAGAGATTGCACAAGAGCGTCAACGTGAATTGCAAAAACGTATCGCTGCCGAAAAAGCACAAATAGAAGCAGAGCAACAAGCGGCTAATGATGCTGAATTAGCTGCATCTTATACGGGCATCATTAATGAAAAGGTCAGTGCTAACTGGAGTCGTCCACCGTCTGCCCGCAATGGTATGTCAGTATTATTACGTATCCAATTAGTACCCACAGGCAAAGTGATTGCTGTTGAAGTAACTGAAAGTAGTGGTGATGCCGCCTTTGATCGCGCTGCGGTGCAAGCGGTGAACAAGGCGGAGAGTTTTCCTGAATTAAGAGAATTGCCAACACGCGTTTTTGAGCAAAACTTTCGTGTATTTAATTTAGTTTTTCAACCAGAGGATTTAAGACAGTGAAATTACTGACTCATCAATGTGCCACGGCGTTTTTATGGCGTGTTGCAATACTTAGCTTAATCAGCAGTGTGCTATTTTCGTCGCTGAGTTATGCCGAGTTGACTATTCGTATATCCAAAGGTGTTGATAATCCAACGGTGATCAGCGTAGTCCCTTTCAGTTACAGTGGTGGTGGCGTATTGCCTGAAGATGTGGCGAATGTTGTGGCAAATGACTTGCGCCGTAGCGGTCAGTTTTCAACGATCGATCCTAGTAATATGTTGTCGCTACCATCGCTTCCTGAAAATGTCGTGTACCGAGATTGGCGTTTGTTAGGGAGTGAGTATCTTGTGATCGGTGAAATCTCACCGAGTGGTGCAGGTTACCAGCTAGTATTTTCTTTGTTTGATGTAGTGAGCCAAAAAAATATTATTTTCAATGAGCCCATCGTTGTAGCAGCAGATGGCTTACGCGATATGGCGCATTATGTCAGTGATGTTGTTTACGAGGCCATTACGGGTATTCGTGGGGCATTCTCAACAGATATTATTTATGTTGAACAACGCTCGGCTTCTCAATATCAGTTAATCCGTGCAGACATGGACGGTGCGCGTCCTCAGGTGCTATTGAAATCATCAGAGCCAATCCTATCGCCATCATGGTCTCCCGATGCCAAATCAGTAGCGTATGTTTCATTTGAAACGGGTCGACCAGCGATTTTTAAACAAGATTTACAAACTGGGCAGCGTGAACAGCTCACCAATTTTAAAGGCTTAAATGGAGCGCCGGCTTGGTCGCCCGACGGTAAGAAGTTAGCTTTGGTGCTATCTAAAGATGGTAACCCAGAAATTTATACCTTAGATTTAGCAACAAAACAGTTTACCCGCATTACTAAGCATTTTTCGATTGATACCGAGCCCACGTGGACGGCGGACGGTAAAAGTATTATTTTTACCTCTAATCGCGGCGGTAAACCACAAATTTATTTAGCGTCTGCCACTGAAGGCTATCCGCAACGCCTATCTTTTGAGGGCGATTACAATGCGCGTGCGCAGCTAACGCCCGATGGTGAAAGTATTGTGATGGTACACCGACGTAATGGCACTTTTCATATTGCAACGCAAAATTTAGACACCGGAGTAGTAAAAATACTAACCACAGAAACGAGTTTGGACGAATCGCCGAGTGTGGCTCCTAATGGCGCATCATTGATATACGCGACCAAGCTGAACGGTAAAGGTATATTAGCGAGTGTATCGCTGGATGCTGGCAGCCGCTTTACTTTACCGTCTACATCCGGTGATGTAAGAGAGCCCGCATGGTCTCCCTTTTTAAAGTAATCACATTATTCTAATAATTGTCATGTTTGCGCTTGCTGTTATTCCAAAAAGAGTCGTTATGACATTTATTTGTCATCTATACCTACTATAGTGTTGGGTTAATAGTGTGCTATCATCCACGCTTCTGGGGCGTCTACGCACATATTTAAATGTTTACGGTCGTTAATTTTGGAGAAAACCATGTTAAGTAATATCACTTTAGTTAAAACAATAAAAACAGCGTCTATTATATTTGCTGCAGCATTATTTCTAACGGCTTGTTCAACGTCATCTACCCAAGAGGGTGATTCGGGTTCAAGTAACACAGCATCTAATAATACTCCGGCTCCTGTTGTGACTTCAGGCTCTGGTAGCGGCGATGTTAATCAGGGTGTTGTGGCACCAACCGAAAACGTTTTCTACTTCGATTTCGACTCATCAGCATTACGTGCTGACTCTCGTTCATTGCTTAATGCTCACGCAGCTTCTCTAAAAGCTAAGCCACGTGCTGTTCGTTTAGAAGGTCACGCGGATGAGCGTGGTACACGTGAATATAACATTGCTTTAGGCGAGCGCCGTGCTCAAGCCGTTCGTGCTTATTTGTTATCTCAGGGCGTGACTTCTCCTATTGAAGTGATCAGCTACGGTGAAGAAAGACCAGCAGTTAATGCATCAAACAACTACGCTTGGCAGCAAAACCGTCGCGTAGAGCTTAAGTAAGCGTAAGCGATACTTTTTATGAGTGGGAATCACTACGCTTTGTAGTGATTCCATCCTTTCTTGCACAACCCTCTCTTTGTTATCTATCGCCTCATTGCTTAGGTGGCCTCTATGTTAGTTTTTACGCGTTTATTATTTGCTTTTACGTTATGCTTGTTAATGCCTTTTCAGGTGTTAGCGCAAGCCGAAGTTAGGCAGGCATCAAGCACATCGATAGAGTCTACGGTAGGGGCTACTACAGCAAGATCTACAACAGAGCTGAGTGCGATTTACGAAATACAGACCTTACAGCAAGAAATTCAGCTACTGCGCGGCATGCTAGAAGAGCAGGCTTATGAGATTAAGCGCCTCAAGCAGCAGCGCTTAGATGATTATCTTGACCTCGATAAGCGTGTGAGCGAAATCACCCAGCAACAAGCGGCTGCGAGCGCAGTCACGACGAAGCCTGCAACGATTACCGAAGGCGCTGTTAGCCCTGAGTCAGTGTTGGTGTCTGGAGCAGATGCTGTTATTGGTAATAATAGCGAGGTGGCTAACACACTGTATAATGAAGGTATTAGCTTGCTGCTTAATGAACAAGACTATGACGGCGCTCAAACAAAGTTCACTGAATATTTGGATCGATTTGCAGGCGGTCAATACACACCGAATGTCTACTATTGGAAAGGTCAAATTTTATTCGCAAATGGTGAAAAACAAGCCGCTGCGGATAACTTTGAACGGTTAATTAGTGAATATTCTGCACATGCCAAAGTTCCTGATGCACAATTTAAGCTGGCTCGTATCTACTTTGATCAAGGTAAAAAAGCAGAAGCGAGAGAAATTCTTGATAACGTTGCTGCCAGTGATAGTGATGCAGCATTGTTGGCTAAATCCTTTATTGCAGCAAATTATTAATACGATTCAGTGGCTAATGTGTCTTAGCTTTACTTTGGAGCGGCATGACATAGATTGTTAGGGTATTTTTCTTTATACTCGCCGCCTAATTTTTGTCCAGCTTATTTTCTGAAGCGTTCATCGTATCCAATACTCTTACATTCAATAAAAGTTTCTCAATGTCCAAAACGACATCATCACTTAAAATTACTGAAATCTTCTTTTCGATCCAAGGTGAAGCGCAAACAGTAGGTAAACCCACGGTCTTTGTTCGGCTAACAGGTTGCCCATTACGTTGCACTTATTGCGATTCGGAATACGCCTTTTATGGTGGCGAGCGCTTATCGTTAGAGAGTATTGTTGAGGAGGTGCTTGGTTATGGGGCATCGTATGTCTGTGTTACAGGTGGCGAACCCTTGGCTCAGCCAGAGGCGCGTGCCTTGTTAACAGCGCTATGTGACCAGCAATTGAACGTATCTATAGAAACCAGCGGTGCATTGTCGATAGATTCACTTGATTCTCGTGTGAGTGTGGTTATGGATCTCAAAACGCCTTCTTCGGGCGAGGCGGGGCGGAATGACTACGACAACATTTCCTTATTGCAGAAAAAAGACCAAATAAAGTTTGTCATCGGTGATCGCCAAGATTATGAATGGGCCTTATTTAAAGTGGATGAATATTCGCTTCAAGATCAGGTGGGAGAAATATTGTTTTCTCCCATTTACGAGCAGCTAGAGCCCAGTCAATTAGTCGAATGGATTTTAGCGGATCGTGCTCCCGTTCGGTTCCAGATGCAGTTGCATAAGGCTCTGTGGGGCGACAAGCCGGGCCGTTAGTGTTTCCAAACTATTGATGTAAGCGCGTTAATCATCTATTAACCTTATTTAGAGCAACAGGTATTTGTATGGCATCTTCTGCACCTAACTCCTCTTCCTCTCCTCAAGCGACACGCTCGGCTAAACCACGGGCCGTTATTTTGGTCTCCGGCGGCCTAGATTCCACTACAGTACTTGCTATAGCTCAAAGTCGAGGTTATGACTGCTATACCTTAAGCTTTGATTACGGGCAGCGTCATCGAGCGGAGTTGGTGGCTGCGGAGCGCTTATCTTCTTCTATGGGCGCTATTGAGCATAAAACCGTCGTATTAGACCTGAGAACGATTGGCGGCTCAGCATTAACAGATGATGCCATTGACGTGCCAGAGGAGGAAAGCGAGGGTATTCCAGTGACTTATGTGCCGGCGCGTAACACGGTATTCCTTTCGATCGCGTTAGGTTGGGCGGAAGTACTGGGTGCTAGCGATATTTTTATTGGTGTTAATGCTGTCGACTATTCTGGTTACCCCGATTGCCGCCGAGAATATATTGCCGCTTACGAGCAAATGGCGAACTTAGCGACCAAAGCATGCGTGGAGGGACAGCCGCTGAGAATTCAAACTCCGCTCATTGACTTGACCAAAGCCGAAATTATTCGCCAAGGCGTCGCCTTGGGTATTAACTACGCCAATACCATATCGTGCTATCAGGCGGATGCGAAAGGTCATGCCTGTGGTAAATGTGATAGTTGTCGATTGAGACAGCAAGGGTTTAGCGATGCTGGCGTTGACGACCCCACCTTATATACGGCTTAACATGAGGTCGAGCTAGGTTAAAATTATCTCAAAAAATTTAAACGCGAAATAATATAAAAAAGGCTTGAGTTTTCCCGTGTAATCATTAATATGTGCGCCTCGTTGAGCAGCAAGCTCAACATTACCAACACAAAATTCGGGTCGTTAGCTCAGTTGGTAGAGCAGTTGGCTTTTAACCAATTGGTCGCGCGTTCGAGTCGCGCACGACCCACCATTATAAAAAAGCTACCCATTTTGGGTAGCTTTTTTTTTGGCAATTATTTATCTATTTTTCCCCTAACGCATCGTCGTTTTTTAACGACTGTAGGTACTTCCTTGATCTCTACTGCAAATATCACCATGCAATTTGGCGCGAAGCCGCTTTTTGAAAATATTTCCGTTAAATTTGGCAATGGCAATCGGTATGGGCTTATCGGTGCCAATGGTTGTGGTAAATCCACGTTTATGAAAATTCTTGATGGTACGCTAACGCCGACTGCCGGTAATGTATCGATTACGCCTAATGAACGTATCGGTAAGCTCAGCCAAGATCAGTTTGCGTTTGAAAGCTACTCAGTTGTCGACACGGTAATTATGGGGCATAGCGAGTTATGGAAAATCAAACAAGAGCGTGATCGTATTTATGGCCTTCCTGAGATGTCGGAAGAAGAAGGTATGCAAGTTGCCGAGTTAGAAACCCAATTTGCCGAAATGGATGGCTATACAGCAGAAAGTCGCGCAGAAGAGATCCTATTGGGAGCGGGTATTGAGCAAGCGCTACATTATGGTCCTATGAGCGATGTGGCTCCGGGGTGGAAATTACGCGTATTGTTAGCGCAGGCGCTCTTTTCAGATCCAGATATTCTGTTGCTTGACGAGCCAACCAATAACCTCGACATTAATACGATCAGTTGGCTAGAAGCCGTGCTTAATGAGCGTAATAGTACGATGGTGATTATTTCTCACGATCGTCACTTTCTTAATTCCGTCTGTACGCATATGGCGGATATTGATTATGGTGAGTTGCGCGTGTATCCGGGTAACTACGATGACTTTATGCGGGCTTCGACCCAGGCACAAGAGCGTTTGCATGCAGAGAATAGCAAAAAGAGTGCGCAAATTGCGGATCTTCAACAATTTGTCAGTCGCTTTTCAGCAAACGCGTCTAAGGCAAAGCAGGCAACGTCGCGCGCGAAGCAATTAGAAAAAATTAAGCTAGAAGAAATCAAGCCATCCAGCCGCATCAATCCTTATATTCGCTTTAATCAAGATAAAAAACTTCATCGCCAAGCGTTAATTTTAGAAAATATTGGTCATGGTTTCGAAGGTGATATGTTATTCCAAAAGGGTAATATTATTATTGATGCTGGCGAACGAGTGGCGGTACTAGGTGAAAACGGCGCGGGTAAAACGACTTTGTTGCGATGCCTGATGGATGAGTTATCGCCTCTAGAGGGCAATATTAAATGGTCAGAAAATGTGGCTTTAGGTTATTGCCCTCAAGACAGTACCGATGATTTTTCTGGCGATATTAATTTGTTTGACTGGATGAGCCAATGGCGTAAACCAAGTCACGATGATCAAATTGTGAGAGCCACACTAGGTCGATTGCTATTTTCGGCGGATGATTTTAAAAAACGTGTCACTGTCTGTTCGGGAGGTGAGAAAAACCGCCTGCTTTTCGGTAAGTTAATGATGATGAACCCTAACGTGCTATTGATGGATGAGCCCACCAACCATTTGGATATGGAATCGATCGAAGCACTGAACCTCGCGCTTGAAAATTATGATGGCACCTTGCTGTTTGTCAGTCATGACCGCGAATTTGTTTCTTCTCTTGCAACACATATCATCGAAGTGAAAGGCAATACACTACATAGCTTCAAGGGTACCTATAGTGAGTACCTGTCTAGCCAAGGCCTTGAATCAATACCTGCGTAGGAGTAGCGTGTAGCACCGATCATGTAAAAGGTCTCCAGTACTTAAAAGCGAAATTTTGCAAGTTAGGAGTAATGTATGACATTTGTACTGTAGACCTACTATTCGCTTTGCCCCCTCGTTTTCCTGCCAGGTTTATTGATAACCTATGACGACGTCTCCTCTTTTTGTCCGTACAATACCTCTATGCTCAGTGGAGCCCGTTTGCGGCCAAATCTTGGAGAGGAAGCTTGTTATGCCACCTGTTGTTACTGATTGCACCCGCCAATTATCGGAGGTTGAGCACATTGCCGCGCAATTTGGTGAGCAACTACTTATCACCAACTCCACAGTAACGACCGCGGAATCCTGTACTGGTGGTGGTATCGCTCAAGCGATTACTGCTGTACCGGGAAGTTCTCAGTGGTTTGACCAAGGTTATGTGACATACAGTAATCATGCTAAACAGCAATTGTTAGGTGTGAGTCAGCAAGCGCTTTCTCAGGGGGCGGTCAGTGAGGTGGTTGTAGAAGCGATGGCATTGGGCGCACTTAGTCATGCGCGAGCAGATATCAGTATTGCTGTGAGTGGCATAGCTGGGCCCGGTGGCGGCTCGGTAGAAAAGCCCGTGGGTACGGTATGGATAGCTTGGGCGAAACAACCTAAAACTGTTATCAGTCGGTGTTACCACTTTACCGGTGATAGGGCTCAAGTGAGACTAAAAACCATAGTAGAAAGCCTTAAAGAGGCACTGCGATTAATCGATATAACAAAAAATACTGTATAAAATACAAGTACTGGTTGCTCATACAGTGTTTTGGGGTTATAGTGCTTTCATAGAACGACAATAAACCAACGACGACAAATAGCTGTACCTGTAATGCATTGCGCAAAGTGAACGACAGCTAGCAATAGAAGATAACACCAAGAGGATACAACGATGGATAGCAATAAAGATAAAGCATTACAAGCCGCACTTAGCCAGATAGAGCGCCAATTTGGTAAGGGTACTGTCATGCGTATGGGGGACCGCGAGCTGGTCAAAATCCCAGCGATATCGACAGGTTCCTTAGGGCTAGATATTGCTTTAGGCATAGGTGGCCTGCCTAAAGGGCGTATCGTTGAAATCTATGGCCCTGAATCATCGGGTAAAACAACGTTAACCTTGCAAGCGATTGCCGAGGCGCAAAAACAAGGGGGGACTTGTGCATTTATCGATGCAGAGCACGCCCTAGATCCTATTTATGCCGAAAAACTGGGTGTGAATGTTGATGACCTTATTATTTCTCAGCCCGATACTGGTGAGCAGGCGCTGGAAGTAGCCGATATGCTGGTTCGTTCGGGAGCTATTGATGTGATTGTGGTCGACTCCGTTGCTGCGTTAACACCTAAAGCCGAAATTGAGGGCGATATGGGTGATCATCACGTTGGTTTACAGGCACGTTTAATGTCTCAAGCGCTACGTAAAATTACTGGTAATATAAAAAATGCTAACTGCTTAGCAATTTTTATTAATCAAATTCGTATGAAAATTGGCGTCATGTTTGGTAATCCAGAAACCACAACCGGTGGTAATGCGCTTAAATTTTATTCCTCTGTTCGTTTAGATATTCGCCGCATTGGTGCCGTTAAAGAAGGGGATGAAGTCGTTGGCTCTGAAACCCGCGTTAAAGTCGTTAAAAACAAAGTGGCTCCTCCTTTCAAGCAAACCGAATTTCAAATTATGTATGGTAAGGGAATTAATCGCCTTGGTGAGGTTATCGACTATGGCGTTAAGTTAGAGTTAATTAATAAAGCTGGTGCATGGTATAGCTACAAAGGCGAAAAAATTGGTCAAGGTAAAAACAATGTCATTAAGTTTTTACAGGAGCGTCCTGAAATTGCGCAAGAAGTTGAAACCGCTATTCGTAAAGAGTTTATGCCCGACACAGTAGAAGGCGACACGAATGTTGTTGATATCGCCGCCGATAAAACTCAAGCGTAACGAGGAGAAGCCGAATGTCTAATGTAGCGTACTTATCAACGAGTAACATGAACCAGTATTTTTCACATTCATCAGTTAACACCTCTAAAGATGAGTTTAAGGCCGTCAAAGTGAGTGCCTTACGCTATTTGGCGCGCCGAGAGTATTCTCGTGTTGAATTGTATCGCAAGCTATCACAAAAGTTTTCGGCGGCCGAAGCGATCCAGCGTGTATTAGATGAAATGCAAGAGCAGGGTTATCAAAGTGATACTCGTTTTACTGAATGTTATATTCGCGCTAAAGTTAATGCTGGTAACGGCCCGTTCAAAATTAAAATAGAGTTGCGCGAAAAAGGCATTTGTGAAAGTACCGCATTGGCTGCTTTCGACCGTCAAGCAGTCGATTGGTTAGCGTTAGCGCAGGCAGTAGTTGATAAAAAGTTTGCTAATCAGCAGGCTGAAACGGAAGAAGAGCAATTATTGTTACTATCAAAAAAAATTCGTTTCTTGAAAAATAAAGGCTTTTATAAAGAGCATATTGATGAAGCTGTTAAGATGTATTGTTAATATTTATACTCTCCCTAATACTATATTACGACTGTTATAGCTATCATCGCTGTACGTTCTAAAAGCGATGATGGTTAGGTTCTCCAGTCGATTTGTGATTTTTATGGGGGCGCTGTTACAAAGTTATTGTGGTAAAGATGTCTTCTATTTATATTGTTTTCTCGTTTGTTTTTTGGCTTTTTGAGTAACCCGATATGAGGCAAGCAGCCTAACCATTAATTTGCCACCTCTAATTTCCATCTCTCTAAATTCGACCTCGAATCTTTTCTTTTATTGGCTTTGCAAATCATATTTTGTGTCAGCCGCTCGATAGGGGATTTCCTATCTCGGTTGTGCTATCTTCTGCCTCATTTATTCGGTGCCATAATGCACTGTGTTCACTATCAAGACATTCATTAGGTAAAGCCATGGATAAAAATCAGAAGCACAAAACAGCAATGAAAAAGCAGAAGCAAGCGGTTGATGCATCGATTGACGCAGCGTCGACAGAGCGTGGCGTATCCGTATTGCTCACAGGTAATGGCAAAGGCAAATCGAGTTCGGCATTTGGCATGGTTATGCGTGCATTGGGATATGGTCATAAAGTCGGTGTAATTCAATTTATCAAAGGGCAGCAGCTATCGGGAGAAGAGCTTTATGTGCGTGATCATTGTCCTCAGGTGACCTTTTATCAAATGGGTACGGGGTTTACCTGGGATACGCAAGATAGAGAAGCAGATATTCAAGCAGCAGAAAGAACGTGGGCACAAGCATTACCTTTACTTAAGGATGATAGTTATGACCTGGTTGTGCTTGATGAGTTGACCTACATGTTGTCTTATCAATACCTTAATGAAGAGGATGTGCTGTCTGCATTGAGTCATCGACCTGTAGAACAAAGCGTTGTTGTAACTGGACGCGGAGGCGGTTCTGCGTTGCAGGATATTATGGATACGGTGTCAGAGGTTAAAGATAGAAAGCATGCATACGCTAGTGGTATAAAGGCACGTAAAGGCGTGGATTACTAGAGGCAATGACAATGCATCTGATATTAGGTGGCGCTCGTAGTGGAAAAAGCCAATTTGCGGAAGAGCAAGCCCTGCAGCAAGCCGAAAAAAATGATCTGACATTACACTATGTCGCAACCGCGACAATAAATAAAGATCGTGAGATGACATCGAGAGTCGCCATCCATCAACAGCGTAGAGATGATCGTTGGACATTAATCGAAGAACCACTTGATTTAGCTTCTGTGATTAATCGTGCGACGGCGCAACAATGTTTACTGATAGACTGCCTGACACTGTGGTTGACCAATGCGTTGGTGGGGGAGTGCTGGGAGCCAGTACGAGATGCATTTTTTGATGCGGTAAAAAACACATCGGCACATGTAATTTTTGTCAGCAATGAAGTCGGTTCGGGTATTGTGCCGCTAGGCGAGTTGTCGCGTCAGTTTGTGGATGAGTCTGGTTATCTGCATCAAAGACTTGCCGCTCACTGCGAGCAAGTCAGTGTTGTTATCGCCGGTCTGCCTTTACCGCTTAAGCCCAATCTTTTTTATAGTGACTAGCAATACCATGGCCAACGACACGTTAAGCAATGATATATCAAATAATAATATGCAATGGATATTTGATCCCATCCAGCCCATAGAGTCATCATGGCATGATCAGGCGCAGCGCCATCAGCAACAGCTAACAAAGCCACCGGGTTCGTTAGGGCGGCTTGAACAGATAGCGGAGTGCTTTTGTGCTTGGCAGTCAACATTGCATCCTTCAATTGATAATATCCTGGTTGCCGTTTTTGCGGGAGATCATGGTGTTTGTCAGCAGCAAGTATCAGCATTCCCTCAAGCAGTGACAGGGCAAATGGTGGCTAACTTTCTAGAAGGAGGAGCGGCCATTAGTGTGCTCAGTCAGCAATTAGCGGCTCAGTTTTATGTGTGTAATACGGGGGTGCTTGAAACATTGCCGAGCCAATATCAAAAGCATCCGCAATTAATTGATCGACCAGTGGCTAATGGTACACAAGATTTTTCTATGTCGGCCGCGATGACGGCGGCGCAGCTAGAACAAGCGCTAAATCTTGGTCGTGAAATAGTCGATCATGCGTGCCACCCGAAAAACACACATCAGCCCTTACAGTTGTTTGTGGGGGGGGAAATGGGTATTGGTAATACTACGTCAGCATCAGCTATTTACGCAGCTTTGCTAGGCATCTCTGTGACAGATATTGTCGGTAGAGGGGCAGGTGTTGACGATTCAGGCCTAGAGCGTAAGCAGGCGGCTATTACAGCCGCTTTAGCATTACATGCCAACGTATTAAGTGATCCTTATCAAGTGTTGCAATGTATGGGAGGTTTTGAAATTGCAGCGCTTGTAGGGAGCTATCTCTATTGTGCTCAGCAAGGTATTCCCGTAGTGGTTGATGGTTTTATCTGCACATCAGCTGCACTCGTGGCTATCCGGCTTAATCCCGATGTTAAACAATGGATGATATTTTCTCATTGCTCACAAGAAGCAGCGCATCGATTGGTTTTGCAAATCTTAGATGTCAAACCATTAGTCGATATTGGTTTGCGTTTAGGTGAAGGAAGCGGAGCGGCGTTAATTGTTCCCTTGTTAAAATCAGCGCTGCTTTTACATAATTCCATGGCGACTTTTCAGCGAGCGGGTGTCAGTAATAGTGAATAGTTTGAGTCAGACGGAGGCGCCTCGATACCGTGAGATAACGATAGATATATTACGTCATGGTGAATGCGAAGACGGTCATTGTTATCGTGGTAAAACAGATGTGGCTTTGTCTGATCGTGGTCATGAACAAATGTTAAGCAGCATAAAAAATATAGAAACGCAGTGGTCTTACCTTGTGAGTTCGCCGCTACAACGCTGCGCGTTATTCGCAGAAAAACTTTCTGTTCACTATGATATTCCCTTGCATCTTGAGCGGCGCATCGAAGAATTACATTTTGGTGATTGGGAAGGTAATGATATTGATGTGGTTTGGGAAACGCAGCAAACAGCGGTCAAAAATTGGTTTTCTGATCCCGTAGCTTTTCCCCCTCCGAATGGTGAGCGTGCCGATACTTTTGCTACGAGAGTAGTTAATGCCATACATGAATTGACTGACACCTTGCCCCTACGGCACTCGCATATATTGTTAGTCACTCACGGTGGTGTTATTCGCGCTTTGTTGGCACATTGTTTATCTATGCCGTTACAAAAAATGGGGCAGTTAGATGTGCCTTATGCCTGTATTTCACGGATAAAAATAAATCATGATAGGCAAGCATCGACGTTCTATTATCAAGTTGTTGCGCATAACGTAAAGGGTATTTTGTAAGGTTATGTTTTTCACTTCACTTTTTTATTAACCGTTTAATAATACCTACGATGAAACCGTTTATGTATCAATTTCTATCTCCCTTATTTATGGCCATATCATTAATGACTCGCTTACCGGTAGCGCGTTGGTTGCCCGATCAGTGGGCAGATAAATCACTGGGTCAATCTGCCTTGTGGTATCCCTTCGTGGGTTTTTTACTATCGGTTCTGTTAGTTGTTATTAGCAGTATTTTAGATTTAGCGTCTCCTGCGGTAAATGCCGCAGTAGTGCTCGCGATGTGGGTAGGATTTACCGGTGCCTTACACTTAGATGGTTTAGCGGATTGTGTCGATGCTATGTTTGCCAGTCACTCTGCTCATCCGTCTGAAGACATGTCATGCCCTAAGAAACAAACGATTTTGCGAGTCTTAAAAGATCCCTCTGTTGGTGCAATGGGTGCGGTAACGCTTGTCGTTCTTTTGTTGCTGAAATTTTGTTTGCTAGCTGAGTTGCTAGATACTTTTTGGTTAGCGTTATTTGTGGCGTTGATATTATCGAGAACGTGTGCGTTGTTATTTATTGTCACCACGCCTTATACGCCACATTCATCGCAGCAAGGCTTAGGTTTCGTGCTTGCCAAATATACCTCGAAGCCTATTGCTTTTGTAGTAGCTGGCGGTGCTGCATTACTTGCCTTTGTTGTGTTGCCGCTTTTCGATGCATTATTAGTTTCTGGTGTGTTGGCGGCTATTTTATTACTGTGGCGAGCTTATTGGATAAAGCGTTTAGACGGTTTTGTGGGTGATGCTATTGGTGCGTTGATTGAGCTTAGTGAAGTAGCTGTTTTGTTTGTTATTTATAGCGTGTCAGTGTAGGTATTATGGCAGCTCTCGTTATTCTTATTGCCGTATTGCTCGATTATGTATTCGCCGAGCCTAAGCGTTTTCATCCCTTGGTTGGTTTTGGTTTTCTTGTTTCGAAGGTTGAGTCACTTTTCAATTGCTCGCGCCACTCTTCAGCTATTCAGTTAATAATGGGTTGTATTGCTTGGTTTTTATTGGTGATGTTGCCTACCGTGTGTATTGTTTGGTGTGCTTTTTGGATGAGCCGTATGGCTGATGATTTTTTGCAATCATGGGGTGGCGGGCAATGGTCTACTTATTTTTCGCTAGCTTTTTTGTTTGAGGCGGCTTTTCTTTATTTGGCTATTGGTCATGCTAGTTTGCGTCAGCATGCTATGGCAATTATGGCGCCTTTGGTTCAGGGTGATTTATCGCTAGCGCGTAAAAAAGTGGCTTGGATTGTGAGCAGAGATACTAATGAGCTAGATGAAAATAATGTGTGTAAGGCAACGATTGAATCAGTATTGGAAAATGGTAGCGATGCTATTTTTGCGCCGATATTTTGGTTTGTTGTAGGTGGTTTGCCGGCTGTGATTGTTTATCGCTTGAGTAATACCTTAGATGCTATGTGGGGCTATAAGACAGAGCGTTTCTTATATTTTGGACGATGTTCTGCGCGTATGGATGACGTGTTCAATTATATTCCTAGTCGTTTGGTTGCGTGTAGTTATGCGTTACTTGGTCATACTCAGCAAGCATTTGATTGTTGGAAAAAACAGTCAGGCTTGTTAAATAGCCCTAATGCTGGCGTGGTGATGACAGCAGGCGCCGGTGCGCTTAATGTTCAATTAGGCGGCGAGGCAAGCTACCATGGAAAAATTATTCACAAGCCTACATTTGGCGGTACTATGACGGTGGTCAACAAGGACATATTGCGCGCTCTACGATTGGTTCGTCATACGTTATTGTTGTGGTGCGGTACCGCAATCGCTTTTTCAGTTTTGATAATGTATGTGCGATCATTGTTTGTTTGAATCACCTTTGTTGAGAGGTGTGGCGCTAAATAGAGTCGCTATTATCTAAAAAATTATAAGGGCTATTTTGAAGGTTAGATCGTAACTTTTCACGCCCAGCCATTTTGGCTTGCACTTCTGGCGGTAACTCTGTAAATAAAATGATATTTTTCTGGATGAGTAAATTGATAACATCCTCAGTGGCTCGTGCAAAATCCAAATCTGATTCTGACAGCGTTTCTTTAGCTTTATTGTCGTCGCTACTTTGCTTATCTGCCGTAAGGAACTGAATGATCTCTGGATGAGTAGGTGCTAAAAATTCAGTATGTGTATCATCTTGCTCTTTTCTTAAAGAGATAATAGTACCACTGACATCACGTTGAAAATAAGGCATAGCGCCACCTCATTGGTTATCATGTTGGTTGTTCGCACAATATAGACTAAAATGACTAGAAGAGAGAAACTTTTTTGTTATATTTTTGACCAAGCACTACGATACATAAAAATCTATTGTGTTTGATAAGTATTTTTGTTCGCTTCGCAATATTATCGTCAAGCAATAAGGCTGAGTATAAAATGAGTGTAGAGACGGTGGCCTTGTTATAAGGTTTTCTTCTTAACATTCTTCATCCCGCTATTGCTTTATTGGTATTAAGCATAATCTAACCTGTAGGTATTATCGTTGAAGACCCCAATTTCAGAAACTGCAAAAAATAGCCCGCTTGTTGATAAACCCTCTACCCATCAAAATGATGCGGAGCCGACGTCTGAAAATTCGGCGCAGGGCCCCATAAAAGAGTTTCATGATCCGCTGCTCGCCTGTTTATTGCTGATCACCAAACTAGAAAATACTCCTTGTTCAGAAACCTCATTGATTGCGGGCTTACCGCTAGTTGATGAAAAGTTAACACCAGAGCTTTATGTGCGTGCTGCAGAACGTGCAGGTTTAGATGCTAAGGTGAAGCAAAAAAAATTGCTTGATATCCCCGATATTGTTTTGCCCGTGACCTTGTTACTTAAGCGCAATCGTGCGGTTATTTTAGTGTCGTATGATACTGAAAAAAGTAAGGCGACTATTATTGAGTCGAAGACAGGGGTAGAAAAAATAGTTAGTCTTGATGCGCTCAATTTAGCCTATTCGGGATATGTAATATACACTCGCGCAGCTTATCATCTTGACCCATCAATTGTTGAAAGCCATGTTGATACCAATGAAAAACATTGGTTTTGGTCGGTGATGGGATCATCGTGGAAAATTTATCGCGATGTTTTATTGGCGTCTTTGTTTATTAATTTGTTCGCTGTCGCTAACCCCCTATTTGTGATGAATGTCTACGATCGAGTGGTGCCCAATAATGCGATAGAAACTCTCTGGGTGCTTGCGATAGGTGTATTAATCGTATTTCTATTTGATGCTATTTTAAAAACGCTTCGAGGCTATTTTATTGAGGTGGCCGGTAAAAAATCTGATATTTTGTTGTCTTCCTTTCTTTTTGAACGAGTTTTAGGTTCGCGCTATAGCGAACGACCTGCCTCGGTTGGTGCCTTCACAAGTCAATTTCGAGAATTTGATCAGGTACGTAACTTTTATACAACCTCGACGATATCTGCATTTGTGGATATGCCTTTTGTTATCATTTTTTTATTGTTGATATTTTACGTTGGCGGCCCTTTAGTTTATGTCCCCTTGGTTGCTTTGCCGCTGATTCTCGGTTTCGGTCTTATTATGCGTAAGCCGATAAGGCATGCGGTTGAGCAAACGTTTGCGTCGGGCGCGCAAAAAAGTGCCACTTTAGTTGAATCGCTCGTTGGTTTGGAGACAGTAAAAACATTGGGTGCTGAAGGATTGATCCAGCGGATTTGGGAGCAGTCTGTAGGGCATTTATCGTCTTGGAGTCAAAAAATGCGCATGCTATCGATGTCTGTAGGCGTGTTTTCTGGCACGGTGACTCAAGTTGCTAATATTGTCATTATTATTGTGGGTGTTTATTTAATTGCTGAGAGAGAGCTGACAATGGGCGCGCTTATTGCCAGCGTTATGTTGGCTGGGCGAGTACTCACGCCTATTGCTCAGGTAGCAACGTTATTGGTGACCTACGATCAGACAAAAACGGCATTGGATGGATTAGAGCAAATTGTTGCTAAAACCCAAGAGCGTGATCCCAAACGCCCGTTTATTAAGCGTCCTAGTTTTAACGGTAGTATTCGTTTCCAAAATGTGAGTTTTGCTTATCCTGGAGAGGAGGCTCCCGTACTAAAGGGAATATCCTTCTCGATTAAGCCAGGTGAAAAGGTAGGTTTGATTGGTCGTATTGGATCAGGAAAGTCCACTATCCATAAGCTGCTATTGAATCTTTATAAGCCAAGTGAAGGTAGTATTTTAGTTGATGGTATCGATATTCAGCAAATAGATCCTGCTGATTTGCGTCGTCATATTGGTTATATGCCTCAGGATGTTGTTTTGTTTAGCGGTACAGTGAAGTCTAATATTATGTATGGTTCACCTCATGTTGAAGATGAAGATATTTTGCGTGCGGCTGCAGTGTCTGGCGTTCAGGAGTTTGTCGATAGTCATCCGATGGGCTTTGATCGCTCCGTTGGTGAGCGTGGGCAAGCGCTTTCTGGGGGGCAGCGTCAAAGTGTGGGTATGGCGAGGGCGATGCTGAATGATGTGCCAATGTATCTTTACGATGAGCCCACAAGTGGCATGGATAACACGACAGAAACACTCGTTACTCAGCGTTTAACTGAGGCGGTAAAAGATAAGACGCTTATCTTGGTCACTCACAAAGCTTCGCTGCTATCTATGGTTGAGCGCTTGATTGTATTGGATAACGGTAAAATCGTTGCTGATGGGCCAAGAGATTCGGTGATAGAAGCACTACAGAAGGGGCAATTACGTGTCGCTTAAATATCCAGATCAAAAGACAGCGGATAAACAATCCCAAATAGACGATGATGATTTAGCATATACCTCATCTGCGGCGTCAGCTATTCTTTATCAGACGCCAAAAGGAGGGCAGCAACTATTATGGGCGATTGCTGTATTTATTGTTGCTATGGTTGTTTGGGCGTCATTGGCTTATGTTGATGAGTTTACTCGCGGAGAAGGGCAAGTTATTCCATCTCAATATGTACAAATTGTACAAAATCTTGAGGGCGGTATCGTTGAAGAAGTTTTTGTGAAGGAGGGGCAAACTGTTGAGAGAGGTCAGCCATTGGTTCGTCTTGATGATAAGCGTTTTTCCTCGTCTTTACGTGAAACAGAGGTGAATCAAGCGCAGTTATTATCGCGGTCTTTGCGATTAGAGGCTGAAGCAAGCGGTGCCTCCTTTCCTGAAGATGCGTTACTTGCTTTAGTTCCGCAAAAAATTGTTGCCGCAGAGAAAGCATTGTATTTTGCTCGTGCACAGGAGTTGAGTTCTAGTAATCAAGTTATTATTCAGCAGATAGCCCAAAAGCGACAAGAGTTATCCGAATTGCGCGCTAAATTTCAGCGTTTGCGCCGTAGCTATGCATTGTTAAAAGATGAGTTAGATTTAACATCCCCCTTGGTTGCGCAGGGAGCTGTATCTCAAGTAGAAATTCTTCGGCTCAGACGTGAGCTAAATGATGTGCAGGGTGAGATGAATGCTGCCCAGCTAGCCATCCCCCGTATTCAGTTGTCGCTTAACGAATTAGAGCAAAAGCTCACCGCTGCAGAATCAGCTTTTCGCAGTAGCGCTCAAGCTGAATATAACGAAGTGAAATCAGAGCTAAATCGGTTAAATGAATCTAGTCAAGCAATTGCTGATCAGGTGGATCGAACCTTAGTAACCTCTCCTGTATCGGGTACTATTAAGCAATTATTCGTGAAAACTTTAGGGGGCGTTATTCAACCTGGTAGAGATATTGTGGCTATAGTTCCAACAGAGGATCGATTGCGGGTTGAGGCTCGTGTCAGCCCTGCTGATATTGCTTTTTTACATCCCGCGCAAAAGGCGGTCGTTAAATTTACCGCTTACGATTTTTCTATTCACGGTGGGCTTACAGGTGAAGTGGTTAATATTAGTCCAGATACGATTACAGATGAAGAGGGTAACAGTTACTACGTAGTTCAAATCGAAACCGAGCAGTCTTTCTTAGGTGCAGAAGATAACCCTAAACCGATTATTGCTGGCATGACCGTTAGTGTGGATATTCTAACCGGCCAGAAGACAGTGCTTGATTACATACTCAAACCTATATTAAAAACTAAACAGTTAGCACTGAGAGAACGATAAGAGGCGTTAGTCGTCAGTATTTTTGATTTTTGATTTTTGATTTTTGATTTTTGTGGGCATCATTATGCTAAAAGTTAGCGTTTTGTCGTTGGTTCGATATACGCTAATTTGTAAACAAAATTGCTTTTTAGGTTATAAAATAGTAAAAAGGCCATGTTAATCATGGTGTTATTGCAATGTTTGAGTTTGTATTGTCAGGATGGCTTATTCAAGTCTATGATTTTAAAGGTTTTTTCAATATTTATTGTAAATAATAAAATATAGTTTTATTTGGGGCTAATTATGGAATTGGGTATTAATTTTGGGCGTGTGCTTAAGTTGCGACAAGCCATTGTTTTCGCGAGCCTGTGTTTTGGTTCGATATCAGTTAACGCACTAACGCTTCAAGATGCGATCAGAGATATGCTCGCCAATAATCCAGATGTTCAAGAGGCGCGCCAGGAAGTGCTTGCACGAGAGCATGAGGTGCGCGGTGCTAAGGCAGGTTATTTGCCAACACTAGATGCCGAAGCTGGTATCGGTCGAGAGTGGACGAATTCCCCTTCGACAAGAAGTAATTCTAATGGCGATGTGACATTAACGCGTGAAGAAGCCGCGCTCCGTTTACGGCAGGTGGTGTTTGATGGTGACAGGACAGGCAGTGAAGTGGATAGGCAAAAAGCACGCTATAAAAGTGCAATTTATAATGCTATAGATACTCAAGAAAATGCTGCACTAAGGGCTTCTCAGGCCTATATTAACGTATTACGTCAGGCTGAATTGTTGTCGCTGTTAAAAGAGTCTCTTGATGAACATCAGCGAATTTATGATCAAACGGCTTTAAGAACTGAGCAGGGTGTTGGTAGTCAGGCTGATGTTGATCAAATTACGGTTCGTTTATCCTTAGCAACGAGCAACTTTATAGCAGGGAAAAATAACTTTTTGGATGTATTAAGCCAGTTTCAAGGGTTGGTAGGTTATATCCCTGATGCATCACAAATGGAAGTGCCATCAGGTCTAGTGTTGCCAGGCTCACTAGACGAGTCGTTGACCATTGCTTTTGAAAAGCACCCCACTATTAAGTCAGCGACCGCTGATATCGAAGCAGCAGAAGCTCAGCACTTAGCCTCTAAGAGTAAACGCTATCCTAAGCTAACTATAGAAGGCGACCGAACATGGAATGAAGATATTGACGGTATCCGAGGCGATAATGAAGATTGGGTGATTGCATTGCGCCTTAAATATAATATTTATAATGGTGGTAAAGACAGTGCTCGACGCAAAGAAACTGCTGAGTTGCTCACTCAAGCAAAAGATGTAATGCGAGGAGCTCGCTGGGAAACAGAAGAGGGTATGCGCTTATCTTGGTACGCCTATGAGGCAACCAAACAACAGTTGAGTCACCTTGCCCTGCATGTTGAGTCTGTCGAATCAACCAAGAAAGCTTATGCTCAGCAGTTTGATATTGGTCGCCGTACCTTGCTTGATTTACTGGATACCGAAAGTGAGCTGATTACTGCAAAGCAGACTTATACAAATACAAAGTACGATCAACTATATTCTCAAATAAGGGTATTGAACTCTTCTGGCCAGTTAACGGATGGTTTGGGTTTATAGTTAAGTATCATTATCAGTCAATGTCGTTTTTTATAGCAAAACAGTATTTGAATAAAACGACCTTATTACGGATAATGGTTAAATATTGTTCAATTTTGAGTTTCGGTAAAAATAGAGGTGCATAATGGCTGTTGAAGGCACAGTGGGTAAAATTGAGAGCTTAGCGGGTGATGGTAAGGTTCTTATTGTTCGTTCATCAGGTGAACGTGTTATCGCAAAGCCTGGTGATGTAGTGCTTGCTGGTGATACTGTCACGACATCTCCTAATGCTAGAGTCGTTATATCTGTCGATAGCAGCAGTGTTTCTGGCGCTGTTCAAGTGAGTTCTGGAGAATCCGCTCAGTTTAATGACGCCCTCTTTGATAATGCTTCTAATCTTATTTCAAACTCTTCTCTAGAGCAGCCGGTTAATGTTGGCTTTCGCAGCCCATCAGATATTGTGAAGGCATTTAATGAAGCATTCCCTGATGCAGGTGTAGAAACCGTTGTTAATCTCGAAGAAGAATTTGATCCAACATCAGCAGGTAGGCAGGAGCGAGACGATCGTGTTGTTAGCAATAGCAGGTTTAACACACTGGCACGAACTGATGAAGAAGAAATCCCTGATGATGGCACTCCCACAGCTTTTGGTGAGCCCCTGCCTTCAGACCCTGAGAAAATACCTGGTGCAGGTGATGAAACATCAACAAATACCACAGGCGGGGAGTTTCCGTCGGTACTTCCTGATGATGGTACTCCGACAGATACCGATGGCGATGAAGATGACGAACCTTCTGAAGAAGTAAGAGGTGAGCCTGAAACATTTATTCCCAGTGGATCAAATACAGGTGCACCAAATACAGATGTACCAAACACAGATACAGACGAACCGACTAGTGCTGTAGCAGACACCAATACCGTATTGGAAGATACAGTATTAACTGTGAATGCGGCAAATGGTGTACTGTCTAATGATAGTGATAGTGATAGTTCGTTATCGGTAAGCACCTTCACCATAGCGGGTGACTCTACCACTTATGTTGCGGGTACTATCGTTACTTTGCCTGGTGGTGAAGGTACAATTAGGCTTAATGCTGATGGTGGTTATGTATACACTCCAGCGGCTAACTTTAATGGTAATGTGCCGGTTGTTACTTATGTGACGAATACAGGTGCATCATCAACGCTGACTATAGATGTGACTCCCGTCGATGATGGGCCAATGATTACTATACCCAATGACGATTCTTTGGGGGCAAACAGCGACGATTTATTGGTGGCTGAAAATGCAACCAATACAGGAAGTTTCACCATTACCACGGACACCGCAACCCCTTTAACTAGTCTTACTATTGCAAGTGGTGCGCCTATTACGATAGCAGCACTAAATGCTGCGACTGTTGGTGCGCCTATCAGCGTAGCAGGTACCAGCTTTGGTGATTTGAATATAACTGACTACAATGCCTCAACAGGTGTTGTTACCTACACCTATGATCCTACAGGTACTAATCAGGATCACAGTGGCGCCACTAATGACTCATTGGAGGAATCATTATCCTTGGTACTAACGGATGGTTCGGGTGCAACAGCCACAGCGACATTAGATATTGGTGTTACCGATACTAACCCAGATGCGCTGAACGACCAGCGTAGTATTGGCGAAGGCACTAGTGCTATTGCTGGTAATGCCGTGGGTGTTGCAGGTGCAGCAACTGGTGATGTGCAAGATACCATCACAGATGGTCCTGCAACTGTGACTGATATAGATTTCGGTGCAGCCGATGGCACGGTGGGATCTAATTTATCAGGTGACTATGGGTCTCTGGTGATTAGTTCAGCAGGTGTTTATACATACACTCTCGATAATGCCAATGCGGATGTTCAGGGTTTAAAAGGGGGTGAATCATTTGTTGAGACATTCACTTACACATTAACTGATAACGATGGTGATTCCGACACTGCAACAATTGCGGTTACCATTAATGGTGTGGAAGATGCTCCACCTACAGTACTTGTAGCCGATAACAATGGCGCATCCCCCGGCGAACAAAGTGTCACGGAAGGTGACGTGACGCCACAAATAGGCCAAGTGACAACGACGGCCAGTGCAGGCGTGTCTTCTCTTACTATAACTGGATCAGCTGGTGCGGTAGATATTACAGGTGCAACTGGCGCTACGCCGGTTGTTATTACTGGTAGCCAAGGCACGTTAACCGTAACCGATTACAATGCTGGAACAGGGATTATTACCTATTCCTACGTTGAAGATGGTAATGCTGAGAGCCATAACGCAAGCAACGATAATATCAGTGATATTTTTACAATTAATATCACTGATAACGAAGGTGATACGGCAAGCGACACTTTGACAGTGACGATCGACGACACCACCCCCACAGCGGTGAATGATTCCCGCACCATCACAGAGGGCGCTGATGCAACCAGTACGACTACCTTATCCGGTAATGTGATTGACGGTGTGGCGACAGGTGATGAAGCTGATACGATTTTTGATGCCAACGCTAACCCAGTGACCAATATAGTGGGCCAAACAACGTCTGCAGTCAGCGCTGGTTCGGCAGGTACAGTTACCGGTCAATATGGCTCTCTTACTGTCAATGCTGATGGTTCTTATACTTATACGCTTAACAATGCTAATACCGATGTTTTAGCTCTTGACGACACAGAATCTCTCAGCGATACCTTTACCTATACAATTATTGATGGTGACGGTGACACGGATACGGCAACCTTGACAATGGTTGTGCAGGGTGTAAATGATGCGGCACCAACAGTGCTTGTACGCGACGACAACGGTGCTTCTGCAGGTGAACAGAGTGTTAATGAGGGCGATACTACTCCTCAGACAGGCCAAATTACAGTAACAGCAACTGCTGGTGTAACATCGTTGACAGTGACAGGTTCTGGCGGTGCTATTGATATTACTGGTGCAACGTCGGGTTCGCCTGTCGTTGTAGCTGGTAGCGAAGGTACGTTAACCATCACCAACTACGATGCAGCAACCGGTATTATTACCTATTCCTACGTTGAAGATGGTAATGCGGAGTCTCACAATGCCGCTAACGATAATATTAGTGATTTGTTTACGATCAATCTCACGGACGGTGAAGGCGATACCGCAAGCGATACGCTGACGATTACCATTGACGATACAGCGCCAGTAGCTGTTGCAGACACGCGCACGGTAACAGAAGATGATACGGGTATCGCAGGCAATGTAATCACTGGCACTAATGCATCAGCAGATACTTTGGGGCAAGACGCTACCACGGTCACCGGCGTTGCTAGTGGCAATTCTGGTGCAGCAGAGATTACAACAGGTGTCGGCGGAGCAGGCATTGCAGGCACCTATGGCACACTCACCATTGCTGCAGACGGCAGTTATACCTATGTAACCAACGATACGGCACAAGCCTTAGCAAACGGTGCGTCGGCTACGGACACCTTTAGCTATACCATTAAAGATACTGACGGCGATTTTTCTACTACCACTTTCACACTCACTGTTACGGGCGAGCCGGACGTCCCTACGGTTACTATTCCTAATGACAATAGTGTTGGCGTTAACAATGATGACATTACTGTTGTTGAAAACGCGACCACGTCAGGCAGTTTTACCATTGCAGCGACCGATGGTGGTTTAGCGAGTATCACTGTGGGCGGCACAACGATTACAGCGGCAGCTCTTGCTGCGGCTTCTGTGGGTTCTCCTATTGCGGTTGATGGTGAATCTTTCGGTGATTTAGCCATTACTGGTTACGACGCAGTGACAGGGGTTGTTAGTTACACCTACGATCCTACCGGTACAAATCAAAATCATAGTGGTATAGGTGTCATCAATGATTCATTAACGGATAGCGTCAACTTGGTTGTTACTGACGGAGCGGGTCAAACGGATACGGCGACACTGGATATCGCTATTACTGACACTGCTCCCACTGCTGCCATCGATAATGCCTCTATCACCGAAGATGCATCACCCAGTACCGTGACTGGTGATGTAACCACCAACGACACTCAAGGTGCAGATACATCGATTAGTGTTACAGGCATCGAATTCGATAGTACCTCGCAAACCGTTGGTAGCGTATTTAGCACCGATTACGGTACTCTAGATCTTAACTCCGACGGCACTTACACCTTCACCTTAGACAATGGCAACACCGATGTGCAAGATCTTGACAGCGGTGAGAGCTTGGTTGAAACAATCAGCTACACCATAGTCGATACCGATGGCGACACCAGTACATCAACACTAAACATTACCATCAATGGTGCAGATGAAGCGCCAGTGGTTACCATCCCTGATGATAATGGCCCAGGTGTTGTCGGTGATTATTCTGTCGCCGAAAACGCAACAACTACGGGCACATTTACGGTGACATCCGCAGCAGGGCTTCATGCGTCATCAACCGCCTTGTCAATTACCGTTGATACTGTTACGACTAATCTAACGTTGGCTCAACTGAATAACTTAAGTAGTGCTAACGTGACCATTACCGATGGAAACGATGGTAATTTAACTCTCACCAACTACAACTCAAGTACTGGTGTTATCGACTTTAGTTTTGATCCCACAGGTACGAGCAGAGATCATTCAGGTGGAGATCTGAGTGTATTAGAAAACTACTCAATCGTTGCTACTGATGTTGATGGCAACTCGAACGTTGCAGAAACATTAGATATCCTTATTATCGATACCGCCCCTACGGCTGTTGCGGATACGCGCACTGTTACGGAGGATGACACAGGTATTACTGGTAACGTGATTACCGGAACTAACGCCAGTGCGGATACCTTAGGTGCCGATACAACCAACGTTACTGGTGTGGCCGCAGGTAATTCAGGTGCGACTGAAATTACCACGGGTGTTGGCTCTTCTATTGCGGGCACCTACGGCACGTTATTTATTGATTTGAATGGCACGTATAGCTATGTAACTAATGATACGGCACAAGCACTCGCAGATGGCGAATCTGCTACAGATACTTTTAGCTACACTATTAAAGATATTGATGGTGATTTTTCTACCACAACATTTACCTTGACGGTTACCGGTGAAGAAGATTTACCAACAGTGACTATCCCTAATGATAATAGTGTTGGTTTAAACAATGATGATAGAGTAGTGGTTGAGAATACCAACATTATCGGTAGCTTCACTATTACAGCAACTGACGGCGGACTCGAAAGTATTACAGTTGGTACTACAGTGATTACCGCTGTGGCACTGGCTGCAGCATCTTCAGGTTCTCCTATCTCTATCGATGGCGAGCTATTAGGTGAGCTGGAAATAACGGGTTATAACCCAGCGTTAGGTGTTGTTGCTTATCGTTACAACCCAACAGGTACCAGTCAAGACCATAGTAGTGCAACCAATGATTCCTTAACCGATAGCATTGGCTTAGTCGTCACCGATGGTGAGGGTCAAACGGATACAGCGACACTGAACATTGGTATTACCGATACTGCCCCTACGGCGGTTGCCGACACGCGCACTGTAAGTGAAGATGATACGGGTATTACCGGTAATGTGATTACCGGAACTAACGCCAGTGCGGATACCTTAGGTGCCGACGCGACCGATGTTACAGGTGTGGCTGCTGGTAATTCTGGCGCTTCTGAAATTACTACTGGTGTCGGTGGGGTAGGGATTGATGGTACTTACGGCACACTAACAATTGCAGCTGACGGTACCTATACCTATGTAACGAATGATGCGGCACAGGCACTCGCGGATGGTGAATCTGCTACAGACACCTTCAGCTATACGATTAAAGATGATGATGGTGATTTTTCTACCACAACATTCACCTTGACGGTGACCGGTGAAGAAGACTTACCCACAGTAACTATTCCTAATGATGATAGTGTTGGCTTAAATAGTGATGATATCGTCGTCGCTGAGAACGCAACCACCTCGGGTAGCTTTACGATAAACGCAATAGATGGTGGGTTAGCGAGTATTACGGTGGGAACGACGACCATTAGTGCAGCGGCACTGGCGGCTGCCTCGGTCGGTTCTCCAATATCAGTAGATGGTGATAGCTTAGGTGAGTTAGAGATTACAGGTTATAACGCCACTACGGGTGTTGTCAGTTATACGTATGACCCAACAGGTACCAGTCAAGACCATAGTAGTGCAACCAATGATTCCTTAACCGATAGCATTGGCTTAGTCGTCACCGATGGTGAGGGTCAAACGGATACAGCGACACTGAACATTGGTATTACCGATACTGCCCCTACGGCGGTTGCCGACACGCGCACTGTAAGTGAAGATGATACGGGTATTACCGGTAATGTGATTACCGGAACTAACGCCAGTGCGGATACCTTAGGTGCCGACGCGACCGATGTTACAGGTGTGGCTGCTGGTAATTCTGGCGCTTCTGAAATTACTACTGGTGTCGGTGGGGTAGGGATTGATGGTACTTACGGCACACTAACAATTGCAGCTGACGGTACCTATACCTATGTAACGAATGATGCGGCACAGGCACTCGCGGATGGTGAATCTGCTACAGACACCTTCAGCTATACGATTAAAGATGATGATGGTGATTTTTCTACCACAACATTCACCTTGACGGTGACCGGTGAAGAAGACTTACCCACAGTAACTATTCCTAATGATGATAGTGTTGGCTTAAATAGTGATGATATCGTCGTCGCTGAGAACGCAACCACCTCGGGTAGCTTTACGATAAACGCAATAGATGGTGGGTTAGCGAGTATTACGGTGGGAACGACGACCATTAGTGCAGCGGCACTGGCGGCTGCCTCGGTCGGTTCTCCAATATCAGTAGATGGTGATAGCTTAGGTGAGTTAGAGATTACAGGTTATAACGCCACTACGGGTGTTGTCAGTTATACGTATGACCCAACAGGTACCAGTCAAGACCATAGTAGTGCAACCAATGATTCCTTAACCGATAGCATTGGCTTAGTCGTCACCGATGGTGAGGGTCAAACGGATACAGCGACACTGAACATTGGTATTACCGATACTGCCCCTACGGCGGTTGCCGACACGCGCACTGTAAGTGAAGATGATACGGGTATTACCGGTAATGTGATTACCGGAACTAACGCCAGTGCCGATACTTTGGGCGAAGATACTCCAGTAAATGTGATTGGCGTAGCTGCCGGCAATTCAGGCGCCGCTGAAATCACCACCGGTGTTGGCTCTTCTATAACCGGTACTTATGGTACGTTAACGATTGCTGCGGATGGTAGTTATACCTACCAAACTAACGCAGCGGCGCAAGCCTTGGCTGATGGTTCGTCGGCGACGGATACCTTTAGCTATACGATTGAAGATGCCGATGGCGATTTTTCTACCACAACCTTTACGCTTACGGTAACGGGTGCGAATGATGCTCCTGTCAATACTGTACCGGCCACGGTATCGACTGATACAAGTTCAACGTTTGCGTTCGACACAACAGATACTGTATCTTCAACCGATATTGATGATAATTTATCTTCTGTTCAGTTAACGGTAACGAGCGGAACGATTAATGTAGGTGCTGATATAGGCGGCGCTACAATTACTGCAGGGGCTAATGGGTCTAGCACAATTACTATATCGGGCGGTACAGAGCAAGATATTAAAGATATGTTGGCTAACTTAGAGTATACCTCTACAGCAACGGAAGAAATTGTTACTTTAACAACGGTTTCTACCGATTCACTGGGTCTAACCGATACCGACAATACGGTAATTAATGTGGTTGGTCCAGCGACTACGCCTACGCTGGCTAGTATTAATCCAGATTCTACTGGCTTATTGCTTACCAAATACAACACAGAAGATAGTATTAACTTATCGGGCACTGACCCTATCGCAGCAGAAAACTTTCCTACCTTGGTGACAGATGCTTCAACACTAGAAGCCACTATTGAAAACTCTGGAGCAACGGCCACTACTATTAGTCGTAAGGCTGGAGGAATTGGTAAGGGGTTACTTGAGGAAATTGAGACCTCCCCTATTTCCAGTGACAATGTTGAAAACCTTGATGGTGAAAATACAGCACAGACTATTTCGGGGCTTATTTTCTTAGAGGCCGGTGTTCAATATAGTTTTTCTGGTTTCCTAGATGATGTGTTGCATATAGAACTGGGTGGTCAGACAGTAGTTACTTCAAATGCTACGGCTTCGACGACGGGTGTGTTTAATACCTCGACACCTGATGTGACCACAGGTATAACAACAACGCCATTTACGCCTACAGTAGATGGTTACTATACGCTTGAGGTTTACAACGGTAATGTTGATTCGAATGGTAAAGTCATCCTTAATGTATTAAAGGATGGTGTTGCTGAGGAACTCAATGCTCAAAACTTCGACCTTTTTGCGAACGTTGATGACTTAATTGCGGCAGGCGGACGTATTGGCAGCTTTAACTCTAATGAGGGTGGTGCTTCTAATGAGTCTACTGATGGCGGTTATTTTGGTATCGACTCAGGTGTTAATATGGTGGGTAAATCAGGTGGCGGGGCTATTAGCCTAGCTCTATTGCCCATTCAGACCACAGGTTCAGATGTTCTAATAAGTATTACTATTAGTGATATCCCCGCAGGTGTGATTATTTCTGATGGGGTTAACACGTTTGATAATACCCCCACAGGGGCTGAGTTTGGTCAAACCTCATTGACCTTCACGCCACAGAGTACCTTAAATAGTGGTTGGGATTTAAGTAGTCTATCTATCAGTGGATTGACAGCAACTAATACTTTCCAAATTGAGGCAACAGCATCCAGCGCAACGGGTAATGATACTGCCACAGCAATGGCTGCTCAGCCTTTTACTATAGGTATACTGCCTGCCGATTTCTTAACCGATAGTGATAATTCCGAAACGGTCGATAGTATTATCTCTGGATCGATTACCTCCGATGATAATGTGATTACAGGCTCGGTGGGTGGCGACACCTTAACCGCGACTAACCAAAGTGCTCAAGTTATTCATGGTGGGCAAGGGGCTGATATTATTACTGGTGGCGATGATAATGCCGCCTCAACATCAGAGAACGGTGACAACACACTGTTTGGTAATTCGGGCAACGATATCATTTTTGGTGGCACAGGGTCTGATGTGCTTACAGGTGGCACGGGCTCTGATATTTTTGTATGGGAATCCGCCGATGGTGATGGTTCTACCGATACCGTCACTGACTTTACCCAAGGCTCAGGTGGCGATGTGATTGATTTGTCGGGCCTGCTTACGAATGCTTACTCTGATAATATCGGTAATTTTGTTACGCAAACTGTGAGCGGTACCACGTCAACATTTACGATTAACTCTGATGGCGTACTGGGAGATGATCTGACAATTAAGATTGAAGGCTTAACGGATGACCTAGCGACTATGATAGAAAATGGTAACTTAGTCGTAGATAAGCGCATTATCATAGAGGGCAGCTCATCTAATGATAATTTAGTGGGTGGTGTTGCTGATGAAGTGTTTTTCCCTCGCGGGGCCGATGCTGGAAGTACTCGAGATAATATAACGTTGGGTGGTGGGGCAGATAAAATTGTTTATGAAGCTGCTGATGCTGCTAACGTTGAGTACGACGGTGCTAGTTGGAATAACGAAGGTATGGCCAGAATTGATGGGTTTACCACCGGAGATACAGCAACCAATGCTGAGGCTGATGTATTAGATCTTTCGGGGATTCTAACAGGTATATTTGATCCAAATTCAGCTCAAACCGTTGCTGAGCAATTTTTACCCCATTTACACTTTGGCCAGTCGCTGTTTGGTGCAACAGTAGTGTTGGTCGATATTGATGGTACTTATGACGCTTCAGAAAGAGACCCTGTCAGCGGTATAAACGTGGGCAGCTCTGGTAGCCAGAATACTTTTAATGGCAGTATAGGGACTGATTTGATTTTCGAAATCAAGGGCACTAACTTCAGTACTGCAGTTGATGCCTATGTTGGTTCGAGTGTAACGCTAAACTCAGAAAACTATCTTCAAGCGTTGATTGATATGGGAACGATTGTTCTGGAGTAGCCTTTATCGTTTTTTAGGTAGTATTCGGGCTATATGCGCTATGTAAAGAATATGCAATAAGAGCGGTGTTCAAACGGCTCTTATTGTTTTTATGCAGCAAAATATGTTGCTCAAAATCTAGCTAAAATTACTCACTTGTGGGTGGTTAACGGGAGGTGTTTATCAAATCTGCGGACTCTCTTCCATTGTCTTCTATAGTCGCTGCTCGCGTCGAAGAAGTCATTGGTGATGTTTACATTATTCGCCAACAGTCTCAAGCAAACAAAGGTGGTGAGCTTGTTAAGCCTGGTGATGACATTTACCTTGATGACATTCTGTTAACCGAAGCAAGCTCGGCTGCATTGGTTCGTGCTAGTGATCATAGAGCACTCATTACTCTACACCCTTCTACTAATATTCAGTTTTCCCCACCCTTTATGGATCAGCTCGGTAGCAGCTATAATTCAACGGCCTTCACTGCAGATGATGAAGAGAAGGAGGGAGAAGATTCTTTACTGGACAAGTTGTTATCTCAGGAAGAGGATATACAAGCAATTTTGCCGGCCACTTCTGCCCCTTATGCGAGAGAGGGTAATGAAACAATTAGTACCTTGAACAACCGTCCAGGGCTAGTGTTGATATGGGAAAGAGTAGGGTCAGAAATCCTACCGGTAAAAGGCCATTTGCAGAGCGAAGAAGATACTCTGTTATTTGATATCCCTCCGCCCAATAATTTTTTTACGACAGAAACAAACAACCTATTTCTTGTTCCTCAAGAGGAGAATATCACAGCAGTTGATACCCCTGCCGTTATGAGTCTGCAAGCCAAGGCGGATATTTTAATTATTTCTGAAGATAGTGGTGTTAATAACGGTAACGTATCAAGTAATGATAGTAGTGGCGCCACGCCATTAATTTACAGCTTAGCGACGGGAAGTGATGTCAGTAATGGGAGTTTATCTTTCAATAATGACGGCAGTTATAGTTACACGCCCAATAACAATTTTTCAGGGGTAGACAGTTTCGTTTATCAAGTGACCGATGCGAAGGGTAATGTTTCAACGGCACAAGTCAATATTACGGTTTTAGCCGTGGCAGATTTAGCTACTGTGTCGCAAACAGAATCACATAACGAAGATACGATACTGACGTCGACAGTGTCTTCAGGAAATAGCACCTCTAGCGGTGGTGTGCTGACTTACTCTTTGGTTGTAGCGCCTACTAATGGTGTGCTCTCCAGCCTTATAGATATTAACTCGGGTAATTATAGTTATACGCCAAACACAAATTTTAATGGTGTTGACTCATTTCAGTACCTCGTTACCGACTCGGCTAGCGGTGAAAGTGCTATTCAGACAGTAACAATAAATATAACCCCGCAGAATGACTTGCCCACAGGTACAGATAATAGCGCCACTATTAACGAAGATATTTCGCATATTTTTGTCAGTGCCGATTTTGGTTTTAGCGATGTGGACGGTGATGCTTTTCAAGCAGTGCGTATTGATACCTTACCAGCATCGGGTACCTTATTATTGAGTGGTGTAGCGTTAGTTGCTAATCAAGTAGTGAATATATCAGACATTAATTCGGGTAATTTAGAATTTGTACCTAACTCAAATGATAGCGGCTCCCCTTACACTGACTTTATGTTTTCAGTGCAAGATAGTCACGGTGCGTTTGATGATTCTACCAATACATTCACAATGAATGTATTGCCTGTAAATGATGCACCGACGAGTGTCGATAAAACGCTGATCATCGATGAAGATAGTAGCTATACACTGCTTGTGAGTGATTTTGCATTTACGGATGTGGAAGGTGATGGCTTTGCTAACGTACGTATAGATACCTTGCCATTGGCCGGCCAGTTAACGCTTTCGGGTGTTGCTGTTATTGCTAGTCAAACGATAAGTCTTGCGTTGATTGCCAGTGGTGAATTAGTCTTTTCTCCCGCAGAAAATGGCAATGGCGTCGGTTATGGTGGCTTCACTTTTAGTGTTGGGGATAGTGGTGGTGCCTTTGATTCAGTGCCTAATACGATAACGTTTGATGTCACCCCTGTTGCTGATATACCTCAAGCAGGTGATGATAATTATGATGTTATTGTGAATACATCGTTTTCTTCGACACTGGCTAACGGTGTTCTGGTCAATGATACCGATGCTGATGGAGATACAATCACAGTAGATACCACACCGGTGTCCAACGTGGCTAATGGAACATTAACGCTCAATGCCGATGGTACTTTTACTTATACTCCTGATACCGATTTTAACGGTGTTGACAGCTTTGTTTACGAGATAAATGACGGAACGGGGAACACGACTCAAGCCACAGTTAATATTGATGTTGATTATGTATCCAATATATTGATCGGAACCAGTGGTGCAGATAATTTAGTGGGGGCGGCAGCATCGGATGATGATATTTACTCCGGTGGTGTTAATGCGGGTGCTGAGAATGTTCAAGGTGTTGGTGGAACAACAAGCGAGGCTCAAAGTGCACATGTTGGATCGGGTAATGACCGTCTCATTTTTGGTGCCGATGCGGCCTTTGTGAGTGATGCATCAACACTGGGTGAGGATGGCGGCTTAATTCGCATTCGAGATTTTACCGTGGGCGATGTTACAACCGACCCGGATGCTGATACCTTAGTGTTAGGTGATTTCTTGCGTGCAGGTGATCCTTCATTTGATGGCACGGCAGCGGATGCTGTTAGGTTCTTACATTTTGCGGACGTATTTGGTCCTAGAGCGCAGCTGCTTTATATTGATCGAGACGGTGGTTTAGGTGAAGCCGGCGATGCGAGTCGAGCCTTGAGTAACCCCAGTGTCTATCATGGTATCGACGGTGGTGCTTCTTTATTGCTCGAATTTAAAGGTATCGCTTATGATGCGACACCGAGTGGTGAGGTTCTTAATACAGAAGCACACATCCAGAGCTTAATGGATTTGGGATATTTAGATTTTAGTTAATGATAAACACGTCCTTTAATTAAAAATAGCGGCATGTGAAGCCGCTATTTTTTTGCCTATCGAATAATAAAATGTTTCGTGGTAATCTCGAATAAAATTTTGGGATGAAATAAAAAATGCAAAGAGTAATGACTTCTGTAGTGGCTATTATTGGGTTATGCCTGCCATTGATGTCTGTTGCACTCGACATTCAAACCCCTTGGATTCAAGGTGGCTTAATTCTTGGTAAAACAGATCCTTCAAATATCGTGACTTTTTTAGGGCGCGAGGTCAGACTGAATGAACACGGCGAGTTTGTTGCCGGTTTGGGTCGTGATGCAAAGCCCACAGTGACGTTAATAGAGACGACTAACAGTGGTGAAATACGAAAGCACGAGTTTGATGTTAAGCAGCGCACTTACAACGAACAGTCGATTACGGGAGTGCCGAATAACACAGTTAATATTCCTGAATCAGCATTAACCCGTATCCGTAAAGAGGTTCGTGCGACAAAGGCGGCGAGAAAAGTTGATTCCAATCGCCAAGATTTTTTGCAAACATTTATATGGCCATCAAAAGGCATTATTACCGGTATCTATGGTAGTCGACGTATTTATAATGGCGTGCCTAAACGACCGCATTATGGTATTGATATTGCCGCACCGCAGGGGTCTCCCGTTATTGCGCCTGCAGCCGGTGTGATTACTTTAGTTCACGACAATATGTATTTCTCTGGAGGTACGATTATTATGGATCACGGTCATGGTTTATCTTCCACGTTTATCCATTTACATAAATCGCATGTGGAAGTCGGTGATGTGGTTAAGCAAGGGCAGTTGATTGCTGAAATAGGCTCGACAGGTCGATCGACAGGCCCGCACCTTGACTGGCGAATGAACTGGTTTGATCAGCGGCTTGACCCTCAGCTATTAATGAGTGATAAACCTAAATCTTTTCCTTAATATCTTACATCCAAAGAGCTACATGTTGGAGCAAAAATAAAGAGAGTAATCAGTGGATAAAAAATTAATTGATGTACTGGTCTGCCCAGTTACCAAATCATCTTTGCAGTATGATAAAGAAAACCAAGAATTAATTTCGGTGGCGAGTGGCATATCTTACCCTATTCGTGATGAAATTCCTGTGATGCTAGAGTCGGAGTCACGTACGTTAAGTGATGAAGAAATTAGCCATTGGAAATCAAAACAAACCAGCCTTGGAGACTAAGTTATTGTGTCGTTAGAAGTAGAAGAAACTATTTTTACAAAAATCATTCAAGGCGATATTCCTGCTGATATCCTTTATCGTGACGAGCGCTGCATTTGTATTCGGGATATATCGCCTCAAGCACCGACGCACGTATTAATCATACCTATCAAGCCAATTCCTAGGTTAGTTGATGCTATGCCAGACGATCATCAATTGTTAGGTCATTTGATGGCAGTGGCCGCTGATATAGCAAAAGATTTAGGTGTGGGTGATGCCTTCCGTTTAATCATCAATAATGGTGCCAATGCCGGCCAGACAGTCTTCCATCTGCATATTCATTTATTGGCCGGTAAAACGTTTTCTGAGGGTATGGTGTAATTTTTCCTATCCTCTTGCCCCTACCTTACACTGTTCGCTCTTCCTCCTATCGTTTATACTCCCATCCCTTATTTTACGGCTTTCTTAATGGCCGGCAGCATAACTTATTACTAAACCTACGAGTGATTTTATGAAAAGCGCTGATATTCGCGATGCTTTCTTACGTTTCTTTAATAACCACGGTCATACGATCGTTAATAGCAGTTCATTAGTGCCAAATAATGATCCAACATTGTTGTTTACTAATGCCGGTATGGTGCCGTTTAAAGATGTTTTTTTAGGAAGTGATCAGCGAGATTATCAGCGTGCGACTTCTTCTCAGCGTTGTGTAAGAGCGGGCGGAAAGCATAATGATTTAGAAAATGTGGGATATACCGCACGTCACCATACATTTTTTGAGATGTTAGGTAATTTTAGTTTTGGTGATTATTTCAAGAAAGAAGCGATTCAGTACGCTTGGACCTTTTTGACATCCCCAGAATGGATGGCTATTCCGCCAGAAAAGCTGACCGTAACTGTGTACGCAGATGATCAAGAAGCCTACGATATTTGGCATAACGATATTGGTTTGTCAGCGGAAAAAATTATTCATATTGGTGATAACAAGGGTGGTAAATATCAGTCAGATAATTTCTGGGCAATGGGTGATACAGGACCTTGCGGACCTTGTACCGAAATATTTTATGATCATGGTGAAGACATTTGGGGTGGCCTGCCAGGTACGCCAGAAGAAGATGGCGATCGTTATATCGAGATTTGGAATATTGTTTTTATGCAATTTAACCGTACGAACGATGGTGTAATGGATCCATTACCTAAACCTTCGGTTGATACCGGTATGGGATTGGAACGCATTTCTGCGGTCATGCAAAAAGTACATAACAATTACGATATTGATTTGTTTCAAACCTTATTAAAAGCAGCGGCAGAAATTACTCATACCACGGATATTGCGCATAAATCTTTACGCGTAATTGCTGATCACATCCGTTCTTGTGCCTTTCTCATTATTGATGGTGTGGTGCCTTCGAATGAGGGGCGAGGGTATGTTTTGCGTCGTATTATTCGCCGCGCTGTTCGTCATGGACATAAGCTGGGTCAGACCAATGCCTTTTTTCATCAACTAGTCTCTGCACTCGTCAATACAATGGGTACCGCTTATCCAGAACTTTATCAGCAAAAAGCCCATATTGAAAAGCTATTGCTATTGGAAGAAAAGCAATTTGAAAAAACACTCGAAAAAGGTTTGTCTGTTTTGGAGGCGGCGTTAGCGTCTCCTGAGTTTACTCAAAGCGGTTCGACAAAGATTCCTGGTGAGACGGTATTTGCACTTTATGATACTTACGGTTTCCCTACTGACCTAACTAATGATATTGCGCGTGAACGTGAATTAACCCTAGACATGGAAGGTTATGAGCAATGTATGGAGCAGCAGCGCCAACGGGCGCGTGCGGCAGGAAAATTTAGCGTTGATTATTCATCAGCTATAGAAGTTGATGGCGAGACAGCGTTTACAGGCTACGAAAGTGTCGAAGGTAAAGGGGAGGTGTTAGCGCTTTATCAAGGAACTCAGTCAGTGACATCATTAACGGAAGGCGAAGAAGGTGTGGTTGTATTATCGAGTACGGCCTTCTATGCCGAGTCGGGTGGCCAAGTGGGAGATACTGGCTATCTTACTTTGGGAGAAAATCGCTTTGAAGTACATGATTGCCAAAAAAATGGTGCGCATCACCTGCATGTAGGTCAGATGTTGTCGGGCACTTTTACTGAAAAAGACCGGGTAAACACGCAGGTTGATTCGGCTGTCCGTCAAGCAACAGTGTTAAACCATTCTGCCACACACTTAATGCACGCTGCACTGCGGAAAGTACTAGGTGAGCATGTTGTGCAAAAAGGCTCTTTAGTTGATTCGGAAAAGTTACGTTTTGACTTTTCGCATTCACAAGCGGTGACCCCAGATGAGCTTGCGCAAATACAATCACTCGTCAATGAAGAGATTCGCCGTAACACGTTGGTACAAGTTGATCACTGTGATATGGATCAAGCGAAAGCAAAAGGCGCGATGATGTTATTCGACGAAAAATATGGTGATGAAGTCCGTGTATTATCCATGGGAGATGGTTTTTCTATAGAGCTCTGTGGTGGTGTACATGTCAACCGTACTGGTGATATTGGTGTGTTTCATATTATTGCAGAATCCGGCATTGCCTCGGGTGTTAGGCGTATAGAAGCGGTAACCGGACAAAAAGCATTAGCCACATTATTGTTTTACAAATCGTCGATAGATCAGGTTGCGCAACAAGTTAAATCTAATGCCATCAATGCCGTCGAAAAAGTAGGGCAATTAGTCCAACAAAATAAAGAGCAAGAAAAAGCCATGAGCGCTATGCAGGCCAAATTAGCCAGTGCGGATAGTGGGGCGTTACTCAAACAGGTTAAATCCATTGCTGGAGTTAATCTTCTGGCTCATCACGTAGAGGGTGCCAATGGCAAAGCATTGCGAGATATGGCAGACGCATTAAAGAGCCAGCTAGAAAATACCGTTTTTGTATTAGTCACTCATGAAGGCAGCAAAGTATCGATTATTACTGGGGTAACGAAGGATTTAATCTCCCGATTTAAAGCTGGCGATTTAATGCGACAAGTTGCTCCTTTGGTAGGGGGTAAAGGCGGAGGTAGACCCGACATGGCTCAAGGCGGAGGAACTGACCCAGCGGGCATTCCTGCTTTACTGGACGCTGCTGAGCAATGGGTTCAGCAATAGTTTTTGTGAGCATTTTTTAGTGGGATATTAAGACTTATCACTCATAGCTGATTTTTGGTGACAAATGATTCGACATTTGTCACCAAACTATTAACTTTTAGTCGTAGATAGTGTTTAATTGCTCCCCTTTTTGAGAATGGCGCGTAAAATAACATAATGCCATCCATTGATCATATATTGCACATTCACAGGCGTAGGATATAAAACTTATGAGCCTATTGGTTCAAAAATATGGCGGCACATCGGTGGGTACCGTTGAGCGTATTCAAGCCGTTGCAGATAAAGTGTCTGCTTTTAAGAAAAATGGTCACGATATTGTTGTGGTTGTATCCGCGATGTCGGGTGAAACTAATCGTTTAGTGGCTCTCGCAAAAGATATGCAGGAAATGCCCGATACACGAGAAATGGATGTATTACTCTCGACGGGTGAGCAAGTAACCATCGCACTATTGTGTATGGCACTTAAAGCAAGAGGTTGTGATGCGCGTTCATATACCGGTGGGCAAGTAGCGATTACGACAGATAGTGCGCACACCAAAGCACGCATTCAATCGATCGATGAAAAAAACATACGGGCAGACCTTAATGCAGGGCGCGTTGTTGTTGTCGCAGGTTTTCAAGGCGTTGATGAAAACGGTAATATTACGACGCTAGGTCGTGGAGGTTCTGATACCACAGGTGTGGCACTGGCAGCGGCGTTAAAAGCTGATGAATGTCAAATCTATACCGATGTTGATGGTGTTTACACCACAGATCCTCGCATAGTGTCATCGGCTAAGCGTTTAGACCGTGTGACTTTTGAAGAAATGTTGGAATTGGCGAGTTTAGGTTCTAAAGTTTTACAAATTCGTGCTGTTGAATTTGCAGGCAAATACAATGTCCCACTACGAGTATTGCATAGCTTTCAGGAAGGCTCAGGCACATTAATTACGATAGATGAGGAGTTTTCCACAATGGAACAACCGGTAGTTTCTGGCATAGCGCTAAATCGAGATGAAGCGAAAGTGACAATAGCGGGCATCCCCGATATCCCCGGTGTTGCTTCTAAAGTGCTTACCCCTGTGGGTGATGCGAATATCGAAGTCGATGTCATCGTGCAAAACGTAGCCGCCGATAAAACAACCGACCTTACCTTTACGGTAAATCGTAACGACATGCTACGCGCTAAAGGTGTTATGGACGCGGTGGCTGCAGACTTGGGTGCACAATCAGTATCTACTGATGACACCATTGTTAAAATATCGATTGTTGGCGTGGGTATGCGTTCACATGTAGGTGTTGCTTCTCAAATGTTTAAAACGCTCGCAGAAGAAAATATTAATATACAAATGATTACAACATCAGAAATAAAAATATCTGTGATCATTGAAGAGCGTTATGCCGAGCTTGCTGTACGAAGCCTGCATACTGCATTTGGATTAGATAAGGCTGAATAAGCCATGGTTAAAAGGATTTGACTTCTTGTTTCAGGAGAAACAACTGTATTGCTTATATCGATGACTATCGGTATACCAATAGCGTGCCAACGCTTTAACTATGGATTTACAGGAAACTAGGAGTTCAACATGCTTATATTAACCCGTAGAATCGGTGAGACCTTAATGGTCGGTGATGAAGTAACTGTTACCGTGCTAGGTATTAAAGGTAATCAGGTGCGTATTGGGATCAATGCTCCCAAAAATGTTGCTGTTCATCGTGAAGAAATTTATCAGCGCATCCAGCGTGAAAAAGGTTTGTTACCTGAAGATGGCAACCAAGAGTAGCCATATTTTGTTGGCAATGCGACGGCAATGTCGCGTTTGCTAACAGAGTAAAGCCATGATTTCTTATGGCGTCTAACTATAGCGTTTTAATGATTAGACGCGGATATTTTATCGATAAAACCTGAGCAAATTTATTTGACTCGACCACGATTGCTGGTATGATGCGTCGGCTTCGATAGAGCACCAGACAGAATGTTTAGTGAATAAAACCGAATTTGGAGAGGTGGCCGAGTGGCCGAAGGCGCTCCCCTGCTAAGGGAGTATACCTTGATCGGTATCGAGGGTTCGAATCCCTCCCTCTCCGCCATATAAAAACCCGCCAATGAGCGGGTTTTTTTATGCCTAGCCTTTTCTGGTTCGGCTCTGGGCTCTGTAACATAAACGGGGGATAGGCATTTATCTCACTCGGCTGATAATATTTCCATTAAGACTCTTTTTGCCCGAGTCTTGTCGTCTTCATTCCCATCTGAACCCCTAGTACACGCTTTTCGCCTTCATGTAAGGTAAAGACAGGGCGTGCATGGGTATAGCGGCGATTATCTAAAATAGCGACTTTTCCGGCTTTCCAATGAACCGGGATTTCATGCATAGAGAAGACACGTGTAAAACAGTCTAGATCCGCCATTGGAATAGGGTCGCCGTTACCATAGGTAATATGATAGGGGCGCTCATCATAAGGTAGGGTATTGAAAGGTGCCCAATGATCGAAAGCAATGCCGTGATTACCGAGTGAGGTAAAGAAAAGGTTTTGCTGCAATACCGGATCGAACTCGTAGGCAGGCAGGGTATAACTGATGCGTACACTACCATGACTGTTAAATTCGTGCGTCCAGCCCATATCATTACAGAGTTGAATCAGCTCAGCAGCAGTTTGTACACCAAATGCTTCTTGCCAAGATCTTAGAGAGATCTGATCTTCATCACAGGCGGCATTGTGAAAGTTGCGAATGTAAGTCACACCATGCTGCCAAAGTTTTTGGCCTACGGCCGTTTGTAACATATCGATGGTGACCTGATGGTTATCCGCAATAACTGTAGGGCCTCGTTCATGCGGGCACTTAAGACAGCCAAACATAACCCTTTCTGGGTAAGAAAAGTAGTAAGACATCTCGTTGTGAGAAGCAACATCAACGTGGGGTGGTTCGGTACCGACGCTTAAGGCGCCCCCACCGAGGTCTTCTCGGGAGTTGGTGCCCCCAGAGTAAGTCATTAATGGTTTGATGACGTCGGCGGCAAGATGGCTAAACTCAATCATGGTTGGCATCGGGTAGTTTTCGATAATCGCAGCGCCCTTTTCTACGATGCTACGCTCAACGGTTTCCAAGAAGACGGCATCATCATGAATGGTTTCGTAATTAAACGTTATTTTATCAAGGGAAGTGCTGTTGCTCTCTTGATCGGTATCTAGACCAACGGCATTGGCGTCATCTAGTAATATATTGTGTAAGTCTTGATTGGATGTCATATAAATCTTGCCTATTAGTATTGCTGCGTACCCGTTGTTATTACTTCAACACCTAAGCCCGGCCCATCAGGTACCTTAAGATAGCCATCATCATCGAGCATAAAGCGAGGTGTCGTTAACTCATCGTTGTGAAATCCTGGCATGTATTCCACCATGCATAAGGATGTTTCAGGTTGTGTAGAAAGAAAGTGGAGATCGCAAGCCAGTCCGATAGCATTATTCCAGCCGTGTGGAATGATGCTAATAGACGCTTGGTTGATCTCTTTCTGTTTACTTAGCCTTTGATTAATCGCCAGCGTGGTAATAGGACCGCCAGCGACCGTATGGTCGGGCTGCAAAATATCGACGGCTTTGCAGTCGATCCAGTCGATAAAAGCGGTATGCCCTAATAACCGTTCGCCACCACTGATCAGAATGTCAGTGGTGGCAGTAAGTATTTGGTACTCTTTAAGTTGAGCGGGGGGGAGAGGGTCTTCGTACCATAAAAATTGATGCTGATGTAGAAGTTCGGCCATACGCACTGCGTAATCAAAGCCGTTAGTCCATAGGGGATTACTGGCATAGCCGTCTAACATAAGCTGTGTGTCTGGCCCGGCGGCATGTCGTGCGCGGGCAATCAGCGCTGCTTCTGATTGGTGCCAGTCTGTCTCTGTTAGGTGATCGGGTTTAAAACCAAGCTGAGGAAAGTAAAGTTTTATGGCTTTAAATCCGCGTGCTTGGTAGGTAGCAATGGTGGCTTCTAGGTCATCTACATCATCGATAATCAGCGTCACATAGGCCAGAATTTTATTCCGCTTTTTAAGGCCAAGGAGTGTGTGTAGTGGTTGCTCGGCGAGTCGTGCTTTAAGATCAAATGCTGCTGTAGCGATTGCACTAATGGCTGGAAATTCGCTGGTTTTGTAGTCCCATTGGGTCATCTGACAGGCGTGAAGTGCTTGCATATGATGTGTAAGCCAATCAACCAAGGTGTCAAGATTTAACTTTGCGTCAACAGGAACGGTATTGTCCCAGAAATACTGAATACTATTCGCGTCGGTATACCCAGACCCTAGCCCCTGTTGCGATGGGCACGATGGGTAAGCTAAGGTAAAGTACGCGATAGGATATTGAGTATCTCTATTCCAATAGACAGCAGGCAGGGCTTGTGCAGCCCCTAATAGTGCTTCCCTCGTGTCTACGTTGGTTTTAAGTTTTTCTTCGTGCGGGTTCAATAAACTTCTCCTACTCCTATACTAACTCGGCCTAGCTAGGCAAATATTCTCTACTCCATCGCAACCCAGCTGCCCTATTGTTCAGCAAGGTTTCTATTTCTTCTTCGCTATAATTAAGCGACTCTAAAATAGTTACTGTTGATGCACCAAATTTCTCAGTAGGAGATAGGCTATTAATACTGGCTTCTGTTGGGCGAATAGCGTAAGGGTCTATATAGGTCACACAATGGCCGCTGGGGTGGTCGGGATAAATAGAGAAGGCAAAGCTGCCTTTATCGGTGCCCGGCTGATTATCTTGAATTCGACTATTGTTGTCTCTTAGCCACTCAATAGACTTGGGTTCGGCAATGGCGATATCGTGTTTTCGCAATTCGTTTGCCCAATAGTCCGATGTTTGCTGCATAAAGGCATGGGATAAAAAGGTTTTGATATTCGCTGTTTGGCTTATACCTTCAAGGCCGTCTACTTGTTCCAACTTTTTAAGTTCGCTGGGGTTGGAATCAATGATGACCCAAGAATCTTGGGTTTGATAAAAGTGAGATAATTCGTGATTACCTAATGCTTCTCGACCCGAAGCTTCATTAGCTGGCGGTTTGCCCTCGTAATCATAGGCAAAGGGAATTTGTGCAATATTCGTAACTGCTGATAATGAGGTTCTGGCGCGAGTGACTTGCCCGGTTCTGTGTTTTTGAAACAGCGCAACGCCGATACTAATAGCCGCAGCAAAGCCGCAGTTCACATCCAGCGTACCAATATGGGCGTGCTCTTCAGGGGTATCGTTGCCACCAAAACGACTCATAATGCCGCTGTTGGACTGGATAATATCGTCATAGCCAATATAGTTAGATTTGCTACCAATATGAGGGCCGCCAAAGCAATCTAGCCGGCAAAATAGTACACCGGGGTTTACGGTTTGTAGCGAGGCTTCATCGAGATTGAGCTGGGCTAATTGACGCTCTGGGGCGTTAATCACTACTAAGTCGACGGTTTTTAGTAATCGGTTAAACGCTTCTCGTCCGTCGGTAGACATAATATCAAGCAGAATACTTTTCTTGCCTAGACCTGTCTGAAACGCATAAATAGTTCCGATCAGCGGATCATAGACTGGGGTAATAGGGTCGACTTTAATCACTTCTGCGCCAAAGCGACCTAGGTAGGCGGTTGAATGGGGGCCGGCGATCACATTAGTCAGGTCAAGCACTTTTAACCCATCGAGCCAGCCTTGTTTTTGTTGTGGCGGGTTATTTTGTGTAGAACGACCAGTTATGGCCGGTCGTAACCGTACCTCTTGTTTGGCGATCTCTGCTAGTGTGTTGATGGCATGGTCAAAATCAACATATTGTCGAGGACGAGGGGTGACCATCTGGTCGGCAAATTCTTCTAACCAAGCCACGGGGCCTGGCTGTTTCATATTGCCAAACACCGGGTCATTAACTTCAACAATTAGCTTTGACTGTAGACAGTGTTTATCGTTGACCCATTCGTGGGTGGTTCGGTGGGGTGAGCCGGGTATTTGATGCTCACCAAATAATACCCCCCATTCTTCAGAGGTTTTGCTGAGAAAGGCGACTTTCATTTTTTCAGCAACAATATTGGCCCACTTTTCTGTGAGTGGATAAACGCCAATGGATGTTTCACCACTCCACTCTGAGATCGGTACATACAGATCTTCTACATCGGGCAAACCCATCTCAATCAGTTCATCATAAATGCCCATCAGCTTGAGGCAACGTTCAGCATGGTTTCGGTGGGAAGGGCAGACGCAATAGAATTTTCTACCATCGGCACAGTCATAGGTACGATAGAAAGGGTCAAGATATTCTTGTAGTTCCTCATAGCCCATATCCAGAGGGATATTATTGGCTTTTCTGCGCTCGATTTCTTGTTCGCGCATGGTTCGATAGCGCTCAGGGAGGTTTTCAATGGTATAGGAGTTGTAGGACAAACCTTCCATTAATGCGGCTGCAATGGGTACCTCAATATGATCACCTAAGCCAGTTTTTTCTCGTTGGTATAGGGCTAATACCGCTGCACTCGCCGCTAATGATGTTGCATATGACGAACCTAAAGGCAGCGGAGAAAAGCTAGGGTTAATACCCATTAATACACGGTTAAAACCCATATCGGTATAGGCACCGCAGGTGGCGGCAACTATAGCTTCCGTGGCTTTCCAATCTCTTCGTAGCTCATCGTTACTGGAAAAACCGGGGGTGGACAAGGTAATTAGGTCGGGCTGCTTTTGACGTAGTTTCTGAAAATCGATTCCTAGAGATTGCATCACGCCGGGGCGAAAGCTTTCTATCACAATATCCGCTTGTTCTATTAGGGCCAGTGCTTGTTGCTGGCCAACCTCAGTGTTTAAATCAATGGTAATACAGAGTTTATTTCTATTGAGAATAGCGTTGGCATCATCCACCCAAGCGGGCCCTTGTGGTGGGTCAATATGAACAACCGTAGCGCCAAAGTCGGCTAATATCATGGCCACGGCTGGCCCAACAATCTGTTGTCCAAAATCCACCACTCTAAGATTTTTAAAGGGCAGCTCTGTCAAAGGAAGGTCTTGGGTTTGGGTCATTATTTTTTATCCTACTTCTTCTTGTTTTTAGGTATTTTGCTTTTTTAGGTTGGCTTATTGCCAGCACGATTGGTTATTGGCAAATGTTAAAGGTGCTGTCACCACTTGGCGAACAATAAAAATTCACTCTAAGGTATAAAAATATTTATCACTACTGCCGCTTATTTGAGCTATAAAAAAATAAGGGTCTTAGGCGTCTTTTTTATTGCTTTTCTACTTCCTGTGGTTTGTGAGATTGTATTTGTGGGAGAGTTAGAAGAATACGATATAGCGGTTGTAGTGATAGGCCGCAATAAAAATACTTAACGACAATATTCGACGACAACACTCAATCACAACAATAAAAACAGAGGTAAAGCATACCCATGAATAATCATTCTACAACGATGTCAAATGCAGAAATACCTGCAGAGAACGGTGAAATTAACACCGTCATGTCAGTGGGCTCAGGCTTGTTGGCAGTTTTGTTTGTCTTGCTATCCATTGTGCTGCCAGACCAATCAAAAGCAGCCTATGACGGCATCAACGCCTTTATTACCGCCAATGGCTGGTTCTACGTTAGCTTGATGAGCTTTATGTTATTTTTATGTGTGTGGCTAGCGATGAGTAAAGCTGGCAGCATACGTTTAGGCTTAGACAGTGATCGCCCAGAGTTTAGCAACTTTTCTTGGTTTTCTATGTTGTTTGGCTGTGTGATAGGTATCGGCATTTTATTTTGGAGTATTGCTGAACCGATCTACCATTTTCAAAGTAACCCGTGGATTGCTGAAGACCAAAAACTGAGTGTTGAAGCCGCGCAAGTCGCCATGCGAGTGACTATTTTCCATTGGGGCTTACATGGCTGGGGTTTATATGCCGTTATTGGCTTAGCTTTCGCTTATTTTTCTTTTCGCAAAGGTTTACCGTTATCGATCCGTTCTAGTCTTTATCCCATTTTTGGTGAAAAAATTAATGGTCCTATCGGCCATATTGCGGATTTGTTAGCAGTATTTGGTACGGTATTCGGTATCGCCACCTCTTTGGGCTTAGGTGCACAGCAAATGAATACGGGTTTAAATCATATGCTGGGTATGGAAGTCTCATCCACTAATCAAGTGTTGATTATTATGGTGGTATCGATCATTGCCACCTTATCGGTACTGTCCGGTCTATCCAAAGGTATTCGTATTTTAAGTGAGCTTAATATGCGTTTAACGGTAGTAATTCTAGGATTGTTCTTAGTGTTAGGGCCAACCGCTTATTTATTGGGGGCTTACGCAACCAATGTGGGTGACTATCTTGCCAATGTGGTTTCTATGGGTCTATGGGTCGATCCAAAACCTGATGGCCAATGGCAGGGCTGGTGGACTGTGTTCTATTGGGGTTGGTGGATTGCTTGGGCACCTTTCTGTGGTTTGTTTATTGCCCGTATTTCTAAAGGGCGCACTATCAGAGAATTTATTGTGGGCGTATTAGTAATCCCTACCTTACTAGCAGCATTCTGGATTACGGTTTTTGGTAATACGGCTATGTATATCGAACTATTCGGTGCCGGTGGTATTACCGAAGCGGTCAACGAAAATACCACGATGGCTTTATTCCAAACCATTGAGTCGATGGGTGTGGGGTCATTAATCGCAGGTATTATGGCGACCATTTGTATCGTTATGTTGGTGACTTACTTTGTCACCTCAGCGGACTCTGCCACCTTGGTAGTCTGTACACTGATCACCCGTGGTAATCCTAACTCGCCTAGAAATTTACGTGTTTTCTGGAGTTTAATGATTGCCGCTGTTGCCTCCGTGTTGTTATTTTCTGGTGGCTTAAAAGCCTTGCAAACGGCATCCATTGTTGCTGCGCTACCGTTCTCTTTTATTATTATTTTAGCCACGTATGGCTTGCTTAAAGCCTTGAGTGAAGAGACAAAGCAGATGAAGACCGTTCAGTCCTCTTAGGGGCTAACCCGCAAATGCTTTTGAGTGGTTACTTTTCTGCTGAGAGTAACCACTCTTTTTTAAAATTATCCACATATTGTTTATTGTTAAACGTATTTTATATTTGGAGCCCTCTATGTCGACACAAGTTATTTTACCGAGAATTATGCACGTAGGAGAGGATGCTAGCTTAAAAGCCGCGTCAGTATTAGATAGCCTTTCTTGTAGCAAGCCATTAATTATTACCGATAAAATGATGGTGACACTTGGGTATCCTCAGATCATTAGTGATGCTTTACAGGCAATGGGTCTTTCGGCAGAAATTTTTGACGATACCGTACCCGAGCCGACGGTGTCTTCTATTTTAGCGGGCGTGAATAAAGTCAAATACGGTGACTTTGATAGCATTATTGCCCTAGGAGGCGGTAGCCCTATCGATAGTGCAAAAGCAATTTCTATTTTAGGTAAGTTGGGCGGTGAAATGCGGGATTATAAATTCCCCCGCATCGTTGATGAAATCGGTTTACCGATTATTGCCATTCCCACCACCGCAGGTACTGGCTCAGAAGTCACCCGCTTTACGATTATTTCTGATGAAGATAGTGGAGAAAAAATGCTCTGTGTCGGTGCAGGCTTTATGCCTTATGCCGCCTTAGTTGATTTTAAGCTAACCCTAAGTTTGCCACCACGAGTCACTGCAGATACCGGTATTGATGCGCTCACTCACGCTATTGAAGCCTATGTCAGTCAAAAGGCTAGCCCTTTTAGTGATACACAAGCATTAGCCGCTATAAAATTAATTGGCCCTAATTTACGGGACGCTTACCATAACCGCAATATTGCCAAAGCACGTGAAGCGATGATGCTAGGTTCAACCTTAGCAGGTATCGCTTTTTCTAATGCCTCGGTCGCTTTGGTACACGGTATGAGCCGACCTATTGGTGTGGCTTTTCATGTGCCTCATGGTTTGTCTAATGCTATGTTGTTACCTACGGTTACTCAGTTTTCTATCCCCGCGGCACCAGCGCGTTATGCCGATTGTGCCAGAGCGATGGGTGTCGCCACCGAACAGGATTCCGATAGCATTGCTAATGCCAAACTACTCGAAGAATTAATTAACCTTAATCGTGAGTTAGAAGTGCCTACTCTTGAAGCGTTTGGTGTTGAACGCGAGGCGTTTTTTAACCTAATGCCACTTATGGCAGAGCAAGCCTTAGCATCTGGATCACCAGCAAATAATCCTAGAGTGCCTACTGCTGCTGAAATGATCGAGCTTTATAGCCGCTTGTGGTAGTTCACTTTTAACATCATCTACCCACTGATCGATCACCCACTTATTTATTTTTTTAAATTATTAACGAGAGATATCACTATGCAAACCATTGGCCATTTTATTAATGGAACAATCATTGACGACCATGAACGGACTCAAGATGTCTTTAACCCATCGACTGGGGAAGTATCTAAAAAAGTGGCTTTAGCATCTACACAAACCGTAGAGGAAGCTATTGCTGCCGCGCAGACTGCTTACCCTGCTTGGCGTAACACACCGCCGATTAAACGTGCGCGTATTATGTACCGCTTTAAAGAGCTACTACATGAACATGCAGAAACCATTTGCCAAATGATTGGTGACGAGCATGGAAAAATTGCCCACGATGCCATGGGTGAACTACAACGTGGTATTGAAAACGTAGAATATGCCTGCGGTGCGCCAGAGTTATTAAAAGGCGAACACAGTAAAAATGTGGGGCCAAATATTGATTGCTGGAGCGAGTTCCAACCCTTGGGCGTTGTTGCTGGTATTACCCCGTTTAATTTCCCTGCCATGGTACCGCTATGGATGTACCCCGTTGCTCTTGTCTGTGGTAACTGTTTTGTTCTTAAGCCTTCTGAGCGTGACCCCAGCTCCACCTTGTTTATTGTTGAGCTATTAAAACAAGCCGGTCTGCCCGATGGTGTAATGAACCTTGTTAACGGCGATAAGGAAGCGGTAGATGTATTACTAAATGATTCGCGTATACAAGCAGTGAGCTTTGTGGGCTCGACTCCTATTGCGGAATATATTTACTCTACCGCCAGTAAAAATGGTAAGCGCTGTCAGGCGCTAGGCGGAGCTAAAAACCACGCCATTGTTATGCCAGATGCCGATATTGATAACACGGTCGCTCAATTATTAGGTGCCGCTTTTGGTTCATCCGGTGAGCGTTGTATGGCCTTATCCGTTGCCGTTGCCGTCGGAGATGCAGTGGGGGATTTACTCGTATCAAAAATGCAGCAAGGTATGGCAGATTTAAAAGTCGGTGCTTCAAGTGATGCATCTAATGATTTTGGCCCCGTCATTACCAAGCAGCATCAAGAAAAAGTCATTGCTTATATCAATAGCGCAGAAGAGGCGGGTGCAAAAGTGGTGGTCGATGGCCGCTATCCCACCGTTGAAGGTTATGAAAATGGTTTCTTTGTGGGCGGTACATTAATTGATTATGTCACTCCCGATATGGTGAGCTATCAAGAAGAAATTTTTGGCCCAGTACTACAAGTGGTTAGGGTGAATACCATGGAAGAAGCCATGGCATTAATTAACGACCATGAATACGGCAATGGTACCTGTATCTTTACCCGAGACGGCGAAGCTGCGCGTTATTTCTCTGACAATATTTTAGTGGGTATGGTGGGTATTAACGTGCCATTACCCGTACCGGTTGCTTATCACAGCTTTGGCGGGTGGAAACGATCACTGTTTGGTGATCTGCATGCCTACGGCCCCGATGGTGTGCGATTTTATACCAAGCGTAAAACCATTACTCAGCGCTGGCCTTCAGCAGGTGTGAGGGAAGGTGTAGAGTTTTCGATGCCGACGATGAAATAGTGAGTGATATAATCGTCTTCCTTTAGTAGGGCCATTACGCGAAATAGCAATACTGGCTTTGTTTTTTATTTTTATCGCTACAGGATGGTTTATCGACACCGGAGTGTTTTTTTGCTAAATAATAGTAAGTAATTTACTGGAATCTTGAATGAAAAAAACACTCCCCCCGCTTAATTGGCTTCGCTCCTTTGATGCAGCAGCACGTCATCTAAATTTTACGACAGCAGGCAAAGAGTTGAATCTGACACAGGCGGCTATTAGCCAACAGGTAAAAGGTCTTGAGTCGCAATTGGGTGTGGTATTGTTTCAGCGTTTGCCGAGGGGTTTAAAGTTGACTGAGGCAGGGCAGGCTTATATGCCCGTTGTCCATGAGTCGATACAAAAGTTAGCCGCAGCCACGGAAGAAATGTTTGGGGGTGGCTACCAATCAAAAGTACTCACCATTAAAACTAATCTTGTCTTTTTTACCACTTGGATAGCACCACGATTACATAACTTCACCCAGCGTTATCCGGATATTAAATTACGCTTTTCTAGCAATATTTGGGTGCAGTATAACGACACTTTGTCTGACCCTGACGCGGATATGGAGATTCGTTATGGGCAAGGCAATTGGGAAGGTATGGAATCCCAGCGCTTAACTTGGGATCAACTGGTACCCGTTTGTCATCCGAGAGCAGTAAATGGTTTAGCACCACCCTCGTCTTTAGAACAATTAGATGACTATACTTTATTGCATGTAATGGGTTATGAAGAAGGCTGGGGCTTCTTTCTGCAAAAGTCAGACTGTAATCATGTGAGCTCTGCTTCAGGTATTCAATTTGATACACTGATTTCTGCATTGGAAATGGCTAAGTTAGGTCAAGGCATTGCGTTAGGTCGCAGTACCTTGGTGCAAGGGTGTATCGATGATAAAACCTTAACCAACCCTTTTGATATTTCACTGCCGATCGATGAAGCTTTTTACCTTTGTTTACCCGCCGAACGCTATCGCCACCCGAATGTGGATGTTTTTAGCCAATGGATTATTGAAGAGGTGGGTGTAAAATTATAGTCCTTTGAGATGTTCTTTAATTAGGGAATGCATCAGAGTAATAGCTAATCTACTGCCAAAAAATAATACTTAAGCAGCATTTAATAGCTTTTCTGAAAGAGATGTTACCGTATTTTCTGTTTTTAGAATGACAGAATGAATCTCATTAACTTGGTTCAAGTAAGCTAGTTGTGACGTTAAAGAAAATAGCGATTGATCAATAGACCCTAAGACGCCTAGCCGAATAGTTCTTGGGTACTGCTCACTGCATGCCACTGCAATTAATTGTTTATGTAACTGTTCTAAGGTTTTTTTGGCTAATAGACCGTTGCCTAATGCATTATGACAAGCGGCTAAATTATGCCCTGATTGATGGAGCATGCAGGGTAACTTGTGCGCGTTTTGCCCGCTCTTTGATGGCTTAAGTAATGTTAAACAAATGATCACACATTGTTCAAAATGAGTGACTGCTTCTTTATACTGTTTTTTTGTGTGTGCCTGCGCGCCTAGTGAATAATGTTTGCTCCATAGTGAAGCGCTAAGCGTCGTGGTTTCATTGGATGATGGTCTTGGATCGTCTAATGTATTAGGTGATTGAATCGTCGACAGAGACATTATTTTTCGCCCTTTTGCAAATGAGAATCATTATCATATTTGTAAAAGATAAACTTTTCAAGCCTCTTTTTACCGGATAAAACTCCTCATAAATAAAGTACCTTAACGAGGAAGAAGAAAGAACGGCAGATACAGCAATAAATCGTCTCTTAATTGCAAAATCAACTTGACGCTTACCCTGCAAATCACTAATATACGCGCCTCTTGAGATGCCAGCAGCGCTGGATATTTTAAGGATACGCACTCGTAGCTCAGCTGGATAGAGTACTCGGCTACGAACCGAGCGGTCGGAGGTTCGAATCCTCCCGAGTGCGCCATATAATAATAAAGAAACCTCGCTTTTAGCGGGGTTTTTTTATGCCATTTTGTTGTGTCTATTACGATGATATTTTCAGCGTGGTAGACAAACGTTGTTGAGGGTTAGTGTTATATGCGTCATACATTACGATTACTTTGTCTTTACCATTCCGTTATTACGCGTGGTAAATTAGTTGCCCATTTATCAGTACCTGAAACACCAGCAACCTAAATCTACTTTATATTTTTGTATAAACAGCCATTTTTAAGTGTGTTGGATCCTGTAATTTTATAGTTTGTGTACTATTCCCCTGTATTACTTTTTCGTGCTGTGTCGCACTTGGTTTTAGAATCCGTTAATCAGCCAATGCTGACACTATTATTGCCCCTCTTAAACCGCTACTATTCTGGGATGCTTTACTCAATTTAGGGTATCCACAATGACATATTCCTCTTTATTTTTTGTCCCGATCATTGCGTTAGCTATGGCTGGCTGGTCTGGTGTTGTTCACTCCGCACCGATAGATGATTCGAAAGTGCTAGCAGGCACTACTTATACCAGCGATTACGGTGCCATCGCGACAGTGCATCCCTTGGCAACCTTGGCTGCGTCTCAGCAACTTGAAAATGGCGGTAATGCGATTGATGCTGTCATCGCTGCAGCCCTGACGTTAGGCGTTGTCGATAGTTATAATTCGGGTATTGGTGGTGGATTGTTCGCTGTGGTGCATTGGGCGGATGGGCGTATAGAAGCCATAGATGGACGCGAAATGGCACCAGCAAAGGCGCACAGAGATATGTATGTGCGTGAAGGTCAGGTGCAAAAAGCACTGAGTCGTGATGGTGCGTTAGCGATTGGTATTCCTGGTTCGGTAGCAGCTTTTGATTATCTATCGTCTACGGGTGGACGTGTGCCTTTGGCGTCGCTTTATCAGCAAGCGGCCGATGTCGCTGAAGCAGGCTTTATCATCCTGCCTGACTACCACAATCGCTTGTTACGTACGGCGAAAAAATTACAGCAATACCCGCCCGCATCCGCTATTTTTTTGAAGGATCAGCAGCCTTGGCCAGTCGGACATCGCTTGGTTCAGCAAGAGCTAGCCAATACCTATCGGCGCATAGCAAAGCAGGGTAGTGATTATTTTTATCGTGGTGAGTTTGCGGCTGCTGTTGAGCAATGGATGCTCGAAAATCATGGTGTCGTCACTGCAGATGATTTCGCTGATTATGTATTACGTCGCCGAAAGCCGGTTCATAGCCAATTTTTGGGGCACGACATCTACGGTTTTCCGCCACCCAGTTCTGGCGGTGTTCATGTCGCGGAAATTCTGAATATTATGCAGCAATTTGATATTCAATCGATGCCAGTCACTGAGCGCCAACATATTATGGTGGAAGCGATGAAGTTGGCGTTTGCTGATCGCGCTTATTGGTTAGGCGATCCTGATTTTGTTAGCGTGCCTAAAGGTTTAATTGCAGAAAGGTATGCCCAGCAGTTGGCGGCGACGATTAATGTTAAAAAAGCCAATACCGTTGCTGTGCATGGAGTGCCGGATAATGCAGAAAGTGACCTTTTTGATAAGCACACAACACATATATCGGTAGCAGATGCACAGGGTAATTGGGTGGCAATGACAACAACCTTAAACACGAGTTTTGGTAGCAAGGTGGTGATACCGGGTACCGGCGTGCTGATGAATAATCAAATGGATGATTTTGCCGCGCAACCTAATGTGCCTAATGCTTATGGTTTAGTTGGCAGTGAAGCGAATAGTATTCAGCCTAAAAAGCGCCCGTTGTCGAGTATGAGTCCGACCATTGTGGTGCACGAAGGCAAACCTATTCTATCGATTGGCGCGGCAGGTGGCCCAATGATTATTACCCAAGTTGTGCAGGGCATTGTCAATAATATTGGCTTACAGCAATCTTTGTATGCATCTTTGGCTAACCCTAGGATTCACCAGCAATGGAGGCCAGAGAAGGTCTTCTTTGATAAGCGCTTACCTGAAGATCAGCAGCGTGCTTTGGCTAATAAAGGTCACCAATTAAAGCAATTACGCTTCGAAGGCTCTGCTAATGCCGTCGGCATTACTCAACATGGGTTTGATGCGGTGTCGGAGCCTAGGCTCGTTGAGCGCAATCAGCAGCCATAATAAACCTGCTATTGGCAATGTTATTCGGTAAATAAGCACGCATTGCTTGATCAATATCTGCTTTAGTGCGGTAGCGCTTGATAGTGTTAAATAGCGCTTGTGCCTCAGGGTAATGCCGTCGTAGGTAGTTTAGCCATTGCTTCAGACGATTGCCGACGTGGCGTGAAGAATACTGTGCGGTAGTCACGTCAAAGAAATGCTGCAACATTTGACAGATCTCTGCCCATTGCATGGGGTGGTAGGTGTTGCCAGCGGCGTGCGCTTTGATTTGTAACGCAAGGTCAGGGCAGGCGAGCAGTCCTCTGCCAAGCATAAAGTCGTCACATTCGCTAACGGCTTTACAGCGTACAAAGTCATCGATCGTCCATATTTCTCCATTGGCAATGACCGGAATAGCAACGGCTTGTTTAATCTCTGCTAGTGCATCCCAGTAAGCTGGGGGGCGATAACCGTCGGCTTTTGAGCGAGCGTGAACAGTAATTTCATCGGCTCCAGCTTCATAGGCGGCGAGTGCGTTGTCTAAGTAGTTTGACCTGTCCTCAAATCCAAGTCGCATTTTTGCGGTGACAGGAATATGTTTTGGTACGGCTTGTCGTGTTGCATGGATAATATCGTATAGGCGGTGAGGAGAGCGTAGTAAGCAAGCGCCACCGTCACTCTTATTCACTGTTTTTGCAGGGCAACCAAAATTAAGATCAATAGCGATTGCGCCAAGGCTAACGGCTTTGACTGCATTGGCTGCGATGGGCTCTGGCTTCCCTCCCAGTAATTGAATTCTTACCGGTGTATTAGACGGAGTTAAACAGTGGTTAGAGAGTTCTGGGCAAAATCGTTGGAAAACACGTGGGGGTAGTACATGGTCGGTTACGCGAATAAATTCCGTTACGCAAATATCTACACCGCCAATGCCGGTTAATAATTGGCGTAAAAAATGATCAACGACACCTTCCATCGGCGCTAAAAAAATTCTCATGAGGAGCTAAGTTTCACTGGGATAGTTGTGGAGCGTAGAAGGCGTAACGACCCGCAACATACGGGTCGGTATTAACCATTAGGTGTTGATGACTAAAAACAGTAATATCGCTAACATGCCAAATGGCCGTTAACGATTAGTGATATTGGTGGTCGGTAAGGTCGTCACCATCGGATTTAACCGATGCTAAGAAGGCGTAATAATCCTCGTCTAAGGTGCGCTCTTTGCGCCTTTCAAGGGCTTTTCGGCGTTTGCGGTGATAGATATCAATAGACAACTCTTTACACGGGTCTTCTTCTTCTCTGCGTTCATTGCCTTTACGTCGACGATTAATAAATACTTTCTTGCTCATAAATACGTACACCATGACTACTTTTGTACAAACGATACCTACAGTCTAGTATAAATTATCAATTGTTTTTTTTATACTGTCATCTAAATAAGCAAAATTGCTCAATGAATGGAGAAATTTGTGTCAAAACCCGTAGCGCCACCCATTTCGCATAGTGTCCAAGCGATTATTGAAGAAAAGTTAAAAGCGGCATTTTCTCCAGAGGTTTTTGAGTTACATAATGAAAGCTATATGCATAACGTGCCAGAAGGCTCAGAATCGCATTTTAAAGCAATTATTGTTAGTGACCTGTTTGCGGGTTTGCGGCCTGTTCAAAGGCAGCAGAAAGTCTATAAAGTGCTTGCTGATGAGCTCGCAGCGGGGGTGCATGCCTTGAGTATGCAAACGTTAACCCCAGTGGAGTGGCAAGCATCGCCGATTAAACTGAGTTCTCCCCAGTGCATGGGTGGCGGTAAGGCCTAATAAGCTATTTTGTTTTTCTATTAGGTTTGTTGCATACATAAAGCCCTATTTTTAGTATGGAAATTATTTCTTGAATCAGTAGAATAGCCTGCCTGATTTGTCCTCACTTTTATCATCGTATTCTTAATTATGACTAGCCCAATCGTTGTTGCCGCCCTTTATCAATTTGTAAGCCTGCCTGATTATGAATCGCTTAGGGCGCCTTTGTTAGACGCTTGTCAGCAAGAAAATATTATGGGCACATTGTTACTTGCCGAAGAAGGTATCAACGGTACAGTATCAGGCAGTCGTGAAGGTATTGATCGTTTACTGGCTTACCTTAAATCGGATACTCGATTTTCTCGGTTAGAGCATAAAGAATCATTCTATGAAGAGCAGCCTTTTTATCGAATGAAGGTAAAATTGAAGCGTGAGATCGTGACGATGGGTGTTGAAGGTATCGACCCCAATCATATTGTCGGCACGTATGTTGAACCAAAAGATTGGAATAATCTGATTAGTGATCCTGATGTAACCGTAGTCGATACGCGTAATTATTACGAGTACGCTATTGGTTCATTTAAGGGGGCTCAAGACCCTAACACAACAACATTTCGTGAATTCCCCGATTATGTAGAAAAAAATCTAGATCCAGAAAAGAATAAGAAAGTGGCTATGTTTTGTACCGGCGGTATCCGTTGTGAAAAATCGACAGCGTACCTTAAGCAGCAAGGGTTTGATGAGGTGTATCACCTGAAAGGAGGCATCTTAAAATACTTAGAAGATGTGCCTAAAGAGCAAAGCTTATGGGAGGGCGAATGCTTTGTATTTGATAACCGTGTTGCCGTTGATCACGATTTGGAAAAAGGCCAATATGACCAATGTCATGGTTGCCGTCACCCCATTACTGAGATGGATAAACAGTCGCCGCATTACCTAGCGGGCGTGACATGTCCGCGTTGCTATGATCAGCAAACACCAGAACAGCGCCAACGATTTACCGAGCGTCAAAAGCAAATTCAGCTAGCTAAGCAACGCAATCAACAACATATTGGTTCGGCGACTCAAGCTAAACCAACCTAGTGTTAATAGAAACCCACCAGTGTCTTTTTTAATGGTGGTCAATGAGTGCATGGGTTGCTTATGTGTGGTGATGTTTCTCTATCGAGTGTGCTGGCATCTCATCAATTCATTCGCTAGGTTCCCCAAAGGGAGTTGTGTTTTAGGTGATATTTTGTTCAAATGGCAGAAGGTTTGAGCGCTTGTTATAAGAATACATATTTCAAGTTGACATCAAACCAATCGATAATAAAAATAAATACGAGGAAGGTTCATGAACGATCAAATTGATATTCGAGAAGAAGGCGATAGCCTAGCCGATGCTATTTCAGCGGTTGTACTTATTACTGTTTTTGTCGCGGTATGCGTGTTTTGGATAAGCACTCAATAGCCTATTGCTAAAGCCCGTGATGAGCTAATACACGGCTAACCACAAAAGCAACGCAGCCAATAAAAACTAAGGTAAATAGTACGCCTGCAATAATGTAGGCGGCGATACTGCCGTGCTCAAAATCTCTCTCTTGATTTCGGCGGCTTTGAACGCCAAATGCTGCCGCTATAGTACTTAGTGCTATCTGCCATATATTCGGTGCCTTCTTGCTCTTCGGCTTATTCATTATTCACTCTGCCTCTTTTACCTTTATCTGCTGACTCGCTCCCATCCATTGTTAACGATTAGTCGTAATTAATATAATAAGTGCCATTGTCGAGTGTCTATTTGAGGCTCTTGGTATATATCCCTAACTTTTGTGGGGTAGAGTCTAGCAGTAAATCATGGCAACATAGAATGTCTATTTTTGCATGCGTGCATAAGATTAATTCCTACCTTGAAGAAGATCGTTATATGAGTGTCAATATCACTGAATCAGGTCAACAATATTTAAAAGAATTACTTGCAAAGCAAGATGTCGAAGGCATGGGTATTAGGATGTTTGTATCTAACCCGGGCACGACTCAAGCCGAGACTTGTATTGCTTATTGCCGTCCCGGTGAAGAGCAAGAGGGGGATGAGATTGTTGAGTATGACGATTTTACCGCCTATTTTGAAGGCAGAAGTCTGCCCTTTTTAGTCGATGCCAAAGTTGATTACGCCGCTGATAAAATGGGCGGTCAATTGACTATTCGGGCACCTAATTCAAAAATGCCACAAGTGACTGACGATAGCCCTATTGAAGATCGAATCAATTATGTACTCTACAACGATATTAACCCGGGTCTTGCTTCTCATGGCGGGCAGGTCGATTTAGAAGAGTTGACCAAAGATAATTACGCCGTACTGAAATTTGGCGGTGGGTGTCAAGGGTGTAGTGCGGTAGATCTTACGCTAAAAGAAGGCGTCGAAAAAACCTTGTTGGAAAAAATTCCTGACCTCAAGGGCGTGCGTGATGTGACCGATCACACTGATACTAGTAACGCTTATTATTAGGAGCCTCTGAACAAGCCGCGCGTGATTTTTATCTCACCGAAAATATTGCTCAGCTTTATTCCGCTGCTTCATTAGTTTTTTTAATGGCGCTCATCGTCTGAATTTATTTTAAGTGTGGCATTTTTCTCTGCATAATAACTGACATAAACTTACTAACTACTAGGAATGATAATGTCACGTTTTACAATATTTGGTCGCCCCGATTGCGGATACTGTGTAAGAGCAAAGCAGCTTTTAGAAATGAATGAAATGGATATGCGCTGGATTGATATTCAAGCAGAGGGTATTTCTAAAGCAGATCTGGAAAAGACGATAGGTAAGCCAGTAGACACTGTGCCGCAAATATTTCACGGCAAAACACATATTGGTGGATATACTGAGCTTGCAGAATATATGAAGACGCTCGTTGCTGCATAAGCTATTTATTGCTAGCTAATACCCATAAAAAAAGCCGCTATGTTATGCATAGCGGCTTTTTTGTTTGAAGTGCGTTTTTAGCGCTAACTATCTTTACTTGCCTCGGTTAGGCAGTACATTTTTTAAACGTTCGTTCATATCGAGCAGTACGCGCTCTGTGGTTTCCCAATCGATACACTTATCGGTAATAGATATACCGTATTCCATTTTAGAGCGGTCTTCGTTGATTTTTTGATTCCCTGCGCCAATATTACTTTCGACCATCAAACCCATAATGGATTGGTTGCCTTCAATAATTTGATTGGTAATGTTGTCTAATACTAACGGTTGTAACTCATGATTTTTATTGGAGTTTTCGTGGCTGCAGTCCACCATGATATTTTCCGCAATATTTCCATCACGTAATGCTTGTTCGCATAATGCAATATTGACAGAGTCATAGTTTGGTTTACCGCCACCACCGCGTAATACCACATGTCCGTGAGGGTTGCCTTTTGTATGAATAATAGCAACTTGCCCGCTTGAGTTGATTCCTAAGAAGTGATGAGCGCTAGATACAGACTGGAGTGCATTAATTGCAACCGTCAGGCTACCATCTGTGCCATTCTTAAACCCTACGGCGCAAGAAAGGCCGCTGGCCATTTCACGGTGAGTTTGAGACTCAGTTGTTCGTGCTCCAATGGCCGACCATGAAATTAAATCATGCAAATACTGTGGTGAAATAGGGTCTAAAGCCTCTGTTGCGGTTGGTAAACCCAATTCGGAAATATCCAGTAACAGCTTGCGGCCAATCTTTAAGCCTTCTTCAATTTCGAATGAACCGTTAAGGTGAGGGTCATTAATTAGCCCTTTCCAGCCTACGGTAGTGCGTGGTTTTTCAAAGTACACGCGCATCACCACAAAAATTGAATCGCTCACCTTATCCGCTAATACTTTTAAGCGTTTAGCATAATCCATCGCAGCATCAACATCGTGTATTGAGCATGGGCCAATGACTACCATTAGGCGCGGATCTTTACGCATTAAAATATTATTAACCGTTTCTCGGCCATTTAAGATAGTTTTTTGGGCTGCATCACTGACGGGCAGTAACTCTTTAAGCGCAGTTGGTGAGATAAGTACATCTTGTGAAACAAGGTTTAAGTTTTCAATCGTGGAATGAGACATGGGAATCCTAACAACATTATTATCAATATGGGTTTATTGTACTGGATATTACACGTTTGTGTGATTGATTTTAGTGATGGAGACAATAATAAAAGCCGATAGTGATTAGTCTGCGAGCGGTGGCTATTCGTATATATGTCACTATTACTAGAAAATTATCAAGAGGTCATCATGTCATTAGGTGAGCAAGCAATAAGGCAAGGTTTGCGGTGTGTCGTGGTTGGCGCCTCTGGAGGTATAGGGCAGGCGTTGATTGATCAGCTTCTCAGTGATGTTGAGGTCTCACACGTTTATGGCCTGTCACGTAGTCTCTACGTACCGAATACCCGTGAGCCAGATAAGTACTCCCATCTTCCGGTGGATTACAGTGATGAGGCGACTATTAAAGCTGCTGCCGATCAATTACCAGCGGCTATTGATCGGGTGATTGTCGCAACCGGCTTTTTACATAGCGACACCTTACGCCCAGAAAAAACCTTTAAGCAGTTGGGTGCTGATAATATTACTCAAAATATGTTGGTTAACGTAATTGGCCCTACATTAATTGCTAAGCACTTTTTACCCAAAATGCGAAAAAGCAATCATGCAGTATTCGCGGCATTATCTGCGCGGGTGGGTAGTATTGGTGATAATCAATTGGGAGGCTGGTATTCCTATCGTGCATCTAAGGCCGCATTAAACATGATGATCAAAACTTTTTCTGTGGAATTGGCTCGCGCTCAGCCACAAACCACTATTATTGGCTTGCACCCCGGTACCGTAGATACCCAGTTGTCTTTGCCTTTCCAGCGTAATGTTCCCGCCGGTAAATTATTTACCCGAGAATATTCAGCCGCGCGTTTATTAGATGTCATCAATAACGTGAGCGCCGACGACAGCGGTTATTGTTTCGCGTGGGATGGACAGCGTATATCTGAATAGCCATTAATACTCATCTCAACATCATTCTATGTCATATGTAATATGAATATCCCTTCTTCTGTCAATTGTCTACGCCTTATTTTGGGCGATCAGCTCAGTCATAACATTTCATCCTTGCGCGAATGTGATAAAGCGCGTGATATTATTTTTATGTGTGAAGTGTATGAAGAGGCAACCTACGTAAAGCATCATAAAAAGAAAATTGCCTATTTGTTTTCAGCCATGCGGCATTTTGCCAAAGCGTTAAAAAACCAAGGTTACGCGGTTATTTATGTCACGATAGATGATGAGCGCAATCAAGGGTCGTTTTTCTCTGAAGTGGCACGTGCGGTGAAGCAGTTCTCTCCCTCTAGTATTGAAGTCACTTACCCGGGCGAGTATCGCGTATTAAAAATGCTGCAATCGTGGGAACAGCAATTATCCTTACCCGTTAATATTTTGGAAGACACCCGTTTTTTAACACAACCTCAAGACTTCGCTCAGTGGGCACACGGACGTAAACAATTGCGTATGGAGTATTTTTATCGGGAAGTACGTAAGCGATACGATATTTTAATGAATGCCAAAAAACCAGAAGGAGGAGCATGGAACTACGATGCCGATAATCGTAAAGCGCTGCCCAAGCATATTGAGCCGCCACAGCCGACAAAATTTCCCCCTGATAATATTACAAAAGATGTCATGATGCTGGTTGAAGAAAAATTCCCCGAGCATTTCGGTGACTTGTCTTCTTTTCATTATGCGGTTAACCGTGAGCAAGCATTACAAGTACTGGATGATTTTATTACTGAACGGCTATTGAACTTTGGCGACTATCAAGACGCCATGAAGCAAGATAGTCCGTGGCTTTATCATTCGCATATCAGTTTTTATTTAAATAGCGGCCTGCTTGAACCATTAGAAGTTGTTCAGCGTGTTGAGCGAGAATACCACGCAGGTAACGCGCCGCTGTCTTCTGTCGAAGGTTTTATTCGGCAAGTGATTGGTTGGCGTGAATATGTGCGCGGTCTTTATTGGTACAAAATGCCCGATTACGCTGAGATGAATTATCTTAATGCGAGTAATTCTCTCCCTGAATTGTATTGGGGAGCGGATACGAAAATGAATTGTTTAAAACAGTGCGTTGATGATACGTACAAAAATAGTTATGCGCATCATATTCAGCGCTTGATGGTGCTGGGCAATTTTGCATTATTAACGGATGTTGATCCTGGACAGGTAAACGAATGGTATTTGCTAGTATATGCTGATGCTTATGAATGGGTAGAAATGCCTAATGTTACAGGGATGATCTTATTTGCCGACGGCGGCATTATGGCGAGTAAGCCCTATATTTCTAGCGGTGCTTATATCAACAAGATGTCTAATTATTGTCAGCATTGTGAGTACAGCGTGAAAGAAAAGAATGGCGACGGTGCGTGCCCTTTTAATTATCTTTACTGGGACTTTTTACGTCGTCACAAAGAGCAGTTGTTGAGTAACCCTAGATTAGGTATGCCTTATCGTACCTTATCAAAAATGACAGATGAAAAAGTAGAGTTAATCGCGAGTGATGCCGAGCGATTTATGACGGCGTTAATGGATTAAATCAGTATTATCCAGTTAATCAAAAGAAGGTTTTTTGCGCAGTTGCTTGGTTGATCCGCGTTTTACTTTTTGATCGGTGCGCTTGCGTTTGGCTGATTTTGACGGGCGAGTAGGGCGACGACTTTTGGGTATATGAATGGCTTTTTCAATCAGTGCTTGTAGTCGTTCAATGGCATCTTGCCTATTCTTGTCTTGGCTTCTAAAACGCTGTGCTTTAATAGTAATGATGCCGTCTTTGCTAATACGGTAGTCGGGATATTCCGCTAAGCGTTTTTTATGAACTTCCGAGAGCGATGAGGCTCCAATAACAAATTGTAAATGGATCGCTGTCGAGGTTTTATTGACGTGTTGCCCACCCGCACCTTGAGCGCGTATGGCGCAGCAGGTAATTTCAGAAGGGTGTATGTTTATCGAGCTCATTTAATGATGTTTTCTATTATGTGAATCGTTGATGTTATTTTAATTACTACGTGTGCCAGTGTATACGAAAATCAATAAATGGATGGGGGTTGTGGTGTTAATAAATTCAATGGTGGGCGTAGCCTACTTCTATCAACGCCAATATTGGTTGGCGCTGTCGTTTTTAGCTGTTGCAGGTATGAGTATGAATGCTATTGCAGCACCTAAAAAAGTCTTATTGCCCGAATGGCAAGCGTATGACGAATCAAGCAGGGTATCGGTTGATCATGGCCTATGGCAGGCTGTGTTAGATCGTTATCTTGTTACGGATGCATTGTCGCAAACCTATGTTAACTATTCAGGGTTAAAAGCAGAAGCTACTCAACAAGAGGCTCGCACACAAGCGCTTGGCAAAAAGCAGCCAACATTGCTTGAAGAGTATATGGGTAAGTTACTTGCTATTGATCCTCTTACGCTTAATCGTAACGAGCAAAAGGCTTATTGGTTAAATTTATATAATGCTGCCACGGTTCAATTAATGGTTAAGCATTATCCCGTCAGTTCTATAACAAAAGTGGGGGGAGGATTTTTTAGTTTCGGCCCTTGGAATGATGAAATATTAACGATTAACAATCAACTGTTGTCTCTCAATGATATCGAACACGGTATTTTGCGTCCTATCTATGATGACCCTCGTATTCACTATGGGGTTAATTGTGCGAGCTTATCTTGCCCTAATTTATTAGCGCAAGCGTTTACCGCCGATAATACAGAACAGTTATTAGATCAGGCTGCGCGTGATTATATTAACCATCCTCGGGGTGTATCTGTAGAGGCTCAAAAAGTCACTCTGTCAAAAATTTATGATTGGTACCAAGAAGACTTTAATCACTCAGCTAACGGTGTACTACAACATGTGCGGCAGTATGCGAACGCTGAGCTAATCGCAGTGCTTGATCAGCTTAATCAACCTTATTTTCGTTATGCTTATGACTGGCAATTGAATGATTGGTTGGTGGAATAAAGCGGTTCTATAGTGGTTTTTTGCCACCCCCATACCTGTTTTAGCGAATATTTACCGCCACTCTTGATTGGCTTTGATGAATAACTATTCATGGCAACTCTTGGTTGTTTGGTGTTTAATGCTCGCCTTAGATGGAATTACTTTTTCTTATTGACCAATTATTGAGGTATTTATGTCCGATATTCAACCTAGCACCTTAGAAGAGCAAGCGTCGTATGGTATTGGCTTGCAAATGGGTGATCAGCTAAAAGGCATGTTTGATGGTGCATCACTCGATGCCGCCTTGGCAGGCTTACGTCATGCGTTTAATGGCGAAAAAAACATTGTATCTAATGAAGATATTAATGCGGCTTTTACCGTTATCCAAGAGCGTGTAAAAGAGCAACAAGACGCACAAGCCAAAGAAGCCGCTGGCGAAGGCGAAGCTTTTTTAGCAAAAAACGCAGAGCGTGATGATATTCATGTGACCGACACTGGCTTACAGTATGAAATTATTACTCAGGGTGACGGTGAATTACCGAGTGCGAGCTCTACCGTACGCACGCATTATCGCGGAACATTAATCGATGGTACAGAATTCGACAGTTCGTATAGCCGAAATGAGCCGACAGAATTCCCAGTTAACGGTGTGATTGCTGGTTGGACGGAAGCGCTACAGTTAATGCCTGTAGGCAGTAAATGGAAATTATATATTCCTTACAATCTTGCCTATGGCGAGCGTGGTGCTGGTGGCGCTATCGGCCCTTATCAAGCCCTCGTCTTTGAATTGGAATTATTAGCGATTGTCTAACTTGCGTTGCTATATTGTGATTGATTGAAAAGTGCGCCAATGGCGCACTTTTTTTATCCCCATTATTTTTTGAAGAGTGAGTATTTATGGCATTAAAACCAACGATTTATAAATTTACGTTGATGGTGTCTGACTTTAACCGTGACTATTACGAAGAATTACCACTGACCGTTGCACAGCACCCTTCAGAAACGGTTGAGCGAATGATGGTGAGAGTGCTCGCATTTTGTCTGTCTGCGCAACAAGAGGGGCTGAGCTTTACCAAGGGTTTATCTGCAGTCGATGAGCCAGATTTGTGGGTAAAAAGTTTAGATGATCAGCTACTGACATGGATTGATGTCGGCGAGCCCGCAGTGGATCGTATTAAAAAAGCGGCACGTCGCGCTCAGGAGGTTTTGGTTTACAGTTTTAACCATAAATCAGAGAGTTGGTGGGCCAAACACCAAGTCGACTTTGCAAATTTATCCGTGTCCGTTTATCAATTTCAGTGGGAGCAGGTTCAGCAATTGGCGCAGTTAGTTGAACGAACTTTGTCTGCCTCGCTGACCATTACAGACAATAATTTACACTTTTCCATTGATACTCTTGCTTCCGACAATCATAGCTGTGATTTGCAATACCGCACCTTGCAGGATAAAAGCAGGTAATGAGACGGTAAAAAGCGGATTAACAGTCCCTAGTTTTTGGTTGCTATTTTAGGCTTAGTTAATCCTGCAATTAATGAACCCACCACAATCAGCAGACTCGCGATGGCGAGTGTGCTGGTCGCCTCCCCAAAACCGACGAGTACTAGTAATACGACAGAAATTAATGGTGTGCTGTACGCGAGTGTGCCTAATAGCTGAATATTGCCGTACTTTACGCCATAGTCCCACGTAAAAAAGGCAATGCCTACCGGTCCTAAACCTAAGCCAATAATGCTTAGCCATGCGATAGTTTCTGTTGGCCAGCGTGTCTCTTCCCATAGTAAATGCGAGATAAGTGCGAGCAATGCAGTGACACCGCAAAACCATCCGACGGCATCAGTCGGCACAGTTTTTACCAATCGACTGAGCACCGAGTAAGATGACCAAATTAATGCACACATAAACGCCGTTATATAGCCTTCGATATATGTCCAAGTAAAACTATTTGAATTAGGGCTAATGAGTAACCAGCAGCCAAAAAGTGCGAGTGTTGCACCCAACAGGTAACGCGCTTTAAATGATTCACCAGGTAATAATGATGATAAGAGAACAATCAGTAACGGCCACAAATACGCAATAAGGCTGACTTCAATAGCGGGCGCTAGTGTCATCGCTTTAAAATACGCAAAGTGATAGCCGAATAAGCCGCCAATACCAATACACCACGCGAGTAAGGGTTGCCGAATAAACTGTATACCCTTATGTCCTTTAAGCCACCAACGTATATTCATTAAGAAAAAAGCAATAGCAAATGTCATCGCCATCATTTGAAACGGAGGGATTTGGTCGCCGGTTAGTTTGGTCAATAAAGCGAGAGTACCCCATAAAATAATAGAAATAGAGCCAATAAATGTTGCAATAGAATATGGGTTCATAATGAAGCCGTGCTTAACGTGCCGTTATTCTTCATTGGCGATACGAATACGCTCAAGGCGTGCTTCCTCTTCGGCGAGTGCGGCTTTTATTTCTTCAAGTACAGCATCGACATCTGCCTCATTGTCGTCTGCGATGTATTGCCCGCTGAGTACGTAATCGGGATGTAATTCGCCATCTTCGTATAAATCCCACATTTCTTTGTCGTAATGGGTGTCTAATAATGCCGGTGCGTATTGTCCATAATAGTTTTTCATATTTTCGATGTCGCGAGTTAACATGGCTTGCGCATTGTTGTTAGCGGCGGCATCGACCGCTTGTGGCAAATCAATAATCACAGGGCCATAATCGTCGACCAGTACATTAAACTCTGATAAGTCGCCGTGTACCACACCGGCACATAACATACGCATCACGTAGTGCATCATTACTGCGTGGTCTTCTTCGGCCTGTTCCGTCGACATGCTGACATCACCGAGTCGTGGTGCGACGCTACCTTCGTCGTCGGTGACAAGTTCCATCAGCAGCACGCCATCAAAACAACCATAAGGTTGTGGCACTCTTACACCAGCACGGGCGAGTTTATATAAGGCATCTACCTCGGCATTCTGCCATGTTTCTTCTTGTTGCTTACGACCAAACTTAGAGCCTTTTTCCATGGCGCGTGCGCGTCGGCTATTGCGCACTTTTCGGCCTTCTTGGTATTGCGCGGCTTTTTTAAAGCTGCGCTTTACGGCTTCTTTGTAGACTTTAGCACAACGTATTTCGTCACCGCAGCGCACAATAAAAACATCGGCTTCTTTGCCGCTCATCAACCGGCTTAATACAGCATCAACTAATCCATCGTCGACTAATGGTTGAATTCTTTTGGGTATTTTCATAATGAGTGTTCACTGCTGTTTCGTTACTTGATACCGTCATACCGAGCTTGATTCCATCACTGTCCGGAATAATATCCCAGCCGTCATACCGAGCTTGACTCGGTATCAGTCAGAGCCTGAATTCACTGGATTCCGGATAAGCAAAAAACGCTTTCCGGAATGACGTTATCTTGTTTTGATTTTCATGTCGTCTGTTCACTGTGAGGCTGCTATTGCCGTTGGCGCAGCTTATCGTCATTTAATGCCGTCATGCCGAGCTTGACTCGGTATCAGTCAGAGCCTGAAACCACTGTATTCCGGATAAGCAAAAAGCGCTTTCCGGAATGACGCCATCTTACTTTGATCGTCATGTCTAGTAAGAAAATTGTTGCCCACTAATGGTACGGCTTTCTTGGCTAAGTAAATATAAGTATAGCGGTATTAGCTCGTCGGCGGGTTTCACTGTGCTGGGGTCTTCAGCAGGAAAAGCCTGCGCGCGCATGGCTGTGCGTGTTGCGCCGGGGTTAACGCTGTTAGCACGAATAGCACTGGTTTCATCTAATTCATCGGCCAAGGTCTGCATCATATTTTCGAGTGCGGCTTTTGATGCTGCATAGGCTCCCCAGTAGGCGCGGCCGTGTAAACCGACACTGGAACTGGTAAAAATGACTGAGGCTGATTCTGTTTGTTGTAATAGTGGTAACAGGTATTTTGTGAGAGCAAACGGTGCGGTGACGTTTACCTTCATTAATTTTTCCCATACGTTAACGGGGTAGCTGCCAATCGAGGTGCGCGCGCCTAATTCAGCAGCGCAATGTACCAACCCATCAAGTTGTCCATATTCGCTAGCGATACTGTCGTGCAGTGTTTGATAATCGGCATCGGTGGCACTTTCAAAATCGATGGGGACTATGGCTGGCTGTGGTGCTGTCGGGTGGTCTGTTTCTATTTCGTCATAGATGTCGGTGAGTTTTTCAACGGTGCGCCCAAGTAAAATAACGGTGGCACCGTAGGCTGCAAAACTTTTTGCAAGTGTGCGGCCAATACCAGCACCGGCACCCGTCACAGCAACAATTTTTCCATTGAGTGTACTGCTAGTGGGTGTGAAATTTTTCCAGTCGTTCATTAATCGCTTTCCTGTTATTTGTTTTATTTATTCTCTATTCTTTTATTAACGATGCTCCAAATATCATCGCTATTATGGGCAATATAATCGGCGTTCCAAGCAGCGATGTCGTCACTGGGTTTGGTATAACCAAAGGTGACCGCAATGGTGGGGCTGCCGGCACGAATGCCGCAGTCAATATCGCGTTGGTGATCACCAATATATAAGGCTTCTTCTGGTTGGCAGCCCACTTTTTTACATGCCAGTAATAGGGCTTCTGGGTCGGGTTTGGGTTTGCTTACATGATCGGGGCAGAGCACAAGGTTAGGGTGTGCGGGGAGATCACATCGCTCTAAAATAGGGTCAGTAAATCGCGCTGGTTTATTGGTGATAATACCCCAGAAAAGTTGCGCGCCTTTGAGTTGGCGAATTAAAACATCCATGCCCGGGAACAATACGCAGTGTTTACCCATATGTTGTTCATAGATATCGAGTAAGCGTTGATGTCGTTCATGAAAGCCGTCGTCACCGACCTGTAAGCCAAAACCAAGTGTGGTGAGCGCGCGACCGCCATCAGACACTGTTGCTCGGATAAGGGCTTCATCAACACGGGGCTGTTGGTACTCATCCATCAATTGATGCATGGTGTTAAAAAAATCCGGCGCACTGTCTAGCAGTGTACCGTCTAAATCAAAAAAAACGGCTTTTACAGTCATAAATCATCATTCATCAGTCATAGGCTAGAAGCAGCAAGCAATAAGTGGTCGATATGGGTGATAAAACCTTTCATATAAACTTTCCGTCATTCCAAACTTGATTTGGAATCCATGGGAATCTCTGATCAACCGCTTTTGTCATTCCGGGCATGACCCGAAATCCCCATAAATTAACTATGAATAGATTCCGGCATGCGCCGGAATGACGGTTAATCAGAGGTTTCCATATGTTATTTATAGTGCGTTATTTCTTTACATGAACAAGGTAATTCACACTCACATCATCGGAATTTAGACGATATTTTTTGGTGAGTGGATTGTATGTCATTCCCGTGATTTCTTTCCATGTAAGGCCTGCCGCGCGAGCCCACTGAGCCATCTCCGAAGGTTTAATAAACTTTGAGTACTCATGGGTGCCTTTGGGTAATAATTGAAGTACATATTCCGCACCAAGGATAGCAAACATATAAGCTTTAGGATTGCGGTTAATGGTTGAAAAGTACACATCGCCGCCTGGCTTAACGAGATTGGCGCAGGCTTGGATCACTTGGCTAGGATCGGGTACATGCTCAAGCATTTCGAGGCAAGTCACAATATCGTAATTCTCTGGTTGCTCTTCGGCGAGTGCTTCCGCGGTGATTTGTCGGTAATTGATGGTGACACCACTTTCTAAACTATGGAGTCGTGCAACACTGAGTGGGGCTTCTCCCATATCGATGCCGGTTACTTGAGCACCGCGTTGTGCGAGTGATTCACTCAGAATTCCACCGCCACAGCCCACATCTAATACATTGAGTTCGGCAACAGGAGAGCGGGCATCGATAAAGTTAGCCCGCAGAGGGTTTATATCGTGCAGGGGTTTAAATTCACTATTTCTATCCCACCAGCGTTTAGCTAGGGCTTCAAATTTAGCAATTTCTTGGGGGTCAACATTGCTTGTTTTATTGTCACCTGAGTTGTCGGTCATGCCTGAAATCCTATGTGTTCATCATATAAGGCTTGGGTGTTTTTATGCCTGTTTCGATACTTATTTAAGGTGCGATTTTTTCTTGCCATTGTCGCGCTTTGTTAGCGATATCTTTTGCGTTGAGTGTCGTTAATTCTCGGTCTTTCATAAGTAGTTGGCCATTCACCCAGTTATGACTTATACGGTGCCCGTTGTGGGTATAGACGATGTGCGATGTGATGTCGTGTAATGGTGCGTGCTCAATATCGTCGAGTTGAATAGCAATCATGTCGGCATATTTACCGATTTCAAGGCTGCCTGTATCGTTCTCTATTCCCATCGCTTTTGCCCCGTTGATGGTTGCCATTTGAATAGCTTGTTGTGCACTAACGGCGGCAGCATCTTTGGCAACGGCTTTGCCGAGCAAGGCGGCGGTGTGCATTTCGCCAAACATATCCAAGTTGTTGTTGCTTGCGGTGCCATCGGTTCCCAGTGCCACATTAACATCTGCTTTTATTAACTTGTCTACTGGACAAAAACCACTGGCTAATTTGAGGTTAGATTCGGGGCAATGAATAACATGTGCGCCGGTTTTTTGTAATAGGGTAATATCGTCGTCGTTAATGGCGGTCATATGAACGCATTGGGTGGTGGGAGTGAGTACCTGTAAATCATAGAGTCGTTGAATGGGTCGTTTGCCTGACTCGTTGACGGCGTTATCCACTTCGCCTTGTGTTTCATGTAGGTGTACTTGAATGCCGCTTTGTATTTCAGGGGCTAGGTTGGCAATGCGGCTAAAGGTATCGTCCCCAACGGTATAAGGTGCATGCGGACCAAAGATGATGGAGATGCGGTCATGATTGCGGTAGTCATCTCTGAGTGCTAACCCTTTGCTCATGTAGTCATCGGGGCCATTCCCCCAAGCGCAGGGAAAATCAAAAATAGGAAAAGTAATTTGGCAGCGCATACCTGCATGATGAGCGGCCTGAGCAGTTTCTTCCGGGAAAAAGTACATATCCGAGAAACAGGTCGTGCCGCTGCGAATCATTTCGGCAATGGCCAGCTCCGCACCATCGCGTACAAACTCGGCAGAAACGTGCTGTGCTTCGGCGGGCCAAATATGGTCGTTTAGCCAAGTGTCTAGTGCTAAATCATCGGCGTAACCACGCAGTAACGTCATGGCGGCGTGGCCGTGTGCATTAATTAAACCCGGCATCAATACATGGTTGTGGAGGCGATATTCTTCTGTGGCGCTATAGCGTGTATGAATATTGTCACTCGGTTTGATGGCGATAATTCGTTGTTGGTCGACCACGATTGCGCAATCGTTCAGTACGGTATTTTTGGGCACAACGGGGATGATCCATTTTGCATGTACAATAAGATCAACGTTTTGCACCAATACTGTTTGATGGGGTGTGGTTTGAGATGGCGTTTTAGAAGACATGAGGAAACGGTAGCCAGTAATGTTAAATGAATTTACGCGCTATTTTAACGGTAAATGACTGGCAAAATATACTGATACCCGTGGCGGATTCTAAAACATTGAACAAAACACAGACTATTTCTTCAGTAATACACTATAAACATATTCTATAGGTCTAGCCGCAGCTTGACCTACATGGAAATAGGGAATGCAGGTTTTGCAGGAGTAAAAACCTGTCACTGTTGCCAAGAGTTATTGAATAAATAGTCTGCTTTTCTGTTCTGTGAGCGTAATTTAGCTCAAAATACACGCCGAGTAATGATGCTTTTAGGCAATGTGCTTTTTAAATAGGCCATTCCATTGGCTCTTATTTAGATGGATAACCGTGTTAGTTAGTAATTAAGCAAACTGATTCATTGTGTTGTCTTCTCCTTCCGCTTTTAATGCCTTTTCACCGGAAAAATACTGCTTGTGATCATCACCGAGATTAGAACCCGCCATATCTTGATGTTTAACGGTGGCAATGCCGCGACGTATTTCTTGGCGCTGAACACCTTTGACGTAAGCGAGCATGCCATCGTCGCCAAAATAACCTTGCGCTAATATATCTGTTGATAGCGCGGCTGTGTGGTATGTAGGCAAAGTGATTAAGTGGTGGAAAATACCGGCATGCTTGGCGGCATCCTTTTGAAAGTTTTGTATTTTACTATCTGCCGCTTTGCCTAATTCAGTTTCGTCGTATTTGGCATTCATTAATTGTTGACGATCATAGCTTGATACATCACGCCCTTTTGTTGACCAAGTATCGAAGACCTGTTGGCGAAAACTCATTGTCCAGTTAAATGACGGAGAATTATTGTAAACAAGCTTTGCATCGGGGATCTTTTTTCGAATACGGTCAACCATGCTAGCAATCTGACCTACATGAGGCTTTTCTGTTTCAATCCACAATAGGTCAGCCCCATTTTGTAATGATGTAATACAGTCAAGCACTACGCGATCTTCGCCGGTGCCTTCTTTAAATTTGATAAGTCCGTTAGGTAGGCGAACAGGTTTAACTAACTTGTCTCCCTGTTTTAATACCATGTCGCCTTCATCAAGATCTGCAGGTGACCGTACGACAGTCGTTTCGATAAATGCGTTATATTGTGAAGCAAGGTCGCCCTCTGTTTGTGATACGGGAATTTTTTGTGTGAGACCGGCGCCTAGAGAGTCGGTACGAGCGACAATAACGCCATCATTTACTCCCAGTTCTAAAAATGCATAACGAACGGCATTAATTTTAGCGAGGAAGTCTTCGTGAGGTACGGTGACTTTTCCATCTTGGTGTCCACATTGTTTTGCATCTGATACTTGGTTTTCAATTTGAATGCAGCAAGCACCTGCTTCAATCATTTTCTTAGCGAGTAAATACGTGGCTTCTTCGTTGCCGAAGCCAGCATCAATATCCGCAATAATAGGTACAACATGTGTTTCAAAATTATTTATCTTTTCTAAAGCATGGGCTTTGGCTGTGTTGTTCCCTGTGCTGGAAGCGTGGTCTAAATCTCGATATAAGTGGTTTAATTCCCATGCATCAGCCTGCTTCAAAAAAGTATAAAGCTCTTCAATTAATGCGGGAACAGATGTTTTTTCATGCATAGATTGGTCGGGTAGAGGGCCAAATTCGGAACGTAATGCAGCGACCATCCAACCTGATAAGTATAAGTAGTTTCTTTTTACCGATTTAAAGTGCTTTTTGATTGAGATCATTTTTTGTTGGCCAACAAATCCATGCCAACAACCTAGTGATTGAGTATACTGACTTGAGTCATTATCGTAGTTTGCCATGTCTTGGCGCATAACATTGGCAGTGTATTTGGCAATATCAAGACCGGTGGCAAAACGATTTTGTAGTCTCATTCTTGCCGCACTTTCGGGGTTGATGGCAGACCAAGGTGAGCCATTCTTTTCTTTAATTTCATTGATAAGATTAATGGTTTGTGTGTAGTGATTCATTATTTTTCTCTCTTCGTGTTATTTTGTTAAATTGATTGATTGAGTAACTTTTTTGCATCTATTCGATACTGGTGTAATAGTGGCTCGGTGTACCCGTTAGGCTGATTCTTTCCTAAGAAAATAAGATCTCTTGCTGCTTGGAATGCGAAACTTTCTTCGGGCTTTGGCCCCATAGGAATATAAGTAGGGTCGCGTCTGTTTTGTTCGTCAACGATGGTAGTCATACGATACAAAATTGCCGATACTTGCTCTGCTGTACATATACCGTGATGTAACCAATTGGCAATATGTTGGCTAGAAATTCGCAGAGTCGCTCTATCTTCCATTAGTGCAATATTATTATTGTCGGGCACTTTAGAGCAGCCAATCCCTTGATTAATCCAGCGTACGACATAACCTAAAATGCCTTGGATATTATTTTCTAGCTCTCTCTCGATCTCTTCTATAGAGAGTGTTCTATCGAGTAATGGCAATTTCAGCATCTCATCTAAATGTATTTTTTCTCTATTGTGGATAGAAACCTGTTCGGCAAATACATCGACTTGATGGTAGTGGATAGCGTGTAACGTTGCTGCTGTTGGAGAAGGCACCCATGAGGTGTTCGCACCTGATAAAGGGTGTGCTTTTTTACTTGCCATCATGTCTGACATGGCATCAGGTTTTGGCCACATACCTTTACCAATTTGAGCGCGCCCCGATAACCCGCAAGCTAAACCAATATCGACATTACGGTTTTCGTAGGCAGTAATCCACGATTGATATTTAATATCTTCTTTGGGTAAGAATGGGCCTGCGGCCATGCTGGTATGAATCTCATCACCGGTGCGATCAAGAAAGCCGGTGTTAATAAATACACAGCGATTTTTTGCCTCGCGGATGCAAGCTTTGAGGTTTATTGATGTGCGGCGTTCTTCATCCATAATGCCGAGCTTTATAGTATGTTCCGGCATATCTAACAGTTGCTCTATTCTTGAAAATAAACGGCAAGTGAAAGCGACTTCTTCGGGGCCGTGCATTTTGGGTTTAACAATATAAATACTGTTAGTTTTACTATTCGAGATACGCTTGTCGGTATTTTTTAAATCAATACTGCCAATGAGTGCAGTGAAAATGCTATCAAGAATGCCCTCGGGAATCGTATTGCCTTGGGCATCCTTGATCGTATCAATTGACATCAAGTGGCCAACATTACGAATAAACATTAAGCCGCGGCGGCGAATATAATAAGCATCTCCATCTCTTCCGGTGAATATGCGGTCTCTCTGCAGAGAGCGCATCACGGTGCGGCCTTCTTTGATAAAGCAAGTACTTAGTGTGCCCGTCATTAAGCCTAGCCAATTGCGATATACCTCGATTTTATCTTCGCTATCAACGGCGGCAACGGAATCTTCGCAATCCATAATCGTTGTTAAAGCAGACTCAATACGTATATCCTCAATGCCAGCAACATCTAAGGCACCTATTGTTGATGTTGGCGCAATACAAAGGTTAATTTGTAGGCCATTATTTTTAAGAATAATTTCATGAGGTGAATTTTTCGATCCGTTATAAGCGACAAATTGTTTTGAATCTGACAAGCCTACGTAGGTTCCATCTTTTAAAACCGCGATAAAGTTTTGGTAATAAATTTGATATAGCGTTACATCGTTATGAGAGGCCGCACCCGCTAAAGGAAAATGGTCATCAAGAAATTCACGGCCTAAGCGCACCACCTCACCGCCCCTTAATGGATTGTAGGTTTCGTACTCTTTTAACTTGCCAGTCTTTGGGATGATATCGCTACTATAAATAGCATCGTACAAGCTACCCCAGCGAGCATTGACTGCATTTAAAGCGAAGCGTGCATTTTTTAGGGGCACAACGAGTTGTGGGCCAGCCATAATGGCAATTTCATCATCGATATTGGCGGTTTCAATGGTGAAATCCTCCCCCTCATCGACGAGGTAGCCTATGTCCTTTAAGAAGTTTTTATAATCAGCGCTATCAGTCGTGCGATAGTTATTGCTTTGATGCCAGTCATTAATCTTTTGCTGTAGCTGCTGTCGCTTCTCTAGCAAGCTATTGTTGTCTGCGGTGAACTCTTCAATGATCTGTCGTACGCCTTGCCAGAGTTGATCGCTTGTTATTGTTGTGAGTGGAAGCACTTCGTCTTCTATAAATTGACGAAATGCCGAATTGACGATTAATTCTTGCTCTATCGTTGATGCTGCATCCACCATGGTACCTGCCTCGGTTGCTTATAAAATTGACTAGTAAAAGAGTCTCTGGGTTAAGTACTTGATCTACACAATGTTGTTTGATTTGAGTACTTGATAGTATTCTAGGTTAGATGGTTATATAATTTCACAATTAAAATTTCACAGTGTTAATTTTACAAAATGAATAAAAAAACATCGCTTTTACGTAAAGGTCATTTTCTGGGAACTAAGATACGCAATCTCAGAAAGCGCAATAACCTCACTATGGAAGACCTTTCGGTGCGTTGCGTGCAAATAGATGCAAATAGCGCCCCGTCGGTCTCTTATTTGTCGATGATAGAAAATGGTAAGCGCATACCCAGTGAAGCAATGCTAGAAGTGATTGCAGAAGTTTTTCAGAAAGATTTACATTGGTTTTTGGATGAATCGCCCGACAAAGCGGTGATTATTAATAGCCAGCAAAAGAAAGGCGGTATAGCCGGTGTCGCGTTAGAGCCAGAGTTTTTATTTTCAAAGCAGCATTTACAAAGTGCGTTACCAGAAATGCTGTCGCAGACAGGAACATCAGGGCAGCAATTTGCTCATTTATTGATTCGCTCACACCAAGAGTATCATCAGAATAATTTTCCGGATCTTGAAAAAGCAGCCGAGAGTGTAGGGCGTAAGCAAATGCCTATGGCTTTGGATGATTTAAATCACTTGATCAAAAAGATGGGAATGCGTATTAAGTGGTTTAGTCGTGAGCCGGATAGTATTCCTGATGAAGCTAATAAAACCACGAACACACTCATTCGTTCATTTTATGAGCCGACAGGTGTGATTTATGCAAATGAATTACTTAAAGATCATCCTGAGCGTTTGAAATTTGACTTGGCGACTCACGTAGCGCACTACGTACTTTATGGAAAAGATGGTTTATCAAGTACTCATGCGGTTGGTCATGGATTGATTGGACGCACATTGAGAGAAACCAGTGAGCTGCATGAATCAATGACAATCGATTCGACTGAAATTTTACAGGCATGGAGAGACTTTGAGTGTAGCTTTTTTGCGAGTGCTTTACTTTGTCCTAAAACACCTTTTAAGCAACATCTTAATAAAACGGTTTACGCCATTGATGCTAATACGGCACTAGGTGTTTCTCCCGCTGCGTATATGCGCCGAATGACATCGGTGTCTCCTTACCCGCATTGGCACTTCTTTGATGCTTATCCACCCGGTAGACTTAAGGCGGTTTATCGTGGCAATGGCATCCCGTTGCCTATCGGTAATATGCGGCCTATACAAGATCCTTGCCCGCACTGGTCGTTGTTTCGAGTGCTTGCTGCAGATACCAATACACCTAAAGCGCAAATTTCTATTTTGCGTAAAGGTGATGAGGATATTATTTATTGTTGCGATTCTATATGTACTACCGACTTGGCAGGCAACGCGCATGTTTTATGTGTAGGTATTGATCTAAATCCCGCGTTGGCTTCTCAGGGGATTAACCCTCAGGAAATTGCACAAAGTATCAAGTCCAGTTGCTTAAAAGGCGGTGGAGAAGCGCCTATCCCTGCAAATTGTAAAAAAGAGTTAAGTCGCGTAGGTCGCATTTTGAACATTAGCTGGATTGAGCGTGGACTTAGGCATGATGCAATTGTGATTTGTCCGCGCGGCGGATTGTGCCCAAGAGACGTGCAATGTACGGCAGGAATTGAACCATTAGAGCCCTCATTGAGCATGAAAGATATTCGTCAGCAAATTATAGAAAATACTGAACTTGGATAAGTCTCGCCCCGCTAATAGGTTTAGCTTCCCCGTTTTTTGGTTAGTTTTTGATGATTGGTAATAGATTCAATAAAAGCAATTTTTCACTGGATTTATTGGGCTGAGTCGGTAATAATTAAAGAGTTGCTATTAGTCATGGGTTAATCTTTTTTATGATTTGATTCAATTGATTGGCAACACATTAATTATTGTCATTGTTTAAGGTTTTTACGCGAATGAACACATACTTATCATTAATCTCTGCAATCGCAGTGACCCTGATTAAGTCAATGTATCATACAGTCGCCACCAAGCGAATTTGGTGGATGACGATTCCCGCGTGTCTAATGCAATAGCAATTTTCTTTACTTTGACCGCGGAACTTGTCGCGGTCACTGTCTTAAAAAATCCCTTTTAAAATCAGCCCTCGACATGTTAACGGTCTTCTATTATTTTTTAGGAGAATATTATGTTGGCAGTAAAAAATCGTCGTTCATTGCCCCAGTCTTTTTTTCAAGTAGTGCTTGCCTTGCTGGCTGTATTGCGTGAACGCAGGCAGCGTGCACAATTTCAGCAGGAGATGCAACGTCTGGATCCTCATTTGTTGGCGGATATTGGTTTTCGTCTTACTGAGGGGCAGGAATTGGTATCCTTGGAATCAGATCGTGCCAATGCAAATATCGCTTTAGTGAATAGTCATCGTCGTCAGGCGCGCCTTAAAACAGCGTTTCTTGCAAGAAGAAGGCAGCTACTAAGAAACGGCCGCTCTGGACCGTAATAACTGATAGCAACGGACTGCGAATCATCAAAAGAGCAGGGAGGCTCTTTTTAACGATCTGAACATCTTGATTCTTCCTTCTAAGCTGACCTAATTCACACTATCTACAATGAATTTATGTTACTATTGTCGGCTTTCGTGAGGTGGTTTTCTTCTAAATAAAACAAGCGTTTATCGATTGTTTGCAAAAGTAGATATTCACCCTTACTCATCATTCGTACTTACTGTTAGTACTGGTAAAGTATTACTAATAAAGATAAAAGCAGGCAGCACTTTTTATGGGCGACTTAGCACACGACGTTTCTCCGGTTAATATTGAAGACGAACTCAAGCAATCCTATCTTGATTATGCAATGAGCGTGATCGTAGGGCGTGCCTTGCCCGACGTGCGCGATGGCCTTAAGCCTGTGCATCGTCGCGTATTGTTTGCGATGAATGAGCTAAACAACGATTGGAATAAAGCCTATAAAAAATCTGCCCGTGTTGTGGGTGATGTGATTGGTAAATACCATCCGCATGGTGATTCTGCTGTTTACGATACGATTGTACGTATGGCGCAAGATTTCTCATTACGCTACCCACTAATTGATGGTCAGGGCAACTTCGGCTCGATTGATGGCGATAGTGCGGCGGCAATGCGTTACACCGAAATTCGCATGAAGAAGCTAGCGCACGAGCTATTAGCCGATTTAGAAAAAGAAACGGTCGATTTTCAGCCCAACTACGACGGCTCTGAGCAAATCCCTTCAGTCTTGCCAACAAAAGTCCCTAACCTATTGGTCAATGGTTCGTCGGGTATTGCCGTCGGCATGGCGACTAATATCCCACCACATAATTTGAAAGAAGTCGTGCGTGGTTGCATCGCATTTATCGATAATAACGACATCACGATTGATGAGTTAATGGAGATTATTCCTGGCCCAGATTTCCCGACAGGGGCAACAATTAATGGCCGTGCGGGTATCGTGCAGGCTTACCGTACAGGGCGCGGGCGTATTTATATTCGTGCCAAAGCGCATGTCGAGCGCAACGATAAAACCAATAAAGAAACTATTATCATTACGGAAATCCCTTATCAGCTTAACAAAGCAAAGCTGATCGAGCGTATTGCTGAGCTGGTAAAAGAAAAGAAAATCGAAGGTATTTCTGAGCTCCGTGACGAATCGACAAAAGACATTCGCGTGGTCATTGAGCTAAAGCGTGGTGAGATAGGCGATGTCGTCCTTAACAATCTCTATGCGCAAACACAGATGGAAGGCGTGTTTGGGATCAACGTGGTGGCCTTGGTCGATGGTCAACCGAAGACATTAAACCTTAAAGAATTATTGGAATGTTTTGTACGTCACCGCCGAGAAGTTGTCACGCGTCGCACCATTTATTTGCTGCGTAAAGCTCGCGAACGAGGCCACATTTTGGAAGGCCTTGCGGTAGCGATTGCCAATATTGATGAAGTGATTAGTCTGATCAAAAACTCTGCTAGCCCAGCAGATGCACGTGAAGGTTTGTTAACTCGTGGCTGGAAAGCCGCATCAGTGATGCAGTTTTTAGAGCGCGCAGGTGCTGATGCCTGTCGCCCAGAAGGTTTGGGTGAGGAGTTCGGTTTACGTGGTGATGAATATTATCTATCACCCGCACAAGCACAGGCCATTTTAGAATTACGTCTGCATCGCTTAACCGGAATGGAGCACGATAAACTGCTCGACGAATACCAAGAAAAGGTTGAGCGAATCGCTGAGTTTTTAGAGATTTTAGGTAGCTCAGAACGTCTCATGGAAGTGATTCGTGAAGAGCTGGAAGAAATTGAAAAGAATTATGGCGATGAGCGCCGTACTGATATTCAAAGTTCTAAACGCGACCTAACGATTGAAGACTTAATTACCGAAGAAGATCGCGTAGTAACCATTTCTCATGGCGGTTATGCGAAAACCCAAGCATTGTCAGATTACCAAGCGCAGCGTCGTGGTGGTACAGGTAAAGCAGCAACCTCGGTTAAAGATGAAGATTTTGTTGAACATTTATTGATTGCTAGTACGCACGATACGATTTTGTGCTTTACCAATGCCGGCAAAGTGTATTGGCTAAAAGTGTTTCAAATTCCTCTAGCAGGTCGTCAATCTCGTGGTCGCCCTATGGTGAACCTACTACCGCTGGAAGATAATGAGCGTATTACTTCTATCTTGCCAGTACGTGAATACGATGAAGACCACTTTATTTTTATGGCAACCGCCAACGGTACGGTTAAGAAAACCCCACTAACGCAATTTGCGCGTCCACGCACTAGCGGTTTACGTGCGATTGATCTTGAGGACGATAATCACCTTGTGGGTACAGCGGTGACTAATGGTAATAGCGATGTCATGCTGTTTTCATCAGAAGGTAAAGCGGTTCGCTTTAACGAAAACGATGTACGTTCAATGGGTCGTACTTCTCGTGGTGTACGTGGTATTCGCTTACCTGAAGGCGGCGAGATTGTGCATGAAGTAATTTCAATGGTGATTCCGGCTGAAGACGGTAAAGTCCTTACGGTTAGTGAAAATGGTTTTGGTAAACGTACCAATGTTAGTGAATACGCAACTAAAGGGCGTGCAGGTAAGGGCATGATTGCGATGCAAACCAGTGAGCGTAACGGTAAGGTTGTCGGTGCCGTGCAGGTATTTGATGGCGATGAAATTATGTTGATTTCTGACCAAGGTACTTTAGTGCGCACTCGTGCAGATGAGGTGTCTTTATCTGGCCGAAATACGCAAGGTGTACGCGTTATTAAAGTGAAAGATAATGAACACTTAATGGGTGTTGAGCGTATTGAATCTATCCAAAGCGATGATGCCGATGTCGATAACTCTGAATCTGATGCAGAGACTGAAAATCAATAAGCCCTAACTGTTTATAACGTACTAATAGTGAAAGAAATATGACGGATAAACGACGCACACTCGATGAGCTTCGAGTGTTAATAGATGATACCGACCAACAAATTGCAGATTTAATTAGTCAGCGTGCCCGTTATGCGCAAGAAGTGGGCGAGACGAAGAAAGCGAACGGTGATACCGATATTGTGTATTATCGCCCTGAGCGCGAAGCGCAAGTATTACGTGCGGTGATGGAGCGCAATAAAGCCAATGGTGGCCCACTGGATGATGAAGAAATTGCGCGTTTATTTCGTGAAATTATGTCGGCATGTTTGGCGCTTGAGCAGCCACTAAAAGTCGCTTTTCTCGGGCCAACAGGCACTTTTACCCAAGAAGCGGTAATGAAGCACTTTGGTCATTCAGCGGTGCCTAAGCCGATGAGTGCTATCGATGAAGTATTTCGAGAGGTAGAAGCGGGTGCTGCCCATTACGGTGTTGTGCCCGTCGAAAACTCTACCGAAGGTGTGGTGACTCATACACTGGATAATTTTATTAATTCTAAACTGCAAATATGCGGTGAAGTCGTGTTGCGTATTCATCAGAACTTGTTGGTATCCGATGTGACTAAAACCGATGGTATTACGCGTATTTATTCGCACTCTCAGAGCTTGGCGCAATGCCGCAAATGGTTAGATGCTAACTATCCTAATGCCGAACGCATTGCAGTAAATAGCAACGCAGAAGCGGCAAAGCGTATAAAAGGTGAGTGGAATTCAGCGGCGATTGCCAGCGTTACCGCAGCAGACATTTATGGCTTAACTGTCTTGAATGAAAAAATTGAAGACATGCCTGATAACTCGACTCGTTTTTTAATTATCGGTACACAAGAAGTGCCGCCTAGTGGTGTTGATAAAACCTCAATTGTTGTTTCAATGCGTAATGAATCCGGCGCGTTACATCACCTGTTAGAGCCATTTTATAGTGCATCCATTGATCTAACGCGTGTCGAAACAAGACCTTCGCGTTCTGGTGCATGGACTTATGTGTTCTTCATCGATTTTAATGGTCATCAGTCAAGTACTTCTGTGCAGGCGGCACTCAAAGCCGTGGGCGATCAGGTGGCCGATTTGAAAATACTGGGTTCTTATCCGGTCGGTGTACTTTAAGGTATGTCTGCTCCTGTTATTGGTAAGTGTGTCGTCATTGGCCTTGGGCTTATTGGTGGCAGCTTAGCGTCGGCCTTACGCCGCAACAAGGTTTGTAGTGAGATCGTTGGCGTTGTTCGTCGGCAAGTAACGGCAGATATTGCGCTCAGCGAACAAATTGTTGATAGAGCTGTACTGTCGTTACAGGAAATCGCTAATGAGTTGGGTGAAGGTGATGTTATTTTTATTGCTGTGCCTACCTTAGCTGTCAAGGATACGATTCGAGATATTGCTAACTGTGTTGCGCCGACGGTCACGGTGACTGATGGTGCTAGTGTTAAAGGGAGTGTCGTTGATGCGGTGCGCTCTGTTTATGGTTCGATACCCTCGCAGTTTGTACCAGGACATCCTATCGCTGGATCCGAAAAAAGCGGCGTCACGGCCGCCAACCCTGATTTATACCGTAACCATCGTATTATTCTAACGCCACTCCATGAGACGGGTTCTGCGCATATTGCTCGAGTTACCGCTATGTGGAGAGCTGTCGAGGCTGAAGTGCTGAGTATGTCAGTGCAAGAACACGATGCGGTTTTAGCGGCGACTAGCCATTTGCCTCATGTGATTGCCTACTCTCTGGTGGATACCTTGGCGAATGATGCTGCGAACGATAATATTTTTCGTTATGCAGCCGGTGGCTTTCGGGATTTTACTCGCATCGCTAGCAGCGACCCTCTAATGTGGCACGATATTATGCGAGCTAATCGTGTTGAAGTGGTTAAAGCAATCGACCTTTTTCAGCAAAATTTGGCACAGCTCAAAACGGCTATAGAGTTAGAAAATAGCGATTATCTACTCAATACATTTACGCGTGCAAAAAGTGCGCGTGATCAATTTGTGTCCCCCTGCGGTGATGGCAATCTCAAAAAATAATGGTGTCAACGTTCAGTGTGTTATATCGGTGCGCTAACGTGTCACTTGCTTCTCATTTACTCTATTGATAAATAAGGCTTATCAACTATGTCTACAGAAAACCCATCGGCTAATCCTTCGCTAGAAAATACGACTATGCGCTACGTTGTGAGCCCGGGTGGTTGTGTGTCAGGTGAATTTCGTGTGCCGGGCGATAAATCGATTTCTCATCGTTCGATTATGCTGGGCTCTATAGCAGAAGGTATCACGCAGATCTCGGGTTTTTTAGAAGGTCAAGATGCACTGGCTACACTACAGGCGTTCCGCGATATGGGCGTGGAAATTGAAGGACCAGATAACGGCAAAGTAACCATTCATGGTGTGGGTTTGCGGGGTTTAACCGCACCTAGCAAGCCGATCGATGTTGGTAACGCCGGCACTGCAATGCGCTTATTAATGGGCTTTTTAGCAGGGCAAAATTTTGAGTTTACCTTAACGGGCGATGCCTCTTTAACCAAGCGCCCGATGAACCGTGTTGCGAATCCTTTGCGTGAAATGGGCGTGGTTGTTGAAACGGCTGCAGAGGGTCGGCCGCCTGTTACGGTTAAGGCGAACGGCAAGGTTAAGGCGATCAATTATGTAATGCCCATGGCTAGTGCTCAAGTAAAGTCTTGTGTCTTGTTGGCTGGTCTGTATGCCGACGGTGAAACATCGACCATCGAACCCGCTCCCACGCGTGACCATACTGAACGCATGTTGCGCGGTTTTGGTTATGATGTCGTCACTGAAGGCAGTAAAGCAAGTCTAGTGGGTGGTGGCCAATTAACCGCTACGACCATTGACGTGCCTGCGGATATCTCTTCCGCTGCCTTTTTTATGGTGGCTGCGTCTATCGCTGAAGGCTCTGATATTACGCTGCAGCATGTGGGTATCAACCCCACGCGTGACGGTATTATTTCTATTCTGCGTTTAATGGGTGCAGATATTAGCTTATCGAACCAAAAAACCGTGGGCGGCGAGCCGGTTGCGGATATTCGCGTGCGTTACGCGCCATTGGTCGGTATTCAAATACCCGAAGAGTTTGTGCCGCTTGCGATTGATGAGTTTCCTGTTCTTTTTGTGGCGGCTGCTTGTGCGAAAGGTACAACGACCTTAACGGGTGCTGAAGAGTTGCGCGTAAAAGAGTCCGACCGTATACAGGTAATGGCAGACGGCTTGCAAACGTTAGGAGTAGATGCCACGCCGACAGCCGATGGTATGATCATTAATGGGGGTGTTATTGGTGGTGGGCAAGTGGAAACCCATGATGATCACCGTATTGCCATGTCATTTACGGTAGCAGCGCTACGGGCAAACGGTACTATTACAGTGAATAACTGTGGGCATGTGGCAACCTCGTTCCCCGGGTTTTCCTCATTAGCCAAACAAGTTGGAATAAGCATAGAAGAACAAATTGTTTAATATCTGTTAAACAACTCCCTATAATGCCTCTCGTTTTGCGGTGATTGCGCGATTGACACCTGTTTATTGTCAGTACTATTACCCAATATATTTCTACATATTATAGATAACATACAACTTTTTATTTTTGGATGATATATGAGCAACGACTATTCGTTAACGCATCTTAAACAGCTGGAAGCAGAAAGCATCCATATTATTCGCGAAGTAGCGGCTGAATTTGATAACCCGGTGATGCTGTACTCTGTGGGCAAAGATTCTGCGGTTATGTTGCATCTAGCAATGAAAGCTTTCGCACCCGGTATCCCGCCGTTTCCATTGCTGCATGTGGATACCACTTGGAAATTCAAAGAAATGATTAAGTTTCGCGATAATCACGTGAAAAACCTTGGGTTGGAATTGATTGTTCATACCAACCAAGAGGGTGTTGAGCAGGGTGTAGGGCCATTTACTCATGGCAGTGCAAAACATACCGACATCATGAAAACACAGGCGCTCAAACAGGCTTTAAATAAGTATGGCTTTGATGCTGCTTTTGGTGGTGCTCGTCGAGATGAAGAAAAGTCACGAGCAAAAGAACGTGTGTATTCATTCCGCGATAAAAAACACCGTTGGGATCCTAAAAACCAGCGCCCTGAATTATGGAATATCTACAATAGTCGCGTTGATAAAGGTGAAAGCATTCGTGTATTTCCCTTGTCGAACTGGACGGAGTTAGATATTTGGCAGTATATCCATTTAGAAGATATTCCCCTTGTGCCACTATATTTTGCTGCGAAGCGCCCCGTAGTTGAGCGTGATGGTACGCTGATTATGGTTGATGACGAGCGTATGCCGATCAAAGAAGATGAAGAAATCCAGCAACGTATGGTGCGTTTTAGAACACTTGGCTGTTATCCGCTAACCGGCGGTGTGGAGTCAGAAGCGGCTACGTTAACGGATATTATCCAAGAAATGTTATTAACGACGACATCTGAACGCCAAGGGCGAGTCATTGATCATGACAGCTCCGGCTCCATGGAAAAGAAAAAGCAAGAGGGGTATTTTTAATGTCACACCAATCAGAATTAATTGCTGAAGATATTGATGCTTATCTTGCTCAGCATGAACGTAAAGAATTGCTACGATTTATCACTTGCGGCAGTGTTGATGACGGTAAAAGTACGCTAATCGGTCGTTTATTACACGACTCAAAAATGATTTATGAAGATCAGTTGGCGGCGATTGAATCAGACTCTAGCAAGCATGGTACGACCGGCGAAAAAATTGACCTCGCCTTATTGGTTGATGGTTTACAGGCTGAGCGCGAGCAAGGTATTACCATTGATGTAGCTTATCGATATTTTTCTACCGCTAAGCGTAAATTTATTATTGCTGATACCCCAGGGCATGAGCAATACACGCGCAATATGGCAACCGGTGCATCAACCTGTGATCTTGCCGTTATCTTGATTGATGCGCGATATGGCGTGCAAACACAAACCCGCCGCCATAGTTATATTGCATCGTTGTTGGGTATAAAGCACATTGTGGTCGCGATTAATAAAATGGATTTGATGGATTTTAGCGAAGCGCGCTTTAATGAAATCAAAGATGAATATATTGCTTTTGCTAAAACGCTGGGTCTCGATGACGACATGTATTTTGTGCCGATGTCGGCGCTTGATGGTGATAACGTCGTGAACAAAAGCGAGCGTTCGTCATGGTATCAAGGTCAGTCGCTGATGAAGATTCTTGAGCATGTTGAAATCGCCAACGATAAAAATGTTACGGACTTTAGATTTCCTGTTCAGTATGTAAATCGACCCAATCTCGACTTTCGTGGTTTCTGTGGCACGATTGCTTCTGGTGAGATTACGGTTGGTGATACTATTCGTGCTTTACCTTCAGGTAAAACGAGTAAAGTAGAAAGTATTGTGACTTATGAAGGTCAGCTTAATACGGCTTTTGTTGGTCAAGCAGTCACGTTAACACTAGAAGATGAAATCGATATTAGTCGTGGCGATATGATCGTTGCAGAACATGATGAGGTTGCGCAAACCAATCACCTTCAGGCCCATATTGTTTGGATGTCTGAAGTGGCTTTGAGTGAAAAAGTGGAGTACTTCTTTAAGTTTGCCACCAAATTTACGGTCGGTAATGTGGATAAAGTGATTCATCAGATCGATGTCAACACGCAAGAGCACCATGATAAAAAGAGTTTGTCACTCAACGATATTGGCTTGGCTAATGTCACTCTTAATCAGGCAGTTGTGATTGACCCCTATCAAAACAACCGTGGTACGGGTGCTTTTATTATTATCGATCGCTTAACAAATATCACTGTGGGCGCGGGTATGGTAACGCAGGCGTTAGCAGTGGTCGACGTCGATAATGATCACAGTGTATTTGCTGAAGATGTTGCGACATTGATTAAGCAGCATTATCCAGAAAAATCAGATAATGAGGTTGATGGGCTAGTTAAAAAGTTAACCCAGTATTTGTAATTTATCTAGGTTTTCAAAAGTATAGGAACCTCTGATTAACCTCGGATAACTTCTGTCCCACAGGCGTGGCCGAGATCAAGGCGGCACTTGCAGCTAATGTCTAGACCTTAGCAAAAGTGGCAACACAGATATCGGTCACGCCTGTGGGCCCCGTAGGGCGTGGCTACAATGCACTTATACTGCGTTGAGCCTCTTACTAAGGACTACGGCCATTAGTGGCGAGGCTCGCCTAGTCTACGCGCATTGTAGACTCACGCATAAGTCATTCGAGGTTAATCAGAGGCTCCTATACAAAAAAGCTATGTAGGAAAAGGCTTACAATAATATCAGCGCTCTCTGCTAGTGTATTATCCTCTAAGCCTTTAATCTTCAAAGTGTAGCTTGTTGTTGGTATTGTTTGCATCAAACTACATAGCACGGATGCTATTTTGATTGTCTTTCTAACGTAGGTGTTGCTAGAAGGCAGCTGTGGTGTCCGACCATTGATTACAAGGAGGTTATACTATGTTCTTATCTATTTCCCATTCATTCTTTTCTCGTTGCGCACTGCTTGCAGGATTACTCATTGCGCTGTCTTTCAGTACTACCGTTACCGCTGATACCACAGATATTTCTCAGCAACCACCTTCTCAGGATATTTCCGAGATAAATGATGTCGCTGATCAGATGACAAAGCCACATATTAATATCAATGCTGACAGTGCTGAAATTATCGCCGATGGGCTAAAAGGTATTGGTTTGAAAAAAGCACAGGCCATCGTGGCATGGCGGGAAGCTAATGGCGCTTTTACTTCTAAGGAGCAGTTGATGGAGGTGAAGGGTATCGGAGAAAAGATATGGATAATGAATGAGAGCAAGTTAGGGCTTTAGCTAATATGCGTAGTATTGCTGCTTGCTTGTAGCAAGCGGCTGACTACTGCTATCATCCGCTCCGATTTCTTATCGGAGCAATTATGTCCATTTCCACTGATTCTCCCATTGTTGTTGCAATGGACTTTAATGAAGCAGCGCCTTGCTTAGCGCTCGCATCTCAATTAAACCCTAAATACTGTCGGCTAAAGGTCGGTAAAGAACTTTTTACCACGGCAGGCCCACAACTGGTTGGTCAGTTGATGGAGCAGGGTTTCGACGTATTTCTCGATCTCAAATATCACGACATACCTAATACGGTGGCTAAGTCGGTTAAGGCCGCAGCACAGTTGGGTGTGTGGATGGTGAATGTGCATGCGTCTGGTGGTCGACGTATGTTAGAAGCGGCTCGCGAGGCAATAGATGCTTCTGTTCATCAGCCGCTGCTAATTGCTGTAACGGTGCTCACCAGTATGACGAAAGATGACCTGCTGAGTATTGGTATGGATGTTGAGCCTGAAGAGCAGGTGATGCGTTTGGCTGCGTTAACGCAATCTGTTGGTCTTGATGGCGTGGTGTGTTCTGCACAGGAAGCGCAAACATTAAAACGCGCGCTTGGTGAAGACTTTTGTTTAGTGACGCCCGGCATTCGGCCTGCTGGCTCATTGAGTGACGATCAGCGGCGTATCGTTACACCGCAAGATGCCATGGCTAATGGCAGTGACTATTTAGTGATTGGTCGCCCCATCACCCAAGCTGAAAACCCTGCGTTAATGTGTGAAATTATTTATCACTCGCTATTTGATGATCATTTGGAGATGCTGTGATGAGCGATATAAAAGGTGTTCATCCTGATAAAGATGCGGCACCTGTTATTACGATTGACGGGCCAAGTGGTTCAGGCAAAGGCACAATTTGCCAGCGCCTTGCTCAGCAGCTGGGCTTTCATTTGCTTGATAGTGGCGCCTTGTACCGCTTAACGGCTGTGGCTTGTGTGGCTCAATCAGTTGATTTGCAAGACATTGATGCTGCAGCTAATGTCGCAAGGCACCTCAATATTAGTTTTAAGCCGACAGATCAAGGGGTGGTAGCGATTCTTGACGGTAGTGATGTGACAGCGGATATTCGTAAAGAAGCCGCAGGTATGGGGGCTTCGGTTGTTGCCGCGCATATTCCCGTGCGTGAAGCGTTGTTAGCGCGACAACGTAGCTTTCAGCAATCTCCCGGCTTAGTCGCCGACGGGCGTGATATGGGGACGACGGTATTTCCCCAAGCATCGGTTAAAGTCTTTTTGACGGCCAGCGCCGAAGAGCGCGCCCAGCGGCGCTACAAGCAGTTGCTTGGGCGAGGAGAATCTGCTAATCTCCGCGTCCTGCTGGATGACATAGAAGCGCGTGATAAGCGTGATACAGAACGTTCGGCATCGCCCTTGCAGCCTGCAGATGATGCGATAACCATCGATAGTACGACAATGTCTATCAATGAAGTGTTAGATGCGATAATGGTGCGGGTGAAACAGCGCATAGAGTAATGGCCACTCATTGTTTTCTATAACAATCCCCATATTCTAGGCATTAAAGTAAAGCATAGTACTCATTATTCGTCAGGGAGAGTGCTGTGTTTATTATTAACTGGCCCGTGCGCCTGAACCGCTCGGTAAACAGATCTTTTTGGTACGCATAGTGATATTTACACGCTATGTCGGCTATGAGGATGTGTGCTAAATAGTATAGGTTTATCCCTCATGAGCGAGAATTTCGCAGAACTCTTTGAAGAAAGTTTAAAAACCGTCGATATGGTCCCAGGATCAATCGTGACTGGTGTTGTTATTGATATTGACCGTGACTGGGTAACCGTTCACGCAGGTCTTAAATCCGAAGGTGTTATTCCGGCAGAGCAATTTGCTGATGAAAATGGTGAAGTAACACTCGCTATCGGTGATGAAGTTCACGTTGCGCTAGAGTCTGTTGAAGACGGCTTTGGTGAAACAAAACTTTCTCGTGAAAAAGCTAAACGTGCTGAAGCGTGGAAGGTATTAGAGTCTGCTCATGCAGCAGAAGAAGTAATGACGGGTGTGATTAACGGTAAGGTTAAGGGTGGTTTCACCGTTGACGTTGCGGGCATTCGCGCATTCTTGCCGGGTTCATTGGTAGATGTTCGCCCAGTACGCGACACATTACACCTTGAAGGCAAAGAGCTTGAGTTTAAAGTGATCAAGCTAGATCAAAAACGTAATAACGTTGTTGTATCACGTCGTGCAGTGATGGAAACGGCTAATTCTGCTGAGCGTGAAGAGCTGTTAGCGAGCCTTGAAGAAGGTGCTAAAGCGAAAGGTATCGTTAAAAACCTTACCGATTACGGCGCATTCGTTGATCTTGGTGGCGTTGATGGTCTTCTACATATTACCGATATGGCGTGGAAGCGTATTAAGCACCCAAGTGAAATCGTTAACGTAGGTGACGAAATTGATGTGCGCGTATTGAAGTTTGATCGTGAGCGTAACCGCGTATCTCTAGGTCTTAAGCAATTGGGTGAAGATCCATGGGTAGAAATCACTAACCGTTACCCTGTTGGTGCTAAAGCGAAAGCCGTGGTAACTAACCTAACTGACTACGGTTGCTTTGCTGAAATTGAAGAGGGCGTTGAAGGTCTTGTTCACGTTTCTGAAATGGATTGGACGAACAAAAACATCCACCCATCAAAAGTGGTTGATCTAGGTGATGAAGTTGAAGTGATGGTTCTTGAGATAGACGAAGATCGTCGTCGTATTTCTCTAGGTATCAAGCAGTGTCAAGAAAACCCTTGGGATGCATTCGGTTCACGCTTCCAGAAAGGTGACAAAATTTCAGGTAAGATCAAATCAATTACTGACTTTGGTATTTTCTTGGGTCTTGATGGCGGCATCGATGGGTTGGTTCACTTGTCTGATATTTCTTGGACAGATAGTGGTGAAGAAGCGGTACGTGAATACAAAAAAGGCGATGAGCTTGAAACCGTTATCTTGGCTGTAGACCCGGAGCGTGAGCGTATTTCTTTAGGTATTAAGCAGTTAGAAGAAGATAGCTTCTCTAGCTATGCAGAATCTAATGCGAAAGGCTCTATCGTTAAAGGTGCTGTTAAAGAGGTGGATGCTAAAGGTGCAGTAGTTACTTTGGCTGATGACGTTGAAGGCTACCTAAAAGCCTCAGAGCTTAGCCGTGATAAAGTAGAAGATGCTTCTACTGTATTGTCGGTTGGTGATGAAGTTGAAGTGGTTGTTATTAATGTTGATAGCAAAAACCGTTCAATTACATTGTCTGTTAAAGCTAAAGATGCAGCAGAAGAAAAAGCTGCGATCAAGCAACACAGTGAAAAAGCGGCTGAAACAGCGGCTCCTGCAACACTGGGTGACTTGATTAAAGCGCAAATGAAAGGCCAGGATAAGTAATTTTCCTTTCTTTTCAACTCCTAAAAGGCCGCATTTATGCGGCCTTTTTTGTGAGCGGTAAAAACGAGTAGCGCAACAGATTGTATATTTTGTTAAAGTGTTGATACTATTAGAATAATAAATGAGCATTAGGGTAGGGTATGACTAAATCTGAGCTAATAGAAAGAATGACGGACCATCAAGAGCAGCTGTCAATTAAAGATGTTGAGTTAGCGGTAAAAAGCATTTTAGAGCACATGTCGCAGGTGCTTGCTTCGGGTGATCGCATCGAGGTTCGTGGTTTTGGCAGCTTTTCTCTGCACTACAGAGAGCCAAGAGTAGGGCGAAACCCTAAAACCGGTGAAATGGTTCAGCTAAAAGGTAAATATGTGCCCCACTTCAAACCGGGCAAAGAGATGCGTGACCGAGTTAATGACAGTATACGCCGGGAAAACGTTTCTCACGTTTAGAGTGTATCTGTTGTCGAATTTCATGTTTGTGCATTTTAGTCGCGTCAATATTATCCAAATATATCCGGTCGTTATCTAGATCAATGAGTTTTGCGAGAGTATAAATGTCTGAAGGCGCAGTATATGTAGTGATTCTCGCGAGTTTAGCTGTCGGCTTCTTCCTTGGGCGTCATAAAAAAACAGAGTTAATTGCCCGCAAGGATGATCGTAATAAGGGTTACTTCGAAGGCCTCAACTATCTTCTTAATGAGCAGCCAGACAAAGCTATTGATACTTTTATTCAATCTCTTGAGGTGAGTAGTGACACTCTAGAGACTCACCTTGCGTTGGGTAAGTTATTGCGTAAGCGTGGAGAGGTTGATCGAGCTGTGCGCATTCACCAAAATTTGCTCGCCCGCCCCGAACTAAATCGGCAGCAGATGCAGCAAGCACAGTATGAACTTGCTATCGATTTTGTTAAGTCGGGTTTATTAGATCGTGCTGAAGAGCTATTGCAGCGCTTGGTGCAATCGGAGGGGGTCTATAAGCAGCAAGGACTCGTGCAGCTGCTTGAAATTTACCAAGATGAAAAAGAGTGGCTATTAGGCTTAGATGTTTTGTCGCAACTTTCTAGTAGTCGCCTAAACCGTGAGCGTGCCAAATGGTTATCTATTAGTGCCCACTTTTTATGTGAGCTAGCAGAAAACTGTTTAGATGCTGAGGACTTTAAAGGAGCTCGTAACCATCTTGATAAGGCGCTATCCATTGAAAAAAACAGTGTCCGTTCTTCTATGTTGTTGGGGAAAATTGATATTTTTGCTGGCAATATGAAGAAAGGGTTAAAGCGCCTGCAGGCGGTCATTTTTGATCAGCCCGATTATATTGTGGAGGTGCTGCCTTCTATTGTTGGCGCTTATCAGCAAATGGGTGAAGAGTTAAAGTGTTTAAATTACCTTTTGTCTATTGAGCGAATGGTTGAGCATCCCAGTGTTTTGCTCGCCATTGCTACGTTTATAGAAGAGCAAAAGGGTGAGGTTGAAGCTGCTGAATTTGTAGCAAAAGCGGTTGTTGAATATCCATCAAAAGCGGGTTTAAAAAAATTAGTTGATTATTATTTGCGCTTTACACATGGCACAACTCACGACTACTTGTCCTCATTGCAGCAAGTGATAGGTAAGACGCTCAATGAGCAAATGCTTTACCGTTGTCATGGTTGTGGTTTTCAGGCAAATACGCTTTATTGGCTGTGTCCCAGTTGTAAAACTTGGGATGGTGCTCGTTTGCAGGGGGTGAGTGGTAGCGATGCTGGGTAGTTTTCCCTATTAATTTTTGTGTGATGTCTTAAGCTGAAGAAAAATTAACCTATTGAAATGTAAGCGAAAAAGAGCGTAATTAAAATGTAAGCTAAGGCTTGACAGCGTCAATAGGTATCTATAATATGCGCCCCACTTGAGCTGATCAGCTCATTCTTTATTCCGCCTTAGCTCAGTTGGTAGAGCACATGACTGTTAATCATTAGGTCGCTGGTTCGAGCCCAGCAGGCGGAGCCATTTAGTATGGTTTGTTTATTTTTCTTCCCCGCTCATTATAAAACTAAATGTCAGTTTTACACTCCCTTATGTATGTTTCGTTATGGTTTGTGTGGTTAACTTATCTTTACTTACGCATTTATGTCTTGAGAGTTCGATAATTGGCAAGTATAGTGTTCACTCTATGAACGTTTAAGGTTTTCTATGATGCTGACCGATGAATACCGTTATAAGCTCCTTAGTAAAATAAACGATAATCCGCATCTCAGTCAGCGTGAGCTAGCGAGTGAACTCGGTATTAGCTTGGGCAAAGTCAATTTTTGTTTAAAAGCGTTAGTCGAAGTAGGGTTGGTAAAAGTAGATAACTTTCGTAATAGTAAAAATAAAAGCGGTTACCTATATTTGCTAACCCCAAAAGGGATAGAGCAAAAGAGTTCTGTTACTAAAAGATTTTTGCAAGAAAAAATAAAAGAGCATGATACTCTGATGAAAGAAATAGATGCTATTCAGCAATCGTTACAAAAATAAAATAGATTATTTTAAAATGAAGATATTAACAGTATTCGGTACCCGACCAGAAGCTATTAAAATGGCTCCTTTGGTTCACGCTCTTGATAGTGATAAACGCTTTGAGTCAAGAGTGTGTGTTACCGCACAGCACCGTGAGATGCTTGATCAGGTGTTAATGCTTTTTAAAATCACGCCAAACTATGACTTAAATTTAATGAAAGCAGGGCAGACGTTGCCAGAAGTTACTAGTCGTATTTTGACTGAGTTAACACCAGTATTAAAAGAGTTTAAGCCAGATGTTGTATTGGTGCACGGTGACACCGCAACAACATTTGCTGCTGGTTTAGCTGCTTATTATGAGCAAATAGCCGTGGGGCATGTAGAGGCGGGGTTGCGTACGGGAAATATATATTCTCCTTGGCCTGAAGAGGGAAATCGAAAGTTAACGGGAGCATTAGCAAAATATCACTTTGCACCTACAGAAAACTCCAAGCAAAACCTTCTTAATGAAAATTGTCTTAATGATAGTATTTATATAACAGGTAATACAGTTATTGATGCCTTGTTACAGGTGAAAGCTCAGATTGAGTCTGATATTGTTTTGTCGAATGAGTTGGGATCATGTTTTCCCATGCTAGATAGTAGTAAAAAGCTAATTTTAGTTACAGGTCATCGACGAGAAAGTTTTGGAGGTGGCTTTGAGCGAATTTGTGAAGCCTTGGCGCAAACGGCAAAAACGCATTCAAATGTTCAAATAATCTATCCTGTTCATTTAAACCCGAATGTACAAGAACCGGTTAAGCGTATTTTAAGTGCAGTGGATAATGTGCATCTTGTTGAGCCGCAAGAATATTTACCCTTTGTATATTTGATGAATCGTGCACATATTATTTTAACCGATTCTGGTGGCATTCAAGAAGAAGCCCCTAGTTTGGGTAAGCCTGTATTGGTTATGCGTGATACCACTGAGAGACCAGAAGCGGTCGATGCCGGTACGGTTAAATTGGTTGGAACCGATATGGAGGCAATTACCACAGCACTTCATGAGTTGTTGGTAAATGACGCTGCTTATAGCGTTATGAGTCGTGCGCACAACCCTTATGGTGATGGTAGCGCATGCCAGAGAATATGCGATATTCTCGCAAGCTAAATACGCGAAACCTAGATAATGTAAGTTGCCCCTTATTAAGTAGTAATTAATCGAAAAGTTAAGGAATGGTATGTCTTTTAGTAAGATTTCTGTTATTGGTTTGGGTTATATAGGCCTTCCGACAGCCGCGATGTTTGCTTCTAAGAAGAAGCAAGTCGTTGGTGTTGATGTTAATCCGCACGCTGTAAATACTATCAATCGTGGTGAAATACACATTGTAGAGCCAGATTTGGATGCTATGGTTCATACGGCAGTCAAAGAAGCTTATTTAAAAGCAGTGTTAAAACCTGAGCCAGCAGATGCTTTTTTAATTGCTGTCCCCACACCGTTCAAGTCTTCTTTAAATCGCGACAATGGCAAAAATATTCCTGAACCAGATTTAAGCTACATACAAAAAGCTGCAAAAGCTATTGCACCAGTATTAAAAAAAGGCGATTTGGTGATACTTGAATCCACATCACCCGTTGGCGCAACAGAGCAAATGGCAGAATGGTTAGCTACAGCACGATTAGACTTATCATTTCCGCAAAGCGTAAATGAAAATGCAGATGTTAATATAGCGCATTGCCCAGAGCGAGTATTGCCGGGCCATGTGGTGCGTGAACTGGTAGAAAATGATCGCGTAATAGGTGGTATGACAACGAAATGCTCTTCCCGCGCTGTCGAATTATATAAAATCTTTGTGCAAGGTAAGTGTGTTATTACTAATGCTCGTACAGCAGAAATGGCAAAATTGACCGAAAACTCATGTCGTGATGTTCAAATCGCTTTTGCGAATGAGCTTTCAACTATTTGTGACAAGCTAGACATAAATGTATGGGAGTTAATTGCACTCGCAAATCGTCATCCGCGCATTAATATTTTACAACCTGGTCCAGGGGTTGGAGGGCACTGTATCGCTGTAGATCCTTGGTTTATTGTAAGCAAAACACCAGAAGAGGCCCAACTTATTCATACGGCACGTAAAGTGAATGATGCTAAGCCGGAGTGGGTGATCAATAAAGTTAAAATTGCGATTGCCGATTTTTTACAAGCTAACCCTGATAAAACAGCAAAAGATGTAACAATTTCGTGTTATGGTTTGGCGTTTAAGCCGGACATCGATGATTTGCGTGAAAGCCCTGCGCTTAATATCACAAAAAAAATTGCAGAAATTCATGTGGGTGAAGTTGTAGCGGTTGAGCCAAATATTATATCGCTGCCTGTTACGGAATCATCGTTTGAACTTGTAAAATTTGGGAAGGCGAAAGAAGTGGCAGATGTTCATTTGTTATTAGTTGATCACAAAGAGTTTAAAAATAGTAAGTTTTCAGGACAATTTGTTATCGATACTAAAGGAGTTTGGAAGTGATTAGCTCTGAAAGTATACTGAGTTTAATTGGAAGGACTGAGGAACTATTTTCTCAGGACATTACTGATAGAAATGCCGAACTTAAAGAGATTGTCTCTCGTTCTTCATTTCTTGTTTTAGGTGGTGCAGGTTCTATTGGTCAAGCTGTAACAAAAGAAATTTTCAAGCGGTCACCTAAGAAGTTACATGTTGTTGATATCAGTGAAAATAATATGGTTGAGTTAGTACGCGATATTAGAAGTAGTTTCGGATATATTTCTGGTGACTTTCAAACATTCGCGCTAGATATCGGATCCATTGAGTATGATGCATTTATTCATCAAGATGGACAGTATGATTATGTATTAAATCTTTCAGCGCTTAAGCATGTAAGAAGTGAAAAAGACCCATTTACTTTAATGCGCATGATCGATGTAAATATATTTAATACAGACAAAACCATTCAGCAATCTATAGCAGCTGGAGTTAAAAAATATTTTTGTGTTTCTACAGATAAGGCAGCTAACCCAGTGAATATGATGGGCGCCTCAAAACGCATAATGGAAATGTTTTTAATGCGCAGAAGTGAGGATATTCCTATATCAACCGCGCGCTTTGCAAATGTCGCATTTTCGGATGGCTCGCTCTTACATGGATTTAATCAGCGTATTCAAAAGCGCCAGCCAATCGTTGCCCCTAATGATATAAAGCGCTATTTCGTAACTCCTCAAGAGTCGGGAGAGCTGTGTTTGATGTCTTGCTTATTGGGGGAGAACAGAGATATTTTCTTTCCAAAATTAAGCGAGCACTTACATCTGATGACCTTCGCCGATATTGCTGTTCGCTATTTAAAAAATATAGGTTACGAGCCTCATCACTGTGCTAGTGAGCAAGAGGCTCGTGATTTAGTGAAAACGTTACCGGATGCGGGTAAGTGGCCATGTTTATTTACACCAAGTAATACCACTGGTGAAAAAGACTTTGAGGAGTTTTATACAGACAAAGAAATTCTAGATATGGAACGTTTTGGTAATCTCGGAGTGATAAAAAATCGTCTGGCTTACGATCAAGAATTACTTAGTTTTTTTGAAAAAAAAATACAGGATATGCAGCAGCGGCAGTCTTGGGGGAAAAGTAATATTGTTGATATTTTCCAGAAAATGATACCTACATTTGATCACAAAGAAACGGGTAAGTACCTAGACGGGAAAATGTGAAAATGAAAGTAGAGCTTAAAAATCTCGTCACTTATATTAGGGATATATATCAAACCGAAGACTTTATTCCCTTGCACGAGCCCCGTTTTGACGAACATGAGAAAGAGTTCGTCATTAAATGTATTGATTCAACATTTGTATCAAGTGTGGGTAAGTACGTTGATCAGTTTGAAACACGACTGGCGGACTACGTAGGCGCTAACTATGCCATCGCTACCTCAAGCGGAACTGCTGCTTTGCACGTTTCGCTTTTATTGGCCGGCGTAGAGCGTGACACGGAAGTTATCACACAGTCCTTGAGTTTCATCGCTACCTGTAATGCGATTAACTACTGTGGAGCTAGCCCAGTATTTGTCGATGTGAGCAAGGCCAGTTTCGGTATGTCAGTCGAGTCACTAGAGGAATTTTTAAGCGAGCACGCACGCATAGACAATGGGCAGTGCTACAACTCACTCACGCATAAGCGAATAGCAGCATGCGTGCCGATGCATACGTTCGGTCACCCCTGTGAGATAGATAAGATCCAATCGTTATGTGAACGTTGGTGCATCCCCTTAGTTGAGGACGCCGCAGAGTCACTGGGTAGTACTTATAAAGGTAAGCACACTGGAACGTTTGGTGTGGCAGGAGCCATCAGCTTTAACGGTAATAAAATAATTACAGCAGGTGGGGGCGGCGCCATTGTTACTAACGACGAGCAGTTAGCCAAAAGAGCCAAGCACCTCACCACAACAGCCAAGCTGCAACACAAGTGGGTATTTGAACATGATGAAATTGCTTATAACTACCGTATGCCCAATATCAATGCTGCGCTCTTATGCGCTCAATTAGACAAGCTCGGTGCTTTTGTTGCCAACAAACGAGCAACAGCTGAGATTTACAAAGCATGGTGTGGTCAAAACAACGTTGGATTTGCAGCGGAGCCTGAATTCGCTGAATCTAATTATTGGCTCAATGCCATCCTGTTGGTGAGTTACGAAGAGCAGCAAGAATTTTTAGAATATTTTAATGCGCAAGGTGTGATGTCAAGGCCTGTATGGAATTTGCTCAACACTTTGCCTATGTTCAAAGATTGCTTTGCCATGCCGCAAAACAACGCTCAGTGGCTGGCTGATCGCTTAGTTAATATCCCAAGTAGTGTGAGAATATGAAAGAAATTATTCTAATTGGAGCGGGGGGGCACTGCAAGTCGTGTATCGATATTATCGAGATGATTGAGGGTTATCACGTTGCCGGGATCGTTGAGCGAAAAGGGTCAACAATAAAAGAGGTGCTGGGTTATCCTGTCATTGGTAATGATGGAGATCTAGCAAACTTAAGAAAAAAATATGATTTTGCTTTTGTTACTGTAGGACAGATAAGATCATCTGACTTGAAGGTGCATCTTTTTGATCAATTAAAAAATCTAGCATTTGAACAGCCAAGTATGGTTTCGCCATTGGCTCACGTATCAAATCATGCCACTATCGGCAACGGAACAATTATTATGCATCATGCGCTAGTGAATGCAGCAGTAAAAATCGGTGAAAACTGCATCATCAACTCTAAAGCATTAATCGAGCATGACACAGTTATCAATGATCACTGTCATATTTCAACAGGTGCAATTATCAATGGTGGAGTAACTGTGGGCGAAAAAACATTCATTGGAAGCAACGCAACAGTTAAACATGGAATCAGTATTCCTAGCCAATCCTTTGTTAAGGCGGGATCGTTACTAAAATGAGATCATTTATTATTGCGGAAGTGGGTGTTAATCACAATGGATCGCTAGACTTAGCCAAGCAGCTTGTGGATATTGCCGTAGACTGCGGAGTGGATGCAGTTAAGTTTCAAACGTTTAAAGCGGAGACGCTAGTAACCAAAGCAGCAAAGCAAGCTGAATATCAAACAACGAATACCGGTAAAGCCGAAAGCCAATTCGATATGCTAAAACAACTAGAGCTTAGTGAAGAAGACCATCAAGCTCTAATCTTGTATTGTCAGAAAAATAATATTGAATTCATGTCCACCCCGTTTGATGTGCAAAGTATCTTATTTTTAAATAGTTTAGGTGTGAAGCGTTTTAAGATTCCTTCTGGTGAGATCACTAACTACCCTTACCTAAAGCTGGTGGGAAGTTATAACAAAAAAATCGTGCTTTCGACAGGCATGGCGACGTTGGCAGAAATAGAATCAGCCTTAAATTTGCTGATTGAATCAGGCACTAGCAAAAAAAATATAACCATTTTACATGCAACTACAGACTATCCTACAAAAATGCAAGATGTCAATTTGAGCGCTATGCAAACTATAGCTCAAGCCTTTAAAGTAAAGGTTGGCTATTCTGACCACACATTAGGTATTGAAGTGCCTACTGCTGCAGTGGCGATGGGTGCGTCGGTTATTGAAAAGCATTTTACGTTAGATAGAACCCTTCCGGGTCCTGATCATAAAGCAAGTTTAGAGCCTCAAGAACTAAAACAAATGGTTAATGCTATTCGCAATATTGAAGTGGCGTTGGGTGACGGTATGAAATGTCCGAGTGCACAAGAAAGAAAAAATATTCCTATTGCCAGAAAAAGTATTGTGGCTGCTAGGCCTATTAGGAAAGGCGAAAAACTGACAATAGAAAACTTAACTGTAAAAAGGCCTGGTTCAGGAATATCTCCCATGCGCTGGGATGAAGTGTTACAACAAACAGCACAGAAAGATTACGAAACGGACGATATTATATGAAGAAAATTTGTATTGTTACAGGTACCCGCGCTGAATACGGTTTGTTGTATTGGTTGATGAAAGGTATAAAGCAGGATACAAATTTACAATTACAAGTGATCGTCACTGGTATGCATTTATCACCAGAATTTGGTTTCACCTATAAAGAAATTGAGAAAGATTTTAACATCGATAAGAAAATCGAAATGCTTCTATCTTCCGATACTGCCATAGGGGTTTCAAAATCAATGGGTTTGGCTCAAATATCATTTTCTGAAGCCTACGAAGAATTAAATCCTGACTTGGTCGTTCTTTTAGGGGATCGCTACGAAATTTTTTCTGCCGCCGCTGCCGGTATGATTGCTCGTATACCAATCGCCCATTTACATGGAGGTGAAACGACGGAAGGGGCTTTCGACGAGGCTATTCGTCACAGCATTAGCAAAATGGCCTACTGGCACTTTACAGCAGCAGAGCCCTATAGAAAACGAGTAATACAGTTGGGAGAGTCTCCTGACAGAGTGTTTAATGTGGGTGGGCTAGGTGTGGAGAATATCTCGCGCCTTAAGCTGCTTTCTAAAAAAGAACTAGAGGATTCTACTGGCTTCGAGCTAGCTAAGCGAAATGTGTTGGTAACTTATCATCCGGTGACTCTTGAAAATTCGAGCGCAAAAGAGCAATTTGGGGTAATTCTTGATGCTTTGGATAAATTTAGTGAATTTGGCATTATATTCACTAAAGCTAACAGCGATACGGATGGCAGGGTAATCAATCAAATGATAGATGAATATGTTTCAAAAAACCCCAAAAAATCTGTTGCTTTTACCTCAATGGGGCAACTGCGTTATTTAAGTACACTGCAATATGTAGATGCAGTAGTAGGCAACAGTTCTAGTGGCTTAGCCGAAGCGCCTAGTTTCAAGATTGCAACAGTAAATATAGGTGATAGACAGAAAGGTCGTTTAAGAGCGGAAAGTGTCATTGATTGTGCGCCAACTCTAGACGATGTCGTCCAAGCAGTTGAGCAAGCATTGTCAGCTACATTTAAAGCTGTGCTGCAAGCTACCGTAAATCCTTACGGAGATGGGCATGCTAGCTTAAAAATATTATCTGTTCTCAAGCGTGACCTTGACCCTTTCGACTTAAAAAAGACATTTCACGACATATAAGGTTTGCGTATTTTATGACCCAATTTAAATCTGCACTGATAAGCCAGCACATAAGTATCAAAGATGCATTAGTAAAACTGAACCAAACGGCATTGCAAATTTTATTGGTGGTGGACAGCAAGGAAAAACTTTTAGGTACTATAACCGACGGTGATGTGCGACGTGGCTTGTTAAAAGGCTTAACGCTAGACGATACTATTGGGCCAATTGTATTTAAGAATCCCACGGTAGGTTTTATTGATGAATCTACTCAAGATGTTATAAAAAAAGCGCTCGCTAAAAAACTGCATCAAATCCCCATTGTCGATGAAAGCTATCGTGTTATTGCTCTTAGAGAAATTGACGAGCTATTAAAGCCCGAGATAAAAACAAATAAAGTTGTGCTCATGGTGGGTGGCTTGGGTACACGGCTGCACCCGTTAACAAAAAATACTCCAAAGCCTATGTTGAAGGTAGGAGACAAACCGATATTGCAAACTATTGTAGAGCAGTTTTGTCGTTACGGCTTCATTAACATTGTTATGTGCGTTAACTACAGAGCTGATGCCATCAAAAATTATTTTAGCGATGGAAAAAAATTTGGCGTCAATATCGAATATGTGTTTGAAAAAGAGCGTATGGGGACGGCGGGGGCGTTGAGTCTTTTGAATAATAAACCCGAAGAACCTTTTTTTGTCATGAACGGCGATTTATTAACGGATGTCAATTTTGAAAGCCTGCTAGATTATCATCGGTCACATAACGCAGAAGCAACGATGTGCGTACGTGAATATGATTTTCAAGTGCCCTACGGGGTTGTTAACATTGATGGAAATAAAGTGACCTCGGTAGAAGAGAAACCTGTTCATAAGTTCTTCGTGAGCGCCGGTATATATATGCTTAGTCCAACCGCATTATCGGCTATTCCCAACGATCAGTATTACGATATGCCCAGCTTGTTTGAAGCGTTAATTGAGCGGCAACAAACTATCATTTCTTTTCCTATTCATGAGTACTGGCTAGACATTGGCCGTATGAATGAATTTGAGCAAGCTAATAGAGAGTACAGTGAGATATTTGAATGAAGGCGCTCATCATTGGCTATGGCTCAATTGGTCGCAGACATGATGAGGTTTTGTCATCTTTTTCTGAGATAGAAACAGTCGATATTGTCACCAAGCAATGTTTAAGTGACAGAGTGATTTTTTCCAAGCTAACAGACGTTCTAAATATTAATCAATACGACTATTTTCTAATTGCTTCTGAAACAGGTAAGCATTTTGAACAACTTGCCTGGCTGAATGAGCAAGTAAGCGGTAAGACGGTATTTTGTGAAAAGCCACTATTTGAAAAATATTACGACTTGCCTAGCATGCAGAATGATGTTTATGTGGGTTATGTTTTACGTTTTCATCCGGTATTGCAGAAAGTAAAGCAAATGCTAGCCGGACAAGAGATATTGTCAGTCAACGTAAATTGTGGGTCTTATTTACCTCATTGGCGGGAAAACGGTGATTACCAAACATCGTACAGTGCTAAAAAGAATGAAGGCGGTGGCGCTCTGTTAGATTTGAGTCACGAAATTGATTACACCGCATGGCTGGCCGGATACTTCTGCACGATAAGCAGCTACCAAAAGAAAGTATCTAACTTAAAAATAGATAGTGATGATCTAGTGGCTTTGATTGCCCAAACAGATAAACAGGCCATCGTTAATCTAAGCATTGATTATTTCACCAAGTCGTCGACTCGCCGCGTGCAGATTAACACAAACCAGTTCACCCTTGAGGCTGATCTAGTTAAAAATACTTTGCAAAAAACAGTAGTTAATGGCGAAACAGAAAATTTTACATTCAGTACACTGCAAAGAAATGATCTTTTTGCAGCCATGCACCGTGAGTTGCTTTTTTCGCCTAATAAGCAGCATATATGTTCACTGAAGCAAGGCATTCAAGTGATGAAAATAATACGGACGATACAGGAGCAAAATAATGAGTAATGTATTGTGCACAATTTGTGCTAGAGGTGGTTCCAAAGGTGTACCCAATAAAAACATTAAGCGTTTAAATGGTAAGCCCCTTATTGCGCATACTATAGAGCAAGCGCTTGAGGCCCAATTATTCGATCACGTAGTCATCAGTACTGATTCCGACGAGATTGCAGAAACCGCAGAAAAGTGTGGGGCGGAAGTGTTTTTTCGTCGCAGCGCAGACCTATCTTCAGATACCGCAGGTAAGCTAGAGGTTATTCGCGATGCTTTTTTAAGGAGCGAGGCTCACTATAAAAAATCTTACGAGTATCATGTGGATCTTGATGCGACATCCCCACTTAGGAATGTCTCGGACATCACTGGAGCCTTTTCTCAGTTTTTGGAGAATAAAAACGCTAATTTAATCACCGCTATGCCCAGCAGGCGAAGCCCCTATTTTAATATGGTCGAAGTCGATAATAATGGTTGTGTGGCACTTTCTAAAAAGCTTGAGTCATCAATCGTTAGAAGGCAGGATGCTCCAAAAAGCTACGACATGAATGCCTCTATTTATGTATGGGCAAGACAAGCCTTGCTTGAACAGAAAAATATTTTTTCTGAAAGCACAGGTTTATTCGTGATGCCAGAAGAGCGCTCGATTGATATTGATAGTGAAATTGATTTTGAATTTGTTGAATTTTTAATGAGAAATAAAAAAAATGTTAAATGATCAGGTGGTGGTTGTCACAGGCGGAGCAGGTTTAATCGGTAGAGCGTTTGTAGAAGCTATTGCAAATAGTGGCGGTATAGCTGTTATCGCAGACATTAATCCTGAAAATACTGCCCAAGCAAAAGCCAGCCTACCCGAAGAGCTCCATAGTCGAATTGATGTGATTGAATTGGATATTACCAATAAAGACTGTATTGCAGAACAATTGCAAGCGCTTAACGATAAATACGGCAAAATTGATGCAGTGGTGAATAATGCATACCCACGCAATAAAAACTTTGGTCGCCACTTTTTCGATGTAGAGTATTCTGATTTTAACGAGAATGTCGGTTTACACCTAGGTGGGTATTTTAACGTATCTCAGTGCTTTGCTAAGCACTTTATGGCGCAGAGTTTTGGCAATATTATTAATGTTTCCTCTATTTATGGCTTGGTTGCGCCTCGCTTTCATATTTATGAAGGAACCTCGATGACAGTATCGGTCGAGTATGCAGCTATTAAATCGGGGCTTAACCACCTCACCAAATATATGGCGGCCTATTTTAAAGGTAATAATATTCGCGTAAATACCTTATCACTTGGGGGTATATTGGATGGCCAACCTGACTCTTTTTTGGAAAACTATAAAGATGAGTGTTTAAATAAGGGGATGCTAAATCCTGAGGATGTTATAGGTTCGTTACTCTATTTATTGTCAGATAAAAGTAAATATGTAAATGGTCAAAATATTATTGTTGATGATGGTTTTGTTCTGTAGGTAATTAGTATGAAAGTTTTAGTTTATACCCGCCCACGTATTGATGTTTTTTTTAAAGAGTTGGTGAAAAATATACCAATATTTTCTAATGTATCGTATTTTAGTGATCATTCAGGAACGGAAGATATTGATGTTATGTCAGTATATTATTCAGTTAAAACTAGCTATGAAAAAAATGAAATAGATGATCATTTTATTTGGAGTGAAATAAATTTTGATAGTGTTTCTCGTAGATGTAGATATTTAAAAACTTTGCCTCATGACGAGCAAATAAAAAGAATAAAATGTATGTCTATAGCTCTATTTAATATTATCGAAAAAAATGATCCAGATTATATTTTTGGTATGGTAATGGATTCTTATGTGCTTGACTTATGTGATCGCATTATGAGAGCTAGAAGTGGTCAGTATATAGGCTTTTTGAATAATATGCTCAATGGATATTCTCGTTTGACGAGCCGAGGAGAGCTTATTTTTAATAATGAGCCTGAAGAAGCATTAGTTCAGCAGAAGATTGGTGAGTTGAAGGAGAGGTGTTATGTTCCATATATGCAAAAAGATTTTATGTGGAGCACTAAACCGCTATCTATGTTTTTTACTAAGTACTTAAAGGAAAAAGTAAAAATAGCCTATTATGCTTATAAGAGAATATCTGACCCCGATAATTTTTATTACAATACGGTAGCATCAGAACAATGTATGAGTTGTAGGGCAATATCTCAAATATTCTTTCGCCGTTTTCAAAATAAGTGCTATAAGAGTTTAGTCGAAAACGCCAAAGAGAGTAATAAGAAAATTGTGTACTTGCCGCTCCAATTTTATCCTGAGTGCAGCCTAGATTATTGGGGGACATCTTCCGATTTTTCAGATTTTTATCAAACTGTTTCAAAGTTACTGGGCGTAGATTTTAAAGACACTCTCATATTGGTTAAAGAACATCCTAGTGCATATGGCCTAAGAAAAAGTGCCTTCTATCAAAGTTTTTCTAAAAACCCGTCTTTTTGTTTGGTTCCTTTCGATATTCCGTCTAATGAAGTGATTGAGCATGCTGATTTAGTTCTAACTTGGACGGGATCTGTTGGTGTAGAGGCTATTGTTAGAAATAAGCCACTAATAACTTTTGGTAAGGCATACTATGCCACTGACAATGTATGCAAGGAATTAAATGATTTTGGTCAGCTTGAAGAGTTAGAAAGTACTATATCCCAAACTATTGCAAATTCTAAAGTGGTGGATATGGCTGTAGGCAAAGTTATAACTCATATGTTGTCCGGCTTATTGAAAGGTTATGTCTTTCCGCTTGATTATGGGTCATCTAAGAACCCATATAACAAAGAGGCAATGACTACTTTAGGGAATAGTGTAAGCGAAGCAATCGAAAAAATTAAAAGTCAGGGTGCGTATCCAGTTAGGACAGGCACCTATGACTAAATTTAGGGATTGTAAATTAAATCCTGTTGAGATCTTAATAATTGTGTTTTATTCATGCTCTCCGTTTTTATACCTGATTAGGGTTTTTTTCGGGGACCAAGATGTTTTTAGTGTGGTTCTTAGGTTGTTTGAGCCCCTGTTAATACTCACGACATTTTTTTGTTTGCTCTTAAAGCAAGTGAAATTAAATTACTACGCAATTATTCAGTCATTAATTCTTTTTTGGGGTGTCTGCATAGGCTTATTATCTAAAAATTATATTTTTAATATTGTTTCAGGTGCATCTCATTTTATTGCTGGGTTGTTAGTCTATATCTACTTCTTTAATATGAATAAAAGCTTTGATCGTATGCTCTGGTTTTTAGAGCGTCTGTCTTATTTTGTTATTATTGCAATAGGCATAGTAATTGCGTTTATTTATTATTCCAATGCTTATGGACGAAGTGTTTACTTAGGTCTTGCCTGTCAAATATTAATACCTGTGTTTTTTGTTCTTTGTTATAAGAAAAAATTAGTCTTAGCGATATTGTGTTTTTTGTTAATAGTCCTTTCAGGAAAAAGAGGGGTTCTTCTTTCTTTTGTTCTTGGTGTCTTAGCTGTTGCGGTACCTCTAGCTTTTTCTCGTTATTTTAATTTTAAATATTTTATGTATCTGCTTGGTGGAGTATTGCTCGTCACTATATTTGTTTCTTTGGGTTTGGGTGATGGTATGTTTTCTAGGTTGCAGTTCGATGGCTCTAGAGGAATTAATGAATATTCTTCTGGAAGGTATCAAGAATTTTACTCCGCAACAATATATTGGTTGTCAGATTCCTTTAGAACTCTTTGGGGAGCTGGCTTTGGTTTTACTTACACATACATTTATGACACCCCTAATTTGTCTGACGTTCAGAACTACAAAAATGTACATTTTTCCTATCTTAACCCCTTGATTTCTTTTGGTTTGTTTTTTGGGGGCGTATATCTATTGTCTTTTGCTTTTCTTATATTGGGTTTGCTTGTAAAGCTTTCGTATTGCAAAGGTTTAGGGCTTGCTTATAAAGCTTCAATTATAACCTTTTGTATCTATGCCTGCTTCGTTTTTAACTTATTTAACGAGCCTATTTTTTGGGCTGTTTTAGGCTCTCTGAGCCCTAGTCAAAGGATGTTAAGTGAAGAAGCAGCTCGCTAAAGTTTTTCTCGGTGAATTTGTAGCTAAGGCTCTGCAGTTCGTATTTGAGTTCATGTTAGTACGCATGTTGGCTCAGGCCGAGCTTGCCTCATGGGTTGTTTTTTCATTTGTTCTCAGGTTTTCACCTTATGCATCATTCGGTTGCTTGAGTTATCTCAATAAGTTTTATCCTCTGCAGTCAGAAGATGTTATAGCTCAAGCGGAGATTAAAGAAAAAGTACAGCAGAATATTTTTGTAATTTCAGTATTCTTTTTCATAGCCTCATTTTTATTTGCTTTTATTTTTCTGACTTCTTCTAAGAGTGTTCACTTTGATGTGGCAATGTCACTGTTTGTGATGTCATTGATCTTGCAGTATACATTCTTTCAGTCTCTTTTAAGAAATAAGTTTGAATTTGAGCGTTATATTGCTGGGCTTTTATTTTTTTGTGTTGCTCAGCTTAGTGCGGCTCTGATACTTTATAAATATTTTTCATTTTATGGGATATATTATGGTATTTTACTCGCCTATATTCTAGCTATTTTGTACTATTGGTTAACTACAAAATCCAAATTTACATTAGCGCTCAACCAGTTTTATTTGGATGTTATAAAGAGTGGTCTTCCCCCTTTTCTTTTAACAATCGTATCTTTTTTATTTCAAAGTATCGATAGGGTTGCTCTTATTATTTATTCAAATGAAGCCTTCCTTGCTTCTTATGCTGTGTTTTTTATATTCTATCAACTCGGCTTAATTTTGGTAAATACTGCTGGAAAAGTAATATCGCCATTTTTTCTTTCTCAGGCGGATGAAAAAAAAGCCGATTTTATAATTCTTGGATTTTTTTTGCTCTTTACAGTTCTGTACTTTATATTTCTATGTTGTTTTTTACTTTGGGGAGGCTATTTTTTAGAGTTTTTTCTGCCTAATTATGCCCACTTATTTCAAGAGATATTTATTTATTTGGTTATCGGCTATCTGGTTGCTTATAGTCAGATATATTTTAATGAGCTTGTAAAGCGCTCTAAAGAAATTTTAGTAGTGGTGCTAACTATTTCTCTTTCGGGTGTAGGTCTGTGCGTTTTAAGTTACACTTTATTCCTAAGAAGTAATCTTAATGATTTTGTTGAGGTGTCTCTGGTAGTAAATCTTGTCTATTGTATTTGTATCACAATTCTTGTTGGTAGCGCCAAGAATAGCTCCCTCAAAAATATTTTTATTATGTGTTTATTTCCTACAATAGCAACGCTATCTGTTTTATTGTTATGATTTAGTGTAAGTACCTTATTTTACGTTCTTGAAATTAGTTTGCAAATAGTCTCTAAGGCATTGCGGTCTCATAAATTTAAGTGGATGAAAACAGTTTTTGTAACTGTGGTTGTATGGGTGCTGGTGGGGTATATATTAAGAAAGTCAATAGGTCGCGCCACTCAAGCAAATTCAGCTGTAAAAGCCATTGTGTTGCAACGAGAAAGCAACTTGTTAAATATCGCTTCATACAGAGTGTGCGGTCGTTGCTCATTTGCTCTAGCCAGCGAAGAACGGCTAACCAGAGCGGCGCTCGCATGATAGAGTTTGTGAGTTTGAACCGACAGGTTGCACACAGCATATCTTTGGCTGGTTTGGTTTGAAAGTTGAGCTAGGACTGGGGACAAAAAATTGAGATCAGCGAGACACTTTGCGCAAAAGCTCTTCTTCAAGGCGTTGTTTTGCTAGTTGCTAAAATTCATTTCGAAAAATGAATTTTAGCAACTGAGTGAATGCCGTATGATCTGACATGGCTTATCTCTTGGTTCTACAGTGTTTTTTGGCGCTTGTATTGTGCCAAGTTTTTGATATTTAAGCTTTTTTATTCTATATTTGTGGGGCAGTAATGTCTCTAAGACTATTTTAACCTTAGAGGGTTAGTTAACATGTGTGGTATTGCAGGGCTCATTAATCTAAAAAATGGGTGGTCGGCTGAGGACTTTGGAAATATTACTTTTCATCGTGGGCCAGATAACTTAGGTGTGTATGAATCCGATGATGTCATTTTAACCCATAACAGATTATCCATTATAGATCTTTCATCAATAGCAAACCAGCCTATGGTTAGTGCTGATGGGGGCTTCGTTATGGTTTATAACGGAGAAATTTATAATTATAAGACTTTAAAATCAGAGTTAGAGCAACAAGGAGCTACATTTAAAACTAACTCGGATACCGAAGTATTATTGGCTGGTTACGAACGTTGGGGGAAAGGTGTTCTTGATAAGTTAGATGGTATGTTTGCCTTTGCAATATGGGATTCAGGAAAAAAACAACTATTTTGTGCTCGTGACCACGTAGGTATTAAACCCTTTCTATTTTGGCATAATGGCCAATCGCTAGTTTTTTCCTCCGAGCTGAAAACCTTAGAAAGTGTTATCCCAGATTTGACGATAGATAAGGGTGCTGTAGCAGAGTATTTAATCTACAATTATGTACCAGCACCTAAGACTATATATAGTGATGTTAAAAAACTATTGCCGGGCCACTATTTCGAATTTGATTTAAATAGCGGTAAATTAGAAATGTCAATGTGGTGGCAAATACCTGATGCTGCAGAAAAACTGGATGTAAGTTATCAAGACGCGGTCAAGCTGGTGAGGGAAAAGGTTGGGCAGTCAGTAAGAAGCCAGTTGATTGCAGATGTTCCTGTTAGTGCTTTTTTGAGCGGGGGGGTAGACTCTAGTATTATCGTGGCCGAAATGGCTCAAACGACAAGCAATGCAAAAGTGTTTTCTATTGGTTACAAAGATAACGATGAGTATGATGAAACTCAGTATGCCAAGATAGTGGCAGAGCGTTTTGGTCTATCTCATCATGTCATTTACCCTGATTTTTCCAGTGATTCGATACTAAGTACGGTTGACTTAATTCTTGATCAAATGGATGAGCCATACGGTAACCCTACAGTGTCAATGACAAATATTATTTGTCAAGCTGCTAAAAAAGAAGCGGTTGTTGCTTTAGTGGGAGACGGAGGCGATGAGGTTTTTGGTGGTTACCCAAGGTATCGGGCACTAGAAGTGGCTAAAAATTTTCAGCCATTACTATCAGTAGGCGCTCCGGCTATTGGCGCGATACTATCACTTATGCCCGAGACTCCATGGAAGAATCATTTTATTCGTCGATCTAAACAGTTTGTCAAGAGCCAAGGTAAACCACCTGCAAACAGGTTTCAGGGGTGGACATCAGTGATTACCTACCAAAGATTAAAACAGATTAGTTCTTCGCTAGGACATTCTTTTCTTGAATCCTGTCGAGGCCAATATCTTGCTGATATCTTTGATGAATGCCATAGCGGTGGTGTTGATGCAGCCTGCTACACCGATCAAAAGTCGTTTTTACCATATAACTTATTGGATGGTGCGGATAGATTAAGTATGCAAACAGCATTTGAATTAAGAGTGCCTTTTGTCAATCGTGAGTTGCTTGAGCTTTCTGCTAAGCTAAAGCCTGAGTGGAAAATAAAAGGCAAAGTAACCAAGAGGATTTTAAAGGATGCATACACCGATTTTTTGCCAGATGAAATTGTTAATAGGCCGAAACGAGGTTTTAATCCTCCTGTGTGGAATTGGCTTCAGTCTAATCAAGAATTTGTTCGTGAATATCTAAACAATAAAAGCCGAGTTGCTGTTTTATTTGAAAATAATTATATTGAAAGCCTTACGGAATCATTCTATAAAAAACAAGAAGACTCATCATCTCACTTATGGGCATTGTTAGTGCTTGAACGTTGGATCGAGAAGCGAAATGTGTGCCTTCGTTAAGTTTTATTTTTTGATTGTTCTTAATAGCTTTGGTTAATCGGTATTTTCGAATGTGTTATCAGATTGGAGCAGTGATACTATAGTGTTATATCGTTTATTTAGACTATTTCATACTGTTAAATACCTTAAATTTAAACAGATTTTTTTTAGACTTATCTATAAATTTAGAAGGGTCAAAGCTGACGAAATTATTTTGCCGAAAACAGCACGCTGGAAGTGGAATGGAGGTGGTTATAGCTCGCAGGCTTTGTATCAAAATAACAAAGCTCATTTCATAGGAAAGACATACGATATTACACCTAGTAATATTTGGAATCACCCTGAGATATCGAAGCTATGGGTTTATAATCTTCATTATTTTGATGATTTAAATTCAAATGGCTCGATTGAGCGAGAAGATTTCCATTATGCTTTTATCGACCGTTGGATTAAGGAAAATCCCCCATGTATTGGTAATGGTTGGGAGCCTTATCCCATTTCACTAAGGCTGGTAAACTGGGTCAAATGGTTTAGTCGGAAAAGTGATGTTGAAAGTAAGTATGTTAATAGCATTGCGGTGCAAGCTGATGTGTTAACTCAGCAAATTGAGTACCATATTTTAGGAAATCATCTGTTTGCAAATGCTAAAGCGTTGGTTTTTGTTGGTACTTATTTACAAGGAGGCGAGGCAAAAAAATTTTTAGAGCTAGGCTTGGCGTTGTTAGATAGTGAAATATCTGAACAGTTTTTAGATGATGGTGCTCATTTTGAGTTATCACCCATGTATCATGAAATATTACTTTGGGATCTCCTAGAATTAATTGATTTGGCTCAATTAAGTCAGCATCCGGCCTTATTAAAGTGCATGCCAGAATGGCGTTCGGTTGCGGAAAAAGCGCTTTCTTGGTTAGGAAGCATGTTGCATCCTGATGGTGAAATTAGTTTTTTCAATGATGCTGCTATTGGTGTTGCCGCAAAACCCCAGCAAATATTTAATTACGCTAAAAAACTCGATCTTATTTACATGCCAAATAATGAAACACTGCTGACCAATAAAGCGAGTGGTTATAGCCGAGTTAAAACAGATTGTTTTACCTTGCTGTTTGATCATGCGAATATTGGACCTGATTATTTGCCAGGGCATGCCCATGCAGATACCTTAAGTTTTGAAATTTCTGTTGGGCAGCACCGTTTATTTGTTAATTCTGGTACTTCTTTATATGGAGTGAGTAAAGAACGTTTGCGTCAGCGAGAGACGGCGGCTCATAATACTGTTGTTGTTCAGAACCAGAACTCTTCTGAGGTTTGGTCTGGCTTTAGAGTGGCACGCCGTGCTTATGGAAAATTATTGTCTTCGAAGTCTTATGAGGGCAAGGCGATTCTTGTGGCAAGTCATGATGGTTATAAAAGGTTGAAGCCAGAAGTGGTTCATACAAGATCAATTGAGGCTGAAGTTGACGGCTGCTCTATTATTGATCAATTATCCAGTCCTGAAGCAGCGTGTTATCATTTGCACCTACATCCTGATGTCATAGTGTTAGAGGTGGAGCAGCAAGCATTACTCCTTCAGCTACCTTGCTTAACATTGGTTACATTTAAAAGTAGTCTACCTCTGTATTTAAAAGATAGCACTTGGCACCCAAGGTTTGGTATGAGTGTGGGCAACAAAAAAATTATAATTCCTTTCTCCGATGGATACTTAAGTACAAACATTAACGTTTTAAAGGCTGATCGTTGAAAATTCTCATACTTACTTTTTACTATACGCCCGATCTTTGCGCCGGCTCATTCAGATCTACAGCATTGGTGGATCAGCTAAAAAAAATCTCTGGTGTTGATGTGGAAGTTATCACTACGCTACCAAATCGTTATGCTTCTTTTTCTATTGATGCTCCGCGGCATGAGGAACGGGATGGTGTAAAAGTGAATCGCGTCGCTTTACCATCTCACAAGAGTGGTATGTTGGATCAGATGAGGGCATTTTTAACCTATTATAAAGAAGCAACTAATTTGGTTGCAAATAAAAATTATGATCTGGTTTTTTCGACATCTTCTAGATTATTTACCGCTTTTTTAGGAGCTCGCATATCCCAGAAAAAAAATATACCTTTGTATCTTGATATTAGAGATGTTTTTGTAGACACCATTAGCGATGTTTTATCGCCAAAAATTTCTTGGCTGGCAGTTCCTTTTTTTTCTATGATTGAGAATTATACGTTTAAAAAAGCGCAGCGAATAAATTTGGTTTCTGCAGGTTTCTCTGATTATTTTAAATCACGTTATCCGAGAGCAGATTATCGATGGTTTACCAATGGTATTGATAATGAATTTTTAATAGCTGCTCCTCAGTCTAATTTAGAAAATAGAAAAAAAACTGATAAGCCGTTAACAGTTTTATATGCGGGGAATATGGGCGAAGGTCAAGGACTGCATAGCATTATCCCTGCTTTAGCAAAACGTTTGAACACAAAGGTAAATTTTCGATTATTAGGCGATGGAGGGCGTAAGTCTTTGCTAGAAAGTGCGCTTGATCAGATTTCAAATGTTAAAATACTAGCCCCGGTTAGTAGAGCTGAGTTGATTAATGAATATTTTGACGCTGATGTGTTATTTCTTCATTTAAATGATTATCCAGCATTTCGTAAGGTACTTCCGTCTAAAATTTTTGAATACGCTGCATTAGGAAAGCCTATTTGGGCTGGCGTAGCTGGATATGCAGCTGAATTTTTGAACAAAGAGGTGTCTAATGTGGCTGTTTTCCCTCCTGGTGATGTGGATTTGGCTATATCGTCGTTAGGTAATATTAAAATGGTTGATTGTGAACGTAAAGACTTTGTGGGAAAATTTTCTCGAGATAAAATAGCGCAGTGTATGGCTCAGGATATTGTTGAACTAGGTAAACAATATGAATGACAGATGTATTTTTCTTACCGGTGCTTCTGGTTTTGTGGGGGGGGCGCTACTATCGAAGTTACCTGCTGAGCAGCTACGTCTCTTTGGCAGAAAAGATCTTGATGTTGCTGGAGTGCCTTTTTTCAAAGGTGAAATGATTAAGGGCGCCAAATTTTTAGAGGCACTTGGAAATGCGAAGATTGTTATTCACTGCGCTGCGCGCGTTCATATAATGGATGATTCTGCTTGTGACTCCTTGATAGAATATCGAGCAATAAATACCGAGGGCACTCTAAGCCTCGCTCGTCAATCTGCTCAAGCGGGTGTTAAACGCTTTATTTTTTTAAGCACCATTAAAGTCAATGGCGAATCGACATCACATCGATCACCTTTTACTGCTTTTGATAAACACTCACCAGAAGACGATTATGGCATTTCTAAGTCTGAAGCAGAGGAACAGCTTTTGGCATTGGGAAGCGAGACGGGAATGGAGATTGTGATTATTCGTCCGCCCTTGGTTTATGGTGAGAGCGTGAAAGCAAACTTTGCATCCCTAATGAAGTTTGTTGGTAAGGGGTTTCCCTTGCCATTTCGTTTCATTAAGCATAATAAGCGTAGCTTAGTGTCCGTATATAATCTGGTAGACTTAATTAAGGTCTGTATCGATCACCCTCGCGCAGTTAATCAGGTGTTTTTGGTCTCGGATGATGACGATTTGTCTACTTCCCAGATGGTTGCTTTAATGGCCAAGGTGCAGGGAAAGATAAACTTTTCGCTTCCTGTACCAGTATGGTGCTTCAAGTTGGCTGCTGCCATCCTCAAAAAAGAAGCGGTAGTGGAGCGCCTAGTTGGTTCTCTACAATTGGATATTGAGCATACTAAGAAAACGCTTGATTGGGTGCCTCCCTACAGTGTTGAGCACGGTTTTCGTTTAACGGCTAAAAAATAGCCATAAGGATTGGATAAAAAATGATTCGCCTCTTAGATTTTGTGCTTGCACTATTAGGTTTGTTTTTTGGTTTTCCTGTATTTTTGCTGATTTATATCGCAGGCTTGTTCGATACTGGCTCGCCTCTTTTTCGGCAGGAGCGCGTGGGTAGAGACAAGAGGCCATTCATGCTGATTAAATTTCGCACCATGGCATTAGATACTGCCTCCGTTGCTAGTCATTTAGCCTCGACGTCTTCTATAACTAGGTTAGGTAGTCTGTTGCGCAAAACCAAACTAGATGAGCTGCCTCAGTTATGGAACGTATTGAAAGGTGAAATGAGTCTGGTTGGCCCTCGGCCAGGTCTTTTTAATCAAGCTGAATTGACAGAAGAGCGTGAAAGATTGGGCGTGTTTGACGTGCGGCCGGGTATCACAGGGCTGGCTCAAGTAAACGAAATAGATATGTCTACGCCTAAGTTGCTCGCAGAAACAGACAGCGAGATGATTAAAACACTTAACATCAAATCGTACTTTGCCTATATTCTTATGACTGTTTTAGGTAAAGGTTCTGGTGATAGAATAAAGTCTTGATTTTTCAGAGCGCATTACGGAATGCTTAGCTTATTAAAAATATTGTTCAAACTTCCTCGTCCTGCCAAGAGAGCGGTATCCATAGTTCTGGATACGTGCTTTATTTTTGCTGCTTTTTGGGGTGCTTGGATTTTTCGGCTTGATAGTGCTTCTGTTTTTTATAAACAAGAAAGCTGGTTGCTGTTCGCTATTGTTCTTCCTGTAACGCTTATCGCTTTTATACGTTTAGGTTTGTATCGCGCCGTATTGCGCTATATGAGTTCAAAAGTGGCTGTTGCTATTTTGATTGGTGTGAGTGTATCGGTCTTTACTTTGGTAATGGCTGGTTTTTTTACTGGTTATTCTCTTCCTCGCACCGTTCCTCTTATTTATGCTGCTTTCTTACTGATATTTGTCGGTGGCAGTCGTTTTACAGTGCGCGCTCTTGCAATGCAGGGCAACAAGCGGAACAAAGAGCGTGTGTTGATTTATGGTGCAGGTTCGGCAGGTCGCCAATTGGCACAGTCGTTAATGCACGGTGGCGAATACGATCCCGTTGGCTTTATAGATGATGACAAAAGCCTCCAAAATACTAATATTCTTGGTCGATCTGTATATGCTTTTGAGCGTTTGTCTGAGCTGCTTGAGTCTGGTTCTATTAGGCAAGTGCTATTAGCAATACCTAGGGTCTCTCGCTCAGAGCGTAGTATCATTATCAGCAAATTAGAGCCTCTAGCTGTAGAAATTCGTTCTATCCCGGGTGTCTCTGATTTGGTTTCTGGTCAAGCAAAAATTGATGAGCTGCGTGATGTGGCAATTGAAGATTTACTGGGGCGAGAGCCTGTTGAGCCTCGTTCGGACCTGATGAGCAAAAATATCGCCGGTAAAGTGGTGATGGTGACAGGAGCTGGTGGCTCGATTGGTTCAGAACTGTGCCGCCAAATTATTCAACAAGAGCCAAAAGTATTACTGTTATTTGAGCTGTCTGAGTTTGCCCTTTATAAAATTGACGGAGAGCTTACCAAGCTGATTAATCGACAGTCACTCAGTGTAGAGCTTAAGCCAATCATTGGTAGTGTTCAAAAGAAAAATCGTATAGCAACAGTGATGAAAACGTTTGGTGTGCAAACGGTCTACCATGCAGCAGCATATAAGCACGTACCATTGGTAGAGTACAATGTTGTGGAGGGTGTGAGAAATAACGTTTTTGGCACCTTCTATAGTGCTCAAGCAGCAGCAGATGCGAATGTCGAAACATTTGTGTTGATTTCTACAGATAAAGCCGTAAGACCAACGAATGTAATGGGAGCTACTAAGCGATTGGCTGAGCTATCGCTGCAGGCTCTGGCAAAGCTTGATACAAATACAACGTTCTGTATGGTGCGTTTCGGTAATGTACTGGGTTCTTCCGGTTCTGTGGTGCCATTGTTTCGTGAGCAGATTCGCAAAGGCGGGCCGGTTACCGTTACTCACAAAGACATCACGCGTTTCTTTATGACAATTCCAGAGGCATCTCAGCTAGTGATTCAAGCGGGGGCTATGGCCAAGGGGGGGGATGTGTTTGTGCTCGATATGGGTGAGCCAATAAAAATTGCTGAATTTGCAGTCAAAATGATTCATTTGATGGGGTTGGAAGTTAAAAGTGTAGATAATCCACATGGTGATATCGAAATTAATTACACAGGTCTGCGCCCTGGCGAAAAGCTCTACGAAGAGCTTCTAGTAGGAGATAATGTGTATGCTACTGAGCACGCGCGCATCATGACGGCAAATGAACATTCATTATCATGGCAGGATATGTCAAATTTTTTAAACGAGTTTGACCAGGCCTGCCATGATTTTGAAATTGAAAAAGTTCAGGCTCTGTTACAAAGCGCGCCGACCGCCTACTCTCCCAGTAGTGATTTAAATGATTTGGTGTGGCGTAAAAAAGCAGCTAATAAGCTATAGGAAATTCTGATTAATCCTCCAAAAATGGGATAACAGAAGAAATCGCCAGTGGTAACAATCTAGGGGAAAGGTCAGTTATAGTAAGCGTGGTGACAGTATTTTTCATGAAAGATAGCACGAATGTCTGTACAATAACAAGTTAAATAAGTTGGGCTAAATGTCTATTATGAAAGAAAAAAAAGTGGCAATATTGCAGTCTAACTATATTCCCTGGAAAGGATATTTTGACATGATTGCGGCTGTAGATGAGTTTATTCTTTACGATGATATGCAATATACTCGTCGTGACTGGAGAAATCGTAATCAAATTAAAACGCCAAATGGCATTCAATGGTTAACAGTCGCCGTTGAGGCTAAAGGAAAATATCATCAAACTATAAAAGAAACATTATTATCTGATTATGGTTGGGGTGATGCTCATTGGAAAACCATAAAAAGTAATTATAGCCGAGCTCCTTACTTTCAAGAAATTTCTGAATTTCTGTACCCCTTGTATCACAATAATTCATATGTAAATATTTCACAGGTGAATCGCGCATTTATTGAGGCGATTTGTCATTATCTATCGATTGAAACTGTTATTAGTAGTTCATCAGATTATCAGTTGTCTGAGGGTAAAAGTGAGCGATTAGTGGATCTATGCTTGCAGGCGGACGCTGTTGAATATGTTTCTGGCCCATCAGCTAAAAATTATATCGATGAGCTTGTTTTTAAAAAGTCTGGTGTAACATTGAGCTGGTTTGATTATGATGGGTACCCCGAGTATCCCCAGCTTTGGGGAAGCTTCAGTCATGGTGTCAGTATTATCGACCTATTATTTAACTGCGGAAAAGAGTCATCTCATTATATGAGGTGTGTAAAGTGAAGCTATCTATTGTAACCACGCTTTATCGTTCTGCACCCTATATCAGCGAATTTTATGATCGTTCCAGTGCGATAGCTCAAGAGTTAGTGGGTGATGATTATGAGATTATATTTGTTAATGATGGTTCGCCAGATAATAGTTTAGATTTAGCGATTCATCTTACAGAGAAAGACTCACGTATCGTTGTTGTCGACCTTTCCCGAAATTTTGGGCATCATAAAGCAATGATGGCGGGTTTAGAATATACCGAGGGGCAAAAAATATTCTTGTTAGACAGCGATTTAGAGGAGGAGCCTGAGTGGCTTGGCCAATTTTCAAAACTCATGGTCGAGGAAAGCTCCGATGTGGTCTATGGAAGACAGAAAGCCCGAAAGGGGGGGTGGTTTGAAAGATGGAGTGGCGAGCTATTTTACTCTTTGTTTAACTGGTTAAGTAATATAGACCACCCCCGAAATATTGTAACAGCTAGATTAATGACTCGCCGCTATGTTAATGCATTGCTGAGCTATCGGGAGAGAGAATTGGTGATTTCTTGCTTGTGGGTAATAACAGGCTTTAAGCAGTCAGAAATCTTTGTAAAGAAGCATATGCTGAGTGATACAAATTATACTCTTACTAAGAAAATAACACACGCTGTTAATGCCATTACCTCTTTTAGTGAGCAGCCATTAAAATTTATCTTTTATATTGGGTTGCTGATTCTTTCAACGTCAGTTTTATTTGCCGGTTATATTATTTTTAATAAAATCTTTTTATATCAACCGATTGCTGGTTGGACATCTGTCATGGTTTCTGTGTGGCTGTTAGGAGGAATGATAATTTCGTTTATCGGTATCATAGGAATTTATCTTTCCAAAGTTTTCTTGGAAACTAAAAAAAGACCATTGTCAATTGTTAGGAGTGTATATGGAAGGTGAGAAGATAAATATTGATTCTTCTTATGAAGAATTCTATTCGAAAAGGAATGGAGCTAAAGTATACCCGACTGAATTTGTTGTCCGAACATTTCTTGCAAAATACCCTAGATTACTTTTTGAAAGACTGAATGCTAATGCTAAGGTTCTTGACGTGGGTTTTGGTGATGGAAGGAATACGGTATTTCTCTGCGACCAAGGTTTTAAGGTTAGTGGTATTGAAATTACTCAGGGTATTGTAGAACAAACACAAAATCGTTTAATGGAACTTGGGCATAATGCTGACTTACGTGTAGGCAGAAACAGTAGCATTCCATATGACGAAAATACTTTTGATTGTATCCTTGCTTGCCATAGTTGTTATTACTGTGATGAAGGTGAATCTTTTGATGATAATCTAGTTGAATATTTTCGAGTACTAAAGCCCGGTGGTACTCTCATTGCATCTGTAGCGTGCAGTTCATCTTATATCTTTTCTGGCTCAGTAAAGCAAAGTGATGGATCTTCTATTATTAATTCTGATCCATATGGTAATAGAAATGGTTATCGTCTTCATGGGGTTTCAGATGCCAAAGAGCTTGAAATTTGTTTTTCTCCTTATTTTAAAAATTTCTCTATTGGTTTTGCAGACAATGATTATTACGGTATCGAAGAGCGAGTGTTTTGGGTGGTTTGTGAAAAACAAGAAAGGTAGTAAGATTAATGAAAAATAATATTTATAGATGTCCTAAATGTAGCTCAATGCTTGATGTTAATGTCGATGCCCTATCTTGTAGTGCGGGGCATACTTTTGAGATGTTGCAAATTGGTGGTGTGCTTGCCCCGGTTTTTGATTGTGAAAAAGAAGAGGGGAATGATTATGCCGCTGCTGAAGCAGCAAAAATGAATGAAAATGCAACTAATTGGGTTTTGAATACATTTAATTCTACCGAGGTTGATCTTAGAAAAAATCTTATCTCTAGGTTGCATCTTAAGCCAGGGCAGAAAGTGCTTATTACCGGCACTGGTGCTGGTGCGGATCTTCCGTTTCTTGTTAAAAATTTAGGGGAGGAGGGAGAAATATTTGCTCAAGATTATTCTAAGGAAATGCTACAGGAAGCAATAAAGCGTGCTCAAGGTGAATATGAGCTTTCCAAATACAATATAGAATTTTCAGTAAGTGATGCGACCAACCTTCCCTATGTTGATGATTACTTTGATGCGGTATATCACTTTGGGGGAATAAATTTATTTTCTGATATAGCTAAAGGCATTTCTGAAATGGATCGCGTTGCAAAAGATGGCGGCCGTATTGTTTTTGGTGATGAAGGAATAGCGTCATGGCTGAAAGATACAGAATATGGAAAAATGGTTATCAATAATAATAAACTTTGTGATTACGATCCTCCGTTAGATTTGTTGCCGAAAAATGCAAAAGATGTAAATTTGTCGTGGGCGGCGGGCAACTGTTTTTATATAGTGGATTATACTAAGTCTACATCTCCTTTGCCGATAAATATTGATATCCCTCATATTGGTAAGAGGGGGGGCACTATTCGTACTAGATATTTTGGTCAACTGGAGGGAGTCGACCCAGAATTAAAAGATAAGATCTATTTCGAGGCTGAGAAAAAAAACGTTAGCAGAGTTGCGTTCTTAGAAAAACTATTACGAGAAGGTTTGAAGGGTAATTAACATATCATATGTGTGGCGTTAAAGGGTTGTTTAACATGAAGGGGAAGCGGGTTTAATGTTTAACTGGGTCAAGAAAGGGTTGTTGTTTGAGCCGAATATGCCAGGTTATACGCATGCATCACATCCTTGCATTATACATATACATAATGATGTCTTTATTCTGGCGTATACATGTAGGGATTCACAGCAGCGGTCTCATGTTTTTTTATCTTATGCAAATGTAAGTGAAGGGCGTGTTGTTATATTAGGAGAGCCTAAGTTAGCTCTAGCTATTGGCGATCCAGGATGTTTTGATTGTGATGGTGTTATTAGTGGGTGTCTTATCGAAAATAATGGAGAGTATTATCTTTATTATGTAGGGTGGCAAAATTTACCGGATGGTCTTTGGTTATGTGATACAGGTAGAGCTATATTAGATATCGATAGTTTAATCCTTAAAAAAGAGTTTGCTGGTCCAGTTTTAGGGCGAGATAAAAACAATCCATTGTTTGCAGCAGCAACAGCATTTTATATTACGGAAGATAATCAGTGGCATGCTTGGTATAATTCGGGAATTCGCTGGGAAAAAACAGATAAGGGCTGGCATCATTGGTATGGCTTCCATCATGCTACTTCACTAGATGGTATCGATTGGCTGTGTGAGCCCGATTTGATTATTCCTTTTGCCGATGAGTACGAATATGCTTTTGGTAGACCCAGTGTAGTATTGTGGGATGGTGTATTTCATATGTGGTTTGCGCATCGTGCAACAAAAGAAATTTCAACATATCGTATGGGTTATGCATCATCTAAAGATGGCTTAACTTGGGACAGGAATGACACGATATCAGGTATAGATGTGTCTGTATCGGGTTGGGATTCAGAGATGATTTGTTATCCTTCAGTATTTGAACATAAAGGATACAAGTATATGCTCTACAATGGCAATAATTATGGTGAAACAGGCTTTGGGTTTGCTGTATTGGAAGGCTGTAAATGAAAAAAATTGTACTCGCCGGTAATTCAGTAACTGCAGATATATTATATTCATATTTGAAATATGATCATCGGTATGAGGTTTTGGCTACGGTAGTTGATGATGAATATTTGGATTTAAATACGGTGGATGGTGTTAAGTCGGCTGGGATGACGAAACTAGACAACATCTTCCCTCCTAGTGAAGTCTCCATCATTATGGCAATGGGCTATAACAATTTAAATCGTGATCGAGAATCCATGTTTTATCGTTTGAAAGAGCTAGGTTATAGTATCGAAACTTACGTACATCCTGATGCCCGAGTATACAGTGAAAAATTATTAGGCGAAGGATGTGTTGTTTTACCGAATGCCGTAATTGAACCTCATGTGTGTTTAGAAGAAAATTCGATGGTTTGGTGTAATGTTACGCTAGCACACCATAGTTGCGTGGAAAAACACTGTTGGGTTGCTTCTGGAGCTGTTGTGTCGGGTCAAGCTAATATAGGGAGAAATAGTTTTATTGGTGTTAATGCTACAGTTGTCAATGAAATATTAATCGGTAAATATAATGTAATTGGTGCTTCAGCAATGATTTCTAAAAACACCAAATCTAATACAGTGCATTTATCACGTTCTGCTGAACAATTCAGATATTCATCTGATGATTACGTAAAGTTTTTTGGTGTTTAATATGAATGAAAAATTAAAAAATACTTTAGCCGAAGTATTTAATCTAAGTCCGACCGAGATACATGAAGGTCTGATGAAGGAAAATATCGGTAGTTGGGATTCTTTAAAACAAATGGATCTAGTGGTCACTCTTGAGAGAGAATATACAACTACACTCGAAATAACCGATATTATAAAAATGACATCAGTTGCAAGTATTATAAATGTTCTTCGTGACAAAGGTTTTGACCTTGGAGGTTAGAGGGGCAGTAATTTTAGTGACTGGTGGTGCTAATGGTCTTGGTCTCATTATTTCAAAACACCTGCGTGCTCTGGGAGCTAGAGTGGTTGTTGCAGACCGAAATGCTGAGGCGCTGAAAAATATTCCTAAAGGAATTGAAGGCTATGTAATGGATGTCACTAAGCCTGAAGATGTCAAATCAGTTATTGACGGCATTTTTAATAAATATGAAAAGGTTGATGTGCTTATAAATAATGCGGGGGTTATTTTTAGCGAACCATTTGTAAATATTATGAACCCAGATGGCATTATGCACAGTTATCAGCGCTTCAAAGATTCAATAACAGTTAATCTTGATTCTGTATTCATTGTGAGTTCGGCAGTAGTTAAAAGAATGGTTGAGCGCAGGATTAAAGGGAATATTGTTAATATTAGCTCCATTAGTGCGAGAGGCAATGAGGGGCAAACGGCGTATTCTGCTGCAAAAGCAGGAGTGAATGCAGTTACAGTGACTTGGTCAAAGGAGCTTGCCCGTATCGGTATAAGATGTAATGCGATTGCTCCTGGTTTTATCGGTTCGGATTCAACGCATTCAGCCCTTAGCGAATCGGCTATTAAACATGTTTTGAATAATACTCCGTTAAGACGTTTAGGTGAAGCTTTGGAAGTGGCAAAGGCAGTTACTTCTGTTATTGAAAATGAATTTATTAATGGTGTTGTTCTTGATGTAAATGGTGGGTTAACAATTTGATGACAATTCAATTTGTTTTTGTCGGCAACAGGCGTTTTGTGCTTGAGGAAATGCTTGCCTTAGGTATGCAGATATCTAAGATCTTTGTTGTTAAAGGAACGCATCTAGAGCGTGATTTAAGTGATGGAGTGTTAAAGTGGTTGGGGAATTATGAAGTTATTGCTAGTAAAAAATGCTTAATTGAGAGATTAAATTCTCTTAATTACGACCTGTTAGTTTCTAATGGTTGCCCTTATATCCTGCCTATTTCAGAATTACCTAAAGCGCGTTATGTAAATATACATCCTTCTTTGCTCCCAGATTTGCGTGGTTATGATCCTGTGATTGGGTCGGTATTGTATCGGAGGGATTCAGGGGCAACATGCCATGTTATGGATAATGGTATTGATACGGGTGATATTATTTCTCAAGTGCCCATCGAATATACAGATGATTTAGATGTTACTACTTTGTATCAACTGAGCTTTTTAGCTGAAAAAGAAGCGTTAAGAGAGGCGTATAAGGTCAGTTTTGAGCCTCTCAAAAAACAAGGGGAAGTAGATGGAATTATTGAATATAAAAGAGATAAAAGTGATTGGTATATAAATTTTCAAGAATCAAATGAGCGGATAGCGCAAAAAATAAAAGCATTTAATAATCTCTCGCAGGGTTGCCGATTTCTCTTGGGTGAGGATGAGTATAAGGTTTTTGGGATTCAGGTAATGAAAAACCCCTTTTTGGCTAAAGTTGTATTTGAAAAGCCGGAGGGTGAAGTGGTTTTTAGCTACGAAGGCTGTGTTATTTTCCATAAAGATAACGAGATTTTACGGTTAACCGGTGTTGAGCCTATAGTTGATGGTTTACCTATTGTTCTAGAAGCTAATCTTGTTAACGGATAACTGATGTATACATATAACCTTGGAGCGCTGTTTACGAATGTACTGTCACACCATTCAGATCGTACAGCATTAAATTATCTGGACAAAAAAGTTTCGTATGAGGAGCTTGATGGTCTTGTAAGTTCGTTATGTTCTCTTTTGTTATCCGAGGGGTGTAAGCGTGGTGATGTAATTGCTATTGGTAATAGCAAGCGCTGTTTATCTTATGCATTGATGTTATCTTGTCTTCGTCTCGGGATTGCCTATGTTAATATTGATTTGGCATCACCTGCAGCCCGTTTAGAAAGTATTTTACAGCTTAGTACTGTATCTTTATTGTTTTATGACGATGTGGCATACGAAAAAAATATGTCGCTATTAGCTTTAGAAAATTCTTGTAACGTATTCTTATTAGATGCTGATGTATTACCGAGTGCCTCTATTGATGATCTGAAGCAGCATCAAGAATTAATGAGGCAAGTGGATGGCTCCTCTATCGCTTATATTATGTTTACATCTGGTTCGACTGGAATACCTAAAGGGGTCGCCGTTACGCATCAGAATGTATTGCATTTTATTGACTGGGGGAAAAGTTATTTTAATATTACAGAAAAAGATAATTTTGCTAATTTAAGCCCCATGTATTTTGATAACTCAGTGTTTGATTTTTATATTGGCCTCTTTTCGGGGGCTTCACTTACGCCAGTGCCTCGAGAGCTTTTAACAACTCCGTATGATTTGGTTCCTTTTGTGAGTAAAATGGGTTGTTCAATTTGGTTCTCTGTACCCTCCTTGCTTATTTATCTTATGGCCATGAAAACGATGACCCTCGAATTATTGGTGGGGTTGCGTACCATTGTCTTTGGTGGTGAAGGTTATCCAAAAGTGGAGTTGAAAAAATTGTATGACCTGTTTATGCCAGGAGTAAGTTTAGTGAACGTTTATGGGCCCACAGAATGCACTTGCATTTGTAGTGCTCATACCCTGAGTGATAAAGACTTCGTGGATATCAGTGGTCTCCCTACGTTAGGCAAATTAAATCCAAATTTTGATTATAAAATACTTGATGAGCAGGATAGTGAGACCCTAACGGGTGAGCTTTGTCTTATTGGCCCTAGTGTTGCCGCTGGATATTTTAATGATTTAGAACGAACTTCCGTTGCATTCCATACGTTGACTGAGCCAACCCGATTTATGAAGCGCATGTATCGTACTGGAGATCTCGTTCGGGAAGAAAATGGACGACTATATTTCGTAGGGCGAAAAGATAATCAAATTAAACATATGGGCTATCGTATTGAGTTGGAAGAAATTGAACAAGCGTTAATAAAATCATCTAAAGTCAGTCAGTCTGCGGTCATTTATCACCGTGTGAATACAGCCTACGGTAAGTTAGTGGCTTTTGTTGCTTGTTCGGTTAATGTAGAATCTAAATTTTTATTGGATGGATTGGCTGCTTTATTACCTGATTATATGATTCCGCAACATATAATAATAATGGATCAATTACCCAAAAACCCCAATGGTAAAATTGATCGTTCTCGACTGACCTCATTGCTTGAAGACCTAAAGCATTAGATTAATTAGTCATACACGTATGTAATACTTTAAAAAATGGAAAGCTAACTTAACTCGTGAAAATATATTTATTAATTCTGCCGGTCGCTCTCTTAGTCACTTATAGTCAATTAATTGTTAAATGGCGTATGAATAGTATCGAGTATGACACAACAGAAAATTTTGTTCAGCGAATAATTAATATGTTAGGTGATCCGTTCGTACTGTCTGGTTACGGCGCTGCGTTATTCGCTTCATTTGCATGGTTATATATTGTAGCGAAGCTACCGTTAACAGTTGCTTTCCCTATTTATATTGGCGTCACATTTTCAATGGTGATTGTTGGGGGGTGGGTCTTATTGGGTGAAGAGTTAAATAGTACAAAGATCATTGCTGTGTTATTAATTTTTGTTGGGATTTTAATTGGGGTGACTAGTGACTCCTAATGTACAAGATAATACTACTATTGAATCTTGGCTAGATTTTGTACGGATTGAGTTTGAGAATAGTGCTCCCGAGTTATTAGATTTATTTGTGATTTATGCTAATGAAGCTAAGTTTGGCCGTGAATATATTGACTCTGATCTTGCGGTATTGCCACCATCGGCCAATATTCTTGAGGTCGGCGCAGGCTCCTTGTTATTGAGCTGTCAATTAATTCGCGAGGGTTTTCAGATTGTTTCGTTAGAACCTGTTGGCAATGGTTTTTCACATTTTGATCGTATGCGAAATGTAGTGTTAAAAGCAGCTGATAATATAGGACTTAAACTGAACCTGTTGAATGCGACAGCTGAATCCTTATCAATAAAAAATCATTTTGATTATGCCTTTTCTGTTAATGTGATGGAGCATGTTGACGACGTGTCAGCGGTTGTTGTACGGGTCGGCGATAGTCTGCGAGAAGCAGGGATATATCGATTTACGTGTCCAAATTATTTATTTCCTTACGAGCCTCACTTTAATATACCTACTTTCTTTTCTAAGCGTATTACAGAAAAGTTATTTTATAATAAAATTTTTGGACATAAAATGCCTGATCCTAAAGGTACCTGGGAGTCTTTAAATTGGATAACGGTATCTTCAGTGAGAAAAATAATTGTGCACAAAAATAATTTATCGGTAAAGTTTAATCGATCGATATTGTCAAATGTCCTTACGAGAGTGGTCGATGATAAAGTGTTGGCTAGCAGGCGCTCTCCATTTTTGATGCGGCTGATATGGCTAATTGTTTTTTTGCGAATTCACTTGTTGCTTAAGATTATTCCTGCATCTCTTCAGCCGGTTATGGATTGCGTGATCACTAAATATAAGAAACAAGGGAACGTCTAAATGGTTCAAATTACACATGGCCTTAGAGGGATTTTATCTAATCCATTAATTTACTCGGTATTTCAATTGATAATGGGCGCGCGTAAAGGTAGGCAGCAATTCACAGAAAACTATATCAAGCCGTTACCCAGCATGAAAATATTGGATGTTGGGTGCGGCCCAGCTGATATTTTAGCTTATTTGCCCGATGCGGAATATTATGGGTTTGATATTAGTGCGGATTACATTGAGAAAGCTCGTAGTAATTTCGCTAATAAAGGCACTTTTTTTTGTAAAATATTTGATGAGGGTGATTTAAGCTATTTACCTAAATTTGATGTAGTCTTGGCAATGGGTTTATTGCACCATTTAGATGATGAAGAGGCAGTTCAATTAATAAAGTTGGCGCATAAGGCTTTAAACCCTGGTGGGCGTTTACTTACTATAGATCCTTGTCTTGTTTCTGGGCAAAATCCGATCGCTCGTTTCTTAATTAATAAAGACAGAGGTCAGAATGTACGTAATGAAGAGGCTTATTTACATTTGGTTGAGGAGGTATTTGAATCATCTTGTATAGATGTAAAGCATCAGCGTTGGATTCCCTATACGAATTGTTTTATGACTTGTACTAAATAGCTTGGAAATTGGTGCTCAAAAATGGATAAAAAATATAATATCCCATTCAACAAACCTTATATGACAGGAAAGGAAATCGATTATATAAAAACAGCACATGCTAATAGTATATTGGCTGGTGACGGTCCTTTTACACATTTATGTCATGATTGGATTGAAACAAATGTAGGTGCAAATAAGGCGTTGCTAACCCATTCTTGTACGGCAGCTCTCGAGATATGCGCCTTACTGTTAGATATAAAGCCTGGCGATGAGATTATCATGCCATCTTACACTTTTGTATCAACAGCTAATGCATTTGTTCTTCGGGGAGCAGTGCCTGTGTTTATTGATATACGAGAAGACACATTAAATATTGATGAGTCATTGATAGAAAGTGCCATTACATCCCGAACTATAGCAATTGTCCCTGTGCATTACGCGGGTGTCGCCTGTGACATGGATAGTATTATAGTCATCGCGCGTAAATACAATTTAACGGTAATCGAAGATGCCGCTCAGGGCGTCATGTCCCACTATAAAGGTAAGTCGTTGGGAAGCATTGGTGATTTAGGGGCTTTTAGTTTTCATGAAACTAAGAATGTTATTTCTGGAGAGGGTGGAAGCTTGTTAGTTAATAATCCCGTGTTATCAGAAAGAGCAGAAATTATTAGAGAAAAGGGTACTGATAGAAGTCGTTTCTTTCGTGGAGTGGTTGATAAGTACACTTGGCAAGAGGCCGGTTCCTCTTTTTTGCCAGGGGAGTTAATTGCTGCTTTTTTATATGCTCAGCTTGAAGAAGCAAGAGTGATTACCGAAAGGCGCTTAGCTAGTTGGAATATCTATCATGATGCCTTAGAGAGTTTTGAGTCAAGAGGGTGGTTAAAGCGCCCAATAGTGCCTGATCAGTGTGAACATAATGCACATATGTATTACATTATCTTATCCGAAAATCTGGATCGAGCTGTGGTGCTTAATGCTTTAAAGGATTGTGGTATAAATGCATTGTTCCATTATGTGCCATTACATTCTTCACCAGGTGGTATTCGTTATGGTCGAATATCTGGCGAGATGGGTGTGACGAATAATGTTTCTCAGCAATTAATTCGGTTGCCATTATGGGTAGGCTTGAAAGAGTCTGAACAAATAAAAATTGTAAATGACTTACGTCGTATTTTAGAGGGGTGTTGATGTGCTTAATGGGCTTTTTGGGAGAGAATTAAAATCGTGTATGTTAAGTCGATGCATCATTCTGTTTTTCCTTCTATCTACTTTTCTCGCTTATATTATTCCATTGATGGCGGCATTTTTCTTTTCTGATATTTTTATGTATGTGAATGGTTGGGATGAGGAAACATATTTGACACTTCAGTCGGCTAAAGAATTATTAGCTTCCCCAGGTTATATGGCCAGCGCTGTTGTTATTTACGCACTTCAAAATGTGGGTGTGTCTGGTTCAATGCAAAACTTACTGTTTGATTTTCTTCTTATTCCGGGGATGGCTGTTTGTATTTTTTTTACAGCAGTTAATTTGGGAGTCTCTAAAAAACGATCCTTAGTATATGTTCTGTTTATTTTATTCTCTTCTGTATTATTTAATTATGCTAATCCTTATGTTGTTGATATATATGGTGCACAAAGGCATATAACGACTATTATGCCGGGGTTTGAATCTTACCCGTCAGTACTTAGAAGCCCACAACCTCAGATTTCGTATTTTTTGGTTGGTTTGGCCGTGCTAGCATGGTCCAGATATCGGAATTACTTTTGGTTATTGCTACCATTGCCTTTTTTGTATTTTTTTGTTGCTGTAGGTTATTCTTTTGTTATTGCCGTGCTGTTACTACCATCCATGTTTTCACGGTATAAAGAGAAAATTTCATCTGGAAATTTGCTCTGGAATGTTTTTATTCCAGGTGCGCTCTTGTTTTCAATTTCCTCTTTGTTTTTTGTGCTTGCTGCATATCTTTTTGAAATGATTTCTGGGGGGGGGGTAGATATACTTTTTCCTACAGCTTATAAAGAAACTAGAGCGTTTAATATTCCTCTCGCTTTCTTGGGATTGTTGCCATTTGTTTTTTTGATTATATATAAATATGTGAAAGGTGTTTCTGTCGGTAAAGAAGGGTTGATTTTTCTCTATGTTACTCTAAGTATCTTGTTGATTGCTAATATGCATATCATCGCAGGCTATACCATCTCGTATAAAAACTTACATGATTATTCGCTAAGTCTTATGGCTGGATTGTCTCTAAGTCTATTTTTTGAATCCGTACATCGCCATCGCTTAGTTGCTCCATTATTTTCGAATGTAATGCAGTTTACATTATTGGCCTCAATACTTATTTGTGTATTATATAGTCAAGGCTTTAATTTTAAGGAATCGCGGTTCCGTATCTTTGTGGGGCAAACTATTTCTAAAGATGAATTGAAGATGGTTAAACACGACCCCCTCAGGGCAATAGTCTATAGCCGTAATCTTTCCGCTAAGCTTGGATATGCTCATGCCAAAATGCCTATATTACCTTTTGCTTACCAGTATTATTTTTTACCTTATGATAAGACAAATTTAGATCGAGCTATGGAGGCTGTTCGGAGCTATTACCCCGAGGAATCGTCCCAGCTTCTCTTTTTTGATAAAATGTACGAGTCAATTCTGCAAAGAGGTTTACCACTTGAGAATGTTGGTGATAATCAAGTACTTTTAAACCAATACTTTTTTATTGAGCCTAAGGGTAATCCTTTTATATACTTCCCTTAAGTTGTAGAAATTGGGCGTTTTAAGAAGAAGTTTTATTTTTAGGTGTTAGAGTGATGAAAAAGACGGTTTTTAACAGTTTTGTACATGCATTGTCGGTACTTAGTCGTACATCTAAACGGTTCATTATGGTCAGTATGGATCTAGTGGCCTTATGTTTCGCTCTCTGGTCTAGTTTTGCATTACGTTTATCTGAATGGTGGCCCGAAGAATACCTGATTCCATCTACAGGGCTATTTTTTGTTACTCCTGTAGTTGGTGTATATATATTTATGCGACTGGGGCTTTATCGTGCAGTTGTGCGTTTTATGGGTACTCAAGCTATCTGGGCTGTTGTGAAAGGTGTTATGTTGTTAGCGCTATTTCTTTGGTCTGCAGTGACTGTACTTCAGATAACCCCTTTCCCTCGCTCTATACCTATAAATTTTGCCTTAGTGGCCTTAATTTATGTTGGTGGTAGTAGATTCTTAGTACGTTATTTTTATCATTGGTTTATGCAGCACCATATAGATAAGGAAGCTGTATTAATTTATGGTGCTGGTGGTGCGGGTATTCAGTTGGCGACAGCGCTGACGGATGGTCGTGAATATTATCCAGTTGGATTTATCGATGATGATAAAAATTTATGGAAGTCGACGATTAAAGGCTTACCTGTATATTCTATAGAATCATTGTCGGAGGTTATTGAGCGCGAAAATGTTAAGCATGTGCTGTTGGCAGTGCCTCATGTAAGCAATAAGCAGCGTAAGCGCATGCTTGAAAGCTTAAGTGGGCTCAGTGTTCATGTTCAGACCATACCTTCTATGCCAGAGTTGTTGGAAGATAATGACAGTATTACACAGCTGCGCGAAATAGAAGTTGAAGAGCTGTTGGGGCGTGATCCAGTGCCTGCAGAGTCATCGCTAATGTCGAAATGCATCAGTGGTAAGGTGGTTATGGTAACAGGGGCAGGTGGCTCCATAGGGTCTGAGCTATGCCGTCAGGTATTCAGTCAGAGTCCTAAAGCGTTGGTGTTGTTCGAACTTAATGAATATGGTTTGTATAAAATAGAGCAAGAGCTCGCTGAATGTGCAAAAGCGTCTGGTGGTGTTGTGCCAGTATATGCTCTTTTGGGATCTGTTGCTAATCGTAAGCGCGTTAAGCAAGTGATTGCGCACTTTTCGGTTGATACGGTGTATCACGCGGCTGCTTATAAACATGTCCCCATTGTTGAGCATAATATTATAGAAGGTGTCTTTAACAATGCTATGGGTACGCGAATAATGGCAGAGGAATCGTCAAGTGCCGGTGTTCAAAATTTTATTTTGGTGTCGACAGATAAAGCCGTGCGCCCAACGAATATCATGGGGGCCAGTAAACGATTCGCTGAAATAATTTTGCAGGTCTTAGCGGATAAAACTGAAAAAACTACTTTCAGTATTGTTCGCTTTGGTAATGTGCTGGGATCTTCAGGCTCCGTTGTTCCTTTATTTCGAGAGCAGATAAGGCAAGGAGGTCCCATTACAGTAACTCACCCTGAAATTACCCGTTACTTCATGACGATTCCAGAAGCGGCTTCTTTAGTCATACAGGCTGGTTCCATGGCAGAAGACTGCGATGTGTTTGTTTTAGATATGGGAGAGCCTGTAAAAATTATTGATCTGGCAAAGCGTATGGTTCAGCTGTCAGGTTTGGAGGTGAAGACGGATCAAAATAACGAAGGTGATATTGAAATTATTTGTACGGGCTTGCGCCCGGCTGAAAAGTTATATGAAGAACTGCTAGTGAGTGAGGATGTTATTGGCACAGATCATCCCAAAATTATGCGAGCAAATGAGAATAGCTTAGACAGCAAAGAGCTTGAGTTTGCCATTAGTCATCTAGATAAAGCGCTTCAAGAAAATGATTTTGAACAAATAAGAACTATATTTTCTCGCGTGGTATTAGGTTACCAGCCACATAAAAAGATAGTCGATCATATGACCACATCATCACTTTCTAGTGACAATGTGGTTCCTATTACTAAAGCGTAGCTTTGTTGACTTTGCGGTAGGTTATTCTCCCTATTGCAGCACATAGCCCAACGATAATGCCGAGTATTGCCGACAGCGCCATGATTAATGGTTTCTTGGGGTGAATTGGGTGCGTTGGTGTTATAATGATTTCATCAGAGAATCGTAAAGGTTCATTAATACTTTTGATGCGTTCAAGCTCTGCTGCCATTTTGGTACTAGATTTATCGTTGCCGACTAAATATTTTTGTGCTTCTAAGGTTAGTAAGTCTTCATCATAAAATATACTTTTCTCACGTTCTGACAGTAGCTGTATTTCCGCTCCTAGTGTTTTAATATTTTGCGCGTCGTCAATGATTTTTGCGATTTTCAGTCTTTCGTTTAGTTCTGCAATCCTTGTTTGTTGCGATTTGCTTAAATAAAATTTGCGTGCGTTGATGCGATTTTCTAGTGAAAGCAGGTCACTTCTTTGCTTACTGTTTTTATTCTCAATCAATGTTTCTAGCTCGCTAATATAATAATCTTTAATTTTTTCTGTGGTCGATTGCTCTGCTTTACTGATATCTTCGCGTAATAATAGCTCTAGTTTTTCCTTGTCGTAACCTTCCAGTGTTAATAGGTAGCTGTCGGGCTGGAGTTCGTTGTTCTTCTTGGTAGTATTTGGGTACTCAATCAATCTGACCTTATTGATTGCAGGAATAGTGGAGGTGCTTTTTTCAGGCTTTATACCAAGCGCATCTGCGATTAAATGCTCGTGCGAGCCAAGCAAATAATAAATATGAGCGTTCGATTCCAGTTCGGATAGAAATATTGTGAAGGCTTTCGTGTTGTCAGTGTAATCTCGTTCGCTTAGGTAAGTGCCTGCTTTCTGTTGATTTTCAGAGCTTCTTTTTATAAGGTCGGCCAATTCTTGTTGTTGTCTTAGAGGGGCATTTGGAACATATAGGAGTATGTCAGAGGTCGATTCCCTTATGAAAGGTTTTAAGGCTTTAAGTGTGCTCGAATTCGGTGGATTTATCTGTGCGCTTACTACAAATACTGGTCTTGTTAGGGCAAGGTATGCAGCGCCGATACAAATAGACAGTAAAAATCCAGTTAAAAAAACCTTTCTCTCTTCCCACAAGTTACCGATTAATTCGACCAAGTCTATTTCGTTTGCGTGTTCGTTGTTGTATTGATCCACTGCTTAATCTCCAAGCTGCCTTAAGTATGATTGCGATTATAGGTATATGTTATTGATATGGCTACTACTTGCTTGTAAAGTCTGGCATTTTTGTTCTGTTTTTCTGTATCTTTCGTAGTTGCTTCTTAGCCAAAATGTCGTTATAGTTCGCGACCTTAAATGCAGTGATTTTACGACCGTAGCTCAGTTGGTTAGAGCACCACCTTGACATGGTGGGGGTCGGTGGTTCGAATCCACTCGGTCGTACCAACTTCAAAAAAGCCCACTTATTAGTGGGCTTTTTATTGGCTTGCTATATAGTATTCACTTGATAGTTAGCAACCCTTTTATTTTCACGCGACCTTTTGTAGGGGGCGCCACTGATAAGGAATACCACATGCCTGTTATTACTCTCCCCGATGGTTCTCAACGTACATTCGATAAGCCTGTTTCTGTCTACGAAGTTGCTGCCGATATTGGCCCTGGTCTCGCTAAGGCTACGATTGCAGGTCGTGTCAACGGTCAGCGAGTTGATGCTCATGATCCTATTGCAGACGATGCTGAGCTTACAATCTTTACTGCGAAAGACGAAGATGGCTTAGAGATTCTTCGCCACTCTTGTGCGCACTTAATCGGTCATGCGGTGAAGCAGTTATGGCCAGATGCAAAAATGGCGATCGGGCCGACGATTGAAAACGGCTTTTACTATGATATTGACCTTGATCATATGCTGACTGATGAGGATATGAGCAAGATCGAAAAGCGGATGCGCGAGCTGATTAAAACTCAGTACGACGTCGTTAAAAAGGTAGGGTCTTGGCAAGATGCGTACGATACGTTCAAATCGCGTGGTGAGAGTTATAAATTAGAAATATTGGAACGCGATATTCCTAAAGATGCGACACCCGCCTTGTATCATCACGAAGAATATGTCGATATGTGTCGAGGCCCGCATGTGCCTAGCATGAAGTTCTGTGAGCACTTTAAGCTAATGCGCATTTCCGGTGCTTATTGGCGCGGTGACTCTGATAACAAAATGCTGCAGCGTATTTATGGCACCGCATGGCCTGACAAAAAGCAGCTAAAAGCGCACCTCAACTTTTTGGAAGAGGCGGTAAAACGTGATCACCGCAAGCTGGGTAAAAAGTTCGACCTGTTTCATTTGCAAGACGAAGCGCCAGGCATGGTGTTTTGGCACGCTAAAGGCATGGCGATTTACTCGGCCGTAGAAGGTTATATGCGTGAGGCCAACCGCAAAAATAGCTATAAAGAAGTCAAAGCGCCTCAGATTCTAGAACGCAGCCTGTGGGAAAAATCAGGCCATTGGGATAAATTTCGTGACAATATGTTCACGGTAGAGTCTGAAAGTCGCGACTTTGCCGTAAAACCGATGAACTGTCCGGGGCATATTCAAATCTATAATCAAGGTCTAAAAAGTTACCGTGATTTGCCGTTAAGATTGGCTGAATTTGGTGTTTGTCACCGCAACGAAGCGTCAGGCACTCTTCAGGGGTTAATGCGCGTTCGTTCGTTCACGCAAGATGATGCCCATATCTTTTGTGTGGAAGAAGATATCCAGAAGGAAGTATCTGTTTGTACCGACTTGCTGTTTAAGATTTACAAAGATTTTGGCTTTGATAACGTTATCGTTCGCTTATCAACACGCCCAGAACAGCGTGTTGGCTCAGATGCGGTATGGGATAAGGCCGAAAAAGCGCTTGCCGATGCCTTAGATGCAAAGGGCCTCGATTGGGAAACATTGCCAGGAGAAGGCGCGTTCTACGGCCCTAAAATCGAATTTTCACTAAAAGATTGCCTTAATCGTGTATGGCAGTGCGGTACGATACAGGTGGATTTCTCGATGCCAGGTCGATTGGATGCACAGTATGTTGCTGAAGATGGCTCTCGCCAAGTGCCAGTCATGCTACACAGAGCGATATTGGGTTCTTTTGAGCGGTTTATTGGTATTCTTATTGAGCACTATGAAGGGGCTTTCCCAACGTGGTTGGCGCCGGAGCAAGTAGCGGTTCTCAATATTACTGATAATCAAGCTGAATATGCGAAACAGATCGAGAAGAATCTAGTCGAACAGGGCTTTCGAGCGATCTCTGACTTGAGAAATGAGAAGATCGGCTTTAAAATTCGCGAGCACACTTTACAGAAAGTGCCGTATCTTATCGTTATCGGCGATAAAGAAGTAGAAAGCGGTAGCGTTGCTGTTAGAACGCGTCAAGGAGATGATCTCGGCACAATGAGTGTTGACGCTTTTATCGCACATATAAAGGCTGATGTAGAAAGTAAAGGTATTACTGGTAGTTAGTCGCTAATTCCAATAGAATGCACTGCTTTTTTATAAACTAAGAACGCTGCCTAGTGAATAGGCGGTGTTTTTTGCTTTTTACAGGCGTTGAGCGCTCAAAGAACGTCTGTGATGTTTAATAACATGCTTTTGCTTTTTTCAAAGACAAAAGATTTAGGGCCATTTAGGGTCAAACAACGAGGGTAACACCATTAATAGACCAGACAATGCAAAAGGGCGTTCAAAAAAAGCCCGTATTAACGAACAAATCGAAGCCACAGAAGTGCGATTGATTGGAGCAGACGGCGAGCAGGTAGGTGTCGTTGCTTTAGATGAAGCGTTAAAAGTAGCGCAAGCAGCCACATTGGATCTCGTTGAGATAGTGCCCGATGCTTCACCGGTTGTTTGTAAAGTCATGGATTATGGTAAGCACCTGTTTGAACTGAAGAAGACCAAAGCGGCCGCTAAGAAAAAGCAAAAGCAGCAACAAGTAAAAGAAATGAAGTTTCGCCCAGGGACGGACGAGGGAGACTATAAGGTAAAACTACGCAACCTTACACGTTTCCTAGAAAATGGGGATAAGGCCAAAGTATCGCTACGATACCGCGGTCGAGAAATGGCTCACCAAGAACTAGGGATGGAGATGCTAAAACGCATCGAAACAGACTTGGAAGAGCTCGCCACCGTAGAGCAATACCCGAAAATGGAGGGTAGACAGCTTATTATGGTGATGGCCCCGAAAAAGAAAAAGTAAGTCGGATAAACAAAAAATATGCCTAAGCTGCGCTAACGTCGTCAGCTCCGTGCTCAAATGCTCATGTACTATTGTACATTCCGCTTCTGCGCGCGGTGCTTCCTAGTTATCACAACTTAATCATTATTTTTTGAGTTATCCTTGGGCTTTTAGCTGCCTACTTGCTTTATTACATTAACCCAGCCAGTTTAACTGGTATCAAATGCGGAGTTTATTCTCATGGCAAAAGCTAAAGTACATAGTGGAGCTGCGAAGCGTTTTAAAAAGACGGCTTCAGGCTACAAACGTAAAAGTGCTCATAAGAGTCACATCCTCACCAAAATGACGACTAAGCGCAAGCGTCAGTTACGTGGCACTAGCCTCGTTGCTGCGGTTGATAAGCCGTCAATCGATCGTATGTTACGCGCTAATTAATATCGCGTTTACCTAATTAAGATTATTCTGAGGATACTATTATGGCGCGCGTAAAACGTGGCGTTGTGGCACGCAAAAGTCACAAGAAAATATTAAAGCAAGCAAAAGGTTACTACGGAGCGCGTTCGCGTATCTTCCGTGTTGCTAAACAAGCAGTCATTAAAGCGGGTCAATACGCTTATCGTGACCGTCGTGTTAAGAAACGTAACTTCCGTGCTTTGTGGATTACCCGTATTAACGCACAATCACGTGCATTGGGCATGACATACAGCCAGTTGATTGCTGGACTTAAAAAAGCAGACATCGCTCTTGATCGTCGCGTACTAGCAGACCTTGCCGTACACGATAAAGCGGCATTTGCAGCAATTGTTGAGAAAGCAAAAGCAGCGTTAGCGTAATACGGCTCGTTAGAGTCAGCGTTAATGTTGTTGAGTGACTCAACAATGTAAAGGGGGAAGGGCTGAAGAGCCTTTCCCTTTTTTGTGTATAGAAAATCAATAAAATATGATGTTTTTTTAAAAAACTTCGATATGTCGTTATTTACTCAGGTGACAGTTAATGGAAAATTTACAAGCGTTAACCGACGAAGCGCTAAACCTTGTTGAGCAAACCGATGAGCTCTCTGCTCTCGATCAAATACGGGTCGACTACTTAGGTAAAAAAGGCCAACTTACCGCTCTACTTAAAACGTTAGGTAAACTTTCTAATGAAGAGCGCCCAGCAGCAGGCGCCAAAATTAACGAAGCCAAACAGAACGTTCAGCAAGCGATTCAATCCAAAAAAGACAGGCTAGAGCAGGCAGCGATTAACGAAAAGCTGGCCTCCGAAACTATTGACGTCAGCTTACCGGGCCGCTCAAATACCCGTGGACATTTACATCCTGTCACAAAAACCCTGCAGCGTATCGAAGAAATTTTTACCGCAGTGGGTTATACCGTTGAGCAGGGACCAGAAGTTGAAGACGATTACCATAATTTTGAAGCCTTAAATATTCCCGCGCATCACCCTGCAAGAGCGATGCACGATACTTTTTATGTCGATAAGAGCAGCTTAGCCTTTGCTGATGGCGACAGCGAAGCACAATATGCAGAGTATGTACTACGTACCCATACGTCACCGGTGCAAGTACGTACGATGGAGAATGCAATGAAGGCGGGGGGACCGCCTATCCGTGTGATCTGTCCGGGGCGCGTTTACCGTTGTGACTCAGACCTAACGCATACTCCGATGTTTCACCAAGTAGAAGGCTTACTGGTTGATACACAAATTAGTTTTGCTGACCTTAAAGGTACAGTTGACCAATTTTTAAAACGTTTTTTTGAAGCCGATATTCCTGTCCGTTTTCGGCCTTCTTACTTTCCATTCACCGAGCCTTCTGCTGAAGTTGATATCCAGTGCACCAACTGTAATGGTGATGGCTGTCGAGTATGTAGTCATACCGGTTGGTTGGAGGTGATGGGCTGCGGTATGGTACATCCCAATGTGTTTAAGTCCAGTGGCATTGATACCGAAAAATACAGCGGCTTTGCCTTTGGTATGGGCGTCGAGCGCTTAGCGATGCTACGTTATGGCGTCAATGATCTCCGCCTATTTTTTGAAAACGATTTAAAGTTTTTACAACAGTTTTAACGAAACAAGCGGCAAGCGAATAGCCGTAAGCAGTGTAAATAATTATTTTAATAAAGTGCGAGCCGTCAGTACCCACCCATCACCAAAAATGGTGGTTCATATTGGCAGCTTGAGACTTATAGCTTGAGGCTAGAAGACACATGAAAATAAGTGAATCATGGTTGCGTGAATGGGTTAGCCCAGCACTAACGACGCAAGAAATCGCAGATCAAATTACGATGGCAGGCCTTGAGGTTGATGCCATTGAAAACCTTTCGGGGCAGCTAAGTGGTGTCGTTGTTGCGGAAATTATGGTTGCAGAACAGCACCCAGATGCCGATAAATTACGTGTATGCCAAGTATCAACCGGTAGCGGTGAGCTTACCCAAGTTGTCTGTGGAGCACCGAATGCCAATGTCGGCTTAAAAGTGCCTTTTGCAACCGTGGGCGCCGTATTACCAGAAAATTTCAAAATCAAAAAAGCTAAACTGCGGGGCGTAGAATCCTTCGGTATGTTGTGTGGTCAAACAGAACTGCAATTAGGCGAAGATGATGCTGGCCTTTGGGAGTTACCCGAAGATGCGCCCGCAGGCCAAGATTTGAATGATTACTTACAGCTTAACGATAGCGTGATCGATATTGATCTCACGCCTAATCGTAGTGACTGTCTATCACTTAAAGGAATAGCGCGCGATGTCGGCGTGCTTAATCGTCTTGAGGTTACAGAGCCGGTTATTCAGCCTGTAGCAGCAACAATTGACGATGTTTTCCCAGTGAGTTTACAAGCAACCGATATGTGTCCGCGTTATGTTGGGCGTATTATAAAGGGTATTGATCTAACAAAACCGACACCACTATGGATGCAAGAACGTTTGCGCCGTGCTGGGCTTAACAGCAAAGATATTGTCGTCGATGTCACCAACTATGTGCTGTTAGAGTTAGGTCAGCCGATGCATGCTTTCGATGCAGATAAATTGTCAGGCAGTATTATCGTCAGAAAAGCCAATAAGGGCGAAACGCTGGCTTTATTGAATGGCCAAGAAGCGACACTAGATGATGATACCTTAGTCATTGCTGATGATAATTCAGCATTGGCGATTGCCGGTGTCATGGGAGGAAATGACTCCGCCGTTAGCGCTTCTACACAAAATATCCTACTCGAAAGTGCTTTTTTTGCGCCCGTAGCGATAGCAGGCCGCGCCCGTGCCTACGGCTTACATACTGACTCATCACACCGTTTTGAGCGTGGGGTAGATTTCCAGTTGCAAGAGCAAGCCATTGAGCGTGCTACACAGCTTATTGTGGATGTTGCCGGTGGTGATGTTGGGCCAGTTTCTGTAACCGAAGTTGAGCATCCTTTGCTGTCTTCTAAAACTGTAATGTTACGCCGAGCGCGCATTAAGTCAGGCTTAGGCTTTGATATGGCCGATGAAGATGTCGTAGATATCTTACAGCGTTTAGGCTTGGAGCTTATCGATAGCCATGAGGATGGGTGGTCTTTGGCTATTCCTAGCTATCGCTTTGATATTTCCATCGAAGAAGATTTATTAGAAGAATTAGCACGCGTGTACGGTTATAACCGATTGCCGACAACAAGCCTGCTAATGGAAATTAACCTGCCTGAAAAGACAGAAACCGTACAGCCGCTTCGTGCTATCCAGCAGCAATTGTTAGCGCGTGATTATCAAGAAGCCGTATGTTACAGCTTTGTTGATCCCGAATGGCAGCAATGGTTTAGCCCAGAGCTATCGCCAGCGGCATTGCAAAACCCTATTAGTGCCGATATGGCGGTCATGCGCACGTCGTTGTGGCCGGGTTTAGTGCAAGCGCTTAAACATAACCTCAATCGCCAGCAAAGCCGTGTGCGCTTATTTGAAACCGGTTTACGTTTTATACCGAGCCATGAAGAGGGCAATGTTGCCGGCTTACAACAGCAGCCAGTCGTGGCCGGTTTAATTTACGGTCGCCGAGAAGCGGAGTCTTGGTCAGCATCGGCAGATAATGTTGATTTTTATGATAGTAAAGGGGATATCGAATCCCTGCTAGCGATGTCAGGGCAGGCTGATGCTTTTACTGTAACAGCATCAACACATCCCGCGTTACATCCGGGCCAAACAGCTTCGGTTGCTCACAAGGGCCGTGAAGTGGGTATCGTTGGCGCTTTACACCCGCAACTACAAAAACAGCTAGACCTTTCACAGCCAGTCTATTTGTTTGAGATCGAGCAGCAAGCATTGACCACATCAGCCTTGCCTGAATTTTCCCCATTGTCTCGCTTTCCCGAAGTGCGTCGCGACCTAGCGGTAATTGTTGATCAGGATATTCCTGTTTCAGAGATTCAACATATCGTGCTAGAGCTAAGTGAGGATACCTTGAAAAACTTAAAGGTATTTGACGTATATATTGGCAAAGGTATTGATTCCCATAGAAAAAGTGTCGCTTTGGGGTTGACCTTTCAGCATCTTTCACGCACTCTTACGGACTGTGAAATTAATGAGTCTGTTGATCGGGTGGTTGAAGCACTCAACGTGCGTGTTAACGCCGAGCTTCGTTAATTCATTTGCACGCTTTCGCTAGCATGAAATAACTTCATGTTAGCGAGCATTACCTGCGTAAGTATGAATTTTCAGAAGTCGCCTAACCGCTATTTAGGACATTTCCTACATATCACCCTAACAGTCTGTTGTATCGTTGGCTTCACCCAACAGCAGTGGCTAACCGCCTCTGTTATAGCGCAATAACAATGAATAACGCTAGCCGAGATACCGAGGACATTATGTTAGATGACCTACCCAATGGCGCTCTGACAAAAGCAGAGTTGGCCGAAAGGCTTTATGAAGAGTTAGGCTTTAACAAGCGAGAAGCAAAAGAGCTGGTCGAACTTTTCTTTGAAGAGATTCGTAATGCCTTAGAGTCAAACGAACAAGTGAAACTGTCGGGTTTCGGGAACTTTGACCTACGCGATAAAAAACAGCGTCCAGGCAGAAACCCTAAAACCGGCGAAGAAATCCCTATATCAGCCCGTCGAGTGGTGACTTTTCGGCCTGGGCAAAAATTAAAAGCACGAGTAGAAGCGCATGCTGGAACCCACAAATAACGACGAACTACCGGCCATTCCCGGTAAGCGCTATTTTGCCATTGGTGAAGTGAGCGAGCTATGTTCAGTCAAGCCACACGTACTTCGCTACTGGGAGCAAGAGTTTCCCCAATTGGCGCCCGTAAAACGTCGTGGTAACCGTCGTTATTATCAACGCCAAGATGTCATGATGATTCGTGAAATCAGAGCGCTATTATATGATCAAGGTTTTACCATTGGTGGTGCACGTCAAAAGCTAGAAGCGGCATCCGACGAGCCTGCTACAACATCTGAAAACCAGCAAGATAATGCCTCCTTCGCACAGCTTATCGACAAAATGATCGTCGACTTAGAAGGCGTATTAAACCTTCTTAATAAACCCTAAACTATCCCAATTTATCGCTTGAATTCGCGAGCATCTCGCGTATTATTCGCACTCGTTTCGGCCGCTGGCACAACCCAAAGTGCTAATCCTATATAGCAGCCAACGTCATCGGAGTGTAGCGCAGCCTGGTAGCGCACCACACTGGGGGTGTGGTGGTCGTCGGTTCAAATCCGGCCACTCCGACCATATAACTCTATTATTTATAGAGATAAAAATAAAAGCCTAGCGGTCGTCGTTAGGCTTTTTTTGTTTGTGGGTCACCTTTGGCTTAGTTTAGCAATTTAACCGTCTGTTTGTTCAGCCGTTTCCACGGCATCATCAACTTAAATCCCTAGATGCCGAACCGTTTTGTATGTCTGAGCAAAAGCAGTAGCAAGGTAAAGTATAAATAGAGTGTCAATATAGGCCAATTTACGGCTCATTTTAGGCTACAAAAACTTGTTTTACGGCCAGTTATCGGCTATTTTATGGCTATGACTTGGAATCCCCGATATATCATTAGCAATAAGCTTTTATCCACCATTCGTGAGATAGGGGAGTCTATTGGTGAAATAAAATCACAGCGTCTTACACATGCTGCCTTAGCCAAGTTGGAATTGAGTGCTCGGGAGCTATCTTCCTATGCTTCAACCAGTATAGAGGGCAACCCGCTGCCACTGACTGATGTAAAGCGCCTGTTAAAAACGCGTAAAGAAAGCATCCGAGATACAGAGCGCGAAGTGCTCAATTACAATAATGCTCTGCAAAAACTGTATCAATCAGTCACTCAAGGGCAATTTACCTTAAGCATTAAAACGATAGAACGTGTCCAATCACAGGTTGTGGATGGCTTAATGGAGAACCCGACCCATTGTGGGGCGTTGCGCCAAGACCCTGTGATTATCCGTAACCCGCGCAGAGTTGATGAAGTCGTATTTATTCCTCCTGATGCAAAAGATGTACGGCCATTGACTCAAGCACTCACGGATTTTGTGAATAATAATGTTGGTAAAATAGATCCCGTTATTCTGGCGGGTATTTTTCACCGGCAGCATGTCATTATTCATCCCTTTATTGATGGCAACGGCCGTACCACTCGTTTACTCACCACCGCTATATTAGGTCAATCAGGTTTGGATTTATTCGAAATATTCAGCTTTGAAAATTATTACAATCATAATATTACGCGTTATTTCAAAGCAGTTGGCCTTGAGGGTGACTATTATGATTTGCAAGAAACAATCGATTTTTCTGCATGGCTCGAATATTTTGCAGAAGGAATACTTGATGAGTTGCGGCGTATCGTAAAGCTGTTACCAGCACAGCTAGCAGTCAGGCCAAGATTAGAGCTACATCATCAACTAATATTGGATTATATTCACGATAAAGGCAGCATCACACAGCGTGAATATGGTGATATTTCACCTCGTAGTCTCGCATCACGTAAACTGGATTTTGAAAGGTTAGTGCAGTTGAACTTGATCGACGTTAAAGGTGTTGGGCGTGGTACTTATTATGTTCTAGTGTAGTTATAATGAACGCTTGCTTTCTGCCAGAAGCGGACGTTAAAGAGTGTTCTTATGTCTCGATCTCTTTAACAATTTTCGTTGACAGTTTATTTATTGTCTTTTTAATTAAATTATGCTTTCACACTCCTCTGGAACTAATTTTCTCAAAGATACAAAGCTAACCCCTTTATTTTTTAGAATAACAAATGACTTTTTATCGTGGTTGCAAAGGTTTCTAGCTTTAACTACCCTATCTTCTTCTGTATTTCCTTTAACCAAGGGTAAATACTTATCTAAATTTTTGTATGGGTTTTCTATGTTTTTATCAAGAAACACTTGGTACAAGAGTAACCAGTGCTGGTCTATATCAAAAAGACTCATTTGGAGAATGCTTTGACAATATGCAACAACCTTTTGTTGGTGTTTTTTAAATAAATACAATGTCGTAATCGCAATCACGTCACCCGTATTTATAATTTTTTCAGCGATTTCATCGCTTAATATTACCGAGTAATATTTAGCAATATAGAAAAGACACCAAACCATACCATCTGAATTTTTATTAATGATGCATTCATTTAAAGTAAAGACAAGTGACTTATAGTAGCTATCGTTTGATTCTCTTGTAACAACCGAAAGAAGGTCGCCAATCAATGGCAATAGTATCGGGTAATGCATTATTAAGTTAACACTGTAATCGAGCAAAGCAATCTTGGCTGTTGGCGTAGCTTTGTTAATTAACGATTTCAATGTGAATTTAAGGATGCTACCACCAGCGTTCTTTTCCTGAAGACCTATGGCGTAGTCGAGCATTTTTATACAATAGAACTCATTTACTTTAGTGCACTGACTTATTCTCGAACCTAGATCAGAAACCCAATCAGCTGCTGTGGGCTTCGGAAGTTTTTTGATTTCGGTCTTCTTTATATTTAAAAGCAAACCATATGTAGACAAAAACGCTGAAAGATCTCTAATGAAGGACTCTGACTCTTCGTATGTCGAACAGAAAGCGGTGTAATCATCGATAAACCTATAAAATTCGTAACCTTTATCTTTTAAGAGTTTATCCACCTCATACAATATAATTTCACTAACTATATTTGATGTGCCAGGCCCTATAGCTATTCCAGTACTTTCATCCCGCTTCATCATCCTTTGCTGCTTATCTAAGTCATTCTCAAAACCGTCCTTTTGGTTTAGTTTTGCTGCTTGCACACCTAAAAGTGCCCATGGTATTGAATGGGTATAAATACTTGGATAAAAGTTTGAAATATCGGAATGCACAATAAATTTTTTTCCTTTACAGGCATCGTTATATCTCTTCGTTTTGCGTTTAGATTGTTCATACGTCATTATAATAATCCGACCATCTTTATGCTTTAAAGGTCGAATTATGCTGTTTTCGTTTTCTTCGATATGACTTATGGAGTTCCAGTTTTCTGTTATTGTATTAACTAGATGTGCGTAGGGTAAGGGATGTGGTATGGATATCTTACGGTGAACATTATTAAATCGAGTTACGTTAAATGATAAATCATCATACCCACCTTTACGTAGTGGTATTGAGACTAATTCATCTGCAACATCAGTACTAAAAAGTTCTGAATTAAAAATTGATGGCAATTCTTCATTTCTGTTTTTTTGTTGCGGAAAATAATTTGACTTAAGAAGCCCTTTTTTTACAAATTTTGAGCCTATCCTTCGATTCTTCTTTAGCGACATACCAGATCCATTTTTAGCAGCATAACAGTTAATTAAATTAAATTCATAATAAACCAACTTAAACATATGCCGTATAAATATTTTAAACGGCCAATGTCCACTTGGGGTAGAAAGCAGTCATCACAAGCTCTCTCATATAACACTAGCAATAAAAAAGCACAGTAAAACAGATTCTTGCGATAAATGAGAGTTATATTCTTTTTTTGAAAAGTACGAGTTGCTGACTTTGTATTGAGTGGTAGCTGTTTTTACTTTTTTTAAACAAAAAAACACACGTTGAAATGTTTTATTTCGCGCCAACTCTTTCTTTTTATTTATTTTCAAATAGGGGTGTTGGCGTGCCATTACTAGGTAAGCATTGACTATAACAGAAGATAACAGGCTGTAGGAACAGATAGTATTGGATTATGCCATATCATTTTAATGTTAACGTTTTCATTTCTGTTGGCGTCTTGCTTAGCAAATAATACGATGATTTTTATGTTAAATGAGAGTGTGACTCAGCAGGAATGTGATCGATTAACGGATAAGCGCTTTAGTGATGCGAGTGTAGAGTATTTGAGAAACCCAACGTGGTTAGCTTATCCATTATTACTAAGGGCTATTTCTTCTTGCTGATCTAGTAGCTTTGTCTGCTCCTTCACCTTTTTATCAAACGCGCTTTTATGTTTTTTGGCGACGGATTGTGCGAGTGGAATTTTTGCTTTCATGGGGTCGACGGGGCGGCCGTGGATATGGAGTTCAAAATGAAGATGGGGGCCGGTGGAGCGGCCGGTGTTGCCGGATAGGGCGATGGTTTGGCCGCGGGTAATAGACTCTCCTCGGCGCACGAGTACTTTATGCAAATGTAGATAGCGCGTTTTGTATTGTCCGCCATGTTTTATATCGATATAGCGGCCAGCAAAAGGGTGGTTGCCAACGCGGGTCACTACGCCGTCACCGGTCGAGAGCACTTTGGTGCCAGTGGGTGTGGCAAAGTCGGTACCATTATGGGGCGATACGCGTCCGGTTACTGGGTGAACTCTTCTTGGATTAAAGCGCGAACTAATTCGGTAGCGTTTGGCGAGTGGGGTGCGGGTAAAGGCGCGTGCTAGGCTTTTGCCTTTTTTATCGTAATAGCGGCCATCATCGAATAAAAAAGCGGTGTGTTCATAAGCGCGTCGTTGTATTCGCGCACTTTCAATACGTGTTTGGCCGGTAGGTTTGCCGTCAATGGTTTGTATGCCACGTATAATTTGAAACTTGTCTCCTTTGCGCATCGAGCGGGAAAAGTTGAGTTGCTCTCGAAAAATTCGCGTTACTGTAGCGGCTTCTATTTCGGTCATGCCTGCGCGCTGCGCGGATAAATAAAAAGTATTTTCCACTTCTCCACCTACGCGTTTACTTTCCCATATTCCCTCTCGACGAATGGTCTCGTATTCAAAAGCATTATCTGCAATGCGTCGATAAATAATACGATGGCCCGCGTGTTTATACAGTTCCATTTCTTTGAGTGTTTGTGTTTCTTTGTCGTAACGAAAATAGAGCGCTTGCCCGGGGCGAAGTGTTTCGAGTGCCAGTAAAGATTCATCGGCGCTTAAAATATGTCGTAGAGTCGTTTGCCCTAAATCGTATTGATCGAAGATAACGCTGAGAATATCACCTGAGCGGATAACGACTTTATCCTCTTGTTTTTCTGGTTCTGGTTCTGGTTCTGGTTCTGGTTCTGGTTCTGGTGCTGATACTATATCTGGCGTTACGGTAGGGGTGTTAGCTGTTGGCTCAACGGGTTCTGTACGAGTGCTGTTGGTTAGCGTGTTGTCTGTAGAGGTTTCTGTTTGTGTATTAGCAATTTTATCGTCGCTGGTTTTATTGCCACTGATTTTACTGCCATTGATTTTACTGCTATGTAAAGGGAGCGTTAATTCAATCGTTTGGCGGGTTTGCGTTATGTCTTCATCTTCTGGTGTGTATAGTCCGAAGGCTATGAGAATAATTAAGAGCGCAATAATAGTGGCGATGTGTTTATAGGGAATAAAAAGAGTGTGCTTCTTTGAAGGCATGATGCGTTATCGAATCTCGGCGGTAAAAGTGAGTAATTATACGTGATCGGCAGCGCAACCAGCGCAACCAGCGCAGTAGCCAAATAAAGTGATTTCATGGTTGGTCATATGAAAACCTTTGGGGAGTAGCTGCTCTAAATGCCCGGGACAGCCGTTGATCTCAAAAACAGATTCGCAGGTTTGGCATTTAAAATGGTGGTGATGATCAAGGTCAGCGCGCTCGTAGCGAGTGCTGTCGCCGGGCAAACACACGGTGTTTGCAACGCCTTCATCCACCATTTTTTTCAATGTACGAAAAACTGTCGCAATACCTAGCTTGGGTAATGACTGTTGGGCGTGGGCTAACAGCTCTTTGGGTAAGAGAGGGCGTTCGGCCTGTTTGAGCATCGCTTCAATGACTTCTCGTTGCTTGGTGTGACGTTGTTGGTGCATTGGTTGTTGCTTCTCGCTGTAATAATGCTTGAGACCTTAATGATAGTGAATTATCATTAAGGTCTCAATCACCAATATAGGTTTGTTCTATGCCCCAATCGTACACATTAATTAAACATGCGCAAATGGTGAACGAAGGGCGTATTGTCGAGGCAGATATTAGAATTAAAAATCAGCGCATCGATAAAATTGGTAAGGATATCACGGCACTACCGGAAGAGACGGTTATTGATGCTCAAGGAAAGTATTTATTACCCGGTATGATCGACGATCAAGTTCATTTTCGTGAGCCGGGCTTAACCCATAAAGGGACGATCGCGAGTGAATCTCGCGCGGCGGTGGCCGGTGGTATAACCAGTTATATGGAAATGCCGAATGTAAACCCAGCGACTACATCGATTGAAGCTTTAGAAAAAAAGTATGCCATTGCAGAACAATCGTCAATCGCCAATTATGGGTTTTACTTGGGCGCAACGGAAGATAACCTTGAACAGATACAACGCTTAGACCCTAAAAAACATTGCGGTGTTAAGGTGTTTATGGGAGCGTCTACGGGCGACTTGTTGGTTGAGCATCCTCAAGCGCTCGATGCGATTTTTCGTGAAAGTCCTGCGCTGATTGTGACCCATTGCGAAAGCGGCCCCGTTATCGCCAGCAATCTCGAAAAGATACGTGCATTAAGACCGCCGACGATAGCCGATCATCCAGTGATACGTGATACTGAAGCGTGCTTTGCCTCTTCATCTTATGCAGTGGGTTTAGCAAAAAAATATCGCAGTCAACTTCATGTTTTGCATATCACTACAGAGAAAGAATTGAGCTTGTTTGAAGCTGGCCCGATTGAAAATAAACATATTACGGCAGAGGCTTGTGTGCATCATCTTTGGTTTTGTAATGAAGATTATGCGCGCTTAGGCAATTTTATTAAGTGTAACCCGTCGATAAAATCATCCAGTGACCGTGATGCACTCATACAGGCGCTGCATAATCAGACAATTGATATTATCGCAACGGATCATGCACCTCATACCTTAAATGAAAAGCAAGTCGACTATAACCAAGCACCTGCGGGTTTACCGCTGGTTGAACATGCATTATTGAGTTTGTTAGATCACGTTAAATATAAGCGCCTGAGTCTAGAGCAAGTCGTTGAGAAAACGGCACATAACCCCGCGATTCGTTATGCCGTTAATGAGCGAGGTTATATTCGTGAAGGGTATTATGCCGATTTAGTGCTGGTTGATTTAAACCAAACGACCGCTGTTAGCCATGATAATACTCGTTACCATTGCGGTTGGACGCCATTTCATAATCATACTTTTTCATCGCGTATCGATAGTACATGGGTGAATGGGCAACAAGTATTTGATGGTCAGCAGCTTATGGATAACGCCGCCACGCCAGCACAGCGATTGGACTTTAATCGTCCAGAATAAAATGAAAAGCTAATGCTGAACTAGTCAATAAAACGCAGATTATTACTGAATAGAAACGTAATGTTTAAACGATCGTCATACCTGCGAAAGCAGGTATCTAAAATCCCGCTGAATAGTCGCGTGACTGAGTCAAGAACTGAGAAATACCCATAAAATAGTGGTTTTTATATCATGTAGCACCATCAGTCAATTGCAATTAGAGATACCTGCTTTCGCAGGTATGACGGCTGGGATATTATTCCGGACAGTTATGGGACTTGATCCGCTACCCCTATAATACAAGCGCCTACTAAATTTCGTATTTTTCGGCATGACTTGTTAAGAGCTATTTTATGTATGCATTTATTTATAATTCCTTGTTGACTCCTTTGGTTTTTATTGTCTCTATTGCGTTAATATCTGTTCCGCTTTATGCCGATGCTAAGTTACCTTCTGTCGATGACCTCTGCTATGAAATCGGTAATCAGTTGGGTAGTGTGTCGGTGAGAGATTGTTTGCAGCAACAATTGAGGAGTAACGGGCAGCGTTCTCATCAGCAGCGATTGATCACCCATAAAATATATCCGCCTTTAGTTGCTCGATATCCTTTGGGGCGAGTACTGTTAGTGGGTGGTGTTCATGGGGATGAGTATTCTACGGTATCTATTGTGTTTAAATGGATGGATATTTTAAATGAACATCACTCTGGCTTATTTCATTGGAAGGTGACGCCGCTGTTAAACCCTGACGGTCTTTTGAGGGTAGGGCGTGCGCAACGACAAAATGGTAATGGGGTGGATCTTAATCGCAACCTGCCATCAAAAGATTGGAATGATTTAGCGTTGCGTTATTGGGATAAGCGCACGGATAAAAATCCTCGCCGTTATCCGGGTCCTTATGCGAATAGTGAGCCAGAAACACAGTGGTTGGTTGATGCTATCCAAGCGTTTCAGCCCGATGTCATTATTGCTGTTCATGCGCCTTATGGCTTAGTAGACTACGACGGCCCGCAAACCGCGCCTAAACAATTAGGTGCATTAAAATTATGGCGGTTGGGTACTTACCCCGGTTCTTTGGGTAATTATGCAGGTGTAGATTTGGGTATCCCTGTGGTGACGATAGAGCTTGCGTCTGCCGGTACTATGCCATCGCAATATGAAATCAGCCGTATGTGGACAGACCTAGTGCGTTGGTTGAAAAGAGAAGTCCCCAAGCAACGATCAGCAAAAATGAAGTAATCTCATTCGAGTTAGTGCTTTATTATTGTTCGCACTTTTACGGTACTTTTCTCTGCTCTTTATTTTTTATTTTCATATTTACAATACAACGAAGGCTATCACTCACTAATGGATGCTGATAAACATATATTTTCCGCGATCCCGACGAATATCATTACCGGTTTTTTGGGTGCCGGAAAAAGTTCGGCGATTTTACATCTACTTAAGCATAAGCCGAAGAACGAGCGCTGGGCGGTACTCGTTAATGAGTTTGGTGAAATTGGTATTGATGGCAGCTTATTAGAGGGCCAGTACACGCAAGAGCAGGGCGTTTTTATTCGAGAAGTGCCGGGTGGCTGTATGTGTTGCGCTGCGGGTTTGCCGATGCAAGTGGCTCTCAATCAATTATTAACCTATGCAAAGCCCGATCGCCTACTGATTGAACCGACGGGATTGGGGCATCCAAAAGAAGTGCTGCAAACACTCAGTGCCGACGCTTATGCGTCAGTACTTGCCTTGCACACGATTGTAACTTTAGTGGATGCGCGCAAATTATCCGATCGTCGTTATACAGAACATGAGACCTTTAATGAGCAAATTGCCATTGCTGATGTCGTCGTCGGTAATAAGCAAGATTTATATCAAGGTGATGAAAAGGCGCAGTTAGCGACTTATGTAAAACAGTATGGTTCAGAGAAGGCGACGGTCGTTTTTTCTCAGCACGGTGATTTGCATAGCCTTAACTTATCGAATAAAACAACAGCAACGGCTGAACATCACCACCATCATCATCACCATGCTGCAGAGAGTAAGCCGTTATTATCTGATGAACCTATCCCCGAATGTGGCTACCTGAAAGCGATCAATCAAGGTGAGGGTTTTTATAGTATTGGCTGGCGTTTTTCACCTGAGCAGCGTTTTGATGGTGAAAAGTTATCGATATTTTTAAACAGCATTAATGCAGAGCGAATGAAAGCGGTGTTTATCACTAATAAGGGTATGTTGAGTTACAACCTGACGGCGGAAAGCCTGACCGAAAATACGCTAAGCCACTGTGAAGAGAGTCGAATAGAAATTATTCACTCACATATCGATGAGCAATGGGAGGCGCAGTTAATGGCCTGCCTCGCTCCCTTTATTAGTTCTACTAGTGTTAGTTCGATTAGATAGTAGAGGGGGCATACCCACATTTCCATATAAAAAATGACACCCAACAAAAAAGTAAGTGGTCATACCCATGTCATCATGTGCTCTGCGCCAAGGTAAATAAAGGGAATTGCATGAACTTCTTTAGTTTCTTGAATGTATCTTTTGTCACTCACAATCACAGTATGAGCTAAAACATCGGGAGTCATTTCGAGTAAGCCGCTCAACATTAACTCTAAGCCGATAATGGCACATAGGTGATCTTTGAGTATGGTTGAAAATTTTGGAGCATAAAAGCCTCCTCCGTTCATTAATAAATATTCTATTTTTCTATCTGGCTAGATTGTTGTAAAAACGCCTAGCTTTAAATAAGTAACCCAATGCCCATGGCAAGCATTGCAATATTCTCTGTTAAAGACACAAAACCTAGTGGCACATTACTATTGCCGCCAACACAAGCACATGTTAATTCGCGTTTATCTATGTACACGGCTTTGATAACAGAAATAGCCCCGATACCCCCAATAAATAATGCCACAGGTGATACGATTGAGGATGATAAGGAGGACAGCATACCTAAGCCAACAAAGGCTTCTGCGAATGGATAAATATACGCATATCTTACCACTCGCATGCCGAGCAAATCATAAGTAATAAATTGATTAGTAAACGCCTCTAAGTCGCGTAATTTTTGTATTGCCAGTACGCACATCGCAATGGCTGCAAACCATTTTATCGCTGTTAAGCTAATAATCGAGCCTAGCACGCTGTAATGAAGACCTATAGCCATTAAAAAACTGACTAAAAAAATAGCGATAACGGGTCGATATGTAACTTTATTTTTATTCACTACTGGCAACTTAAGATAAACGCGTAAATCGTCATAACCACCAATGCGTTGGTTATCAATAAAAATTTGTGGCGTTGTTTTTACGCCATGTTTTGCTTTAAAGGTATCAGTGGCTTCGCGTGAGGATAATAAACAATCATTCACTTCAAGACCGTTGCGCTGCAAAAGGTCTTTAGCTTTTATACCAAAAGGGCATATATGCTGACGACTGGCCATACGATAGAGCGTGGCTTTTTTTGACATGCTGTTTTCCTTGCGCTAATGCTTATTGTCGCGCTGTAATAATTTGATATTGTTGTGGGGTTAACTCGGGTAGTTTTTGCAAAAAAGCGACCATTGCCCAGATGCGTTCATCACTATGTGTGGGGCCAAACGCAGCCATTCCCGATGCCATAATGCCATGTTTGACAACCCAAAATTGTTGTCGAGCGATAACATTGGGATCATCGTGGGAGCCTTCGCCGTGATCATGGTCGTGCTTATCAGCTGTTAATGTTAGGTTAGGTGGTGCAGGATATAGACCTAACGTCATATCGTTTTCTATTTGCCCTGGCGTTAAATGGCAACCTGCACACATATCATTATAATCGGCGCCACCCGATAACAAGAGTTGAGCGTCTTTGAGTGGTGGCACATCAATATCTTTTGCAGCACGAGCAATAGATTTTGTGCGTAAGGTCTCTAGCATCCAGAACGTAAGCGCATGATGTTTATTGTCTGCACCGATAGGATATACACCAGAATAAATAAACGCGATGGCGAGAATAATTGCAATAAATACCGTGATTAGGGTATGTTTGAGATAATTAAGCATTATTATTAGCCCCTTTGTGTTGTATGTTGTCAGATAATGCAATGATAATGGCAGGTACCGCCAGTAATCGTCAAATACTCATGACGAAAGACCTCATGCTATGTTTTTCTTATCCCATCAATATAAATGAATGATTGATGTAAAAATAATAAAACAGAAAATGTTACCGCCTATTATTTTTATCGAATTGATTGTGTGATCAAACGCATCTATTGATGCGATTTTTTTACATCATCGTCATGGCTCTCATTACCATGATTCTCTTCCTTTTTATCGTGATGCCCATTCATCCCCTTATGTGTATCGTCGTTATGATTTTTCGTCATGCATTGTTTTATCATCGCTTGTATTACGGGGTCACTCATATCCATTTTTCCATGATCCATATTTTTCATGGCCTCACAGTTAGGCTTTTCGGCATTTTCTTTTCTATGTAATTCTGGTGAGTGCGCAATGGCATAGTTGCTGCTTAAAAGCGCGATACCAGTGGTAATAATAATTCGACGAGCAGATAAAAATTTCATAATGTATTCTCCAAAAAGTGTATTTGTTGATATTAAAACCATGCTTTAACACCGATGACAAATTGAGTGTCTTCGGTATTTTTACCATGTTGTTTCGCAACACGTTTAGTTTCGCCATGTTTAGCTTCCCAGTTGACGCCGATGTAGGGTGCAAATTCACGACGAATTTCATAGGCTAAACGCAAGCTAAATTCTGAATTGGCAAAACCAGAGCCGATCTCCGTAGCTGGATCATCCTGCCCAAAAAAATTTAACTCCAACTCGGGAATCAATACTAAGCGTTGCGTTAACATTTGCTCGTATTCTGCTTCAAAACGAAAAGCGCTTCTACTGGACTCCCCAATAAATAACGCCGTATCAATCTCAACGTAATAAGGCGACAAGCCTTGAAAACCAATAACCGCCCAATTGCGTTCTGGTTGAGGATCGAAGTCTCGTTTAATGCCTATCTGAAAATCCCAAAAAGGTGATACCGCTCTACCGTATAGCAGTTGTAATTCAGCACTTTCGTTAGTACCGTCAACGCGCTCTATTTCGGTTTTCAACCACAATTTATTGATGTCATAGCCAATCCACGCCTGTGCTTCTAGTACATCTGGGTCTTCGTCACCACTACGAGTTTCGAGTTGATCAACAGTGAGCATAAACAATAAGGGATCATCTTTTGCGCCTGCCAATGCTGATTGCCCGATTGTTATTAATGCGGCTGCTAACAACCACGAAGTGAATAGCGTGAGTGTTTTCATATGTACCGCCATGGATTTTTTGGTCTGTTGTTTGATTAAAATATTCATTAGCTTATCCATACCTCCCGCATCATGCCGGGCATGTGGTAGAGCAAATGACAGTGATACGCCCATTTACCTTTGGTATCGGCGGTTACTAAATAACTCACACTAGAGCCAGGGTGAACCATGATGGTGTGTTTGCGTGGGATGTAGTTGGGTTCACCTGTTTCAAGCTCACTCCATACGCCATGTAAATGAATGGGGTGTGTCATCATCGTGTCATTCACTAAAACAATGCGAACACGCTCACCATACTTGAGGGCCAAGGGCTCGGCATCAGCAAACCTAATACCATTCATTGACCACATATAGCGACGCATATTACCCGTTAAATGCAGCTGAATTTCACGTTCTGGTTCACGGTTATCAATGGTGGGAGTGAGGTTTCTAATGTCGGCGTAAGTTAATACTTTACGGCCATAACGTTGTTGATGATCACGTAAACCCACGCCGGGATCATTGATACCGTTTTGCATAATTTCTGCCCGCATATCCACGTGTGGGCCAAATTCTGTTTTAGCATGAGCGATTTCGCTATTGGTTCCATAACCCGCTTTGCCTAGTTGGCTACCACCATGGTTCATACTATGATCCATTGCACTGTGGTCTATCTCACCTGTTCCGCTGTGCATTGTTCCATTATGTAGTGTGCCGTGATCCATTTGGCTGTGATCCATGGTGTTGTTATTCATAGCTTCGTGATTCATGCTGCTATGATCCATCGTGCTGTGATCCATTACCACAGCAGTGCTAGTGGCAGCCATACCGCCATGCCCAGCGTGCGCGCCATGATCCATACTTGCCATAGACATGCCCATATCACTATGATCCAAGGTCGGCGCATAATCCATAGCAGGAATATCGGCTTCTAGTGATGCATCAGAGGTGAGAACACCACGAGTAAATCCCGTACGGTCGATACTTTGGGCAAAAATCGTATAGGCACTATCGCCATCAGGCTCGACGATAACATCGTAGGTTTCAGCGACCCCAATACGGAACTCATCAATACTCACAGGTTCTATGTTTTGCCCGTCGCTTGCTACGACTGTCATTTTTAAGCCGGGAATACGCACATCAAATATAGTCATGGCAGCAGCATTTACAAAACGTAAGCGAACCTTTTCGCCGCGTTTAAATAAGGCTTTCCAACCATCCTCTGGAGTCATTCCATTCATTAAGAAGGTGTAAGTCTCGCCAGTGACATCCGCGATGTCGGTTTCACTCATGCGCATTTGATTCCACATGCTGCGTTCATTCCACGTATTGCTCACGCCCTTTTCTTTAATGTCTCGCCATAAGTCGCCCACTGTTCTTTCTCTGCGGTTATAGTAGTGGCTCATTTTTTTAAGTTTGGCATAAATGTTTTCAGGCGTTTCGTCGCTCCAATCTGATAATACGACGACATGATCGCGATCGTAAGCAACAGGGTCAGGCTCTTTAGGGTCAATCACTATTGCACCATAAACGCCTGTTTGCTCCTGAAAACCAGAATGGCTGTGATACCAATAGGTACCACTTTGATTCACTTCAAATTGGTACTCATAAGTATCACCGGGTTTAATGCCTGCAAAACTTAAGCCCGGTACACCATCCATATTGGACGGTAGAATCATCCCGTGCCAGTGAATGGAGCTATCGTGGGCGAGGTGGTTTTTCACTCGCAAAGTCACGGTCTCGCCTTCTTTCCAGCGCAGGGTGGGTGCAGGCAAGGAGCCATTCACCGTTGTTGCCGTTCTTTCCTTACCTGTCATATTGACCGCTTGATAAGCAATATTGAGATCGAATTGCTTCCCTCTTAACACTTGTGGTGGCAAGCGTTTCACGCCGCTATTGCTTATCGCATTGCTCAGTGACAGGCTTGAATGCAAGCCAAGCCCCAAAGCAGCCGTACCCATTGCCATACCCGTAACAAAGCGACGACGTGAAAGCTGAGGAGATGTGAGTATGGGTTTTGTCTTCATTATTTTTTCTCCAAATAAGTCGTGTTATTGGCCGAGACGTTGGCATATGGTGTGCTACTCCCGTCTTGGTTTAGCTGTAGAACCTGATAAGCACGATAGGGTCTATTCGTATCCATACCAGGGCTGCCCATTGGCATGCCTGCAACAGCCAATCCGAGCGCATTACGGGGTTTGTTAGTCAAAAAGTGTTGAATAACATCGGCAGGAATATGACCTTCAAACACATAATTTTTCCATGTGGCGGTATGGCAGGCTTGATAAGCGGGGGATATGCCTAAGCTTTGCTTGATAGTATTGAGATCTTTGGGATGTTGAACCGTTGTAGTAAAACCTGCTTCGTTTACATGTTCCATCCACGCAAGGCAGCAACCACAGCTAGGGCTTTTATATACCATCATTGATTTTGATGTTGCCGGGTCTGTGGTTGTGTCAGCCATGGCCGCTGATGCATAGAGGCATAACAGCGCTACCATTATGCTTATTATCCATATTTGACTTGTGTTGTTAGGCAATATTGCTAGGGGTATAGATGTTTGATGTACATATACTCGCATGATGACTCCTAAAGCCAGTTGCTCAGCTTTTACATTAATAAGGTTATTGGGGATATAAAACGCTTTCTGAGGCTAATTAGCCAACCAGCAGGCGGACTTGTCCTAGCTTATGCAGAAATGGGTGGGCGATAAAGCGTACTGGGGAGGGCATTAATAGGCGTGTCAATAAATGGTGTATTAGATGTTGAATGTGTTTCTTGTATAAGTCCTAGTAGGTGATGAGAGATAAGCAAAGTCTGGCAGACGGTACTGCAATGATCACACATCATTGATATGCCTGATGATGAAGAGTCGCTATTACTAGGCATGATATGCCCCATATGAGTAATAGCCGAAAAACAATCGTTTTGGCTGTCATTGATGCAATCGATATTTGCAGGGGGAGTTGACCATACGGCTGCGAGTAGTTGTTGACTAAACAGCCAAATCAACAACATGGTGGTGAGCTGTCGTTTTTTCATGCAATAGGTTCAGTGTCTACTTACTTATTTTGCTTTTAGTATTTTGTACACATTAAATACCTAGAGTTGGCTCTAGAGTCAATCTTTTTTATTTGTCGATGAGCCTGTTGGGCACTCAAATTTTTTAAGGATAGGGCAATCGCCTTCGCTCTCTAGGCATAGCGCGGTTAGCCTGGAAAACTCCTTTTTTAAGGCTTGAAGCTCTGTAATACGCTGCTCAATAACTTGATATTTTTTAGCTACGAGCGATCTTACGCTAGGCTTGCTAACTTTAGGGTTATTTCTAAAGGATAATAGCTGTCTTATCTCTTCTAAGCTGAAGCCGGCTTTTTGAGCTTCCTTAATAAAAACAATTCGTGTGACATCATTATTACTATAAAGGCGGATTCCTGTGTCTGTGCGTTTAATAACCCCTAACAACTGAATTTTTTCGTAGTAGCGCAGAGTATCTACGTTGAGAGATAGTTCTTTTGCGACCTGCCCAATTTTTTTCATTTCTGTCATTATTTATTGTATGCCTGTACCCTAAATAGGTGCGCTGACGGTAGACGTATAATTAGTCTACGAGTGATAGACGCAGTTAATGGCCTGCCTCATCTCTTTTGCTCGCTCGGCTTGAGAGTAGCGAAGGTAATAATCGATACCCTACATGCGTGATAATAAATAAGAAGGCGCTAACGCAAACGATGGTTGGCCCTGTGGGTGTGTTTAATAAATAAGAGGTTTGCAAACCGGATAAGCCGCAAAAAGCGCCTAGGCAAGCAGCAATAATTGCCATCGCTTCGGGAGTCGGGCTAAACGCACGGGCAGTTGCCGCGGGTACTATCAACATAGCGGCAATCAGTAAAACACCAACGACCTTAATCGCAACGGCAACCACAATAGCAAGCGCAATAGTTAATATCAGTTGTTCTTGTTTGGGCTTAAAGCCACTGGCCAGCGCTAAGTCCGAGTTTAATGTTGATAGTAATAAACCAGACCAGCGCCATACAATGAGGCCAAGTACCGTCAAGGCTCCACTCCATATCACGACAAGGTCGGTGTAGCCAACGGCCAAAATATCACCGAACAAGTACGACATTAAATCGATGCGTATCCCTGATAAAAAGGACACCGCCACTAAACCAATCGCCAATGAAGAATGGGAGGCAACACCTAGCATTGTGTCCATCGCAAAACCTCGACCGCTTAAGCTAGACACCATAATGGCCATTAATAAACAGGCAATAAGCACACCGGCAAATATAGGCGTTGATAATGCGAGTGATAGTGCGATACCTAATACAGCGGCATGAGCTGTTGCGTCACCAAAGTAAGCCATTCGTCGCCAAATAACAAAGCAACCTAAAGGCGCAGCGGCTATCGCAACACCAACGCTGGCGAGCATTGCTCGTACTAAAAAATCATCAAACATGAGTGTTACCGGATATGTGTATAAGAGTGGTGACCTTGGTGAAGATAAAGTGCCGCTTCACTGTCTTTGTCGAGGCCGAATAGTGCATGGTATTCAGGGGAGCCGCTAACGGTTTCTGGTTTACCTTGGCAGCAGATGTGGCCATTCAAGCAAATGACACGATCTGTTTGTCGCATTACTACGTGAAGCTCATGGCTAATCATAATAATGGCGCAGCCTAAATTTTTTCGTACGCTGGCTATCTGTCGATAAAAGTCAGCAGAACCGCGGTGATCCAAGCCTTGTGTCGCTTCATCCAGTAATAATAAATCAGGGTTGCCTAGTAGTGCCCGAGCTAATAGTACGCGCTGAAACTGACCACCAGACAAATCCATAATTTGTTGTTTATCCAAACCGGATGCCCCAGCATGAGCCAGTGCGTCGGCCACGGTACTTGGTGAGTGGCCGCTGGGTAAATTCATAAAACGCTTGACGGTCATGGGGAGTGTTTCATCAATGTGCAGGCGCTGAGGTACATACCCAATACGTAGACCTGACTTTTTCTTCACTGTGCCCGTGCTTGGAGTGATTGCGCCAATTAAGGTTTTGAATAGCGTCGTTTTACCTGAGCCATTAGGGCCAAGAATAGTGACGATCTCTTTGGGGTTGACGGATAAGTTGATGTTACTTAATACTTTTCGCTTGCCCAGATGAACCGACATCTTGTCGCATTCAATTAACATAGTGATACCTGATGTTGATCTTTGATGGGTTGCCATAATATGAATAGTTATCATTTAAATGGCGTGTTTTGTTTGTTGCGAAACAATAGTTATGTTATAACATAACTATTGTTGTGTTTTCTATTTAATACCCCAGATTATATTTTGCTTAATAAACCGCTATACCAGCCATTCCACTGACAACCGGAATTGAGTAAACACTTGTGTTATAGAGATACCAGATTAAGTCTGGTATGACGAAAAAGCTTAATGGGGCTTCCATAAATACGTTACGTATCTGTTTAGCATTAACAATTATAACTATTCTACCACTTTTACAGGAGCGCCTAATGCGTTATCAGTTTTTCATTTCTATTGCGTGCGCACTCGGGTTGTCAGGCAACACTTTTGCGGCACCTACGGTTGCCACCGATATTGCACCTCTACATTCATTAGTTAGCCAAGTCATGCAGGGTGTGGGCCAGCCTACATTACTTATCCCCGCAGAAGCTTCGCCTCACCACTACACATTGCGTCCCTCCGAAGCGAAGGCATTGGCAAATGCAGATCTTGTTTTTTGGATGGGCGAAAGTTACACACCTTGGTTAGAAAAAGCGATACACAATGTGGCGGGTTCGGCACAAAAAGTAGAAATATTAGCCCTTGAAGATACCATCACTCATGGCTATCGCGAAGGCGCAACGTTTGAATCTCATGACCATGGTGAAGAAGATCACGGTGGTGAAGAAGATCACGGTGAAGAGCATCATGAAGAAGGCCATCATGATGATAAGCATGAAGAATCAGGTGAACATCACAACGATGAGCATCATAAAGATGCGCATCATGATAATAAAAAAGAAGATCATCACGACGAGCATAAAGAAGGTCATCATAGTAAACACGAAGAAGGTGAGCACGACGATCATCATGATCACGAAGGTAGTGATCCGCACGCGTGGTTAGATCCTGAAAACGCTAAGCGTTGGGTACAACACATTAGTGGTGCATTATCAAAACATGACCCTGATAATGCGTCTATTTATAGTCGTAATGCAGAAAAAACCATCGCTTCATTGAACGTGTTGATTCAGTCCACAGGCGCTAAAGTGGATGCTCTTAATCAGCCTAAATTTATCGTGTTTCATGACGCTTATCAGTATTTTGAAAAACGATTTGGTATTGCAGCCACAGGCTCTATTTCATTAGGTCATGCACAAGCGCCAAGCCCGGCGCGTATTAAAGAGATTCGTGATACCGTTAAGCGTTTAGGCGTGACTTGTGTGTTTACCGAGCCTCAATATAATTCGGGTATGGTTAACACGGTTTTTGAAGGTACTACCGTTTCCACCATTGGTGTGATGGATCCTTTAGGCGCTCGTATCGCTGAGGGTACTGGCCATTATCAAGCGTTGATTGAAGGTATGGTTAATAGTTTGAGCGAGTGCCAGTAAACGAATCCATAAAAGGTAGCGCCGATAAACGCTTTTTAGCGTTACCTTTTAAAGTATAAATGTCAGGTCTTTAGGCAAAAATATCCCAGTATGGATGCTGGCGTTGAGCCTACATGGAGTATTGACGGCGTATTTTGACTGAGGCCTGAAGTCTCCACCTCTATCTTTATCTCTATCTTTATCTCTATCTTTATTTCTATAACTATTTATCGTGAGTCTGTTTTAGTTCCATAATCACATTACAGTATTTTCTACGATAAATGCCTTAACGTGTTACGCTTGGAATTTATTGATAGTTATCACGTAAGGTTATAGGGTCTGCCATGTTTAACTTTTCTTTTCATAATCCTACACGTATTCATTTTGGTTCCGAAAAAATTGCGCAAATTGCCAGAGAGATTCCGGCGGATGCGAGGGTGTTGGTCATTTATGGTGGTGGTTCGATTAAATCGAATGGTGTTTATGAGCAAGTTAAAACCGCGCTGGGAGAGCGCCATTGGTTTGAATTTGGGGGTGTTGAATCTAACCCCCAATACGACACACTCATACAGGCGTTAGATGTCATTAAAGCGCATAACATCGATTACCTATTGGCCGTTGGTGGAGGCTCGGTTATCGATGGTAGTAAGTTTATTGCAGCGGCTAGCCACTATGAGGGTGAGGATCCGTGGGATATTTTTACCAAGCATTATCGCGTAAAGGCGGCACTACCACTGGGTGTGGTATTGACACTGCCAGCGACAGGTTCCGAATCCAATACTGTATCGGTAGTGAGTCGCGGGCAAGATAAGCTATCGTTTGCCAGCTCGCGTGTTCGTCCCTTGTTTGCCGTGTTAGATCCTGCGGTGGGGCTGAGTTTGTCACTAAGACAAGTCAGCAATGGGGTTGTTGATGCTTTTATTCATGTTATCGAGCAGTATTTAACGTATCCAGTGAATGCCAAAGTGCAAGATCGCTTTGCTGAAGGTTTGTTATTAACACTGATTGAGGAAGGCCCCAAAGCTCTCGATCCAAAGACCTGTGATGACTTAGATGTGCGTGCGAATATTATGTGGAGCGCGAGTCTTGCGCTTAATGGTTTAATTGGTGTGGGAGTTCCTCAGGATTGGACAACACATATGATTGGCCATGAAATTACAGCCGCTTATGGTGTTGATCATGCGCGGACGCTCTCGATTATCTTACCCGCAGTGATGAAGCATCAACGGCAGAATAAAGCCGCCAAATTAAAGCAATATGCAGAGCGTGTTTGGCAAGTCGTTGACGGAAGTGATGAAGAAAAAATTGATGCCGCTATTGCTAAGACGGAAGCTTTCTTCAAACGTATGCAGGTACCTGTACGCTTAAGTGAAGCGAATATTGGCGCTGATGCAGTCGATAACATATTAGCCCAGTTAGAATCCCACGGCATGCTTAAGCTAGGAGAAAACCAAACCATCACGCTTGAAAAAAGTCGTGAAATTTTAACGTTAGCGATCTAGTTCTAAGCACCTCGTTTTATCAATAATATAAGGCATCACTGCTACCCCGTTAATTTTTAAAAAATCTATGCCGACAAGTGATAGAAAATTTATAACAAAGGGTGCTCGCTACCGCTACTGGCTTGCAGTGCGGCTTGAAAAAGGCTTATGTAGCGTGAAATGCATTGAAAGCGATAACTTGCTTTGCTCATTCTCTTGGCTTACGGCCAGAGCGTAATCATCCGATGTTTTTAAATCGATGAATTGATCATTGATATTTAGTTCTGAAAAATAACGATAGCTTAGGAGATTTTTGACCATCTTCTGCGCCATTGTTTTTAAATTATTTTCGTTGTTTGATTGGGATAGTCATGCATTTAGAAACTGCATTTTTGACACACACCACTTAATTCTAATTGCGGCTTACTGAGATGAAAGCCTGTTTTGTCTATCAATGCTTGCAAACTTTTAACTGCGGATGAATCGATAGCAATTTCTTCTACGCCTTGACATTGCTCACAAATCAAAAATTGTGATAACTCATTTTTATGCTCGCACACGATATGGGAGCATGCGACATATTTGTTTGCTAATCCTAAGCGATGGGCTAAACCTTGATTTTGCAAAAAATCGAGTATTCTATAAACAGACATAGCCGGTATGATTTCATTCAGTGTTTGTTTGCAGTAATCGACTAGTTCGTAAGCAGAAACGGCTTTTTTTGATTCTAATAATGCGAGCAGTACAATTTTACGTTTTTTGGTTAACCGCTCGCTTTTGGCTTTACAGTGCTGTTCTGCAAGTGCGATGTGCTGATCGAATGTGTTCATTTAGAACATCCTAATTATGTTTTTAGTGAGTTATCACATGGGTTTACGAATTTTTACGCGCTAACAAAAATCTAAGGTAAGGAGTAATCGTTTTTGATCATCAGATAATGAGGGCGAGCGATGAACCAGCCCGCGTTCTTCATTACCTATCCAGCCACTGCCTTTTAATAAAGCAACCTGTTGATTGCTGACCTGCTGTATGGTTTTATCGCCTTGGATAATGCCCGATTGATCATCGGGTAAACCGTTGGCGCCTCTGCCTAAACGTGAACGATCAATGTTGTCTTCTTGTAGCCATTCTGTACCTAAACCACCATAAGTTGTCACTAGCCGGCAAGGTATTTTATCGACATGAAAACGTGGGCACATCGCTGTTTTTAATGGTGTTATGCGTAAGCCAACTTCTTGCACATCAAACAGACAGGCAAACATATCAATAAGGAAGGCTACGTCATTTTGAAAGATGTCCTTATGCTTTTCTTCAGGCAATAATTTTTCGAGCTCATTGTTTAGATTATTTAACGACAACATTAATCGCGGTGTATGTAAGGGATGCTGGCTTATCCACTGACTCGCATAGCTGTCGAGCATAGGTTGAGATTGTCGTTGCCAAATCGCAATGTTGACATTTTCTTTGTAAATATCCGTGAGCATGGATGTATCATCTCCTGCAGCGAGTCCAGCTAAGTGACCACATTCAGAGGTATTATTTATTCTATTAGGCTGCATCGCTATCGTTCCATGAAGGGAATGGATCGGCCAGTGTTTTCCAAAAAGCTTTGCCTTGTAATAATTCCTCATCAGATAATAAACAATGATCGAGTTGTTCTATGATTTTTTGTTGGTCTAAGCCTTGGCCAATAAAGACTAACTCTTGACGCATGTCGCCAAAAGGTTCGACCCAATTCTTTTCGATAGACGCTAAATAATCGGCATCGGTAGGCCAGTTTTCTTTGGGAACCGATTTCCAAAACATACCGCCAAAGCCATAACGCGCAATGCCACCAGCTTGACTCCATTGCCCCGCAAACTCTGGTTGGCTGGCTAACCAAAAATACCCTTTAGAGCGAATGAGTTTGCCATGTTGTTTGGTATTGTGTAAAAAATTGTAAAACTTTTCTGGGTGGAAAGGCTTTCTCGCGGTATAGCTAAAACTACCAATGCCATACTCTTCCGTTTCGGGAACATGTTCCCCCCGCATTTCTTGTAACCAGCCGGGTGCTTGTTGTGCTTTTTCAAAATCAAATAGGCCGGTATTTAATACTTCCTTCAGTTCAACTTTTCCGTTTTGGATAGGGATGATAGAGGCCGATGTATTGAGCGTTTTGAGTATAGCTATAAGACGTTCTTGCTCTGTTGTATCGACGAGGTCTGTTTTGCTCACCAAAATAACATCCGCGAACTCTACTTGATCAACCAGAAGGTCAGCCACACTGCGGTCATCTTCATCGCCAAGATGTTCTCCTTTGTCTTGTAACGATTGTGCTTCGTCATAATCATTAAGAAAATTCACTGCATCAACAACGGTGACCATGGTGTCTAATGTAGAGACATCCGATAAAGAAACTCCCTCTTCATCGGCAAAAGTAAACGTTTCTGCGACCGGTAAGGGCTCGGAAATACCGGTGGATTCAATCACCAAATAATCAAAGCGTCCGTCTTTTGCCAACTTATTCACTTCTAACAGTAAATCTTCTCGTAATGTGCAGCAAATACAGCCATTACTCATTTCTACCAGTTTTTCTTCGCTATGGCTCAGTGACACTTCATTTTTTACCGTAGCGGAGTCAATATTAATTTCGCTCATATCATTCACGATAACCGCGACTTTACGCCCCTCACGATTATTTAATATATGGCTTAATACGGTAGTTTTTCCGGCACCTAAAAAGCCAGAAATTACGGTAACGGGGAGTTTGTTAGCTTGTTTCATATTCACTCTGTATTAACGGTAGGTATACGGTATGTAGGGTTATTATAGTTATGTTATAACATAACACAATATAATATCAGTAAAAGAATATGAGAGGTTATTGGCGAGGGTATGCAGTACCTGATGCGGTTCAGGTTGATGTGTTCAGCTTCAAGAGGAGAAAGTCGGTGGTGAAGTGCGGTTTCAATACCGAATAATAGTAAAACTTATGATTAGGCTAGCCCATTGTCTACTAAGTGTCTTACAAGTAGCATTGTTAAGTTTTCACGTCGCGACTTGTCAGGCCATACCGCATAGCACTCAAGAGGTTCTACATCCCATTCTGGAAGTACTCGCACTAGATGACCGCTTTTAAGGTCTTCATTCACCAAATTTTCGGGGAGAATGGTGATTCCTAAATCTTGTGTAACAAAATTTCTCAATGCGTTTACGCTATTGACGTCAATACGCGATTTTTCTGGGAGCCGCACCACATCTCGGCTACTTGAGGATATTAGTTCGATGATATTTGAGCGCATTTGAAATCGTATCCAATCCCACTCCTGTAAATCTGAAGGGTGCTTGGGTAGAGCTTGGCTGTCTACATAGCGCTTACTTGCTACAAGCACTCGTTTCATATTTCCCACTTTTCTAGACATCATTGAGCTATCACTGATGCCGTTAACTCCAGCACGGATACTTAAATCGAGCCCGTCATTCAGTATATCGATAATGTGGTCGGTGTAATACAAAGAGATAGAAACATCTGGGTATTGTTTTGAAAAGCCTGCAATTGAAGAAGAAATCACGGAATACTCTAAAAAAGCGGGAAGCGTAATTTTAAGCATACCAACAGGATGTTGCGATAGTAAGTTGAGCTCATTTAACCCTGATTCTGCACTTCTCACCATAGACGTCGCATGTTTATAAAATTGTTTTCCCTCATTAGTGAGCGCGAGTTTTCGTGTTGTGCGATAAAACAAAGTAACCCCTAGGTACTGTTCAAGGTCAGAAATAGTCTGACTAACTCTTGATGGTGCTAGATCAAGCTCTTTAGCTGCGGCGCGAAACGTTCCTTTATCAACCACTCTTGCAAATATTGCCATATGGCGTAGGTATTGAATCATTGTTCTGTTTTTCGGATTTATAAAGTTAAATTGTTATGTATATTAATAATAATACGTGAAAGCTATAGTAGCAACCGTCCTGAACAGGGCAGACCAATTAAAGGACTGCGGCCATTAGTGGCGGGGCTCGACTAGTCTAATCGCATTGTGGACTCATGCATAAGTCATTCGAGGTTAATCAGAGGTTCCTTTACTTTTTATATTAATTATCCATCAGGAGATCACCGTGAATATCAAATTATTTTTTATGGTTGCTGTAGCAGCATTGCTTTCTTTTAATGTTTCTGCCGATGCAAACAGAGCAGATATTGAGCCATTTTATGCATTTTTAAGTAACCCAGGCTCTGAAAGTCATGCAGCAGCTTTTCGTGAGTCAGTAAGTAGTGATTGGGAGAGTATTGGAAATTACTCGGGCACTAATAAAACCCAAGATAAATTTGTGAAACAATTAAAAGGCTTTAGCCAATTAATACCTGATCTAAATTGGAAGATTGAAGAGCTAGTGATTGATGGCAGCAAAGTTGTTGTACGTAGCCGAGCAACGGGAACCCCTAAAGGTCCCCTATTTGGTGTTGACGGTCAAGGGAAGGGTTTTGAAATTTTAACGATTGATATACACACGATTAAAAATGGGAAAATCGTTAATACTTATCACGTAGAAGATTGGTCAGGTGCTTTGCAACAGCTAAGTGCTAAATAATATGTGAGGGCTTCTTTTGAAGCCCATTTTTTTGAATAAGCGTTATAAATTTTATTATTTACCTTAAAATATTTTAAGTAGAGAGCGGACTATGTATTTTTTAGATAAATACCAAGAATACACACTTTTTGTATTTCGTATCATTATGGGTTTTCTTTTTTTATTTCATGGCACTCAAAAATTATTTGGTTTTCCATTGCCATTTCCTTATGAATTAAGCCCTATGACAAGTGCTGCAGGCGTGATCGAGTTGACGGCAGGTGTTCTGGTTATGATAGGTTTCTATTCGCGGATTTCTGCTTTTATTGCGAGCGGTACAATGGCGGCAGCTTACTGGATAGCACATGGGTTAAATAATCCGTTACCTATTATGAATGGTGGTGAATTAGCCGTTCTGTATTGTTTTGGTTTTCTATTAATCGCTACGCACGGTCCGGGTATTTTTTCGTTAAATAAGCGTTAGCCTATTTTATTTTTAATAATTTTTCTAATGCTAATTAGGCTGTTTTTATTGGTACATCACCAATAATTTACTAATAGCCATGGGTGGCTCTCCAGCCTGTATTAATCCCTTGTTAAGCGTTTTGATGAGTTATGGCATAATGGAGAGCTAGCGTAATCGTTGATCAAGCGGTGGTCGAATCAGCGATTCTTTTCTTTTTCTATTGGCTTAGAGTATTAGCTTTATGACTTCTCCAGCAATTGTGCAATTTATTGATCGTATGACTTCTTCTCCAGAAAAAATAACATTTTCAGAGGTAATGTCTTTAATTGATGATCACTATGTTTTTACCCCTACAGCGTTTACCAATGGTAGTGGCAATGATCGAGTGATAAATGAAAAGGGCAGTAATGAGGGCTCATGTCGCATTTTTGCTTTTGCACAGTTACAAAAATTAACAGAAGCACAAACACTGCACTGTTTTGGTGATTACTATAGAAAAGATGTGTTAGAGCATCCTGATAGCGATGATCACGCAAATATTCGAACATTTATACGTGATGGTTGGAAAGGTATCGTATTTGATGGTTCTGCCCTTACGGCGAAGTGATTGTATTCTCATGCGTGTCGTATTATTTGATATTGCACGGGTGACAATCATATTTTTTGCGGTAGCGTTGGTCAGCCCATTGCGTGTAGCACTTATCAGCTATAGGTTTGATCAGCGGCCAGCGCAGCCAAGCAAATATCCATCCAAAAGCTGTATGTTGCCACGCACGTACGGTTGCGTCTAAGCCTAATAAACAGCGCCCATCGTGGGTATAAAGGTGCAATACTTTGAGCATATTTTCTTTTTGCTCAGTCAATAATACGGGTAATTCTGTATGCAGGTCGGCGCAGATCAGTGTGCCTTTTTGTAAGCGTGTTAAATGGGTGATTTCTTTAGCACAGAGCGGACAGGAAGCATCGTAATAAAGCGTATCCTGTCTATGTGGGAAGGGTGTTGCTGAATAATGAGAGGTGGCTGACATCGATATTTCTGCCTCTGGTGTTTAACCTGTTACCATTAACCTGTTATTGGCGTTATTTACGTATCAACGCCGATAGTAGATGTTATGTCAGCCTTCTAATTCTTCGTAATACGATTCCCATTGTGTCTCTAATTCTTGCTCTTTAGATTGATGCTCGCCTTGTTGCTTAAGTAAGGTTTGTAGTTCCTTTTTGTTACTGTCTTCATAAATGTCGGGTTCAGCTAATCTTTCCTCTATGACTGCCAAATTTTTTTGTAGGGTGGCGAGTTGTTTTTCGACTTTTTTAATCGCATCTCTCAGCGGCTTTTGTTGTTGTCGTAATGCGGCTTCTTGTTGTCGTTGCTGTTTTTTATCTACTTTGATTGTGGTTGATGGTTCTGAAGAACTCTCTTGAGTATCTGCATTTTTTGATAAATTATCTCTTAGCCATTTTTGGTATTCTTGTAGCGTACCATCAAAGAGTTGTAGGGTATTATTAGCGACAAGATAGAACTGATCGACTGTATTTTTGAGCAGATGGCGGTCATGGGAAATAACAATCAATGCGCCGGTATAAAGTTGTAACGCCAAGGTAAGCGCATGGCGCATATCAAGATCTAAATGGTTGGTCGGTTCGTCTAAAATGAGAAGGTTCGGTCGTTGCCAGACAATTAATGCGAGTGCGAGCCGCGCCTTTTCACCCCCTGAAAATGGGTGGATAGGATCGAGTGCTTTATCACCGTGAAAGTTAAAGCTCCCTAAAAAATTGCGGATCACTTGCTCACTAACGGTGGGAGATAAGCGCTGAATATGTAGCAGTGCACTTGCCTCTAGATCGAGGAAGTCGAGCTGGTGTTGCGCAAAGTAACCGATCGACAGGTGTTCGCCGCTGCTTTTTTCACCGTCGATAAGCGGTAAATCACCGACGAGTGTTTTCACCAGTGTTGATTTTCCTGCGCCGTTTGGCCCCAATAAACCGATGCGTGAGTCTGATCGTAGAGTGATCTCAACATGAGATAGAATGGGTGATGAATATCCTAGTGAGCCTTTTTCGATACTTAATAGAGGGTCAGAGGTTTTATCGGCTTCGCTAAAGCGAAAGCTAAAAGGCGAATCAATATGCGCGGGCGCAATTTTTTCCATGCGTTCTAGTTCTTTGACACGGCTTTGTGCTTGCTTTGCCTTGGTCGCCTTAGCTTTAAAGCGGTTAACAAATTGGGTAATTTCACTAATACGTTGCTGTTGCTTTTCGTAGTTGGCTTGCTGTAACGCTAAACGTTGTGCACGCTGTTTTTCAAACGATGAATAGTTACCGGTATAGGTATTTACTTGCTGATGTTCAATATGCAGAATTTGATCGGCAATGGCATCAATAAAGTCTCGATCGTGAGAGATAAATAGCAGCGTGCCCGGGTAGTTTTTTAGCCACTGTTCGAGCCATAGTGTTGCATCAATATCCAAGTGGTTGGTGGGTTCATCGAGTAATAATAGATCAGACGAGCACATGAGTGCTTGTGCTAAATTTAAGCGGATACGCCAGCCACCCGAAAACTGACTCACGCTTTTTTGTAGATCACTCTGGCTAAAACCTAAACCATGGAGGAGCTTTTCGGCTCGACTGTTGGCGGTGTAGCCATCAATGGTTTCGTACTCGTGGTAGGCTTTTGCGAGAAGGTCGGGGTTATCGTTTTCTGTCGCGTGTTCAATTTTTTGTTCTACTTGTCGGAGTACCGGGTCGCCGTCTAATACGTATTCAATGGCAGAGCGGTGTGATTCTGATACTTCTTGTGCCATATGAGCCACACGCCAATGGTGCGGCAGTTGAATATCCCCTTGGTCTACGGGTAATTCGTTGAGTAACAGTTTAAATAAACTCGATTTTCCACAGCCATTAGCACCAATAATGGCCGCACTTTTTTGTGGCTGAATAGTGGCATTAGCATCTTGAAGGAGTGTTTGGGTGCCGCGTTGTAGGCTAATATTCTGTAATATAATCATGGCGCTATTGTAGCAACGAAAGCCGTTGGCACCTATCAATGATTGGTGTTCGTAAGCAATGATTATCGGTTTGACCTTTGGGGTTTATTCTGTACGTCATTTTTTCATTTAACGCAGTAATGGGTGGTCTTTTTATGAAAACAGTTAACTATCTTTCTCCCTATCATCAGCCGCAAAAGGTTACCCCCTCAAAAGTTATTTGTATTGGGAGAAACTACGCTAAGCACATTGCTGAACTTAACAACAAAAACACCGGGGATATGGTGGTGTTTATCAAGCCCAATAGTGCCATTGATGAATTGTTGTACACACATCAGATAGGGTGCCGGTATGCTATTCACTACGAGGCTGAATTGTGTTTTATGGTTGAGGCAGGGCAGTTCTCTGCTATTGGCTTTGGTTTAGATTTGACCAAGCGAGAGCTACAAAGCGAGTTAAAAACCAAAGGCTTACCTTGGGAGCGTGCTAAAGCATTTGATCGCTCGGCGGTATTGGGTGATTTTATTCCCTTAACCGATGAGTATTCGGTGGCTGACTTATCCGTCGAGTTGTTGATTAATCAGCAGGTACGACAAAAGGGAACCGTAAAAGAGATGCTGTTTTCACCGGCGGTTATTTTACAAGACGTGAAGCGCTTTATGAGCCTTGAGGACGGTGACATTGTTATGACGGGCACGCCGGAAGGGGTCGGACCGGTAAAGCAGGGCGATGAGTTTGTCGGGCGTATCTATCATCATAATGAGGTGTTACTCGAAGCGAGTTGGGTGGCACAATAATCATTGATTCACTGTCGTCGCTGGTTTGTCTTTTATAGTAAAGAGGGAATTTTGGTGAGTTATTTCTGTCATAAGGGCGTCACATTCAGAAAGTAGTCTACACTGAATCAAAGTGAATAAAGAGACGCGTCTGGATATCCAGATAATAATGAAATAGTTAATAACAGGTAAAAGATAAGTAATGGACGATTACATTGAAGAGATTTTAGAAAGCCAATACGAAGAGTTCGAAGACGATTATTGCGATGTGGATGGTTATTAACCTCAGTTTTGGCAAATCGGCAAAGCGCTTTTGATGGAGTAACCTCTATTGCTATTGAAAATAACGGTTCGCACCTAGGTACTCGCAACTACGTATTAAGCGATTCACTAAAGTGATAGCTAGCAATCACCATCCCTTGTTTAAAATAGAATTTATGTGCGCTGCCACGATGGGTCCCTGAGTCTAGGTGTAGTACGTTGCAACCGTTGGTTTTTGCTTGCTCTCGTACCCACGATATTAATGCTTCACCATAGCCTCTAGAGCGGTGTTTACTGCTGGTGACCAAGTCATCAACATAGCAGTGCTTGCCCATCAATAAATTGGTAGACATACGATAACCAGCGACGGCAACAACGGTGTTGGCATTGCCGATATAGGCTAGCTGGTAGCCTTCTTTTTGCATATTTTTAATAATATTAAGAAATGCTTTTTCTTGTAAGTGCGGCCGTAATTCGTGCATGACATTAAAGCACTGACGGATTGTTTTATCGGTGGTTGCTAGTTGGATGGTATTGTTTTGCATTATTATCTCTTCCAATATTTTCTTATTTGAATTTCGGTTATTTCAAGCATTGGGTAGATACTGATTCGATACCGGATCAAGTCCGGCATGACGGTAGTGAGTTAACGTTACAGCCGACAGTGAGTTAGTGCTACAGACAATGGTGAATTAACGTTGGAATACTACATCAGCCGTTATGCTTGTTTTCACAGTAATGACAACTGTTGATGTCGTCATTCCGGAAAGCGTTTTTTGCTTATCCGGAATCTAATAATGTCAAATGCACATGAGTGTATTCCGTTAACGGGCGTAGTGATTGCTTATTCCCCAGTCCCTAAACCTATTTTCGACATATATTCTGCCAGTGCTCTATCGTCTATATTTTTTGATTGTTTGAGTGCTTGATAAACGCCTTGTTGATCTTGGGGCGATCGCTGCTGCCCTAGTTTCAACTTCCCTTCTAGCTTGGATATCTCTACGGTAAAGCCAACAATGGCAGGTAATAGTCGCGCTTTAATTCGGTCGGTCAAAATACCCCTGCTAACGAGCAGCTCCGGCTCATATTGGCTGACCAGACTATCGAGCGACGCAAGTGTCGTATCATCATCTAATAAAGAAACCTTGCCGTAAGCATGTACCGCAGCATAATTCCATGTAGGTACCGCAGGCCCTTTGCGATACCAACTAGGTGAAATATAGCTATGGGGGCCAGTAAAAATAACCAGTGCATCCTTGCCTTCTAGTGTTTGCCAGTGAGGGTTTTCTCTGGCGCAGTGAGTATAAAGCGTTCCATTTGTTCCTTCTTTTTCCCGTAGAACAAAAGGTAGGTGAATACCACCCAGAGTATCCGATACGATAATGCCGAATCCAAAATCTCTTATAAATTGCTGCTGTTGTGATCGTTCAGACATTGCAAAACATTTGGGAATAAACATAACGGGGCTCCGCTTTTTATACCTGTGGACGTTCTGATTAAGTCTCTTGCTTATACCGTCCTCATATCGACGTGATGCCGTTATCGTACCGATGTCATGCCGTTATCATATCGACGTCATGCCGGACTTGATCCCATAACTGTCCGGAATAAATATTCATAGAGCAAGAGCTCCTTGCATGGATTGGTAATACAAGACTTTCTTACGCCTCTTTTTCTCTATTTGCCACTCTGTTTCAACTCTCTGAAACAGAGTCGCTCGCAAGCTCATTAGGCACATCTTCAAGCTCACATCTTGTCGAAAATTGCGCTGATACAATTGCACCAACAAGTACGTAATAATGGCGCTATAAATTTGTATTTTTACCGCATTTTTACTACGACCCAAGAACACTTTTATTTTTAAGTGTTGCTTGATCCATTTAAAAAACAATTCAATTCCCCAACGCTGTTTATACAACTGAGCAATCTCTTTCGCTGACCGCGTCATGTCATTGGTCGCGATAATTAACGGCGTATCTTTATCCGGCCGACTCACTGTAATCTTTCGTAGTGGCGTACCGTGATAATGATTAACCCTAGCGCCTCCCGGACGTTTGTTTTTAAAACACACTATCGCATCTTCTAAAATTATCGCCTCATCTTTGGCTTCGATTGGACGATACGATTCAACCACTAAAGACGCATTACGTTTAAAACGAGAGACGAATACGCTACCTGATTCATGTAAACGATACCACCAGTTATAGTCGGTATAACCCCTATCAAACACATACGTCGCGCCTATTTCCGCTTCCGTTTTTCTACCTACTTCAAGATCACCTATCTTAGGTTCTGTTATTTCAAGGTTGACCGGAGTATTACTCGGAGACGCTATCGTTAAATGCGCTTTTAATCCCTGAATACGATTATCTTTTTCTGCTTCAGCCCACTCATCGTAACCTAAACCCACTAACGGTATCGGTGTGGAATCTAGTAAATACAATAGGTCACTGAGTTCACCTTTCACTTTTTTGTGTCCGCGCTTTAAGAGCAATGCACAGATATCAGCAAACACGTTATTCGAACGATATTTATTCGCATCTGATAATGTCGAACGCTTAATTTTACGACAACCTAAATGGTAATGATGCGTCTCCTGACTATTAAAACCCGCCTCTAATTCTCGTAAGCTTTGGCATCCTGATACCTGCGCATAGATCATTGCGAGCAGTTGATTCCAGCAACGAAATCCTTTGTTGTGCTTATCTGCTTTATGCTTTGAAACCACTTTTTCTACTGCTTGGCGAGGAAGTGCTTTCATTAATTCAGTAAATCGTGTATTTCTATACATATTGCAGCCTCTAGGTTATGAGTCGTGTCAGTGGGTTTTACCCTTTAAACCTAGAGGCTGCAACCTCTTCAGCAATACGCTTAACTTTTATTCCGGACAGTTATGGGACTTGATCCGGTATCCTTGTAGTACAATCGAGAGTACAAGCATTTACAAGATTCCGGTTTTCACCGAAATGACTTGTTCAGAGTTGCTATATATTTATTATCTATTTTTTCTGGTCTATTATTAACAACCAATAATTAAATATTGAGTAGACCAATGACGCTCTTTAGTTTGCATAATACTGATCAAGGCCAAGCTAAGTACTTACAACTTGCCGACGCTATAAGAAGTGCGATTCGTAAAGGTCAGTTAGTTGCTGGTGATGTTTTGCCTTCGGTAAACGCATTGAGCCGTGATCTTGCCTTAAATAGGCATACGGTCATGAAGTCTCTCGCGGAGCTAATTGCAGAGGGCTGGATCGAATCAAAGCAACGGGTAGGTTACAAGGTGGTTGAGCACCTTCCCATTGAGGGCAGCCGTTTATCAAAGCCATCCGTTAACAACGTAGCTACTCCGATACAGTATCGAATCGTGAGGCCAACGACACCGCTGACTGACGATGGGTGCAATGAGTACACTTATCATTTTTCCGGTGGAAGGCCTGATGTTGCCTTATTTCCGTTCGCTGAATTTAAAAGCCATATGTCTGATGTGTTATCACGACCTCCGATACATCAATTAGGTTATGGAGAAACGGCAGGGAACCCAGAATTAATAGCCGAAGTGACACGATATTTACGTAAGGCCAGAGGCATTACTGATCGAGAAGTGATGATTACTAATGGCTCTCAGGAAGCCATTTATATGGTTGCGCAATTACTATTACAGGCTGGAGATAAGGTCGCCGTTGAGGCGCTAGGCTACCCGCCTGCGATGTTGGCGTTTAAAAATGCTGGTGCGCAGTTAGTCAGTATTCAGCAAGATGGGCAAGGCATTGTTCCGCAAGACCTAGAAAATAAAATAGGCCAAGGTGATATCAGACTTATTTATTTAACTCCGCTGCACCAATACCCTACGACGGTAACCTTAACCATTAGCCGGCGCTTGCAGATTTATCAATTGGCCGCTAAGCATCAAATTCCGATTATTGAAGATGACTACGATCACGAATATCACTATCGCTGTCAGCCGCTAGCACCAATGGCCTCTGATGACCCTCGACAGTTAGTGATTTATATATCGACTTTTTCAAAAATTATGTTTCCCGGTACGCGTATTGGTTTTATCGCAGTGAGTAAATCAATGGCGAAAGTGATTAAAGAATATCGCTGCTTGCTTAATCATAAAAGTAATGTGTTTATGCAAGCGGCGTTGGCTCGCTGGATGAAAGAGGGTGGGTTTGAGCGTCATTTAAGACGTACTACGCGTATTAACCAGCAGCGCAGAGATCATGCGGTGAGCTTTTTACGATCACTTGGTGTTTTTGAGTTTGAAATACCCGGTGGAGGAATGGCATTGTGGCTGAAAATAAAAAATCACGGTATTAGTACTCAAGAATTGGCAGAAAAAGCAAAGCGCGACGGTATTTATATTCAATATGAAGGGCAGTTTCGTCATCAGAATAATAGTGAACGCCGTCGTAACAAAAACCGTTATATTCGTATTGGTTTTGCGGGTATGGATGAAAAGCAATTTGTAAAAGGGATTAAGGCTTTGGTGGTTTGTATGAATGAGCCGTGATGTTAATTAAAACAATTCAATGAATTAACCTTGAGGTAAAACAACGCCTTGCGCCTTGTTGGTTTTTAGATACCATAGGGTATGCCAAAGTTACCATTCACTCCTTCCGACGACTCTACTCAGCCACTGACTGCCTACGCAAACGGTGTCCCGCATCAACGACTTCATTGGCAGACATTTGATGATAAAAAATTAAAGGTTTATTTACGCCGAGATGATATTGCCTCTGATCATTATCCGGGCAATAAGTGGTACAAATTATTTTATAACCTACAGACAATGATTAACAAAGGCCACCATACGGTTGTGAGTTTTGGCGGTGCTTACTCTAACCATATTCATGCTTTGGCCGCACTGGGTCAGCAGTATGACATTAACACAGTGGGTATTATTCGGGGTTATCCACCTTTATCAGACGCTCTATCACCGACATTACAAGATGCTAAAGCATGGGGGATGTGTTTACGTTTTTTGGGGTACGGTGATTATCGTAATAAGGATCTCCGCCAATACCAAGAGTGGTTAGACGCCGAGTATGGTGAATATTATTGTTTGCCAGAAGGGGGAGATAACTTACTCGGTGCTCAAGGTTGTCAGGCTATTGGTGCATCGGTTAATCGTTATTGCCAACAAACACTGGGCGTTAATGATTATACCTTGTGTGCCGCAATGGGAACGGGAACAACCTTTGCCGGTATCGTATCATCGCTGCCTACTACGGTATCTTGCTTGGGTTTTTCATCCCTCAAAGGTGAGGATACCCTGAGTGCACATATTGCACAGCGTTTATTGGAACTGAACTCATCGCATAGCAATTGGCAGGTATTGAATGAATACCATCACGGTGGTTACGCTAAAACCACACCAGAGTTATTACGGTTTATGTTGGCAATGGAGTCGGCTAATGATTTGCTATTAGAGCCGGTGTACAGTGCCAAAATGTTATGGGGTATTGATCAGCTAGCGCAGGCAGATTATTGGCCCGAAGGCAGTACTATTGTGGCTATACATGGTGGGGGGCTACAAGGGCGGCGCGGTTTTTTTAAAGAATAAAAAAACGTTGTGCTTCTTTTAATACTGCCTGCTTGTTTTTCTTTTCTATATCATTTGTGCTTGTTTCTCGATCATTGTTGACTAATTGCACGACATGCAACGGTAGCTGTTTATCGGTGGTGTCACCCAATCGTTTAAAAAACGTTTTTGGGGATAACATGTCTAAATCATTATCATCAATATCCGCTGGTGTCAGATTCGACATCCATAGTTGCCGAGGTAGAATGATATAAACCACATCAGCCGTTGTATCAATATGTAACCATTGCGGATTATTCACTAGCCATTGTTGATCAAACCAGTACTGAGTAAAAGGTGTTTGGTAGTGGCCGTGCTGTGGTAGATTCGCGTGTAATGTCCCTTTGGAGGAAACATGCTGGTCAACCTCTTTATAGCTTAGGTAGAGTCGCCCGGTTAACAATAGCTTGGGTTTAATTTGGTCGGAGGTTAAGCCGATTGTCTCTAGTGCTGCGGCACCTTCAGGTGTATTGGATAAGAGCAGTTGGTGTTTTAGCAGGTGATCGACTTTTATACTTAGGCTATCGCGTTTATTGGGGCCAATCCATTGGTGCCAGTTATATATCGGAGTATTGTTGGGAATATTGGCAATATCATTTTCTTGTGTCTCATCCATGTATGCTGGGAATCCGACATAAAACTTAACGGCTACCTCGATATGATAATGTTGCCGATCATCGTTATCCCATACGATAAAATCGTATTCACCCATCGTTCGCTGACTGCCATTGGCTTGTAGATTCTTAGCGAGTAAGCGAAATCGTGGATAATGACTAAAATAAAAGCTCAGTAGTTGCTCAAAGTAAATACCTAGTCGCGTCGCGCGTTGTGTTTTCATATGCGCCGCAAGGGGAGCAGGGTTTTTATCAAGATCGTATAACCAACTAATTAATCGACTATCTTGCCAAATAGGCGTTAAGGATTCCTGATTGAATAGGCCGATACCATCATTGTCTGGCCACTGAGAGAAAAAATTGGGGGTGAGTAGCGCCCATGCCATATCTCGTATCCAGCGGTGAGAAAACCGGCTGCTGATAAAGTCATTAAGCTCAGTAATAGAAAGAGCAGCGATTTTATCAACGGACGTCTCTAATGGTGGCAATGTCGTTGTTGAGTAAGTAGTAGATATAAAATTAGGCATGTCATTATGTTAACACGCAGATCGCATCATCACTTATAATGGAATGATCGACTCTCTCGAACATAAGACCTGAATGATCCACATTGAGGTTGGTTGAGCTTATTTTGGAGACTATTTTTGAGTACCCCACAGGTTTTGAGTACTAAGCAAGCATTTAAGCACATTGGTTTGGCCGGGCGCCTGAGTTCAGTAAAGGCACAGCAAACCACCCATAAGCTTATAGACTTCTTGTTAGCACAACAGGTTGAAGTGATTATTTCGAGCGAGATTGCTGCTTTGCTTGAACGCACCGATGTTCCATCGGGTGATGAAGCCTTTTTAGGCCGAAATACAGACCTCGTAATTGTCGTGGGCGGTGATGGCAGTATGCTAGGCGCTGCACGTAGCATGGTTGATTACGGCGTACCTTTGTTGGGTGTGAACCGAGGTCGATTGGGGTTTCTTACCGATATTATGCCCAGCGAAATCGAGAATAAAGTACGCGATGTACTACACGGCGACTTTATTACCGAAGAGCGCTTTATGCTCGAAATGGTAGCGATGCGAGATGGGCAAGAAGTGGGCACAGGCCATGCGCTAAACGACATCGTATTGCATCCCGGTCGTCACTTACGCATGATCGAATTTGAGCTATTTATTGATGATAAATTTGTATACAGCCAGTCGTCAGACGGCTTGATTGTTTCCACACCTACCGGTTCAACCGCTTATGCCTTGAGTGGGGGTGGCCCATTAATGCAGCCTTCTCTCGATGCCATTGGCCTTGTACCGCTTAATGCCCATTCGTTAACCAGCCGCCCCATTGTGGTATCAGGCAGTAGCAATATTCGACTGGTCCTAGGTGACGACTCTGTGACTATTATGCATATCGCCTGTGATGGTCAAATTTATCAACGAGTGAGACCTAATGATGAAATTATCATTCGTAAAAAGAAACAACACCTAACACTTATTCATCCCAGCGACCATAATTACTATGAAACCTGCCGACGAAAATTGGGTTGGGGTCAACGCTTGACAGAAAAACGAGCGAATTAAGAAACAGCATTATTACGAGGGTAGATAAAGATACGTGTGTAAAACAGCACGATATTGGGCGCCGATATTATGGTTAGCATTATGAAAAATTCTCGACAATTTACCGGTTATGACCTTATTGGTGATGTGCATGGCTGTGGTCGGTCTTTAGAAAAATTGTTGCTGAGTATGGGGTACCACAAGCAGCAAGGTGTTTATCAGCATAATAAGCGCCAAGCTATTTTTGTGGGTGATATAGTTGATCGTGGTCCACACATTCGTAAAGCCTTATCCATTGTTTATGATATGGTGAATGCTGGGCATGCTCAATTAGTCATGGGGAACCATGAGTATAATGTGTATTGTCATGCGACACCGCATCCTAAACGCAATGCGTATTTACGTGAGCACAACCCTCATAACGATCGTTTTGTTGCTGAAACCTTCGAGCAATTTGCGAATCACCCTAATGATTTAAAGGATTATCTGACGTGGTTCAGTCAATTGCCTTTATTTTTAGATATGGGCAGCTTCAAAGTCGTTCATGCATGCTGGGATCATTTTTATATTCGTGAGTACCTTAAGCGTTTTAAAACTCATTGTATTTCTCCTGACATTCTTGTCGAGTCTGCTGATACCGAAAGTTTTGTGGGCATGATGGTCGATCGTTTATTACGAGGAACCGATATTCGCCTGCCCAATGATCAGGTGATTCGGAGCCGTGATGGTTTTGAACGCCGCTTCTTTCGTGCAAAATTTTGGGCTGATGATCCTAAAACATACGGTGATGTTGTTTTTCAGCCAGACCCTTTGCCTGATAACTTATTTGAACATTCGTTGAGCGAAGAAGAAAAAATGCGATTAACGACTTACCCTGAAGATGAGGTCCCTGTATTTTTTGGACATTATTGGCTGCAGGGGCGTCCGACGCCCATTAAGCATAACGTATGCTGCTTAGACTACAGTGCGGTTAAGTACGACCGATTAGTGGCATACCGTTTTGATGAAGAACAAGTATTAGATAAAGAAAAATTTTCTTGGGTGTACGTTGATCCACCTAAAGCTAAAGTGAATGCTTGGTAATAATAGCGAGAGTATTTTGTAATGATAGAAAGTGTTAAAGAGTTGTTAGATAGTTTAACGCCAGATATGTATAAAAAATTAAAGCAATCTGTTGAGCTTGGAAAATGGCCGACGGGTGGTGTATTAACCGAAGAACAGCGGTCATTATGTTTGCAGGCGGTGATTGCATATGAGCAAAAGCACCTGCCTGCCGAAGAACAGACCGGTTATATCCCGCCTAAAAAACATACGCATTGTGGTAGTGAGACGGGAACGATTGCAGATGATGAAGAAAAGCCCGTTGTTTTTAAATAAAAATAACGTGTAAATCTTTAATTCACGTTACGCGATGGTTAGATACAATAAATTCGATAAGTAGTAGACATTTTTTGTAAATGCTTATTTATTCCATGATTGATAATAGATGATATAAACGATGAAAGATGCGCAGCCCCAAGTAGTTTATTTAAAAGACTATCAAGTCCCTGATTTTTTAATTGAAAAAACAGATCTTATTTTTTCTTTAGAAGACAATAAAACAACCGTTACCTCTACTTTATTGGTAAAACGAAATGCCGCTTCTGATAATGACAGTACTCCACTTGTACTCCATGGCGAAGACCTTACTTTAGCGTCATTATCCATTGATGGACGAGAACTGAAAGCTGATGAGTACCAAGTGGACGCAGAAGCCTTAACCGTTAGTATTCCTGACCAATGTATCATCACCTGCGTGACTATTATTGTTCCTGAAAAAAATACTGCACTGGAAGGTTTGTACAAGTCGAGCGGTATGTATTGTACGCAATGTGAGGCCGAAGGCTTTCGTAAGATTACTTACTATCTTGATCGCCCTGATGTGATGAGTATTTTCAGCACGAAAATTATTGCCGATAAAAGCGCTTACCCATTGCTACTATCTAACGGTAATTTGGTAAACCAAGGCGAGTTAGAAAATAATCGTCATTGGGCGCAGTGGTACGATCCCTTCAAAAAACCTGCTTATTTATTTGCTTTGGTTGCCGGTGATCTTGCTATGGTCGAAGATCAATTTACCACTCAGTCTGGCCGCGATATTACTTTACGTATTTATGTTGAAGAGAAAGATCTTGATAAATGTGATCACGCAATGCAGTCACTCAAGCGCGCAATGCGTTGGGATGAAGAAGTTTATGGTCGTGAATATGATTTAGAGTTGTTTATGATCGTTGCCGTTGATGATTTTAATATGGGGGCAATGGAAAACAAAGGGCTTAATATTTTCAATACTTCTTGTGTGTTAGCTAACCCAAAAACAACAACCGATGCGGGCTTTCAACGAGTAGAAGGCGTGGTCGCTCACGAATATTTTCATAACTGGTCGGGTAATCGTGTTACTTGCCGTGATTGGTTTCAACTCAGTTTAAAAGAAGGGTTTACGGTTTTTCGTGATGCGGAATTTTCATCCGATATGGGTTCGCGTGCAGTCAAACGTATTGAGGATGTGGCCTTTTTGCGAACAACGCAGTTTGCCGAAGATGCAGGCCCTATGGCGCACCCTGTACAGCCGCCTTCGTTTATCGAAATCTCCAATTTTTATACACTGACTATTTATGAAAAAGGTGCTGAAGTTGTACGTATGTTACATACCTTATTAGGTGCAGAAACGTTTCGTGAAGGTTCGGATCTTTATTTTCAGCGCCATGATGGGCAGGCGGTGACTATTAATGATTTTGTTGATGCGATGGCCACCGCCTCACAGCGCGATCTCTCACAGTTTAAGCGCTGGTATACGCAAGCCGGTACACCGGTACTCACGGTGAGCGATACCTATGATGCGGCAAAGCAAGAATACACATTACATATTAAGCAACACTGCCCAACGACACCGGAAGCAGCGGCTGAAGATAAAAAGCCATTTCACTTCCCCTTGAGTATGGGGCTTATTGCAGGACAAAAAAATATTCCGCTCGTTTTATCAGAAGAAAGTAACGCCGGTAATGAAGAGAGCGGAGATGCACCGACAAGTCGCGTACTAGAAATTACCGAAGCAGAACAGCATATTGTATTTACTCAGGTGCCAGAAAAGCCAGTAGCCTCGTTATTGCGCCAATTCTCGGCGCCCGTGCGTTTATCCATACAGCATACGCGCGAAGACTACTTGCAATTACTGGCCTATGATGAAGATTCATTTTGTCGTTGGGATGCGAGTCAGCAATTGGCGGTTTCTATCATCGAAGAATTAATAGTCGCTTATCAATCCCAGTCTTCTATTGCGGTTGATCCATCGTTATTGAATGGTTTACGTGTTGTGCTTAACGATGACTCTCTCGACAAGGCAATGATTGCTTTATTACTGACCTTACCTACTGAGGCATATCTTGCAGAAATTGCGACTATTGCTGACATTGATGCAATTCATTACGCGCGTAAACAATTAGCCGTAATGTTAGCCGTGGGTTTATATGATGAATTATTGAATTGTTACCAAGAGTTGAACGTACCCCAAACCTATAGTACTTCTGCAGATGCTGTAGCGACTCGCCATTTAAAAAATACCGCATTATCTTATTTAGTGCTGGCGCATACAGAAGGGCATAAGGTTGCTGAGATAGATATGGCAGATACTTGTTATCAGCAATTTTTGGCAGCGGATAATATGACAGATAGTTTGGCAGGGTTAAAAACGTTGGTGCATTCTTCGGGTAATAATAGTTCAATAGAACATTATGCGACAAAAGCCTTAGATGGATTTTATCAACAATGGCAGCATGAGAACCTCGTGGTTAATCAGTGGCTGAGTGTGCAAGCAACCATACCGCATGCCTCAGCTTTAGATCGTGTGCAACAGTTAATGCAGCATGGCTGTTTTTCGATGACTAACCCAAATAAAGTGCGAGCATTAATTGGTGCGTTTACACAAAACTTAGTGGCTTTCCATCAAGCATCAGGAGAAGGTTATCGCTTTTTAGCAGAGCAGGTTATTGCTCTGAATAAAATTAATCCACAAATTGCTGCGCGTATAATTACACCACTGACTCGTTGGAAAAAATATGATGCCGATAGGCAAAAAATAATGAAGCAGCAATTGGATATGATTAAAAATACCCCAAATTTATCGAAAGATGTATATGAAGTGGTGAGTAAGAGCGTGTAAATCATGACGTCGCTTTCGTATAGTATCTTTGTAACGTTCTACTGTGATACCAACCATGAGGGGAGTTAAACAATATTGCCAGTATTGGCAAGCGCGGATTGCCAAACGCTTTCGTTTGCGTTCACTAAAAATATCACGTTCTGTCATTGCTCGTTGGTTTATGTCGCCATTAGGGCTGCAAGTACTATTAGAAGAGCAGCAAGTGTTGGATAGTGTGTTGCCAGAAATGTTTGGCTATCATTTAATGCAGCTCAGTGTATTGCCAGATACGATACTGCATCATCAAAGTCCGACTGGACACCAATTTCGTATTGAGCCTGTTTGTAGAAATGGAATAAAACACAGTCATCGCACGCATGCATCTTATACTGTGGCTGACTTTGAACACTTGCCTGTCGATATGGAAGTGATCGATGTCGCTATTATTCATCATGCGCTCGAGTACTCTACGCATCCGCATCAGTTATTGCGTGAGGTGACACGGACATTAATTCCTAATGGGCATATCGTGCTTATTGGCTTTAATCCTTACAGTTTATTGGGGCTTCGTCATGCAGTGGGTCGTTTGTTTTCGCGATCGCTTGTATACCGTCGGCAACGACTACCGGTATCTCGATTACGTGATTGGTTTGAGGTTCTTGATTTAGAAATTGTACATAGCCAATCATGTGCTTTCGGTTTGCCTTTTCATCGTTATTGTAGCAATCGTCGCCTTAATCGTTGGCTGCAATACGTATTGCCTTTTTGGGGTGGTTGTTACGTATTGGTTTTACGAAAAAATATAACACCGATGACAATGATTAAATCGTCTTGGAAAAAACAGTCTGTACTGCCCAGTTGGCGAAAAGGTGTGGCGGCACAAACGCATCAAAATAGTTATTTGCCGACTAGGCAATCACGAGAAAAATCACATGAAAAAAATTGAAATTTTTAGCGATGGTGCCTGTAAGGGTAATCCTGGTCCTGGTGGCTGGGGCGCTTTATTACGCTATGGCGACGTTGAAAAACCGTTATGTGGTGGAGAAAAAAACACCACAAATAACCGTATGGAATTGATGGCGGCTATAGAAGGCCTTAAGTCATTAAAAGAGGTATGTGAAGTTGATCTGACAACCGATTCTCAATATGTTCGTAAAGGCATTACCGAGTGGATAAAGAATTGGAAAAAAAATGGTTGGAAGACGTCAGCAAAAAAGCCGGTAAAAAATGCTGATTTATGGCAGTCATTAGATGAGCAAGTGACTAAGCACCGCGTTAATTGGCATTGGGTGAAAGGGCATAGCGGGCATCGTGAAAATGAAATTGCGGATGAATTAGCAAATAAGGGGATTCCATCGTGAGACAAATTGTACTTGATACCGAAACAACCGGTTTAGAGCCGTCTAAAGGTCATCGTATTATTGAGATTGGTTGCGTAGAGTTGGAAAATCGTAAGCTCACGGGCCGCCATTATCACCAGTACATTCAGCCAGAACGAGAAATTGAAGAGCAAGCCATTGAAGTACATGGAATTACTAATGAGTACCTAAAAAATAAGCCAACGTTTATTCAGGTGATGGATGAATTTATGGCTTTTGTTGATGGAGCAGAGTTAATTATTCATAACGCGCCGTTTGACGTGGGTTTTATTAACCACGAATTAGCCAATCATGGCGGCCGTAAATATCAAGAAATTACTCAGTACTGCTCTATTGTCGACACTTTGGTTATGGCACGGCAAAAGCATCCCGGACAAAAAAATAATTTGGATGCTTTATGTAAACGTTATGGTGTTGATAACTCCCAACGTGACTTACACGGCGCTTTGCTTGACTCCGAAATTTTAGCGGATGTTTATTTATTAATGACGGGTGGGCAGCGTGCGTTGTCCTTAAGTAGTAGCTCATCAGAAGATGATAGTGGACAAACACATGCTACAGAAATTCGTCGTTTATCGTCTATTCCTGATATTCCAGTGATTCAGGCCAGTGAAGATGAGTTAACAAAGCATAAAGAAAAATTACTGACGATTGATAAAGCGAGCCAAGGCCAGTGCCTTTGGTTAAAACAAGAATAAAAGCCCGGTTCAACGTTAAACTCGTATCAGAAATCTCTTTGTTCTCTTACGCTGTAAATGATTAGCGCTATATATTAGGCCCTCAGCCAAAGTCGCCGTAAATACAGTCGAGTAGGATCAACACCAGCATTGATGCTGGTGATCTTTGCCTGAAGACCTAAAATTTCTGTTCGAATATTAATGAGACAGCAATGAGCTTCAGCATAAACTATACTGTATCAGTCTATGTGTTGTAGTACGTGTTGTGTAGAAGACGCGACCGAATACCCCATCCATTATTTACTTTAAGTGCAAAAAAATGACAACTCAAAAACCTATCCATTTAGCGTTACAAGGCGGTGGTGCTCACGGTGCATTTACGTGGGGTGTACTTGATGCCCTACTTGAAGATGGGCGTTTAAAAATTGAAGCCATTAGCGGTACTAGTGCCGGGGCACTAAACGCGTTAGCAATGGCACCGCATTATTCCGCAGGAAATATTGATGACGCCCGAGAAGGCTTATGTAGATTATGGAAAGCCATGAGTGAAAAGGGCGTGTTTAGCCCTTATAACTACAGTGGTACTTCTCCACTATTTCATCAATGGGGGAGTTTGATGTCATGGTCTCAATCATTTTTTGGCGGTTCGCCTTATCAAAATCCACTTTTTAATACGAATTTCTTAGAAGATATATTGAAAGAACAAATTGATTTTGATCAGTTGAGTAATGATTGTTCAGGGCTGCGTTTGTTTGTTTCAGCCACTAATGTATTAACGAATCGTTTGCGGATATTTTCAAATTCGGAGTTATCGGTTAATGTTTTATTAGCGTCGAGCTGTCTTCCCAAAGTACATAAAGCGGTCGAAATAGACGGCGATTATTTTTGGGATGGCGGATTTATGGGGAACCCAGTCCTTGAGCCCTTGGCTAAAGATGGTGGTGCTAATGATATTATGATTGTACAGGTCAATCCCTTGCATATTAATACGGTGCCTACGTCGCCTATGGATATTGCTGAACGTATGGAAACCATAGGGTTTAATGCAACCTTATCTCGAGAAATTCGCCATGTTGCGCAAATGGAGCGTTTGGTTGAAACCGGTCAGGTAGATTCAACAGCGGTATATGGTAAATATATGCATTTACTTCATAACGAAGAGTGTATGGCATCTTATAGCGCGTTTACTAAGTATGATATGTCGTGGGAGTTTTTAACCACGCTTAAAGCACTCGGTCGCGAAACAGCGCAACAATGGTTGGATGAGAACTACACATCGATAGGTGTTGAAAATACCTTGTGTTTAGAAGAGTGGGAACCGACATATCAGCAACCTGTGTGTAATATTAATTAGGGATGCTCTAATTGATTATCTTTATGCTAGTGATGCGAAAAACTTTTTAATAAAATTGATTTCTGTTTTGCTATTTAGGCGTGGAGCGTGGCCGATATTTTTAACACGTTGAAAGGTAACATTTTCTCCACGAACGCACATTTTTTCTGCCGTATTTTCGGTAAAAAACGTAGATAGTTCGCCACGAATGAGCAGTGATGGGCAGTCAATTTCATCCCAATATTTCCATAAATCAAAATTATAAAACGAGTAACTTTTACGAAAGGCATCGCCGATTTTGGGGTCATAATGCATGCGATAGCCATAATCTTCTTTGAAACTACTATACAGCGCCATCTCTTTCCACTGTTTTGCGGGCAATTGTCCGAAGGCTTGATAGGTTTCTTTGTAGTAAGCAAATAGTTCTTTCTGTGTGTTAAATGTCGGTGCTTTACCAATATATTTGCCCAGTCGTTGTAGCTCTACGCGTTTAAGGTCGGGGCCGACGTCATTTAATATAAGGCTTTGTATTGGTGTCTGTGACATGGCAGCGAGAATCATACCGATCAATCCTCCCATCGATGTACCTATCCAATGGACTTTATCGGTGTTTAAGTGAGCAATCAGTGCATTCATATCGGCACAGTATTGCAAAAAATTATAATTCTGTGTGTTGCCAAACCAATCACTATAGCCTCGACCAACAATATCTGGGCAGATGACGCGGTAGTCTGTAGAGAGAGCTTCGGCCAATATATCAAAATCACGAGATAGGCGAGTGACACCATGTACGCAAATAATAATATTATCATTCTCGGGATCTCCCCAAGAGCGATAATAATTACGATGAAAACCTTCGTTGCTTAAGCCGAAGTAAAAGTGATCAGTGGATATTGACATTAACTAACCTACAACCGTCAAATCGCACATAAGGAACCTCTGAACAAGTCATGTGCAAATAAAGAAACGCATTTTTATGATTGCATAAGTATAGTCAATTTGAGCTGAGGATGCATTGCTAAGGTTGCTTATGGAGTCTCTAAATAAGTCATGCGTAGTTTTTCGCCGGCTAAAAACGCTAAAAAGATAAAGTTAATTAGCCTCTGCTCAGGTTGTTCCATGCTCAGGGGTTTATTAAATAAATAGGCTAGGGGGCTAGCCTACACAATAACGCTATTCTGATGAAGTCGAACTGAGCGCCTCACTAGATTGGTGAGTGTGATGTAGTGCTGACGAAGTCGGCACTGAGCTATGTTCTTCTTCTCGTATGTTTTCGATATATTTATTGAGTGCTTTTTTCGCTTGCTTATCAGACTCAAACAGGTGTGGTGACACTTTTCGTTTATTTAATGCTTCACCCAGTTTCATCCGTAGGAATGCTCCCGTAGAGTAGCGTGTACAAGTGGTATAAAACTGTGTTTCCATTTCATCAATCATTGTTGCGTGATAATCCATTAGCATGGGATCAATAAATACGCCGTCGTAGTTAACGACCATTGCAAATTTTTGGCTGACGCTGTGGTAAAGATCTTCGATAACGGTAGCAATACGATCAACGTCGTCTTTAACACGTACTTGGTAGCCTTCGAGGTTAAGAAATGCCGTATTTCTTTCACGATCGTAACTAATGCGCTCATCAAGTTCACGCAATAATAAATGATCATTGAGCTTCATTGGGGCTTCGGCGAATATACAAGCCGCCATAAGTTTTGGCTTGTTGATAATTGGCTCAAAGTCCATGTGAGCGAGAATGTCTCGCTCTATATCAATGCCCGGTGCCACTTCAGTGAGTTCTAAACCGTTATAGCGTAGTTTAAAAACACAGCGTTCGGTCACATAGTACACCGGTTTTTCTTTAAGTGCGGCGAGTTTACCGTTAAAGGTAATTTGCTCGACGCGGTTAACAAATTTCTTTACACGGCCCTCTTGGTGAATGATGACTTTGCCTGATTCGATACCGACCTTGAGTCCACCTGCAGTAAATGTACCCGCGAATACGAGTTTACGTGCATTTTGGCTAATATTAATAAAACCACCCGCCCCGGCAATCTTAGGGCCGAATTTACTGACATTAACATTGCCATGAGCATCGGCCTCTGCAAGACCTAGCGCCGCTAGATCTAGTCCGCCACCATCATAAAAGTCAAACTGTTGGTTTTGGTCGAGTAGAGCATCAATATTAATTGAACAACCAAAATCGAGGCCACTTTGCGGTAGGCCACCAATGACTCCCGGTTCTGCCGTCAACGTAATAAAGTCAATAATTTTCTCTTCATTGGCGACGGCTGCGATACCTTCAGGCATACCAATACCGAGATTAATAGTGCCGCCCATAGGCAATTCATAGGCGCATCGCCGTGCAATAATTTTTCTCTCAGTCAACTCTAAGGGTGAAATGTTATCAGTCACCGCTCTAATTTCGCTGGTGAAAGCGGGGTTGTAATCGGTGCCGTATGTCTGCTTATGGTTTTCTTGTTCTGAAACGACAACACAGTCAACCATAATGCGTGGGATTTTTACAATGCGGGGGTTGAGAGTACAGCTTTCCGCGATTCGCTCGGTTTGAACAATAGTGAGTCCAAGTGAGTTTTTGGTCGCCATGGCAATGGCTAAATTATCTAGAGTTAGCGCTTCTTTTTCTAGGGTAGTATTACCATGAGGGTCGGAGGTCGTGCCACGCAAAAAGCAAACGTTGATAGGGAAGGTTTTATAAAATAGCCACTCTTGTCCGTCGATAGTCATTAATTCTACTAAGTCTTCGGTGGTAACATCGTTTAGCTTACCTCCTTCTTGCCGAGGATCTACAAATGTGCCTAAACCGACCTGCGTTAATATACCTCCACGATGTGCTGCAATATCTCTAAATAATTGGGTTAGTGTACCCATAGGAAAATTATAGGCTTCAATCTCGTTATTGTTTGCCATTTTTGCAATTTTAGGTACGAGAGCCCAATGGCCTCCAATTACGCGCTTAATGAGCCCTTTGTGCGCTAATCGGTTAGCTCCGCGATCTTTACCGTCGCCGGGTGCTGCAGCAAAAACAATGGTTAAGTTTTTCGGTGAACCAGTGTCTAAAAATCGTTTTTCTAAGGCAATAATAAGTTCTTCTGGTGTGCCAGTACCTACGAAGCCCGACAAGCAAAGTGTGTCGCCATCTTGAATTAAGGCAACAGCGTCATCAGCAGATACAATTTTGTTTTTCATAAGCATTGCATACCTTATTTAGTGAAATATTGTTTAAGCTTATTCTGTTTCGAAGTCTTTGTACGAAATACCGTATGTCTTGATGTGACGTTTATCCACTTAGGTTAATTTCATATAAAGGCGCTTACTTTTTGTGCCTGAAAATACGAATGCCTATTCGTACCAAGATTTCGTTTCACAATTGCGTATCAATATTATAAGTGAATTAGTTATCTCGTTCTGTTAACCAGTCGACGATCCCTTTACCTAAAATTCCCTGAGATTTACCACTAACAAAAACGCCAACGTGTCCACCGGGTAAGGGTAAGTCGGTATAGTCATCGGTTCCCACATAATCTTTTAATGCCATAGAACAGGCGGGAGGAATAATGTGATCATTGAGTGCATAAATATTCAATACGGGGGCATTCAGATCACGTAGATTCACTGTCTGACCATTGAGCTCTAGGCGATTACTAATGAGCTTATTATCTTGATATAAATCTTTAAACCATTGCTTAGCTGCTTCTCCGGGGTGGTCAGGGCGATCAGATAACCATTTTTCCATGCGTAAAAAGTTCATCAACTTTTTTTCATCTTGGGCAATATTAATGAGATCGATATTGTATTTGGTTAAAGATTTAATAGGCGTGATCAATTGAAACACCATACCCATTAACTCACCCGGCATATTGCCGTATGCTTCAATCATGAGATCAACATCTTCGGGGTCTAGGTTGCGCGACCAAAGATTGATGTATCCGTGAGATAAGGTGTCATCTCGTTTATCACCATGAAAGTCAACAGGTGTAATACTAGTGATTAAGTTTTTGACATTTTCAGGGTGTAAGGCACTGTAACAAATCGAAAAGACACCGCCTTCACAAATACCTAAAATAGTGACCTGCTCGACACCTTGTTCAGCTTTAATATGTTCAATACATTCATGTAAATAACCATTAATATAGTCATCGAGTGTCAGCCAGCGATCGGCCCGTGAGGGGCTACCCCAGTCAACGACGTACATATCAACACCCGCGTTGAGCATATTGCGTACCAATGAGCGATCTTCTTGTAAATCAGCCATGGTGTAACGGCCAATAAGTCCGTAAACAACAATCACTGGTGTAGTAATTGTTTGATCGGTGAGTGGTTTGTAGTGATGTAATGATACTTTGTCTTGTCTGAAAACCTCTTCTTTTGCTGTAGTACCAATTTTTACATCAGCATCTTTGGTGGCATTGATTTTTTTAAGACCCGATACTAAATCTGTATTGAGTTTTGATAATTCAGCCATCGCTGAATAAGGGTTGACGAGTGGTAACGTATCCACGGGCTTTTACCTCTATGTTAAGGGAAACTCTGACTAAGTAATGATTGATCAGCGCTTATAAACGATCACTATTTTTTAGATGTTTTCTTCTTTGCCACTGTTTTACTTGCAGCCGCTTTTTTGGGTTGAGTTTTTTGACTATCTGCTTTTTTTGTCGTTGCTGGCTTTGCTGATGTTTGAGCGCCGGCTTTTTTAGTTGTGGTAGAGGTTTGGGGTTTTGTGGTTTTTGAAGAAGCCGTTGCCATCATGCTTTTTACTGCGCGTAATTCACGTCGTAGCTCGGTAACCGTCTTGTGTAAATCATCAACTTCTTGACGAGTAGGAATATGCATAGCTTCACATATGACTTCAGCAACATGTTGTTCTTGTAATCGGTATTCGGCATTAGCTTTGATTAATTTTTTTTGTACCTGCAAAAACTCTTCAGAGCGATGCATCGTCATTAATTCTTCATCAGCAATTTTTGACCACAGCTCGACTAATTGTTTAGGTGATGTACTTTTTTTGTCATCGTCGCTCATCGTGTTCAGCGTGTCGATAAATTTCTCATAAGCACTCATCCAACTTTTAAGCAGTACTTCGTAGTAATCGTTATTTTTTTCGCCTAATTCTAGCCATCCATCCATTGCTTTAGCTAAACGATTATCTAAATCAGAGATCCCAGAAAATAGCGGCCCTTCACTAAAACGCTTGATACCTTCTTCAATATTAGAGTTTGAAAATTTAAGCCAACTATAAGGGTTAGAAATATCGTCTAAGGTTGACATGAAATAATCTTTTGTCTCATCGTCAGGCAATGTATCAATAATGTCTTTTTTAAACTGATCAAAGACAGCATTGTTACCTTTAATAAAGGCATTCATCTGAGACTTAAGTTCATCGGATCCCGGAAATGCATTGAGAATATCTTGCCAATTACTGGAGGACTGTAAATTATATTGCGGATTATGCTCAAATACTTTTTGCATAAATGATTGAAAAATATCAAGCGTTGGATTGTTACTATAAAATGAATTGTCGTTGCTCAGCGGGTTCTCAAAACTGCTTTGCCATTTTTTCATATTACTCATCATTTGTTGATTCATGGTGGTTTGTGTTTTTTCCCACTCATTCATCATTTTTTGCCATGGTTCAATAAATTCGTTATTCATTTTTTAGTCTCACTGAGTGACAATATAATATTGAAAGTATTTATAGATGCTTATTTTTTAGGCTTATCTTCTGCTGACGTATGCTGACTATAGGTGTTAGTCGCTAGGCTGTTGTAAAAGGTTTTGTATTGCTCCATGGCTGTCTCCATGGCATTAGTTCCTAGCGGCATAAATTTATTGAACATTGCTTCTGGGTCGGCAAAATCTGCAAAGTAAGTTTCCATCTGCTGTTGCACTTTTTCCATCATGGCAGTTTGTAAGGCTTCTACATCCGGTAAACCCATAAGTTTTCTCGCCTCTTCGGGCGTCATATCCATATCTACAGTTACTTTCATAGTATTCTCACTTGTTATTATCAGTTGTTAATTTTCCCAGCTTTAATAAAAACCGTTTAAGCGAGGGAAGGCGATCTGTGTGTAAGAGATAAAGAGAGAAGGCTTGCCCTTGCTGCTTTTGGTGACAGGGCGAGGGTCGTGTTGTTGCGAAGTTAAGCGTCAGGCTTATCATTTTTTGATGTAGGTTTTGACGATGTTTTTTTGCTAAAAAACTGTTGCTGTAGCTCAGCCATTGCTTGCATGTTTTTTGTTGCCATTTCCTGGAAACTGCTGAGCGGAGAGGCATCCATAAAATGTTGCATCTGCTCCTGCATGGCTTCTTGTTGAGAGACAAAACTTTTAATGCTGTTTGCAATAAACCCACCCATCATATCTTGCATCGGGTGTCCGTAGAAGCGAATGAGTTGATTAAGCACAGCCTCATTAAGTAGGGGAGAGCCACCGAGCTCTTGCTCAGAGACAATTTGCAGTAATAAGGCACGGGTAATATCTTCGCTTGTGGTTTCATCAATAATGCTGACATCGACACCGAGAGCGATAATGTTTTTAATATCTTTTAATGTGACGTACCGGCTGTCTTCGGTATCATATAATCGCCGATTGGCGTATTTTTTGATGATTCGCTTGTGGCTCATAAAGAATCTTTTACATCGTATGGTTGACCTTATTGTGCCTGAAGCGGCGACAAAATAGTAGAGGAGCCTCTGATTAACCTCGAATGACTTCTGCGTGAGTCAATATTATTTGATTTTCAGCATTGACACTATAGACAAAGCATAAAAAAAGGGCGCTTTATCTACGCCCTTTTTTAGTTATTCTGTTGTTGCCGAATTTAGGCAGCAGCAGATGCTTTTTTAGCGGCTTTAGCTGTTGATTTTGCTGGTGCTTCAAAAGCAGGTGCGATTTCAATTTTTTGTACAGATGCTTGATATTCTTTAGCAAGTTCAGTGTACTCAGCTGCACGTGCAGACATTTTTTCGCCAAATGCTTTCGCTGTTTCGTATTGCTTGCTCATTAGGCTAGCAACGTTGTCAGTTGAAGCAACGAGTTGCGCTTGTTCTACGCTGTAGTCAACTAAGTCGCCTTGAACGCTGTAGTTAAGACGGCTTAAGTTTTCAAATGAATCAACAGCAACGCCGCTCATTTCACGTAAAGGCTGCATAAACTCAGCTTGTAGTTTAGCAAATTCTTGGAATTGTTCGGTAAAGTCAGTCATGATGTATCTCCGGCATAGGAATGAATTAGGTTATGTTGCAGTGCAGCATTATATAGATTAATTGTTGCGCTGCAACATTTTTTGATGGGCGGTTAATTTTTAAAGAAAGAATGGTTTTCTATAAGCTGTTGAAATTAATAAATATTTTATTGTTTATCTCTAAATAGAATATTATTTTCTTTTTTTAATGCTAAAAAGTCTATCTGCTGTAGGTGCTGCAGCGCAATATTTTTCGGCGGGAATGTTTTCTTTAATACACCTCGACAAAGGCCGTTATAGGCTTTCTTGTGACGGTAACACAACATCGGCAAAAATAAGTCCAGCGACTAAAGACATAAGAATGAGAAAGCTCTGCGCACCAATATCATTGGTGTTGAGGATGTTCTGCCCCGATACCGCGGTATTGAGCCCTATATAAATTTTGCTTCCGGGTACCAGCATCACCAAGCCTAATAACGACACAATGGTAGAGGGTAGATGTCGAATGCGTGAAAATAAATTGCTATATACCCCCATCGCAAACGCGCCGATAAACCCACCGAGTGCAGCACCTAAAAAAAGGCTTCCCCATAGTGTTGATGCGTATGCTAGATAACCGGATAACATGCCCCAAGGCATATCTTTTATGCGCATCTTAAACAATACGACAAGGCTTAGCCCCAGTACGGTCACTGCGAGCCAGGATGTCCATGCGGGAGTATGGGTGGAGTCAACAAATACTGTTCCTGGCCATAGTAGTGTCGCAATAGATACTCCCAACACGGCACCAAAATACAATTTAAAGAGTGACATTACCGCGTCCATGATGCGTGCGGTACCTGACATGAGATTTCGTGCGGCGAGTTCTGATAGGCCCAGTGTTAATGCTAATCCAGGGATATAGACAATAATGCTCGATAGTATAACCAGTGGCACATTCACCGTCGGCTCATAAACCGCAATGGCCGAAGCAAGTAAAGCGGATACAAGGGCGACTAGAGGTTCTAATACTCCGGCGATGCGTTGTGATTTTTCTGCCCAAAATTGAAACAAAAAAACCACAAAGCCAATAAGTGCTGAAGCAAAAATACTGTTCCAGTTGGTTTGCATTAGCATTGCAAATCCAGCACTGGCAAAGCCATAGCTTAAGAAGGTGAGTAGTGAGCCATAGGGATGCGGCTTATTCGGTATAGCATCTAGGCGTTCTAGCGCTTCGGAGAGTGTTCGTTGTTCTGAAGCAAGTTCATCAACTAATTCGTCGATTCTTGCAAGAGCGCCTAAATCAAGCTCGCCAGGTTTTACCCGTACAATATGGCTGTAATCTTGTTGCTCATCATCAGATTCTGACATCACAAAGGTGAGTGATGTGGGGGTCACCATAAAGTTAGATTGCACTTGTAAAAACTTAGACACTTCTTGTAGATGTGTTTCTAAGCGATAGGCTGGGGTGCCATATTTATGCAAGGCTTTTCCTAACTTGATAATAAAGCGGCGCTTTTGTAAAAATAGGCTCTGAGAGTCAATGTCGCTAGTAGGGTGAGTGTCACTCTCCGATGCTGAATTGATGTTTGTGTGGGGTGTTACGGTGACCATAAAGTTCTTATATCCAAGATAGGCTCGGAGCTGATTAGATAGCTTATGGTAGATCATATACGTGGTGAAATCAGCTAGATTGTTTAGCGGATTTTTTTTCGCCGATTAAGGCGATTGATTTTTAACCGCTAATGTTGAAAGGCGTAGGTTTGCTGTCTTTCTATTATTTGTGTTTTGAAAACTTGTTTTGCAATAAGCTTAGACTGTTCATCGTCTAAATTGTGGAAGCGTACACCAATAAGGTAGCTACCGTCCGGTTGTAAAGCATTACGTGTTACCTGACCGTAAGTAATGACACCGGTATAGGCAGGCAAAAATATGAGCTTAAGTGCAAGCCAGCTTTCAACACCTATCGAGTCATCAGAGGAAAATGCCAAACCGCCTTGGCTAATATCAATGCGGCCACTGTCAACATCATGAATAGATGATTGAGTAGACAGCACTTGCTGGCAAACCAGATCCATTTTTTTATTGAGGCCGTCTAAATACTCAGCAATTAGAGGGTTACTTTCTTTTATTGAGGCCATTAATTGCTGGCCTTGCCCATTAATTTGTTGAAACTCAGAAAATAAGCATAGGGTTTCGCTGTGCTCGAAGTGCTGTTCAGCACGACTATGGATCACGTCATCATTACTCACAGGGCAGAAATTAAAAATGACATCTTGTTGAATGCGAAAGTATTGGCGTTTTTCTGTCATGGTCAGCATCACTTAAATATAGTTATGGGTTTTAAATAATAGTCTTTTACCTTGAGTATAGACGCATGTACGGATAATGCAGGTCGTCGTACCGTATTTGTATGTAAAACCTGCTTGTTATGTGGTGTGTTTTTCCGTTTAATGCGCCTATGTCTATTAATACTCCCTTTTTTATTGGCTTACGCTATATCAAAGCCAAGCGTCGTCATCAGTTTATTTCTTTTATTAGTGCCTTTTCTCTGATCGGGATGACTTTGGGTACTTTGGCTCTAATTGTCGTGTTATCGGTAATGAATGGTTTTGATCGAGAGATTAAACAGCGCATTTTAAGTGTGGTGCCTCATGGATTTATTGATCAGGTGCCCGCACTGGATGATTGGCAAGGGCTGTCGTCAGTTATTGCTTCCACCCCACATTTATTGGCTGCTGCCCCTTATATTGGCGGTTACGGCATGCTGAGCTCTCGTCAGAGTATCCAGGGCGCGCAATTGCAGGGGATTTTGCCTCAAGCGGAACGTAATGTTTCGGTGATTGATCAATACATGTATCGCGGTGATTCTACCCAATTACAGGCGGGTGAATTTGGTATTGTACTGGGTCGCTTACTGGCGAGTCGTTTACGTGTTGATATGGGCGATGCGGTAGTGATGACCTTGCCGGATATTTCTATTACTCCTGCAGGCATATTTCCCCGTACCAAACGTTTTACGGTAGTGGGTATTTTTGAAGTCGGGGCGCAGGTCGATCAATCGCTTGCGATGATTCACCTTAGTGATGCGCAAAAAATGTTTCGTTATGGAAACACTGTTCAAGGCCTGCGTCTTAAGTTTGATGATATCTACGCTGCACAGCCTGCGATACAAGAATTACAACAACAGCTAGGAGACCAGTATTCCGTAAGAGATTGGAGCGAAACGCAAGGCAGTTTATTCCAAGCGATACAAATGGAAAAACGTATGGTGATGTTGTTGTTACTTATTATTGTGGCGGTAGCAGCGCTTAATATTGTCACGGGCTTGTTGTTGATGGTCACAGATAAGCGTGGTGATATTGCGGTATTGCGCACACTAGGTATGACCACGAAACAAGTGATGTCCGTGTTTATTATTCAAGGTAGTGTTGTCGGTATTGTCGGTATTGTTGTGGGTACGTTGTTAGGGTGTTTGCTGGCTTTGACAATCAGTGATGTGATTGCTTTTGTGGAATCTTTACTCGGCATTTATATTTTTGATCCTAATGTTTATTTTATTAGCCAAATTCCGTCAGAGTTACGCGGCGGCGATATTTTATTAATCGGTCTATCAGGTATTAGCATGAGTATTATGGCTACTTTATATCCGGCGTATTGCGCAGCACAGGTCGCACCTGCCGAGGTGTTACGTTATGAGTAATTCCGAATTATCCACAGTGCTTCAATGTCAGTCGGTGCATAAGTTATATCAAGAAGGGCCGCACGATGTATCCGTGCTAAAAAATACCGACTTGTCCCTCGCAAAAGGTGAGCGACTGGCGATTATTGGTAGCTCTGGTGCAGGCAAAAGTACTTTGCTGAATCTATTAGGCGGCTTAGATACGCCAACCCGCGGTGAAGTTTTTGTGGCTAATCAGCAATTATCGGCACTTGATGACGATGCGCGAGGACGTCTGCGTAATCAATATTTGGGATTCGTCTACCAGTTCCATCATTTGTTGGGTGAGTTTAGTGCGGTAGAGAATGTGATGATGCCATTATTGATTGGTGGCGTGGAGCGTGAAATAGCGCACCAGCGAGCAAGCGCCATGTTAGCTCGTGTAGGTTTAGCTGAGCGTGAAGGGCATAAGCCTGCCGAATTATCGGGTGGTGAGCGCCAACGTGTCGCCATTGCTCGCGCTATTGTCACTGAGCCTGCCTGTGTATTGATGGATGAGCCCACGGGTAATCTTGATGAAGATACAGCACAAGCAATTGAGCAGCTATTACTTGAACTCAATCAGAGCATAGGACTGAGCTATATTATTGTTACGCATGATAAGCGTTTGGCGTCGACGATGGATCGCATTCTTGAGTTACGAGAAGGGCGTTTATTCCCTTATCCTTCGGTTGAGCACGTTGCTGTTAATGTATAGAAGGGGGCGTTGCTTGTGAGTCTTATGCATTCAGTCAGTGTTTTACTGGGGTTGCGTTATACCGTTGCGCGCCAACGCAGTCGCTCAGTTGCATTTATTTCACGAATTACCATGCTCGGTATCGTGCTAGGTGTGAGTTTACTGATTACTGTTCTCTCGGTGATGAATGGTTTTGATAAAGAGTTACGTGAACGGATATTACAGATCATGCCTCAGGTAACCTTATATCAAGGCGGGGGGATGCAAGACTGGCGCTCATTGCGAGAGCAGTTACTGAGTGACGAACGCATCGAAGGCGTGTCTCCTTTTGTTGAGTTGCAAGGCATGGTTTCTGTCGGGAAGGAGACCGAGCCTGTACTGATTTATGGTATTGATCATCAGCTCGAATCAACAACATCGATTATTTATGATTTCTTACGCGCCGATACGCGTATGGCGCTAGCCAACAATACACAAGGTATTGTGCTCGGCAAAGGGTTGGCTGATCGCTTGCAGGTGGATATTGGACGGCGTGTGAGCCTCATTATTCCCCGTGCGCAAGGACAAGGGCAGGCACCGGCAATACGTCGAGTTGAGGTGATTGATATTCTCGATACAGGCACCGAGGTTGATGATGCCTTGGCCTTGTTAGATGTGGCAAGTGCGGCATCGTTATCGTCAGTGCTTTTACCTGTTGCTACTCATAATGGGGTGGAAAAATCGGCGCCAATGGCTGTGTCGGGTTTGCATCTTCGGTTGAACGATCTATTTGCGGCTCCACAGGTAGCCCGTCATTTACAAGCTCAGCTACCTTATGGTTTCTATACAACTAACTGGACGCGCACCCACGGTAATATTTATTACGCAATACAAATGTCTAAAAAATTAGTGAGCTTATTACTGTTGCTCATTATCGCCATTGCGTCATTTAACGTTGTATCAACACTTGTCATGGTGGTGCTCGATAAGCAAAGCGATATTGCTATTCTGCGCACGTTAGGGGCGAGTAATCGGCAAATTATTGGTTTATTTATGGTGCAGGGCACGGTTATTAGTGTCATTGGGACGTTGGTGGGTACGATACTAGGAGTTGGTTTGGCTTTGTTTGTACAAGATATTGTGTTGTTGATAGAGCAAGTCTTATCGGTGCAGTTTCTTAAGAGTGATATTTATCCAATTAGCTATTTACCCTCACAACTACTGTTGAGCGATGTTTTGGTAGTGGTGGTGGTGAGCTTATTGATGAGCTTTCTTGCGACGTTATATCCTGCATGGCGTGCGGCAAAAGTGTTGCCAGCGGAAGCCCTACGTTACGACTAAGCGCGCTCAACCCTGTGATCTGCGTGAGAGTAAATGGTTTCCGTGTAATAAGGTTTTGCTTTATTTAATGTGTCGGCGCGCTTGCCGACGTTTACGCCAGCGATGAATAACATGCCAGCGCCATAAAATGTTAATCAGCGTATAGCTCGTAACACCACATATTGTTCCGGTAATAAGTGAACCAACAACTAGCGGTTTCCAGATACGCCCTAGCTCTCCATTAATCCACTCCCACGTTAACGTCACGTCAATATTCATTGCTGGTGTATCCAATATCCAAGCACCTAAGGAGTATGTCGCAAAAAAGATGGCGGGAATAGTGACGGGGTTAGTGATCCAAACGAGAGCGAGCGCGATAGGCAAATTGCAGCGTATCCAAAGTGCGATAATCGCGACAGCTACCATTTGCGCGGGCATAGGAATGAATGCCATAAACATTCCCAGCAAAAATGCCATTGAGACGGAGTATCGATTTAAATGGAAGAGATTAGGGTCTTCCACTAATGGACCTAAGAAGCGTAATGACGGGTGGTCTTTAATCAACTGCTGAGAAGGAACAAAGCGCTTTAACAACTTTTTTGGCATAAAACGGAGTCTCAGTAATGCGAAGTATTATTATGCCTTGCATCTTGCTGATTCGCCATTGTTAACACGGCTGATTTCTGGTCTTTCGTGAATGAAATCAATACAATGGCGATTAAGACGTTTGGGTACAGCAGTAAATTTTTTCACGGCGTTAACAAACCTTAATATGAATTTTTTGGGGTTTTGATAGTCATACCCCCATCATAACCTTTTATATCTACTATCTAGTTCATTTAATAACAAATGGGAGCATCTGTTGAATAATTTATCGGCCGATATGTCGCATCTTTTAGCGTGTAATATAGACATACTCAATACCGCTAGAGATATGATCCAGCATTTGCCGGCAGATAAATATAATCATGTCGAACGGCCCTATTTTGAGTCGTGCTTAGGTAAGCATATTCGTCATATATTGGATCATTACTTATGTTTCATACGCGATGTAGAGACAGGCATGATTGATTATGAAAAGCGTCAGCGCGATACGCAAACCGAAACTAATCAAGAATACGCTTTAGGTGTAATTAACAATATTTGTGATTTTTTGAAGCACGCACAACGTCAGCATCTAGAGGATGGAGTGTTGTCAGTATGGCTATGTAATGATGTTGCTTTACCTGAAGGTGAAGCAACACGGTCTTCCGTTCGTAGAGAGTTGCAGTTTTTGCATGGGCATACCGTACACCATTATGCGCTTATTGCTACGATGCTACGTTTTTACGGCATTGAAACTGACCGGACATTAGGCGTTGCACCTTCAACGCTCATTCATGAGCAAGATACACAAAGCGAGAGTGCTTGCGATTCTAGCGAATACCCGCAAGCGGCGAAAATATCAGCATGAACCGCTATATCATTCGTGTAATATTTTGCGATATTCTCGTCATTAAAGGGCGAGTATGATGATAAGTTATCGCCAACGGCAAAAGCTGTTATCCAGTTTAAAGAGAGTCGGTCGCTGGGAGTTTTGGCCGATGTCACTGTTTTATATCCCTGTCGTGTTTTATATTATTGGTTTAGTGGTTCGCTACCGTGGGCTTACTTTTACAGCGGTCAACCCGGGATTGCCCGGTAGTGGGTTTATCGGAGAAAATAAAAGCGACAGCTTATTTAAATTACAGCAACATAGCGCCAGCACAACGGCTAAAACCTTGTTAGTTAACCAATCGTCATCGTTAGATGATAAGTGCCGACAATGTCAGCAGTTTATGCAACAGCATGTACTCCAATATCCCGTGATTCTTAAACCAGATTTTGGCCAGCGCGGTGTTGATGTGGCCATTATTAATAATGATGATACTTTGCGAGAGTATTTGGCGGCGGCTTTATTTGATACGGTATTGCAAGAATATGTAGCCGGTGTAGAGTTTGGTGTATTTTATATCCGTCATCCGGATAAGCCACGGGGGGAAATATTTTCGATTACCCATAAGTGCTTCCCGGTGATCGTTGGTGATGGCAAGCACTCGATCGACCAGTTAATTTGTCAGCATCCTCGATTGCATTATATGGCGGCTTTCTTGTTTGAAAAGCATGATAATATTTTAGAAAAAGTACCGGCTCATAATGAGCAGATTAATCTTGTTACCCTAGGAAGCCATTGTAGAGGCTCGTTGTTTTTAGAAGGCCAGCAATATCATACGGATGCTTTAGAGCAGATGATTGATCATGCAAGCCAAGGTATACCGGGTTTTTATTTTGGCCGCTATGACATCCGTGCTGATAGTATCGAAGCCTTTCAGCGTGGTGAGTGTAAAGTGATTGAGGTGAACGGCGTGACCTCAGAGTCAACTAATATGTATGATCCCCAGTATTCGCTGCTTGACGCTTATCGTATCTTGTTCAAACAGTGGCGATTAGCTTTTCAGATAGGCAAAAAAAATATACAACTTGGTCATTTGCCGATGGGTTTGATGGATCTTGTTAATAAAGTGCGCATAATGAATACAGGCACTGAGTCATCGAACGGATAGTTTTTATTGATGTAATAATAAAATGTGAGTGTTATTTATGACCGCCACTGTAACTGATACACGGCTTGACGCTGCCGCTAATGATACTGTGCTAACGACAAAAGGGATCGATGCCTTGCAGCGTTTGCAGCAACCAAAAGCGACCAGTGCTGGCCCTTACACAGTGCGATTTGCACAAACCGTAGAAGAAGTGCAGGCTGCGCAAGCATTACGTTATCGTATTTTTTACCAAGAAAAAAAGGGGAGCCCTACCCAAGAAATGCGGGTGGCTCAACGGGATATGGATGAGTGGGATGACGGTGGCTTCCACGTTATAGTGCTAGATACCCGAGCAGATAAACAACCGACCATTGTGGGCACATTACGCTTGTTTGATAGTCAATGTTTAGCTCCTCAACAGCATTTTTATACCGAAGAAACATTTGATCTACAGCGTATTAAACATCACTTTGGGCGAGCACTAGAACTCAGCCGATTTTGCATCGATCCTGATGGTCGGGGTGGTGTGATTTTAATGTTGATTTGGAAATACGCTATGAGCTTTATCCAAGATAACCATATTCCCGTAATGGTGGGCTGCGCGAGCTTTTCGGGTATGGATGTGGATGAGCATTTACCTATTTTGAATTATTTATATGAGCATCACCTTGCCGATATTGCACTTAGGCCAGAGCCTAAGGTCAATGATTACCTTAATCTAACAGCGCTTTACAAGCCTTCGGTATGTTGGGATGATGCTCAAAAATCGATTCCCACACTGTTGCGTGGTTATCTAAAGTTAGGCGCAAAAGTTAGTGATGCAGCCATCATTGATCCAGCATTTAATACAGTCTATGTGGCGATTTATGTTGAAACGCAATCTATGTTAAAAACAAACCCTAATTTGGTCACCCATGTCTGATAATGTTACCAATGAGAATCACAATGGTGCGGGTAACACGCCTGATATAACACCGTTAAGTACCGCCAAAAGACCTCTATTTCACTCCTTAAAGGTGATCCTTTCCACGTTGCTGCTCGTTGCGTGGTGCGTGTTAATGCTGCTTATCTACTTTTTTTGGAGACTATTTCGTTTTCGTTCCATCGAGCGCTGTTACTTTATTTTTCATACGGGTTGTTGTTGGTTATTTAATTTGCGCTGTCACGTGTCGGGTAAAATTTCTAAACATACGCCCACCTTATTCTTATCTAACCATGTGTCTTATTTAGATGTTTTTGTATTAGGAAAATATGTACCAGCCTATTTTATCGCTAAATCAGAAGTAGCGAGTTGGCCAGTATTGGGTTGGTTGGCTAAGGCACAAAATACCTTGTTTTTTGAACGTAATAGTAAAAGGGTGCGCGGGCAGATGCAGGTGATGTCCGATCACTTTAACAGTAAGGGTAATCTTATTTTATTTCCCGAAGGCACCAGTACCGATGGTGAGCATGTCAAGCCATTTAAGTCGAGTTTATTGCAGTCGGTAGAGCTGAGTGAAAGAGATGTGACTATTCAGCCGGTAACGCTGATATATAAAAAATATGACGGTGATTTAATGACTCGTGAGCGCCGTGATCAATATGCTTGGTATGATACGATGCCATTTGCCCCCCATTTTTTTACTGCGCTGGGTCTTGCGCGTGCAGATGTGGCATTAGTTTTTCATCCGCCTGTTAAACTCAACGATTTCGCTAATCGAAAAGATTGTGCCGCTGCATGTCAGCAACAGGTTGCAATTGCGCTGGCTGATCATTTATCGTCTTAATGGCGTTGTTCTCATTTCTCTTTGGCTTTACTTATGTCACCTGCACTTACTGTCCTCAACGATACCTTTGGGTACGATGCATTTAGAGGTCAGCAGCAAGCGATTGTTGATGCAGTGATCGCGGGTGATGATGCACTCGTCATCATGCCCACAGGTGGTGGTAAATCTCTATGCTATCAAATTCCTTCCTTGGTTCGTTCTGGCTGTGGTGTGGTTATCTCCCCGTTAATCGCGTTGATGCAAGATCAGGTGGATGCACTGAAAGAACTGGGTATTCGAGCCGGTTTTTTAAATTCTACGCAAACAGCGAGTGAGAGCCATCAAGTAGAGAGTGATTTAGTCGGTGGTGATTTAGATGTTTTATATATAGCACCCGAACGGCTGAATCAACATCGTACGGTTAATTTACTGCGACAAGTAACGGTTGCTTTATTCGCTATCGATGAAGCTCACTGCGTTTCACAATGGGGGCATGACTTTCGTTCAGACTATTTGCGCTTACAACATTTGGTAGAGACTTTCCCTGATGTCCCCCGCATTGCATTAACCGCAACGGCAGATGCGCGTACTCAGCAGGAAATTACTGAGCGTTTATCATTGAGTAATGGGCAGCGTTTCGTTGCTGGTTTTGATCGCCCTAATATTTTTTATCAAATTGAGCTAAAACAGCAGCCAAAGCAACAATTACTGAGCTTTATCAAAGAGCAGCATGTTGATGACAGCGGTATTGTTTACTGCCTGTCACGTAAGAAAACAGAAGACATTGCTGCCTGGTTAACAGCGCAGGGTTTTACCGCATTAGCTTATCATGCGGGTATGCCGCATGAGCAACGAGCCAAGCATCAACAGCGCTTTTTGCGCGAAGATAATATTATTATCGTCGCGACGATTGCCTTTGGTATGGGTATTGATAAACCCGATGTTCGATTTGTTGCACATTTAGATTTACCTAAAAGTATCGAGGCTTATTATCAAGAAACAGGGCGAGCAGGACGCGATGGTGAACCGGCTAATGCATGGATGGTTTATGGTTTAGAAGATGTCATTAAACTGCGCGAGATGATGGGATCTGCTGTAGGTGGCAGCGATGAAAAAAATGCATTTAAACGCATAGAACATCAAAAGCTTGAAGCTATGCTTGGTTTGTGTGAAATAACCAGTTGTCGCCGGTATGCATTGCTGAATTATTTTGGTGATAATTCAGCAAGTCAATGCGGACATTGTGATATGTGTAAAACCCCTGCGAAAACATGGGATGGCACAGAGGCGGTCCGAAAAGCGATGAGTTGTGTTTATCGCACGGATCAACGCTTTGGTGTGAATCACCTAATTGATGTGTTGAGCGGTGCTAATAATGAAAAGATACAACAATTTTCACATCAAAAATTGAGTGTTTATGGTATTGGTAAAGAGTTAAATAAAGTACAGTGGCGTTCGGTATTTCGACAGTTGATTGCTCGAAATTTTTTACAGGTTGATTTTGCTAATTTTAATCGCTTGTTATTGACCGAGAATTGCCGGCCGGTATTGCGCGGTGAAGTGACTGTTGAGTTGCGTAAAGACACAATTAAAAAATCTGTATTACGTCAGTCTGCTACTTCAACGAAAGATTTACTAGACGGAGTAAAGTTGGAGTTATGGACTTTGTTACGTGAATGTCGTTTAGATCTCGCTCAAGCCAAGGGCGTGCCTCCCTATGTTGTTTTTCACGATAGCGTACTGATGCAAATGGTTGAGGAAATGCCGCTAACAGAGCAGCATTTCTCGCAGATGAACGGTGTGGGTCAAAAAAAATGTGATCAATACGCAGCGGCATTTATGAGTGTACTGAGTACCTTCGCAGAAAAACAAAAAAATCGGCGATATGGTACTGAAGAGTTATCAGTAACCGTGCTAGAGACTTATCAGTGTATCAATAATAAGATAACTCCAGAAAATATTGCCGCGCAGCGGCAGCTAGCTGTGTCTACCGTATATTCACATCTCGCACAATTAATTCGACATGAAAAAGTGCAGTTACGTGACGTGATAACGATAGAAGAAGAGGATATTAAAAAAATTGAGGCAATGTTTGTCGATTGTGGATTAATGGATGAAACATCGAAGTTAAGACCAGCCTACGAGCGCTTGCTAGAAGTTTATCATTATAATATTCTGCGCTGTGTCCATGCTGATTTTTTACGTCGGTTGTAAATTTTTAACATTTTTTCTATTGTTAGTAGGTAGGCCAGTATTTATTTGATTTTCAGAGTTTCAACTCAGTGCTAGCCATAAACAGCGAATCTATGTTTTCAAAGTTAACAGGGCAGCAGTGTCCGTTCATCCACTATTTTCTGTAACATTCAATGATGAAAACTATTATTTTATATAGCACGTTAGGTTGCCATTTATGTGAATTGGCTAAAGAGCAATTAGCGCCTTTGCTGGAAGAATGTAGTCTATCCTTACAGGAAATAGATATCGCTGACCATGCCAATAGCGAGCAATTACTGTGTTTATATGGCGTTAGAATCCCCGTGATACAACTGGCCAATGGAGATGACAGTTTACCTAGCAATGAACAGCTAGACTTAGGCTGGCCTTTTGATACGAATATCGCTCGTCTATGGTTAGTGGAGCAAGGTGTTGTAAGTCGTTAAGTGTTAGCAATGCATGCTTTTTATTTTTATACGGTTTGTTCTTTACTCCAGTAAATGCTATCTAAGTAAGCCTGAGTAATGGCTTTATTATCGATATTATAATCTTCGAGAAGTGCCAAATCTTTTTTAGTGAGTTTGTCTTCTTGATAGTGACTTGCCAGCCGTAATACCCTTCCTTTTTCACCTTGATAATGTAGAAGAGCATCAATAAGCTCTTTTCTTAGTGCCAGTTTTTGAATTAATTCTTCTAGTGGTGTGTCAAAAAACGCATCGATCATTGAAAATAGGCCTACGGTAAAGTAGCCGTCAGGCGAAGTTTTTTTGGTGATAATTTCTCCGAGTAGTTCGCAAAATTTTGCCCTAACCATGGCGGTTTCGATTAATACTTTTGGTTTATTGTCTAGGCTACCTAATGCCAGTAGATTAATCCAGTTGCGCAGATTGTTTAGCCCTAGGGTGACAGCTGCTTGTCGAATAGAGTCGACTTTTTTAACTTGAGCGTACATGCCAGAGTTTAGTGTACGTAATAAGTTATAGCTCAGCCCAGCATCCGCCGATATCGTGTTAATGACATCATCAAAGTCGACCTCGACCGCATTTAATTTTCCGATAAGTTGAAAAACAGAGGTGGCATTTCGCGACATTTTTTTGCCGGAGAGTATTTTAGGTTTCGCAAAAAAATAGCCCTGAAATAATTCAAAACCTAATGCTTTACATTCTTCATAAACTTCGTATGTTTCTACTTTTTCAGCGAGCATAGTAATTCCCCGCTCTTTCAGCTTAGGGATATAATTTGCCCATGTTTGTGGTGCCTGATCCAGTACATCTAGCTTAATGATGTCTGCACAATCAATCAGTGATAGTGTTTCTTTCGTTAAGCAAAAATCATCGAGTGCAATTTTATACCCTTTACTGCGTAGGTTTTTTAGTGACTTTAGTAGTTCAGGTGTTACTTCTTGATCTTCTAGTAATTCAATGACGAGCTGCTTAGGTGATAGCGGGGGTAAGTTATTAATAATAATGTTGCTGGTAAAATTAACGAATGCAAGCTGTTTGCCGATCACATCGGTAATCGATAAATCGTTATAAGCGGCTAATAAAACATCAATAGTTGCGCTATCTTGGTTGTCAATTACGGCATTATTGCCATCCCCATTCATTCGATATAACAACTCAAACGCAACCACCTTAAGGCTGCTATTGCAGATAGGTTGCCTAGCAATTAAATGGGAATGTGTCATAACGGGGTCTCTGAAAATTCATTTTTTCTGAAATAGCAGCGCTGTATCCATACTAACTATTGTATGTACTCTATTGAGTGTAGACGATTGTTCGAAGTTTAATGAAAAATTTGGCAATTCATGTGCGATATGACGGCTATCGTCTACACTAAAAATAGTTATGATTATTTTTACCCTTGTGGTCAGCCATTGGATTTATTGCGCTTATGTCAAATTTACTTGAAAGTATCGATTCACGAACCAAACTCGTTGGTGAAAACCGTCTAGAACTATTGATGTTTAGACTAAAATCGCAGCAAATTTTTGCAATCAATGTCTTTAAAATTCAAGAGGTTGTACAGGTTCCCCCGTTAACCGAGATGCCCCATAGTCACCCGGCTATTTGCGGGGTCGCGCATCTGCGTGGTAAGGCGATTCCCGTGATTGACCTAAATATTGCGATTGGTCGTTCACCCTTAGAGAAAGATGAAAGCTGTAATCTTATTGTGACGGAATATAATCAATCGGTGCAGGGTTTTTTAGTGGGCCCTGTTGACAGGATTATTAATCTTAATTGGGAGTCTATCTTGCCTCCACCTAAAGCATCGGGTAAAGAGCACTTTCTAACGGCCTTTACTCGTGTTAATGATGTTATTGTGGAAATTTTAGATGTGGAGCGTGTCTTGGCCGATATTATTCCGCCAACGACAGAGGTATCCGAGGGAGTTATTCAAAAAGGCCTTGTTGAGTTAGTTGGTGATAAAAAATTAGAAATTCTATCGGTGGATGATTCACAAACTGCTCGTCGCCAAATTATCGAAACCGTAAAAAATCTGGGCTTAAATATCGAGGTGATTACGGCTAACGATGGCCTTAAAGGATTAACCAAATTACAAGGTTGGTCCGAAGAGGGTATTGATGTGAATGAGAAGCTGCTGATGGTAATTACCGATGCAGAAATGCCAGAAATGGATGGTTATCGAATGACATACGAAATTCGTAAAGATCCTAAGTTGAAAGACTTACATATCGTGATGCATACCTCTCTCAGTGGGAGCTTCAACGAAGCGATGGTTGAAAAAGTCGGTTGCAATGGCTTCTTATCCAAGTTCCGCCCAGATGAGCTTGCAACAATTGTACAAGAGCGTATTCGAGAGGTTTACGATAAATAGTATCTGCTCATCTTGAGTGGTGGCTGTTTACTGGCTATAAACAGTCTTGCCCGTGATTCATGCTAAAACTTCGAACAAAAAACAGGCTATCTCTTCTGCTCTATCGGTGTAATTTAGTTAAGAATGCACTACAGGTAGTCTTTATAACAGAGCATTCGCTTCTGCTAAGGTTAAAAGATCAGATGCTTTGCCCTGCCGATAATTATAAATAACTTCATAAGACAGCACATTTTGTACGTATTTTCGCGTTTCTTTAAAAGGGATGATTTCTACCCATACATCCAGTGGCAACGAGGCGTTAGATCTTTTTAACCATTGTTTAACTCGATGTGGCCCAGCATTATATGAAGCAATTGCCAGCGCACGGTTATCATCATATTGCGCGAGTAAACCGGTAATATAATGGCTGCCTAATGAAATATTATATTTAGGATCAAACAGCTGACTTTTCTTATAAGCGAGCCTCGCTTTTTTGGCCGTTTGTTTGGCCGTAGCAGGCATTAACTGCATTAACCCTCTTGCGCCAACGCGTGAGGTGGCATCAAATTCCCAAGCACTTTCTTGACGAGCAATAGAGAATACCAGTGAACTGGGGATATCGTATTTTTTAGCCGTGTAGTCGATAATATCTTCATGCACAATAGGAAAGCGAATACGTAGGTCATCCCAGTAAGCCGCACCAGCCATAGCTTCAATAGCTTTTCGATTCCAACCCCATTGGTCGGCAATTTGTGCGGCGGCAATAAATTCTTCAGTAGATAGGTTTTTCACGGCATATCGCCACTCCCTGCGAGCGCGATGCATATCTTCCATTATGAAAAACTCTCTGGCGCGTAAAAAAGCGCCTGAAGCCGATAGCGCGTCAATGAGAGAAGGGTTAATCGGTGCTGGTTTGTCTTCATACTGGTAATCAGTACTTTGCCTATCCGACGCAAGAAATCCATAAAAACTACGTGACTGTGAAAGCTGCTGATAAATATTCTCGGGTGACGTTTCAGCGCTTTTTTTCGCGAGTAACAGCGGCGATTCTAAAGCGCGGGCACGCCAATATTGCCAGCGGTCAGAGGCAATAAGTTCATCAGGTAGCTGGTTAATCCATACATAGATCTCACTCCATGCTTGTTTTGCCAATAGTTTTCTTAGTAAATATTCGACCTGATCGGCTCGCTGGTCAACCGGTAGCGCCTTGAGCAAAGGTTTAGCCAGCTCAAGTTCACCTTGGCGAATCAGTTGCCGGGCAATGCGTTGATTTAAACGAATACTAGCTTCTTGAGAAAAGTCGTAGGTCGTTTGAAATTGTTGGTAAAGTTGCTGTGTTTTAGCAGGCTCTCGGTAAGCGTAGCGATATAAACCATGTTCAATAATGTCTACGATATGCCGAGAAACAGCATCATTAGCCGGTTGATATTCAAGAACCTTGCCGTTGTTTGTTTTGAGTTTTTTACTGGTGACAACACTGACTTTTTCGGGTGATTGGTGTACGTCTGAATACAAGTTCGCTAAATAGCGATTGCTGGCATCCATTTTACCATGCAGGTATTTGGCAAGTGACGTGTTACCCTTATTGATGGCTAATGTATAGCGTTGCCATAGGTTTTCTTGGTTTAAATGGCCTCGTTTTTTCCATTCTGCAAATACGGGATCGCAGGCTTTAGGTCTTGATTGGCTACTTAGCCATAATTGATCGACTGTATCGGTATCTAGCGTGCCGTCACTGTAAATTTGTGCTTGCAAGGAAAGGCACTTAAGGTCGGTTTTCTTCACACTATCCCGATAATAACGTTTATAATCCGGCCAGTTTTTTAACTCGGCAAGATGATATAGCCATTTTACGCGTAATCGCGTCGCTAAATAGCTATTTTCATATTGCTTGAGAAACTGGGTGATAGTCTTTTTATTGCTAGTAGAAATACCCGTTACGCCGTATTTATTAATGCTTGCGACCTTTTTTCGGCTGTCCAAAGCGAGGCTGAGTTCGCCATAGATAAGATAAGGGTGTAGAGGATAGTCGACCAGTTGATCTCGGAGTGTTTGGTAGCCCGTGTAGTCTCTATTTTCAAACGCTTGTTTGGCTTTTAAATATAAAGAGCGTTGAGTAGCGAATACATCACTGGGTATATTTACGGCCGAACCCGCTGTAGCGTCTACCTTACTCAATACCGTGTGGCTGTAAAACAGTGTGCTCAAAAGAACGACAGAGTAGGCAATTCCTCGCTGCGATAAGCCTGTGCGCCGAGAGCTATCCTGATGTAGAGGATATGTTCTTATGGGTAAGGAGCCAACAAGAGGAAGTGATACCCACTGGCGTGCTATTTTTTTTATAGAGTCAAACATAATCACCTTGGCTAAAACGAATGATCTAACATCAAGAAATCTACCGAGTAAATCGATGTCGTGTACAGTACGACGAGGCACGTATTGGCTAGGTAGTTTTCCTATTTATTAACGATAGCGGCTATAGCGCTGCTCTTATTCTTCACATAGTGTAGCGGTAATGTTTTACGATAATGTAACAGCTTGCTCTACCGATCTCTAGCGGTAACCGATAAACCTTATGGAATTAATCAAGTTTGAACAATGTTCACTGCACTATGGTGAACAAGTATTGATGGATAATATTGACTTGTCCATTCACAAAGGGCAAAAAATTTGCCTAGTGGGGCGTAATGGCACCGGTAAATCGACCTTATTGAAGTTGATGATGGGGGCGGTAAAGCCTGATGGCGGTTCTATATGGCGGCGCCAAGGGTTGCGGATTGCCTATTTAGAGCAAGACCTTCCTACAGCCGACGAATTAACAGTTTATCAAGTGGTTGCTTCTGCCTTTGAAACATTAGGTGAAAGCCTGACTGCATACCGACAGCTCTCTCTTACTGCTCACGATAGCGCCTCACTCGACGAATTAGCGCGTTTGCAGCAAATTATTGAAAACGAAGATGGTTGGGTATTACAGCAAACTATTGAGGCGACTTTATCTCGATTTATGCTAGATCCTGATACCACCATGGGGCAATTATCTGGTGGTTGGCGTCGTCGTGTATTACTGGCTAAGGCGCTTGTGATTGAACCTGAATTGTTGCTTTTGGATGAGCCCACCAACCATTTAGATATTCAAAGTATCGAATGGATGGAACAACAACTCGATGCCTTTAATGGTGCGTTGGTAGTGATTAGCCATGATAGGCATTTGTTGCAAGTACTGGGCAATCGTATTGCCGAGTTAGATCGCGGTCATATCTGGTTTTACAACGGTAGTTATCAAGAGTTTTTGGATGGTAAAGAAAAGCGGCTGGAAGAAGAGGCGCGTCATAATGCATTATTTGATAAGCGTTTGGCCGAAGAAGAAGTGTGGATTCGTCAGGGGATTAAAGCACGTCGCACTCGTAATGAAGGGCGTGTACGCCAATTAGAAAAAATGCGTAACGAGCGCCAGCAGCGTAGAGAAGTACAAGGGAAATCCTCTTTTGTTATCGACAAAGGTGAGGCGTCGGGTAAGCTCGTCTTTGAAATAGATAACTTGCGGTATCGCTGGCAAGACGACCAACCATGGATTATCGATGATTTCTCGACCCGTATATTACGTGGCGACCGCATCGGTATCATCGGTAAAAACGGCACAGGTAAAAGTACCTTGTTGCAACTCATGTTACAAAAACTAGAGCCAACAGAAGGGCAGGCACGCCAAGGAACAAAGCTCTCAGTGGCTTATTTTGATCAGCAACGTAATCAGTTAGAGCTAGAAAAAAGTGCAATCGATAATATTGCTGGTGGTCGAGAGTACATCACTATTAATGGTCGTGATGTGCATATTATTAGCTACCTTAAAGATTTTATGTTTACCGGCGAGCGCGCACGTACACCGGTGAAAACCTTATCGGGTGGTGAACGTAATCGCATTTTATTAGCCAAGCTGTTTAGCCAGCCAAGTAACTTATTGGTACTTGATGAACCAACTAATGATTTGGATGTGGAAACCTTAGAATTATTAGAAGAGCGATTGCTAGATTATGATGGCACCATTTTGATGGTGAGTCATGATCGTGCTTTCTTAGATAATGTAGTCACCCATGTGTTTGTTTTCGAGGAGCAAGGACAGGTTAATAATTATGTTGGGGGTTACAGTTATTGGCAGGCACAATTTGCCAAGGCTAATCAACGAGAAAATACGCAGCGCTCGACTAAAGGCAAAGTCGCAAGCGATAAAAAAGATGTGATCAGCCAGAATAACGTTCAAGCGGTTGTTGAACCACCGAAAAAGCGCAGCTATAAAGTTCAACGCGAGCTCGATAGCTTGCCCGAAAAAATAGCCACGCAAGAAGCACGAGTGAATGCGATTAATGAACAAATAGCAGATTCGACTTTTTATGAATCAAGCAAGGCAGATGTGGATGCAGTGTTATCTGATTTAGCGGTTCAGCAAGCAGCGTTAGATCAGTTATACGAACGTTGGGAGGAGTTGGAATCATAATGGATAATTATTGGCCGCTCTTATTTATTATTGGTGCGATTGCTCTGGCGGTAGGCCCCGTTATGATGATGCAGCCGAGTCAGCGCATTCGCCGATTAACCGCGCTTAGGCAAGAAGCGGCACAGCGATCGATTCGTGTTCGACTTGAAACCTTAACGCTTGCGTCAGAAAAAAAAGAGATCGCGGTATATAGCTTATTGTTGCCATCCAGTGATACACCTAAGACATCACGTGCGTCGTGGACACTGCTTAAAAGAGATTATGCCCACGGTATTAACTTTTACGGGCAGTGGGAATGGGCAAACACTCAACATACCGCCCAGCCTGAACACCATGCGGCCTTACAAAGTATTGTTGATACATTGGATAATAGCATCGTGGGAATAGCATTAAGCCCGACGGCGGTGAATGTTTATTGGCAGGAAAAGCAATTGACGATTGATGATATAGAGCAATTATTAATACGCTGTCGAGACCAGCTCGTGTAGGGTTAAGTGTCGACTCAATTGTTGGTTGCTCCTATATTCTCACTGCTATATGCTCACGGCTGTTTTATAAACTCGTGGGCATTCTAAAACCTCGAACGTAAGCTGAATAGTCACCATAAATCTATAAATACAGGAACCCATACATCGTGGAAAATATTATCAGTGCCGGCGGTTGGCTAATGTGGCCGATTATTCTTTGTTCTATTGCGGTGGTTGCTATTTCAGTTGAACGCTTATGGACATTGAATACCAGTAAAATTGCGCCTAAAAACCAACTGGCTCAAGTATGGGGCTGGGTGCAAAACAATCAAATTGATGCTGCTAAACTGAGAGAACTTCGCCAAAGTTCAGAACTGGGCCGTATTTTGGCGGCAGGGTTAAGTAATGCGCAGGCGGGCCGAGAAGTCATGAAAGACAGTATTCAAGAAGCTGCTAGCCAAGTCATTCATGGTATGGAACGTTACGTGGGTGCCTTGGGAACGATCGCCGCTGTATCGCCTCTATTAGGTTTACTCGGTACGGTACTAGGGATGATCAAAGTCTTTGTCGCTATTGAGTTACAAGGCACAGGTAATGCAGGTGCTTTAGCCGGTGGTATCTCAGAGGCCCTTATTACTACGGCGGCGGGTCTGTGTATTGCAATTCCTGCCATGATTATGCATCGCTTTTTTGTGCGTAAAATTGACAGCCTTGTTGTTGTTATGGAGCAAGAGTCGGTGAAGTTGGTTGATGCTTTACATGCTGATAGAACATAGTTTCTGTTAAAACATAGTGCTCGTTAAAACGAAGAACTCTCAATCCATGACGACTCAATAGGCTTACGCAGTGCAATTTCGACGACAAACCAGTCAAGACGAACAGATTAATTTAACACCACTGATTGATGTGGTGTTTTTGCTGTTAATTTTCTTTATGGTATCGACCACGTTTACCAAAGAAACGCATCTGGAAATTAATCTGCCAGAAGCTTCATCAGACCCAGCAGTGGCTACAGAAAGCGACGTGGTTGATATTACCATTAATACCAACGGTGATTATGTCATTAACGGCAAAGCGTTGGTTAATCAGCAAGCTGATACATTACGTCGAGCCCTGCAAGAGCTGTCGCAAGGGGATAATAGTTTGCCGCTAACTGTCACCGCCGATGCTACCACACCTCATCAGTCGGTCGTTAGAGCGATGGATGTCGCCGGGCAACTAGGTTTTGCAAAGTTGCGTATCACCACACGACAACCCACGCCGGCTAATTAACTCTCTTATGGCAACACCACAGACTTCACGTACAGCTTCGTTATCGACATTTTTTCTAACGATGTGGTATCGCAAGCGCTGGTATGCGTGGTGTCTGCTTCCATTGTCGTGGTTGTATACTATTGTTGCGGCTTTGCATGCACATTGGTATATAAAACGCCGCAGGCCGTTAGCCGTGCCTGTGGTGGTAGTGGGTAATATTACGACAGGCGGTACAGGTAAAACCCCGGTACTTATTGCCCTAGCAAAAGCACTGACCCAAAAAAATGTGCAAGTGGGTATTGTGAGTCGGGGATATGGTAGCCAAGCGCCTTATTATCCTTATACCGTTTCTCTCGATGATACACCTAAGGTCTGTGGTGATGAGCCATTGCTTATTGCGCGCGAGACGCATTGTCCTGTAGTTATTGGGCGAGATAGGGTGGCCGCGGCTGAACAGTTAATGGCAAACTATAGAGTCGATATTCTATTAAGTGATGATGGCTTGCAGCACCACCGCTTGTCTCGACAAATAGAGATCGTTGTTGTTGATGGTGAGCGTGGTTTAGGTAATCACCTTTGTTTGCCCGCTGGTCCATTAAGAGAGCCGGCACGTCGCTTATCTCGTGTGGATTGGGTGCTGGTGAATCGTACTAACGCTCGAACAGAGCAATTGGCTCGTGCAGATACGACAGGGGCGGGTACTGCTAATGATAATCGCCGCGTACCCGTTAATGTGAGTTTACAGGCAACCGCTTGGCGGCATGTACTAACAGACACGCTGTATCCATTAATGCCTTTGCCGTGGCTTGAAGGGAAGCTACAACACGCACAGCATCAACCGTCTATACGGGCGATTGCCGGTATTGGTCATCCCGAGCGCTTTTTTAATACCTTAGCTCAGCTCGATATTTCTTGTGAGACCTTGGCGTTTGATGATCATCATAGCTACTCAGCCGAAGATTTTATCGGTTGGCAAGATGATGTTGTGTTAATGACCGAGAAAGATGCCGTAAAATATCATGCATTAAGTCAACAGCACGCCTTGCCTGCTAGCGGTTGGTCGTTAGTGGTTGACATCGATTTGCCACAAGCATTGATTGATCAGGCTTATCAGCAAGCAAAAGCCTGATAGTATTTTATTTTTTTACCGTTAAACAGATTAACTATTTTAGTGATCCCTATGCCATTTACTGTTGTCATTCCCGCACGCTTTTCTTCCACTCGTTTGCCCGGTAAACCATTATTGCCGATTGGTGATAAACCCATGATTCAGCATGTGTACGAGCAGGCATTAAAAAGCGATGCGCAGACAGTGGTGGTGGCGACCGATGATCAGCGGATTGTGGATGCAGTAGAGGCTTTTGAAGGCAATGTTTGTATGACATCGGATCAACATGTGTCGGGTACTGACCGCATTCAAGAAGTGGCGCAGCACTATAGTTTGGCCGATGATCATATTATCGTGAATGTGCAGGGTGATGAACCTTGCATTCCACCCGCTGTTATTAATCAAGTGGCGAGTAATTTATCCAGTAATCCTATTGCGGCAGCGGCCACCTTGTCAGAAACGATAACGGATAATGATAGTTTTACTAATCCGAATGTCGTTAAGGTTGTGTCAGATCACGCACAAATGGCTCTGTACTTTTCACGATCGATGATTCCTTTTCCTCGAGATGCTGTTGCCAATAAGGGTAGCGTAAAGAATATATCATTAGCGAGTTTGTCTCCGGTATTACAACGCCATATTGGTATTTATGCCTATCGTGTCTCTCTATTACATCATTTTGTGTCATGGTCTGTGTCGCCTTTAGAGTCGATAGAATGCTTGGAACAATTGCGAATCTTGCATCATTCACAAAAAATTCATGTTGAAACCGCTTGTGAACCCGTGCCTGGAGGTGTTGATACTCAAGAAGATATTGACCGTGTTAGGCAGGATATGAGCGTTAATTAACGGTATAGTTACCTATTCACAGATAGTTACCAGTATCGCGCCCTGTAAAAATAGAGAATGATTGTTGTTATATGCCTAAAAAGCCAGTCTCGCAAAAAGTAAAAAATAAACCTATCCGCGTTTTATTTGTATGTTTGGGTAATATTTGTCGCTCACCTACGGCCCATGCCTTGTTCCAAGCCTACGTTAATAAGCAGGGGTACGCCGATTCGATAGTTATTGATTCAGCAGGCACGGGAAGTTGGCACGCTGGCCATCCACCGGATGGGCGGGCGCAGCGCGTTGCTCTAGAGCAGGGGTATGATATGAGTGACTTACGTTCACGTACGGTATCGCCGGATGACTTTGAGACATTTGACTATATCTTGGGTATGGATAAGGAAAACTTTAAGCACCTTGCGATGATGAAACCGAGTAATTATCGCGGCGTGTTAGGGCTATTTTTAACGGAATCAGGTATCCATCACACCGAAGAAGTTCCCGATCCTTTTTATGGTGATCAACAGCATTTTGAACAGGCAATTGCTCTTATCCAAAATGGGGTGGCGGGCTTATTTAATCGTATAAAAGGCGATGGTTTACTGTCTAAAGTCTAATTATTGCTACTATTGAACGCATCGTACTAATGGAAAAAATAGAGATACAAGAACATATTTCACTGCAAGCGTACAACACATTAGCGGTTGATGTGTATTCGCGTTGGTTTGTTTCTGTTAGTCGGCTAGAGCAAGTGTATTCGGCTCTTGAATTTGTCAAAACACAGCAGTGTCCGCTTCTTGTTTTAGGCGGTGGCAGTAATATTGTGCTGACCGAAGACTTTGCTGGACTTACCCTGCATATCAATACGCAAGGCATTCAACTTGAAGAGGAAAGTGATACGCATGTGTTGCTCTCGGTAGCGGCGGGGGAAAACTGGCATAACACGGTCATGTATAGTGTCGACCAAGGCTGGTATGGACTAGAAAATCTAGCATTAATTCCGGGTAACGTGGGTGCCGCTCCAGTCCAAAATATTGGCGCTTATGGCGTCGAGGTCACGCAAAGTATCGAATATCTCGAAGCAGTGGATATTGAGACACAAACCCTAGTGCGCTTTGATAATGCCGATTGCCAATTTGCTTATCGTGATAGCGTATTTAAGCATGCCTTAAAAGATAAGATGATTATTACACGTGTGGTCTTTAAACTATCAAAAACACCGGTATGGTCACTTGATTATCCAGCGTTGCAGGATGCACTTGGTGATTGCGATCTCGATGCACTCACTAGTCATCAAGTCGCACAGGCAGTCATTGCTATTCGTCAAAGTAAGTTACCTGACCCTGCGAATATCCCTAATGCGGGGAGTTTTTTCAAAAACCCCATCGTTGATGAAACGGATTATCAAACACTGTGTCAGCAATACCCCAAAATGGTTGCTTATCCTCTAAACCCTAGTGATAGCGGTAGTAAGCGTTATAAATTGGCTGCTGGTTGGTTACTTGATAATGCCGGTTGGAAAGGGAAGTGGGTCAATCAAATTGCGATGCATGAGCGACAAGCACTTGTATTAACTAACCCTCATAAAAAGTCTGGTGGTGAGATATTGGCATTTGTAGAGCAAGTTGTGTCCGATATTCAACGTGTTTATGGTATTTGCCTTGAAGTTGAGCCTCGTATTTATGGTCGCCAGCGTCTAGAGTGAATATCCAACCGTCGCTTTTTGATGCCGTAGAGGGCAGTGGGAGTGATCAGTCTTTGCCTAGTGCCCGTGTATTAGGGGGAGGGCTGCAGATCATTTGTTTAGAGGGGGCGCACCTCGCGTATTTTCCCGGTTGGCTTAGGCAAACTGAGGTATTGTCGACCATTACCTCACCGCGCCATCAAACGCCTAATGAGGATATGCTTGCAGCTAAAGCATTAGTGTCTACCGAAGCAATTTTCCAAGCGTTAAAAAAACAAGTGGCATGGGAGCAAACCTCTATTCGTTTATACGGCAAAGCGGTGCGTATTCCACGGCTGAATGCTTGGTACGCTCAACCGCAATATGGCTATACGTATTCCGGTCAGTACTTTACTCCACATCCTTGGTTATCCGTACTTTTATCACTCAAATTGGCGATCGAACAGCAGATACAAACTGCGTTGTTAGAGACCTCTACATCACTGACCGATGGCTTACTGAACAGCGCTTTAGTCAACTGTTACCGTGATGGCCAAGATAGTGTGGCATGGCATAGCGATGATGAGCCTGAATTGGGTAACCACCCCACAGTAGCCTCGGTGAGTTTAGGTGCCGAGCGCATTTTTCAGCTGCGCCACAAGCACCATAAAGGTGAGTCTTATCGTTATTCATTGCCTTTACAAGATGGAGACTTACTTATTATGTATGGTGCGACACAACACAACTGGCAGCACCAACTGCCAAAAACACGTCATAAGGTCGGCGAACGTATTAATATTACCTATCGTCAGGTTCGTCATCCTCGATATTAACCTTGAGGTCTTTGCAAAAAAGCCATTTCACTCTCATGCAGTGCTTACCTCATAAGGGGGTACCGAGGTAAAATGTGCTCAATCGGTCATTTATCACGTATAAGCTTTATCTTGTCCTGCATTTTTGCCTCACTTAAAAGCGCCTACTTTTGGTGTCTGAGAGCAAAACCTTCTCCCGTGCAAAGGTCTCATCTTAGCTATCTAGTGGTTAAATTTTTTTAAAGAGTCAAGACTAAAGTCTAATTGGCAATTCTTGCAATTATTTTGATAAATTTATCTATTTTTGTGATTTGTTACACATAATTACTGAAAGTTAATTGAAAACGTTGAATAATGCGATCACTGCAAAGATTGTAGTGCCGCCCTTCTAAATACGGTATGGGTGCCTTGTAGATTTTTTCTTAGAAAAACGCCGAGGTTCAATTGATAAAAATAATAGTGGTTGATGACCACGACTTGGTTCGTACAGGATTATCTCGCATATTAGACGATGTTGAAGGGTTCTCTGTTATTGCTACAGGTGATAGTGGTGAAAAAGCCCTGAAATTGGCTCGTCAACTAGCGCCAGATGTGATGATGATGGACGTTAAAATGCCCGGTATGGGAGGTGTTGAAGCGACCAAACGTATTAAATTGGCGAATGGTAATATTAAACTGATTGCCGTCACTTCTTGCGATGATGACTTATATCCTAGTAAGCTCATGCGTGCCGGTGCATCGGCTTATTTAACCAAGCGAGCTACGCCTGAAGAAATGATCGAAGCCGTTAATAAAGTGGTTGCGGGTAAAACCTATATGAGTAGTGAAATTGCTCAGCAGCTCGCACTCAAAAGTTCTATCGGTACCGGCGGCCCTGATTCACCTTTCTCTGCACTTTCTGATCGTGAGCTACAAGTGGCAATGATGACAATTCGTGGTCAAAAGCCTAATGAAATCGCCGAAATACTTAATGTGAGTGCAAAAACGGTCAATAGTTTTCGTTATCGAATTTTTGAAAAATTTGATTTGAATAGCGATGTTGAGCTCGTCCTTTTTGCCGTTAAACATAAAGTGTTTGATGTTGATGCGTTGGAATAAATAGCCGCAGTTATTACGTAAAATCCAGCGTTATTATTTTTCTAAAAAACCTCGAAATCCCTCCTTAGGCGGTTTAGACTGACCGCCATGAATATCAACTTTGACCACCAGCAATTTCTTAAAACAGTGAGCCGCCAGCCCGGGGTTTATCAGATGTTTGATGAGAAAGATAACATCTTGTACGTGGGTAAAGCTAAAAATCTCAAAAATCGTTTAAGTAGTTATTTTCGGGTGACAGGCCTGCCGATTAAGACGCAGGTATTGGTCGAAAAAATTGCTAATATTCAAGTCACTATTGCCGACTCAGAAACGGCAGCTTTAGTACTTGAGCAAAATCTCATTAAATCATTGCGACCGCCTTATAATATTTTATTAAAAGATGATAAGTCGTACCCTTATATTTTTATTTCCGATGGCGATTATTCTCGTATTAGCTTTCATCGAGGAATGAAACATAAAAAGGGTGATTATTATGGCCCATTCCCGAATTCGGGCGCGGTGTATCAAACGCTTGCGTTTGTTCAAAAAACTTTTCGTGTTCGTCAGTGCGAAGATAGCGTATTTGCTAACCGCACGCGGCCTTGTTTACAGTATCAAATTGATCGTTGTACGGCACCTTGTGTTGGTCTAATTAATAAAGAAAACTATAAAAATGATATGCATCATGCGGCTCTATTTTTAAAGGGGCAATCGACCGAGTTAATGACACAACTCGCCGATAAAATGGAGGCAGCCGCTGCGTCTCTAGCATTTGAAGAGGCCGGTATTTATCGCGACCAAATATCGGCATTACGCCAGATACAAACTGATCACGATATAGAATCTAGCAAAGGTCAGATTGATATTTTCGCGATGGCAAAAAAGGGGGGGGCGCTATGTGTACACCTTCTATATATTCGTCATGGACGTATTTTAGGCAGTAAAAGTTTCTTTCCAAAAAATAAACTCGATTTATCCGACAGTGAGTTTTTAGCGGCCTTTTTAGAACAATTCTATATTGCTTATCAGCATCGTGAATTACCACAAGAAGTCATCATCAATTACCCTTTAGAAAATGATGAAAAAACAGTACTAGAACAAGCACTATTTGATCGCGGAGGACGAAAAATACCCATTCTTCAGCGGGTACGTGCACAGCGGCAAAAATGGTTAATGACGGCCGTTACTGCGGCTGAGCAAAACCTCATCTCGCATATCAATACTAAGCAAAGTCTACAGCAGCGTTTTGTTAGCTTACAAGAAACGATGCAGCTTGATGAACTCCCTCAACGTTTGGAGTGTTTTGATATTAGTCATACTTTTGGAGAGCTCACGGTTGCTTCATGTGTGGTATTTGACCAAACGGGGCCATTAAAGTCAGATTATCGCCGCTTTAATATTGAGGGCATTACAGAGAGTGATGACTATGCGGCAATGGAGCAAGCACTCTCTCGACGTTATACACGCCTACAAAAAGGTGAGGGTGTATTGCCTGATATTTTAGTGATTGATGGCGGTAAGGGGCAGTTGAGTATCGCTAAAAAGGTGCTCGCAGAACTAGGTGTTAATCAGGTAATGATATTGGGTATTGCCAAAGGTACTACGCGAAAAGCAGGTTTTGAAACGCTAGTATTGGAGTCAGGCCAAGAAAAGGTGCTTAATTCGGATTCGCCGGCACTTCACCTATTGCAAGAGATTCGTGACGAAGCCCATCGGTTTGCGATTACAGGCCACAAACAGCGTCGCGATAAAAAACGTAAAACATCAACGCTAGAGGGAATTCCGGGTGTTGGTGCCAAACGTCGCCGAGAATTGTTGAGGCACTTTGGGGGTATTCAAGAAGTTAAGTCGGCGAATGCTGAAGATTTAGCGAAAGTGGCGGGTATTAGCAAAAAAATAGCGGAAGACATTTACAGCGCCTTACATAATGAGTAACGTGCCCCCATCTATTGACGATCTTTCTTATTGAAGCGATAAAATAACTGAATGAACTTAGCCAATAAACTGACTTTACTACGCATTATTTTAATTCCGCTGATCGTGGTTGTTTTTTATTTACCTTACGATTGGCGTTTTATTACCGTGTCAGGCATTTTTTGTTTGGCAGCGGTGACTGATTGGCTCGATGGTTGGGTGGCGAGAAAATATAACCAAATGACAGCATTTGGTGCCTTTCTAGACCCTGTTGCCGACAAATTGATGGTTGCTACCGCATTGGTGTTATTGGTGGAGGTACATGACACCGCATTGTTTGCGATCCCTGCCATTATTATTATTAGTCGAGAAATTGTGATTTCCGCTCTGCGCGAATGGATGGCCGAACTAGGTAAGCGAGCCAGTATTGCAGTATCCGTTATTGGCAAGTTTAAAACCAGTGCGCAAATGGTAGCTATTGCAGTATTGCTAGCAGAAAACCCTGAAGCAACAACACTATTAACCCCGATAGGATATGTGCTGCTCTATATCGCCTCCATACTGACACTTTGGTCGATGGTAGTTTATATGAAAGCAGCTTGGCCAGATCTTATGTCTGGTAATCACCCATAATAATTTTACCCCACAATGCCCATCCCCCGTTTATGGTGCAAGAACGGCATCATAAAATAGTCAAGGGCGCACCAGCGAGAGCCAACAATACCATGCGAGTATTAAGGGCTGTGTTCAATCATGCTATCGCTAAATACGAAGATGCTGCAGGTAAAGCGGTGTTATCTATGAACCCTGTAGATCGACCGAGCATGGTATACCGTTGAGCGTCGGCGAACAGTTATCAAGACTACCGAGTTATCCGTTTTTTACCAAGCAACCGAAGTGTTATCCAATGAGGTGAGCTGGGACTATCTGCGATTCTTATTGTTTACCGGTTTACGAAAAATGGAAGCGGCTAGCATGATGTGGAGCCAAGTCGATTTTAAACAAAAAGCCTTCACTATCGCCAATACTAAAAACCGTGAACCCTATATTTTACCGTTAACAGACTATCTGTATAACTTGCTTGAATTTAGAAAAAAGCACAACCAATCACAATGGGTGTTTCCAAGTCCCCAAGATAGTGAGGAACATTTAAAAGGGCCGCGTGGTTCTGTAGCTATGGTATCTAAATCACTGAATGCACCGTTCACATTACATGATCTTAGGCGCACGTTTATCACTATTGCGGAGAGACTTGATATACCGGCATATGCACTTAAACAACTGTTAAATCATAGGAACCCTAATGATGTGACGGCTGGGTATATTATTTCGGATGTCTCGAGGATTCGAGAACCTATGGAGAAAATTAGTAGCTTTATTATTCTTAATTTAGAAGGGGTAAGTTATGGGTAGGCGAGCAATATCTTTAATTTCTTATAATCCATTTACAGATCAAAGAATTGATCCGATTGATACTGATGATATTTATAAGAATAAAGGTATTCCAGGTTATATACATGATGCTGTTCGTCGAGCTAAAGACTTGGTTGGCGATATTTCTCTTGAAGTGCTTAAGGAATATGTATTGAAGGTTGATAAATATCTAAGGTTAGGCGCACCTTTTCAAGCAACGATAGATAGATTAAATAATTCTTCTAGAAATTACTGTTCTGCAAATCAATCTGATGAGCTAAGAGATGTTTTAGAGTACGCTGATCACGATGAACCTGAAGTTAATAAGCCTATTCTTTTTGGTGTATTAACTTTATCACTGGCGGGTGTTTCGTCTTTTTCTTTTTTCATGCTTCAGAAGAGTTCAGCTAGTGTGTAAGATTGGTTTGACATGACCTTTTTAAAGACCTATTATTGGGTCATATAAAACACATCTTTTGAGGTGATTCCTATGATACATCCCATATTATCTGATGCAACAACCAGCATTTCTGAACTCAAAAAGAATCCTATGGCGGTAGTTGAACAGGGTGAAGGTTTCCCTGTCGCCGTCCTTAATAGAAATCAACCCGCATTCTATTGTGTTCCTGCTGAGGCGTATGAAGCGCTTATGGATAAACTTGAGGATATGGAGCTTGCCGCACTGGTTAGTGCGCGTCGTGATCAGGGGGAGGTCGAGGTGAATATCGATGACCTATAAGCTTACTTTCAAGGAAGAGGCATTAAAAGAATGGAAGAAGCTTGATGGCGGTATTCGCGGGCAATTTAAGAAAAAATTGAAAGAACGTTTAGTGTCGCCTGTTGTTGAGTCAAACAAACTTAGTGGTATGAAAAGTTGTTATAAAATTAAGTTGCGTAGTTCGGGTTTTCGTTTGGTTTATGAGGTTAGAGATAAAGAGTTGGTTGTTTCTGTTGTTGCTGTAGGCAAGAGAGAGCGTAACTCGGTTTATAAGGCGGCGGTAAAGCGCATTTAATGCTGGTCATTAAATTTAAGCTGTAAAAACGGGTGGAAATGTAAATTTCTACCCTTTTTTGTGGCCAACAAGCAAAGCGCGTTAGTTGATTATGATAACCAGTGCTCGCCTTTACTGTCAGGTGAATACTCATATTTGTCTGTAGGGTCTAGTTCAGGGTTTACAAGCAGATTCAATTCATCGTACATAAGGTCTAGCTTTTTATCGGTCTCCATCAGCATAGTCAGCGACTGTTTCAACGTATGAAAAGCTGATTCTTGGCTGATTTGTTCATCATATGGTAGTCCGTTGCCATAACTTTCCACAATAGTATTGATCATATGTCTTGCTGTTAAAAATTGATCTTTCATGTTTTCGTAAAAGAACATTGATGTCGGTGACGACTCGTTGAAGTCAATCCCCTTGTTTTGTCTTTCCAGTTGCGTTTTTAACTCGGTTGTAAAATGCTTTCTGCCTTCATTATTTAGTTGCTCGTATAAAGCGGCTACTTTTTCGGGCGCTATTGTTTTCATGTCTACGGTGATGGTTCTGCTCATAATGATATGCCTATGTTGATGATTTGAAGGGTGGTGGGGTTGATTTGAGAAGTTAACGGGCATGAAAAATCGACACGATTGAGTGAATCATGTTGTTTGGGTTGAAATAATGAAAATATAGGGGTGCAGGAGTTCGTAGTAGAAATGTCTACGGCTCTACATCATAAACGGGGGACACCGGTATTTATTAAACTTGATTTTCTGACGATCAATTTAATAGAGGCAACCGATGTCCCACGCAGAAACCATTATAGGCCTTCCCGGTCTTAAAATAGAACGTGTTTACCGTAAACCTGCATTTGAAGTCTGGGCTAAGCCCACTCATCGACCTCAATGCTTGTATTGTCATCGTCATGGATTAACCATTAAGGCGACTCACCAGCGCACCATTAAACACACTCGACAAGGCAATCAGGTGATGACTATTCATCTCCAAGTGCCCAAGTATTACTGTGCGCATTGCCATCGCTATTTTCGTCACCGTTTCACGGGCATACGTCCTCGTTATCGCGCGTCTGAAGCGTATCGATTGGAAGTCTTTGAGGCACATGATGGTGGGGTCACTCAACGTAAATTATCACGGACACACCAGATAAGCCCTGCCACGGTTGAGCGCTGGTATCACCACCACATTGCCCTCAAGCGATCTGAAATGAGTCACCGTCCTTGCCCTCGTGTATTGGGTATCGATGAACACTTCTTTACGCGTAAGAAAGGCTATGCGACTACGTTTGTAGACTTGAGAAATCACAAGGTGTTTGACGTCAAGTTGGGGCGCTCAGAAGCCAGCTTACGTCAGTATTTAAAGGGCTTAAACGAGCGCGACAAGGTACAAGTGGTGGTGATGGATATGTCTGAGACTTATCGTCGTATTGCTCAGCGTTACGGCTCTACATCATAAACGGGGGACACCGGTATTTATTAAACTTGATTTTCTGACGATCAATTTAATAGAGGCAACCGATGTCCCACGCAGAAACCATTATAGGCCTTCCCGGTCTTAAAATAGAACGTGTTTACCGTAAACCTGCATTTGAAGTCTGGGCTAAGCCCACTCATCGACCTCAATGCTTGTATTGTCATCGTCATGGATTAACCATTAAGGCGACTCACCAGCGCACCATTAAACACACTCGACAAGGCAATCAGGTGATGACTATTCATCTCCAAGTGCCCAAGTATTACTGTGCGCATTGCCATCGCTATTTTCGTCACCGTTTCACGGGCATACGTCCTCGTTATCGCGCGTCTGAAGCGTATCGATTGGAAGTCTTTGAGGCACATGATGGTGGGGTCACTCAACGTAAATTATCACGGACACACCAGATAAGCCCTGCCACGGTTGAGCGCTGGTATCACCACCACATTGCCCTCAAGCGATCTGAAATGAGTCACCGTCCTTGCCCTCGTGTATTGGGTATCGATGAACACTTCTTTACGCGTAAGAAAGGCTATGCCACTACGTTTGTGGACTTGAGGAATCACAAGGTATTTGACGTCAAGCTGGGGCGCTCAGAAGCCAGCTTACGTCAGTATTTAAAGGGCTTAAACGAACGCGACAAGGTACAAGTGGTGGTGATGGATATGTCTGAGACTTATCGTCGTATTGCTCAGCGTTACTTTCCTAATGCGATTATTGTGGCAGACCGCTTTCATGTGGTTCGACTGATTAACCATCATTTTTTGAAGGTGTGGAAAGAGCATGATGCAGAGGGAAGAAAAAACCGAGGGCTCATCAGTTTGATGCGTCGTCACCAATGGCGATTAACCCCCGAACAGCAAGCGAATCTGATGGATTATTTAAGTGACTTTCCGGTGTTAAAAACGCTGTATGAAGCAAAGCAAAAATTGATGAGATTTATACTGCTCAAAACACTCACAGCCCGCCGTACACGTGAAAAATTACCCAGCTATTTTGAGTTGTTGGAGCAACTGAAAAATAGTCCACTACGGACACTCGCCAACACACTCACCTCGTGGATGGAGCCTATTGTCGCTATGTGGCGTTTTAGTAAAAGTAATGGCATTACGGAAGGGTTTCACAACAAGATGGAGATGATATCAAGACGAGCTTATGGCTTTAGGAATTTTGAAAATTATCGATTAAGAGTTCTAGCTCATTGTGGCTGGGATGGTATTATTAACCGAGTGAGATAAATGCCTATCCCCCGTTTATGTTACAGAGCCCAGCTTCTAAGTTTTTGATTTTTCTAAAGATAAATGGTGCCCGGGGCCGGACTTGAACCGGCACGATCTTGCGATCGGGAGATTTTAAGTCTCCTGTGTCTACCAATTCCACCACCCGGGCTAACAGGAAGGTATTTTTATAGTAGGTTTGGTTTACCTACTTGCTGAATGTTGTCATCAGCGACATGTGGAGGCGCGGGTCGGAATCGAACCGGCGTTGACGGATTTGCAATCCGCTGCATAACCACTCTGCCACCGCGCCTCATTTTCAATCAGCTAGGTGAAGCAATTGCATTGCTCTAGTGCTAAAAGAGCGGCGCATTTTATACTAAGGTTTTTGAAATGCCTAGCGTTTTTTTGACTATTTATCTTGCGTCCTGTGTTTTTTAGCCGTTAGTGTGAATCTTGAACAGTTAAAGGCCTTGTTTAATTTGAGCGGGTGTTAAATGTCACATATCAATGTTGGTGATGCTCAATGTCTTGGTGATTACGTTGTTTGATGTGATAATTCGCTGCGTTGAGGCCATATGCATAATGGCACAGTTTTTGGAGTCCGTATGAAACCAATGAATCAATATTTTACATCGACGTTTATTATGATCATATTGGTCATTATTGTAGTGATCGCTATGGCGTATACCTATCATCAAGATAAGCAATATCGTTATGTGCTTTTAGAAAATCAACGTTTATTGCTTGAGTTAGATGACAAATCTATGCGTTTGCAGGAAGCTGAAAAAACGATTGTTGCTTTAGAAAAGAAAAGTGTTGAAGGGATATTAAAAGAGACGAACAAGGTGGTTGTATCCGGTTGGGAGACGCTACTCGATACAGTTAAGGGTGAGTTGGATAAGGCGAAAGAACGCATTAATAATGAAGCCGAAAAGCTTCTCAATGATGAGTCTGTGCCTGCTGAGAGACAAGCGTTCCCACCCTTTGATGAATCGCCAGTCCCTGTAATTAAAGGCGAAAGAACCTAACCCTATATATTTCTTGTAAGGAAAATGATGAAAACACTTAAGTTTGTTACCTTTAGTATTATTATCTTAGCGTCTATCTCCGCAGCGTTAATTTACTATGCATTCAGCCATGTTGATGACCATATCATCGATATTATCGAGAAGACGGGCAGTGATGTGACACAAAGTACTGTCGAAGTGGATCGGGCAGTGATTAACTTGCAGTATGGCAGTGGCTCTCTTTACAACCTGTCACTCAAAAACCCTGCAGCTTATTCCGATCGCGTCATGTACGCATCAAATAAAGTCGCATTTAAGGTGGATATGTCGACACTGAATGCCCCTGTTATTGTGATTAATAAGGTCGATATTAACGATATTTATTTTTATATAGAAACCGCTACAGACTCTTTGTCGAGTGATGACGGGGTAAACCTTAACGAAGCCTCTAATTTACAGGCAATGATTGATGTCATAGCAAACGATGTAGATATTCTTGGTTTAGGTAGTGATCTTTTAGCGAGCCCGGATGCTGAAGTAAAGCAACCGGTCAAGATAATGATCGAGCGAGTGACCTTTGCGGATGCAGCGATCGAGTGGCAAGTAGGTGGTGATAACAAAGCAGGGGCTCAAAATGGTGAAGCTGGTACGGCAGAAAGTACTACCTCGCGAACATTGACAGCTCCCGGTTTCTTTATTGAAAACTTAGGCGATAAAACCACAGGGCTTTCGGTTGATACGATGGCACGAGCTATTTTGCAGCCCTTATTTGCATCTATTCAGAGCGCTATCGAGCAAAAGCCAGCGGTTAAAGGTTATGCAGAAGACCCTTCCGCTCAAGACCGTTTGGGTGAGCAGCTATTACAAGCAATTACTTCGCCTCAGCAGTCAGACTAGTCCTACATGTATCAGCTTGTTGATGAAAATGCTGCTTTTATTGTTGTCAGTAAATCGTCAGGTGTTTGTGTTCACTGTGAGCCTAATCAGGTGGGGTTGATTGTACGTCTTAAGCAAGATTTGCAGTTAGATCAGCTATTCCCTGTGCATCGTTTAGATAAGGTAACATCAGGCCTGTTGTTATGTGCTAAAACACGAGCGGCCGCGAGTGAGCTGTCGCAATTGTTTGAACAACGAGACATTGAAAAGTACTATCTTGCCTTAGGCGATAAGAAGCCTAAGAAAAAGCAGGGGTTAATTTCTGGTGATATGGAGGCAAGTCGACGAGGAGCTTGGAAGCTATGTACCACTCAACATAAGCCTGCGGTTACTCAATTTTTTAGTTATCACCTTCCAAATGGTGCATCGCGAAGTCTCCCTGCGAGTGGACTTCGACTATTTTTATTGAAGCCAAAAACGGGTAAAACACATCAATTAAGAGTCGCCCTGAAAAGCATTGGGTCGCCTATTGTGGGTGATCGTTTGTATGGTCATCCACTTGTGGTCGATCATCAAGAGGATGATGTTAAAGGGGGAGCTGCCATTTATCTTCACGCTTTTGTCTTGCGTTTCAGCTTGCAAGACAGATCATTTGAATATGTTGATATTCCTCATCACTGGAATAATACCCCTATCTATCATGGTGACGTATTGGGCCAGGTTTTGAGTGAGCTGGGCATTGATCGGCCTTGGCTGTTACAGTGGCCAAATATAAAGAGACTGGCTCATTAATCAGCGGCTAATATAGAGGCAGGTTATGCGTAAGAACCCCTTGATTGATCCGATAGAATCTATTCTTGATGCACAAAAAACAACGCTCTCCGAATATGCGTTAATGCAGCAACTGCAGGCACAAGGTTGGCTGGCATCCATCGACGCTAGCGATACACTATCGCTTTACAGTACCCATTTTCTTATATACAACGCCCTCTACCAGTTACGAAATCACTATTCTCAGTCTCAGCAGTATCTGCGCATTTCCGCGTTGGATATTGGTTTAACAGATACCAATAGCGATACAGTTTCCCTGCGCTCTGAAGTCTCTTATTCCATTGATCAAGGGTATCACGAGGCAAGTTCAGAACTGCAAGACTACTATCTTGATTGGGCTAACGTAGATTCGGCAACACGTGAGTCGGTAGATGGTTTGTTAGACAGTTTTTGGTCGCGCTACGTAGAAGAGGACGAGTTGTCTACAGCATTAGATATGCTGGGCGTGATAAAGCAAGCTTCTTATGTCGAATGTAAGCGCGCGTACCGAAAATTAGCTATGAGGCATCACCCCGATAGGGGCGGCAGCGAGCAGCAGTTTCAAAACATTCAACGTGCGTTTTCTACTATTCAACGTCACTTTGGCATTAATAAATAGGGAGTGATTAAGCGAGAGTGATTAGGTAGAATAGCGCACCTTTAATAGCGGGGCAGAGAGCCTTGTTAATTCTTTTCAAAAGTATGCAGCTACCTTTATGAATACATCGACCTTAGAAACCCTCAAAACGATATTATCGAAGCGTATTATGTTGCTTGATGGTGCAATGGGGACGATGATTCAGCGCCATTCACTTGGGGAAGACGATTTCCGTGGTGAGCATTTTCCTGAGCACCCATCGCCATTGAAAGGCGATAACGATTTATTGGCGATTACTCGCCCTGATATTATTCAATCGATACACGAAGCATATTTTGAGGTGGGAGCTGATTTTGCAACGACCAACTCTTTTAATGCAACGACCATTGCGCAAGCTGATTATGATATGCAAGCGCATGTTTATGATATTAATTTTCAAGCGGCGCAATGTGCACGCCGTGCCGCCGATATTTGGACGGCTAAAACGCCAGACAAGCCACGCTTTGTTGTCGGTGCTATAGGGCCGACCAATCGTACTGCTTCTCTATCTCCCGATGTGAATGACCCCGGTAAGCGTTTAGTAACGTTTGATGAGTTACGTGAAGCCTATTTTGATGCAGCTGATGCATTGCTAGAAGGCGGTGCTGATGTATTAATGATCGAGACAGTATTTGATACGTTAAACGCCAAGGCTGGTTTATATGCGATGGCTGAAATCAGAGATAAATGGGGCAATATCCCAGTGATGGTGTCGGGTACCATCACAGACGCTAGTGGCCGAACCTTATCTGGACAAACAGCAGAAGCCTTTTGGATTTCAATGATGCACGGTGATTTGCTGAGTATTGGTTTAAATTGTGCTCTGGGTGCCAATGAAATGTTGCCTTATGTGAAACGGTTAGACGCTATTGCAACCGCTTATATTTCTGCTCACCCGAATGCAGGTTTACCTAACGAGTTTGGTGAATACGACGAAACGCCAGAGCAAATGGCTGAGCAAATCGAAGCCTTTGTAAAAACGTCACATATTAATATTTTGGGTGGATGCTGTGGCACCACACCAGAGCATATTGCCGCGTTGCACGCATTGGCGCAACAACATGCCCCTCGAAAATTAACACACCAATAAAAGACAGGCGATGATGAATAAAACAATTCCAGATATGGTTCTGAGTGGTTTAGAGCCGTTAGTCGTTAACAAAACCACCGGTTTTGTGAATGTTGGTGAGCGAGCGAATGTAACGGGCTCACGCAAATTTGCACGCTTGATTCAAGAGGAAAACTACGACGAAGCGATAGAAATTGCGCGTGTGCAAGTCGAAGATGGCGCACAAATTATTGATGTCAATATGGATGATGCGATGTTGGATGGTGTGGCTGCTATGCGCCGTTACCTCAACTTACTAGCAGCAGAACCCGATATTTGTCGTGTTCCATTTATGATCGATTCTTCAAAGTTCGAGATTATCGAAGCAGGCTTGCAGTGCGTTCAGGGTAAGGCCATCGTTAATTCAATATCGATGAAAGAAGGTGTTGAAGAATTTATTCAATACGCAAAAATTGTTAAGCGCTATGGTGCGGCGGTTGTCGTGATGGCCTTTGATGAAAAAGGGCAGGCAGATACTTATCAGCGCCGTATCGATATTTGTAAAAAATCTTACGATATTTTAGTGAATGATGTCGGTTTTGCAGCTGAAGATATTGTTTTTGACCCTAATATTTTTCCGATTGCCACGGGCATTAGTGACCATGATAACTACGCTGTCGATTTTTTTGCGGCGACTCGATGGATAAAAGAAAACCTGCCGGGTGCAAAAGTATCGGGCGGTTTGTCGAATGTATCATTCTCCTTTCGTGGTAACGACACGGTGCGTGAAGCCATGCATTCGGTCTTTTTATATCATGCCATTAAAGATGGCATGGATATGGCCATTGTGAATGCCGGTATGCTCACCGTTTATGATGATATTCCTAAAGACTTGTTGCAAGTTGTTGAGGATGTCGTGCTTAACCGTCGAGAAGATGCGGGTGAACGTTTAGTTGATTTTGCTGAACAAGTAAAAGATCAAGCGAGTAACGTTAAAGAAAGCGATAAGTTAAAGTGGCGTGAAAATGCGCTACAAGAACGTATTACTCATGCTTTAGTAAAAGGTATTGGCGAATTTATTGAAGAAGATGTAGAGGAAGCACGTCAACAGGCGGATAAGCCATTGCATGTTATTGAAGGCCCGCTGATGGTAGGCATGAATGTTGTTGGTGATTTATTTGGCGCAGGTAAAATGTTTTTGCCGCAAGTGGTAAAAAGTGCGCGCGTCATGAAAAAAGCCGTTGCGTATTTACTGCCCTACATCGAGGAAGAAAAAAAGCGTTCAGGTGATGAAAGCCAAAATAACGGCACGATTATCATGGCGACTGTTAAAGGTGATGTACACGATATTGGTAAAAATATTGTTGGTGTCGTCTTGTCTTGTAACAACTACGAAGTGATTGATTTAGGCGTGATGGTTGCGCCAGAAAAAATATTGGATGCTGCCGTTGAGCATAATGCAGATATTATCGGTTTATCGGGGTTAATTACTCCATCACTTGACGAAATGGTCACCGTCGCTGAAATGATGCAAGAACGTGGAATGACCATGCCATTGCTTATTGGCGGCGCTACTACTTCCAAAGTACACACAGCCGTTAAAATTGAACCAAAATATCAGGGTGTGACATGCCATGTTCTTGATGCGTCGAAGTCTGTACCGGTCGCTAGTGGTTTATTGAGCGATAATAAAGACGCGGTGATTGCCAAAATAAAAGTAGATAATGAAAAAGTGCGAGAACAAAATGCCAATCGACGCTCTAAAAAAGCGTTTGCACCTTTAGGCAAAGCACGAGCTAATCCTGCAGCAATTGATTGGTCAAATTATCAAGCGGTTGTTCCTCCGGTGCTGGGACAGCAAGTCTTTCTTAATTGCCCATTGGAAGAAGTGGTTGCCCGTTTTGACTGGACACCATTTTTTAAAACATGGGAGCTACACGGTAAATATCCTGATATTCTCACTGATAATGTTGTTGGTGAAGAAGCGAGCCAATTATTTGCAGATGCAACAGAGAAGCTACAAGAAATTATTGATAGTAACTTGTTGCAATGTCATGCTGTTATAGGCTTATATCCCGCTAACGGTATTGATAACGATCAAACAGAGTTGTACGTTGATGAGGAGCGTACGACGGTTGCGGCTACCTTAAACCATCTGCGCCAACAAGTGGATCGCCCTGCAGATCGGCCATACCGCTCTTTGGCTGATTTTATTGCACCTGCATCTTCAGGTGTTAAAGATTATATGGGTGCATTTGCCGTCGGCTGTTATGGAGCCGAAACATTGGCAAAAGAATATGAAGCAGCATTAGATGATTATAATGCGATCATGGTTAAAGCGATCGCCGACCGCTTTGCGGAAGCAATGGCAGAGCTGATGCACGAAAAAGTGCGACAGCAGTACTGGGGTTACGCTGAAGATGAGCAGTTAGATAACGACGCATTAATCAAAGAGTCGTATCGTGGTATTCGTCCTGCGCCAGGGTACCCAGCATGTCCGGAGCATAGCGAGAAAGCAACGTTGTGGACATTGCTTGATGTCGAAAATGCTATTGGTAGTCAGCTGACCGATAGTTATGCAATGTATCCTGCGGCGTCTGTTAGTGGCTGGTATATTGCACACCCTGAAGCACGTTATTTTGGTTTGGGAAAAATTGATAAGGATCAATTACGTAATTATGCAGAAAGAAAAGCATGGAGCATGGATACGGCAGAACGTTGGTTAAGGCCGACGCTGGCGGATTAATCGTTGCGTTTTTTAGTAAGCAGCTTATTGGTTGAGGCTTACTTGTAATTCGGTGGCTGTTTCTAATCCACCGATTTTTTCACCGTCCTTTCCAAAGCGTAAAGCAACGGTTTGGTTTTTCTTTTTTGCCAACTCTGTTCTAAAAATATTCTCCTCCTCTATGGCTTGTGCCTCTGATGCAAAATAGCGCCATGTGCCTTGCATTTTATGCATGGCATGTGCGAGTTCATGATATAAGTTTTGTACAGCAGTAAATTCAATCAACTGAAAGTGCTTGTTGAAAACACGATGCGTGCCTTTTTCTGGGCTATCGGCATCAAAAATAATGGTAACGCTTTCTCCAGTGTGGTTAATTAAATTTTCCGTCATCGGCGCGATAGTTCTTCCCGCTGAAAGGCGTGCAGAAAATGCATGTTTAATGGTAAGGATATGGCCAGATTGATTGATAGCTTCGAGTGTGCGCTGGCCTTTGGCGGTTGTCATTATCTCGCTTAGCCAAGTGTGTAGTTTTTGAATATGCTGTGTTGAACCGACTAGATAGATGTTGTTGAATGCATTGAAGGGTTGTGGTCCTGAATGAGATAGATTACTTTTTGTGTCATGCCCTGCTGTTGCAATGCTGTTGACTGCGAAAAATAAATAAATAATAAATGCTAACTTCGCCATCATTCATCCTCCTTCCGCTAAGCTGCGACTTGAGAGGCTGCTTATGTGCGAAGCCAAGAAATCTTTTATATCATGTGTTTTGCACTGTTTTTTTAATGCATGCTTTTAGTATAGCTGAAATTTTTACTTTTGCAGGGGCAGCTATCTTTATATGCGATGACGGATGAGTTATGAGAGTGTGAGAACTTTAAAACCTTGTTCTTTAACGATAACTTTTTGCGAGCTAAACCAGTCGTTATAAGGTAGTTGAATAAACTCGTTAACGACAAAAATAGCCATGCCATTAGTTTTTAGATGTTTTTTGGTTTGCTCTAAAAATTTTAAGGTGAGTGATTTGTCGTGACTGAACCCTTGGTGAAACGGTGGGTTACATAGAATGAGATCAAATCTCTCTTTAATATTTTTAGCGCAATCGTCGGCTATCACATGAACGGAAAAAGGTAGATCTATACTGTTTTTTTGTGCACAAAGAATGGCTGCAGCATTGTTGTCGGTTGCGGTGATAGATAAGTGAGTGCTTGTGGTTGTGTGAAGGTAGTGGGGTAAGTTGAGAAAAATCCATCCGTAGCCACAACCTAAATCAAGTATAGATTGAGGCTTAGGTGTCATGCTAGCCATAATGCCAGATAAGCTGCGCAACAGTAACTCACTGCCTTTATCGATTTTATTCCAGCCAAAAATACCCGCTTTGGTATATGCCTTTTTCGGCGTTGTGATTTCTTCGTTGCGATTGTTTTCATCGGCATCGATAGTATGTATGTTGTGATAAGTCGATATGTTGGCTGGTGTTGCTGTTTTGGGTGTGCTTTTTTCTTGTTCTTCGGTTAATCGAAAGCCTGAAAAAATACCGTGATAGTTCGTGCCATTTTTCTTCAGTTGCCCTTGGCATTGATAGGTCTGGATTAGGTGTTTTTGATAGCTCTTTATCCCCTCTTGTTTTTTTCCGCTAATCACTAGTTCAGGTATTTTTTTGTTTTTTATCGTAGAGCTTACGGTTTTAGAAAGCAGTTGGTTTGTCTCATAGAAAATATGATGGGCAACGGCTTTTTCTTTTGAAATTCGGTAAATGACGCGAGTGACGAGTAGGTCGTCGGGTATGTCGAGTTGCGAGAAGTCAAAATCGTTAAACGTTGCGTTAATATTTTTTTCTTTGGCGGTAGTGAAAATATCATAACGATTGGTTAATAAGAATAATCGCGTTGTTTTCTGTATGGGTAATTGCTTGAGTACGTGTAGAGCATTTTCATCAGCGACCCATAATGTGCATACATCGCTTGCGGATAAATAAGGCAGTAGCGTGTCAAAGCTAGTGTCGTGGTAAGTGTTAGTAGAAGAGTCGGGGTTATTCATAGTAGTCATAGGCTAACCGTCATGACTTCTTCCTTAGTGAGCGCTCGATACTCTCCTTCCTCTAATTCTGTATCAAGTGTGATGTCACCAATAGATATGCGGTGTAACTGCTCAACATGATTGCCAACTGCTGCCAGCATGCGTTTTACCTGATGGTATTTACCCTCACTAATTGATAGCTTAATAGTGGTAGTGTCAATCGTAATAACCGTGGCAGGGCGAGTGGGCTTGTCTTCGTTGTGCAATTGTACGCCTTGAGCTAGCTGTTTTTTAGCTGTATCTGATAAGGATTCGCTGATTGATACTCGGTAAGTTTTTATACAATCATGGTTGGGTGATGTGATGCGATGGCTCCATTGGCCATCGTCAGTAATCAATACCAAGCCCGTAGTATCTTTATCTAGTCGGCCAGCGATATGTAACTGTTCACTATTCGGTTCATTGATTAAGTCGATGACAGTCGGGTGCATGCTATCTTCTGTGGCGCAGATTGTTTGCTGTGGTTTGTTCAGCATAAAATAGCGCGGAGCCAATAGTGCTAAGGGCTCATCGTATAGCGTAACAGTATCGGTAGCACTGCAGACATGTTGTGCAGGATCTTTGGTGGTTTCACCGTTAACCCGTATATGGGATTGCTTGAGCAAACGTTTGACCTCGGTGCGTGAATAGTCACTCACTGAGGCAACGTACTTGTCTAGCCTTACACGGCTTGCTGCGCCATTACTCTTTTTCATGCAGTCCTATTTAGCCGTGGGCTATTCAGAGAGTAGGCTTTTTTCACCAGAAGCGACTGATTGATAAATTAGAGTGTTGATGGTCATTGGCCCAACGCCCCCGGGCACTGGAGTATATGCGGCTACTCGGTCAATGAGTGGGGCGAGCTCAATATCGCCAACGCCGCCAGGATGGTATCCCGCATCGACCACGACAGCGCCATCTTTAATCCATTCGGCTTTAATAAATTCCGGCTTGCCAACTGCACCGACGAGAATGTCGGCCTGTTTGATGTGTTCACTAAGGTTTTGCGTACGTGAGTGACAGATAGTGACGGTTGCATTCGCTCCTAGCAACATCATGGCCATCGGCTTACCTAAAATAGGGCTGCGCCCAACCACCACCGCGTGTTTACCGGATAATTCTATATCGTAGGCTTCGAGCAAGCGCATAATGCCTTTAGGGGTTGCACAGCCATAGGCTTCTTCGCCCATGCTCATGCGGCCGAAACCTAAACAGGTGACACCGTCGACATCTTTTTCTAGGGATATGGCATCAAAGCAGGCGCGTTCGTCAATTTGTGCGGGAACGGGGTGTTGTAACAAAATGCCATGGACGTCTGGATTGTTATTTAGTTCGTCAATTTTAGCGAGTAATTGCTGAGTCGTCGTTGTCTCAGGCAGCTCAATTTTAAGGGAGTTCATACCGATGCGTTGGCACGCGTTGCCTTTCATGTTCACATAGGTTGCGGATGCTGGGTCACTACCTACTAGAATGGTTGCTAATATAGGCGTTCTGCCAGCACTGGTTTTTTTGAGATGATCAATACGTGCGCTTAGTTCGGTTTCGGTTTGCTTTGCGATTAGTTTGCCGTCAAGTAAGCGTGCACTCATGGTCATGATTCCTGAATATTGAAAAAGCGCATTTTCCCATAGGTGTCGATATAAGGCCAATGTTTACGGTGTATTATCTGTTATTGTGAGACGATTATTATGGCTTTTTTCATAAACTTTTTAATTTATCATTGACTGTCTCAAAGTGCGTGGTATTATGCGCACCTCTTCAAACATGGCCGTTTGCAGGTAGTTAATCATTGTTTGATTTTAATGCAATGATGAGTTTTATCGGAGTGTAGCGCAGCTTGGTAGCGCATCTGGTTTGGGACCAGAGGGTCGGGGGTTCGAATCCCTCCACTCCGACCATTCATCTAAATCGACAATAATGGCAAGGCCATGACTACGGGAAAATGTACATGCGCCCGTAGCTCAGCTGGATAGAGCATCCGCCTTCTAAGCGGACGGTCAGAGGTTCGAATCCTCTCGGGCGCGCCAGTTGAAGTAAGTTTTTATGGTGACTGTAGCTCAGTTGGTAGAGCCCCGGATTGTGATTCCGGTGGTCGTGGGTTCGAGACCCATCAGTCACCCCATTCTCTTTTTTTCTTTCATTGTTTACGTCTAAAGCCACAATAGATGCGTAAGTAATGCCTCTATTTCTAAACAATTACTACTCACTTATTTTCGATGAAAAATGATGGTTTGATCCATTATGGCGTTATTCAGCGAGGTGATAGCGATTGTTTGCAATTGTTAATACTGCGTAAAATAGAATTGTTAGGTGAGCGCGGTTACAATGATCGAAAATTCAATTGACATGTCTATATAGCGAACAACGATTAGAGAATAACTATGACTGATTCAGCACAAGGTAACGATGCGCTAAAAGCGGATTTTCGTTTAGGTATGCGGCGTCTAGCTGCGGGCGTATGTGTTATTTCTACAAGCGTAGAAGGGCGGCGCTACGCTATGACAGCGTCATCGGTGACCTCTCTATCTGATGAGCCCGCATCATTGCTAGTTTGTGTGAATCAAGAAGCAACAATGTATTCGTTATTATCAATGGGGCAGCCTTTTGTTGTGAATGTTTTATCTCAATCACAGCAGCATGTTTCTAATATTTGTGCCGCGCGTGATGCTGGAGAAGAGCGTTTTAATAGTGGTGATTGGCAGAAAAATGATGAAGGTTTACCTTATCTCGCAGATGCGCAAGCGACTTTTTTCTGTCGAGTGGATAGCCAAGATATACAGTATGGTACGCACCGTATTGTTGTTGGCTGTATTCAGAAAACATTAATAGATGAAGGTGAAGCGAGCCCACTCGTCTATGTTGATGGGCGTTATGCTGAAATTGCCTAGATCTGTTTGAATTGCTTTTTATGATAGCGGTAAGCGAATCGTAAATATTGTGCCTTGCGGTGTATTGGGTTCTGCGGTATCTGAATCGGAGGTGTTAGATTCAACCGTAATAGAGCCGTGATGATGTTCGGTGATAATAAAATAAGATACCGACAATCCTAGCCCTGTGCCTTTCCCTGTTTCCTTAGTTGTAAAGAATGGCTCAAAAATATGCTGCTGCGTCCATTCATCCATCCCCGGCCCATTATCTCCTATCTTGATAACGGCGTGTTCATTTTCAATCGTGAGAGTGACATCGATGAGCAGCGTGTTTTTATCCGCAGTGGATGCCGATAATGGTATTTCTTCGCTGATTCCTTCGGCGTTTTCGAGTAATTTTTTCTTATTGTGATGATCAAAAAATGCCTGATAGGCATTGTTGATTAAATTCAAAATGACTTGCTGTATCTCAGCGGCCATCCCGTAGATAGTGGGGCATGCACTGGGGAAGTGTCGAGTGATCGTAACTGAAATGTTACTTTTCTTCTTATGTAACCCAGATGTGCTAATGGCAAGATCAATGCTACGATTAAGCAAGTCAATTAATTGCATGGGTTCATGCTTTTGAGTGTGTGTGCGAGAAAACTCTAGCATGTTAGTGACAATTTTTGCTGCGCGCTCACCAGCATCTTTAATATTCGCTAAAAAATCAGTAATTTTTCTAGCATCCAGATAATCGACCAATTTTTCTAAATCAATGCCTTTTTCTTCAGCGACTTTAATGTTGGTCAGCAGGTCGTCTGATAATCGTCGCTGAATCGTTTGTAGGCTTTGTAGTATCGTACCTAAAGGGTTGTTAATCTCATGAGCGACGCCAGCCGCTAGCTCGCCTAGAGAGCTCATTTTTTCGTTCTGAATAAGCATATTTTCTAGCTGAACGCGATGCGTTACATCATCAATGCGGATGACCGCATTTTCTATATCAATGGTTGTTATTGGGTAAATCGTGATGTCGGTAAAGCGTGCATTGCTGCCATGACCTTTTTGAAGTGCCTCTAGGCGCCTCGGTTTTTTCTTATCAATAGCGTGGGTAATTAAACGCATATTGATCATGGGTTCATCAATTAGCGTGTTGATATGCTTGCCTCGTGCTTCATCGTGCGGAATATTGGTTTTTTCTTGCGCGGCATCATTCCAGTGAGTAACGTGGCCCTCGCGGTCTATTCCAATTAGCATTGAAGGCATGGAGTTGATAATCCCCCGCAAGTAATTTTTTGCTTCTAAAAGCAGCGCTTCGGTTTCTTCTTGTTTAGCAATTTCTTGGTATAACTGGTTATTAATTTGATAAATTTTATCGTTTCTTTCCGCCGATTGCTCTGTCAATTCAGCATAGTATTCGTCGAGTGCCCGCTCTTTTAATTGCAGCGCTTTTTCTTTTTTGAATAAGCGATAAGCGATACAGGCAATAACGATAAACAGCACTGCTATGACAGAGAGTAATAGCAGCCATAGGTCATTGTTAGTAATGGGTATAGCTGTATTTAATGAGGAGGAGTGCTTAGCTGTTATTGCATTTCCATTGGCGTGGGCAGGGGGTATAGCAACAGCTAGCAATGTTAGGTGTGTAAAAGCACGATAAGCGGTTTTTATAGACGTTTTTATAAACATAGTAAGTCATCATAGACCTAATCGTAGTAATAGGTCTACTTATTGCAAATTTTCTATCTGTTTACCGAGGTCATCAGTGTTCTTGAAGTCAAAAGCAGAAATTTCTTATTTCTTGTAAAAACATCAAGAAAACTATTTGACACCGTAAGTGAATCGGGTAGAATGCGCAGCTCTCGCACAGGGGGTGGTTAGCTCAGCTGGGAGAGCGGCGCCCTTACAAGGCGTAGGTCACAGGTTCGATCCCTGTACCACCCACCAAATGCGAAGACGATTTATCACTCGAAAGAGTACATTCTACGGACCGGTAGTTCAGCTGGTTAGAATGCCGGCCTGTCACGCCGGAGGTCGCGGGTTCGAGTCCCGTCCGGTCCGCCATATTCGAAAGCCTTGCTATTTTAGCAGGGCTTTTTTGTTTCTAGCATTCATTAATTTTCAGAGGTGACTCATTTAGCATTTTGGTTGATAACCTTAATGTATTCTTCCTTTACGTCTGGCGTAGGATAAACCGTTTCGAAAGGTGTTGATCGGCCACTATGTTCTATCAACCTAACGTGTTTACGCTTTAATGCTCTTGGTTCTTTTACACCGCAAGAATGCGCAATTAATCCCACACCATAAACGACTTTGTTAGCAAAATTCTCAACACGCTTTGCTTTGTCTGCTGGAACAAGACCTTCCTGAAGTGATTTTTTATGTGTGGTGATGCCGGTAGGGCAGGTGTTTTTATTGCACTGTAATGCTTGAATGCATCCTAGGGCAAACATAAAACCTCTGGCGGAGACAACAAAGTCGGCACCTGCAGATAGTGCCCAAGCAATTTTCCCGGGCACAAGCAATTTACCCGAGGCGATGACTTTTATCCGATCTCGCAAGCCGTAGCTTGTTAAAATATCCACAACCAGCGGTAAGCTTTCTTGAATATCCATGCCGATGTAGTCCATTAATGGTTGTGGTGCGGCGCCAGTACCGCCATCCGCGCTGTCAAGCGTGATAAAATCTGGTGCGCTATCTAGTCCGCGTTCATGTATCTTTTCGCAAAGGTCCCGGAAAAAGTGCAAATGCCCGACGACAGTTTTAAAACCGACGGGTTTTTGGGTGGCCGATTTAACCCGTGTGATCATATCGAGCAGGTCATCGATTGAGGTAATATCTTCATGCCCGTTGGGGCTAATTGAATCTTGACCCACCTCAATACCTCGTGTCTTAGCAATAGCTTCGGTGACTTTATTGCCTGGCAATATGCCTCCTTTACCGGGTTTTGCTCCTTGACTCATTTTTATTTCAAACATTTTGACTTGTGGGTGGGCAGCTACAGTTTGTAATTTTTCATCAGATAAAAGGCCTTGCTTATCGCGTACGCCATATTTAGCGGTGCCGATTTGAAAGACGATGTCGCACCCGCCTTCTAGATGATAAGGCGATAGACCGCCTTCTCCAGTATTCATCCAAATACCTGCCGCTTTTGCTCCTCGAGATAACGCTTGTACGGCTGGTTTGGAGATCGCTCCGTAACTCATTCCGGAGATATTAATAATTGAATTAGTGGTGTAGGGGTTTTTGCTAAATCCTTCACCAATAGTAATATCTTTCGATGGCATAATATCTTTATCGAGAGTGGGAAACGGGCAGTTAATAAAAATTGGGTCGCCGGGATTGCTGAGTGGACGAGTCGATCCAAAAGCAATCGTAGTATCGACGTTTTTTGCCGCTCGATAAACCCAAGAGCGATCGGCTCTATTAAAAGGCAGTTCCTCTCTATCCATGGCAAAGAAATACTGTCGAAAAAATTCACCGATATGTTCAAAAAAATAGCGAAAGCGACCAACAACAGGGTAGTTGCGTCGAATTGTTTGTTGAGTCTGAGTTTTATCAATCACGTAAATGATAGCGATATAAATAATGCCTAGACCGATAACAAAAAGTAAAGTTAAGGCACTCCACTGGATAATATGGCGAGCTAATGTGGGGAGTAGTTCCATAATATTTTCCGCGTTATTTTTATTAAAATGTTCTTGATGACATCAGTAATAAGACAGGGAATCGCTTAAAAGTTCACCGGGCTATTGTGAGAGCTAAGGTTAATTAGTGGGCGAAAATATACTCGGTCAGTGGTATGCAAGGTAATCAGAACGTAGCGGGGCAATGAATATTGATATGCTCTTGGGTGACGGGGTGTAAAAAGGCAATATACTCTGCGTGAAGCAGCAGGCGCTCGCTTTGATTGTTAATATCCGGTGGTGCGTAAAAATAATCGCCTAAAATGGGGTGCCCAATAGCGAGCATATGCACACGCAATTGGTGAGAGCGTCCGGTAATAGGTGTTAACAATACACGGCTAGTATTATTGTTTGGGTTATAGGAGACAAGACTAATCTGGGTCGTTGCGTGTTTGCCTTGTTCATGATCGACTTTCTGTTTGGGTCGATTAGGCCAATCACAGATAAGTGGTAAATTAATATCTTCGGTGCGAGTCACTTGTCCAGCCACAGTGGCTATATAGCGTTTTGCTATTTTTCGTTCTGAAAATAATTTACCCATCGCAGCCTGAGTCGCATGATTTAGTGCAAGGATAACAATACCGGATGTCGCCATATCTAAGCGATGAATAATACGTGCGCCTGCCCAGCGGGCTGTTGGGCTATTGTCGCTGTCGTTACTTCGCCCATAATCGGTAATACGATTAATTAAGCAATCTTGCTTGTCGGGGCCTCGCCCCGGTACGGTGAGTAAGTCCGCAGGCTTATTAACAACCAACAAATCCGTATCTTCATAAAGTATTTCTATAGGGAGAAGTGACGGTGGTGTAGCTATTGAGGGAGTCGGTTGAGGCATAAAGTGATGACTTAATGAGGTAATGAATAGGTGCGGCAACTATTGAGGAGAGATAGTATTATATGCGCTGCGAGTTTGTGAGGCTATTTTTTCGCCGCCTCTTTTAGATATTGTTAGGTGCGTATTGGTGAGAAAATAAGGCGAGCAAATAAATAGTACTGATCGGTGCTATTACATGCCTAAACTCGAGCAATACTATACACTGTGCAACCACACGACGGCTTAGTATTTAACAACTAGCCGAATAATTGTTAACCGATAATGGTAAATGCCGATAATGAGCGATAGTACTTATGCTTTATCAACGATGCCAGTGCCTTATCCATGGCAACAGCAAGCATGGATAAGAATTCAGCAGCAGATTGCCCAAGATAAAACACCTCATGCGTTATTGTTATCAGGCCAACAGGGTGTGGGTAAATGGCATTTTGCCCAGTCGCTTGCGGACTCATTGCTTTGTGTTACTCCTCAGGCCGAATTGGCATGTGGGCACTGCAAAAGCTGCCAGCTAATTAAAGCAGGAACACATCCGGACAAAAAAGTGTTCGCGCCTGATGAAAAGGGCAAGGCGATTAAAATTGATCAAATTCGCTCGCTGTCTAACTTCATTGCAAATACCGCTCAGCAAGGTGGGCGTAAAGTAGTGTTACTTGGCCCTGTGGAGCAGTTGAATATTAATTCGGCGAACGCGCTACTCAAAAGTTTAGAAGAGCCTGCAGGCGATACGGTGTTAATACTCGTTAGCAACGTGCTAAACAGTGTGATGGCTACCATACGTAGTCGCTGCCAATTACTTGCGCTTCCATGCCCTGATCGTGAAGAAGCTTTGAGCTGGTTAGAAGGTTTACAGGTCGATGATGCTAGCACATTATTGGCTTTATCCGGTGGTGCGCCCTTAACGGCTAAGGAGATGGTTGACGGGGATTATATCGAACATCTCCATTTGTTTATTCGAACGCTCGATACATTATCTCATCCATCCTCTTCAGCCGCTTCCGATGTCAGTATGGCAGCGGATTGGTTGCCATTAAGTATCAACCAGTTAACCGAGTGGTGGCTGCAAGTTATTCATAGTATGGTATGTACTACGACTGCACAGACACCATCACTGGATGGGCTTCAGCAAAATGAAATGAGTATTAGTCAGCGTATGCAGCGCTTAGTGGATAGTGGCCGCCACTTAAACCAACAATGGCTGTATAAATTTAGTGATAAACTATTGGCATTACGTCAACAGCAATTGCAAGGAGCTAATCCGAATATGCAACTGCTGATTGAAGAGCTGCTATTAGATTGGCAGGTTATTGTGCAACGGTCATGATGCTGGGCTAATGAGTAATCAGTACATCAAATAATAACGTGACAAGAGTATGAGGGTAAAATAATGAGTGGATTTAGTCTGGGTGGTGCCGGCCAAGGTATTCTCTCTTTATCAATTAAAGATGTGGCAACATTACATGCATCTTATATGCCTTACGTTGAAAACGGTGGTTTGTTTATCCCCACTAAGAAAAAATATCAAATGGGCGATGAAGTTTTTGTTTTATTATCGCTGATAGATGAAGCTGAAAAAGTACCTATTTCAGGAAAGGTGATTTGGTTGACGCCCTCAGGCGCCCAAGGCAATCGTGTAGCCGGTATTGGTGTTCAGTTTGCTGAAAGCGATAGCAATGTTGTTGAATCTATCGAAAAATATCTTGTTGGTATTCTCGAGTCCGATCGCCCCACCCATACTATGTAATGGGTGTGCTACGTCCTTATTCTCGCTCCTTTTTAAATTAATAAATTCTTATGCTTATCGATTCTCACTGTCATCTTGATCGCCTCAACCTCGAAAAATACGATAACCAATTATCTTCTGCAATCGATGCGGCATTAGCCCGGGGAGTACAGCAACTACTCTGTGTCGGTATCAGTGTTAATAATCGTCAAGCGGTTGTTGATATTGCCGAGCAATATCCTCAAGTTGTATCGTCTGTAGGTGTTCACCCTTTAGACGTCAAAGAAGGGCTGGCGACAGAAGAGGATTTGATCCGCTGGTCAGAGCATCCAAAAGTAGTGGCGTTAGGTGAGTCGGGCTTAGATTATTACTATAGTGAAGACGATAAACCCTTACAACAAGAGAGTTTTGTTATACATCTGCAAGCCGCAAAGCGTGCGCAATTACCCGTTATTGTACATACTCGCGATGCGCGTGAAGATACGCTGAATCTCATTCGAGAATATGGCAGTGAGGTATCGGCAGGAGTACTGCATTGCTTTACTGAAAGTTGGGATATGGCCAAGCAAGCTATTGATATGAATTACATGATTTCTATATCCGGTATTGTGACGTTCAAAAATGCGACGGAGCTGCGCGAGGTTGTCAAAAAAATCCCAATGGATCGTTTATTGGTAGAAACCGATTCACCTTATCTGGCACCGGTTCCGTTTCGTGGTAAGTCTAATGAGCCACAGTATGTGCGTGAAGTGGCCGAATATATTGCTGAACTAAAAGGAGTGACGTTTGCCGAACTGGCTGATGCGACAACGCAGAATTTCTATCGTTTGTTTCCTAAAGCAGCCGGTGGACAAAAGGCCTAACGCGCTAGTTGGCAAACAGTGGAATATCTGGGGAGTGTGTTGCTTGCCAGAGCTTATTGGCGAGCGCGTCGTTGCTTTCTTGCATACCGCTATTAATCCACTCGGCGAGTGCTTTTGGAACATCAGGATAAACAACTTTCTTTCCTAAAAAATCAGTTAACCACGCATCGACCACCTGTTTGTCTAAATGTGGCATCGTCATTCCTAGTGATAATTTTTCTAAAGCATAGGCGTTAGATAATTGCTCCATTTGGCCGTGTAGTGGTTTGACCAATATCTTCTTGCCCAGACTAATTGCTTCGCTTGCGAGCTCAAAGCCTGCATTGGTGATAACACCGTTGCAAGATAACAAGTCGCGCTTAAAGCCATCTCTATCTACTGGGTGTAAATGAAGATGTCCTTGAGATTTTTTTTGTTGAATATTGGGGCCGTAAATAAAAAATTCATATTGATTAAACGAGGACAGTAGATCGATGACCGACTTTGTAGATTCAAAACCTAAATAAACAACAATTTTATTATCAATAGTCAGTGTTGGTTGGTGATCTATATCGATAATGGGTGGCAAAATAGGTTGGTTAAAATGATGCCAATGCAAACCAATTTGCCGCTCGGTGGGGGCAAAAAATTTCATCACTGCGTCGGTGAGTAAATTGTTTCCTTTTTTGGGAATGTCATGCAGAAAAGCGTATTGATGGCCTATAGCTAATGAAGGGATATTCTGCCGCCTAGCTGCCCATGCAGATATAGGCTCAAAGTCAGAAATGACTAAATCGTAACGGCTCAAGTTAGTCTGCTTAATATCTTGAAATAATTGGCGAAGTTTATTTTCACGTAGGGTGGCAATAGGGCTAATTTTTCCTCCATGGGTGATAAAAGTGAGCCCGGAGTGACAAGTGAAATCACCAAATGGCGCCATGTCAAAATAATGCTCACGCTGACGACCACTGAATAAATAATCAACGTTAATATTTTTGTATTGTTTAAGCGCTTTATTCATTGCGCGTGCGCGTGATAAGTGGCCATTCCCTGTGCCTTGTACACCATATAGTATTTTCATTAATAACTCTTTTTACGCAATACAATATAAACAAATTTGAGCAATAGAAATACCTAGTATGCTGCCAGCGACAATATCGGTTGGGAAGTGAACACCTAGCATCACACGAGATATACCGACCAGTGGTGCCCATAATAAAAGCAGTAACCAGTAAATAGGGTCATAGGTAACACCAATAGTCCCTACTAAAAAAGCCGCAGAGGTATGGCCGGAAGGAAAACTGAATTGGTCCGCCGGCTTTATGATGCTTTGGTAGCCGGGTATGACTTGGGGTGGACGATTACGCTTTAGTTTATTTTTAAGAAAAAAATAGCAGAGACGTTCCACACTAAAAGTAATGGCTAATATTTTGACAATATCCCAGCGATAAAAGTAAGCAGCCATTATTGTTGCAAAAGCATACAGATAACCATCTGCGGTACGAGAAACCCATCGACTGATGGATACAATACGCCGATGATGTTTACGTTTTAAACACCAGTCGAAAGTGTATAAATCTACATGGTGTATGTATTGTAATAAACGCATTCTTCTGGCCTCATTTGTGTGCTCGGCAGGAATGAATAAAATCATGCGGTGACCATAAAGCCATATCATGACAGCAATATGACATTGGTGCTTTCACGTGAACGTTTGAGTCAGGCTGTGATTTTGAAGCAACATTTCGATGGGTAAGCGTGATAAAATTAGTAAATATTAGAGTATTCACCAGTAAGCTCACGGCTTAAGATAACAGCGAGGTATACCAACGGTGCGGACACAGATTCAAGTAATGTTAGATTTACAGGATGCTATGAACACCAAAGTGCATTCTGATTGGCGCGAGCAGGGGTTTGAGTGGTATCGAGCAATTTGGATTGAGTGCGCTGAATTGATGGATCACTACGGATGGAAATGGTGGAAAAAACAATCGCCAGATATAGAACAGGTTAAGTTAGAGGTGATTGATGTTTGGCATTTTGGATTAAGTATGTTGCTGGTGAAGACCGTTTCTGCTGAAGATATTGCTGGTGAGCTAGAGTCTGCATTAGCGAAAGTTGGCGATGTAGATTTTCATAGTGCAGTCGAAGTCTTTGCGGGTAAAACCTTAACGACGCAACATTTCTCGGTTGAATCGTTCGCGGGCCTAATGCAAGCGACGTCAATGTCATTCGATGCGTTATATACCGGATATGTCGGCAAAAATGTTCTCAATTTATTTCGACAAGATCATGGATATAAAGATGGCAGTTATCAAAAGCTATGGGGTGGTCAAGAAGACAACGAACACCTAGTGGATATTGTACAAACGATTGATGCCTCGTCACCGGACTTCAAAGAAGTGCTGTATCGCGAATTATCACAACGTTATCAGTCCCTGTGTAACTAAGGCACGAGGATAAATGGCGTGACTGAATAGTTCGTCTAGACTAGATGAAATTACATTAAAACACTTTATAATGATGCTTCATTATTCAGATGTTACTTACCCAATATTAATTATGGAGAAAAAGAGTGAAATCACCCGTTAGAGTTACCGTAACTGGCGCTGCTGGCCAAATTAGTTATTCTTTATTGTTTCGCATTGCAGCCGGTGAAATGTTGGGTAAAGACCAACCTGTTATTTTGCAAATGCTAGAAATTACACCAGCGCTTAACGCTTTAAAAGGTGTGGCGATGGAGTTGGATGACTGTGCATTTCCGCTATTGGCGGGTATGGTGACAACAGATGATGCTACAGTGGCATTCAAAGATACAGACTATGCATTACTAGTGGGCGCTCGTCCACGTGGTCCAGGTATGGAGCGTAAAGATTTACTAGAAGCGAATGCGGCTATTTTTTCTGCTCAAGGTAAAGCCATGAATGAGGTTGCTTCGCGTGATATTAAGGTACTTGTTGTGGGCAACCCTGCAAACACTAATGCGTTGATTGCACAGCGTAACGCGCCTGATCTTGATCCTCGTAATTTCACAGCAATGACGCGTCTTGATCATAACCGTGCCTTGACACAACTTGCCCAAAAAACCGGCACTAGCATTAATGATATTACCCAACTAACTATTTGGGGTAACCACTCGTCAACACAGTACCCAGATATTCACCATACGCAGGTTGAAGGAAAGTCGGCGATGAGCTTGATTGATCAAGCGTGGTATGAGGGTGACTTTATCCCTACCGTGCAACAGCGTGGTGCAGCAATTATTGAAGCGCGTGGCGCATCAAGTGCAGCATCTGCCGCTAATGCCGCTATTTTCCATATCCGTGATTGGGCTTTGGGTACACAAGAAGGCGATTGGACAAGCATGGGTGTTTATAGCGATGGTAGCTATGGCATTCAAGAAGGGCTTATTTACTCATTCCCTTGTGTTTGTAAAAACGGCGACTGGGAAATTGTTCAGGGTGTAGAATTGAATGACTTCTCAAAAGAAAAAATGAAAGCGACAGAGCAAGAGCTTGCTCAAGAGCGTGATGCTGTTGCTCACTTACTACCCTAGTGACTAGTTATTAGCAAAATTATAAAAAACGCGAGCTGGTCTCGCGTTTTTTATTGCCCACTATTTATTCATTAGACGTTATTGCTGTGCAGTTGTGGGTAAAAAGAGCGTAAGTACGCCCAATGACGTATAGAAAGACACTGTAATCATCCAAGGCTATCATAAGAGGAATAGAAAATGAGTCACCCTAAAATAGGCAATAAAGCTCCTGCATTTACACTCACTAACCAAAAAGGCGAAAAGGTGTCATTAAAAGACTTTTCAGGTAAGAAAAACGTTGTGTTGTATTTTTACCCAAAGGCATCGACTCCGGGCTGTACCGTACAGGCTTGTGGTATACGCGATACTCAGAAAGCGCTAGATCAACGAGATACTGTTGTGTTTGGTGTGAGCCCTGACCCTGAGACGAAATTGCAAAAGTTCATTGATAAGCAATCGCTGAACTTTGATCTTTTGAGTGATGAAGATCATGCGATTGCGGAGAAGTATGGTGTGTGGGCGTTAAAGAAATTTATGGGAAAAGAGTTTATGGGTATTGTCCGCACGACCTTTATCATCAATAAAGAAGGGCGGCTTGCGCATATTATGGATAAGTTTAAGACCAGTAACCACCACGACGTGCTCATAGAGTGCTTAGATGAGCACTTGAAGGGTTAATTCCCCTAGACTCTTTTATTCTGTAAATAATGGTCGTGTTTATTCTGGGTGATAAAAAAGATATATAAAAGGCATCAAAATAATCTTTTTGTCACCTAAATCATCTTTTTTGTCGAAAATAATCAGTTTTTGGCAAAAAGTTGCTTTCCGGTGTGTGTGCTTTTACCTGTTTATTTGACAACACATACTTATAATCAAAGAGGAGTAGTTTGCATAGTTGTCTATCTCATGCCTGAACAACAACTTATTAAATGCTTTTGAGCAGATATGACTCAGTAGCGCAGGCGATGTGACAACAATGTTCTGATTGATCGAAAGTAAAGGAGTTTTTTATGATGCCAGCTGCAACTATTGCCCAGACGCCAACCCCTCAACCCGTTTATGCTCGTGCGCGTGAAAATGCACTGGATTCCGGTTATCAAGATTTGGAACGGTTTAGGGGACAGGCACGGGTTCCCGTTATGCACGGAACTGCAGGACAGGTTCTAGAGACCTTACAGCGACGTATCGGTCAAGAGTCATTAGGCATCAATGCGGTGTCTCGTAGCATGGGCATGTCGAAGCGTACGCTGCAGCGTCGTTTGAAGGCTCAGATGGTGCACTACGCCGGCTTAAGAGATCGTGTGAGGTTTAATCACGCAATACGTTGTTTATTGATCGAAAAAATGAGTGTGGAGCAAACGTCCAAGTACTTAGATTTTTCTGATAGAACCAGCTTTACCAATGCTTTTAAACGCTTATCTGGCTTGTCTCCGAGCGTATTCCGTAGATTATACCGAGACTATGTATAATCCATCCCTCGTCACGGAGAGCGGATTGAGTTCTTGCTACTGTACTTTCCTATCATAATGAGCTTAATGAATTAAGCTCGTTTTTTCGCCTTATTAAATTCCCCTGTATCATTGCCTCTGACTGCTAAAGTCGGTAGAGTATCGACTAAATTTTATTAATGATAATAAGAGGTTAGGTATGTCATTCTTTATTTCTTCGGCTCACGCACAATCGGCACCAGCACCGGCTTTAGGTGGTGATTTCACCGGTTTACTGCTTATCGCAGGCATGTTTATTTTAATGTATTTCATGATTATTCGCCCTCAGCGTAAGCGTCAGAAAGAGCATCAGTCATTAATTGAAGGGGTTTCAAAAGGTGATGAAGTTTTAACAACCGGTGGAATTATAGGCAAAGTAACCAAGGTGGAAGGCGATTACATGGTGTTAAATGTTTCTAACAACATTGAGATGACCTTTCAAAAAGTATCATTGCATGCTGTGCTGCCTAAAGGCACGATTAAGGCAATATAATAGTCTGTACTATATAACTTATGCCTAAAGAGTTTGATAAAAAGTTAGTTATTGCGATATCTTCCCGTGCACTTTTCAATCTTGATGATAGCCATCAAGTATATGTGAACGATGGGTTGAAAGCTTATTCTGAATATCAAATTCAGCGAGAGAATGAGGTCTTAAAACCCGGTAGTGCCTTTCCTCTTGTGGAAAAACTACTGGCACTTAATACCTTGGGTGATGGGCACCCAAGGGTTGAAATTATTTTGCTCTCAAGAAATAGTGCCGATACGGGCTTGAGAGTGTTTAATTCCATCCAGCATTATAAACTCAATATCTCGCGTGCCGCATTTTCTGGCGGAGAGAGCCCTTATCGCTATATTGGCGCCTTTGGCTGTCATTTATTTCTATCCACTGATGGCGAGGATGTGAGGCATGCATTAGATAATGGCATTGCGGCTGCGACATTACTTCCTGCAGGTAAAGAGACGAATAAAGCCTCTCAACTACGCTTTGCTTTTGATGGCGACGCGGTTATATTTTCTGACGAAGCCGAGCGTGTTTACAAAAAAGAAGGCTTAGAGGCTTTTACTCAAAAAGAGCAAGCAGCCGCCAAAACCCCATTAACGGGGGGGCCATTTAAAGACTTTCTGTCAGCGTTACAGCAACTACAATCAGAGTTTACCGAAGGTGATTGCCCAATAAGAACTGCTTTGGTGACGGCTCGCTCTGCACCGGCTCACGAACGTGTAATACGTACGTTAAGAGCATGGAAAATCCGCATTGATGAATCCCTATTTTTAGGTGGTTTATCAAAAGGTGACTTCCTTAAAGCCTATGGCGCCGATGTTTTCTTTGATGATCAAGCTCTACATTGCGAATCGGCAAAAGAGCATGTGGTGGCAACCGGTCATGTTCCTCACGGCATCGCTAATGAATAATAAAGTCTGTGACTTATCTTGAGCATAGAGAAGTCACCTTCTATTCCCAAACTGTCTATTAAATAGGCAGCTTTCTTCCTGCTTACTGCTATCCTTTAATACACAATAGCTTGTCGCTAATGTTTGCCAAATGCAATTTGGCTATCAAATAATCAGTGGATGATGGTTGTTATGGTAGTGGTAGTTAATCAGTGATAAAAAAAATCTTACTTGCAGTAGACTTAGGTGTCTACACCCCTCATTTGCTACAGTATGCCGCCAGCTTATCAAGCCAGTACCGCGCTAGTATGGTTGTTGTACATGCGGTTGAGCCTTTAGGGACATTAGGTCATGCTTTATTAAATACTTACCTGAAGCCTGAAACTAAAAAACAATTAACAACAACGGGCATGGATTCGGTGGTCGAGCAAATACGCACACAAGTGATTGATATTTTGACAGACGAATTTATGAGCGGGGGGATAGAACTGCCTCGTCTAGAAGGGGTGATCGTTAAACCTGGCTCGCCAGTGGATGTTATTTTAGGCACTGCCAGTGAAATTAATGCAGATGTTTTAGTACTTGGTAGCCACTCTTCAGAAACACATGATGGTAATTTAGGCCGTGTTCCGCAAAAAGTGTTGTCTCATTCAAAGTGGCCTGTCTATCTCATCCCACAGCCACAAATGCTGTGGCAGCAAAAAAAATATGCGGGCCCTGAAGCTCGGTTGTAGTTCTATTCTTGCTAGGTATTAAAAAAATACGAATTTGATGCCTAATATGAGTAACAACGATGCCAAAATGGGTTGTAGCAAATTATTCGGTATTTTTGTGCTCAAGCGTGCGCCTAAAAATACCGCAGGCATTGATCCAATCAGTAAGCTAGCCAATAAAACAAAATCTACATTACCTAATAATAGATGGGCAAAGCCCGCAATAAAGGTGAGTGGCACCGCATGCGCAATATCAACTCCGACGACTTTACGCGCAGGTAAATACGGATATAGTGTCATTAATATCGCAGCACCTATAGCGCCCGCACCCACGGATGATAAAGTAACAAATACCCCTAACATAACACCCATAGCGATAGTGAATGGTTTTGTATGTCGGTGAGCGAACACTAAAAAGCGATTGTTTGACAGACTGTCTACTTTCAGATGTTGGCGGAAAAATAGTACGCAAGAAGTAAATACCAGCATGATTCCTAATGATAAGGTAAGAATATGCGTGTAATCGTCAGCACCGTCGAATAAAAAGTGTAAGGCAAGGGAAGTGACAATGGCGGCAGGGACACTGCCTGAAGCTAAGCGAGCCACTAAACCCCAGTCGATATTTTTCTGTTTCTGATGAGAAATGATCCCGCCAGATTTTGTAATAGCGGCATATAACAGATCAGTGCCGATTGCCACATTCGGGGGGAAGCCAAATAAGAGGAGTAGCGGTGTCATTAGTGAGCCTCCGCCAACCCCCGTAATACCTACGGCAAGACCAACAACTGCACCTGCAGCAATATATAGTAAGAAAATAGTTTCCATCGACAGTACAATCTTTTTGTTATGTGCCTAAAGCACGACTTATTCTGTTGCTTATTCACTATTCCTATTACTAACGATATAGTCTAAAGTTATAGATAAGAACACTCGTCATAATTAAATCATAAAATTCGTTGGCAAATATACCGAATTCGAACTATTCTGGATAAGAATATTTACTTCTATTTTTATAACGTCCGATACTAGTGGAGAAGATCTATGAAGCTTCAGCAATTACGCTATATATGGGAGGTCGCACATCACGACCTCAATGTATCAGCTACAGCTCAGAGCTTATACACCTCGCAGCCGGGCATCAGTAAGCAAATCCGTTTGCTGGAAGATGAGTTGGGCGTGGAGATATTTTCGCGTAGCGGTAAGCATCTGACACGTATTACGCCTGCGGGCGAGGCGATACTTCAGACCACGGGAGAAATTCTGCGCAAAGTCGAAAGCATTAAGCAAGTTGCGCAAGAATTTAGTAATGATAAAAAGGGCAGTTTGTCGTTGGCGACAACGCATACTCAAGCACGTTATATGCTGCCGAAAATTATCAAAGGCTTTATTGATCAGTACCCTGATGTCTCATTGCATATGAACCAAGGTACGCCAATGCAAATTTCTGAAATGGCGGCCAGCGGTTCGGTCGATTTTGCGATAGCGACAGAAGCCATGGAGCTGTTTAGTGATTTAGTGATGATGCCTTGTTATCAATGGAACCGCAGTATTGTCGTACCTAAAGATCACCCCTTGTGCCAAGTATCAGAGTTGACATTAGAAGAGGTGGCGAAGCACCCTATTGTGACTTATGTCTTTGGTTTTACGGGGCGTTCCAAACTGGATGAAGCCTTTATGGAGCGTGGTCTGGCGCCTAAAATTGTATTTACAGCGGCAGATGCTGATGTGATCAAAACCTATGTTCGTCTTGGTCTTGGCGTGGGTATTATTGCGAGTATGGCACATGATGAAGAGCTGGATAGCGATTTAGTTTGTCTTGATGCGGGGCATTTGTTTAGGCCTAGTATTACCAAGATTGGTTTCCGCCGAGGAACATTTATCCGTGGGTTTATGTACGAGTTTATGGAAAATTTTGCGCCACATCTCACCCGTACTATGGTTGAAGAAGCTTATAGTTGTTCTTCACGTCTAGAATTAGATGAATTATTCCAGCATGTAAGGCTGCCGGTTTACTAAATTATTCTTATACAGTCGCTAACCTCAGTATTATTCGGTAATGCTGAGGTTTTTTTATGTGTGAGAAAGCATTTTTTGCAAAAAATGCAGTGCAAAACGAACGGGCTTGGCTACACTTATAGCAGTTAATCGGGCTGTGTTGGGAAGTAGTATGTCGCGTAAATCCATCATTATTTATATCCTTTCTTTTCTTCTTTTGATTAATACCTCAATACTCGCGGGTTTATATTTTTTAGGATATATCTTTCAGCCAACGGCAGAAGAGATTGCCGCTGAACAGCAAGCGCTTGAAGCGTTGCGCAAAGAAGCTGAAGATGCCGAAAAGTATGCTCACTTAGAGCCGCTGCCTGAGTTTAAATCTCGCGCAGGCTATGTTGCCTCTATGGGAGAGGCTATAGAGATATGTGAGCGAGCATTACAGGAAAAAGAAACGGCGCGTAAGAGTTGGTCGATTAATCATATTGAAAGCCGCTATTTACCCCACAATGAACAATATAAAGTGTTTTTAGACTACGAGACTATACCGCCTGTAGGGCAAGAGGCTAAATACATTAAGGTGATCTGTGAGGTGGAGGAGGCGACTAAAGTTATTTCAACGTGGAAACCGACAAAGACTACGCAACCATAAGCGCTGATCGATTTCATGTGGCCGGTGACGAGATGATGACCTTTACGCCGCAGGCCGTGGTTAACTTGCCGTAGCTAAGTAAGGTTGTTGAGTACGTCTTTTACCAGTTTAAAATAAATAGTATAAACCGTAGTGTTTCCCTGATCATCTTCAACAAGAAAAAATGGTGCCTTACTGACATCATATTGCTGAGCGAGTAACATACCTTCGCTGCTCGCATTTGCTTCATCTGCCACAACAATCTTGTCAATAAAACGCAGTTGATTGGCGGCTTCCATCTTCTCGATTACTTCACCGCACTTTTTACAGGGCGAGCCATCGGCAAAGACTTTTTTAACGAAGGTGATCTTTTTTACGCTCATTTTATGTGTTCCATTCGATTAATGGCGCGTAGAATACCAAAATCATTGGTCAGCACAAAAGACTTTCCCCTTATAATAATAGAAAAATACCGAATAAGAGAAGCATCGCTAGTATGAGTGCCGGTGCTCAATATAGGAGAATCTGTTGGATATTGTTTGTTTGGATTTAGAAGGGGTATTGGTTCCTGAAATTTGGGTCGAATTTGCTAAAGTGACAGGGATTGATGAGCTGCGCGCCACAACACGAGATATTTCAGACTATGATGTGTTAATGCAGCAGCGTATCGAAATCTTGCGACAACATAAATTGACGGTTGATCGCATTCAAACAGTGATTGCCTCATTGACCCCTTTAGATGGCGCGGTTCAATTTTTAGAACAATTACGTGCCCGTGCTCAGGTCGTGATTTTATCAGATACCTTTTACGAGTTTGCTCAACCATTAATGCTACAGCTAGGATCCCCGACCTTGCTTTGTCATCGTTTAGCGATTGATAAAAATAGTATGATCACCGGCTATCATTTACGACAAACAGACCCTAAGAGAAAGTCAGTAATAGCACTGCAATCATTAAATTATACCGTGCGTGCAGCGGGTGATTCTTATAATGACATCACTATGCTTGAGCAAGCGGATAGGGGAGTATTATTTCACTCACCGGATAGCATTGCCGCAGAATATCCACAGTTTATGAGAGCGATGAGTTACGACCAGCTTTTGCAAAAACTGTTTGAATGATACGGGTCTTAATAAGGCTTTTTGATGCGTTACGATGATAAAAAGCGTCGCGTGAAGAGCCATTTTTAGTTAGTTGGTATTTGTTGAGTCTGTTATTGGATTCTGATGGAACGTGTTTAATGCTCGTAGAATTTTTCCAATTTTAGTCAAGCTTTCTTGGTATTCCTCTTCAGCATTCGAATCAGCCACAATACCACCGCCACCCCAGCAATAAACATCGTGCCCGTCACAGGCAATAGTGCGAATGGTGATACTGCTGTCCATGTCTCCCCAACTTGTAAAGTAAGCGATACTACCGCAATAAATAGAGCGTTGGCTGTCTTCTAGTTCTTCGATAATTTCCATTGCTCGCTTTTTTGGCGCACCGGTAATCGAGCCGCCAGGAAAGCATCCATCGAATAAATCAACAGCACTCACGTGTTGTTGTAGTGTGCCTTCAACATTGCTGACTAAATGATGTACGTTAGGAAAGCTTTCTAGCGCGAATAGTGCGGGTACATGGATACTGCCCGGTACACAACTTTTCCCCAAGTCATTGCGCAATAGGTCGACGATCATCACATTTTCTGCCCGGTTTTTTTGGCTTTTTTGTAAATGTAATGCGTTTGCTTGATCGTTGCTAGGGTCACTATCTCTGGCGATTGTGCCCTTGATGGGTTGTGTAAGAACGTGTTGATTTCGAACTCTTAAAAACCGCTCAGGAGAAAAGCTGAGAATCGCTTGTGGTGAAGTGTGTGGTGCAATCCCCGTTGTATCATCTACAGTGATAAAGGCAGAAAATGGGGATGACATTGCTCTACGTAGCGATAAATAGGCGTCGAATGGATCGCCTTGATAGGGCGCGCTAAACCGTTGAGCAAAGTTGACTTGATAACAGTCTCCCGCGCGAATGTAATCGTCAATGATAGCCATTTTGCTATGGTATTCGTCTTGACTGATGTTTGACGACAGCTCACCAATGGAAAAAGTCTTTTTTGTGCTTATGTCTGATTGATTTGATAAGCATTGCTCAACATAGTCTATTAATGTGAGCTCGCATTCAGGAAGTGCCACTACATAACTTTTTGCTTCGTGGTGATCTTGAATAATGGCCCAAGTATACAAACCTGCAACCATGTCTGGTATATCACAATCATTGCTAGAAGACAGCGGAATCTCTAATTGCTGTCGGCCTACGGTATAGGAAATATAAGATACAATGCCGCCAGTAAAGGGAAGCTCTGGTGTTGGTAATGTGATGTTTTTATATCGCGTGACTAGCACCTCACAGGCTTGTTTAAGCAATGATAGAGGGCTTTTATCCGAGGTTTGGGTGTTTTTAGTACAATGAATATCGGCGGTTTTGTTCTTGCTAGCGTCAATACTAACCCGATATTGATAATCGGTAATGGCCGTGTTGTTATCTTGTGTTACCCAGCGGCGAGTGGGCTGTGCGGTGAGAATGTCATAGCGTCCTGATGTGCTATCAGGCTTACCGCTGTCGAGCCAGCAGGCAAAGGGTAAATGCCGAATAGCGCTGAATAGTGTTTCGCTACTAGGATAGTAAGGGATGCTGCGAATATGGTAGTGTGTCGACATAACATAAGGCTTAAAAAATAGACGAATAGTTTACCGTTATCATTGGTAAGATAATACCAAAATAATGCTTAACGCATTGAAAGAGCGAGCATTACATTAGATGTGCTGCATCGATATAAGGCTTGTAATAATAACAATGTTTGAACTTCTAGAGGGCGTGCATGTTCTACCCACTTGAGCGATTAATCAATTTATACGATGGTTATCAACGTGCCTATCAAGTTGCTGGCCGTTCATTGTTGTTGGTTCAAGATAGTGGGCGGTGTTATCTTATTAATAATCACTGCCCTCACCAGCAAGTACCATTATCTCAAGCGACGCTGTCTCAAGGTCAGCTTCGTTGCCCTTTACATGGGATGTCATTCGATCTGCTCACGGGAAAAACAAACGATGGCTGTAGCCAAACGTTGCAATTTTTGCCTATCGTGTATGAAGGTAATCAACTGGGTGTAAGTTTATAACAGCGCTTGTGCAGTAATAACTAGGCGAGTGCCCCCAATTAATCCTCGTGATTAATAATTTTAGTAACTAAGATGTGACCTGTTTGGAATAGGAGGATGACTCTATATCGACAATCTCTACCGTCAGCGATACAGCCTTTAGGGAAAGTGGCAGTAGCCTGTTCATAATGGACTGCGAGAGATGCTGACGTTGTTCTGGCGTGCGGCCTGAGAGTAATTTTGCACAGACATGGATAAATCGTTGTTCTGCTGTTGCAGGCATGTGGTATGAATAGGGTATGGCTCTCGTTTTAATATCGTTGACATCAAATAAGGCACTATCTTCCGCCCCTTGATGTACAGACTGCATTAATTGGTCGATGGTAATGTCATTACCAATGGTCGATGAGTATTCGATAATACAGTGGGGCATAGCACTAACGCCGTAATATTGATGGTTGTTTAGAGAAGAGAAGCGGGCATTGCTATTTATGAGCTAGTACCCGCATTAGTGTGGTTAACTATTCAGCGATAGCTTTCGCTTGAGCGATAGCATTACCAATATAATTAGCCGGTGTCATTACACGGATATCGGCTTTTGCTGATTCGGGTATTTCAAGTGTTTCAACAAAGTCTGCCAAAATCTCTGGGGTGATAGTAACACCACGCGTCAATGCCTTTAGTTTTTCATACGGCTCATCAACGCCATAACGGCGCATGATGGTTTGAATCGGCTCAGCTAATACTTCCCAGCTGTTATCAAGATCAGCGGCAATACGCTCTTCATTAATCTCTAATTTACTTAAGCCTTTTTGTAGCGAGGCAAAAGCAATTCCACAATACCCAAAACCCACACCCATATTGCGTAATACTGTAGAGTCGGTTAAGTCACGTTGCCAGCGAGAGATAGGTAATTTATTCGCTAAATGGCCGAAAACTGCATTTGCAATTCCCATATTGCCTTCAGCATTTTCAAAATCGATAGGGTTAACCTTGTGTGGCATCGTCGAAGAGCCCACTTCACCGGCAATGGTTTTTTGTTTGAAATACCCTAGTGAAATATAACCCCAGATATCACGGCTAAAGTCGATTAGGATAGTGTTGCTACGCGCAATGGCATCAAATAATTCGGCAATATAGTCATGTGGTTCGATTTGAGTTGTGTAGGCATTCCACTCTAGTCCCAAACTAGTGACAAAGGCTTCGGCATTTGCTTGCCAGTCAATATCTGAATAAGCCGATAAGTGGGCATTGTAATTACCTACTGCACCATTAATTTTGCCTAATAACGGAATGGCCTGTATTTGATCTAGCTGGCGGCGTAAGCGCGCGACAACGTTAGCGATTTCTTTACCGACGGTTGTAGGGGATGCGGTTTGTCCATGTGTGCGAGATAGCATAGGTACGGCAGCAAAACCAACAGACATGGTAGTAAGAGTATTAATAATTGTGACTAATTGCTCTGTAAGTACGTTTCGTCCTGCACGTAGCATCAATGCATGAGATAGGTTGTTGATGTCTTCAGAAGTGCAAGCAAAGTGTACAAACTCTTTAACTGCATCAAGTTCGGCATTATTAGCAAAAGATTCTTTAAGAAAATACTCTACGGCTTTCACGTCATGGTTGGTGACGCTTTCTATGTCTTTGACACGCTGTGCGTCACTCTCTGAAAAATGGTTAACAATGTTATCCAAGTAGGCATTGGCGGTATCGCTAAGTGCTGGTACTTCGTCAATTTGTGCATGAGCAGCGAGTTGTTGTAACCAGCGTACCTCAACCTCTACGCGATAACGAATTAAACCATATTCGCTAAAAATAGGGCGATAGTCAGTCGTTTTGCTGCCGTAACGACCGTCGATAGGGGATACAGCGGTAAGTGACGATAAGTCCATGGATAAGTACCTGATATGAGAGTGATGATCGGTAAAAGGCCGCCATAATACCCGAAAATACGGCACTTGCTAAGCGCTTTCTCCTTCTTCTACTTGAACCTGCTATCTAGCGGATAAAGTGAGCCATAGTTATCGCAGTGTCAGTAACTGGCGACTGGTGTGACATGAACTATGCTAAATGGTAAGCCTATTAAATCTATAGGGTGACGACTGCGTCACATATACAGTGTGACTATTCGTAGACCTTGTACAGCCTACTGTTTGGAGTCTTTTTTATGGACATGAGTTTAATTGTCACTGGTGAAAAATCCGCGTTTACTGCACAGCTATCCGAGGTCATTAAGGCCAAATGTGGCGTTAAGGAGGCCAGTAAGCTCATCCCTTTTGCGGAACTATTCTTTGAGCATTACCCGATAGAAGAGCTGGCTGATCAGGATATTAATGATGTTATTGGTTTGCTAAAGGATAGCTACCAGTTTATATCACTCTACAAACGTAAACGTGCGAAGGTAAGAGCGTTCAACCCCACGATTAGTGAGAATGGTTGGGGGTGTAAAAATACGGTTATTACCATTCATTACAACAGTGTGCCATTCATGATTGATTCGGTGCGTATGGCGCTCACGAATAGAGGCTTGTTGGTTAAAAAAATTAACCCTCTTATCATCGCAACCAGCAGAGATAAAGACGGCGAGTTAGAGACTTGTTCCCATGTCGATGAAAAAGAGCTAACCGAATCACAACAACAAGAATTATTCATCTATATAGAAATTGATAAACACAGTAAAACGCAAGACTTACAAGCCATTGCTGCATCAATTAGAAAGGCGGTGACCGATGTTAATGTTGTGAACGGCGACTATGCAGAAACAATTGATGAATTACAATTACTTCGGGATACGATTTCTTATTCAAAAAGTCACCATACCCGAGAAGAAATCTATGAAGCGAATCAGTTTATTGCTTGGTTAATGGCTAATAATTTTACGTTTTTAGGTTATGCTTTTTATCGATTTGCGGGTATGCAATCCGTAGAATCGCAAGCGACGGGGCAGTTAGCGGTTGCGGAGTTGCAAAAATCTTACGGTTTATTGAATAAAGAAGATGAGATCAATAATTACTTTCCGGTTAGTCATGACAAATTAAGGGATCCAGATGGGCCTCTGCTTACATTTAGTAAATCACCCATACGCTCTACCATACATCGACAAGCCTACCCGGACCATATTGCGATACAGGCTTACGATGTTGACGGTAACTTTATTGGCGTTCATCATATTTTAGGGCTTTATACCTCGCAAGTTTATCGCGCCACCGTCGTTAATATTCCTTTTATTCGTCAAAAAGTTGAAGCAATTTATACCGAGGCTGGCTTATCGGATCGTAGTTATAACGGTAGAGTCTTGCGTCAAGTGCTTGAAACATTTCCCCGTGACGAGTTGTTTCAAAGTTCTCCCGATGAATTGAAAAAAACGTTGTTGGGAGTCATGTCTTTAAACGAACGTCATATTGTACGTTTGTTTATGCGTGAATCTGAAGATAAGCGCTTTGTTACAGCCATGGTTTATATTCCTAGGGATCAATTTTCTAGTCAACTACGTGAACAAATAATTCGTTGCTTAGGTGATGCGGTAGGAGCAGAGTCAGAAGATTTTTATACCTATTATTCAGAGTCCATACTCTCTCGCACCTATATTATCTTTAGGCTTGATGAGTCGAAAGAAAAATTGTGGGAAGAGCGAGCATTGGAGGAAGAGGTACAACACCTCTCTAAATCTTGGGGCGAATCCCTCGTTAAAGCCATTCAATCAAAAAATCCAGAAGAAGTCGGTAAAAAACTGATTGCTCAATATGTTGATAGCTTTTCGACGTCTTATCAAGAAAATTTTTCTGCAGATACTGCACTGAGAGATATTGAAACAATTGATGGTCTTAGTGAAGATAATCCGATTGCCCTTTGTTTTTCTCAGCCAGATAAAGCAAGCAATAAAGTGGTACATTTTAAAGTATTTAATTATGGCAGTACATTGCCGCTATCGGATGTGATTCCTGTATTGGAGCGCATGAACCTTAAGGTTATTGGTGAGCATCCTTATAAAATTAAGCAAAAAAATCATACGATATGGATGCACGACTTTTTATTACATACACGTTTGTCGGATGATACGGATATTTCAGATATAAGGTCTTATTTTGAGGATGCATTTATCAATATTTGGCGACGTAATGTCGATAATGACTTCTTTAATGGCCTGGTCATGTCCGCACAAATTAATTGGCGTGATGTGAGTATGTTGCGTACTTACGCGGCTTATATGAAGCAAATTACTTTCCCATTTAGCAAGCGTGCAGTGACCCGAAGTCTGATGAATTACCCTGAAATTACTCAGCGATTGGTCGCATTGTTTTATCAACGTTTTGATCCTAAAGTGGATTCGCATACGCGTCATAAAATTTGTCGGGAGATTAACAAGCAGTTAGATGAATATTTAGAAGATGTTAGTAATTTAAATGATGATCGAATTTTGCGTCAATATACGGCATTGATTAATGCGACGATAAGAACTAACTATTTCCAGCAATCGGATGGTGTCTATAAACAATATATTTCGTTGAAGCTTAATCCTCAGAATATTCCTAACGTGCCAGAGCCTAAACCTGTTTATGAAATATTTGTTTATTCTAATCGTATTGAGGGTGTTCATTTACGAGGCGGGAAAGTCGCGAGAGGTGGTTTGCGTTGGTCAGATCGTTTAGAAGATTTTCGTACAGAAGTACTTGGGTTGGTCAAAGCGCAAAATGTTAAAAATGCCGTTATTGTGCCCAATGGTGCTAAGGGTGGTTTTGTTGCGAAAAAGGCACGGCCCGAGAAGGGTAGAGAAGCGTTTATTGCTGAAGGTATCGATGCGTATAAAACATTTATTCGTGGCTTGCTCGATGTGACCGATAATCTTGAAAAAGGTAAGGTTATTGCGCCAGAAAATGTGGTTCGTTGGGATGATGATGACCCTTATCTTGTTGTTGCAGCGGATAAAGGTACGGCAACATTTTCAGATATTGCCAATGAAATCGCCATTGAATATGGGCACTGGTTGGGCGATGCATTTGCCTCAGGTGGCAGTGCGGGTTATGACCACAAGGCGATGGGTATTACTGCGAAAGGAGCATGGGTATCAGTACAGCGACACTTTAAAGAAAAAGGTATTGATGTACAAAGACAGGATGTAACCGTTATTGGTATTGGTGATATGGCTGGTGATGTGTTTGGCAACGGCATGTTGATGTCAAAGCATATCTGTTTAACCGCAGCGTTTAATCATTTACATATATTTATTGATCCTACACCGAGTGCTTCGGCCAGTTATGAAGAACGGGAGCGACTTTTTACAACACCCGGTTCAAATTGGGCAGACTATAATCAAAAGCTTATTTCTCGTGGCGGCGGCATTTTTTCTCGTGATGCAAAATCCATTGCGATTACGCCAGAAATGAAAACGTGTTTTGATATTCATTCGGATCGGCTTACACCGACAGAATTGATTCATCAGTTACTTAAAGCGCCGGTTGATCTTATATGGAATGGTGGTATCGGAACGTATGTGAAGTCTACACAAGAATCACATGTGGATATTGGTGATAAGGGTAGTGATGCTTTACGTGTGAATGGTTCACAATTACGCTGTAAAGTTTTTGGAGAAGGAGGCAATTTAGGGATGAGCCAGCGAGGTCGAATCGAGTATTGTTTACATGGCGGAGCATGTAATACCGATTTTATTGATAATGCTGCCGGTGTTGATTGCTCTGACCATGAAGTCAATATCAAAATATTATTGAGTGATGTGGTGTTAAATGGTGGTTTAACCAATGCTCAACGTAATCGTTTGTTATCTAGCATGACAAATACTGTTTCTGATATGGTGTTGACGAATAATTACTACCAGACACAATCAATCAGTCTTGCACAACAAGAAGCGCTTTTCCGTTTGGAAGAGTACCGTCGTTTAATTAATACATTAGAGGCTAGTGGTCGATTAGATCGCGAATTAGAGTTTATTCCTTCTGATCAGGAGTTGCTGGATCGACGCGCAGATAATTGCTCGTTAACACGTCCGGAGTTATCGGTACTTAATTGCTACGTTAAAGTTGAGCTTAAAGAACTGTTAGCAACTGATGAGATTGCAGATAATGCGTATTTAGCTTCATGGGTAGAAAAAGCCTTCCCTGAAAAATTGCTTAAAAAGTATAAGCACGGTATTCATAATCATATTTTGCGTAAAGAAATTATCGCGACGCAATTAGCCAACGATATGGTTGATAGTATGGGCATTACTTTCTTCAATCGTATGATGGAGTCAACGGGTGAGAGTGCATCTGCTATCGCAATGGCGTATGTTGCTGCACGTGATGTGTTTCAGTTTGATGATTTTCAAGAAAAGGTAAAGGCGTTAGATTATCGTGTGCCGGCAGAAGACCAAATGCGCCTATTGTCGTCGATGATGCGACGGGTACGTAGGGGGACTCGCTGGTTTTTATGTAACCAACACCGTAAAGACACCTTGCAAAAAACGGTTGATATATTTCAAAAATCTGTCGCGCAGGTGATTAGCGAAACACCTAAGGTTTTGAGTGTTGATGAAAAAGTTGCATGGCAAAGCCGCTACGATAAGTTTTCAGGACTAGGTCTTGATCAGGAATCTGCTAGTGTTATGGCGATGTCAGGGCATTTATTTTCAGGCTTAGGTATTGCAGAAGCGGTCTTGCAAAGTAAACACACAATTCCAGATGTTGTGGATATGCATCACTTATTAGGTGATAAATTAGGTTTCTACTGGTTTGCTCATGCAGTCACCGATGTGAAGGTTGAAAGCTATTGGCAGTCCATGGCAAGAGAATCATTTATTAATGATATTGACAAGGTGTTGCGCATCATGACCGTTGAGCTGCTACGTTTAGGGGGTAAGCGCTTTCAGCATGAAGAGACCTTACAGTTATGGATGCAAGACCATCCGGTGTTGTTAACACGATGGAGAGATATCGCGCATGAATTGCAAACTAACCCCCAAACAGACTTTGCTATGTTTTCTGTTGCTATGCGGGAATTAACCGAGTTAGCAGATGTTTGTCGCGAAACAACAAAACTGAACATCGAGTTTTAAATAAGGTGTGTTGTTGTTTATTCGGAGCCCTTTTGATTAATTGGGGTTTCCGAATAAAAAGTTCTTTCAATACAGTGTGAGGTTTAGATAATAATGTCAGCTGAGAAATCAGTGAATATTTCGTTGTGTATACCCGCCGATGAGTATTTACGGGTATATCAAGGTGCGGCTAAAAAAGTATCAGCGGTTGATTCTCAAGGCCGACGAATCAGTTTCCCGGTTAATATTTTACAACCTTATGTAACGCGTGAAGGTATCATGGGGGCTTTTACGATTATTGTTGATGAGAATAATCGTTTTAAAAAAATTATTAAGCGTGCTTAATCGATATTGTTTTTAATAGCCATTATTGAGCAATGCTTATTCCGCTTCTGCTAAAAATACACCACGTAACGGCGCTGGGTGACCTTCAACGGTTTTATTACTGTCATTTGGATCTAGAAAATCAGCCAAGGAATGAAACGTCATCCAGTCAGTGGCACGTTGCTCTTCGGTTGTTGTTTTAGCAATATCGACGAGCCGAGGGTTAGAGAAGCCGCATTTTTTTAGCCAACTAATTAATGTGTTAGCACTGGGTAAAAACCAAACATTATTCATCATGGCGTAACGTCCTTCAGGAACCAAACACTCCCCAATATCACCGTCAATAAGTAAGGTTTCGAGTACTAACTGGCCACCCGGCCGTAGTGTAGATTTTAACTCACGTAAGTGATCCATTGGTGAGCGGCGATGGTACAAAACGCCCATAGAAAACGTCGTATCAAATGATTGCATGTCCTTTGGCAATGACTCGATACCCATGGGTAATACATCGACCGGAATATTGCCTAAAAAATGTTTCATCATATAAAACTGTACAATAAAGCGAGGCGATGGATCGATGCCAATAACACGGTTGGCTCCTGCGCCATAGCTGCGTAAACAGTGGTAGCCATTGCCACAGCCGACATCAAGTACCGTTTTATTCGTCAATGAAGCTAAGTGAGGAATAACACGATCCCATTTCCAGTCAGAGCGCCATTCGGTGTTAAGTGTAATATCATGAATACTCATAGGCCCTTTGCGCCAAGGGATGAGTGCGCGTAGCTGTGCGTCGATTGTCGCTAGTGTGCTATCGCTGCAATCAAGTGACTTTCCAATATTGACTCCATTGAGTAGTTCTATAGCACTGGGTTGTGTTACTGGGAGCTGTTCTAGTGCTTGTCGCCAATTTTTTAAATCACCATATCGTTTTTCACATAAGCCTTGCTCAATTTTGGCAGGGAGTTCTTCTGCCCATGCAATAAATGCTTTGCGTTCTTTTTCATGTAACCTGTCTTGAAGGTAAGCTAGAAGAGGGGTGTAGTGTTTAAGCATAAAACAATATCTTTTATTTAATGGCGATAAGGGAGCAAAAACTAAAGCACTGGAACCACAGGTCGGCGCTCGTAAACCCACATTGATGTAATCGTTGTTGGTGAGTTTTTATGCTATCTGAGCGGAGCACATTTTCTAACGCCGTTCTTTTCTGTGCAATTTCTAAATCGGTGTATCCGTTGACGCGTTTAAAATTATGATAAAGGTCAGTCATTAGGTGTTGGTGGGCGGTATTATCAAAATGCACTTTCTCTGAGAGCAGTAAAATCCCTCCGGGTAATAAACCATCGTAAATTTTTTGTAGTAATGCCAGCCTTTCGTTGGGGCTAATAAACTGTAAAGTAAAATTAAGCACGACAATAGAGGCTTTTTCTATTTTAATATTTTGTATTTCATCACAAACGATTTCTACAGGAATTGCGGTGTTGTCTTTGTCGATGGTTTGTTGGCAGCGGTCAACCATGGCCGTTGAGTTATCCACACTGATAATATGGCAATTTTTTGCTTGGATATTGTGACGCATTGCGAGTGTTGCTGCGCCTAGAGAGCAGCCTAAGTCATAACAAATGCTATTGTCTTGCGCATAACGTGTAGTGATGTCACCCAGCATGCTTAAAATTGCACTGTATCCCGGTACTGAACGGCTGATCATATCCTCGAATACTGAGGCGACACTCTCATCAAAGCAAAAGGGGGTGACTTGTCCCACCGGCTCAGCAAAAATACGATCTGATGATTGTTTCAAGTGTATATTGTTGTTATCAGTCAGTTTTTTTTTCATGAATATCAAGTGCTTGTCTATAGCGAAATAGGGTGGAGGGGTGTTTAGTTAACGCGCAATTATAGCGCTTATCTCTACAAACACATAGTGCCAACGGTGTGGCTGAAACCTGCACTATGGTGAAAATAGACTATTCTCTATAGAAGAGGTGTGAAAGATAAGTGATTGGAATATATGGATTCAACAGATTACGAAAATTTACGTGTGTTAATTGTGGACGACTTCCCCAATTTTCGGACTGCGCTGGCAAAAAATATGCACACCTTAGGTTTTCGTCATGTAACGAGTCTGTCTAGCGGCAGTGAAGCGCTGAACGCTTGTAAGAAAGGGCATTATGACATTATTTTGTCAGACTATAATTTGGGTAGTGGCAAGAATGGCCAGCAATTACTCGAAGAAATTCGTCACCTCCAATTAGTCAGGTGCTCAGATATTTTTATTCTTATATCTGCCGATACCAGCCGAAATGTTGTGATGGTGAGTTACGACTGTGAGCCTAGTGATTATCTTACCAAACCCATTACCGGAAAAACCTTAGAACAGCGCATCAAGCGTTTGTTGGCCAAAAAGCAAGCGTTGCAGGGTGCATATAATGCGATTGATGAAGGAGAGCATGAGCGAGCGATCGCGTTACTCGAACAATTAATCGATAGTAAGTCTCGCTATATTATTGAGTGTCAAAAGTTACTTGGCGAACTTTATTTGCAGCAACAATCTTACGGGCTTGCGGAAACACTTTATAAAAAGGCCTTAGAAACTCGTGATGCTGATTGGGCCAAAGTGGGCTTAGCCAATGTTGAAATAGCCTATGGCCAATATCTTATTGCGGCTAATTCGTTAGACCGGGTCGTTGAAGATCACCCTGCATATCTTAAAGCATACGATAGTTTGTCGACGGCTTGTGAAGCCTTGGGTGATAACAATAGATTGCAGCAAGTGTTAGAAAAAGCCATGAACGCCTCACCTATGTCGATTGCACGTCAAAAAACCTTAGCCGATGTTGCTTTGGTAAATGGAGATGTTGAATTGGCAATTAAGGCGTATAAAAAAACGATTAAATACGGCGCTAACTCTCATTATGATAATGCAGATAATCACTTAAACCTTGCTCGAGCGATTACAAAAATTTATGACGAGGGATTAGGTACGGATCAAAGCACAACATCTGATGCACTTCACTTATTGAACAATATTGATCATCAATATCCTATTAGTGAGGAGCAGAAAATTCAAGCGAAGCTACTGAATAGTCAAATCAATGCACTAAATGGTAATAAACAAGCATCAAAAGATTTATTTGATGAAGCTCAAGCGCTAATGATTGCTAAAGGAGAGCGAGATATTGATACAGAGATAGAAAACATTAATGCATTGATCGCTTGCGGAAAAAATGATGAGATTCCCATTTTGATCGAAGAAATGCTGAGTTATTACAGGAACGATCAATGTGCACTCGAAAAGATTGACTTTTTATTGGAAGAACCCGTAAGTGAAAAAGGTAAAAGGACTATTGGCACCATTAACAAAAAAGGTATTAATTACTATAAAGAACAAAACTACGAAAAATCTATTGAGTATTTTTTTCAGGCGCAAAAAAAATATCCCAGATTTATTGGCTTAAAATTGAATTTTGTACAAGCATTAATCAGTAGTTTAAAAAATCAGGGCGATAACCAAGACTATGTCGATAAAGCAGAATTGTCTTTCAAAACCATTGAGCGTTATGTTTCTTCAGGCAATGAAAAGTATCAGCGTTATAAACAGTTAAAAATGATGTTTCATCAAGTTGTTCAAGAAATAAAGAATCAGAGAAGAATAGACGCTATTCAGGAAAAAAAACATGCATAACAGTAATGATACCGAAGTTTCAGATAAGCCAAAAAACAATCAGCTCGACTTTTCTTTTGTGTTGGCGTCTAGTGTTCACGATATGAAAAACTCACTAGGGATGTTGTTAGGATCTCTGGAAGAAATTATAGAAGAGTCATCAGAAGAAAGTGAAAACCATCAAAAACGTTTGTCAATTCTACAATATGAGGCAACACGTATTAATACCGAACTTGTGCAGCTATTGTCCCTTTATCGTTTTGAGCATCAGACTGATATTATACGTATTGATGAAAACTATATAGATGAAACGATAGAAGACCAAGTGGCGCGTAATGACGTGCTTTTTAAAACGCAGGGTATTGATTTAGCCGTAGAGTGTGAGGCCGATATCGTTTGGTCTTACGACAATGATCTTGTCGGTAGTGTTATTCACAATGTCTTGGTTAACGGAACACGTTATGCTAATAAAAAAATGCAATTAACGGCGAAAATAGACAATGATTATCTCGTTATTGAAGTTGCTGATGATGGTGATGGTTTTCCCAGTAAAATGATAGATGCGGCATCACTAGATAGCGATGCACACAGCGATGGCAACAGTACGCAATTGGGTTTATTTTTTGCCGCTAAAATAGCAGAATTGCATCAACAAAAAGAGCGTGTCGGATATATTAAACTCACTAATGGCGGTGCTTTGGGCGGGGGTGTATTTACCATTTACATCCCCTAAATAAGCCGTTTTCAAATCTTAGCATTCACCATTTATACATAATGTAATTCAAGCCCTAATTTCTCCGCTTCTGCTACGCCTTGTTGGCCAGTAACAACAGCAGTATTGGCTTTATCGGGTGTTAAATAAAGCGTAGTAACACGGCGCAAGTCATCTGCGGTTGTATTAATTACACCTTGACGGAAAGTATCCCTGTTTTTGTCATTTCTTCCTACAAGTTGTGCGTGGAATGCTTGTTTTGCTTCTCCTGCTGGAGAACCCGGTTTATCAAGTGATCCAATAACGCCCAACACTGCCTCTTCAATGTGTTGTTCGCTAATATTTTCTGCTAGTAGCCAATCAATCGCAGCGTCAAAATCATCCAGTGTTTCTGTCATACGTGGATCACGGTACGAATAAAAACGAAAGCTCGCGCTGTTATTATCTTGGCTCGCACCACCGCCATAAGCCCCACCTTGTTCACGTATAGTGCGGTGTAAAAAGCCATTGCGCAATACACCGGCCAATACGCAAAGTGCTGGCGCATCAGGATGAGCCATGGTTACAGTAGGGTAAGCTTTAGCACAAAAATGTACTTGCGATTGTGTAATCCATGCTTGCTTAATGGTTGACTGGCGTTTTGCAGGTAAGCTAAATAAAGACGTATCTTTCATTGATACTACCGCAGATAAGGACGATTCAAAAGTAGAGGCTTGTTGGCTGATTACTTGTTCTTCCGCAATAAGTAGCGCGTGTTTTTGGCTAGATAATAATTTATGATGAATGCGGTTAAGCAAGTTGATGAGTGTTGAGCCTTTGCCATCTTGTAAATCAGCATGGCGTTGCTTTATTTCTTGTATGCTGGCTAGCCCCATCATTTTTTGTACCGTCGCAGATAAAGCGGTTAAACCAGCGGCGGCGGCTTGCATGGCATAGCTATGTCCATTGCCAGTAATGCTTTGTTCTCGCCCAGCTTTTGCTTGGGCAACCAAATCTTTGATACGGCTTTCGTCAGAAAAGTTTACCTGCTGAAGAGTATCCGCTATTAGCTGGCTCATTGCCGGTTGATTACTACTTAAGGCTTTAGCCGATAGTGTGACATAGGCGTAGTATTTATCGTTATCGTCGACATGATTACGCAAACTATAATACGCACTAATACTACCCACCACTTGTGCTTGTCGTTGCTGTACCGATAAATAATCGGTATCTCCTAAGCCCATTTCAGTTAAACATAGAGTGTAATAAGGGAGTGCGATTAATTCCTCTTCGCTTAATTCAGGAAGATGGAAAATAACTTGTTGGTAGGAGAGACCATTAGTTCCTGCAGTATAATGCGTTAATTCAAGGCCCGATGTGCTTGATTTATGGTGGCTTCCTTTAGGAAAGGGAGTGGATGCTGGGATGTCTGCCAAAGTTACTTTAGGTAGCACATCCATATTTTCTTCTTGTTGCTGCCGCGCTTCTAGTTGTTGGGTTTGATCGATAATAGCTTGAGCTTGTGTCGATGTTAGAGTTGCTTTTTTATTGGCGAGCTCAGTCGCTTCTTGTTCGATTTCTTTTTGTTGTAACTCCGTATCCGGTGCTAATGTTAAGGTGACTCGGTGAGGGTTATCAATGAGTAGACGTTTGAGTAACGAAGGCAAATAATTACGATCTTTAATATCTTCACGCAACGATGCGAGCGCGCTTTCTAAATCCATAAAACTTAATACATCACCCCGATGAGTGGCCGGGGATAGGGCGCTCATAATCAGTTGTAAACCGTATGGGTATCCGTCACCGCCAATTTCTCTTTGTTGTAGTTCAAGCTGGTGTAATGAGGCTTCTATTTGCTCTTGGGGCAAACCATCAGTGACGACGGTGTTAAGTAAGTCGATCACCGATTTTTCAATGGCATCCGCATCACTGGCTTGACAGCCTTGCAATCCGCAGACAAAGAGCATTTCGTACTGTGAATCATCACTGCCGCACAGTGGTGATGGTGAAGCACCGTATGGTGACGTTTCTAACAAATGTTGTAACGGTGAGGCACTGTTATCGTAAAGTAAGCTGGCAATAAGGTGTACTTCTAAGTTACGTTTTAGGTCGGTACTTTTATCCAGTAACCAGCCCATAACAACATGCGCTTGTTTGTTTGTATCGTCACCTTCTGAGGGCGTATAGGCGTAATATTCCGTCACGCGTTTCGGCTGTTTAAAGCGTGTTTCAGCGGGTACATGAATATGCGCATCTAATTTTTCAAAACGCGTTAACGCTTGTTGTTCAAACTTTTCTTGATGCTCTGCGGCGTGAATGTCACCAAAGGTCATAAAAATAGCGTTACTAGGGTGATAATGGGTGCGATAAAATTGCTTAAGTTGGTCGTAACTGAGCGTAGGAATATCTCTTGGTTCGCCGCCACTATTGTAATGGTAGGTATTGCTAGTAAATAAATGTTTGCTGAGCTGCTGCCAGAGTTGTGAATTAACAGAACTCATTGCACCTTTCATTTCGTTATACACCACTCCTTTGTAAACCAGTGGACTGTCGGTATTGTGGGCGTCTTCAAATTCTACGCGATGCCCTTCTTGTGCAAAATCAAGCGGGTCAAGTCGTGAAAAGAACACCGCATCCAAATAGACATCTAATAAATTGTCGAAATCCTTACGGTTTTGGCTGGCAAAAGGATACGCAGTCCAATCAGAGCTGGTCATCGCATTCATAAAGGTATTTAGCGAGCGACGAATCATCATAAAAAAGGGGTCACGCACGGGATATTTTTCACTGCCACACAATGCAGTATGTTCTAGTATGTGTGCTACCCCTGTTGAATCTTGAGGGACTGTACGCAAAGCGACCAAAAATACGTTTTCACTATTATCGGCGCTGATATGAATATGTTGTGCGCCTGTTATCTTGTGTTGATATTCGCTAATGGTAATGGCTAAAGAGGTAATCGCTTGTGAACGTAACAGCGTGAAACTAGGGTGTGGAGCGTTCGACATACAGGGATCTCATATTTGTGGTCAGTTATTTCGTGCATGGCACCTAGTGTAGCTTGTATTAAGGCTTTTTTCAGTAACACTTGTGGGCTATATTGTTTGTTATGAGTCTCTCATCAGTAAAGCTAGGCCAAGAGGTATAGGGTTTATTATGTCTGAATATTCTTTGATCAATGCAGTCGCGTTCGTTTGGTTTTGTACGGCTTGGAGTGGCTATGCGTATTTTGCGCGCCATAAAGCACGGCAAGGTGTTAACTTATCGGCTGTGCTAAACCGCCAGCGTCTTAATTGGATGGAGCAGGTGACTCAACGAGAGCACCGTATAGTTGATGCAGCACTAATTGCTAACCTTGAGCGTAATACGTCTTTCTTAGCATCAACGAGTATATTAGTGCTCGCAGGTTTACTCACGGCATTGGGGATTGTCGGAAATATTGATAGTGTACTGCAGTCATTTCCCTTTTATGAGGTCAGAGAAAACTCTACTTTTTGGGTGCAGATTAAAATTTTAATGTTAGTGATTATTTATGTGTATGCCTTTTTTGCACTGACATGGTCAATGCGCCAATATGGTTTTGCCTCGGTGATGATTGGTTCAGCGCCCAGTGCTGAAGAGGTAGAAAAAAATGAAGCACTCAAACAAAAATATATGTATGCCAGTGCTAAGGTGATTGATATGGCAGGGCACGCTTATAACTATGGTTTGCGAGCGTATTATTTCTCTCTGGCAATTTTGCCTTGGTTTGTTTCTCCTTGGCTTTTTTTACTTTCGAGTACCTTAGTGGTTATCGTACTTTATGGGCGAGAATTTCACTCTCGCCCATATCATGTGATCCATGATTATGTTGATTTTTATGCGAACGAAAAGAAAAAGCGGGGCGAAGAGCCTAATTGATATAAGACCTTGTATCACTGCTATCCCGTTAAGTTATGCTTAGTCACTATGCAGCTACTGCATCCAAGCTGCCCAGCTATTTTAGCCAACGTGAAGACATGGATTTCCAACCATTATTCAAAGCGCGCCGTGAATACGTCCATGTAGGCTCAACACCCGCGTCCATGCGGGTGATGGCTTTGCCTAATGGCTGGAATTCCACTATTGACAAGTTAACGGGACAGCAGTGACCTTGTATGATCAAAAGGGCCGTAAGTTTGCAGAATTAATTGGTGTTTTTGTGCGCGCGAGAGCTGTTTGATTTGATACTCTCGCTTACTGGCAGTGCTACGCGAATGATCGGGCTCTTGATAGCATAAGGCGATGGGGCGTTTACCACGAAAATACTTTGCGCCTTGATTGCTACTATGTTTATGCCAGCGCTTCACCATGTTATTGGTAATGCCAGTATAGAGTGTATGGTCATTGCGCATGACAATATATACGCTCCATGTATTATCCAATGTTTTCCTCGGACAATTTTCTTTCAGACAATAGCACCTCTTTTGCCTCGTTAATTTGCGCCGCTAAAAAGTCACTGCCTCCTCGGTCGGGATGGTTTTTTTGCATTAGCTCTCGATGCCGTTGAATAATCACCGATTCTTCGGGCAATATATCGAAACCAAATATTTGTAAGGCTTTTTCTTTATCCATCCCCCCGACTTTCTGAGTGGGTGATTTTTGATGGTGCGTAGTATTTTTTCTATTTTTGAAAAACGGTAATGCCCGCATAATCAGTGGAAAAAATCGCTGCAATAAAGGAAAAATAGCGGCAATAGCACCTGCAACCCAATGTAGCTTGCCGCTCATAACGAGCAAAATAGCTAAACCTAGCAAGGCGTATAAACCATAACGCCAACGTAATGATGACTGTTTTTCTGGCGGTTGTAGTTTAATGTGTCGGATGGCTAAAAAGAGTAAAACAATAAACAGAATAATCAGTAATTGGTACATGGTTGCTATCGTATTCCGTGCAAAGGTGTCTATATGGAAGTTATTGACCTATTCTACTCATTAATGATTAATTAAAGCTAGTCTTAACTCAGCGATATTAGTTGAATTGCAAAGTAACATTCAGCGGCGATAAACGTGCTTTTTCTTGTGATAAGTTATGATAAGTGAGCGGATGTTCCTCTAGCCAATTATCAGGAAAACGTAAATTGATATGCAATTCATTAGTAACGTTGTCGGTTTGCTTTGTACTTTTATTGCTAGAGGAGTGGTTATCAGATACTTTTTCGCTTTCGGGTGCAGCGTCGTGATGCGTTTTTACAAACGTAAAAGCGATGTCGGGTAATTCTATATTATCTTCTCGTCGTTGGTTGAGAAGCACGGCGAGTCTTAAACAGACAAGAGAGGGGTGAAGCGCTTGTTGATTTTCTCCTGTTAATAAGACTCGCTTATCGGCACTAATTTTTCGGCGGTGTGTAGCAACAAGCAGTGCGAGCAGCTCTTGTTCAAAACGACTAAACCCTGCCATGTCACTTTCTTTTAACAAGTAATAGCTGTGATGATGATGCCCGGAATGAGATATTGTGAGCCCAATCTCATGCAGTTGTGCCGCCCAATGTAAAATACTTTTGACATTAATACCATTAACGATAGGCTCAGGTAATTGTTTAACAAAATGAGACAATGCTTGATCAGTACGAGCGGCTTGCTCTTGATCCACGCTATATTGAGCCATCATTTTATTGACGGTTTGATCTCTAATATCGATAAAATCATGCGTGTTATTTTCTCGTGGATTACGACTTAAGGTATCAAAAATTAAGCCCTCTTTCAGTGCTGCATCGACAACATGAATTTGCTCAAAGCCGAGCTGATCAAATATAGCGGATAAAATCACAGTACCCGCCGGTAGTGTGTTACGTCTTTCTTTGGAAAATATTTCGGTGTTTTCAAGACTGCCAGTGGTATGTAATTGATTGAGTAATTGGTTTAGCCCATCTTTTGTAATAACGCCACTCACTACATCGTCTTGCATGAGTTGCGCAACAGCGCGCATGGTGCCAGAGCTACCAACGGCAATATCCCAAGCCAAATGCCGATATTGTTGGCAGATAGCTTCGAGTTCAATACAGGTTGCGTAGTAGGTTTTCCAGATCATTTCTGAGGTAATCGTTTTAGGTGGGTTGCTATCCTTATCGTTAAAAAACTCATCGCTATAGGTAACGCAGCCAATAGGTAAGCTCTCTAATAGTTTTGGTTGTTTTTGTTCACCAATAACAAATTCAGTGCTACCACCACCAATATCTATCACTAGTCGCCTACCTTTATCAGCACTAATATCATGTGATACGCCTAGGTAAACTAATCGTGCTTCCTCATAACCCGAAATAATGTCGATTGTATGCCCCAGAGCAAGCTCTGCTTCTTTTAGAAAGTGGTTAGCATTACTCGCACTACGTAGCGCTTTGGTACCCGCCACACGAATTTGTGTAGCAGGAATATCGCGTATACGCTCTTGAAAACAGCGCAAGCAATGTAATGCACGATCTTGTGCAGCCTGTGACAATTGGTTAGTGCTATTTAGCCCTCTGGCAATTTGTACCATTTCTTTTACGCGATCTATTTTTTCAATAACACCATCGTTAATCGTGACTACCAATAAGTGAAAACTGTTAGACCCTAAATCAATAGCGGCAAAGTAAGGGTTGCTCCCAGTATCGGTTTTTAGAGTATCGGTATTCATGATGATTGATGTACTCCAATTATTGTGGAGGTAAAATTGAATCAGCTTTAAGGTTGCTGAGAGGTATTTTTATTTCTTATAGTATACACCTATCTAATTATTCCGACTTTTATAGAGGTTTTTCGTAATGACAGATGCTCATAACCGAAATATTTTTGGTGTGACAGTGCGTAAAAATAGCCATAAAGATATTCGGCGTATTAAACAAGCGTCAGGCGTTGCTGCTATTCATGGCAATAAATTTTGGAAATCCACCAGTTTACTGATCGATTATCTACAAGCATCGCCACCCAAGTCATCGCTAAAGGTGTTAGAAATAGGTTGTGGCTGGGGAATTGGGGGTATTTATTTGGCGAAGTACTGCAATGCGCAAGTAACAGCCTTAGATGCGGATGATTCGGTATTTGCCTATGTCGATTACCATGCTGAGCTTAATGGAGTGACTATTGATACCCTAAAGCTACGTTATGAACATATTACTACGGCGATGCTCAGTGAATTTACTATGGTGATTGCTGCGGATATTTGCTTTTGGGACGAAATGACCCAACCGCTGTCCAAGCTAGTCGATCGCTGTTACTTAGCTGGCGTAGAACGGGTGGTCATGACAGACCCCGGACGACAGCCTTTTCGTGATATGGCCGAGTACTGCGCGCATAAGTACGATGCGATTTATGAAAACTGGTCAGTACCACATCCGTATAATATGTCGGGCTTGGTGCTTGATATTCATTAACGTCAATTACCAGTATGAGACCTTTGCACGAAAGCCATTTCACTCTCATGCGGCGTGAAAAATGTACTCAATCGGTCATTTATCATGTATAAACTCCCTCTCTCCGTGCAAAGGTCTCAGTATTTATCACTCAGTGGTCTATGGAATTAGGCCATAGGGCTGATTTCACGCACACTTATTTTAGAGGCTCCTATGTTTTCTTTTACCAAAGATCAAATGCCAACCGTCGATACTGCCTTAGCGGGGCGTGATACGCCGATTATTATTGAGCGGCCTCATGCAGTGCTTAATACCCGCGTAATGCCTCCTTACCCCAAGGGCGCAGAGCAACTCGTTGTGGGTTTAGGTTGTTTTTGGGGGGCTGAAAAGTGTTTTTGGGGGCTGGATGGTGTGGTAACAACGGCGGTGGGTTACAGTGCCGGTTTTACTCCTAATCCCAGCTATGAAGAGGTGTGCAGCGGGAAAACCGGCCATAACGAAGTGGTGTTGGTGGTGTATCATCCACAGCAACTATCGATGGATACCTTGTTGCGTACGTTTTGGGAGTCACACAATCCCACTCAGGGTATGCGACAGGGTAATGATCGAGGCACACAGTACCGTTCGGGTATTTATTATTCAACGGAAGAGCAGCGGCACTTAGCGGAGCAGTCAAAGCAGCAATACCAACAGCGCCTCGCGGATGAAATGGGCGAAGAGTTTATTATTACAACAGAAGTGAAGCCGCAATCGACTTTTTATTTTGCAGAAGACTACCACCAGCAGTATCTTGTTAAAAATCCTAATGGTTATTGTGGTTTAGGTGGATTAGGGATCGAATTATCCCTGTCGTAATAATGTATTGTGCGTGCTCTGGTAAGCACTACTATGCTTGTACTTTCACCTTTACTCCCTTCCTTGCATGTGCCTTTTTTATCACTTGTGCTTCAGGTCTTGTTGATGCACTAGCCCGTTCTATTGGATTTTAGCGTAGGTAAACGTTGAGTGTAAAAATAAAGTGTCATTTATTTGACCTTTGCCCCTTTCTCAACTATTACTAATATAGCTTTGCCGTCTTGCTGTCGTTTTATTTGAAGATCATGGTGGCGGCTAAGTAATTAGCGGTTAGAAGTACAGGCATTACCCATTACCCAACGAGAAGTTATTCGGATGTTAAAAAATAGTAAAGTGGTTGTTGTCGATGACAATGTTGAACGTCGTCAGAATTTACACGTTATTTTAGAGTTTCTAGGTGAGCATGTTGTTGTCGAAAGTGATATTGATTGGCAGCAAAAAGCGGCAAACTCTGAATCTGATGAAGAAGGGGAGTATGTTGCCGTTGTGTTAGGTGCTTGCCCTCAGCAGCAGTCTTTGGAATCTCGTATTCAGATGATTGCTAAATGGAGCCAGTCGGTTGCTATTATCATACTCAATGAAGAAGATGATGAAGTAATCGACCTTAAACGCCTCGATGGCCATATTCGGCAACAGGTGATTGCTACACTGACTAGTCCGCCGACTTATAATAAATTAATTGACACTCTATACCGTGCCCAATGCTTCCATGAGGCAGCATTAGCATCGCAAAAACAACCCTTGCGTCGTCCCCCTCATTTGTTTCGCAGTCTAGTCGGTAATAGCCGAGGCATTAAGTCCGTACGTGAAATGATGAGCCAAGTGGCAGATAAAGACGTGACCGTTTTGGTGACCGGTGAATCGGGAACTGGTAAAGAGGTGGTTGCACGCAACTTGCATTATCACTCAAGCCGAAAAGACCAACCGTTTGTGCCGGTTAACTGTGGGGCTATTCCGGCTGAATTACTTGAAAGCGAACTTTTTGGTCATGAAAAAGGCGCCTTTACAGGAGCAATTAGTACACGTGCTGGGCGTTTTGAAATGGCTGAGGGAGGCACACTATTTTTGGACGAAATTGGCGATATGCCCTTAAACATGCAAGTGAAAATCCTTCGGGTACTACAAGAAAAATGTTTTGAGCGCGTAGGCGGCAATAAATCACAAAATACCAATGTGCGTATTATTGCAGCGACGCACCGCAATTTAGAAGATATGATTGAAGCGGGTACTTTTCGTGAGGATTTATTTTACCGCCTCAATGTTTTCCCTATCGAAATGCCATCGCTTAATGAGCGTCGAGAAGATATTCCTGTTTTACTTAATGAGATTGTTGCACGCTTAGAAAATGAAAAGCGTGGATCAGTAAGGTTTAATTCAACGGCGATTATGTCTCTGTGCCAGCACCCATGGGCAGGTAATGTACGAGAACTGGCTAATTTGGTGGAGCGTATGGCCATCATGCACCCTTATGGTGTGATTGGCGCTAATGATTTACCGGCGAAATACCGCCATGTTGATGTTACCGATGAAACCTTTGATTTACCGGTGGCTGAAGAAGAGGACGATGCACTACCGGCGGTTGTTAATATGAATGCAACAGCATTATTGCCTGAAGCAGGTATTGATCTTAAAGAATATCTCACGAGCTTAGAGCAGGATCTGATACAACAAGCCTTAGATGATAGCGGTGGCGTAGTTGCTCGCGCGGCAGAACGGCTGACTATCCGCCGAACAACCTTAGTTGAAAAAATGCGTAAGTATGGCTTACAGCGAGCGTAGTGAGCTGCGTAAAAGCGTTGTGCTGGTTAGTTTGGTTAAAAGTTAGTTACAAGCAGTTCGTCGGTCTCGGTAACCCCGCTATTTTGCTGGCAATTTTAGCGGGGCTAGGTGGGAATAGCGTGAGTAAATAAATACTATTAGCTTTCTCTTTGCCGAGCTTTAAACCAATATATTTAACGAAAGGGCGCATAGCGGGAGAGGTATCAAAGGTTTGATAAAACTCTCTTAATACTTCAATGACTTGCCAGTGTTCATCGGTCAAGGTAATCCCTTCTTCTACAGCAATGCTTTCGGCGACGGCTCTAGACCAGTCCGCTAAATGTCGCAGATAACCTTCCTTATCCGTTTCTATGCGTTGCCCTGCCAATGTTTTTGTTTGGCTAGCGCTGTGTTCGTCCTTGCTCATTAGTCGTCTTTTCTCATCATATTATGGGTTATTGCCCTATTTTTTAATACCAGCTTTGGCTTAGCGGAAATTCGACGGTCAGCTTAACAAAGGTGGTGTAATCAATTAAGGTAATGTTCTCAAATAGAGCTTCTCGGCTGATACCTCTTGCCAAAATGTCTTCTTCAATAGCGTAGCAGCGTTTAATAGACGGTATTGCTACGTTATTGGTCGCTTTACTTAGCGCGCCGTAAACGCCGTTTTCTAGTAATACCAATGCATCTTGCTCGTTATTGATTCTGCTGACACATTGTTGCAGCGCATTGTTAGCAAAGGGAGATTGGTTGACGAGATGTAGGATAGAAACCATAAAATTAAAAACTGAGTAAGTGGTCTTGCTGCTGAAGTAGTTGTTGTAGCTCGTTGGGAGCAAGAATGGTGAAGTTGCCATCTATTGCGTTAGCATCGATACCTCTGGCATCAAGTGATGTGGCACAAACAAATAACCGTGAAATGTCGTACATTGGAAAAGCGGATAACATCTTTGCGATATTTTTTTGTTCTATCTGTTCACTGTGCTGATCTTTGGTTAGCGCTAATACGCCATCATCCATAAATACAACCGATAACACTTGTTCATACACCGATGTTGCTAAAATAGCATCAATGGCCTCTTTCGTTAAACTGCTGCCATAGGGCGCATGACGTAGCACAAAAAGCAGTTTTTTTTTGTTTAAGGTATTCGCGTTATCATCATTGTCGATACTTAGCATGTCTCTATTATTGCCTATCTGTTTATCTAGCACGTTATCCGCCAAAGGTGATAACACGGTCGGATTGTACGGTTGCGTCTACCAATTGTCCTAGACCCGATAAGTTAAATTCTGTACTTAGGTTGCTATGTGGTTGTTCATAACGTTCAGCTTCTTGTGTATCAAGAACCCCTCGTTTTAATCCAGCAGCGATGCATATAACGAGGTCAATATTGTGTGTTTTAGCGAGCAATTGCCATCGTTGGGTAAGGTTGGTTTCATCCTGTGGATAGCAATGGAGTTGAGAGCCCTGATAAGCGGCATCGTGATAAAAAAAGACGCGAAAGAGTGTGTGCCCTTCGGTAATTAACGACTCGGCAAAACGGTAAGCGCTGCGGCTAGATTGGGATGAGGGGGTGGAATAAATAGCTAGTGAAAAAATCATAAGTCTATTGTATACATCAAAGCCCCTATAATGGGGCTTTGATGTATATGAGCTTTGTCTTAATAAGAGCTTAGTCGTCGGACAAGAAACCAAGTAAGTTTAGTAAATGGCTAAAAAGTAAATAGATATTAAGATAAAGTTGGGTAGTTGCTATCAAGTAATTGGTTTCGCCGCCATTAACGATTCTGCTAGTGTCATAGAGGATAAATCCTGACATCAACAAGACCATAACAGCACTGATTGCAACTGAAATGATTGATATGTCATACCCTAGGAAACCAGCGATGACCATTCCAATCATTGCGACTATGGCTACCATTATACCAGTGAATAGAAAGCCGCCCATGAAGCTGAAGTCTTTACGCGTTGTTAGTACGTAGGCCGAAAGAGAGAAAAATACGAGTGCTGTGCCACCTAAAGCCTGCATAACAATTGAGCCACCATTGGCCATACTAAGATAATGGTTAAGCATGGGGCCTAAAGCACCACCGAGTAAGCCGGTGAAGGCAAATACGACGAAAATACCTGATGCTGAATTTGCTGTTTTAGGCAGTACAAACCAGACTAGTGCAAGAGCGCCTAGGCTCATTATAAGACCGGCTCCGTGACCCAGACCAAGAGCCATTGATATACCGGCAGTGACAGCACTAAATAGTAGCGTCATCGCAAGTAAGGCATAGGTGTTGCGAAGTACCTTGCTGGTTTCAATCGGTGTGCTAGAAGCAGCAGTTTGCGAATTATAAATGTCTTGCATAGTAACCTCTAAGAGTAATGGTTCGCGTTAAAAAGTGTAGCGTTGTGTGTGCTAAGTCGTATGTACTAATTAGCCTTTGAATAGTAATCCACACTTACAAACAATATGGGGCTAAATGTACGCATTTCAATATTCATCATACGAAAACAGACAGTAATATCAACCCCATATTCTGTGGGTGTAATGAGTTTACTAGTACTTAGCCCTTATCAATAATACAGACGGGTTGATGAGGTTTCGCGTAGCCCAAGCGTTTCACTTTTTTAGGTGAGTGATAGCTATCTAACCCTGATACGGCGACGGTATTTGTCATTGTCATATCCACCAATCCGTCATCTTTGATGCTGCCTTTGGGTAGGTCGACAAGAATAATTTCTCCGAGCACCATAACCGTGTTGTTCACGAGTGTGTGGTGCTCTTTATATGCTAAGCCGATGCGTACAAAGCTTTCGTTCACAAAGGGGGCGCTGAAGCCATCGTGCCACAGCTCATTTAATCCAGTTTCTGTAAATTCAGACTCGTCACGTTCGTATCGCGCCGAGGTTTGATGAGCTTCGTCGATAATGCCTGTATGTACATGGTTGAGCGTGTAATACCCAGTCTCAATAAGGTTTTCTAATGTGTGACGGTCAACCGAGTGTGGCCGACTAATAAAGCCCATAAGCGCCGGATCTGCACCGATATGAAAAGCGGAGCTAATAATGGATAGGTTAGTTTGCTGCTTAGCGTTGACCGTTCCTACCAAGTTAGCGCTCTTAAACCCCGATAAAGAGTTAATAAAATTGGCTCGATAGCGTTGTGGCATACTATGAATATCGTTTTTATCAAAGTGAGTCATAAAAGCATTTCTCAATAGGCGGTTAGAGCTGATCCAAAAGTAAATGGCATGTAAAGGGATGAGGAGTTTTTGTATCTAGCTATGCGTAAAAATAATCCTTTCGACCATCACATTTACTATTTAACCAGCTCTATACTACCATTATAAATATTTGGTTAATGTTGCTTATGGGTGCACGAGTAGTATCTGCAGGGTTAATTTAGCATGCTACCCAACACTTTTACGCATATGCGTTATTTGCCGATGTTAGTTATAACAGAATAGGTCAATTTTATGGATTTTTTATGGGTGTTTATTGCCTTTGTGTGTGGTTTTTTAGCCAAACAAATTAATCTCCCCCCGCTTATTGGTTACTTAGCTGCGGGTTTTGGTTTGCATGCCTATGGCGTGGTGCCCACCTCGGCGCTTGAAGCGCTTGGCGATATTGGGGTTATGCTGCTGTTATTCACTATTGGTCTTAAGTTGGATATTCGTTCTTTATTTAAAACCGAAGTATGGGCAGGCGCCAGTGGTCATATGATGGCGATTATGTCGTTAACGATCATTAATAGTCTATGTCTGTCTGCTCTGGGGTTAATGTATTTTATTGATCTGAACCTGACCAGCGCAGCATTAGTTGGCTTTGCCGTGAGTTTTAGTAGCACGGTGATTGCTATTAAGGTGCTAGAAGAAAAGGGGGAAATGCGTTCGCGACATGGTCAACTTGCCATTGGTATTTTGGTGATTCAAGATATTGCGGCGGTTATTTTCGTGACATTTGCCGCCGGTGTGTCTTTATCATGGTGGGCATTGATTTTATTGGGTTTACCCTTTTTACGTCCTGTGCTTTCCTCCGTGTTAAACCGCAGCGGACATGGAGAGTTATTACCTTTAGTCGGCATTTTTTTCGCGTTTGCAGGCGGTGAATTATTTGAGTTGGTAGGCTTGAAGGCCCACTTGGGTGCTTTAGTGATTGCTGTGCTATTGAGCAGCCATAGTAAGGCTTCCGAACTTTCTAAGTCATTACTGAACTTCAAAGATATTTTCTTAATTGGTTTTTTTCTATCGATTGGTTTTACCGCATTGCCTACGATAGATATGTTAGGTGTGGCCTTAATTATGGCGATTGCATTACCGTTTAAGGCAGCATTATTATTTTGGTGGTTGAGCTATTTAAAACTACGAGCAAGAACGGCTTTCTTAACATCACTGAGCTTGGCTAACTATAGTGAATTTGGCTTAATTGTTTGTGCGATTAGCGTATCACAAGGTTTGCTAGATAAAGAATGGCTAGTCATTATGGCATTGAGTGTGTCGCTGTCTTTTGTATTTTCGAGTGTTATTAATACTCATGGTCATAGTTTATTTCAGCGCTGGTCTATATGGCTTAAACGCTGTGAGGGCGTTGAGCGACTTCCCGAAGATAAAGCGGCCGAACTAGGCGATGCAGAAATATTAATTATTGGTATGGGGCGAGTAGGTTCTGGTGCCTATGACACGTTAATTGAGGAAAATACTCGAGCGGTCTGTGGCGTTGAGATGGATCGAGGACGTGTTAAATCGCATTCAGCAAAAGGTCGACAGGTAATCTTTGGGGATGCTGAAGATCCTGAGTTTTGGTCCTATACATCACTAGAGAATGTACGCCTAATTATGTTTGCTATGCCTAGTTATCTTGATATTTTGGAAGCGCAGAAACAGCTTAACCAGCTAGGCTTTCAAGGCCGAACCGCTGCAGTTGCTAAGCATAAAGATGAAGAAGTTTTGTTGCTGGAAGGGGGTGTCGATGAAGTGTTTAATTTTTACGCTGAAGTAGGTTACGGTTTTGCCAACCAAAGTACGCACCTTTTGTTAGAGAAAAATGCATAGCTCTGGCGCTTACTCTTATTTTGGCGCATTAATAATCTTTTTTGTTTGACTTGCCGGTATTTTTTATTGGTTTATAAATATCAATAGATTATTATTTACAATATATATTTATTATTTTGGTTTTTGTTTGTTGAGTGGAAAACAAATATATCCTCGAATTATTTTTAAGGGTTTAACCAATGCATGAAATTTGGTTCTACAGTGTTTATCCTCTTGTTGTTAGCGTGATTTGTTGCTTTCTTTATTGTAAGGCATGGAAAAGTGGTGCGGCTTCTGAGTACCTGCGTCTTTTTTCAAATTTAACGATTATCAACCTCTGTCAGGTTGCTATCTATTTATTTATTCCGTTTTACTTTGTTGTTGCAGAATATATTGCCGATTTCTATTTAATTGCAGCTTACTTCTTATTTGCGCATCTATTGCAACTCTCCTTATCTCTATCTGAGACTTATCGTGGTACTTGGCCGCGTTATATTTATATTGTTCCTGTTGTTTTAACGGTTATGCACTTACTTGGCTTGATGGTAGAAAGCTATCGAATTGCAGCTGATGGAACGATTTTACATAACGACGGTACACACAGTATTTACTTTGATGTATTTGGTATCGTGGCTTGTATTTCGACGATAGTAATATTTGGTATTAACGTAAAAACTGTGAAGGATGACTATGTTAACTCATCTCGCAATTTGATCGCATTGTTATCATTTGTCCCTTTTATTCTTGGTGCGGTGTACCTAATTGTTCGCAGCAATACAGATAACCCTGTTTCGGTGGTTTACGTAGTTCCTACGATGACATTATGGATTGCGCTTGTTTTTTACTATATTAGTAAAGGAAGTATTGTTGATCTGACACTAAGTCCGCAGGGGCATATCGAGCGCTTTAAGCTCATGCATCTGGGGGCTTGCCATATAGATACGCCAGAACAGCGCCAATATTATGAAGATCAACGGCGGTTACATTTTTATAAAGAAAAGCTCAGGAAGCATAATTTCCATTATCCAACGGTAGCCAAAGAGGCTGGCGTAGGAGACACTACAGTTAGAACCTTTATTAAGAAGCATGATTTAGCGTTCTATAAGTCTACACGCTTTCGTGTCCCTAATAATTAAGTGGCAACCACCCGTGGCCTCTACTAGGCTTTTTTTTAAGCTGCTCGTTGGGTGTAGGTTTTATCGAGCTTTGCATGCACTGATTGGCTCAGTCAGCAAATATATCCGTTGATTCATAGGACTGTGCCCGCTGTTGGGAATGACGGTGCAATCAGCACTAAAGCGCATCAGTACATCTTTAGCATCATCGTAAGGATAAATAATATCGTGTTCTCTCCATAGCGCTTTTACTGGGCACTTAACGCCTGAAAGTACCGATTCTGCTTTTACCTGATTGCACTCCCTGAATAAGCCCAACATATTACGTAAGTAATCATTAAACTCATCTGCTAAACGCTGCCTATACTGGTAGGGTATACGGTTTTGTCATAGCAAATAGTATCAATCAAACGATTAGCTAATTCTAAGGTTTTATGTGGGCTCAAGTAGCCTTTAATATCTAGATATATTTTGGAAAATACCGCGCTACCGGATATCAGTACTTGTTCTACCTTTTCAAGAAGGCGCTCGGCTAATGCAAGTGCTATATAGCCTCCTAAAGATTTGCCGATTACGGTGATTTTTCCCGATATTGCCATAACTTGATCAGATACTACATCTAATATTTGATCGATATCATTACTGATACCCATAAGCGGTAAGTCAATCAAATAATGATTGTCGATTATCATTTGTAATAAATTTTATATGTCACTCTCTGAGTGAATACTAAATAAAGAGGTCTACCAAATATGGCAGACCTCTTTATTTATTTACATTGCTTCCAACATAAAAAAATAATGTTATGAAATTCATTATAGATTGAAAATTTTTTCTGCAAAAAATGGTAGATGGCGCCAAATACAACGTTATTTTCGTATTATAGTAATTTTGGCGACACTTTCTTCTGCCAAATAATGAAAAAGCTGTTAAAAAAATGAAGTTGGCTTCAGAATGCTCTTTGAAGAGTTTTTAGTCACCGCGAATGCTATAAAATAAATTATTGCGGTCATTTGCAAGTTGTGGCTATTCATAACTTAGTGTCGATATACCAAGGAGTATTAAATGACTTTACGATTAGTATCTAATGAACGCCCAGCGCTGCATGAAGAATCAGCGATTAACTTTCTTTCAGACTTTAAGTCGTCGGTTATGTCGGGAGAAATTAGAAGTTTTGCGGTGGTCGGTATTGCTCAGGATGATAGCTTTTCGATAAAAAAGTCTATCCAACCGGAAGATCAAATAGACATGGTTGAAGTGTTGGAACACTTAAAGATATTGCTCAATATCGATATTAATCAATAATCAATTAGAGTTGATAAAGATTATGATGTGAGTGCCAAGCACGAAATATTGTGCTTGGTGTAATCAATTAACTGCGAATAAAATAAAGAGTAAGCTGCCACTATTTTATCCTTTTGGCTCGCCCACAATGGCTCCAAATACCCTTAGCGTGTTATCCCTCAGTAGCATGAGGGTGGAGTGGTTAAAAGGAAAAATTGTGCTTAGGAAAAGCTAGGTGGTTGTTAATCGATAGGGATAGATTGACGGTCAATGCTGCAGCAACCAATCTTGGTGTTATGCAGCGTTCCATCATTAGAGTCTTTTTAGGGGATATCAAAATAATAGGCATAAAAAAGCCCCGCAATAGCGAGGCTTTAAAAAAATGGTGGTGGGGCAGGGATTCGAACCCTGGGACCTGTTACAGTCAACGGTTTTCAAGACCGCCGCTTTCGACCACTCAGCCACCCCACCGGAAGAGATGCGAATTATACATAGGTTTTCCTTCGCATCAACTCTAAATTGCTATTTTAACGTATTTTTTCTTTACCAATCATTCACTTAACCATACTGGCTATTCTAAGCCGGTATGGTTGATGAGTAATTAGGTAAATATCTCCTCGCTAAATACCTTATGACTCTGCGGTATCTGCGATTACAGCTTCATTGGCAACTTGAGCTTGGGTAGAAACTCGAGGATCATTAGCTGCACGAGCCAGTTGTCGTGGCTGATGATCAAGTGCCGCTTTGGTTGACGTGTCCAGAGGTTGACCAGTAAAGCTATTGAGTGCTTGTGTCTCGATAGTAGTATTGGTGACAGGTTTAGCGTTAACCCGTGGATCGTTTGCCGCACGCACGTAAGGCTGTTTAATTGTTGCAGGTTCATTCTCGGAAGCGCTCGTTACTGGTTTGCTTTTCGATAAATGTGCTGTTGCCGGAGAGTCTTCTACTACCGGCTCTGCCTTATTGGTTTCTGCTGGTTTTGACTCCGGTTGTTCCTTAACGGGCGCAGAGGGTGCTGTAACTGAGGCTTTTTGTTCAGCAGCTTTTGTATCAACTACAGCTACCGGTGCCGTGTTGGTCGATTCGTTATCCGCTTTTTTGTCGAGCTCGTTGTTACTGTCGTTTGTTGTACTTTCTACGTTAGTGTCAACTTTACGTCCGCGTGAGCGCTGTCTGTTACGCGGTTTACGGTTGTTTGGTCGACGTTCTGGCTGACCTTCACCGTTACCGTTACCGTCTTCTTTGGGGCTGCGGCTTTCTTCGTTATTGCCTTGTTGACCTTGTTCTTCCCTTTTAGGGCGACGTTGACTGTTTCGGCGTCTGTTGTTGCGATTTCTCTCATTAACGCTAGAGCCTTTTTCATTGCCGTTCTTTTCGTTGTTGTTCTGCTCGCTAGTGTTCTTTTCACCTTGAGAATCAGTATTTTTTTTGTCGGCAGGGCGCTCGTTATTTCTGTTGCCACGATTGTCATTGCGGTTATTGCGTCGGTTATTGCGTCGACGATTTTGGTTGCGATTGTTATGTGGTTTTTTAACTTCGTCCTTGGGCTCTTCTTCAGTTTTGGGTCCAAGTAATGCTGAAATTTTAGCTAAAATAGTCGCTATGAGGCCTGCTTTTTTAGGTTGCTCTTCTTTAAGCTCAGTTGATTCAGGAGCTGGTTGGGTTGGTGCGACCTGTTGCACAGCAGGTTGAGGGAGCGGTGCTGGTGGCTGATTATCTTCTAAAGAATTGTCTTCTTGTGAACCAGTAATTTTGTAACTAGTTTCAAAACTTTCGCTATTATCATCGCGTAAACGCTGGACTTCGTAGTGTGGTGTCACTAATTCAGCATTTGGCACAATAACAATACGGGTTTTATTGTTGGCTTCTATGCCCGCAATAATTTTACGTTTTTCATTCAGCAGGTAGGTGGCGACCTTTACTGGAGTAATTGCACGAATTTCTGCGCTACGATCTTTTTGTGCTTCTTCTTCTACTAAGCGTAAGATTGAAAGTGCGATAGACTTCGTTGAGCGAATGCTGCCGTGGCCACTACAACGAGGACATACTTTTGATGTGGTTTCACCTAGTGATGGACGTAGGCGTTGGCGAGACATTTCTAATAAGCCAAAACGAGAAATGCGACCAACTTGAACGCGAGCGCGATCCATTGTTAATGCGTTTTGCATACGCTCTTCAACGGCACGTTGGTTGCGAGCAGGGTGCATGTCAATAAAGTCAATCACGATTAAACCGCCAATATCACGTAAACGTAATTGGCGGGCAATCTCATCAGCGGCTTCTAGGTTTGTTTGCAGTGCTGTTTCTTCAATGTCTCCGCCTTTGGTCGCGCGTGCAGAGTTGATGTCGATAGCAACAAGTGCCTCTGTCACATCGATAACAATAGAGCCGCCAGATGGTAGATGTACTTCACGCTCGTAAGCGGTCTCTATTTGGCTTTCTATCTGGTAACGATTAAATAGCGGTGTATCGTCTTCATAAAATTTCACCTTGCTTTTATAGTTAGGCATAACCTGTTGTACAAAAGCGGTAGCGAGGTTGTATGTTTCTAAGTTGTCGACAATGACTTCGCCGATGTCAGGGCGTAGGTAGTCGCGTATTGCTCGAATGATGACATTGCTTTCTTGAAAAATAAAATGTGGAGCATTAGTGCTGTCGGCTTCACTTTTGATGGATGTCCATAGTTGTAGTAGGTAATTTAAATCCCATTGGAGCTCTTCTGCGCTACGACCAATGCCCGCTGTACGAACGATAACGCTCATACCTTTCGGTACATCTATTTGTGATAATGTTTGGCGTAACTCGTTGCGCTCTTCGCCTTCGATACGACGAGAAATACCGCCCCCGCGTGGGTTGTTCGGCATAAGAACCATACAGCGCCCTGCAAGGCTGATAAACGTAGTAAGTGCAGCGCCTTTATTGCCTCGTTCTTCTTTATCAACTTGGACAATAACTTCAGTGCCTTCTTTTAAGACATCTTTTATCTTAAAGCGGCCTTCGATATCTTTTGGTTGCTTGGTAAAGTATTCGCGTGAAATTTCTTTAAGTGGGAGAAAGCCGTGGCGCTCGGCGCCATAGTCAACAAATGCGGCTTCTAGACTTGGTTCAATGCGGGTGATTTTGCCTTTGTAGATATTGGCTTTTTTCTGTTCGCGCGTGCGGTTTTCAATATCAAGGTCATAAAGCCACTGTCCGTCGACGAGTGCAACGCGTAGCTCTTCGGGTTGTGTTGCATTGATTAGCATTCTTTTCATAGTAGTTCTTCCTAGTAAGTGCACTAGTGACTATGAAAGACAGAATTGATTGGAATGTAGAATCTGAGAGAGTGGTTTATGAATATAGGGTTGTTGATCCCTGCTATTTATTTGTCACTCTTTTTAGTCGCCAACAGTCGTTACTTGTGTAAAATTTAGTAACGCTTATTGAGTAGCAATGAATAATCTGTTTTTGGGTAGCTTCGCTCCGCTAATGGTGAGTGCTACACTAAATTAGGCGTTAATACGCCAAACTATCTATTGTTTATTCGCCGTTTTCTGCCGCAGTATTTTTACAAAACCTTGGCTTCTATTACTGAACACCTTAGAACAGGCGCTATACGAATAATAATTCTTGCTTTAACTACTCTTTATATCTGTTGTTGAAACCGCTGTTTTCGTGATCGCGAGCTTATTTTATTTGCATCGCTGAAACATCAATCATTAAGTTTGTGATCGCACATCTGTAAACTTAATAGGAGTGTTTAGTCACTCAATACTTTGCGGTCTATCTATCCAATTAATATATTCTGTTCATATACTTTTACGATAAGCTTGCTTATTGCCCCGTGGGGTTTAGCGGTAAATCTATTATCGTAAAAGCCGTCAGTAGTGCTTTAATTACACACTGTGTTTTGTATCAGTCGTTGTTTAAGTGTGTGATTGGTCATTATTGGGTGCCAATCACCACGGTTGTAATGTTGCTGGTTTCTCTTCATTTGAGTGCGTGTTCTGTGTCACCAATTTGGCTTGTCATTGGTACTGACCATCTCACTCAACGCAGTACTTAGAATAAAATCTATTCAATTAAAGTACTGACAACACGGCAACAACGAATATGTTCTAATCTGCGATAAACGGAGATGTTGAACATCATTTATTGCCGCACTCAGCAATGGAGTATTTCGGTTGCTTCCTTGAGATAATATCTGTGTTAGTGAGTATTGCAGTAATCATTAACTGCGATACACGTCAAAAACAACGTACATTATCCGGAAATCGCTAATATTCCACTCACCGAGTGTAGCAGTAAAGCAGTCTTGCGACAATGTCAATATTGTTTATGTGTGGGTAATCATGGGGCTAGTGAATATCTATGGCAATGGATATTCACTTAGTGTTAACAGGCCTTGCTATTTTTTTAGCGGTGTGGGGTGTTAAATGATGGCCAGGGCGGTAAATGGCGGGGAATAATTATGATCAAGCTGGTATTATCCCGCCTATGAGCATACCTACCGATTCCCCAGACTTATTTAACGCCGTCCAACTGATTACCATTGATGCGGGCAATGCAACCCAAAGAATTGATAACTTCTTATTGAGTCGCTTAAAGGGAGTGCCTAAATCACGTATTTATCGTATTTTACGTAAAGGTGAAGTGCGTGTGAATAAAGGGCGCGTCAAGCCAGAGTACAAGTTGCGCGATGGGGATGTGGTACGTGTTCCGCCTATTCGTGTGAGCCAACGTGATGCGCTGGCTAAACCCAGCGAGCAGCTATCTCAGTTACTAGAATCTTCTATTCTTTTCGAAAATAATGATTTGATGGTGGTTAATAAACCTTCTGGCTTAGCTGTGCATGGTGGTAGCGGGATTAGTCTAGGGCTCATTGAAAGCTTTCGACAAATTCGACCAGAGCAACGTTTTTTAGAGCTTGTGCATCGTTTAGATCGGGACACCTCTGGCTGTATCATGATTGCAAAAAAGCGCAGTAGTTTGCGTTATATTCAGCAGGAGCTGCGTGAAGGTCGAATACAAAAAATTTACCGCGCCTTGGTTGATGGTCACTGGCCAAAACGGCGTAAATCTGTCAATTCGCCATTGGTGAAAAATCAATTGTCGAGCGGTGAACGTATTGTTCGTATTGCGCAGCCCGATACTGATGGTGCCAAAGCATCGTTAACCGAGTATCAAGTCGTCAAACGTTATCAGCTTCAAAGTCGTTCTTGCACTCTTGTTGAGGCTAAACCTATTACCGGTAGAACGCATCAAATTCGCGTACATTCACAATCGATCGGTTGTTCTATTATTGGTGATGATAAATATTGCGATAGTGAGATCAATAAGCAATATCGAAAATCGGGGCTCAAGCGCTTGTTCTTACACGCATATCAACTACATTTTTCATTGCCCGATGGTCAGGCTGTGCAGGTAGAGGCGCCTTTGGGTGATGATTTGTTAGCGATATTTCACCATTTAAAGCAGGATGAAATGTAACATGTTATTGATTTTCGATTGGGATGGCACGCTAAGTGATTCAACCTCTAAAATAGTGACCTGTTTACAAAAAGCCGCGGCGTCAGCAGGTTTTCCGGTATTAGAGGACGCTGTTATTTGTAATATTATTGGCTTGGGATTGCCTGAAGCGATGGCGCGACTTTATCCTGAGTTGGGTGATGATCAAAAAGAATCGATACGTTCTCATTATGTTGAGCACTTTTTGGCTGCCGATCAAATCCCGTCTCCGTTTTTTGAGGGTGTAGAAGAGGGGTTGGCGACATTAAGGTGTGCGGGTTTTGCAATGGCGGTGGCTACGGGTAAAAGTCGTCGAGGCTTAGATCGTGTGCTTGAGCGGTTAAGTATGCAGGCCTATTTTGATGCGAGTCGCTGTGCGGATGAGACAAAATCAAAGCCTGACCCGTTGATGCTTCAGGAACTGTTAAAGCAGATGAAGGTAAGTTGTGATCGGGCATTAATGGTTGGTGATACCGAATACGATATGGAAATGGCCAGAAATGCAAATGTGCATCGTGTTGCGGTAAGTTATGGTGCGCATCACATTGATCGTTTGCAGCCTTATCAGCCGATTAAGAGTGTTGACCACTTTTCTGATTTTGTTGATTGGGTGATGTCGACTTATCGTTAGTAGGGTAAAAAAATATGATAAGAGGTTTTTTTGTAAGATCTCGATAAAAGGTTTACCCGTGGTGCATTCTAAAATTTCGAAGAAATAACCTGCTTTTCTGTTCTCTGAATGCAATTTAGCTCAGAATGCACCACAGGTAGGTTTATGTAATTTAATGAGTGTTCTCAAGTTGCTCTTGAGACCATATAAATAGGGTAGAGGAAGGTTAAATGGGTTGGTTTAGTCGTGAAAACAAAGTAGATCCCAATAGCGAAAGTCGCGATTGGCAGTTGGTGGCTTCAATTGCTCAGGAGTCGCTACAAGAGCAAAAGAAAGCACGTCGTTGGGGTATATTTTTCAAGCTATTTTTCTGTATTTATGTGGTCGTTGTTCTTGTTGGTGTTATGCGCCAGAACTCTGCTGCTCAATATTCCGTATCCCAGGAGCATGTTGGCATTGTCTACCTTGATGGTGTTATTGCGGCTGATCAAGTCGCTAACGCGAATGATTTGGCGGCTGCATTAAGAGCGGCTTTTGAAAGCCCATCATCAAAAGCCGTGATATTGGCGATTAATAGCCCCGGTGGCAGCCCGGTGCAGTCGGGATATGTTTATGATGAAATTAATCGCTTGCGTGATATTCATACCGATAAAAAGCTGTATGCAGTGATCAGTGATTTAGGGGCGTCCGGTGGATATTATATTGCTGCTGCTGCCGATGAAATTTACGCTGATAAGTCGAGTCTTGTGGGTTCTATTGGTGTCACAGCATCCAGCTTTGGTTTTGTTGACTTAATGAGTAAGATGGGTGTGGAGCGCCGAAATTATACTAGCGGAGAGCACAAAAGTTTCTTAGATCCATTTTCCCCAAGGCGCGAAGATGAAACGGTGTTTTGGGAAAGTGTGCTTACGACGACTCATGAGCAATTTATTGACGCTGTTGAGGCAGGGCGAGGAGATCGTCTGATTGCTGACCCGCAAGATAATGGTATTTATTCCGGTTTGATTTGGAGTGGAGAGCAGGCCTTAGATTTGGGGTTGATTGATGGTTTGGGGAGTGCAGGCCACGTTGCACGAGAAATTATTAATAACGAACATGTCGTTGATTACACGCTTAGACCAACACCTTTTGAAGAGTTTTCCGAGAGTCTAGGAATTTCTATTGGTAAAGGCATTGGTGCAGTGATTAACGCCGTCACTCATCAATCGGTTCAACTCAGATACTAAGGTTCGTTAATGCTCACTGAATAGGCATTAAAAAAGCTCAATACCAATAAGGTATTGAGCTTAGTGGTAGCGCGTCCTTGCGCTACTTTGGAATAAAAACATCCTTATCCCTTCGCTTTCCTAGCAATTTTCACATCCTGTGCGCATCCTTGCTGTCACCTATATTAACAATTTGCGAAAACTGGGATGTAAGCATTGGCTGAATGATTTGTCAGTAAATGTCACTACATCGCTATGCTTGGCTTATGCATGTCATTGAAAATTGTGTGAGCGAGGTCTTAGCTCAATGGCTCAACCCCTTCGTTTCTAAGCATTTGGGTGAGTTGGATGAGCGGTAAGCCGATTAAGCTATTTGGGTCTTCACCTTCCATTTTGCTAAATAAGGAAATACCTAGGCCTTCAGATTTAAAGCTACCGGCACACTGGTAGGGCTGCTCCTTCTTTAAATACGCCTCGATTTGCTCTTGTGTGAGCGACAAAAACTCAACGGCATAGGGTGCAATGATGATTTGGGCGTTTTGAGTTTGGCTGTTAAATAAACAGAGGCTTGTCAGAAAATGAACAGAGTTACCGCTAGATAGTGTGAGCTGTTCGACCGCTTTGGTGTGTGTGTGTGGTTTAGTCATTATCTGGCCGTTTAAGACCGCGACCTGATCCGAGGCAATAATCAGTGACTTACTATTTTTACGGGCAACGGCATGGGCTTTTTCAAGCGCTAGACGCTCGACGAGTGCTTCTGGTGATTCGCCCGCTTTCGCGGTTTCATCAATGTCGGGTGAATGGCAAGTGAAAGGCAAACCGAGCTTGTTGAGTAGCTCACGCCGAAAAGGGGAGCTAGATGCGAGAATAATTGGCAACATAATAAAGCGCTTTTAAGGTCATGAAAGGGGCAGATTTTAGCGCCTCCCACTATATATTGATATAAAACACGAAAAAAACCGTTTTTTCACTATTTTTATGCGATTGTTTTTGACACCGTCGGTGCAAATCCCTATCATTGCGCGCCTGTATTTGGATACCCCCTATGAATTCATTACCTCGTCATATTGATCCACGCAAGTTTGCGCAACAAGGTATTGAAATAGAAGGTACTGTGGCCCTGCCAGAGTTAGAGCGGGTTGTTGATTTGTTGTACTCTGATATAGGAAGTGTTGAAGCAACACTCCGATTTGGTATTGGAGAACAGCGCATTTTATTTGTGGCTGGCACGATCCAAGCCAACGTAGAAAATGTTTGTCAACGCTGCTTAGAGGGCGTATCTGTCAATGTGGCATGTGAACTTAACCTGGCTATCCAGTGGGAAGATTCTGATATCACACGACTGCCCAGCCGTTTTGATCCTTGGATTGTAGGTGAGGGGCATACAGATATTTACCAAATTATAGAAGATGAGATTTTGTTAAGCCTGCCTATCGTCTCTTATCACGATGAGGAGTGTGTGCCGACTACCTTATTTTCCAGTGGCGAAGAAGAAGCGAGTAAGATTATCGCTGAAGCGCCCAATACCAACCCATTTAATGTGTTGGCTGATTTAAAAGAATCCTTGCAGAGTGAGCCTTCTAAAAAAGGTAGCGATAGCGAGTAAAGCGGTGGCGATTATGCTGGCGCGAAATGTATAGATAAATAGTAGGAGTCCATCATGGCTGTACAAAAAAGTAAAAAGACACGCTCACGACGTGGAATGCGCCGTTCACACGATGCGTTAAGCACAGAATTGACGCTAACTGTTGATCCCACCTCAGGTGAGAAGCATCTTCGTCACCATGTAAGCCCAGATGGCTTTTATCGTGGCAAAAAAGTGATCGAAACAGCTTCAGACGCTGCTGAATAAGACTAAAGACATACTTTGCAGGCGTTAATGTATTTAACGTCTGTAATTTCTTTCGACTTCTTCTGACTTTCTTCTTTGTTAAAAGAATGAAACGTATCTTTGAAAAACTAATTTTTGCACTTTCTAACAGGCTCGTCATTGATGATTGCCTGTTTTTTAGTGTGCGCGATATTTCCTCGTGAGTGCTCAATTATTGACGAATACGCTACGTATCGCCATTGATATCAGTGGTGGTGATAACGGGAGTCAATCAATTTTTCCTGCGGTTGTGCAGGCCGCTCAGTACTACCCTCATGTTGAGTTTTATTTGTATGGTGATGAATCTATTGAGATGGATATTCAGCCGTTACTCTCTGCTAATTCTCATCCCAACGTGATCTTTAATCGCTCGGGTACCCCTGTAGCAATGAGCGATTCGCCTGCGAGTGCGCTAAGACATAAGCGTGATTCTTCAATGGCTTTAGCCTTGAGGGCGGTTGCAGATAAGCGTGCTGACGGCTGTATTAGCGCGGGTAATACCGGTGCTTTAGTGGCGATGGGTATCCATTTTTTATCTTGTTACGAAGGCTTAAAGCGTCCGGCGCTATGCAAAGCTATTCCGGTAGTGGATAAAAGCGATCGTCATCAGCAAGCGCTTAACCACAGCTATCTCCTTGATTTAGGCGCTAATGTTAATTGTTCGTCTGCTCAGTTAGCTCAATTTGCGTCGTTAGGTTCGACGCTATGTTCGATCATTGATAAACGACCAGCCCCATCCGTGCGCCTACTTAATATTGGACGTGAATCTATTAAAGGTTCCTCCGTGGTTCAACGAGCAGCAGCTATTCTCGAAGAGCAGTCTGGTTTAAATTATTGTGGTTTTATTGAAGCAGATGAGATTTTTCAGGGGGTTGCAGATGTGATCGTCTGCGATGGGTTCTCTGGAAATGTTGCACTGAAAGCCAGTGAAGGTATGGCTCGACTGGTTACACATAATGTAAAGCAATCTGCCCAATCGGGTGTGGTGAGTCGTCTGTTGTCATGGTTTGCTTCTCCGTTAATTCAGCGGTGGAAAGAAAACATGAACCCTGATCGATATAATGGCGCTTATCTGCTGGGCTTAAAAGGTACTGTCGTGAAAAGTCATGGAGCAGCTGATCAGCAACAATTTTTTTACGCACTGACAATGCTCATTGAGCAGATTACTCAGAATAAAAATTTAGATTCATCACAGCCAGTGAATGATATGGAAGCCTATTTTCAAAGAACTTGCGGACATATGTAATCAATCGATATTAAATATTATATTCATTTAGATAATTAAAAAGGCAGCACAATGACAACACTTTCTACTTTAGCTTTTGTATTTCCGGGGCAAGGTTCTCAAAAACAAGGTATGTTGGCTGAGTTAGCGATGGCTTATCCTGTTGTTCAGGAAACATTCGCCGAAGCGTCCGATGTATTAGGGTATGACCTATGGCAGCTATCGCAAGAAGGGCCTCAAGAAGCGCTGAATATGACCGAGCGTACACAACCCTTACTACTGGCTGCTAGTGTGGCTATTTGGCGTGTATGGCAGCAAGAGAAAGTGGAGCAGCCAGCGCTAATGGCAGGCCATAGTTTAGGTGAGTGGTCTGCGCTAGTGTGTGCGGGTGTGGTGGCTTTTGCTGATGCGATTCGCTTGGTACAACTACGTGGTAAATATATGCAAGAGGCTGTGCCGAGTGGTGTTGGTACTATGGCTGCGATTATTGGCCTAGATGATCAAATTATTATAGATGCTTGTAAAGAAGCGCAAGAGGGTGAAGATGTATCGGCGGTAAATTTTAACTCCCCGGGACAAGTGGTTATTGCTGGTCATGTCGGCGCTGTTGATCGTGCAATTGCCTTGTGTAAAGAAAAAGGTGCTAAGAAAGCGATGACACTAGCTGTTAGCGCTCCTTTCCATTCCGCTTTGCTCAAGCCAGCCGCTGACCGTTTAGCGCTTGAAATTGCTCAGGTGTCATTTTCATCACCGAATATTCCTGTTGTGCATAATGTGAACGCACAAACAGAAAATAGCCCTGAAGAAATAAAACAGCGCATGATAGAACAGATTTATCATCCTGTTTTATGGGTAGATTGTGTGAATACTTTAGCGAAAGCGGGTGTGAGTCAAGTCGTTGAGTGTGGCCCTGGTAAAGTGTTGTCTGGTTTGATCAAGCGCATTGATCGGTCGATCACCAGCGTTGCAGCGGATACTCCGGCTGCATTTCTGTCGGAATCTTAACGAATACGCGTAATAACAATGGGGTATTTTGATTTACCCTTAATACATAACCTAAGGAAAAAACATGAGTTTTGATCAAAAAGTGGTATTGGTAACTGGCGCTAGCCGAGGTATTGGGGCGGCCATCGCTGATTCATTGGGCCAAGAAGGTGCCATTGTTATTGGTACGGCGACGAGTGAATCAGGTGCAGAAAAAATTAGCGCACGCTTGTCGAGTAAAAATATTCAAGGCCGAGGTATGATGTTGGATGTGACGGATACAGATTCAGTTTCTAGTGTATTAGCCACGATTCAAAAAGAGTTTGGCGCACCGTCGATCCTTGTTAATAATGCGGGTATTACCAAAGATAACCTGCTTATGCGTATGAGCGAAGATGAATGGTTTGATGTTGTTAATACTAACTTAAGTGCCGTTTATCGCCTAAGTAAAGCCTGTATGAGAGGAATGATGAAGGCTCGCTGGGGGCGAATTATCACGATAGGCTCGGTGGTCGGGTCAATGGGTAATGCGGGGCAAGCCAATTATGCCGCGACAAAAGCCGGTGTTGCAGGTTTTTCGCGAGCTTTGGCAAAAGAGGTGGGGTCGCGCAATGTCACCGTCAATACGGTATCTCCTGGATTCATAGCAACCGATATGACGGATGTACTCTCTGAAGAGCAAAAAGCGCTGATGCTATCAGCAGTGCCTGCTGGGCGTTTGGGTCAACCAGAAGAGATCGCTAGTACGGTTAAATTCTTGGCAAGTGATGGTGCGGCCTATATTACCGGTGAAAATATTCAGGTAAATGGTGGTATGTATATGTCTTAACTGTTTGATTTTTATTGAAAAAATAAAAATCATTCAAATATTTGTCGCGCAAGCATTACAACCGTTGATATTTCCATGTAAAATGCGCGCTCGTAAAAGCACAATAAGATCACGTAACCTTTATTCACGTGGCGTATACGAATTGAAAAAGATGCTTTATGCGGTACTTGTTACCGACAAAGTGTCACTTATTACGATTTTCATCGATTAGGAGTTCAAAACTATTATGAGCAACACAGAAGAACGCGTTAAAAAAATCGTTGCTGAGCAACTAGGTGTTAACGAAAGCGAAGTGAAAACAGAAGCATCGTTTGTTGAAGATTTAGGTGCAGATTCACTTGACACTGTTGAGTTGGTAATGGCACTTGAAGAAGAATTTGAAACGGAAATCCCAGACGAAGAAGCTGAAAAAATTACTACAGTTAAGCTAGCCATTGATTACATCAATGCTAACTTAGGCTAAACCTTTGGGTTTAGCTGACTGAGATTATCAGCAGTTAGAGAATGTATAAAAGCCGCATCTATTTTATAGTGCGGCTTTTATAGTTTATGGGCATAGTTTTTGGGGCAGGTGTTTTAGATTCAGAGGTTCCTTATATAAGCCTATCTATTTTGTCGTTGGTTAGCTGTAATATGGGTAATTATTTGTTAGTAAAAAATGGCTAAATTTTATTAATTAGAAAGAATAAATTAACTCTAATTTTTTCATTCATCTTATGTCGAGTTGAGGTTTTTGTGAAACGCGTTGTTATTACAGGTTTGGGTATGGTGTCTCCTTTGGGGAACACGGTAGCGGATACATGGAATGCTATTCTTGAGGGTAAAAGTGGTGTAGAAACTATATCGACATTTGATGCGAGTGCATTTACTACACAGTTTAGCGCGTCGGTCAAAAACCTTTCTGTAGGTGATTATTTTCCAGTAAAAGATGCCCGTAAAATGGATGCTTTTATCCAGTACGGTATGGTGGCAGGTATTCAGGCCATGCAAGATGCGGGTATTGATGTGAGTGACGCTCTTGCTCCTCGATTTGGTGCCGTCATCGGTTCTGGTATTGGTGGTATCGGTTCTATTGAAGATGGCACCATGACCGTGGCGAATCGTGGCCCACGGCGTTTATCCCCTTTCTTTGTTCCTGGCTCTATTATCAATATGATTGCTGGCAACCTTTCCATTAAATATGGTTTAAAAGGCCCTAATCTAGCGGTGACAACCGCCTGTACCACGGGAACCCATGCGATTGGTCTGGCAGTTCGTTCTATTCAACATGGTGAAACGGACGCTATGCTAGCTGGTGGTGCTGAGATGGCGACCACACCACTCGGGTTGGGAGGTTTTGCTGCGGCACGTGCCTTATCAACGCGTAATGATGATCCAACAACTGCTAGTAGACCTTGGGATAAAAACCGTGATGGTTTTGTGCTGGGTGACGGCGCGGGTATTTTAGTACTTGAAGAATATGAGCACGCGAAAGCACGTGGCGCAAAAATTTATGCCGAGATAACCGGCTTTGGTATGAGTGGTGATGCTTACCATATGACATCGCCGCCTGCCGATGGCGCGGGCGCAGCATTATCCATGCAAAACGCATTACGTGATGCGGGTATGTCTGCTAGTGACGTGCAATATGTTAACGCACACGGTACATCGACACCGGCAGGCGATACGGCAGAGTGTAATGCCGTTAAATCTGTTTTTGGACATGCGATTGATCAAGTTGCGGTGAGCTCGACCAAATCAATGATTGGTCACTTATTAGGTGCAGCAGGTGCGGTAGAAGCTATTTTTAGCGCTTTGGCGATTCGTGATCAGGTTGCCCCACCGACCATTAACCTTAATGAGCCTGATGAGGGTTGTGATATCAACCTTGTACCGCATACGGCTCAAGAAATGACGATTAACGGTGTTATTTCTAACTCATTTGGTTTCGGTGGAACTAACGGTTCTTTAGTCTTCCGTAAGGTCGATTAATAACTTCTATCAGCGGAAAACTTTATCTGTTGATAGAAGTGCCATTGGCTCCACTAATTTATTCACAAGAGTAATCATGGCTCCTTCCCCAATCATCCTCGTCGATAACCAAGCTCAAACCCATATTCCTGCGACGAATAGGGGGCTAGCTTATGGTGATGGTCTATTTGAGACCATGTTATATTGCTCGGGTGATATTGCTCTATGGTCTTATCATTTCGATCGTTTATTGCTAGGGCTAAAGAGGCTGAAGATGAGTCTTGACCCCGCTCGTGTGCAGCAACATATGCAAACGACCTTGCAGCTTATTCAGCAGAACACACAGGGGCAATCAGCTAGCACATCATCGACGAGCAGAGGTGTGTGCAAACTTATCGTAACGCGAGGTGATGGTATAACACGCGGGTATATGCCCGACGACCAAGCCATGCCACAACTGATTTCTATCTATACCCCGCTATCTTCAGAGGCGGCGGAAAAAAATCAATCTTTCTGCCAACATGGGGTGAATGTACACTATTGTCACGAGCGTATCGTAGCGTCGCCGACGTTAGCCGGTATTAAATCACTTAATCAGCTATCTTATGTGCTTGCCAGTGAAGAGCGACAAACGCTCGACGTTCAAGAAGGTTTGATGCTCGATAGTTGTGATAACGTAATAGAAGCCACGGCTCGCAATGTGTTTATTGTTAACAACGGTATCTTAATGACTCCCTTATTAAACACATCCGGTGTGGCTGGCGTGATGCGGCGTTGGGTTCTTGAAACCGCTAAAGCTAATCATGTGGTGGTTGAAGAAGCTCACCTTTCGGCTAGCGATATATCTAATGCTGATGAAGTATTTTTAACAAACAGTATTAGCGGTATATGGCCGGTGATTAGTTGTGGTCAGCAGCGCTGGGTAGTGGGTTCTGTGACACAGCGATTACAAGAATGTCTACGATCATTTTATGACGATGGGTCTCCTATCACATCATTTAATGCGTCAATGTCTCAATGTGCTTAACCAATAGGTCTGCTGATACTTATGTCTAAAATTATGTCTTTTGTCAGTGGTACGATTGTTATTGCTATGTTGGTCATGGTGATCGGTACTATAGGGGTTAATCGTTGGCTCTCGACCCCTGTTAATATCAACGAAGATACACTCATTACTGTCAAAAAAGGTGATACATTAAGCCAATTAGCGCGTGAATTAGAATCAAGGCATATCATTCCATCAGCTAAATTGCTCGTTGTTTATGCTCGTCTTACCCAGCAAACTACCATTAATGTCGGTGAATATATATTACCGGTGGGGAGTAACCATCAATCCCTTTTGGCGTTATTGCGATCGGATGACGTTATTCGCTACTCAGTTACCTTGGTTGAAGGTAAAACCTTTGATGATTTTATTCGAGTACTGCAAAGTAACAATGATCTTATTCACATGTTGGACATTGAAAGTGATTATGCCGATTTATTGAGCCAGTTGGCGATTGATGTTGAGCATCCAGAAGGCTGGTTTTTTCCCGATACTTATCAGTTTGTGAGTGGTATGAGCGATGTTGATATTTTGCAACAAGCGCATAAAAAAATGCAGCGGGTGTTAGAAGAAGAGTGGCAAAAAAAGTCAGCCAATTTACCCTATAACAATGCTTACGAAGCCTTGATTATGGCCTCGATTATCGAGAAAGAAACTGGTGTACCCTATGAGCGGCCAGAAATTGCGGGTGTGTTTGTTAGACGGTTAAATAAAGGGATGCGTTTGCAAACCGATCCGACCATCATTTATGGTTTAGGGCGTGAATATCAAGGCAATATTCGACGTAAACATCTCCGCCAAAAAACACCTTACAATACCTATGTGATTGATGGCTTGCCGCCAACGCCGATTGCAATGCCGGGTCGGGAAGCTATCCATGCAGCTTTACATCCAAAAGCAGGTAATACTTTGTTCTTTGTGGCCAAAGGAGATGGTAGTCACCAATTTTCACAAACCTTGGCTCAACACAACCGAGCGGTACGTAAATACCAAATAGAGCAGCGGCGTGAGCAGTACCAGTCGGCGCCTAGCCAGTAATTCGTCCTCAATCAGTTAACTGTGCGTTACATAATAAACCACACAGCACTGCATCATAATGAGATAGATAAGTATGAATTCACCAGTACGTGGTAAGTTTTTAACGATTGAAGGCACAGAAGGTGTCGGAAAAAGTACTAACATGGCTTTTATCCAATCGTATTTACAAGCACGTGGCGTTGATGTTGTTACTACGCGAGAGCCTGGTGGCACACCGCTCGCTGAAGAAATTAGAGCGCTATTGCTTAGTAATCGTGATGAAAAAATGGATGAAAAAGCGGAGTTATTACTAGTGTTTGCTGCTCGTGCTCAGCACTTGAATACCGTTATTATTCCAGCATTAGATCGAGGTCAATGGGTGTTGTGTGATCGTTTTACTGACGCAACCTATGCCTATCAAGGTGGTGGGAGAGGTTTAGACCTCCTGCTTATTGAACAGCTTGAACAACAAGTTCAGGGTGATATTAAGCCTGATTTAACGTTCTTATTGGATATTGATGTCGCTATTGGTTTAGAAAGAGCAGGGCGGCGTGGCGAGTTAGACCGATTTGAAAACGAGCAAGTCGATTTTTTTGAACGTGTACGACACGCCTATTTATCAAGAGTTAATTGCGATCCAAAGCGTTATGGTGTGGTTGACGCCTCTTGCTCGTTAGACAATGTGCAGCAGCAAATAGCCACTTATTTAGAGGCTTTAGTCCCTACCGCTATATAATTCCCTACCCGTGGTGCATTCTAAAATTTCGAACAAAAAAGCAGGTTATTTCTTCAGCAACACGCTGTAAATATATCCTATAAGCTTCGTGGCAGCTTCCCTGCTGCCAAGAGTTGCTGAAGAAATAACCTGCTCTTCTGTTCTATGAATGCAATTTGGCTCAGAATGCACCACAGGTAATTCCCTTTATTCGATATATAACGTGACTTTGTTTCTCGCCAATGTATTGCTGAGTTTCACCACTATTTAACCTTTTGTCTACTCAATAGATATTCTCAATAATTGGTCTATGCTTTATGCAGCTATACCAATACCAATCATGATTCGTTTTTCTCTTGAGTTTATTTATTATGAATGTTGTCCGACGTTATTTTTTATCGATATTTACCGCTTTTTTTCTGTTTTCCAGTAGTGCTTTTGGTGACAAAACCCTCGTCTTTCCTAATGACCCGTGGCCGCCCTTTATGTTAGGAGAAGAGGGAGAGGAGGCGACTGCGGGGATTGGTGTTGATCTGATGCGAGCAATCTTTTCTCGTGTTGACGGCGCCACGATTACTATCCCGCTAGTACCTTGGAAGCGGGCGCTTAATTCAGTAAAAAGTGGAGCAATGGATGGTATTCCTTTGTTGTATAAAACGGCAGAAAGAGAGAGCTATATGGATTTCTCGGACCCGCTTTTCCCTTCGCAGGATCTTGTCTGGTATTCAAAAAATCATTTTCCTAATGGTTTGGAGTGGAAAACAGCGGATGATTTTTCTCCTTATCGAATGGGTATTGTGAGTGGGTATAGTTATTCAGAAGAAATAGATAAAGCAATCATCGATAAAAAATTTGCAGTGACTAAAGTTAAAAACACGCATCAACTTTTTACATTGTTAGCGGGTGGGCGAGTTGATGTTGCTATTGCTAATCGTGTAGTAGGTACATCATTAATTAAAAAAGATGTTAATAATCGTCATATCATTCCAATGAAAAAGCCTATAGCAGAAGATGACTACTACATGGCTTTTTCTAAAAAGACATCAGCAAAAGCGTTTCTCTCTCAAGTGAATAAGGCGATAGCCGAGCTAAAGGCAGAGGGTGAAATCGAGCGTATTGTTTATGGCGATTGATGTTATTGTTTGCGTTGGATAATAACTGCCGCTTCTAAATGATCGGTATAAGGGAATTGATCAAATGCAGCGATGGCACTAATTTCGTGTGTATTGCATAAGCTTTGTAAGTTGTTGACGAGGGTTTTTGGATTACAGGATACATAGATAATTTGATCAAAACGCCGGATGACTTCAATGGTGTGCTCATCTAGCCCTGCTCTTGGTGGGTCAACAAATACGGTTGAAAAATCATAGCTGTCAAGGTCAATGTCTTTTAACCGCCTAAAGTGTCTGACTTTATCCATTGCTTCTGCAAAATCTTCACTCGACATTCTAACAACAGTGACATTATCAATATTGTTTTTTTGTCGATTTTCCAATGCGGCATTGACCGAAGATTTTGAAATTTCTGTCGCAATCACCTGACGAAAGTTGTACGACAAAGGCAAAGTGAAATTACCATTGCCGCAATATAATTCTAATAAATCTCTTTTGAGTTCATCTGCTTTAGGCTCACTGTTATTGACTGCCCATTCCAACATTTTCTGGCAAACGACAGCGTTGGGTTGGGTGAAGCTGCCTTCGTTTTGTCGATAAGTAAATGTTTGCGCATTAACAGTTAATGTCTCTGTCACATAATCTTTATCTAATACGACTTTTTGCTTACGGCTACGTCCAATAATACTAATAGATAATGTTTCTTGTAATGCGGTTGCCCGTGTTATCCAATCCTCAGATAGTGGGCGATGATAAATCAATGTGACTAACATATCGTTCGTTAGCGTATTAATAAATTCAATCTGAAACAGTTTTTTTCGTAAAATATCATCTTGATTAATGGCGGCCATCAATTTTGGCATCAGTGTATTGATGGCCAGCGAAGCGACGGGAAACGTTTCTAATAAGACAGGTTGGCGAGTTTCTTTATCAGACATGGCATAGTAGGTTGTATTCCCTTCATGCCAAGCCTTAAACTCTGCGCGCATGCGGTAATGTGTTGTCGGTGATTCAAACACATCAATAGTAGGTAGTGTTGGTTGCTTGAGTGTGGCAAGTTGATCATTGAGTCGAGCGATTTTTTGATTCAGTTGTGCGTGGTATTCATCAGGGTAAACAGTAAAAGCGTTCATAGTTAGCAAAGACCAAAGCCGGTGTAGAAGAGGTACGAAAATGGGGTTATGGCATTCATTACAAAAATGTCGTGTAAAAATGCATCAAACAGCAATAAAAGCCGCATTATAGGGGATGCATAGTATAAAATCTCTTTGATTTATCATTGATGGTGGTCGTATACCGTATGGCAAAATATACTCAAGGTTCAATTCAGCAGCACCTCCTTATTATGGCAGGGTCAGCAATGACCGGCCTAATGGTGATGTTCCTCTCCGACCTTGTCGATATTTACTTCTTGAGTTTATTAGGCGAGGTCGAAATAGCCGCAGCGGTGGGTTTTGCTGGGTCTATTATCTTTTTTACAGTGTCGTTAAATATCGGTTTATCGATTGCTTGTGGCGCATTGGTGTCTCGTTCATTCGGTGCGGGGGATATGTGTGCGTCGAGAGAGTCGGTCACATACTCCTGTGTATCAGCCATGGTATTAACAATCCCGCTGACGATCGCTATTTGGTTGGCTATTCCGGCGCTATTGAATTGGTTAGGTGCCGGTGGTCAAGCACTTGTTTTTGCGACACAGTATTTGCAAATTATTATTCCCAGCATGCCGATTTTAGCATTGGTTATGTCTGCTGGTGGTGTGTTACGTGCCCGTGGCGATGCAAAAGAAGCGATGTGGTTAACAATGATTGGCGGTATTGTTAATGTTATTTTGGATCCTATTTTTATTTTTGCTCTTGGCTTAGGCGTACAGGGTGCCGCAATTGCCACTGTGCTGAGTCGTGTTGCTATGCTAGCTTTTGCTATTTATGTGATTGCGTATCGTCATCGATTAGTGGGGGCATTTGTTTATTCTCGTTATATCCTGCAATTTAGAGACTACCTGAATGTGGCGATTCCCGCCGTATTGACTAACTTGTCAACACCGATAGGTGTGGCTTATGTTACTTATGCGCTAGCTCAATTTGGAGATAGTGCGGTTGCTGGTAATGCCATAATCAGCCGTATTCAGCCAGTGGCATTTGCGGGTCTATTTGCCTTGTCTGCGGTTGTTGGACCGATTGCAGGGCAAAACTTTGGTGCTAATCAGCAATCACGTGTTCGAGAAACATTGAACGAGTCTGTTCGCTTGGTCGTTTTTTATTGTGTGATAGTGTCAGCGATTTTATGGGCAGGGCAGTGGCTTATTGTGCCTTTATTTAATGCATCCGATGAAGCTAACGAATTAGTGTATCTCTTCTGTAATGGCATTAGCTTAATGTTTATTTTTAATGGATTAAGTTTTGTGACGAATGCCATGTTTAATAATCTAGGTGTTGCTCATTACGCGACAGCGATGAACTTTTTAAAGGTCACGGTGGGTACCATTCCTTTTGTGTATTTCGGCATCGAATGGGGAGGAGCCAAAGGCGCGTTTATTGGAATGTTCATCGGCTCAGCCTTAATGGGTGTAGCAGGGTGGCTATTAGCCTTACGCTTTCTTGATAAACTGGATGGCCAGAGCCAATCTACTTAAATAGAGACGCACTGGCTAAGGCTCATGTGTATTTATCTATGCGATGAATCTTGTCTAATTGAAGAAAGACTTGATCGACTCCCATACCGAAGTTGATGTTTCTTCCGTTTTTTCTTTAGCTTTTTTGCTAATTTTTTTGGTGTCTTCCCACACGGCTTCCCCGTCTTGCTTTATTTCAGTACCTAGATTACCTAAATTTTCACCCACTTTTTGACTCGCATCACCGCTAACAGATTTGGTTTTTTGCCAGACATCCGAGCTGGTTTTTTTAGTGGCTTCCCATGCATTCACACTGGTTTCTTTCGATGCCTCAATGACTTCTTTGGCACTCTCTTTCGTTTCCTGCCATGCATTATCTTCAGCAAGTGTGAGAGGGCTCATGGCTAGTGATAGATATAAGCTGGCTACATATCGCTTTTTCATGGTATTACCCTTATTATCTGGTTAAATGATTGGCTATATTACAGCAACTGTTCTCGAGTATACCGCTGCTTTATATCATATCAACACCATCACTAACGAGTGGGGCCTTTATAAGCGAGGATAACGCACAGAATAATGTTCGTGCAAAGGTCTCAGAGCACTAACAGAGAGTATTTTATGATCGCATTAACCGTATATTTATCTGGCGAAATCCATACTGATTGGCGTGACCAAATAATCATGGCGTGTGAAGCCGCCAATTTGCCCATTATTTTTACTTCTGCCATTACTGATCACGCAACCAGTGATGCTGCAGGTGATGTGTTAGGTGAAGAAGATAACAACTTTTGGCGTGATCATAAATCTGCCAAGGTAAATGCTATTCGTATAAAAACATTAATTGAGCAATGCGATCTAGCGGTTATTCGCTTTGGCGAAAAGTACAAGCAATGGAATGCGGCATTTGATGCAGGTTATTGTGCAGCACTAGATACCCCTTATATCACGCTACACGACGAAGCATTAATCCACCCATTAAAAGAAGTTAATGCTGCGGCAATGGCATGGGCAAAAGAACCACAGCAGATTGTTGATATCCTTAAACATACGGTGGGTGCTTAAAGAAGAATAGCAAGAATGTATTCAAAAATTACCGCCATATTTTGTAGATAGGAAAATGGTGAAAGGTATAGTGGAACCATTAATAGAAACATCACGGCTTTATGTTGATTACGTAACGAGTGACTCCGAAGACATCGAGTGCCAAATGTTATACCAAGGTGTTTTTTCTGATGCGGCCGTTATGCGTTATTTATTACAAGGTCGCAGCCTTACCTATCAAGAAACCCTATCATTTATCCGAGATAATTTTTCGCAAGCTAAAAATACACTAGGTTTTATGGGATTGTTTGAGAAGAACACTCATGCCCTTATAGGTTTTTGCGGCATTCTTGAATGTCACTCGCTCTTCAAACAGTTATTAGATAAACAGGTATTTCCGCTTAACGATGACGAAATAAAAACAGCGGCTTATAGCGCAGTGAAAAATACTCGTGAAGATATTATCGCCGTCGAATTTGGTTATGCGCTAGCTCAGCAATATTGGGGCAACGCTTATGCTTACGAAATAGGAAAAGCTCAAATAGCGTGTGCCACCACCTACTTTCCTAATGCGATGGTTCTAGCTTGTTGTCATCCTGAGAACGCACCTTCTATCCATGTACTCCAACAGTTACCTATGGAGTATATCGATTCTATTTATGATGAAAAAAGAGGTGAACGATGGGTGTATTGTTTAAACACGCATTTATCTATTGGTCACACCTTATTCCCCTCAACTGAATAGTCTATTCAGTATTATTATTTATAAAGAAATCAATACACTAGAACAGTTTCTTAATGTTGTCATTTTTTTGCAATAAAGTTGACAATAAATCTTAATAGTAATGTCATTTTTTTGTCACTTAAATCTTCTAACTTGTCTACACAAGTTGATGAGTGAGTGAACAATGCCTGCAATACAAGTTAAAAATATAAGCAAGAGTTACTTAAATAAAGTACTCAATAATATTAGCTTTTCTGTTGATGAAGGTGAAATGCTGGCATTAATAGGGCCGTCAGGTTCAGGGAAGTCAACACTTATGCGCCATCTTTCTGGTTTAGTTAAAAGCGATCAGCACGAAGGTAGCATCCATATCCTTAATCATACAATACAGCAACAGGGAAAGCTCAACCGCAATATTCGTAAAACACGTGTCAAGGTTGGCTGCATTTTTCAACAATTTAATTTAGTCAATCGGCTTACCGTGCTTACTAATGTATTGATTGGTTGCTTGGGCACAATACCCGCATGGCGAGGATATATTGCCTATTTCACCGAGGAAGAAAAACAAAAAGCACTCGCTGCACTTGATCGTGTTGGTCTTAAAGAGCATGCCTATAAAAAGGCGGCACACCTTTCGGGTGGACAGCAGCAACGTGTTGCTATTGCAAGGGCGCTGATGCAAGAGGCGGATATTATTCTTGCCGATGAGCCTATTGCCTCTTTAGATCCAAAATCAGCTCGTGTCGTTATGGAAATGCTGCAAGAAATTAATCAAGTGGACGGTAAAACCGTGATTATCACCTTACATCAAGTCGATGTGGCTCGTCAGTATTGCCCTCGTGTGATTGCTTTACGTGAAGGGGCGCTATTTTTTGACGGGACACGTGACCAACTTACGGACGAGTTGATGTTTTCTCTTTACGAGGAAGATGCACAGGAAATGCTAACTAGCAACGATGATGTTGTTGAACCAACAAAGCTAACATTGGCTGCTGCAGGGTAATAACACGTTCAAGCAGTGGTGATTGAAAAATAACTATCATACATATTTAGGGGTATAACCATGTTTAAAACAATTAAAAAGCTAGCTTTAGTGGCTAGTGTTGTAGGTTTGTCACAGGCCGCTGTAGCAGCGGAAGAAGCAAAGGCGCTCAATTTCGGTATTATTTCAACAGACTCGACACAGGTATTACGCGATACATGGACGCCATTTTTAAATGATATGAGTCAAAAAATGGGAGTTGAAGTTAAGCCATTTTTCGCGAGCGATTATGCAGGAATTATCCAAGCGATGCGCTTTGATAAAGTTGATGTGGCATGGTTTGGTAATAAATCAGCTATCGAAGCCGTTGATCGTTCGGGTGGTGAAGTGTTTGCACAAACTGTCGATAATGAAGGTAACCCAGGATACTGGAGCTTGTTACTCACTCACAAAGATAGCGGCTTAAACAGTGTTGAAGACATCGTTAAAAACGCAAAAGATCTTACATTTGGTAACGGTGATCCCAATTCGACATCAGGTTTTTTAGTGCCTTCTTATTATGTATTTGCTAAAAATAATCTTGATGCAAAGAAAGCATTTAAGCGTGTCACTAATGCGAATCACGAAACCAATGCGTTGTCTGTTGCTAATCAGAAAGTTGATTTTGCAACTAACAACACAGAAAACCTACGCCGTATCGAAGAAAAATTCCCCAAAAAATACGATCAAATAAAAATCATTTGGAAGTCACCATTAATTCCTTCTGATCCTATCGTTTGGCGTAAAAATATGTCAGAAAATACCAAGTCAAAAATTTATCAATTCTTTATGGAATACGGAACAAAAGGGGACAAAGAAGAGCTGGCAAACTTAGATCGCCTTCAGTGGAAACCTTTTCGCGCATCAAGTGATGATCAGTTATTACCTGTGCGTCAGTTAGTGCTTTTCAAAGATCGATTAAAGCTCGTTAATTCTGGAAAAGCAGACAGTAAAGAAGTGAAAGAAATCGACGATAAGCTCGCTGTACTTAATCGTCGTATGGCGGCATTAAGCGCAATGGCTTCTAACTAGGTTATTGATATTTAAAAACTCGAATAAAAAATAGGGATGCTATCCAAGGAAGGATACTTTTTATGACTAACGAATTAACTGTTGAACACCTATGAATACACTATCTTCAAATACCTCAAATATGCGCTACTTGCCCATATCGTTGCCCGCTTTTTTACTAAATATTGCCATTGTGGTGGTATTGGTATGGGCATGGAAGGGGGCAGAAATGAATCCTGTTTTGCTGATTGAAGATTCTGGCAATATGTGGGAGCTATTAACAGACTTCTTCCCTCCTAATTTTTCTGAATGGCGATTATATGTAGAAGAAATGGTCATTACATTACAAATTGCTATTTGGGGCACATTACTTGCGATTATTGCCGCAGTACCCTTTGGTATTTTGTCATCAGAGAACTTAGTGCCAGCATGGGTCTATCAGCCAGTTAGGCGCTTAATGGATTCTGCACGAGCGATTAATGAATTAGTATTTGCGATGTTATTTGTTGTCGCAGTAGGTCTAGGTCCATTTGCCGGTGTCATGGCGTTATTCATTCATACGACCGGTGTGCTTGCTAAGTTATTTGCAGAAGCCGTTGAAGCCATTGAGACCCAACCTGTTGAAGGGGTAAGAGCAACAGGCGCTAATGCTATACATGAAGTCATATATGGTGTGATCCCACAAGTTATGCCGCTATGGATTTCCTATTCACTCTATCGCTTTGAATCTAATTTACGATCAGCCACGGTATTAGGCATTGTTGGCGCTGGTGGTATTGGTGTGTTGTTGTGGGAGTCTATTCGAGGGTTTTCGTATCCAGAAGCCGCGGCCATTATCATTATTATTATCGTGTCAGTCACCATTGTTGACATGCTTTCACAAACTATTCGTAAGCGTTTCATTTAATTATCGCTCTGCTAATCATAGTTTTATAACCAAAATATGAATGCATTAAGAGTGTAAGGTCAGCATGTCTAGACAAGTAAAAAAAGAGATTGTCGGGGTGGTCAGAAGCGATAGTGATCAGCCCATATATAAGCAATTAGTCTGTTTGCTCGAAGCAATGATTGCTGAAAGTTATCCGGCGGGTTGCTACTTACCTTCTGAAAATGAATTAGCGATGCACTTTGGCGTTAATCGTCACACAGTGAGGCGCGCAATTGATGATTTAGTCACAGCAGGTTTTGTTTTAAGACAGCAGGGCAAGGGTTGTTTAGTCATTAATCAGCACATTCACTATGCCTTATCAAAAGGGCGCTTCACTCGTACAGTCGATCAATTAGGGCATAGCACCAAGACTGATATTATTAAATGTGAAAGCGTAAAGTGTCATCAAAAAATAGCAAAATCTTTGGGGATTAACACTTCGGACACACACGGGAATCGGGTTTATTTAATACAAACCTTGCGTTGGGTAGATGGCGAGCCGATGACCCTGATTAGCCACTTTCTTAACCCACACTATGTTCCTGATATAGAACACTGCTACAAAGGTGGTTCGCTACACGACTGTATAGAAAAGAATTATCAGTTATTTCTAAGGAGAACTAATGCATTTATTTCGGCCGTTATGCCCAGTAATGATGATGCGTTGTTTTTAAAGTGTGCGCTGAATCAACCCTTATTAAGAGTCAAATCATTTAATAGTATGACATCGTCACCCGAAAAAATTGTTGAGGTCTCCATATCGTTAAACCGTTCAGACCGTTTTCAAATTACTGTGTAAATAACGTGTGAGAAAAAAATGAATGCACTCGCGAATTATTCAAAGAAGCAACGTCAGCAGTTACTGTCGATACTGTCCGTATCCTCAAGCAACGATCTTTTACATTATTGGGATGCTTTATCGATAACGGCTCGTTATGAAACCTTAAAAAAGCCCGAAGTCGGCATGGTGATGGTACGAGCTAAAACGGGTGGTACAGGTAGCCCCTTTAATATGGGGGAGATGACCGTCACTCGCAGTGTGGTGTCATTACAGCATGTTAACGGTCACAGTTGCGATGCAATCATAGGATTTGGTTACACCGCAGGCCGACAAAAAGAGAAAGCAGAGTGTATTGCAGTGATCGATGCCTGTTGTCAACTTAGTGATTATCAAGCGCTGATTTTTGAACAACTACTCGTCCCTTTACAAGCTATAAAGTCAGATAAAAATCGAGCTCACGCAGATAAAGTTGATACCACAAAAGTTAATTTTTTCACCATGGTGAGAGGCGAATAGTAGAGATGATAACAATGAACACATCAACCACTTCCCTTAAATTAATGGCTGCCTTTCGTGATACGACTGTCGCAAGTCAGTGGGTATATCGACGATTACTAAAGGCGATGTCTGAGCCGGCAACTCGCTTATCATTAGCTCCAGCGGTGGATCAGCAATCACTTTACAGTAGCGATGAATGTCATAAAGTATCAATTTCTGCTCCTATTTTTAAAACGACATGGTCAGTCTCTCAATCATTGTTTGATAGCGATTGTTCTGTATATTTATCACCACCGCTAGCGCAACCGTCTTTGGTTCAGTCATTACGTTTTTATACCGATGCACATATTGTCGACGACCCGTCTACAGCACAATTCGCTTTGCTAAATTTGTCTGAGTGGAATTATGAGACGATTTTTTCAAGAGGGTCACTGACTGCACCCCATGAATCATGCACGTTAATTATTCAAGTGGATGCTATATCGGTAAATGAAGAAGCCGTTGGCAATGGAGCACTGGTATTAAGCGGCCCCGGTATTGAAACAGAAAAAAAATTACTGATTCACGGCCTGACAGAACAACATCGATCCATGTTGATAGATAATACTCGGCACTATCCTTGTGGTATGGATTTCATTTTTTGCGATGCCGAATATATTGTCGCACTACCTAGAAGTACAAAAATTAATAACGTATCGACGCTGTCTTCACATCCTAAGGAGGTGGCGTAACATGTATGTTGCCGTAAAAGGTGGAGAAACCGCCATTGATAATGCTCATCAATTTTTAGCCGAAAAACGACGGGGCGATGTCACGGTTAATAACTTATCCGTTGCACAAATTCAGCAACAATTACCACTCGCGGTTGATCGAGTGATGACAGAAGGCTCGCTGTATGATCCGCAGTTGGCGGCACTTGCCATTAAACAAGCCATGGGTGATGTAATAGAAGCTATTTTTCTACTAAGAGCTTATCGCACAACCTTACCCCGTTTTGCCTATAGCCAAGCGATTAAAACTGACGAAATGCGAGTTGAGCGCCGTATTAGTGCAACTTATAAAGACATACCCGGTGGGCAAGCCTTGGGGCCAACTTTTGATTACACCCATCGTTTACTCGACTTTAGTTTGTTGGATGATGAAGCCGATAGTACTGGCCATCAAGAATCATCAAGACAACCATTATCAAAAGCGCAGCCCGAGACAGAACCAGAAACAAAAAAATCTAATGCTAATCACTATCCCCGTGTGAGTGACTTTTTACGTGAAGAAGGTTTGCTACAAGTATCATCAATCAAAGAATGCGAAGAACCAACGTCTGCATCAGATCAGCTTATATCACAATCAACAGTATGTACGGATTTAACGCGTCAGCCGCTCCAATACCCTAGCGATAGAAGTGCACGATTACAAGCATTAACCCGTGCTGACGAAGGTTATTTATTGGCATTAGGTTATTCCACTCAGCGAGGATATGGTCGTACCCATCCGTTCGCGGGGGAGATTCGCATGGGCTATGTCACCGTTTCAATCAGCTTAGAAGAGCTGGGTTTCGATATAGATATTGGTGAAATTTGTCTGACTGAGTGCGACATGATTAATCAGTTTCAGGGCAACGAAGAACAGCCACCACAATTTACTCAGGGCTACGGCATCAGTTTTGGCTTTTGTGAGCGCAAGGCGATGGCAATGGCTTTGGTCGATCGTTCTTTACAAGCGAAAGGCTTAGGTGAAGCGGTCGACACACCGGCGGCACAAGAAGAGTTCGTGCTTTCTCATTGCGATAACGTTGAATCTTCAGGTTTTGTATCTCATCTGAAATTACCGCACTACGTTGATTTTCAATCAGAATTGGCTTTAGTTCGAAAAATGCGTGAAGAGCAACAGCAAGCGAGTAAAGATGCATTGTCATCAGATACTTTATCTTCAAATGAAAAGTCTACAGGTGATATAGCAGGAGCTAAAAATGGATAGTCAGAAGGCTGGTACTTCAGAAAATACAGCTCATTACAACTTTGCTTATTTGGATGAGCAAAGCAAGCGTACCATTCGTCGTGGTTTGTTAAAAGCGGTCGCCATTCCAGGTTACCAAGTGCCTTTTGCCGGTCGAGAAATGCCGATGCCTTATGGTTGGGGTACGGGTGGTGTACAACTCACCGCTAGTATTTTAGGGCAAGATGATGTGCTTAAAGTTATTGATCAAGGTGCTGACGATACGACAAATGCAGTCAGTATTCGTCGTTTTTTTGAGCGTACAGCGGCTGTTGAAACGACGACTGCCACCAGTGATGCCAGCGTTATACAGACACGCCATAGAATTCCGGAAGAACCGCTTAATAGTCATCAAATTTTAGTGTTTCAGGTGCCTATTCCCGATCCATTACGGTTTATTGAGCCGAGTGAAACCGAAGCACAAAAAATGCATGCGCTTGAAGAATACGGTGTTATGCATGTCAAACTTTATGAAGATATTGCCCATTATGGGCATATAGCCACGACTTATGCCTATCCTGCACTAGTGAATGATCGCTATGTTATGGATCCATCACCCATTCCTAAATTTGATAACCCAAAACTCCATATGAACAAAGCATTACTGTTATTTGGTGCTGGTCGAGAAAAGCGTTTATATGCGGTTCCGCCTTACACACACGTTAAAAGTTTAGATTTTAAAGATCATCCATTTGACGTTCAGCGGTGGGATCAACGTTGTGCGTTGTGTGGTAGTGATCATTCGTTTTTAGATGAAGTCATTATCAATGATGAGGGTGAGCGCATGTATGTGTGTTCAGATTCTCACTATTGTAAAACCCGTGTGGAGCAGGGATACCGTCCTGAAGAAGAACACGATAGTCCTGTGGCATTTGCTGAGTAATGAATGGCGTGAGCAAAGAGAACTGTTTTATGAAATTACCACAAGTAGAAACGCAGCCTCTGCTGACAGTCAATCGTCTACAGAAGCTTTATGCGATTAACCGTGGCTGCCAAGATATTAATTTTTCACTTTATCCAGGAGAGGTACTGGGTATTGTTGGCGAATCAGGATCGGGTAAATCGACACTATTGAATTGTTTAAGCGGACAACAAGCGCCGAATGATGGTGAAATTATTTACTATCCACAAGCGAGTGATGCGGTTGATATTTATGCAATAGATGAAGCTAAAAGGCGGCGTCTAATGCGTAGTGAATTCGGTATTGTTAAACAGCACCCGCGTGATGGTTTACGTATGCGTGTCAGTGCGGGAGCCAATATCGGTGAGCGTTTAATGGCTGTGGGTGATCGCCACTATGGCCACATTCGTGATGTAGCGATTGATTGGCTAGAACAAGTAGAAATCGACCCTACGCGAGTTGATCATTTACCCAATGAGTTTTCAGGTGGTATGCAGCAGCGATTGCAAATTGCCCGCGTGCTTGCTACTCATCCGCGTCTTGTATTAATGGATGAGCCAACCGGTGGGCTGGATGTTTCTGTTCAGGCGAAAATTCTCGATTTAATTCGACTATTGGTGGCAAACCTTAATTTGTCTGTTGTGATGGTGACTCATGACCTAGCCGTTGCACGATTACTTTGTCATCGTCTTATCGTGATGCAAAACAGTCGCATTGTTGAAAGTGGTTTAACGGATCAAATACTGGATGATCCTCAGCACGCTTATACACAGTTATTAGTTTCATCCGTGTTGACACCGTAGTGTTTGAAACCGAGTCAAACTTGGCTGACGATGCGAAGTGAGCGGGATAATGACTGCTGTCAATGAGTGTTAACAGACCCTAATAATTATTAATAGCGCCACCCGAAACTCAAGCAGCAGATAAAATGAAAGTTAATGAACGCTGCCAAAATAAAATATATTGTAAAAAAGGTAAATTATGTCTACGCCTCGATTAGTGGTTAGTGATTTAAAAAAAGATTTTATCTTACATACTCAAAATAATGCGCATATACCAGTGTTTAACCACTTTTCATTATCGGTAAATAGTGGCGATTGTGTGGTGTTGCTGGGGCCTAGCGGTATGGGAAAAAGTACTTTTTTGAAATGTTTATACGGTAACTATAAATGTACTCAAGGGAGTATTACGCTTTACTTTGACGATGGAGAGTTAGATGTCGCTAACTGCACACCGGAGTGGATACATGGTCTACGACGCCAAACTATCGGTTACGTCAGTCAGTTTTTACGCGTCATTCCCCGCGTGTCTACGATTGATCTTGTGGCTGAGCCGCTATTACTACAAAAAGTGGATAAAACCATCGCTTATGAACGTGCAGCAACATTGTTAGCTCGACTTAATATTCCTGAGCGCTTATGGGAACTATCACCGACAACGTTTTCAGGGGGAGAGCAGCAGCGAGTCAATATTGCGAGGGGGTTCATTGCCGACTATCCCGTGCTATTACTAGATGAACCGACGGCATCGCTAGACGCGATTAATCGAGCAGTTGTTGTTGAATTAATTCAAGAAGCAAAAACCAAGGGTGCTGCTATCGTCGGTATTTTCCACGACGAAGAAGTGCGCAGTCATGTCGCAGACGAAATCATTGATCTATCGGAGTTTGTTGTATGAACACAGTGATTGATAAACCTAAAAATTACACAGATTTCAACGCCAGCAAGCAGCCTGCAGAACGCGTGATTCTCAGTAATGCACATATTGTATTATTCGATGAAATTGTTAAAGGTTCAATAGTATTGGAAGGGGGGCGTATTGTTGATATTACGACTTCTCCCAGCTACGTGCCACAGGCAATTGATGTCAATGAAGATTATATTATTCCAGGCCTAGTCGAGTTGCATACCGATAATCTTGAAAAACATTTTACGCCACGCCCTAAAGTGACCTGGCCGGGGCAGCCTGCCGTGATCGCTCACGATGCTCAACTTATTGCCGCAGGTATTACTACCGTTTTTGACGCCGTTGCGCTAGGCGATGTGAACGAGGGTAGTCAGCGTATCGAAAACTTGCACCGAATGTTAGATGCTATCAATACGGTTAAAAATAGTGGTATTTTACGCGCAGAACATTTTTTACATTTGCGTTGCGAAGTGTGTCACCCTGAAGCGATTAATTTATTGGCCCCACTTATTGACAAGCCATCGGTGAAATTAGTGTCGGTTATGGATCACTCGCCAGGCCAACGACAATTTACCAATATGGATAAATACCGTGTCTACTATCAAGGTAAATACCATCTAAGTAATGAAGACCTAGAGTCATTTATTATTAAGCAAAAAACAAACAGCCAGCAATACAGCGATCAGTACCGCCGAACGGTGGTTGAAATGTGTCAATCACGTAATATTCCTATTGCAAGTCATGATGATGCGACATTAGAGCACGTTAACGAGTCAGTAAAGTACGGCATGTCTATTGCCGAGTTCCCAACCACGGCTAGCGCCGCACAACAGTCTCACCAACAAGGCATGCAAGTGATGATGGGGGCACCTAACGTCGTTAGAGGGGGTTCGCATTCAGGAAATATTGCAGCACATGAATTGGCTAATCGCAAGGTGCTTGACATTCTGTCATCGGACTACTGTCCCGCAAGCATGTTACATGCGGCTTACAAACTCAGTACTCTTGATAATGAGTATGATCTACCTGCAGCGATCAATACTGTTACTGCTAACCCTGCACGTGCTGTTAACTTAACTGATCGGGGGGAAATCGCGATTGGTAAGCAAGCGGATATTGTTCAAGTTAAAGTCATTGATGACTTGCCTGTTGTTATGAATGTTTATACTCACGGCAATCGAGTCTTTTAATCGTGGACGCTAAAATATTTTATGTAGTTGGTGCATCAGGATCGGGTAAAGATTCTATTCTTCGTGCCTTTCAAAAAAAGAACATTCAACAATCATTAAAGGATGATAATCGTCTTCCGATCGTTATTGCTCACCGCTATATAACGCGACCCAGTGATAATGATGAAAATGCCATTTTTTTATCCGAAAAAGAATTTATTTCTCGACAATGCTACAGTTTTTTTGCTTTTCACTGGCAAGCGAATAACTTGCACTACGGTATCGGTAAAGAAATAGATATATGTTTAAAGGCGGGTATATCAGTCATTATTAATGGTTCTAGAGCCTATTTAGAAACCGCTACATCACTCTATCCTCATCAGTTACACAGTGTATTAATTGATGTGCCTGATGTGATACTAGAACAACGATTGAAACAGCGTTCTAGGGAAACAGTCGAGGCTATAGAGCAAAGAATGCAGCGACACAAACAGTTAAAAAAAGGAGTAATGAAAGATACTGCTATCGATAGCCTGATTGTTAATGACACCACCGTTGATGCAGCGGCTAAACAATTGCAAAGCATTATTGATCGTGTTTTATTGATACCGACTGTTTCAATTGAGCCAGAAAAAATAGAAGAAAATGGTGCAGATAGAATGATAGAAAACTTGGAATGATGCGATGGTTAGTACGCGAATTAATATTCTGTGAGCGGTTAAACCATAGCCGTCATACCTATTCAAGTAGTAACCGTCATGCCGGACTTGATCCGGTATCGCTATCACAGCTAGCTTCGCGGTTCTTCAGGCTTTGCAGTCAACGTATGAGCGATAATAAAGTAGGTATCGATTTATGATTTTTCAGTTTTTAGGTACAGGTAATGCTGCGCAAGTTCCTTGTTATGGATGTGATTGTGCTGCTTGTGTTAGAGCAAGAAATATCACCACTTTTCGACGAGGGCCTTGCAGTGCAAAAATTACAGTTGGCAATACCCACCTGTTAATTGATGCTGGTCATACAGACCTTACTGAACGGTTTCCAGTAGGTACTATTAACACTATTTTACTGACCCATTATCATATGGATCATGTACAGGGTTTGTTTCCATTACGTTGGGGTAAAGGAGCACGGATCCCAGTGATTGGTCCCCATGATGAACAAGGTTGTGATGATTTATTTAAACATCCTGGAATTCTGGAGTTTTTATCACCGCCTGAACCCTTTTCGCCTTTTTATTTGCTGGGAATAGAAGTAACAGCCGTTCCGTTGAATCACTCAAAACCCACCGTCGGTTATTTATTAAATGATGGAAATTACTCCATTGCTTATTTGACCGATACATTGGGTTTACCTGAAGATACTTTTCGGTTTTTACAAAAGCATCGTCCAGATATACTTATTATTGATTGCAGTTCACCACCTAAACCCAATCCACGTAATCATAATACGCTGAACGAAGCTTTGGATATTATCGAAAGTCTGGCACCTAAAAGAGCGTACCTGACACACATTAGCCACGACTTGGATAACTTTTTTATCACCTCACAATACCCACTACCTGACAATGTGTTTGTGGCGAAAGATAATGAAAAAATAATTACAGAATCTTTAAACCTAAGCAGTAACAATTAAAAAATTTCTATTAATAGGCTGGCATCGATGGTGGAGCAATGACGATAACAACAAATGGCATTACAAAAGATGCCAATAATATCAACAATATGCAGAACCAGATAAGTAATGCCGAACTATCTGATCAGCCACTCATCGGAAAAGATACCGTGATTCAGGATTCTCACATAGGATATGCCTGCGAGATAGGTGATCGATGCAAGTTGTTTTCTTCTACATTGGATGATTATTCTTATCTGTCGAGTGATTGCGATGTGATCAATACCCGCATTGGTAAGTTTTGTTCTATTGCATCTCATGTACGCATTAACCCGGGTAATCACCCTTTGCCACGTGTAGCGTTACATCATTTTACTTATCGTGCCTCACGCTATGGTTTTGGTGAAGACGAGCCTTCATTTTTTCAATGGCGAGCCAGCCAACCTGTGAGTATTGGACATGATGTTTGGTTAGGCCATGGCGTTGTGATATTACCCGGTATTACTATTGGCAACGGTGCTGCGATAGGGGCTGGCACTATAGTCACTAAGGATGTGCCTGCTTATAGCATTGTTGTTGGTAATCCCGGTAAAGTATTGCGCTTCCGTTTTTCTGATGATGAAATTGCCGGTCTAGAAAAGTTGGCGTGGTGGGATTGGCCCGCGGAACAATTAGCTGACCGCTTAGAAGACTTTAGAGCCTTATCCGTGATGGAGTTTGTTGCGAAATACCATCCATGAAATTATCTTTAGATCAATTACGACTGGTCTTGTGCTTAGGCGTTAATTGCACTATCGGCTACGGTACGTTGTTTTATTCGTTTAGTTTGTTGGCCTTAGAGATTGAGCAGTCATTAGGGTGGTCGTCTCACTTTATTTATGGTGTATATTCTTTAGGCTTGTTTGTGGGTGGATTTTTTGCGCCTTACCTAGGTAAGCTATTGGATCGGTACGGTACGCGTTGCTCCATGGCCTTGGGCTCTTTATTAATGGCCTGTTGTTTGTATGGTTTATCTACGGTTGAGAGTAAGTCAGCATTTGTTATTTATTTGTTGGTACTCGAAGTGTTCTCCATACTCGTGTTATATGAGTCGGCTTTTGTGGCGATTGTTAAGGCCTACGATTCCGGTAGTCAGCCAAGGGCAAACGATAACCAGCGTCAATCAATGACACAAATAACACTGATGGCCGGTTTTGCCTCCACCATTTTTTGGCCCCTCATTGCTTTTCTATTAACTATTGTTGAGTGGCGAGATGTTTATTTTTACATGGCGTTAATTCATCTATTAGTCTGTTTCCCACTACATCTTTATGGTCTTAACCCCCGATATAAAATAGATGATCAACCAGATAAACCTGATAGTTCTGTAATATCGATGAAAAGCAAACCAAAGGTGCAGCGCAAGCAAGAGTGGCTGCTGGCATTATCGTTAGCAGGTATAGCATTTTGTATTAACGGCGTGCAAATTCACTTCTTTTCTATTACCGAAGGGCTGAATGTTGAGCACGTTGTTGCGGTACTCGCAGGTACCTTAGTTGGCCCTTTTCAGGTTGTATCACGGCTTGTTGATTTATTATTTTCTCGTCGCATTTCTCCTTTTTTCCTAGGGTTTATATCAGTTGGATTAATCACTTTGGGTTTGTTGCTCCTTTGGCTGACTTCTTTTCTATCACAGTCGGCGGTTCTGCTATTTGCCATCTTTTTTGGCATGGGGCAGGGGTTAATGTACATTGTTAGAGGTGCCTTACCTCTCTACTTGTTTGGTTCATCGGCTTATGGTGCAGTGACCGGTAGACTTAATGGCGTACGTATATCTATGACGGCCGCTGCGCCATTGCTGATTTCACTATTAATCTCCAATATTGCTGTCGAGTATGTGGTTATTATCCTTATCTTCTTGTCTCTGTGCTGCTATGGCTCACTCGTCATATTATCCAAACAGTCGCGTCTAGATTCTCCTCTCCAGTAGCTTCCTGCCTCTAACTCACCAGCGTTCAGATGTCGCGAGTCTGAGCGAATCGACCTCGCAAAACCTCCGTGTTTCCAGTATCCTAGCAAGTTATTTTTTGGCTTAAAAACGTCAGCAAATCCTTCTAGAGATATCTTATGTATTCTTTGTTACGCCCCCTATTATTTGCCTTAGAACCTGAAACGGCACACGATTTATCCCTTGATTGTTTAGGTGCGGCAGAGCGCTTGCAACTACTTAAGGCCGTTTCGTTGTTTACACCTGATATTGACGATACGCCGGTTGAGCTACTGGGTTTAACCTTTCCTAATGCCGTTGGTTTGTCAGCAGGGCTCGATAAAAATGGTGATTACTACAATGCGTTAGGTACTATGGGTTTTGGCTTTGTCGAAATTGGTACGGTCACGCCGCAGCCGCAAGCGGGTAACCCCAAGCCACGGATGTTTCGTTTGCAAGAACATGATGCCATCATCAACCGCATGGGTTTTAATAATAAAGGTGTCGACTATCTTGTAGAGCGTGTTAAACAGCGCCGCTTTAACGGTATTTTAGGGATTAATATTGGCAAGAATAAAGCGACGCCAGAAGATCAAGCGCTGTCGGATTACGAAATTGCGATGGAGAAGGTGTATCCGTATGCGGACTATATTACGGTTAACATTTCTTCGCCTAACACGCCGGGTCTGCGGGATTTACAGTTTGGTGATAACCTCAGTCGCCTGCTCGAAGGCTTATCAATTAAGCAAGCGCAATTGAGTGAACAGCAAGGCCATCGTGTGCCGGTACTCATTAAAATTGCCCCCGATATGAGTGATGAAGAAATTGCGGATATTAGTCAAACTTTTCTACAGCATCAGGTGGATGGTGTGATTGCGGCGAATACTACCTTAGATAAGCGCGCTGTGAGTGACAGCCCCTACGCCGATGAAATGGGTGGTTTAAGTGGCGCGCCGCTTACATCGCAATCGACCCACGTGATTAAACAGTTGCGCAAGTATTTAGGTGACGATATGCCGATTATTGGTGTGGGTGGCATTGTGCAAGGTAGCGATGCAGTGGATAAATTAGCGGCAGGTGCAAACCTTGTACAAATTTATTCGGGTTTCATTTATCGCGGCCCATCGTTGATTACTGATAGCCGTAAGGCAGCGACCGCCCATTTTGCTATGCGCTAATATTGTGCGCATTGAGCCTGTTGCTTCTACGACGTTTTTTCTCTTCTTTTTAACGAGTGTGCCTCTGTTATGACAACTTATCAATTTTATGCGGCTTGCCCTAAAGGGCTCGAAGGACTACTTCTCGAAGAACTTACCGCATTGCAGGTAGAGTCACCTCGGGAAACGATGGGCGGGGTACACTTTAGTGGTGATCTCACAACGGCGTATCGTTGCTGCTTATGGTCGCGCTTGGCTAATAAAGTATTACTGCCTTTAACCACCGTTGAATTTACCAATGATCAAGAGTTGTACGATGGCGTATTAGCGATTCCGTGGGAAGAGCACTTGGCAGAAGAGGGCAGTTTTAAAGTCGATTTTATCGGTACTAATGACATTATTCGCAATAGTCAGTTTGGTGCTGTGCGTATTAAGGATGGCATTGTCGATCGCTTTCGTGAGCGTACGAGTCAACGCCCTTCCATACAAAAAGATACCCCCGACTTACTATTAAACGTGAAATTGATCAAAGCCGGATCAACAAAAAATCATAGCCGTAAAGACTGCGTTCATATCAGTATTGATTTATCGGGACAGAGCTTGCATCGTCGTGGTTATCGTACCAAACAAGGGTTGGCGCCGCTGAAAGAAAATATTGCAGCCGCTCTTTTATTACGCGCACAATGGCCAATGGTTGCACAGCAAGAGAATACAGCGTTAATTGATCCTATGTGTGGCTCTGGGACGTTATTAATTGAAGGCATATTAATGGCCGCCGATATTGCTCCCGGTATTTTTCGTCAACGATGGGGGTTTAGTCGCTGGTTAAAGTTTAATGCTAGCGATTGGCAGCCATTAATCGACGATGCCTTAGCGCGGCAAGAGCAAGGTCTGCAAGCCATCAAAGCGCGAGGCATAGAGTGTCGTGGTTACGATGAAGATTGGCATGTATTACGTGCTGCAGAATCTAATATTGCATTAGCAGGCCTACATGATGTGATTCGCGTGAGTCATAAAGCAGTAGAAGAGCTTAAACAGCCTAGTCACATGCCGATTAGCACAGGCTTGGTGATTTGTAATCCCCCCTATGGTGAGCGCTTGGGCGAAGAGCAAGCGCTCTTGCCGGTTTATCGTCAGTTAGGGGCCGCATTGCACACAGAGTTTATGGGTTGGAAAGCCGCCGTGTTTACGGCTAATACGCGCCTAGCAAAAAACATGGGTGTGCGTGCGCGTAAAAAATATAAACTATTTAATGGTAACTTGGCCACTGAATTACTGTGTTTTGATATTAATGAACAAGCCATTGTTAAACAATCAACACTCGATAGCGATGATGCTGCCTTGGCTCAAACACAACACGACGACGAACACTCTACTGGTCAGCTGGTTAAGCCGACATTTGAATCCCTAACACCGGGCGCGCAAATGGTGTGTAATCGCCTTAAGAAAAATCAAAAAGGTTTGCGCAAATGGCTGAAAAAAAGCGAAGTCTCTTGTTATCGTTTATATGATGCTGATATGCCTGAGTACTCTGCCGCGATTGATTGCTATGGTGAGTATATTCATGTGCAAGAATATAAAGCCCCGAAAACGATTGATGAAAAAAAAGCGCAATATCGCTTTGATGAGTTACTCAGCGCGATTCCCGTTGCGCTTGATATTGAAGACGATAATATCTTTGTTAAACAGCGGCAGCGCAATAAAGGCAAACAACAATATGAGCGTTTAGCTTATGAAGAAAACCGTGCAAAAATTGCCGTCCAAGAAGGGCAGGCGACGTTACTGATCGACCTATGGTCGTATTTAGATAGTGGTCTATTTTTAGATCATCGCCCCGTTCGCCAAATGATTACACAAATGGTCAATGGCAAACAATTTTTGAACTTATTTTGCTATACCGCGACAGCAACGGTGCATGCGGCATTAGCGGGGGCACAATCGAGTGTTAGTGTGGATATGTCGAATACCTACCTAGAGTGGGCAGAAGAAAACTTTTCGGTAAATCATCTCAATAGCGAACGGCATACGTTGGTTCAGCAGGATTGCCTAAAATGGTTAGCCGATTGCCGCGAGGGTTTCGATGTGATTCTACTCGATCCACCGAGCTTTTCTAATTCTAAGCGTATGGATGATGTGCTGGATATTCAGCGTGACCATGCTGCGATAATTCATCGCTGTATGGAATTGCTCAATCATGGCGGTACGCTAATTTTTTCTAATAACCTACGTAGTTTCCGCTTAGATAAAGCCATCAGCGATACCTATTGTGTGGATAATATTACTGATAAAACTCTTGATCCCGACTTTCAACGAAACCGTAAAATACACCAGTGTTATTTGATTAGAGCATAACGGGCAACTTCTCTTAACTCAGTAGATTCCGGTTTTCACCGGAATGACGGCGTTGTGAGTTTTTAGGCTGACCTATGTACCACCCGTCATACCGAGCTTGACTCGGTATCGTCACATCTTATGTTTGATAAAACCGAAAAGTAAAAACTTATGAGTAAATCTTTCCAAGTTGTCAGCGATTACACCCCCGCAGGTGATCAACCTAAAGCGATAGAAGGTTTAATCAACGGGATTCGTAATGGTTTAGCTCACCAAACTTTACTGGGTGTGACGGGATCAGGTAAAACCTTTACCATTGCCAATGTTGTACAAGAAATTAATCGCCCGACGATTGTTATGGCGCATAATAAAACACTGGCTGCGCAGTTATATGGAGAATTCAAAGAATTTTTTCCGAATAATGCCGTTGAGTATTTTGTTTCTTATTACGATTATTATCAGCCTGAAGCCTACGTTCCATCCTCCGATACCTTTATCGAGAAAGATGCATCAGTTAACGAACATATCGAACAGATGCGTTTGTCGGCTACTAAAGCATTAATGGAGCGTAGTGATACGATTATCGTTGCTACCGTTTCTGCTATTTATGGTCTGGGTGATCCCGCTGCTTATTTGAAAATGGTGTTGCATCTTGATCGTGGTGAGCGGGTTGATCAACGTGATATTTTACGGCGCTTGGCAGAGCTTCAATATACCCGCAACGATGCTGTGTTTCAGCGTGCGACTTATCGAGTCAGAGGTGATGTGATAGATATATTTCCTGCAGATTCCGATCGTGAAGCACTCCGAATAGAACTCTTTGATGATGAAATAGATCAGCTTACCTTATTTGATCCACTCACTGGCGAAAGTTTACAAAAGCTGCCCCGCTATACCATTTATCCAAAATCTCACTATGTCACGCCACGTTCGCGTATTCTTGAGGCCATTGAACATATCAAAGAAGAAGCCAAAGAGCGTTTAGAGCAGTTGCGTAGTGTCGATAAATTGGTTGAGGCGCAACGCCTAGAACAGCGAGTTAAATACGACGTAGAAATGATGCAAGAGCTAGGCTATTGCAATGGTGTAGAAAACTACTCGCGCTATCTCTCTGGTCGTGATCCGGGTTTGCCGCCGCCTACATTATTTGATTACTTGCCACCTGATGCGTTGTTAGTGCTCGATGAATCTCATGTGACCGTCCCGCAAATTGGTGGCATGTACCGGGGAGATCGGTCGCGTAAGGAGACATTGGTTGAATATGGTTTCCGTCTGCCGTCTGCGCTTGATAATCGTCCTATGCGTTTTGAAGAATGGGAAGAGTTGGCACCGCAAATGATTTTCGTATCGGCGACGCCGGGTAATTATGAAGCCGAACATGCTGCACAAGTCGTCGAGCAGGTGGTACGTCCTACAGGGCTAATTGATCCTCCTATTGAAATCCGTTCAGCGGATACACAAGTCGACGAAGCGATGTCGGAGATTCAAAAGCGTGTGGCTGTTGATGAGCGCATACTCATTACTGTACTTACTAAGCGCATGGCAGAAGACCTTACCGATTATTTGAGTGATCACGGTGTCCGCGTGCGCTATTTACACTCGGATATTGATACCGTTGAACGTGTCGAAATTATTCGTGATTTACGCCTTGGCGAGTTTGATGTGCTAGTCGGTATCAACCTACTGCGTGAAGGACTTGATATGCCAGAAGTCTCATTAGTTATGATTATGGATGCGGATAAAGAAGGTTTTTTACGGTCGGATCGCTCATTAATTCAAACCATTGGCCGTGCGGCACGTCATCTTAATGGTAAAGCCATTTTATTTGCTAATAAAATTACCAATTCAATGCAGCGCGCAATAGATGAGACGGATCGTCGCCGAACTAAACAAATTGCCCATAATGAAGCCAACGGTATTACTCCGAAAGGCGTCAATAAAAAAATTGCCGACATTATGGAAGGCGCCGTAGTTATAGGTAAAGGTAGACGCGGAAAAATAGCAGAGAAAGAAGCCTCTTATAATGTGCATCCGGAATTAGAAGGCAAGAGCTTGAAACAAAAAATAGTGTTACTCGAAGAAAAAATGTATCAGGCGGCGAAAGATCTAGACTTTGAAAAAGCCGCGTCACTACGTGATCAGTTAAAAGAATTGAAAATTAATGAAGGCTAGTGGCTGATGTTGACAGATACCGGATCACGTCCATGTAGGCTCAACACCCGCGTCCATGCGGGTGATGGCTTTGCCTAATGGCTGGAATTCCGCTATTGAAAAGTTAACGAGACAGTATAAATTTTTTTCGTCATACCGGACGTGATCCGGTATCCTAGCACTCTTTTTACCCGTTATTTCAAAGTTACTCATGCCATCCGTTTCTCATCGCTTAGACCGCTTTATTGCTCGCGAATTAAATATTAGTAAAAGTGCTGTGCGCGAGTTGTTGATTCAGAAAAAAATCGTTGTTGACGGAAACACACACTGTGCGATGAATCAGCCCGTTGGCCGATTTACCTCCGTTATCGTCGATGGAAAAATTTTACAGCAGCGGGAACCTCTTTATTTGATGTTGCACAAACCGAAAGGTACAGTGAGTGCGACTAAAGACGATAAACATCAGACAGTGATTGATTTAATCGATCATCCTGAAAAAAGTGAACTACATATTGCTGGGCGTTTAGACTTTAATACCACCGGTTTATTGTTATTAACGAATGATGGTGCATGGTCTCAGGCGCTATCACTACCTGATAATAACGTGAATAAAATTTACCGTGTTACTTTGCAGCGTGCAATCGATGAAAATAATTTAGCGGAATATCGACGGGTGTTTAGAGAGGGTATTTATCTAACACCTGAAAAAATAACGACACGTCCAGCGACATTGGACGTGATTAGTCCCAATGAAGTAGAACTGAGTATTTGTGAAGGTCGTTACCATCAGGTAAAACGTATGTTTGGCTTTTTTCGTAATGAAGTGTGTGAATTGCATCGAATAGCAATTGGGCATATTGAGCTTGATAAGGCATTAGCGGCAGGGGAGTGTCGTTCATTAACGCTGAAGGAAGTTAATACCGTTTTAGCGAAAAAATACAACGCATAATTTCATTAAACACTTCGTAATCTATTATTTTTAGCGGTGTCTACGCTTCCTTGCTCGACTACCGCTGATGTTAAACGTTTAAATACCCAGTTGTTTTAACAGCTTGTCTAATTCTCCATTACTCTGCATTTGTTTTAGCCCCGTATTGAAAGCGGTAATTATATTTGCGCACTCAGGGTTAGATTTATAGCATGTAATATACAAAGGCTTTTCTGATAAGGCGTTTTTCGTGAAGGTGACTTTTTGTAGCACATCGGGTGGCGTTGTTGCTTTAATGACAATTTCATCATCTAACGTAAGGTCGATACGTTGACCCGCGACCTTTTTTACATTGCTAATGAGTGTATCTGATTTAGAAAAACGAATATTTTCATTGGCGAGTAATTCTTCGCTGTAAGCATATTTTTTAATAATGCCAATGACTTTACCATTGAGTGATGCCATGCCCTCGTATTCGTAAGAGTCTGTTTTGTGTTTTACAAAGACAATGCGGTTAGAAGTGTAGGGCTCGCTGTATAGCATTTTTTCTGTGCGTTCTTCGGTAAACCATACGGCAGGTAAAATATCAATATCCCCCTTTTCTGCAACCACTAATGCTTTCGACCAAGACATTGGCTGTACTTCAATGGTATGCCCTTGGCTATTCATGATCTCCCTTAAGAGCTTGATTGATATACCGCCATCACTGCGTTCGGAGCCAATAAATGGCTCCCAAGCATATCCGGATACGGTATACGAGGCACTATACGTTAGTGATGAAAAGCATAAGAAGATAGCAGCAAAAATGAGTGATTTCATGACAGTTCCTAAACAATGAATAACATTTAAAGCCTAGGTGATATTTGTCACATAAGAGGCACCAAGCAATATACGACTTTCTTATGTCGTGCTTTAGTAAAGAGTTTGTAGGGCTTCCTCTGATGTTTTCTTGATAGAGGAGTCGGGCTGTTCCTTTAAGGTGTGAACTAATTGTTTAGCATCCCATGCAATAACGGCGCTTTGGCTATATAGCTGTTTATCTAGTGAGCGTATTATTTCTTTGAGTTCGGGAAAATGGTCGATAAACGCGTCGCTGGTATCAATCATTATTCCGGCTTTATCGCTAGCCCACGCTAATAATAATGTGCGCACAGAATGCCACGCTTGTTCGTTAACTGCGGTTTCTATTTTTTCATACATCGCACGTCGAGAGCGTTTACTTACGGATTTGTTTTCGTTATTGACCGATGCTTGTTTTAAAGGCGCTGAGTATTGAGTGGTTAGTGCTTTTCTCCACAGTAAAAAGAGAACAGCACTGAGTAGTAACAAGAGCGCAGTGATCACTTGCCATATCCAAAGGGAATAGTTTACTTGAGTGCTTTTATTGGTACTAATAGCCTCGGTATTATTAGTTGTGGAAGGTAAGCTAGGTAGCACTTGTTGTTGATCAAGTACTGTATTGGCAACCACCACTTTTTGTGGCTCCAAGGTAATTAACTCTTCGTTATCTGTCGCCGTATTCCACCAACGTAGTGTGATGGGTGGAAGGGTGAAAGTACCTGTTTTTTTAGGGATGATGGCATAGTTCATAATGCGCTCCCCAGTAAGACCTGCTAGCGAGAGTTGGTTATTCGTTTCCGACTGGTCACTGTAAACTGTAAATTCGTTGTCGTTAATAGTGCTTAGCTGAATGTCGGGTAACTGTGAGTGTGCCAAGCCATTCGCACTGATCTTAAGTTGATAGGATAACGGCTCGCCGACTTTCGCACTGATGATTGATTGTTGCCATTGTTGCGATAGTGTTAATGAAGTGGCTGGCAACCAATGATCAGCCGTAGATGCTTGTGGGATAGGTTTAACATTAATGGTGATGGGTTGGCTGGTTACGCGTAAGTAAGGGCTTCGCAGTAAGCCGAAACGCGCACTGGGCTTTTCTACCTGCCAACGCTGAACAGGGATAGTAATAGTACCACTGGCTTGTGGATGTACAGCGTAGGCTAATTCTAAGACGTTGTATTCCACCCCATTGATGACTTTTTTGTAATTTTTCTTATCCAAGTATTCTTGAGTACTATTATCAACGAGTAGCTCACTGGGCTCGTATTGCGAAAGGGCAATACGATAATGCAGTTGCAGCCGCACCAGTAATTGTTCTTGCACGTATACACTATTTTTATTGGTAGAGGCGATCAAAAATACATCTTGCTGAGAGTTGTTTTGGCTATTGTTTTGAGTATTTGGGTTTGTCTGATTAGAGTCTGAAGTACCGGATTTATTATTGCCACTGCCATCAGTGACTTGGATACTAATCGCATCACTAAACGCGCCGTTGGCCGATAGAGAAGGAATAATGAGCTGCCCTGTTTCTTTGGGTGCAATAATTAGCGTCCATTGTGTACGGGAAGTAATACGACCATTAACAATCGATGTTTGGCTACTCTGTTGACGCTGTAAAATATCAAATTGTAAACTCAGCGCACTAAAGTCGATCTCATCGGCGCCTTGTTGGTCTAAAGCAACGGTAAGTAACAGAGTATCGTTGATGGTTATTGTCGTTCGATCGACACTTGCGGTCAAAACTGCCGCATGCGTGGTAGAAGCCAATAGTAATAATAGACTGAATAGCATCCACTTAATTACGCGTGCTTTGTTTAAGAATTCGATATTAAGTAATAATAAAGCGTTAAACATAGTGATAATTGCTTGTCTCAAAATAGGTTTTAAAAAAAATGCTCAGTCAGTGGCGTTACTAATAACGCTCATGTGCATTGTTTTCTGGTAATTGCCATTGTCCGCTACGATAAAGTTCGCGGCGTTTTTCAAATTCGTATTCAAATTTTCGGCGCAAAAGGCCACTAGGGTCGTCGGGTATTTTTTGAATCCATTGTTCTAACTCTTGCTGTTCTTCATCGCTGAGTTGGTCAAAGGCAGTGATCGAGCGCTGTTGCTGATCATTGTTAGTATTGTCATCGTCCTTTTTAGTGGCTCGATGATTCTCTTTTTGTTCTTCTTGTTGCTGGTTTGCAGTGTCAGTGTTTGAGTTGGTCTCACTATCTTTTTTATCTTCTTGGCTTTGTTGTGAGTCAGCGTCACTTTGTTCATTGGCTTGATTGTCGTCTTGTGAATTTTTGTCCTTGCTTCCTTGCTGCTTTTGGCTGTTTTGATCTTTGCTCTCTTTGTTGTCGTTATTCTCGCCATTATTTTCTGAATCTTGTTGTTCTTGCTGCTGTTCTAATAGTTGTTGCACTAATTGCCGATTTTTTTCGGCATCACCGAGCGAAGGGTCTTTGGCAAGTGCACTATCATAGGCTGCGATAGCCTCTTCAAAGCGCTCCAGTTGACTTAGTGCATTACCACGGTTGTAGTTATCGGTTGCCGTATTGCCTTGCGAAAAAGCATCTACCGCAGTTTGGTAGTCTTTATTTTTATAGGCAGCGCTACCTTTCCATTGGTGAGTTTTGCTATCGTCAAATAATGCTTCCGCTTTTTCATATTGTTGCTGATCGAATAGCTGTTTACCCCGTTGTTGATCATTCAGCCACAGACGCTCCCAAATAGACGATTGGCTTGATGTATTTTCGCTGTCATCGGCATAAGTCGTTTCTGGTAGGGTTATGGGTATCACCATTATGCACAGACTCAGTAACCAGCCACGGCGAAACATGAAAGCGAGTAAAGGTAAAAAGATAAGCAGCAGTGTTGGGCCAAATTCATTCCATTGATCCATTGTGCGTTGAGTGTCACGGTTATGATCGGATGTTGCTGGGTTAGTGCGATCAATAGATTCTAAAATAAATTCAATATCCGCATCGGTGGCTTGTAGGGGTAGGTAATGACCATTGGTTACGGATGCCGCTTGTTTTAAAGTTTCGTCGTTGCGTACTGCATTGATAACGACATTATTGCTATCGCGTAAAAAGCCAGAAGAATGGTTATTTGACGGTGTGGGTATTGGCGCGCCATTAGGTGTACCTAGTCCTATAATAAATAGCTGCTGTTTATGGCTTGTGTTATCGCTAATATCTTTTAACGTATCGATGGCACTGGGATCAATACCATCGGTGAGAATCACGTAACTTGCCTCTCGAATAGCGGCATCGCGTGTTAATTGAGTGGCCGTTTGCAGAGCCATCTCGATATTACTACCGGGGATCGGTAATAAGCCGGGTTCTAGTGTGGATAGTAAATTATCAATCGTGTTGATGTCGTCTGTAAGCGGCGTTACTACATGGGCTTCGCCGGCATAAACAATCAATGCGGTCAGGCCGTCACGTCGCTGACTTATTAGGTCCTTAATTTTTAATCGTGCGCGAACAATACGCGAGGGCTTATTATCTTGCGCACGCATACTGGGCGATAGATCAAGAATAATAACCAGTGCCTGATCAGATTTTTGTAGCGGTTGTGGCAGCTGTTGCCATGTAGGGCCGGCGAGGGCAATGCAAGTGCCTATCCATGCTGTGGCAAGTAGGCTATATATCGGTAGTGGGCGACGGTTTACGCTGCTGTTGATCGGCTCATCGTTCTGACTACTTACTCTTTGCTCACTTGCACGAGTTATCAGATGCTGCAGTAAACGTTTGTCGATGATATGTTCGAAGCCTGTTTTGTGCTGTCCTTGCCGGCTCAGCCAGTAAGTGAAGGCAACAATAAGGGGAATGAGCAGTAACCACGCTGGCCGAAGAAAATGAAAATCAGTGAGGAAACTTTCCATTAAGGCTTACCTCCTTGCCTGTTTTTCCACTGCGTATAGGCGAGTAGAATATTAGCGCGCTGTAAATACAGTGCGAATAAAAAACTCACTAACAACGCAGCACTTAATGGCCACATAAATAGTGACTGTATCGGGCGCAGCCATTCAGGTTCTTGTTCGGTAGGTTCTAGTTTGTCGAGTGCTTGATAAATAGTGCTCAGTTCATCAGTATCGCGCGCACGGAAGTATTGACCACCCGTTGTTTCGGCAATACGAGTGAGGGTTTCTTCGTCTAGAGAGGCTGATGGGTTCACGCGACGATTGCCAAAAAAACCGCGCACTATCATTTCATCCGCGCCGATACCCACAGTATATATTTTTGCGTTAATTTTTTCGGCGAGTTTAGCCGCTTGCAAAGGCTCTACTTCACCGGCAGTATTTTCCCCATCGGTTAATAAAATAATCACTTTACTGTTGATCTGTTGCCGTGTTTGTTCGCCGTCTTTTAAGCGTTTAACTGCTAAGCCAATCGCATCACCAATCGCGGTATCTTTTCCGGCAAAACCCAGTTGTGCTTCTTGTAAAAACTGATTTACCGAGGCAGTATCGAAGGTAAGAGGGGTTTGCAAATAAGCTTGAGTACCAAATAGGATCAAACCCATGCGATCGCCTTGGCGTTGCGTAATAAAGTCACTCACTACCTGTTTAACTGCAGCTAAGCGTGTTGCAGGGCGATGGTTTAGCTGCATATCTTCTTGCTGCATACTGCCAGAAATATCGACCGCTAATAATAAGTCTCTACCACTAGTGGGGAGTGCTTGAGGCTCACCGACCCACTGTGGTTTTGCCGCAGCCAGTACTAGTAACACCCATATCATCACTAACCACAGCGTGCGCCACCTTGTGGTGTGTTGCGGTTGATTATCTTCAGGCATGGCGTGAGCGAGCTGCGTAAAAAAGGGAACAACAATCGCTGTATTATTATTCGATGATTGCGATTGACTCGGCTTTATCCAACGAAAGACGATCCACGGTAGAGGCAATAAAAATAAGACCCAAGGAGCCGCTAGCGCCAACATCTAACCTTCTCCTTTTGCTAAAGGTGTTGATGAGTTGTGATGTTTTACCCAGCACGCACAGGCCTTATAAAAATCGGGTATGTTAATTGTATGATTGTCTGCTGTTGTCGTTGGTTGAGGTCGGTATTGTTGTTCCTTGATCCAAACCGCAATATCCCCTTGTATGTAGTCTTTTTGTGTTTGCTGGTTAAGAAACGACACCCATGCATCGCCATATAAAGCGGCTTTATCACTACCATAGGCGGTACGTACTGTGCGCTTAAGTATTTCGTTAAGTGCAGTAGCGCAGGTGTGGTTTATATCTTCATTGTTTTCTTGTGAGGTTTGCGTGGCCTTTTGCCACTGTTGGTAATGTGTGTTGAGCAGAGCCAATGCAGCGCGTCGATATCCCCACTTTTTTTGGTAGCGTTTCACTCCAATTATGGTGGCAATAAGCAGCGTTATTAATAGAGCTAGTAGCAACCACCAACCTATTGCTGGCGGCCAAGCACTTACATGTTCGGGGGTATGAATATCCGCAAGAGGCAGTGGATTAGCGATAACAGATGCGGGTACTAGCCATAAGGCGGTTAATAGCGTCTTTGTAATAAGTCGACTGATATGTCGTTTGTGTAATATCAGTGGTGGCATCACATTACCCCGGTGCTTGTGGATGTGCGATGAATAAGCGCTTGAGCAATATCGGCGGGAGCTGTTTGCACGGGAGCTTGAATAAAACGAATGCCTAAGCGCTGGCATAGTGCTTGTAATGCATCGTATTTTTGTTGGTATTGTTGGGCAAACTGTTCTCTAATAGCAGCACTAACAGGCAGTGATTGTACTGCCTGTCCGTTACTGATCGACGCTGTTGCCATTGTCGGTAAAGCCATTTCTAATTGATCAACAATCCACACAATACTCATACGGTGGCGTCGAGAGAGGTAAAATAAGTGTTGTTCACATTGCTCGCTAAGATCGTAGCAATCACTGAACAAAATAATCTCGGTGCCTGTATGTGTGGTACGCATTACATGCTGTAGCCCATCACCTAATGTCTGTGTATCCCTCACGGTGGCTGATAATTTATGATTCGCTGTTGTTAATTGCTGTAACCAGCGATTCACTGTTTTATGGCTACGGGCAGGGCGTGTGTCGTGAATACCGTCGCAGCCTAATACCACACCGCCACTACGATCGCCGCTGGCGACGGTCGCCCAATTAATAATAGCGGCTAACTGGCAGCTATACACCGACTTAAAGCACGGCTGGCTACCAAAAAAACTGCTTCTGCGCTGATCGACGACCGTGATAATGGGTTTTTCTTTTTCTTCCGAGTAGCGTTTACTATGGGTCACTTGTGTCCGTGCGGTAACGCGCCAATCAATCGCGCGTATATCGTCACCGGCTTGGTAGGGGCGAACATCTTCAAACTCCATGCCTCGGTTCACCATCCGGCTTTGGTGAGACCCACCACGAATCGCAAAAGACTTTCCTGTACGCATCAAACATTGCTTAGCGGTGTAGCGCAGTTGCTGCAACGCTTCCAGTGATACATAAGCGCCAGAGTTGGTATTTTCAGTATCGGATACGGTTAACATTAGCTTAAACCAATCTAGTGGTTACACGACAGCAACTCGTTGTAATAAGCGGGTAATCACCTGATCAGCGGTAACTCCTTGAGCCTCTGCTTCAAAACTCAATAAAAGACGGTGGCGGAAGACATCATAAATCACGTTGTGAATATCATCCGGGGTAACGTAGTCTCGATCATTAAGCCACGCATGCGCTTTGGCGCAGCGATCTAGGGCAATGGTTGCACGTGGACTAACACCGCATTCAATCCAGCGTCCAAGATCGGCATCGACGGTGCTTGCTTGCCGAGTTGCCATCGTTAATTGAACAATATATTGATCAATACTTTCGGCAGTATGTACGGCTAACACCTGCTGACGTGCATCTAATAACGCGTTAATGCTCACTTTTTGTGGTGGTTCTAGTTGAGCGTGGCTGGCTTCATTGCGCGCAAGTTTCAGAATAGCCGCTTCGGCATCGGCATCAGGGTAATCAATGGTGACATGCATCAAAAAGCGATCGAGTTGTGCTTCGGGCAGGGGATATGTGCCTTCTTGCTCAATGGGGTTTTGCGTCGCCATCACCAAAAAAACATCGGGCAGAGGGTAGGTGGTATTGCCCACACTGATTTGTCGCTCTGCCATGGCTTCTAGTAGTGCAGATTGTACTTTGGCAGGCGCACGATTAATTTCATCAGCTAATACAATGTTGTGGAATAGCGGGCCGGCCTGAAAGTTAAAACTGTGTTCTTGCGGGTTGTAAATGTCAGTGCCGGTAAGATCAGTCGGTAATAGATCAGGCGTAAATTGTACACGCTGAAAGTCGGCTTCTACTCCTTCGGATAAATGTTTAATGGCTTTTGTTTTTGCTAATCCGGGTGCGCCCTCAACTAATAAATGGCCATCGGCTAATAGTGCAATCAGTAAGCGGTCAATGAGTTGGCTTTGACCAACAATCTGGCTTTCTAGCCACTGTTTTAAGGGCGCAAGTTGCATTGGCTATTCCTTATTATTTAGCATGTTCAATAAATGTAGAGTGGAAAATAGTAACAGACCACGTGCATATTTATGTATGTCTAAACCGCTCTTTTTCAAGGTGCAGTTTATTTTAGAAGTTAATATATTTTAGTGATGGTTGACCGAATAGTATTCTGTTTTGTTATGATTTTTTATTTCTCCTACAGAATGACTAAAACCACTGCCTTACACTGGTTGTACCAAAATAAGTGGCTTAATGACGACTGCCCATAATTCGGCATTATTTTTTTGCCATTCCAATGCCTGTTGATCACTCGTAGGGTTTACTTGGTCGTTTTCCATCCATTGCTTGATCGTTACAGTATCGTCATCGGCAACGGCTTTAGCGACGTTAACCAAATCTAATTCCTTAGCAATACTCACTACGTTACCACTGGCGAAATGCGGTTCTAGCTCCTGCCATGATACGCGCGCTGTTTCGCGATTAATTTTGTCTGTCGAGTTGAGTTCTTCGTTTTCCATACCGCCTCTCTTGCGATGATTAACCGGTTGTTTTGATGCAATATTGTGCTTGCTAATGGTGAAGTTGTTGCTCTTTCGCAGATTTTATTAACGCATCGGCGCTAGTAATTAACTTTTGACGATTAAAAATGACTTGCAGTCGTGACCCCCCGACTTGCCGCCATAAAATCGCCGAGCGAATACCCGCAAATAGCAGTACACGTATTTGATTGGCTACACGCGACTGCTGCAAATAGTTGTAATCACCATTGACCTGAATACGAAAACTAAATGTGCTAATCGTACTGGTATAAACATCTGCAAGATTGGCTATTACGTTGTCATGTGTGGGCTCAAACAATTCGGCCTGACGTTGAGTTTGCTCTATTCGTTGTCCGATAGTGTTTAGCATTGTTGTTTGTTTCATGAGCTTTTTTTGTAAATGTACAATGCCCATCACATAACGCACAATATCGTTGCCATGTGGTGTATTCACTTTTTTAAGTGTGTTGCGCAACTGTATTAAACCGGCCAGAATCTTATCGGTACCGCCATACACATCGCTAATATTTTTTGGATTTTGTTCAAACAGACTATGTACCGCAGTTTTTAGGTCTCCTTGGTTCAATTGGCCGCTAGTGGCTAATTGTTGCACCAATAAAGCAGATTGAAACATACCACTTAATGCGAGTGTGCGTTCTTCCCAAGGAGAAAAACGAGGATTAGGGTCTGAAATGGGTGAATCATCGATAGACATAAAATGACAGTACTATGTTTGTTGATTGATAAAGTGGCAGCTATTCGAAACAACTGCTCAAGGTGAGTATGGCTTTATTACTGTTCGGTTAACTTCATTTCGTCATGCTGGGTTTGATTCTATTACTGTCCGGTTAATTTCATTTCGTCATGCCGGGCTTGACCCGGTATCCAGCCAATCGCTGAAACCAGTGGATTCCGAATAAGCAAAAAACGCTTTTCGGAATGACGTGCTTCTTTTCTATTTTAATGCCGCTAATAACTAATAATGCTCTTTGGTGATGATCCATAGTGCCTGTGGTTAATTGGCTTTACGTTAACCGGACAGTGATGGTATGGCTTAGTCATCCATGGCCTATTAGATATATTACTGGTGGCGATATAACAACTTATCAAGAGCGGCCTTTAATTACAGCGACTCTCAATCACCGCGCCACCCAGACATTGCTCGCCGTCATAGAGAACAATCGATTGCCCTGGCGTTACAGCACGTTGAGGCTCATCAAAGCTAACACTGATATTTCCTTCGCTATTGAGTTGAACATGGCAGGTTTGATCTGCTTGGCGATAGCGAATTTTTGCCATACAGCGTAGTGTTTGATTGGCATTCACGTTGTTAGTATTTAACGAAGGCGGATTAATCCAGTGCATGCCACTTGCCGTTAAGTGTTGATGATAAAGGCGAGGGTGCTTATCGCCTTGAACGACGACAAGCTGATTGTTTTCCAAATCCTTATCGACCACATACCATGGTGCATCGGGTGCGTTTTTTACGCCGCCAATCCCCAAGCCTTGGCGCTGCCCCATCGTGTGATACATCAGCCCCGAGTGTCGTCCAATAACTTGCCCCTTATCAGTTACAATGTCGCCTTCTTGTGCGGGTAAGTATTGTTCTAAAAAGTCTTTAAAGCGGCGCTCGCCAATAAAGCAAATGCCTGTACTGTCTTTTTTGTTGTGAGTAATAAGACCATGCTGCTCGGCTAGTTGACGGACTACCGGTTTTTCGAGTTCACCGACAGGAAACAGCGTTTTTGCTAATTGCTCGCTGCCCACGGCGTGTAAAAAATAACTTTGGTCTTTATTGTTATCGCAACCCTTCATCAGTTGCGTATCGCCAGTACTGTCGTCGCGGCGAACATAATGCCCAGTGGCGATCATATCGGCGCCCAATACCTTGGCGTAGTCTAAAAACACTTTAAATTTAATTTCTCGATTACATAAAATATCAGGATTAGGCGTGCGGCCGGCTTTGTATTCGGCTAAAAAATATTCAAAGACATTATCCCAATACTCAGCCGCAAAGTTAGCCGTATGTAATTTAATACCTAACGTATCACAGACACGTTGGGCATCGGCCAAATCAGCTTTGGCAGAACAGTACTCAGTACCATCATCCTCATCCCAGTTCTTCATAAACAGCCCTTCCACCTGATAGCCCTGTTGTTGTAGTAACAGAGCTGTAACAGAAGAATCAACACCGCCAGACATGCCAACCATGACACGTGTGTTTTCGGGGGTAGTAGAAGAGGTAGAAGCAGCCATAAAAACAATACCGAAATGGGTAATTAAAAACAGGGTGCGCATTTTAACGCTTTTTATTGTGGTTTGCTGGACTAATGTATTTTTGTTGCTGGGAATTTTTTGTCACTAAAAACAACATGTTGCGCGTCAAATTTATAGTGCTTTGAGACGGTTGTCACAGAAAATAAATAAAAAAGCCATTAAATTGACAAAATGAGACCTGTGAACTACTTGTCCATGGCGAAATCCTAATTCAGCCTAAAAAAGGCAGTGAAAACAGACCGCGACAGTAATTTTTCCAACCAAAACTGTTGAAATTTAGCGTTTTAAATTCGCGTTCAATTGGTGTTTTTCCATTTCGCCCAGAATGCGTTCGATGCTGATTATAATAATCCTTAAAATTAGAAAGCTTTCGCTCTAAATCGACTGAATTCCAAAATAGTGTTTGGTCGAGTAGCTCACGACGAACGGTACCAATGAGCCGTTCAACAAAGGGGTGTGATATTGGCGTGTAAGGTACGGTTTTTATTTCTTCAATTTCTAGCATGCGGAGATTGGCTTTCCAACGATGAGACTTAAATAGAGGGTCGTTATCGGAACTAAGGTGTTTAGGTAGGGTCTGTTTGGATTTAATATCGTTAAACATACGACAGATAGCGATGCCATTTAAATCGCCGGGATTAACGGCAAAACCAACAATTCTGCGCGTGAATTGATCCATCACAAGCATGACCCAATGACTTTTTAAACTGGCCGATTCACAGCGAAAAAAGTCGACGCTCCACAAACTGTCTTTTGCATGGCCTAGAAACGTTAGCCAAGATGGGCCATCGTTATCCGATGTAGGTTTATCATGTTTTTCCAGTACTCGACGAACCACGTCTTTATCAATATCAAGGCCAAAGGCTACATTCAGTTGTTGAGCTATTCTTGGATAACCGAATCGAGGGTTACGATGCTTCATTTCTAAAATGGCATTGATCAGTTCTTGTGATGGTCCTTTAGGCCCGGGCTTTCGTTTATGCGCCGATGAAAACAGTGAGGAGTATTTTTTGTTGACCAAAGCCTTATGGAACCTGAGTAAGGTAGAAGGCTTGATGATAATGGCGATTTTTGTCTGCTGATTCTTTGTCGTCCAAAGTGAGCATAAGCCAAATAGAAATCGATCCGCGCTTGTAAGTTTAGGTGCACGCTTTTGTGAACGGCTAACGATTAGCAGTTGGTGTCTCAATGCAGCATTCTCAGCAACAAGCTTACGATAGCCACCAAGTCTACACAGTTTGGCAAAAGCGGCGATCAGATGCCAAATGAATAGGATGGTAACTTTCATGGCGCGGCATCGTACAGCTCAATAATGGATCTGACAAGGTTGTTTTTGACGATTAGTGGGTGCTTTTATATCAACCATTCGCCAAGGACAGCTCAGGTTATTTGATCTGTGAGTAAAGCCTAGTCGTGGATAATGACTAGGCTTTTTACTACCTACAGTTTACGTTTTAATCGTCACTTTAGTATCAACCAATTCTGCTATCACCTGTTCCACTTGTTGACGTAGCCAATGTTGATTAAAAAGAGTAAATAGGGACTCAGGCACTCAAAAATCGTGAGCCACTCACGGTGTTAAGCCAAAACAATCGTGTTGTGCTGATTAGAGCTTTGTTTAAATGGTTAGCAAGAAACAATCATCTACTCTACAACCCTGCTAGTGATCTTGAGATGCTGAGAGTCGAGAAGTGGCCATCTAAAGCCGTATTAAGTGAAGAGGAAGCAGAAACCATACTCAACCTACTCGATACCAGTACACCGATAGGATTACGCTAGGCCGTGATGATGCTTATCTGTTCGTGACTAAGATGGGAGAAGTGTTTAGCGCGAATGCCATGACTAAGCTGGTGAAGGATTATGTTAACGAAGCCGATACAGGCAAGAAAGGTTCATGTCACCTGTTCCGTACACTTGCGTTACGTTAATGTTAGAAGGCGGTGAAGATGTGAGATATATTCAAGCCTGCTAGGTTATGCGAAATTAGAGACTACAGGGATTTATAAGCAAGTGAGTATTAAGCAGTTAAAGGATATTCAGACACTCGCGCATCCTGCAAAGATTACTAAATCCAACGATAGCAATAATTGCTAAAGCTTGTTATTATTGTCGTGCGCACGACAAATAGAATAGGTGTTTATTATGAATGTTTCTTTAACCCCACAGTTAGAAAATTATGTCAAAGAAAAGGTCTCAGCAGGGATGTATAACTCGGTCAGTGAGGTTATGCGCGAAGCGTTACGATTATTAGAGGAACGAGACGCACTGAAAGCAATGAAATTAGCTGCGTTGAGAAATGACCTGCAACATGGCATTGATGAACTCGATAATGGTGTAGGCAGCCCATTAGATATGGATGCGATCAAAGCTAAAGCACGTGCTCGACAAGGAAAGCTATCTTAATGCTTAATATCATTAAATCGCCTACTTCAGAAGAAGACTTGATTGATATCTGGCTGTACATTGCTGAAGACCAGCCCGTGAATGCTGATAGATTGTTAGACCGCTTGAACGAGGCGATGATTAAGCTAACGGAAATGCCGAAAATGGGTGTTGAGCGGCCTGAATTGATTAAAGAATTAAGAAGCTATCCCGTAGGTAAATACATCTTGTATTACCGTATAAAAGACAATGATCTTGAAGTGGTGAGAGTGTTATCGTCATCGAGAGATATAGACAGTATTGATTGGTAAAAAGATCAAAAACGTTCATCGGAGGCTGTAGGCTTCTTCCTCCGCTTGTCTGTGTCTTGCAATTACTGCTCCCACACATCCTTGTGTTCCCCAGCATTAGTGCATCCTGCACGTCAAAAGCAGCAAGCCAAATGCCAAGCTACCAATGTACAGGGCTGATTGTTCATCACTACGTAAGAGTGAGCTAAAAGGTTGCGGTCCGTTCCTTCCAGTTGTTGTCATGCTGGTTGCAAAAAATCCGCAACCATCACGCCAAAAACTTCCAGTCACTAAACGCGCAGCCTCTTTAGCCAGTCCCTGGCGCGCACCTTGCCCAGTCTCGTATTTTTATTGCTGGCAAAAAGTACCATCAATAAAAATCCTTCACTGCCCCGTTTTACCTTATACATTCGCCTAGATAAAAGGTAGGCGAACGGGGTAAAAAGGCAGGCTATTGTATTTCTAGAATAGGCGCTTTCTCTTAAGAGCTTGATTCTATAACCCTAGAAAGAATGACGTCGTTATTTATAGGGAATTGTTTGCTTACTACATACAGCAACTAAAAGAGGATGGAGCTGCAATCACTGGAACTGGATTCGTAACCACATTAAGTGGATATTAGGGGATGCCAAATTAAAGACTGCAGGAGTATATGCTCAAGTAAGTATTAGCCGTTAAAGGATGTACATACACTGGCGCATATTGCGAAGATCCGTAAAACAACGTAGTACGGCAACGTTATTTATAGTACGATATATAGTATTACTAACAATACTGTTGTGGGTGAGGTGCATAATGAATAGTCTGACTGCAAATGAGCTTAAGACTAAAGGAGTGTCGGCGGTTGAGGCTCACTTAGCCATTAATGAAGAGGTCATTATCTCCGTGAGAGGACAAGATAAATATGTCGTAATGGATTTGGAAAAATATGCCAAGTTGAGAGAATACGAGTTAGAAATAGCGGTTCAAGAAGCCAAGACTGATCTCGAAACAGAGAATTATCAAATCAGTACGGTTAGTGAGCATATGAAGCAGGTGATGGATGACTTATAGGATACTGTACCCTGATAGCTATGTTAGGCGAGCAAAGAAGTTCCTAAAAAAGCACCCGGAAATACAGAACCAATATCAAAAAACCTTAGAGTTGCTAGAGATTAATCCTCAACATCCGTCACTGAGATTACATGGTTTACACGGGCGACTAGAGGGCTTGTCATCGGTCTCTATCAATATGAGTTACCGCATTGTGCTGGAGTTTATTATACGAGACGGTGATATTATTTTGGTTGATGTAGGCAACCATAACCAAGTGTATTGAGCGCAAAACCTAAAAGGCCAAAAGCGCTTATAGGAGGCTTTGACCTCGCCAATCTACAAAAAGATTTTGACAGCCCTCTAGGCAAAAGCACCGCTGAAGGTACCGACGGTAATGCCCAAAGCACCGGCTTTAATGTATCCATTAGCTTAGGCAGCAGTCGTAGCTAAACCCGCAAAACACCGAGCAGCGCAACGTACCAGGCAGCACCTTATCGGCTGGAGGGGGTATTACATATTACCATTACCGCTCGCGGTGATAGTGATAGTAACAACCGTTTATTTACTGATAAATCTCTAGCGCGTACCTTTTTCCAAGTAGATAGTCATCCAGCGCACTCTTCACCATATTGCTGCGCATGGCATTGGTTTGTGTCATGATGGTTTCGTATGTCATCCATACGGCATCTATAATGCCTTTGTCGAGTGGTTGCGCAGGGTGATGTTTAATCGGTGTCGCTGCAAAGACATGTCGTAAATAGGTGATGCCATTATTGCCAATAAAGCGGTAGATGCCGACGATATGTGTTAGTTTTACCTCCCAACCGGTTTCTTCTCTCGTTTCTCTTATTGCTGCGCTGGCTAAACTTTCCCCTTCATCAAGATGTCCTGCGGGCTGGTTGTAGACTGCTTGGCCGTCGCGAATTTCATGTACCAGTAGGTATTCTTTGTCACCGAGAGTATTGATACGCTCAACGACGGTTGCCACTGTAACGTTAGGTTTCCATCTATCGTTCATGCTTTTTCCTTTGTTGTTTGGTCATTCCTTTTTTACGCGAGATTGGACTATTTGGGCTATGACTTGAATGGCGGTGGCGGCTATTTTTCGGCTTATTTTTCGATGGTTTTTTTGCAGCCATATGTTTCTTCGGGGGTGGCGCTACCGTGACTATTTTATGTTCTCCCGGTTGTAGCCCTTCGAGGCTCCAATTACCAACGCTATGTCTAATTAGCCGTAATGTCGGTAAGCCTACGGCGGCTGTCATTCTTCTGATTTGGCGATTGCGACCTTCGGTAATTGTTATCGATAACCAGTGAGTAGGAATGGCTTGACGAAACCTCACCGGTGGCGTGCGCGACCATAGCTCGGGTGCTGGTATGGTGTCGACAATGGCAGGCAGCGTAGGCCCATCGTTTAAAGTAACGCCTTGGCGCAATTGCTCGATAGCGTTTAGATCTTCTTCACCTTCGACTTGCACCCAATAGGTTTTTGCCTGTTTATGTTTTGGATGGGAGAGGTGGTGTTGTAGTGCGCCATCATCGGTGAGTAATAGTAGACCTTCTGAGTCGTAATCGAGTCTACCGGCAGGATAAACGCCTTTTTTGTCGATATAGAGCGCCAATGTTTCTTTTACCGTCTGGCTTTTGGATGAATTTTCACTAGTGGATGTGTGTTTTTGAGGTTTTTCTTGGGTTTCCTTTTGGGGCTTCTCTAAAGAAAATTGCGAAAGCACGCGATAGGGTTTGTTAAACAGGATAAGTGTTGGCATGGGTGAATGATTGATATTTTACGGGTTATTCAAACGATGTATGTATGCTATCACTCTTTTAAATAGCCGTCTGTGCTAGTATCGCGATCCTGAAAAATAGTCGCCCTTAGTGCTTGTAATTGTTTGTAGCCGAGTTACTTATTCAATTAGTATCTTGTGTACAGATACCGCACAAATAGCGTAAATCGACTACACTATCTTACAGCGTGGTGTCTGCCAGTGAATCATCGTTCACATGGCTAATGCGTTATTCGCAAGTACGCAGGCATCTCATTCTCCATGTGACATAGAAACCCAATCTCTGACTGGCCGTTTGGCGGTTAACCATAGACTCAATAGGAATAGAGGATCATTTAATGTCTACTCAACGCCCCACCATTATTTATACGCATACCGACGAAGCGCCAGCCTTAGCGACTTATTCGTTGCTGCCCATTGTTAAAGCCTACACTAAGGTGGCTGGTGTCGATGTTGAAACTCGAGATATTTCATTAGCTGCGCGAATTCTAGCGGTTTTTTCTGAGCACTTAGAGAGTAATCAAGTAGTTGCGGATGCCTTATCAGAATTGGGTGATTTAGCCAAAACACCAGAAGCGAATATCATTAAATTACCCAATGTCAGTGCTTCTGTTCCGCAACTTAAAGCAGCTATTAAAGAGCTACAAGCACAAGGTTATGCATTACCGGAGTATCCTGAAGAGCCCGAGAATGACAGTGAGCAAGAGATTAAAGCTTGTTACGATAAGGTAAAAGGCAGCGCGGTTAACCCAGTATTGCGCGAGGGTAATTCGGATCGACGAGCGCCTGCATCAGTCAAAGAGTATGCACGTAATAACCCTCATTCTATGGGAGCATGGGCTGCTGATTCTAAAACCCATGTCGCTAGCATGAGCAGCGGTGACTTTTTTGGCAGCGAGCAATCAACAACGATGGTTGCGCCAGGCAGTGTGAAAATTGAGCATGTGGATAATAATGGCGTCGTAACCGTACTAAAAGAGAGTGTGCCGGTATTAGCGGGTGAAATTATTGATTCTGCAGTGATGAGTCAGTCAGCCTTAAAAACATTTTTAGCAAAAGCCATTGATGAAGCAAAAGAAGAGGGTGTTTTACTATCGTTACACCTAAAAGCCACGATGATGAAAGTGTCTGACCCGATTATGTTTGGTTTGGCAGTGAAGGTTTATTTTAAAGAAGTATTTGATAAATACGGTTCGACTTTTGATGAATTAGGTGTTGATACTAATAACGGTTTGGGTGATGTTTACGCGAAGATCGCACAATTACCCGATGTGCAACGTGAAGAGATAGAGCGGGCAATTAATGATTGTTATGCCGTTCGACCAGAGCTGGCAATGGTCAATTCTGATAAGGGAATTACTAACTTACATGTACCGAGTGATGTGATTATTGATGCATCAATGCCTGCAGCGATTCGCTCGTCTGGTCGTATGTGGGGAGCCGACGGCCAGTTAAAAGATACTAAGGCGGTTATTCCTGATCGTTGTTATGCAGGTGTTTATCAAGCGACGATCGATGATTGTAAAAAGCATGGCGCCTTTGATCCGACTACGATGGGTAGTGTGTCTAATGTTGGTTTAATGGCGCAAAAAGCAGAAGAATATGGATCGCATGATAAGACATTTCAAATGACTGCTAACGGGACGGTACGTGTTGTAAGTCAGGAAGGTGATGTGCTTATGCAACACGGTGTTGCCGAGGGCGATATTTGGCGCATGTGCCAAGTAAAAGATGCGCCGATTCAAGATTGGGTAAAACTCGCGGTAAACCGCGCACGCGCAACAAATAACCCGGCTATATTTTGGCTCAATAGCGAGCGTGCACATGACGCACAGCTTATTAAGAAAGTCGAAGCGTACCTACAAGATCATGACACCGATGGTTTAGATATTCGTATTTTAGCGCCAGTAGAAGCCACGCTATTTTCACTGGAACGTCTCCGGAAAGGAAAAGATACAATCTCTGTGACCGGGAATGTACTTAGAGATTATTTGACGGATTTATTTCCTATTTTAGAAGTGGGTACTAGTGCCAAAATGCTCTCGATCGTTCCTTTAATGAATGGTGGTGGTCTGTTTGAAACCGGTGCGGGTGGATCAGCGCCAAAGCATGTTCAGCAGTTTGTAGAAGAAGGGCATTTACGGTGGGACTCTTTAGGTGAGTTTTTAGCGTTATCGGTCTCTCTAGAGCATGTTGATAATGTGTTTGGTAATGAAAAAGCAAAAGTGCTAGGGCAAATGTTGGATGCGGCTACTGGTAAATTTTTATTGGAAGATAAATCGCCATCGCGGAAAGTAGGCCAATTAGATAATCGGGGGAGCCATTTTTATTTAGCGCTTTTCTGGGCGCAGGCACTAGCAGAACAAACAGATGATGCTGAGTTGAAAGAATACTTCACTCCAGTGGCTCAGCAGTTAGCTGACAATGAATCACTTATTGTTGAGCAATTGAATAATGCTCAAGGTGCTCCGGTTGATATTGGTGGTTACTACCAACCTAACGTCGAGCTAATGGTAAAAGCGATGCGCCCAAGCGAAGCACTGAATGCTATCGTGGATGCATTGTAAGCTGTTTATACTTAGTCGCGATCTCTAACTGTTTAAACGCGATAAGTGGCCTGTTTAAAAACCGTAATCATGCATGTTCTGTTGAATATCCGTGGTTGCGGTTTTTTACTATAGAGACGACGGTGAGAGAGCTTTGTGTGAATAGTGTAAACGTTGTGCTTAGTAGGAGGCGAGAAATAGCCTCGAATACGTCATTCGAAAAAAGTGGCCTGAATAGAGTCCTTCTTTAGAGAGGCGGGTTGAGTGTTTATTCAGCTGTTTCTAAGTGATCAAGATCAGAGCTTACTGTATCTGCAGAGTCACTCGCGTTGCTATCATCACTCGTTGCCATATCGTTAGCAGTGATATTAGTCGCGTGTAGCCCTTTATCGCCGCCAATGGTATCAAAAGAGACAGCTTGTCCTGCCTTAAGCGTTTTATACCCATCCATTTCAATAGAGCTGTAATGAGCAAATAGGTCTTCGCCACCGTCATCCGGTAGGATGAATCCGTAGCCTTTTGCATTGTTGAACCACTTAACTGTACCCGTAGCCATGGTTACTTCCTTCTTGTTCTGCTAGCTAATCGAGTAGCAAACTACCGATTAGAACAAGCGTTTACGTGTTATTATTATTGACCGTTTTTACGGTTAAGCTGTTCAAAAAACAGCCTAACGCCTAATTTATACGCAAACCGGTTCGGAATGTCAAACTTTTGTTCATCCGTAACGTCATAGAGTCGCGTATAGCCACAATGACAACTTTCCAGCAGATCCTAAAAAAATGTTCTTATCACAATTAAATCTAGGTGCAATTTCCAATCATCAACTAAGATTAAGTAAAGATGATGATATTCATCAACATGATTATGGGGATAGCCTACAGGTACAAGAAGCGGAACCTGTTATTAAAAAGCCCCCCATGTATAAAGTGCTTATGTTAAATGATGATTACACGCCGATGGAGTTTGTTGTGTATGCATTAGAGAGCTTTTTTAGCATGGGTAGAGAGCAAGCAACAAAAGTTATGTTGCAAGTGCATACAGAAGGAAAAGCTGTCTGTGGCGTCTATACTAAAGACATAGCAGAGACAAAGGCCGCACAAGTTAATCAGTGTGCCAAAGACAATGAGCATCCACTATTGTGTGAAATAGATGCGATGGAAGATGAATAAAATTTTTAGTAAATGTTGAGGATGTATTATGTTAAGTAAAGAGTTAGAGCAAACGCTAAACGATGCCTTTACTCATGCAAGATCAAAACGTCATGAGTTTATGACCGTTGAACATTTATTACTTGCCTTATTAGACAATGATTCAGCCTCTTCCGTGCTTATCGCCTGCGGCTCAAAAGTCGATGAATTGCGCAAAGAGTTAATTGAATTTGTTGATACTACAACACCGCTATTCGACGTGAGTGATAGTGAACGGGAAACACAGCCAACCTTAGGGTTTCAGCGTGTTTTGCAGCGTGCAGTCTTTCATGTTCAGTCGTCGGGTAAGCAGGAAGTATCGGGCGCCAATGTATTGGTAGCGCTGTTTAGTGAGCAGGAAAGCCAAGCGGTCTACTTCTTAAAAGTACAAAGTATCGCGCGCATCGATATTGTTAATTATATTACGCATGGTATTTCTAAAGTTGGCGATGATGGGGTGAGTCCGAGTGATGAAAGCGACCAAACTAATGCAGCAGAAAATGCTGAAAATGGTAATGCCAGTGGCACTAACCCTTTAGAGAGTTATGCGACCAACCTTAATGAATTAGCACTAGAAGGAAAAATTGATCCTCTTATTGGTCGCGATAGTGAAGTCGAGCGTGTCGGGCAGATATTATCCCGTCGACGCAAAAACAATCCATTGTTAGTCGGAGAATCCGGTGTTGGTAAAACAGCGATTGCTGAAGGTCTCGCTAAGCAAATAGTTGATGGCAAGGTGCCTGAAGTATTAGAAAATAGTGTGGTTTACTCCTTAGATATGGGGGCATTATTAGCGGGTACTAAGTATCGTGGGGATTTTGAAAAACGTTTAAAAGCGTTGTTGGCTGAACTGAAAAAACGTAAAGATTCGATTTTATTTATTGATGAGATTCACACCATTATTGGTGCAGGCGCCACGTCGGGTGGTGTGATGGATGCGTCGAATTTATTGAAGCCATTATTATCTTCTGGCGAAATGCGTTGTGTAGGTTCAACCACTTTCCAGGAGTACCGTGGAATTTTTGATAAAGACCGCGCATTATCTCGTCGTTTTCAAAAAGTGGATGTTAACGAGCCATCGGTTGATGATACCTACAAAATTCTTAAAGGGCTGAAGTCGCGCTTTGAAGAGCATCATCACGTAAAATATACCGACACCGCATTGCGTTCTGCGGCTGAATTATCCAGTCGCTATATTAATGATCGCTTTATGCCAGACAAAGCTATTGATGTGATTGATGAAGCCGGTGCTTTCCAACAATTACAGCCTACCAGTAAGCGTAAGAAGCAACTCGGTGTGCACGATATTGAAAATATTGTTGCAAAAATTGCGCGTATTCCTGCTAAAACGATTTCCAGTAGTGATAAGGACCAATTACGTAAACTAGACAGTACACTCAAAATGACCGTGTTTGGTCAAGATGAAGGTATTGATGCGCTGACGACATCGATTAAGTTGTCGCGTGCAGGTTTGGGTGCCGAAGAAAAGCCCATTGGTTCATTCTTATTTTCTGGGCCAACAGGTGTGGGTAAAACAGAGTTGTGTCGTCAGCTATCTGATGCCATGGGTGTCGAGTTGATCCGCTTTGATATGTCCGAATACATGGAGCGACACACGGTATCGCGTTTAATTGGCGCACCTCCCGGTTATGTTGGTTTTGATCAAGGTGGCTTATTAACGGAGGCTGTGACCAAACATCCTTACAGTATTGTATTGTTGGATGAAATTGAAAAAGCACATCCAGAAGTGTTTAACCTTTTATTGCAAGTAATGGATCATGGTACGTTGACGGATAACAACGGGCGTAAGGCCGATTTCCGCAATGTGGTACTCATTATGACGACGAATGCAGGTGCAGAAGAAATGAGTCGAGCGTCTATTGGCTTTACGCACCAAGATCATAGTTCGGACGGTAAAGAAGCGCTGAAGAAAATGTTTACACCAGAGTTTCGCAATCGCTTAGATTCGGTTATTCAGTTTTCTGCGCTGTCGAAAGATGTGGTCAAAACCGTGGTTGATAAATTTCTTGTGCAGTTGCAAACTCAGTTGGATGAAAAGCGTGTGCATCTTAATGTCACCAGTGAGGCTAGAGAGTGGTTAGCCAATAATGGTTATGACGAAAAAATGGGCGCACGTCCAATGGCGCGGCTAATCCAAGAAAAACTCAAAAAACCATTGGCAGAACTGGTATTGTTTGGAGAGTTAAGTAATGGTGGAGATGTCACCGTCACCGTCGAAGACGATGATATTAATTTTGAGTTTGAAAACGCGCTCGAAACAGTTTGATTGAATAGTTAACACCCATAAAAAAAGAGGCATATGCCTCTTTTTTTATGGGTGTTAACAGACTCGCTAGTGGTTACACTCGCTAAATGTCTACAAAGTTTATCGTGCTCGGAAGGTAATGCGACCTTTTGATAAATCGTATGGTGTCATTTCTACTTTAACCTTATCGCCCGTTAATATGCGAATATAGTTTTTGCGCATTTTTCCAGAGATATGAGCATTCACCACGTGACCATTTTCTAACTTAACGCGGAATGTCGTGTTTGGCAAAGTGTCGATCACTTCGCCTTCTAATTCAATGTTGTCTTCTTTTGCCATTCGAAAAAAGTATCCTAAGCGGGGTAGTCATAAAGCGCTGCATTTTGCCTGAAAATCCATCAATAGCCAAGCGTATTGGCGAAATTAGCTAGAGTTTGTTGATAAAGGCTCGAAGGTTGTTGTTTTAGGTATTAGTTTACCTGTACCCAACGATTGCCTGACTGAATTTCGAGCGGGCGATAGGTTGATTTATAATTCATTTTATTGGAATTTTTTATCCAGTACCCTAGGTAGACACTAGGTAATTGACGTTGCTTGGCTTCTTCGACTAAGTATAAGATCGCGAAACTGCCCAAGCTACGTTTGTCTTCTGCGGGATTATAATAGGTATAAACAGCCGATAGGCCATTGTCCATAATATCGGCCACAGCCGTCGCTACCAACGCTCCCTTATTACGAAACTCATAATAGCTAACGCAAGGCCAAGGTGAGCCTAGAAAACTCTGAAATTGTGACTCAGAAGGTGGGTACATATCACCATCTTTGTGTCGCAAAGAAATATATTTTTCGTAAAGCGCGTAATGCTCTGCTGTATCAATGCTGTCTACTTGGGTGATGCTAAGATCTTGGTTGCGTTTCCATATACGCTTTTGGCTGCGGCTTTGCTTGAAAAGTGCCACGGGAATGCGCATGGGTATACAAGCATTACAGTGTTCGCACAAGGGTTTGTAGATATGTGTACCGCTGCGTCGAAAGCCATATTCAGAAAGTTGTGAATAGAGCGAGCGGTTAATGTGCTGTTTGGGATTAAGAAATACAGTGGATGCCATTTCATCATCGAGGTAGCTACAGCTATGAGGCTGTGTTTGGAAAAACTGTAACGATTCTAAGTCGGAGACCTCTTCAATCGCTTCAATGGTATCTTCTCGTTTGGTCATTCCGGTATTTTACCTCTGGACACAATTACTGCTTAATTATCTTGAGCCATGGGAGACACTTATTCGATGCCCCAGTGACAGTTGACTCCGGTTACATGCTGTTTAATCAGCATTTCAAACGCTTGACGAGAGATTTCTTTCGCACCTAAGGATGCAAGATGATTATTGTGCACCTGACAATCAATACCCACATAGTGCCATTGTTTCAATTGTTCTACCAGATGAAATAGAGCAATTTTTGAACTGTTACTTCGGCGGCTGAACATCGATTCACCAAAAAACATACGGCCTTGCGCAATGCCGTAGAGGCCTCCCACCAAGGTGTTATCTTCCCATACCTCAATAGAGTGTGCATGCCCTAGTTGGTGTAAGTGTGTATAAGCCTCAATCATTTCTTCACTAATCCACGTGCCGGGCTCTTCTCCTCTGGGCTCTGAGCAAGCTAGCATGACCTCCTCGAAAGCTCGGTCGAAGCTAATGGTAAACGTGCTTTTACGGATGGCTTTTTGTAGGCTTCGGCTGATATGCAGTTGATCAATAAACAAAAAAGTACGTGGTGAAGGGGACCACCAAAGAATAGGCTCGCCTTCGTTGAACCAAGGGAAAATGCCTTGCGAATAAGCTTTTAGTAACCATTCGGGTGATAATTGCCCGCCAGCGGCTAATAAGCCATTGGGTTCTGCTAATGCCGTTTGTGTATTTGGAAATTTAGGCGTGTTAGGGTCAAGCCATGTGAGTTGAAGCATACATTGTATTCACTAAGTAAAACATTTAGCCGTTAAAGTGGCTGTACTAGGAGGTAATCATAATGCAACTGACACGATCCACCAATATTATTGGCGGCCTTATTTTACTCGCCTGTGGATGTATTGGCTGTTTTTACCCCGACGCGGTCGCAGCTTACTACGGGTTTGAGTATCAGCAACTAGCGGCAAAAACGACTATCCGGGTACTAGCGGGCTTTTGTATGGGGGTTGGTGGTTTGTTGATGTATTTTGGTTATCACTGTAGCGATCAACGTCCTATATTACTTTCCCTATGGGTGATTCTTGCTAGTTTTGCGTTACCTCGCGCATTAGGTTTATGGCTTGATGGCGTTGATCAACCGACGATGTGGCCGGAGTTAGGCTTTGAGCTGCTGGCTTTATTCGTTGTTGGGGTGATTTATTTACGCAATAAAGTACGAGAATAAAGTCTGCTATAAAAAGCCGTTACAAAATTCTTCATGCTTGATAAACTAACAGGGTTGTAATTGCAAAAAACAATAAAAACTATCTTGTTATAAGACCTATTTACGGGGAATTGTATGAATAAAATCGTTTTAATTATCTTAGCTATCTTCTTGCCACCCGTGGCTGTTTTCTTAAAATCAGGCGTAGGTAAAGATCTCTTGATCAATATTATCTTATGTTTGTTGATGTTCTTCCCGGGTATGGTTCATGCCCTATGGACTGTCACTAAATAAGAAGCGCTAAATAAGAACCACTCAATAAGAAGTACGGTTGGTGAATAACCATTATTAAAGCGGATACGTTGTTCAGCGTATTCGCTTTTTTGTTTTTACAGGCACTTATTTATTGCTGTTTCGTAGGTTTGAGCCTCCGTATACTTCAGGTATTATTGTACGGTTAATGTTATAAAAGTTGATGATATTTCACACTAACAATGAGTAAGTAATCTCATGGCAAATGGTCTCCTGGTAAGGAGCGGCATGAAAACTAAAATAAGATCCCGTCATTCTGGAAAGCGTTTTTTGCTTATCCGGAATCTGCTGGCTTCAGGTTGTGATTGTATGGTAGGTCAAACTTGGTATGACGAGACGAGGTTAATGGAGATATAGTGACGCCAGATATTGATAGACAATTCATTGATAATTCATCTGTCAAAGATTCGATTATCCGTTCGTTAACCTTGTTGCCAAGTGACGGTGTGAGCCCGTTTGTTGATTCATTGAGCCAAGTCACCCAGCCCACGTCTGTGGGTTTTGTTAATCAACACGCCTATAACATTATGCATCGCGACAGTCAGGTTCAGGTCGATTTTAGCCATTTGACTTATCGGTTGCGTGATGGGGCAGGTATAAAGCTCGCTTGTCAATATAATGATTGTGATCCGGGTGCCAATTTAAATGGAACAGATTTTATTCCAGCTTTATTGAGCCAAATTTATCGTGTAAAAAGTGATTGTTGTACTTGTGTTTTTGGTACAGAAGAGCCTTGGCTATCGACAGGTTCTGCTTCTTTATTAGGTGAGCGTGAGTGTATATTGCTCAATGGTTTTGAGAGTGATGATGTATATATTCGACAAGCTAAAGAGTGCGCAGAGCAGTGTGTAGAAAGTAATGATTTTTTGGTCATAGTGTTGGCGATGGGGATGCCAAAGCAAGAAAGAGTGAGTCGGCAATTAATGCAAACGCTAACGACGCCCACGCTCATTATTTGTGGCGGTGCTATTATTGATTTTTATGCGGGGCGTTTTTCGCGTGCGCCAGCCGTTTTTCGCCGTTGTGGTCTTGAGTGGTTGTATCGTTTGTGTGTTGAACCGAAACGGTTGTTTCGGCGGTATGTGATAGGTATCCCAGAATTTTTTTTCTATATGCTGAAGAATAAAAATCAATAAATCGGATGGTATTTAAGCAGTGAGGTTACGTCCCTTAAATGCCTCTTTATCGTTTCTTGCCGGTGATACATTCTACAACTTCGAACCATTTAGCTCAGAATGCACCACAGCTCGTCTCTTCTAAGGTTATTGGTCGAGGTATTTTTCCGCATCTAATGCCGCCATGCAGCCAGAACCTGCTGAGGTAATTGCTTGACGGTAAATATGGTCAGCGACATCACCAGAAGCGTAAACGCCTTCTATACTCGTTTGGGTTGCGTTGCCGTTTAGCCCGCTATTAATCACAATGTAACCGTCTTTCATTTCTAGTTGGTCTTTAAAAATATCGGTATTGGGTTTGTGACCAATGGCGATAAAGACCCCCTGTAGGTCGATTTCAGTGAGCGAATCATCAAGCATACTTTTAATACGCATACCGGTAACGCCAGATTGATCGCCTAGTACTTCATCGAGGGTTTGATTCCATTTAATGGTGATGTTGCCATTTTTTTCTTTATCAAATAGTTTGTTTTGTAAGATCTTCTCTGCACGTAACGTATCGCGGCGATGAACAAGTACAACCTCTTTGCAGATATTAGAGAGATAAAGTGCTTCCTCAACGGCAGTGTTACCTCCACCGACAACAGCAACTTTTTGATCGCGATAAAAGAAACCATCGCATGTGGCGCAGGCACTTACACCTTTGCCCATAAAGGCTTTTTCCGATTCTAGCCCAAGGTATTGTGCAGAAGCACCAGTGGCAATAATTAAGGCATCGCAGGTATAGGTGTCATTCCCTTTAAGTACAAAAGGGCGCTGCTTAAGATCCACTTCGTTGATATGGTCAAAAATAATTTGAGTGTCAAAGCGTTCAGCGTGTTGTTGCATCTGCACCATTAAATCTGGACCTTGCAAATCATGAGTACCGCCGGGCCAATTTTCCACTTCGGTAGTGGTTGTCAATTGTCCACCTTGCTGCATACCCGTAATCACCACAGGGTTTAAATTTGCTCGTGCAGCGTAAATGGCCGCCGTATAGCCCGCAGGGCCTGAACCTAGAATAATTAAACGATGGTGCTTATTAACGTTCATTGTCAACCTTATGTATTTGTCACCAGCAGAGGTGGATAGCGTTTATTTTATGTTTGTATGTGATGATGTACCACACCTGTAACAGGGAACTCTTTATTTTATCAATGCCCACGGCTGCACAGGATAAGTTGCGCTAGTAAAAAAAACTGTAGCCATTACAATAGCTCGCCATAATATCATGGCCGCAAAGCGACTTATAGCGTATTTTACTTGTAGCCTAGACGAGATGCTCTTTGTCGCATATCGCGTTGTTATATTCTATAGCGATACATTATTGAGATGTTAATACCTTATTAATTGGGAGATAACTTGAAAGCCAGCGCTAAAAAAAGTGATCCATCATCGGCCCAACGGCTAATTTTACGTATCGTAAAAGAGGGCGCGCTAATTGGTTGGTTACTTCTATGTATTTATTTGCTGTTAGCGCTGGTTAGTTATTCACCAGCCGATCCTAATGGCTGGTCTAGTACGGGCACCAATACCGTGGCTCAAAATTACCTTGGGCCAACAGGTGCATGGCTAGCTGATCGTTTCTTTTCTTTTTTTGGTTATATTGCTTACCTTTTCCCATTAATGATTGCCTACCGTTTGTGGTGCTCATTCAAGCAACGCCATTCACTCGCGCCGTTTGATTCTTTACTGTTTGTGTTGCGTGCTGTGGGCTTGCTCTTGGTTATTGCATCAGGCACAGGGTTGATTGCGATTCAAACCTTAGGGCAAGAAAGCGCACTGCCTTTTTCAGGGGGCGGCTTATTAGGCATTCATTTAGCAGAGGCTTTAGAAGGGGCGCTAGGGTTTATTGGCGCTACGTTGTTGTTCTTGGCAATGGGTTTACTGGGCGTGACGATATATACCGAATTATCGTGGTTACGTTTGGTGGATGCGATTGGTCGCGTTACCCTGCAAGCCAGTGAAAAAACGATTGCATTTGTACGCCAATGGTCAGCGCGTTATATCAAGAAAAAACAAGAAGACCAGCAAGTTAAAGCCACGGTGAAATTGCGACAAGATGCTGTGGTTCGACAAGCGATGAAAATGAAAGAGCGTATTCCCCCCATTATTGAAAAGCCTGCCGAAAAGCCTAAACCGAGTCCGCGAGTAGAAAAAGAAAAGCAAACTACCTTGTTTGATGCGCCGGTTGTGGGAGAGCTGCCTCCATTAAACTTACTTGACCCTGCTGATGCGCCGCATGCCAAAGGTTTCTCGGAAGAATCACTAGAAGCGATGTCTCGCTTATTAGAGTTAAAATTGCAAGATTTCGGTGTGACGGTAGAGGTAGTGTCTGTACTGCCGGGGCCCGTCGTTACACGATTCGAATTGCAGCCAGCGCCGGGTGTGAAAGCCAGCCGTATCACTAATCTTGCGAAAGATTTAGCGCGCTCAATGGCGGTGGTTAGTGTTCGCGTTGTTGAGGTTATTCCGGGTAAATCGGTTGTGGGCATCGAAATTCCCAATGAACACCGTGAGATGGTGCGTTTGACCCAAGTGTTATCGTCGTCGGTTTATGATGATTCGAAATCCCCGTTGACTCTGGCACTAGGTAACGATATTGCCGGTGAGCCTATTGTTGCTGATCTTGCCAAGATGCCTCACTTACTGGTGGCGGGTACCACAGGTTCGGGTAAATCAGTCGGTATCAATGTGATGCTACTGAGCTTGCTTTATAAATCGACGCCGAAGGATGTTCGTTTGATTTTAGTTGACCCTAAAATGCTTGAATTATCAGTATATGAAGGGATTCCTCACTTGCTGACCCCCGTTGTCACCGATATGAAAGATGCATCAAATGGCCTGCGCTGGTGTGTGGGTGAAATGGAGCGTCGTTACAAATTGATGGCGGCACTGGGTGTACGTAATTTAGCAGGATATAACCGCAAAGTAGACGAAGCCAATAAACGCGGAGAGCCCATCCCTGATCCGCTATGGCGACCAGAAGAAGAGTTTATTGCGGGTGAAGAAGTGCCGACAGCACCTGATTTAGATACTTTACCAGCCATTGTTGTAGTGATTGATGAATTTGCCGACATGATGATGATTGTGGGTAAAAAAGTGGAACAATTAATCGCACGTATTGCCCAAAAGGCGAGGGCAGCCGGTATTCATTTACTCTTAGCGACTCAACGCCCCTCGGTTGATGTGATTACTGGGCTTATTAAAGCCAATGTACCCACGCGTATTGCTTTCCAAGTATCGTCGAAAATTGACTCTCGAACCATTCTTGACCAAGGTGGTGCGGAACAGCTACTAGGGCATGGCGATATGCTGTATTTACCACCGGGTACCAGTGTGCCTATTCGTGTGCATGGTGCCTTTGTTGATGATCATGAAGTGCATAAAGTGGTGAATGACTGGAAGCGTCGAGGAGAGCCTGATTATATTGATGGTATTGTCGACGAAAGCGCTAACTCGATACCCGTTCCCGGCTTGGCGGCAGAAAGTGAAGATGGCGACAATGAAAGCGATGCGCTTTATGACGAAGCCGTTGCCTTTGTTACGCACACGCGTAAAGCGTCCATTTCTTCGGTACAGCGTAAGTTGCGTATTGGATATAACCGTGCTGCTCGATTGATTGAAACCATGGAAGCCGCCGGAGTGATTACTGAAGCAGGGCATAATGGTAGCCGCGAAGTCATTGCCCCTCCACCTCCAAGCTAACGTGTTCACATAGGTGGGCATATAGGCGGTCATGTAGATCGTTTTATAGGTGTAAAAAGCAGGGTAAAAAATGTATTATAAAAAAATAGAAAGTGGTTTAATTATGTCTTTTAAGCAATTGACTTTATTTATTTTTTTGCTTTTGTTGGGTTTCAAGGTATACGCTGATGACGCGGGTGAACTGACCAGTAAGCTCGCATTGTTAACGACTTTTTCTGGTGAATTTCAGCAAACGCTGGTGGATGACGAAGAGCAAGTATTGCAAGCGTCAAAGGGTATTTTTTCCCTCAAAAGACCGGGTTATTTTTATTGGGAAACCACCGCACCTTTTCCTCAATTATTGGTGTCCGATCTCAATACTATATGGCTCTATGATCCAGATCTGGAACAAGTGTCTGTAAAGCCATATGACGAAAAAATTTCTCAAACACCGGCATTATTATTGAGCGGCGATGTGAATAAAGTGAGTGACGCCTATCGTGTTGAAAAACTGAATGTCGATGCTCAGACAAATAGCGAGGTGTTTAGCGATAACCCTGTTACCGTTTTTGCTCTTTTTCCTAAGCAGCCACAAACACTGTTTACTCAGTTGTTGGTCGAATTTACCGGCGACCAGTTAGCATCCATGCAGCTTCACGATTCGTTAGGGCAGGTGACAACGTTTGCATTCAGTCAGGGGGTTTATAATCAAGCTATTGCCAATGAGCAATTTACCTTTACTCCTCCCGATGGCGTTGATGTGATTCAAGCTCAATGAGAGCCAGCCAATCGTCGTCGCCCATTTTTCGTGCTAAACAGCCGTGCTCAACAGTAAAGTATTATGACTAGTGATCTCTTTGACAATGAGCCTCATCAGGCAATGTCATCCATAACACACGAGCCATCGTCAGCAGACTCGCTGATGCCTTTAGCTGCACGCTTACGTCCTCAAACTATAGCTGATTACATTGGCCAGCAGCACTTATTGGCTGAGGGCAAGCCTTTGCGTGAGGCCATTGAGAAGGGTCAGCTGCATTCGATGGTATTGTGGGGGCCGCCCGGTGTTGGTAAAACATCATTGGCACGTATGTTGGCGCACTTGGTGGATGCAGAATACACCTCATTGTCTGCAGTACTTGCAGGCGTTAAAGATATTAGGGAGGCGGTTGCTAAAGCACAGTTAATACAGCAGACCTCAGGTCGGCGCACTTTATTATTTGTGGATGAGGTCCATCGTTTCAATAAATCGCAACAAGATGCTTTTTTACCTTATGTAGAAAGCGGTGTGATTACTTTTATTGGTGCAACGACAGAAAACCCCTCGTTTGAACTGAACAATGCATTATTGTCTCGATGTCGGGTATACGTATTACGTCGATTAGACGAAAGCGATATTTCGCACTTATTAACTCGTGCGCTCACTGATAATGAAAAGGGCTTGGGGCAGCGCAATCTGAGCTGCGATGATGATACGTTGTCTATCTTAGCTAAGGCGGCGAATGGCGATGCCCGTCGAGCATTAAACCTGCTAGAAATTGCCAGCGACCTTTCTGATACCGCCATTACTCAAGAAACCCTAGCAGAAGTCTTGGGGGGAGACATTCGACGTTTTGATAAAGGCGGCGATATTTTCTATGAGCAGATCTCGGCGTTGCATAAATCGGTACGTGGGTCATCCCCCGATGCGGCCTTGTATTGGTGTATGCGTATGCTCGATGGCGGGTGTGATCCACTCTATGTAGCCAGACGAGTGGTGCGAATGGCGGTAGAGGATATAGGCAATGCTGACCCTCGCGCGTTATCGATCAGTTTATCTGCATGGGACACACAAGAGCGCTTAGGTAGCCCAGAAGGTGAGCTAGCCATTGCGCAAGCCGTATTGTATTTGGCCTCAGCGCCTAAGAGTAATGCGGTGTATAATGCCTTCAATAAAGCGAAGGCGGATATAGCGGCAATGCCTGATTATGATGTGCCAGTACATCTGCGCAATGCGCCAACTGCACTCATGAAAGATCTTGCCTACGGAGAAGAATATCGTTATGCCCACGATGAAGAGGGCGCGTATGCGGCGGGTGAAAATTACTTCCCCGAAGCGATTGCGGATAAGTCGTACTACCAGCCAGTACCGCGTGGTTTAGAGGCAAAAATTAAAGACAAGTTAGCGTATTTGCGAGAGCAAGATAAGGCGAGTGATCAGCAGCGTTATAAAAAATAGCGTTAGACGTTAGCTCTACTACTGTTCCTAAGCATGTCGTCCATAAAGGAAACGTTATGTATCAAATTTTAGAGGCTGGTACGGCTCAACAATGATCTGGCTAGCGGTTGCACTAGGAGGCGCTTTAGGCGCGCTTGCGCGTTTTGGGGTCACACAGTATATTTTTCCTGTGCATGCTAAACAGTTTCCATGGGATACGCTAACGGCGAATATCGTCGGCTCTTTTTTAATCGGCGTGTGCTATGTATTATTGATCGAAAAACAATGGGTCGCTGCGTATTGGCGGCCTTTTTTAATGACGGGGTTTTTAGGGGCATTTACTACCTATTCAACGTTTGCATTAGAGGCTTTTTTATTGTGGCAACAAGGTTCAGCAAGCTATGCCGTTATTTATGCTTTTGCCTCGTTAGTGGGTTGCCTATTCGCAGTAGCAGCAAGTATTTATATTAGTACCCAATTATTTCACTAATCCCTTAATGACTTTACTTAGTTAACATTACGTACGGAAAATTATTATGCTAGACCCCAAATTATTGCGTAGCGACCCACAGGGCGTTGCTCAAGCATTAGCAAAGCGTGGCTTCATTCTTGATGTAGAAACGATACAAGCGCTCGATGAGCAGCGAAAAGTAATTCAGGTTAAAACCGAGTCTTTGCAACAAGAGCGCAATAGTAAATCTAAAAATATTGGTAAGGCTAAAGCATCGGGTGAAGATATTGCGCCATTACTGAAAGAAGTTGAGCATCTAAAGTCTCAACTATCCGCAGCCGATGAAGAGTTAAAAGGTCTACAAGAGCAGCTAGAGGCGATATTAATTGCAGTGCCTAATGCGCCTGCCGAGGATGTACCCGAAGGCCAAGATGAAGAGGATAATGTTGAAGTGCGTCGTTGGGGTACGCCGCGTAGTTTTGACTTTGAGGTGAAAGACCATGTGGATCTAGGCGCACAACTCACCGCGTCGCAAACTGGTGGGCAAGGTCTGAATAGTAGTTTAGATTTTGATGCTGGTAGTAAAATTACCGGTTCCCGATTTGCCGTGATGCGTGGAGGCGTGGCTCGATTACATCGTGCACTCATCCAATTTATGATCGATGTGCATAGCAATGAGCATGGTTATCAGGAAATTCATGTGCCTTTCTTAGTTAATCGCGATTCGTTGTTTGGTACGGGTCAGCTCCCTAAATTTGAAGAAGATCTGTTTAAAACCAATGATGAGCGCGAACTATATCTGATCCCTACCGCAGAAGTGCCGATCACCAATTTACTGCGTGATGAGTTATTACAAGACGATACGCAGTTACCCATTAAGTTTGTGTCGCATACGCCGTGTTTTCGCAGCGAAGCAGGCAGCCATGGTCGAGACACACGGGGCATGATTCGCCAGCACCAATTTGAAAAAGTGGAAATGGTTAACTTTGTTAAACCGAGTGAGTCGATGCAAGCACTAGAAGAGTTAACCGCTTGTGCAGAAGCCATATTACAAAAACTAGTGTTGCCTTATCGCACGGTAGTATTGTGTGGTGGCGACATTGGTTTTTCATCAATGAAAACATTTGATATTGAAGTGTGGGTGCCTTCGCAAAATAAATATCGCGAAATTTCGTCGTGTAGTAACTTTGGTGATTTCCAAGCGCGTCGCATGAAAGCTCGCTTCCGTAACCCTGATACCGGAAAAACCGAATTGCTGCATACCTTAAATGGTTCTGGCTTAGCGATAGGCCGTACTTTGTTGGCCATTATGGAAAACTACCAGCAAGCGGATGGCAGTATTGTAATACCCGAAGTATTACGGTCGTATATGGGTGTGGATGCTATAAGCCCGGAATAAGTTGTACTTTTTATGAATTACATGCCTTTCTTTTTTGATGTACGCCAGCGTGATTGTTTGTTGATCGGTGGGGGTGCGATTGCCACTCGCAAAGCGCGTTTGCTGGCAAAAGCCGGCGCTGTGTTACATATCGTTGCACCCTATATCACAGATGAACTACAAGCCTTAGCCGAGCAGGGGGGCGGGCAATGTTACTTCCGTTGCTATCAAGACAGTGATCTTGATCAAGGCGCTGTGATTATTTGTGCTACCGATGATATAGAAGTGAATCAACAAGTGTCGGTTGCAGCGCAAGCGAGAAGATTGCCGGTTAATGTGGTTGATGCGCCAGAGCTGTGTAGCATTATTACTCCTGCCATTGTTGATCGTTCACCACTGATGATCGCCATTAGTAGTGGGGGCGATGCGCCGGTACTTGCTAGGCAAATGCGGGCTAAGTTAGAAGTTATTTTTCCAGCGGCTTATGGCACCTTGGCTAAAGTCACTCGTGAGTTTCGAGGGCGAGTTAAGCAGCGAATATCATCGGAAGCTAAGCGCCTACGCTTTTGGGAAAAAGTATTTGCCAGCCATATTGCTGAAAAAATATTTGCAGGCAAAGTCGATGATGCCAAAAACGATATTGAAGCGTTACTCGGTGATAATCCCGATGCCGATCTTGCCGGGGAGGTATACCTCGTTGGGGGGGGGCCGGGTGATCCAGACTTGCTTACCTTTAAAGCTCTGCGCTTAATGCAACAGGCAGATGTCGTGCTCTATGATCGCTTGGTGAGTGATGCGGTGATGAACCTTGTTCGTCGTGACGCCGATCGTATTTACGTGGGTAAACGCACCAGTGATCACGCCGTACCCCAACAAGAAATTAATCAACGCTTGGTGGATTTAGCGAAAGAAGGCAAACGGGTACTGCGCTTAAAAGGCGGTGATCCGTTTATTTTTGGTCGTGGCGGTGAAGAGATCGAATTACTGGCGCAAAACAATGTGCCGTTTCAAGTGGTACCCGGTATTACTGCTGCCTCGGGTTGTGCGGCGTATTCAGGTATTCCTCTAACACATCGTGACTACGCGCAATCAGTACGCTTTATTACGGGGCATACAAAAGAGGGCAATGTTGACCTTCCATGGATATCATTGCTTGATGCTCATCAAACCCTTGTTTTTTATATGGGGCTTGTGAACTTACAGCCTATTTGTAAGCAGTTAATGGCGCACGGTCGTGACCCGGAAACGCCCGCTGCCCTGGTTGAGAAGGGTACAACGCCACAACAAAACGTCATTATTGGTACGATCAATACGCTCCCGGAACTGATAAAACAACAAACCGTGGAAGCGCCAACATTACTGATTATTGGTGGTGTTGTTAGTTTGCATCACACATTGAACTGGTACGAAGCAGAATAGTCTACTTAAAGACTGATTGGTCTTTATCTGGGTGTTCTGAATAAATCATTCCGGCGAAAACCGGAAACTAATAAACGCCTATACTATAGAGATACCGGATCAAGTCCGGTATGACGAGTGGTTTAATCAGGGGTTCTTTAAAAGCGTTTGCTGGTACATAATAGTAAATAGATTTAGCAGCCATTTTCTATAGGGTAAAACAGGCGCATTTCGTGGACTTTTTAATCGCGTATAAAATTATTATTGTTGTTGCTTGGTTCGTGCTGATATTTTTATTAGAGCGTGTTTATAGTGCCGCGTGTTATCCGGAATTTTTATCGTCTACGAAGAAACATTGGCGGGTGGCTAAAAACCTTGGTGTTTCTACGATTAATATGTTGTTATCCCCGTTGTTAATTATTCCTTTAACCGCGTGGATTAGTGTTTACTTCTCTTCATGGCGTCCAGAATGGATGTCGCACCCTGCTTTTTTTCTTCTTGATTTGTTGTTGCTCGATTGTTTTCTCTATTGGTGGCATCGAATAAATCATCAATTGCCATTTCTATGGCGTTTTCATGAAGTTCATCACCTAGATGAGTTTTTAGATTCAACCACGGCATTGCGTTTTCATTTTGGTGAGGTGTTTATTTCTGCCATCGTGCGTGCCTGCGTTATTGTTGCGTTAGGCATTCCACTCGTTAGTGTAATTGTATTTGAAATTCTGATCGTCGTTTTTTCCGTATTTAATCACTCTAACTTACGTTTGCCCACATGGTTAGAAAAAGCGTTGTCGCGTTTAATTGTCACGCCATCAATTCATTGGGTACATCATCATGCTAAACGAGTAGATACCGATGCTAACTATGCGACTATTTTTAGTATTTGGGATCGGCTGTTTCATTCATTAAGTCAGCAGGCAAGACAGCTACGTATGCCTATTGGTGTTGAAGGTAAAAAAGATTTGCCATTAGTGGCGTTGTTGTTAAGGCCATTGAAAGAATGATTGGAGGCGTATAATGAATGTCATGTCGTTCCACGACCCAAAGGGTTCTTTGATTGCATTTGCGATTATTGTAGCCTTGTTTTTTTGCGTTAATACTTATGCTGAAAAGGCACCCGTAATCAACTGGGAAAAGTCCACCCCTCAAGTTTCTGTATCCGAAGCGCATCAATTATCGATAACTCATCAATTACTGCTCGTTGATATACGTTCAGAAAAAGAATGGCAGGAAACGGGGGTTGCGCCGCAAGCCAAGTTAATCTCTATGCATCAAGCAGGAGGTGTTCCTGTCTTCGAACAATCACTAAAGGCATTACTCGACGGTGATAAACATCGGCCGATTGCGCTAATTTGCGCGGGAGGAGTGCGCAGTGCAAGAATACAGCGGTATCTAAAGGCGCAAGGTTTTACACATGTTGTTGATGTGGTTGAAGGTATGGAAGGTGGCATATTAACCGACGGCTGGATTGATGAAGGCTTGCCAGTTGTTGATTATCGCGTATTGAAAGGGCTGTAAGCCGTCGCTAAATTCCTAATATCAATTTTTTATAGAAAACTGTCAAGAAATTTACAAAACGGCCGATATCTTCTATAAGTTGCTATGATGTGACAAATAAATAGCTTGTTACACTTCAATCTAATGTTTAGAGACCTTTGCACGAAAGATGATTTTGCTTTCAGGCAAGGCAAAAATGCACGGAGAGAGGGAGTTTATACATGATAAATGACCGATTGAGTACATTTTTCCTCGGTACCCCCTTGTGGGGTAAACGCTGCATGAGAGTGAAATGGCTTTCGTGCAAAGGTCTCGTTTAAAGCCTAAGGAGGTGATCCCATGAATATCGGTTCATTAGTCCCTCCAGTAAACCCCGCTAAGCCAAGTTACCCCAAGCGAAGCGAAGTTGCCGTTGCTGGATCTGAGACCAACAAAGATGCCCCAGAAAATCTACAAGGCTACGTTTACGAAAAACAGCAACGCCGTAAGCGGCGCGGCCAAGATCGTCGTAAAAAAGACGTGAAGCCAGCCTTGGACATGCGAGTGAGCGGTGACCGCCGTGAAACTAAAAGACCGAGAATCAATATCAGCGTGTAATTCGCTATTGATAGCGGGAAGTTTTTGTTTCTGTTGTCACCATTTATTATTCTTAAAGTATTATTTGCTAACACTGCTGTCTCGTTAAACTATGCTTGGTTACGATGCAAGCCACAGTATCTAAGACCTCCGGCTACCTTAGCCCGCGTGGAGACGTGGATTTCCAACCATTATTCAAAGCACGCCGTGAATACATCCATGTAGGCTCATCACCCGTGTCCATGCGGGTGATGGCTTTGCCTAATGGCTGGAATTCCACTATTGAAAAGTTAGTGAGACAGCAGTGATTTACTAATGATGCGTACAACGGTTTCTTACCGTTTGTATGCATTATTACTTCCCCCTCGTATATTGAGCTCTAGTATCTGCTGCGCCCCGTTTTTATCGATGTTATGGTAACGCTTTTTTATAACGAAGAGTCACTACAGATAATGTCTACCGATCTTTGTGTATGTTGCAGTGGTAAAGTTTTTTCTCATTGTTGCATGCCTTTTCTTACGGGTAAAAAGTATCCTCCTACACCTGAAAAACTAATGCGCTCACGATTTTCTGCTTATGCACTAGGGGGCTATGGTGAGTATTTGTTGTTATCTTGGTTGCCAGCATTAACGGTGTCTTTACATGCGATTGATTTGTCTCGACGAGATACCGAGTGGCAATCGTTGCGTGTAGTGCAGGCACAGCAAGCTGGTGAGCAGGCAACAGTGATATTCGATGCGGATTTTGTGGATGCTCAGGGTGTTCTTCAAACTTATCATGAACAATCGCAGTTTGTGCGTGTTAATAAGCGCTGGTTGTATGCAGGTATTGCGGTAGAATAATGCATTTTTTTTGCCTGTTATGGGCTATTTTTTGTGAAAAATAACAACGCTGGAGAATTATGTTTCGTTTATTGGGTAATATTTTATGGTTTGTTTTGGGCGGGTTTTTGATGGGGCTTGCTTGGTTTCTTTTAGGCTTGATCGCCTTTATCACTATTATCGGTATTCCATGGAGCCGAGCCTGTTTTGTGATTGGAGTATTCGCTTTTTGGCCTTTTGGTAAAGAAGCCGTGAGTCGCAAAGACGCTAATCGCCAAGAGGATATAGGCACCGGTGCATTGGGTTTTATCGGTAATGTGATTTGGTTTTTGCTGGCAGGTATTTGGTTGGCTATTGGTCATCTAACATCGGCAGTGGTTTGTTTTGTGAGCATTATCGGCATTCCCTTTGGTATTCAGCACGTTAAATTAGCCGCGATCGCACTCGCACCCATCGGTCAAACCATCGTTGATAGCGATTCTATTAACAGTACGCGCTAATTATTAAATCGTTAGAGTCACGAAGGTAATCAATGCTATGCAAAATAAAACACTGCAACCCGGTCGTTATCGTCACTATAAAGGGCAGGAGTATGAAGTCATCGACGTCGCTCGTCATAGTGAAACCCAAGAGTATGTAGTGGTTTACCGTTGTTTATACGGTGACTATTCTTTGTGGGTGCGCCCTTACGATATGTTTATTGAAACCGTAACTGTTGATAAAAAGTCTCTCCCACGCTTTGCTTATATAGGCCAATAAACAAGCTATGACACCCTCACTAATAGAGAAAAAAACAGATGAGTATTGGATGTGGCAAGCATTGATGTTAGCGCAGCAAGCCGCTGATGCTGATGAGGTGCCCGTGGGGGCAATTGTTGTACAAAATGAGCGCATTATTGGCCGAGGTTTTAATCAACCCATTAGTTGTTGTGATCCTACCGCTCATGCAGAAATTCAAGCATTGCGTGATGCAGCTAAGCGTATTAATAACTATCGTCTGAATGATGCAACACTTTATGTCACTATAGAGCCGTGTAGTATGTGTGCAGGTGCTATGGTACATAGCCGAATTAAGCGCCTTGTTTTTGGGGCGTTAGAGCCCAAAGCGGGTGCTATTGTTAGCCAGAACCGGCAGTTAGAACAACCTCATCTTAATCACAAAGTTTTGCACACAGCAGGTGTTTGTGCGGATGAATGTTCACAGATAATGAGCCAGTTTTTTTCTCGTCGGCGTAAAGAAAAAGCAGAAAAGAAGCGCCAAAAAAATCAGACTGTTGATTAAATATCTCTTATTTCAAGGCTATAACTGAGACATATTTTCTAATGTGTCAGCGGTTTTTTCGTTGGTACTATTGATTGTGGTATCGGTTGCGATAGCCTCTTGTCGTCGCATATTTTCGTAATGCCAAATGAGAATATTATGATAATTACGAATGCGTTTTACGTAGGTGACGGGTTCCCAACCTCTCGCATAACCATGTCGAGTGGTTCGGTAGTATTTACGTTTTGCGAGCAAGGGCAGGTGCTGTTTAACATCATCCCATAAATTAGGGTCTTTGCCGTTGCGTTGGGTTAGTACTCGCGCATCTTCTAAATGTCCAAGTCCAATATTGTATGCAGCTAATGCCATCCATGTACGGTCAGGTTCTTCTATACCATCAGGAAGTCGTTTGCGCACATTAACAAAATAGCGTGCGCCACCTTCAATACTTTGTTGCGGGTCGGTTCGATCCTCAATCCCTAAGCCTTTGGCGGTTTGTGTGGTCAGCATCATAAGACCACGTACTCCAGTATAGGATTTGGCATCTTTATTCCACAGCGATTCTTGGTAGCTGACTGCTGCTAAAAAAAGCCAATCCAAATCGTGTACCTTGGCACTGTCTTTAAAAAAAGGTACCCATTGAGGTAGTCGCTCTTCAATTCTTTTAACCAGCGCCAGTGCATTACCTTCGTCAACCGTTGGCTTGCTAAAATATTGCTCTTTGAGTGTTGCTACAGTGCCATTCGCGACGACCTTATCAATGTATCGGTTAGCCGCATTGTACAAGCTATTATCACTGCTATCAGGGAATGCCCAGGCCATTCGGTCTTCTTTTGCGAGCAAAAAAGCCACTCGTGCACGAGGAAATAAAACGCTATTTGTAATAAAGGCTGTGGTATTCGTTAATGTGATTTCGGCGCGGCCTGTGTGCACCATTTCTAACATGTCAGCACTATTGGCGTTGGGAATTTCTCGCCAACTAAGTTCAGGATGATGTTGGCGCAAATCGCGTAACGTTTTTGTATAAATACTGTCGGCGATAACAGCAATATCCTTATCGATAATATCTTCAATAGATTGTGGCTTGCGCATATTACGCTGATAGATGATTTGTAGCGTAGGCTTTGAGTAGGGGGTGGTGAAGCGAATAGAATTATTCGCTTGATTGTTATAAATGGATAGTCCAGCCGCAGCAAATAACCCATCTCCTTGGCTCACAGATTGTAGAATAGTAGTAGGGTTCTCTTTATCAATAATGGTGAGTTCAACGCCGAGTTCTTCGGCAAAACCATACGCGAGATCATATTCAAAGCCAGTATTACCGAGAGGCCCTTCATAAAATGTTGAGGGGCCATTGGACGATATCACCGGCATGACACCACTGTGAATAAGGCGTTCTAGTAGATTGGGTGGGGTGCTACTGGTAAGAAGTAGAGGGATTCCACAAAGAAAGCAGGTGCCGATAAAGCGAATAATGGCATTAATCGCTCTTGCTTCGGGATGAATGGTTGATCGACTGTGTTTCATATAGTGCTTCTACTTTATTCTGAAAGCGATGATCAGCCTACCATATACTCTGCCAACATCTGTTAATTAGTATACCTGATCACTGCTAAATCCAGTACAATATGCGCCTTGTATTATCCTTGCAGTACATGCTGTGATCATCTCGCAGTATTATCTGAGACCTCTATATCTAGACTATTAAAGGCCGCTAACCAATATGTTGACTCTTTTAGGCGCAGCAGCGCTTTCTTCATTCCGCATCGAAAAAATTCTACGTAATTTACGTGCGATTAATTCAGATATTACGGGTATTGCAGGGCGTTATGCTCACTTTATCGATGTTGATACAGAGGGAGAGCAGCGCCTAAGCGATGCGCAGCAGCAGGTGTTACAGCAGTTATTAACTTACGGGCCATCTGAAGCGCCTGTCATCAATAATGCCGATGACGCGCTCTTTGTGGTTGTGCCGCGTCCGGGAACAATTTCGCCGTGGTCATCCAAGTCGACTGATATTGCTCACAATGCAGGACTTACTCAAATAAGCCGTATTGAGCGAGGCATCGCCTATTACGTAAAAGGTGCCAACCTAACACAACAACAACGAGAATTGGTCGCTAACTGTTTACACGACCGTATGGTAGAAAGCGTATTGCCGAGCTTAGAGGCGGCTAGTGGCTTATTTGTACAGCACGCACCGGAGCAACAAACGGAAGTGGATATTTTATTGGGTGGCCGTGAAGCATTAGCCGCAGCAAACAACGAGCTGGGGCTTGCTTTAGCCGAAGACGAAATTGATTATTTGGTCGATAGTTTTCAGCGCTTAGGTCGTAACCCTGTTGATGTTGAATTAATGATGTTTGCGCAGGCGAATTCTGAGCACTGCCGTCATAAAATATTTAATGCCTCATGGACATTAGATGGCGAAGAACAAACACGCTCGCTTTTTAAAATGATTAAAAATACCAACGAGTTAGGCGGTGATAATGTTCTATCTGCTTATTCTGATAATGCTGCAGTCATCAAAGGCGCAACCGCAGGGCGCTTTTATCCCAATGCGCAGAGCAAAACCTACGGTTATCAGCAAGAAGCCATTAACATCCTTATGAAAGTGGAAACCCATAATCACCCGACTGCTATCGCCCCATTTGCGGGTGCAGGCACAGGTTCTGGTGGTGAAATTCGTGATGAAGGTGCAGTAGGGCGAGGCTCAAAGCCTAAGGTAGGCTTAACCGGCTTTACGGTATCCAACCTACAAATCCCGGGTTTTGAACAACCTTGGGAAGCCGATTACGGTAAACCTGAGCGTATTGTGACGGCACTCGATATTATGCTAGAAGGCCCGATTGGTGGCGCGGCGTTTAATAACGAATTTGGTCGCCCGAATATTTGTGGCTATTTTAGAACTTTCGAAGATACCTTTGGTGGCGAGCGACGAGGCTATCACAAACCCATTATGTTGGCGGGTGGTTATGGCAACATCAAAACCGAACATGTCGACAAACCTCCATTTGACGCGGGTGCTAAGCTCATTGTTTTAGGTGGCCCTGCGATGTTGATTGGTCTTGGTGGTGGTGCCGCATCATCAATGGATTCCGGTGCGTCGTCGGCCGACTTGGACTTTGCCTCAGTACAGCGCCAAAACCCCGAAATGGAACGTCGTTGCCAAGAAGTAATTGATCAATGCTGGCAGCTCAGCACTGAGGGTAGCGATAATAACCCCATCGCGTTTATTCACGATGTGGGTGCCGGTGGTTTATCTAATGCCTTCCCAGAACTCGTTAAAGATGGCGGTTGTGGTGGTGAATTTGAACTGCGTAATGTTCCTAATGATGAGCCGGGCATGAGCCCGTTAGCGATTTGGTGTAATGAATCACAAGAACGCTACGTACTTGCTGTAAAACCCGAAGACCTCGCGCGTTTTGAAGCGATTTGTCAGCGCGAACGTTGCCCTTATGCTGTCGTCGGCGAAGCAACTTCTGAGCAGCATCTGCGCGTTAATGACACCTTATTAGCATCAACGCCGGTGGATTTGCCGATGAATGTTCTTTTTGGTAAACCACCAAAAATGCATCGCACTGCTGATAAAGCTTATGCAGATACTCAGGCCTTTGATACCGGCAGTATTGAATTGAGTGATGCGATTGATCGAGTGATTCAGCACCCATCGGTGGCGAGTAAGTCATTCTTAATTACGATTGGCGATCGATCCGTGACAGGGCAAGTCGTTCGTGACCAGTTTGTTGGCCCTTGGCAAGTGCCGGTTGCTGATTGTGCTGTAACGACTGCCGCTTACGACACCTATGTAGGTGAGGCGATGTCGATGGGTGAACGTACGCCTATGGCACTCATTAATGCACCCGCTTCAGGGCGTATGGCGATCGGTGAAGCCATCACCAACATTACATCGACGCGTATTCATAGCTTAAAAGACATTAAACTGTCGGCAAATTGGATGTGTGCGGCGGGCCATAAAGGCGAAGATGAAAAACTGTTCCGTACCGTCGAAGCCATTGGTATGGAATTATGCCCTGCGCTGGGTATGACGATTCCCGTGGGTAAAGACTCGATGTCGATGCGTACAGCATGGCAACAGCAGGGCGAAGAAAAGGCTGTTACAGCGCCTATGTCCGTTGTGATCAGTGCATTTTCGCCCGTTACCGATGTGCGTAAAACCGTGACACCGCAGTTACTCCCCCAAACCGATAGCGAATTATTATTGATTGACCTTGGTGCTGGTCAGCAGCGTTTAGGTGCTTCTATTTTAGTGCAGGTGTATAACGCCATGGGCGATGCGGCAGCGGATGTGGATAGCCCAGAACAATTACGCGCTTTCTTCGATGTGATTCAACAGTGCTTAGTGCATGATGACATCATTGCCTATCATGATCGTAGTGATGGCGGCCTTTTAGCCACACTCACTGAGATGGCGTTTGCGGGGCATTGCGGTATCGATAGTGACTTATCTTCTCTCGGTAGTGATGTGATTAGCACTCTATTTAATGAAGAGCTTGGTGCGGTTATCCAAGTGAGTCGAGATGCTATTGCACGTGTTCAGCAACGGTTTATCGATGCCGGCTTAGGCGATTGTGTGCATTCGGTCGGTGTTATCAACAATGACGATATGATTCGTTTCTCTCATAACGGTGAATCCGTCTACAGTGCACCACGCAATGTACTGCAAGCGAAGTGGAGTGAAACCAGCTTCCGTATGCAGGCATTACGCGATAACCCTGAGTGCGCGCAACAAGAATATGACCGCATCATGCAAGATGATAAGGGTTTAAGTGTATCCCTAACATTTGATACACAAGATGATATTGCCGCGCCTTTTATTACGACAAGTATTGCTACTGGTGTAAGACCCCAAGTGGCGATTTTGCGCGAACAAGGGGTGAATGGTCATATCGAAATGGCTGCCTCGTTTACTGATGCCGGTTTTGATTCAGTAGATGTTCACATGAGCGATATCTTATCGGGCCGTGTCGATCTAGCGGCATTTAAAGGCTTAGTTGCTTGCGGCGGTTTCTCCTATGGCGATGTGCTAGGTGCTGGTGAAGGCTGGGCAAAAACAATTTTATTCAATTCTCTAGCACGTGATCAGTTTGAAGGTTTTTTCCGTCGAGATGATACCTTTAGTTTAGGTGTCTGTAACGGTTGCCAGATGATGTCGAATCTTAAAGAATTAATTCCAGGTGCTGAGCATTGGCCGCGTTTTGTACGTAACGAGTCAGAGCAATTTGAAGCACGCTTTAGTCTGGTCAAAGTGGGTGATACGCCCTCCGCATTGCTGTCAGGTATGGCGGGCTCTCACCTACCGGTCGCGATTGCCCACGGTGAAGGTCGCGCAGAATTTACCACTCCTGGATCATTGGCCGCGTGTAATGATAAGCAATTGATTGGTCTACGCTATACCAACAATGATCTATCAGTGGCAACCACTTATCCAGCCAACCCCAACGGCTCGCCTGAAGGAATCGGTAGCGTGACCTCAGCCGATGGTCGCGTCACCATTATGATGCCACACCCTGAGCGCGTACGTCGTGCAATTAATAATTCATGGAAACCGCAAGAATGGACAGAAGATGGCGGCTGGATGCGAATATTTAGAAATGCACGACAGTTTGTGGGCTAATTGATATAGCAGTTTTTTAACATCGCTATTCTTTAATATATTTATCTTTTTGGCCTCAAAATTTAAAAATACGATGATAATCTTCATCATCGTATTTTTATTTTTCACCTCTCTGTTTTCTTCTCTCCTGCTAGAAGTTACTTATCGATCAATCTCTTGGATTCATAGCAACATTATTTGCTACTGTGCCTATCTGCTATACCTATCTGCTACAGTGCAATGCGGTCAAGAGATTGATAAGTCAGTGATGAATGCGGCGACATATCTCTATGTTGACGATTCCCATTAGTTATTTTTAAGATATAAAGGCACTCCTGCCTTTTTAGCGGCCTTTGTTAGCTCTTTGTCTAGCGTAGCAATCGGTAGCCCTTCTCGCATCGCTAACTCTAGATAAGATGCATCGTAACTACTTAGTTTATATGCCCTTGCTAACGCCATTATTCGGCTGAATGATTGATTTGCTGTGTGCGGATCAACATGTAAAGGCAGGTTTTCTAGCTGGCCTATAAATCGTTCAACTTCACCAATAGAAGTCTCGCCCCGTCTTTCTGCTGCAAGCAATACATTAGAGGCTTCTAGATGCCAAAGACTGGGCACCAGAGCCTCAGTATCTGAAAGGCTGAAAAGTACGGATTCGGCGTATTTTTGATCGGAGGGTTTTTCACTCTCAAGGTGCCAGCGCATGCTCACCGAATTATCTAAAATAAAATAGCTCACTTGCGATCCGCACCTCTCAGTTCGTTCAAGAGATCGTCACTAATTTTGTGTTTTTTGGCTTGCATGATATTTGCAATGGCTGTTTTTGTTCTCTGTTTATCGTTCGATCTGCTGGGTATAACGTCAGCAATAGGTTTGCCGCGGTTGGTAATAGTAAATGCTTCGCCTGATTCTACTCGACGGAGAATTTCAGGTAATTTTGTTTTCGCTTCGTAAGAACCAATGACTTCTAACACAATATAAAACCTCAGTTATTTTCATATAGACCAGTATACTAGTCTATATGAAAATAACAATCAAATAGACTAGTTTTGTGGTCTATATTGACTAGATGGTTTAAGGTATTGAATATACTATTCTTTTAATCGAGCCTGAAAGCGTTAACAACACTATAAATCTCATCTCATGAGGAGCCAATTTTTCTATTTGAGCAAGGAGTTGGATTCCTTGGGTAAAATGGGAAAACCAAAAAATATCCGTGCGTGAAAGTTGTATCGGACTCCACTTATCTTGTGCTGTATTATGCATAACATCGAAAAGCTATGGCGGTATGGAGAACTGGCTTAGAAACGCCAAAGAAAGTACTAAGTACGTCTCATGAGCGCCGAATCAAGCCGACTTTGATCAAAATGCAGCTGCATTATCGATATTATTGAATATTTAGATTAGTATCGGTGTTCATTTTTAAACAAATGGCTGTAGCCAAAATCTCGCATCGGAGCTGATTGTTCTACAGCTTGGTTAAACTTATGAATATCAAACTAATTGCCAACGACAAGGTAGTACAGTAATGCAAGAGAAAACCATAGACGGCTTAAAGACATATGTTACGTCTAAGGGAAATGAAGATGCCAATGCACATTTTGTTGATTCGTTTTTTAAAGATATATTTGGAAATAAGTTCAAAAAAGAGTCGGAGGCAGAAGGTGCTGATATATATATTGAAGGTCAACTTGTTGTAGAGTTGAAAACCCATCAAAATGATTGGGTTTCAGGTCTATATCAGGCTCAGCATTACTCAAAAAAGGGACTTAGTTTTACTAACATTTGTGTTATTACACATGAGTTTATTGGGCTTTGGCGTACCGATAAACTTCCAGATTTTTTTAAAGAGCTTTCTAAAGGCGCTGACCCAAGAAAGGCACCAAATTTCATTGGTAAACAACTAGCAAAAAAAACAAAAAAAGCGCAACAGCAACAACTTCTCAACAGTTCTCTTTTGTTGCTGTCTGGCTTTAACGATGGTTTATTCCAAGAGCAAAAAGCCGACATTCGTCAACTTTTACATATTTTAAAAAACCTCGACTCTGCAAGACTTCAAGTTAATCCTAGAAATTTCATAGACGTGATCTATTTAATGGAACGTTTTTTTGATACACCTATGAAAGCAATTCATGCATTCTATGACATTTGTGGTTATTGGGATGTTACTTCTTCGGTGATTTTTGTTGGTGATACGAATGAACTTCAAGTGCTGGGGAGAAATAGATCATCAACGAGCATACCTATTGAAGTTGCCAAACGGCATCAAAATGGCTTTAAAGAATTTATAGAAGAAAGGTATGTATTCACAAATGAAGGATCAGGGTTAACTCATGACTATTACTTTAGTAGGTTTGATGAAGTAATTTCAAAGCTGGACGCAGAATATGCCAAGCAACATGGAATATTCTTTACGAGTGATTACCTCAGTAAATTTACTTCTTGGTTTGTTCATGAGAATTTTGAAAAGGAGCTGAGTGACAACTACATAGTTTTTGACCCTGCCGGAGGCTCTGGAAATTTAGTCTCTAGCTGGAGGGGAAACCTTAAACATAAAGTGATTTCTGAATTGCAGCCAGATCTACTAAGGACTATTGAACGACGATTGAAATTAGATGATGATCACTTAGGGGTCTATTCCGTTATACCGAAAACATCTGAAGGAAAGGGGTTGAATTTTTTAGATATATCTGGTGTTGATTATTATAGATATATTGAAAACGTTTTTAAAAAGCAAAACATGGTTTTAGATAAGCCTTTTGCCTTCTTTTTGAACCCTCCATATAAAAATACTGATGAAAATGAAGCGGCCAGAGACTCAACTGACTCAAATTATGAAATTCATCGCACAATTATTGAACAGGCAGGAAATGATGCAGGAAAAGAAAGGTATTTAGCTTTCTTGGCTCAAATATTGAATATTTCAGTAACTCAGAACAATCTAGATAATTCTCTGTATCCGCTAGTAATGATCTTCACGCCTACCTCTTGGCTCGTTCCGAGACCAACATATAGAGAATTCAGGACACTGTTTGATCAATATTTTGAATATAAAGCAGGCTATATAGTAAACAGTAAGTCATTCTTTAATGTACCAGGAAAGTGGCCTTTGGCTTTTACAGTTTGGAAATTCACGGGATACACTGAAGGGCAATCAAACAATATAACTTTAAAAGACTATACACATTTAACTGAGAAAAATTTAGATGTTGACTGGAAAGCATCTCACACATCGATAAAGTCTACGATCAAAGACACTATAGGCAAAAAAAAGGTTAGTTTCTCTAAAGATCGAACTCGAATAAAAGATTGGTGTGGTCAATCCATGTCCGACTTTAAACGATCTCCGTCAAAGAAAGACAAAGATCTACCAATATATGGCGGGCTTCCTCTTACTGATCCAAGAAGGAATAATAAAAAAACATATGGTGTATCCAGTTCAGACTTCCTTGGCTTAATGGACAATGGAACCCCTGTTAGGATTCCTAGAAAAAAAGATGTCCGCTTTGAAGGTGAGCCAGGAAGGTATCCTTGGTTTAGGTTTGATACTGCTTTTTTGGATATGAACAAAGTTAGATGCCTCAATGCTCCACCTGATCAAAAAGGCTATTGTGCATATGATTTAGAAACTGCAAAGAAGTTTTTCCTATGGTTCGGATTAGCCAAATCCCTAACGGGATATTATCCATTATGGGCAAATCAATTTGATATTTGGGCTATTCAAAAAGATGATCCTGAGCTTATTTCATTATGCTTTGCATTAGGTTTCATTGAAAATCGAAGCGTCGTGACAAAATTTGAAGCCAATAATCCATTGCCGAATGAGAACGAGGTATTTTTGGATAACCCTTTTAGCCCAAACAATAAAGGCTCATTTTGGAACACAATTCTGGTTCCTTACATTTTGTCAACTGAAGAAAATGGTCTTGCTAAAGAGGTAGTTGATAAATCTAATGATGTCTATTTGTACTTAAATAAGAATATCTGTGATGGAAAGGTAATTGAGGATGTAGGCTTGGATAGTGAGCCATACTTTGAATTTTTCAGATACAAAGACTTTTTGGGCCCGAATTCAGGTTTAATACAGCTTAGAAAATATTCTCAGTTAAACGGTGATACCAAGCTATCAACCCACCTTGAAGATTTAGATAGTTTAGGTAGAAATATAAAGTCTAATATTTCAGAAATAATTGTAAAAAAACATTGTTATTTTGAATAAAAGGCTCGTATAACAAGGGCTGCTATCGGACAAATGTTCCGCTGCCCCCAAAATTTTTCGCATGGCGCGGCGTTAAAGCCCCCTCCGGAATCCCTTGATAATCTTCCTTTCAGCACATTACTTATGACTATTGAACTTCAAGGTTACCTTATTCCTCTTTTCTCTAAAAAACTCGTCACCATCACGGCGACTACGCTCATTGTTAGCACAGGCGTGGTCTACGCTAGCAATCATAAGCACGCAATTGGTTATGGGGGGGGTATCTATGCATCATACCGTTGTGATTTTGTAGCCGCCGAGTACTGGATGTAAGCATCAACTGGGTGTCGAGAAGGTGTCGAAGTTAAAGATAAAATAGTGGGATAAAGGAAGATGAGTTCTTACGGAGTAAGGTAAGCAATCGATTTTATGGGTGGTGAGTAATAAGCGTAGAGCTAATGGCGGACCGGACGGGACTCGAACCCGCGACCTCCGGCGTGACAGGCCGGCATTCTAACCAGCTGAACTACCGGTCCGTAGAATGATGCGCACTAACAAAAATAACTAGTGCTTAAGATGCTTGGATGTAATAAGCAAAATATTATGGTGGGTGGTACAGGGATCGAACCTGTGACCTACGCCTTGTAAGGGCGCCGCTCTCCCAGCTGAGCTAACCACCCAATCAATTAATGCCGAGTTGCTACATCAAGGTCGCGTATAATAATGCGATTTCAGATAAGGTCAACACTTTTTCGATAAATTCTTGTTTTAGCAGGGTATTTTTAATATCTAATCGTTATAATGCTGCGTATAACAGGGCACTTGGCGGTTATCGTTATTGCTTGTTGCCAGTTTCTTCGACATTTAGGGCTGTTGAGATTTTACTATGAACACATTATCGACTTTTTCTCGCTATTTATATTTAGCGTTATTATTAATCTCAATGTTGCTCACTTCCAACGCGGTAGGTGTTGTTGATATTTACACGTTCGATAGTGAATCGCAGCGCGAGCGTTATTTTCAGTTGAGTGAAGAGCTGCGCTGTCCTAAGTGTCAAAATCAAAATTTAGCAGGTTCTGACTCGCAAATAGCCGGTGATTTACGCCGTGAGTTAAGACGTTTGCTAGAAGAAGGCAAAACCGATCCGGAAATCAAACAATTCATGGTCGACCGTTACGGTGAGTTTGTGTTGTATAAGCCTCGTCTACAAAAATCAACCATGATCTTGTGGGGGCTGCCTTTGTTGCTATTGCTGGTGGGTGTGATTATCGTGCTTTTCATCGTGCGTCGTAAAAAGGCACAAGTCGGTGGGGAGGTGCTTAATCATTCTTCAGGTCTCAGCAATGAAGTGAATACAGAAGCCGAACTTAATGAGCAGGAGCGCGAACAATTGAGCCAGTTGCTTACGCAATCGTCAAATATAGAAGCCATGACTTCTAAAGCGGAAGCGCCTAAAGCAGCTCCAGCATCACCTTCTAAGCAAGAGCAATCATAATGTCGATATTTATTGCCGGTGTCATAGTTTTATCAATATTGGCTTTTTTCTTTGTGGTTTGGCCGCTTATATCAAACTGCCTAGGACGTAAATCTGCGTTATCTGAAGATGACTTGCGACAAGCCACTAATGTTGCGCTTTACCGGGATCATCTCGAAGAGCTTAATAACTCTCGTCAGTTAGGCAGTATTACCGATGAGCAATATCGTGCACTCAATGCCGAATTAGAGCGTAATTTGCTGGCCGATAGCGTGGATAGCCCAGCAAACAACAGGGTTAGTTCATCTCATGTGAGTTTGGCAGCGAGCGGTGGTGATCATCCAGTGGCTAGTCAGCGTCAGTCATTCACTTTTTTTGGCTTATTGCTACTCATCGTTTTGGTGTCTGCTGCACTGTTATATGAACATTTGGGTGGCCATGCCTCTTGGCAGGTGAAACAGGCATTAGATCATCGTTATGCTCTAGAAGATGAATACGTTTCGGCTAAAACGAGTGCGGAACAGCAGCGAATACAGCGTGACATCATTTTAGCGAATCAATCACTGATGGAGCGTTTGCTTAACGCTGTCGAAAGCGAGCCTAATAACCTGCAAACACGCTCACTGCTTGGGCGTACAGCGGCTGGTCTGGGTGATTATCCCTTGGCCATTGAGCAGTTTAGGGCGCTATTAACGCTTGAGCCGTCAGTGCTACCTATACGCGCTGAATTAGCTCAAGCGCTATTTTTAACAAATAATAATCGTGCGGTACCTGAGGTGAGAACGCTGGCGGCAGAGGTGTTGGCAGTTGATCCTGAAAATACCTTGGCGTTAAGCTTATCTGGCATTAGTGCATTTCAGTCAGAGGCTTATGCCGAAGCGATCACTTTTTGGGAGAAGATGATTGCGATTGAAGGGCCAAACTCTCCCAACTCTATTGCCTTACAGCAAGGTATCAATACGGCCAAAAAACGTTTGGCTGCAGCTCAGGGGGTGAGTCATAGTTCTTCGGATAAATCGGCGGTTAAGCCTTCTAGTATTGCTTTGCAGGTCATTATTGACGACGGTTTAGCGATTGACCCTAACAGTATTGTGTTTGTGTATGCACGTGCTTGGCAGGGGGCTAAAATGCCATTATCTATTGCCCGCTATCCGCTGTCAGAGTTGCCAGAAAAAATAACCTTGACCAATGCAATGGCGATGTCCCCGCAATTGAATTTAGATTCTGCAACAGAGTTTGAGCTAGTTGCGCGTATATCATCAAGCGGTTCTGCGATTGCTCAGTCGGGTGATTGGGAAGCGACTTTAGGGCCTGTTACATTAGATCCGCTTAATTCTCCTCACATACTGCGAATCACATCGAGAAGACCGTAATTAATACCAAAGCTGTTGTAACAGAACGCCTGTATTTATTTCCGTGTCAAAAAGTTAAGGTATATAGAGATATAGACTTCAGGTTTTCAGTCAAAGCACGCCGTTAATACATCCGTGTAGGCTCAACACCAGCATTCATGCTGGTGATGCCTTTGTCTTAATACCTTAAATCTATGCTTTAAAGGTTAGCGGGACAGCTATGAATCAATACAATAAAGTGAACGGGTTCTCGTTTTCTTGTCTCTTCGAAATAAGACTGTAACAATTTGGTGCGGCGGGGTGTCAGAAGGCGGGTAACCGTGTAAAATCGTGCCCTAAATGCGGACTTATTCTAGCGCCGCAAAAATCAATATTTTATGACGTCAAAAACTGTTTGTTTGAAAATAATAATTTCTATAAAAACAGTGTCTTATGGATGGTATGTAAACTAAATTATGCGCTTAAAAAGTATCAAGCTCGCAGGCTTTAAATCATTTGTTGACCCTACCACAGTGTCTTTCCCTAGCAACTTGTGTGCGGTGGTGGGTCCTAATGGTTGTGGTAAGTCTAATATTATTGATGCCGTGCGTTGGGTCATGGGTGAGTCGTCTGCAAAAAACTTACGTGGCGAATCAATGACCGATGTTATTTTTAACGGTTCTGGCGGTCGCAAACCGGTGGGACAGGCATCTATTGAGCTTGTTTTTGATAATAGCGATGGCACGTTACTAGGTGAATATGCCAGTTTTACTGAAATTGCTATTCGTCGAAAAGTGACTCGTGATTCACAAAATATTTATTACCTTAACGGCACTAAATGCCGTCGTCGTGATATTACCGATATTTTCTTAGGAACCGGTCTAGGCCCAAGAAGCTATGCCATTATCGAGCAGGGGATGATTTCTCGCCTTATCGAGTCCAAACCCGATGAATTACGTGTTTATGTTGAAGAAGCGGCGGGTATCTCTAAATATAAAGAGCGTCGTCGCGATACTGAAAATCGTATGCGTCGTACCACAGAAAACTTAGAACGACTCACCGATATTCGAGAAGAGCTTGATCGCCAATTGGTCCGATTAGAGCGCCAAGCTAAGTCGGCCGAAAAATATGCCGAATTTAAAAAAGAAGAGCGTGAGCTTAAAGCTCAGTTACAGGCGCTACGTTATCGCTTGTTAGATGAAGAAGCGAAAGAGCGGCAGTCGGGTATTAGTGATTTAGAGCTTAAAATTGAGTCATTTGTTACTGACCGTGTGGGTCTAGAATCCTCGATTGAAAAATACCGCGCAGAGCATAGTGAAGCGAGTGACACATTTAACGATGTACAGGGTCGCTTTTATGGTGTGGGTAACGAAATCGCGCGCTTAGAACAAAGTATTCAGCATGTACAAGAGCGTAACCGCCAGCTTCAAGAAGATATGGCGCGTACCCAGCAAGAAACCGACGAAACATCTGCCAACTTAGCCGCCGACCTTGAAAAAGCCGACATGTGGGAGGTTGAGTTAGAAGAGATTTCTCCTGAACTTGAAATGCTGCAGGCGAGTGAAGAAGGCTCAGGTGATGAGCTGGTTGAAGCTGAAGAAGCTATGCAGGCGTGGCAATTGGAATGGGATGAATTCAATCTGCGTGCAGCAGAGCCTCGACAAAAAGCGGAAGTAGAGCAGTCACGTATTCAGCATTTAGAACAGGTGCAAACTCGGTTGTTGGAACGCATTCGTCGTTTAGAGGAAGAGAGCCAGCAGTTACCCGAAGAAGAAGGTGGTGAAGAAACGGTCTTATTAAGAGAAGAGCTGGCAGAATCAGAAGCCGTTGTTGAAGAAAAAGCGATACAACTTGAGGATGTTAAAAGTGATATTGATACACTTCGAGAGGCTATTCAGCAATCTGACTCAGCGCTTGATCAGGCACGCAACGTCTTGCAAACCAGCCGCGGTCGTCACGCTTCATTGGAAGCCCTACAACAAGCAACAACAGGCGGCGATAAAGCCTTAGTCCGCTGGATTGATGATCACTCGCTTACGGATAATACGCGTTTGTTAGAATCCATTAGCGTTGAGCCTCAATGGCAGTTGGCTACTGAAACGGTCTTAGGTGATGCGCTACAAGCTATTTGCACAGACTCTTTAGATGCCTTTGCAGATAAGTTGTCATCATTAGATCAGGGTAGTTTGGTGCTCTTTGATAATGAGTCGAATAAACAAAATCAAAGCGCTAGCAGTGAAGGTAAGGCGCCTCGCCTACAGAGTATGGTGTCGGGTGATGCGAATGTTAATGCCTTATTAAGTGGAGTTTATGCGGCTGAGGATTTGGCTCAGGCGCTAGCTCTACGTTCTCAATTGGATGTTAATGAGTCTGTGATTACCCCAGAGGGTATTTGGATTGGCTCAAATTGGCTGCGAATTAATCGCCAAGACGAAGCACAGTCAGGCGTCTTAGCTCGACAAGAAGAGCTAGAAAAACTCTCTTTAATATTATCCGAGACAGAAACGCAGGTTGATACATTGACCGAGCAGTTAAGTGCTCAACGCCAGCAATTAAAAGAAATCGAACAGCAGCGTGAACAATATCGCCGCGACAGTGATCAAGCCAAACAGCAAGTTAACGAAAAGCGTTCGGCACTAAGTGCGCAGGAAGTCCGTGTTGAGCAAAGTGCTATGCGTCGTCAGAAACTTGCTTCTGACATTGGTGAAGCGAAAGAGCAAATGGCGATTGAAGCCGAAAGCCTCGCGGAATCACGAGCAACGCTGGAAACTGCTATTGCGGTGATGGAGCAAGATTCAGAGCAGCGAGAAACCTTGTTAACACGCCGAGATGATATTCGTGAAGTGCTTGACCAAACACGCCAGCGCGCACGTCATAGTAAAGATAAATTACACGCATTAGCGATGCAGCACCAATCGGTAAAAACACAACTGGCTTCTATTCGCGATAGTATTCAACGCTTGCAGGAGCAGGATCAACGTTTAAAAGATCGTCGAGAGCAACTTCAGCAAGCGATGGGGACACAGGAAGATCCGACTGAAGAACATCAGTTAGAATTAGAAGAATTATTGGAAAAACGAGTTAGTGTTGAAGACGAACTATCACAAGCACGGCGCAGTGTCGAAACGATCGAGCAACAACTTCGTGATGCTGAACAATCTCGCGGTAGCATCGAGCATGGTTTGCAAGCATTACGCTCGCAACTTACAGAGAGTCGTTTAGAAGCGCAAACAGTGCAAGTTCAGCGTGAAACTATAGCTAAAAACCTTGTCGAAGAGGGTAGTGATCTAACAGAATTATTAGAGCATCTAGCCGATGACGCTCAGGAAAAACCCTTTGAAGACGAATTGGTTGCGCTAGGGCAGCGAATCAATCGTCTGGGCCCCATTAACTTGGCAGCCATTGACGAATATAAAATAGAATCTGAGCGTAAAAACTATCTAGATACACAAGATGCAGATTTAAGAGAGGCGCTAGAAACCCTTGAAAATGCGATTATGAAAATTGATCGTGAAACGCGTACACGTTTCAAAGAAACCTTCGACTCTATTAATGCGAGTATCCAAGAGTTATTTCCCAAAGTATTTGGCGGTGGTCATGCGTATTTAGAATTGACGGGTGATGACTTGCTGGATACGGGTATTGCGATTATGGCGCGTCCACCCGGTAAACGAAATAGTACGATTCACTTGCTATCGGGTGGCGAAAAAGCACTAACGGCGATTGCTTTAGTATTTTCTATTTTCCGCTTAAATCCTGCACCGTTTTGTATGTTGGATGAGGTTGACGCACCACTTGATGATGCGAACGTTGGACGTTACGCGAGATTGGTTGAAGAAATGTCGAAGCAGGTACAGTTTATTTATATTACTCACAACAAAATTGCGATGGAGATGGCACATCAATTAATGGGTGTGACAATGCATGAAGCGGGTGTTTCTCGTATGGTAACGGTTGATGTTAATGAAGCGGCGGAGCTGGCGGCAATATAATGATCTACGACTCTATAAAGAGGTTCAATTAATATGGATTTAACAATGAAGCAGTGGATTGTTGGTGCAATCCTAATCGTTATTGTTGTAATTCTCGTTGATGGAATTAGACGCATGCGCAACGCTCGTCGTGATTCGTTACATATGTCGTTGGATGTTAAAGGGAGTAGTTCTCTTGATATCGAGGATGACAATTACGGTAGTGAGTTTCCCAACGGTGGAGCGAGAACCAGTCAAAAAAGCATCGATAAAGAGCGAATTAGTAAAGTTAAAAGCCAATATGATTTTGGTCGTGATATTTCTATCGCTCCTCGAGCTGCATCCAATTCTCTAGGTGATGCAGAAAAGTCGTTAGGTCAGCAACAAGCATTTAATGAAACGAATCATGTATCCATTGACAGTCAAGAAGCTCAAACAATCAGTACCGAGCAGTGGGTAGATAGTGACGAGTCTGATGAAGAATATTATGCGCAAAAATGGGATGATGAACCAGAAGAACCATCAATGGCATTAGATGAGCATGAGTTACAGGCTGATCGTTCAGATCACGTTGTCATTGGCGACGATCAATTGGGCGACACTGTTGAAACCAGTGCTTTTGACTCTACAGAAAGTACAGAAAGCATTGATAGTATAGAAAGAGAAGAGCTTACAGAGCTTGACGCTGTTGATGCTGAAGTAGAGACGTCTGGTAATATCGATAGTACGGTAAATAATAATAGTACGGTAAATAATGATAATCCCTTGGATCATAAGCCGGCGAGTGAATTACCAACCAATAAAGTACCTAATAGAGAGCCGAAAAATTATCAGCAGCCTGAGCAAGTACCGCTCAATCTAGAAGAATCGGTACCTGTGCTGATGGAGCCTGTCGATGAGGGTAATTCGGATGACGTTGATGTTGATGTTGAAGTCATATCAGCAAGTCGTTCAGCGGATGACTCAATAGATAACGACACTGATCAATCAGCCGACACACTCACGAAAAATATACGTTCAGTCGGGCGCAGAGTATCGCCTACGTTAGATAATGACAAACAAGTCACCGATGAAAATGATGAGTTATTAGATACGCACTCGGCAAACAAGCCGCGTTACGAGTCTAAATATTTTTCTAAACAACCTGCCGAAGTTACGGCTGAAAAAATGCCTTCAATAGAGGAAGTATTGGTTGTTAATGTGAAGGCGCCGAAAGGGCATTTATTTCATGGTGATGCCTTGCTGGAGTTTATACTGAATAACGGTTTGCGCTACGGAGCTATGTCTATTTTTCATCGCCATGCTCATGAGAATGGTGAAGGGCCGGTGTTATTTAGTTTAGCGAATATGCTAAAGCCCGGTACGTTTGATTTACAAAATATTGAGAGCTTTGCAACAGCAGGCGTCACATTATTTTTAACGCTACCTGTATATGACGATAATAATATGGCGGCTTTTGAGCAAATGATTGCCACCGCTAAAAATATTGCTGATGGTTTAGGTGGCGAATTAAATGATGAGCATCGCAGTATTATGACAGGGCAAACGATAGAACATTATCGTGAACGTATTAGAGATTTTTCTCGCCGACAACAATTAGAAAAAAAGCGTTAAATCGTTTCTATCGCTCAGTATGATAATCAGCATAACGTCTCGAATAATCATTCTGCTAAAAACTGGCATCCAATAATTATTGTTTTACCGCTTTCAAAAACTCCCTTTTATTAGGGAGTTTTTGCATTAGTGCTACGACCGACTGTAGGTTGATGAAAACCAAAAGGTTAATAATTTATGCAAAATAATACGTCAGGTGATTTATTTGACCAACCTGAAGAGAACAAGCTGCCGGTCGATGCTGCTCAGCGCATTACCGATTTGCGAGATAGTATTAACACTTTTAATTACCAATATTATGCATTGGATAACCCAACAATACCGGATGCAGAATACGATCGCCTGTATCGAGATTTACAAGCCTTAGAAAAAAAATACCCCTCTGCGATTACTCCAGATTCCCCTACGCAACGAGTGGGTGCTGCCCCCTTAAGTGCATTTACTCAAGTGATACATCGTTTGCCCATGTTATCGTTAGATAATGCGTTTAGTCATGATGAATTACATGAATTTCATCGACGCGTTGTTGAGCGATTGACAAGCCTTGATATACCCGTCGGCAATATTAATTATGCCTGTGAGCCCAAGTTAGATGGTATAGCGGTTAGCTTGCTCTATAAGAAGGGTGTCTTAGTGCAGGGAGCAACACGTGGTGATGGTAAGACCGGAGAAGATATTACACAAAATGTGCGTACTATTGCGTCTATCCCTCTTCGATTAAGAGGGACGGGTTGGCCGCAAGAGCTGGAAGTGCGTGGAGAAATTTACATTCCTAAAGCCGGTTTTGAAAAATTAAATCGCGTTGCGGATGCACGTGGCGATAAACGCTTCGCCAACCCTCGAAATGCAGCGGCGGGTAGTTTACGCCAATTAGATTCTAGAATTACGGCTCAGCGACCGTTAGAAATGTGTGCTTATAGTGTAGGTGTTGTTGATGGTGGTGATTTACCTGACCATCATACTGATATTTTACATGCGCTCTCGTCATGGGGATTCCGTATTAATAGTGAGATGGCGAGTGTAGATGGCATTGAAGCCTGCTGTGAATATTTTGATGCCTTAGCCAAAAAGCGCAATGCACTAGCTTATGATATCGATGGCATTGTCTTTAAAGTTAACGCTATCTATTTACAGAAACAATTGGGCTTTGTGTCGCGAGCGCCTCGATGGGCTATCGCCAAAAAATTTCCTGCACAGGAAGAAATTACGACGTTGCTTGATGTTGAATTTCAGGTTGGTCGTACAGGGGCGATTACTCCCGTTGCTCGCTTAAAGCCTGTGTTTGTAGGTGGTGTGACGGTTTCTAATGCAACCTTGCACAATGCTGACGAAGTTGCGCGATTAAACGTAAAAATAGGTGATACGGTAACAGTTCGGCGTGCCGGGGACGTGATCCCTCAAATCGTTTCTGTTGTCAATGATCGTAGACCCAGCGATAGTCGCGATATTATTTTTCCTACGCATTGTCCCGTGTGTGATTCGCCTGCAGTAAGAGTAGAAGGTGAGGCCGTGGTACGATGTTCTGGTGGCTTGATTTGTCCTGCACAACTCAAAGAAGCCATTAAGCACTTTGTTTCGCGTAAAGCCATGGATGTCGATGGTTTAGGTGATAAGCTAGTAGAACAGCTCGTTGAGCGAGGTAGTATTTTGTCGGTGGCGGATTTATATGATCTGACTACAGAGCAATTAGCTAGCATGGAGCGAATGGGAGATAAGTCAGCCAGCAATGTTATTCGTGCATTAGAGGCATCAAAGGCGACAACCTTTGAACGCTTTATATATTCATTAGGTATTCGTGAAGTGGGTGAAGCGACAGCTCGTAATTTGGCTAAACATTTTGGCGATGTATCGTCATTGTTACAAGCAGACGAGGAGCGTTTACAAAAAATTAATGATGTTGGCCCTATAGTGGCAAAATTCATAGTGGCCTTTTTATCCGAGCAGCGTAATCGTCAAATGATTCAGTCATTACAAGATAAGGGCATTAGCTGGCCTGTTATTGAACTGTCGACGGATAATATGCCATTGGTTGACACAATCTATGTATTAACTGGCACATTGGATCAATTAACGCGAGATGAAGCTAAAGGTTATTTACAGCAACTGGGCGCGACAGTCACGGGTAGTATCTCTAAAAAGACACATTATTTAGTGGCTGGTGCTAATGCGGGTTCGAAATTAACAAAGGCTGAGTCTTTAGGCGTTGATATCATCGATGAAGCTGCATTAATCGACTTATTAGAAAAACACGGGATTGCTGTATCATGAAAAATAGAACGTTAATGTCTTTGTCAGTCCATGCATTACGTCGATTGTTAAGTCGCTCGAAAATGTTTTTTATCTTAATAATGGCTGCGCTTTTTTTGAGTGCTTGTGCGACATCGCCACCGAGAAAAGTGGATAATATTTGTAGTATTTTTAACGAAAAACCGGGATGGTATAAGGCTGCTAAAAAATCCGAAAAGCGTTGGGGTACGTCGATTTCATCGATGATGGCCTTTATGCACCAGGAATCTCGCTTTAGAGCAACCGCAAAGCCCCCTCGAGATAAAATTTTTGGTTTTATTCCTGGCCCTAGAAAAAGTAGTGCTTATGGCTATTCTCAAGCTCAAACAGGTACTTGGAAATGGTACAAAAAGGACTCTGGAAATTGGGGGGCTGACCGTGATGATTTCCAGGATGCCATTGACTTTATTGGTTGGTATAATACAAAAACAAAATCAATTAATGGCGTTAGTTTAACGAATACTTATGGCCTGTATTTAGCTTATCATGAAGGACACGGTGGTTATAAAAAGAAAAGTTATAACAAAAAAGACTGGCTAAAAAAAGTCGCTAAAAAAGTCGCTGCACGTAAAGCGGAATACAGTAAACAACTTAAAAAGTGTGGTTCTCAACTCAATAGCGGTGGCTTTAGTCTTTGGCCATTTTGATGTGTTAATATTTACTTGATGAAGAAAACGTTTATGACGGATGAAGCAACAGTTTACGGCTATATTAAAAAAAATGCAGATAGTGATCCGCAAACTAATTATTTGCACCATTCGGTTAATCGTCAAATCATAAAAGCATTGCCGTCAATGGATTATAGCGCTTTGCTTAATCAAGAATTTTTTTCTGTGCCTTTTATTCAAAATTATGACGAGACGACAACCGCTTCAATCATTCATTTTGCAAAATCGTATCGTGGCGTCGAATATGAGTGGAGTAGCTGGATTGCTGAGTTTGAAGCGTTATTGCAAAAAATGTACTGGCACAGTGTTGTGGTACATTTAGAGACTGAATTGTCAGGCATGCATACCTTTACGTGGCATAGCGACGCGGAAATACACGCCCCTAATCAATCGCCACTAGATATTCGTTGTGAGTGGCAGCATGAGCTAGGCATTACACCGCGGTATGCTTGATTGACGATTGCGCTTAGCAGTACAGATAAAATAATAACTATATTCTATACTTTATATCATTGCTGTCCCGTTAATTTGTTAATAGTGGAATTCCAGTCATTAGGTAAAGCCATCACCCGCACTCGATGCGAGTGTTAAGCCTATATGGATGTATTACGGGGTGCTTTGAATAATGGTTGGAAACCCATGTCTCCATGTTAGCTAAGATAGCTGGAGGTCTTGGATACTGGGTGACCACGCCTAAATAGCTAATAATAAAGGTAAACAATATGCAAACTTATCTATCTATTGTTGATATGTTTAATGAGGCATGTGAGCGTTACCATGACCATATTGCCTTCTCTTGCCTAGGGCAAACACTGAGCTATGGTGAGCTTGATCAATTGAGCAAGCAATTTGCCGTTTATCTACAGCACCATACAACCTTGGCTCCTGGTGACCGACTGGCCATTCAGCTGCCTAATACCTTGCAATATCCGGTTGTACTCTTTGGCGCGCTACGAGCAGGCGTGGTCATTGTTAACACTAATCCACTTTACACAGGAACTGAGCTGCAGCATCAATTAAACGATTCTGGTGCAAAAGTGTTGGTAGTATTGGCCAATGTGGCAAAAGCGATAGAAGAGGTTATTGATCAGACGGATGTGCAACATGTGATAGTGACCGAAGTAGGTGATTTACATGCATTTCCTAAGCGCCAGCTCATTAATAGTGTTATTAAATACATAAAAAAGCAGGTGCCCGAGTGCCATTTTGCATCGGAAATTAGCTTTCGTAAGGCACTCTCTTTAGGTAAGCGTGATGTATTTTCAGCGGTTTCCGTATCACCTTCTGATATTGCTTTTTTGCAATATACAGGAGGAACAACCGGTGTTGCCAAGGGCGCAATGCTGACACACGATAACTTACTCTCCAATAAAGCACAGGTACTCAACCATTGGGAAGGGGTGTTAATACCCACACAAGAAATATTTGTAGCTCCATTGCCGTTGTATCATATTTACGGCTTTACACTACATTGTATGGCGCTTATGTCGATAGGTTGCCATAGTGTGTTAGTCCCCAATCCTCGTGATTTAAACAGCCTTATCAAAGTTTTTTCTACCGCCAAGTTGACAGGAATGGTAGGGCTAAACACCTTATTTGTTGCATTGCTAAATCATCCTCAATTTACGTCTCTAGACTTTACCTCACTTAAACTGACGACATCAGGCGGAATGGCTTTAGCAGAAGATACTGCAGTCAGATGGAAGAAGGTAACAGGTACTAACGTATTAGAAGGTTACGGTTTGACAGAAACATCACCGGTTATTTCTGCGAATACTCCCGATAACTTTCAATTAGGTACGATTGGCTTGCCTCTGCCTAATACAGAGTGCAAAGTCATTGATGAAACGGGTGATACGATTCATTCGGGCGAGCCGGGCGAACTTTGTGTTCGTGGTCCGCAGGTCATGTTGGGCTATTGGAATCAGCCTGAAGCGACTGCGAGTGTACTAAGTGATGGTTGGTTTTCAACGGGTGATATTGCAATTATACAAGGCGATGGCTTTATTCGTATTGTTGATCGTAAGAAAGATATGATCATTGTATCTGGCTTTAATGTATACCCCAATGAAGTTGAGAATGTATTGCTATCACATAAAGATATTATTGAGGCGGCAGTAATAGCAATTCCTGACACTGAAACAGGCGAAGCAGTGAAGGCATTTCTCGTATTAGCTGCGGGTACTCATTTAGATGATCAAAGCATTAAGGCGTTTTGCAAAGAGTCGTTGACGCCTTATAAAGTACCTCGTCATTTCGAGTTTCGTGATGAATTACCAAAATCTCCCGTCGGTAAAATTTTACGCCGTGAGTTACGCCCGCAAACGAATACCTTATGATTGTCTATACTGTTATTAAAGCACGTTAACATTAACAAGCAATTATAGGCTCCTATAGGCTTTCAAGGCGGTGTCGACTTTATGCAACGTCATAACGCATTAGTATTATCAGGCGGTGGTGCACGAGCGGCTTATCAAATAGGTGTACTATTAGCACTAAAAGAACTATTGCCGCCTCAAAGCAACCCATTTTCAATCATCTCTGGCACATCAGCAGGTGCCATTAACGCAGTATCACTGGCCTCTAACAGCGAAGACTTTCAGAGCGGTGTTAATACGCTAAGTCAGCTATGGCAAGAGCTCACCATGGATCACGTATTCCGGACAAGCGCTTGTGATTTGGCAGGAGGTGTTTATCGCTTTGCGCGCTCGTTTTTTCACGAGGGCGTCGATTATCATCGACCATTGAGTTTGCTGGACAATTCACCGCTCAATGCTTTTCTGACTAAAAACATTCATTTTTCTAAGATACAAACGAATATTGAACGGGGTATTTTACGTGCCGTTTCTGTTGCTGCTCTTGGTTATTCATCGAGTAATTCGGTAAATTTTTTTCAAGCCGCCGAAGGCATCGAAGAGTGGGAGCGCTTTCGCCGCATGGGTAAGTCGACAATGATCGGTATGGAGCATTTGTTGGCGTCTTCGGCTATCCCATGGATTTTTCCAACGGTTAGAATAGGACAAGAATACTATGGCGATGGCGCCATGCGCCAGCTCGCACCTATTAGCCCCGTATTACACTTGGGTGCAGATCGTATTTTTATCATTGGTGTTAGTGGCAATCGTCAAGTACATACCCAACGTTATAATGTACGATCTCGTCATCCTCCATCCATGGCGCAAATGGCTGGCCATTTATTAAATAGTGCTTTTGTCGATAGCTTAGAGGCGGATATAGAGCATCTTGAGCGTATCAATGACTTAATGTCAGTTGTGCCAGATGATAATAGGAATGGCGTGGTCTTAAAGCCGGTGAATACACTAATCATTTCTCCTTCCAAAGCTATCGACAAAATAGCGGGGCGGCATGTACGTGATTTACCGAAAACCTTTCGTATTTTTATGCGCTCTTCCGGCGCGACTGCTCGTCGTGGCGGTTCAGTATTATCGAGCTATTTGTTGTTTGTAAAACCATTTATTGATGAACTCATCGAATTAGGTTATCAAGATGCTATGTGGGAAAAAGAGGCAATAGAAAACTTCTTTACGGAGTAGTATTCTTGGTACTTAATGTTCAAAGATTTCTTATCCATTTTTGATTAACAGCAGTATTTTTTCGCACTATATATTTTAAACTTATGGCGCAGTTTGCCTCTTTCTTCCAGTAAAGGTGATTTTTTTAAAAGACTGTAGTATAAAGTGCTACTTAAATTGAAAATTCAATACGATTAACTAAAAATAATAGAAACGGAAATCACTATGTCACAACATGTCTTATTAGAACGCTTTGCGTATTCGCCATTAGGTACTTTTGGTAAATTCAAACTTGATGAATTTGAATGTTTTACCGTTGAACGTCCTTGGCTAGATAACAAACCGCGAGAGTCTTGTATTCCAGAAGGGGAATACCCTCTGGTTCTCGGAATGTATAATCGTGGTGGTTATCCTGCCTATGAAGTAATGGACGTTCCTAACCGCTCGCTGATTAAAATCCATATTGGCAATACCATGGAAGATATTGTGGGTTGTATTGCACCGGGTAAATCATTAGGTTTTTTAGAGCGAAAGTGGGGTGTAACCAGTAGTAAAAAGGCTTTTTCTGAATTTATGCAAGCAATGGATGGTGTATCGGAATCTTTACTTAAAGTCACCCAATATAAGCCGTAAAATACAATTGCAGGCAATGCATCTAGATATAAAAAAATAATAAAAATTCAAACAATAAAAAGGAGTAGAGTGATGAGCTGGAAAGAAATCGTAAAACGAGTCGCGCCCACAATAGGCACTGCACTAGGCGGGCCAATGGCAGGTATGGCGACTAAGTTTATTGCAGAAAAAATGCTTGGAGATAAAGACGTCGGTGAGCAAGAAATCCAAGAATTTGTTTTAAATGCCTCACCAGAGCAGTTAGTTAAACTTAAAGATCTTGAACAGCAATTTATCTTAGATATGAAGCAATTGGATATTGATGTTTATGAGCTTGAAGTAAAAGATAGAGATAGCGCGCGTAAATTATTTGAAGTGAATATATGGCCGCAAATCACATTATCAACAGTCTTTGTCGTAGGTTATTTTGGTGTGCTTTATTTTTTGATGAGCGGTACCGATCCTCAATCTCTTGTCCAAAACCCAACCATGACCGGTGTGTTTACAACAGTGCTGGGTGTATTGACTGCAGCCATTCCGCAAATTCTCAACTTTTGGTTTGGATCAAGCTTAGGTTCTAAAGAAAAAACACGCGGAATGCATGATGCAGCTAATCGCAGTGGGGGTAAATTAAACCCTGTTGCGTAAATATGATGGGTAAATCAATTGTAAAGCATGCGTGATAATCAAGATCGATAAACTGTACTAATGGTTAAGCGATGAACTATAAAAAAAGCCACGCTCAAATGAGTGTGGCTTTTTTGTCTGCGCGGTGAGGCATTGAAAGCCTCACCATGTTCATTGTCAGGTTTAACCCACAATTCTTACCGGTTGTGCTTGAGGCTCAACGGTTAGCTCTTCTTTAGGAGGAGCAAATTCTGTTAAGTTAATACCCTCAACTGAGGCTTTATATTCCTCTAAGGTTGGGAAACGACCCAAAATAGTCGCTAATACAACCAGTGGTGTAGAGCCTAGCAGTGACTCGCCTTTTTTCTCTGTTGAGTCGCCAACGACACGGCCTTGGAAGAGGCGAGTCGATGTAGCAATAACAGTATCACCGGGCTCGGCTTTTTCTTGGTTACCCATACATAGGTTACAGCCAGGGCGCTCAAGATAGAGGATGTTGTCGTACTTAGTACGTGCTTCACCTTTCGGGTTGTTATCATCAAATTCAAAGCCTGCGTATTTAGCCAGAATATCCCAATCACCTTCGGCTTTTAGTTCGTCGACGATGTTATACGTTGGTGGTGCAACAACCAATGGTGCTTTAAATTCGATGTTATTGTGTTGAGCTTCGAGATTACGGAACATTTGCGCAATGATTTGCATATCGCCTTTATGAACCATACATGAGCCGACAAAACCTAAATCAACGGATTTATCTTTGTAGTAAGACACGGGGCGAATAACATCATGTGTGTAGCGTTTGGATACATCATCGTTATTTACATCAGGGTCGGCGATCATGGGTTCAATCACTTCATCTAGATCAACGACGACTTCCGCATAGTATTGTGCATTATTGTCGGGCGCTAATGCGGGTTGCTCGCCAGATCGAATACCGGCAATACGTTTGTCGGCTAATTCCATAAGACAATTAAGTGTTTTGGCCTCATTATCCATACCTTTGTCGATCATCGTTTGGATACGACTTTTCGCTAACTCAATGGATTGAATCAAGGTGTCATCTTCAGAAATACAGATTGACGCTTTTGCCTTCATTTCGGCTGTCCAATCAGTAAATGTAAAGGCTTGGTCAGCGAGTAGTGTACCGATATGTACTTCGATTATGCGACTTTGGAAAACGTTTTCGCCGCCAAATTGTTTAAGCATTTGTGCTTGCGTGGCATGTACCACATCACGAAAATCCATATGACTTTGCATATTGCCTTTAAAGGTCACTTTAACGGATTCGGGGATAGGCATGCTTGTCTCACCTGTCGCCAAAGCAAGCGCAACGGTGCCTGAGTCTGCACCAAAGGCAACACCTTTTGACATACGGGTGTGAGAGTCGCCACCAATAATAATGGCTCTGTCATCGATAGTAATATCATTCAAAACTTTGTGAATCACATCGGTCATTGAATGGTAAACACCCTTTGGATCACGCGCGGTAATCAAACCAAACTTATTCATAAAGCGCATGAGTTTAGGGATATTAGTTTGTGCTTTTGAATCCCAGACCGATGCCGTATGGCAGCCCGACTGGTAAGCGCCGTCTACGATCGGCGATATCAGTGTTGCGGCCATTGCTTCTAATTCTTGTGAGGTCATCAAGCCCGTGGTGTCTTGCGAACCCACAATATTAACTTTAACTCGAACATCTGAGCCTGAGTGAAGCGCTTTCTTACTGCTAATACCGATAGCGTTTCTATTAAAGATTTTTTCAACGGCGGTTAGCCCTTGATTGTCATGGGAGATTTCTTTTGATGGAGCAAAAACAAGCAGTGGTTCAATACCGAGTATTTCTGCCGCAATGTTTTGAAGTTTTTTACCGAAAACAATCGCATAAGAGCCGCCGGCTTTCATAAATTCTATTTTTTGTGGTGTAAAGGCAGCCGAAATGTCGGCAACGACTTCGCCCTCTTTGTAGAGTTTCTTTTCTTCGGTATTGATGGTGAAAACCGTTCCTGTGTCTACAGAATAGGCTTCTTCAAGTATTGGTTCACCGCTGTCGTCTAGTAGGGTATTGCCGTCGCTGTCTTTCTTTTTTACCCAGTTTTTAAGGTCAAGGCCAATGCCGCCGGTTACGTCTACAGTGGTCAAGAAAATGGGTGATATGCCGTTTGTGCCCGCCACAACGGGTGCAATATTAACGAACGGGACATAGGGGCTGGCTTGCTTACCTGCCCATAACGCGACATTGTTGACACCCGACATACGAGAAGACCCCACGCCCATGGTGCCTTTTTCGGCAACTAGCATTACCTTTTTGTCAGGATGCTGTTCTTTCATGGCCTGAATTTCTTGCTGAGCTTCAGGGCTAATCATGCATTTACCATGTAGCTCTCGGTCTGCACGAGAATGCGCTTGGTGACCCGGCGAGAGCAAGTCGGTAGAAATGTCACCAATTCCGGCAACATAAGTAATCACTTGAATCTCTTCGTCTATCTCGGGCAGCTTAGTAAAGAACTCTGCTTTTGAGTAACTGTCTAATATTTCTTTCGCGATGGCATTACCGGATTGGTAAGCAGCGCTAAGGCGACTGGTATCGGCTTCATATAAGAATACTTGCGTCTTTAAAACGTCGGCTGCGGGTTTAGCCACAGCTTCGTGATCAGATAACGCTAAATCGAGCAGTACTTCGACAGAAGGGCCGCCTTTCATGTGCGATAACAACTCAAGAGCAAATTCGGTGGTGATTTCTTCGACAATGGCTTCGCCGAGAATAATCTCTTTTAAGAATTTAGCCTTAACGCCCGCCGCACCGGTTGTTCCGGGCAGGGTGTTATAGATAAAAAACTGAAGGGAGTCTTTACGGTATTGATTTCCACTATCTCTAATTTGATCAATGATTTCCGTTAATAAGTCAGCGTCATCAATAGGCTTAGGGTGTAACCCTTCGGTTTTTCGTGTTGCGATTTCGTCTAGGTACTGAGTGTATAAGCTCATAGATAACTCCTAGTTATTGTTGTTATTGATAAAGTGGTTGAGAGGTTTTGCTAGGCTAGCCATTGGCTTATTATCTAGCTTACGATGTGTTGCTTGTTGAATAGGCTCTTCAACATGTGCGTGATAGGTGTCTAGCACGATAATATCCTCTGTTAATGTGGACTACCGATTTCTGCATTAATGAGCCTCTCTATAAAGACAAAAGCTATAAGGCAAGCATGTTATTGCGAAAGGTCGCAAACAACTAAGAAAATCTATTTAGGCAGTATAAAAATATAGTGTAGACCAGCGTAAATAGCCAGCTACTGCCATTTCTAGGGCATTTTACAGTAAATGTTATAGTCATATAATCATTAAGGTTAATAGCCACTATATAAATATTTGATAAACTCTCCATTTTTCAATCACATGGGTTATAGTGTGGCGATGAATATTGAAAATTTTGATTTAAACCTATTGGTTTGTTTTGATGCATTAATGCGAGAAAGAAATGTTTCTCGTGCTGCTGAGCAACTTAATATTAGCCAGCCAGCAATGAGTAATAGCTTAAAACGTCTACGGGGCTTGCTGGACGATCCTTTACTGGTAAGAACCACACGAGGGATGGAGCCCACGGAAAGGGCACTTGAGCTTGAACCATTGATTCGTAAATCACTCAGCTTTGCAGAAGCGGCCTTATCACCTATTGATCAATTTGATCCAAAAACGAGTGAGCGAGTTTTCCGTATACAAGTGAGTGATTATGTTGAGGGCACTTTGATTGCGTCGTTGGTACAACACCTTCAAGAACACGCTCCACAGGTAACCTTAGATGTAATGACATTGAGTGACGCGAGCTTTCAAGATTTAGAAAAGGGAAAAGTGGATCTAGCCATTAATCGCTTCGACGATATTCCCCAGTCATTTTACAAACGCTTAGTCTGGGCCGATGGCTTCTCTTGTGTTGTGAATGCACAACACCCCATTATTAAAGACAATACGCTTAAAGAATACCTAGCTTCTGATCATATTTGGGTGAGTAAAACGGGTATTGGTGTAGCCACGGGCATGTCACAAGAAAATAGCCATAAACGTGGCTGGATTGATGATGCGTTGACAGAATTAAACTGCGAACGAAAAATACGCGTATTTACACGTCATTATCAAATTGTTCCGCTGTTGGTTAATCGAACAAACTTAATTGCAACACTACCCACACGTGCCGCGCGCTCTTATGGCTCGTTTAGTGATTTGGTGATTATTGATCCACCTTTCACGATCCAGCCTATAGAAATTAATATGGTGTGGAGCCCCTTGTTGCATCACAGCAGCGCGCACCAATGGATTAGGCGAACCTTGGTTGAGCTCGCAAAAAACGATACCTCTTACGTATAGTGAGCTCTAAAGCTTCGAACAAAATAACCTGCTTTCTGTTTTGTGAATGTAATTTAGCTCAGAATGTATAGATTATAGTAAATAAGCCCCGCGATGGCTGATAAGAAAATTATTGAGTACTTATGAATCAACGAGTGAAAACTCCGTGTATTGGCGTTTGTTCTACGGGAATAGGCGATACTGTCTGTCGTGGTTGTAAACGTTTTGCTCACGAAGTGATTGACTGGAATGGCTATGATGAAGCTCAACGTCAGCTTGTGATTAATCGTTTAGAGGCATTTTTGACCACGGTCGTGAATAATAAAATTGATATAATTGATGAAGAAAAATTACTGTATCAAATGCGCTATCAACAATTAACGGTTGATGATCAACAATCTGCCGCACGTCGTGTTTATGAATTACTGCGCGCAGGTGCAGCACAAATCCAAGACCCTAATGCCTATGGCTTTTGCTTAAAACCTGAATGGCAGCGTTTTTCGTTGGAAGATATTAAGCAATTTTTAGATCAGGATTTTTTCACGTTATCTTCTGCGCATTATGAGCGTTACATTGGTGTTAATCGTTAATCAGAGGCTCCTATAGCAAAATGCTGTTTTATGATGCTTTAACAGCAATTGCGTCGCTTAGAGGTGTGGCCAATGCCTGGATTAAAACTATTCGTAGGGTCTAGTTTTTTATAAAAGGCTTTTAAGTCATTTTCTGCTTCATATAGGTGTCCTACATTATGTTCAGCAGGATATTTAGCGCCTCTACTATCCAATTCTTGCAAAATTTTCTTTTTCAGAGCCCTAACGTCGACACCTTTTTTAACAATATAATCTTGGTGAAATACATGGCAAAGAAAATGTCCATAATAAAGTGTGTGAATGAGCTGTTTTTTAATAGATTCGGGTAACACTTCTCGCCAATTTTTTTCGTTTCTCGGCAAAGCAATGTCTAAAGCCAGAATATCTTCAACATGTTTATCATGTACGGTTTGATAGCGTACGGCCGCTCCTGCTGCGGCGAAGCGATGTAATAATGCTTTGTTAGCTTCGTTCTGATTACAAATAATGTAATTATTTTCTGTATTATCGTTGGCAAAAGAAGACGCATAATAAAAATAGTTGAGAGTTTCCTCGATGGCGGAGTCACTCACTTTTAAAATTAAATGATGCTCAAATCGATCTCTAAAATTAAGGAGCCGCTTGGGTAGCGGATTTTTAAAGCAGCGGCTCAGACTTTGCAAACATTTATCCGGTAAATTTTTTGGTATAAGCGGTAGTCGATCTAGCAGGGCAGTTATTTTACCTTTGTAGGCAAATAATTTAGGTAAGTGCTTGGTACCTAGCTTATCAATCATGATGGTAGTGTCTTTACCGTAAGTCTCGGCAATATCAAATGTATCTCGATGCATATATTCCGCGACGTCAGGCAGGTGGGTAAATTTTTGTAGAATATCGTGGCGTAATTTTGTGAGATCATCAGGATTATTGGTACCGATATAAAAGATTTTTTCCCGTTTTGGTATTGCAAAAGTATCAAGACGAACCGCAAAAATAGCGACTTTACCTGCGCACCCACTAGCACCGTATAAGCGTCGTTTGTCCGCATTGTATCTAGCCGGTGTTGGGGCATTGATATCGCGTATGCGTTGATCGTATTCCTTGTCAGAAGCTAATTGATTGGGCATAGGAGCATCATGTGTTGGGAAATTGTTATTTTCTAGATTGGTTAATATTTCTATGGGTGTGTTGCCAAGATCAATACCGAGTTCGTTGACGAGTTTAAGCTCTCCTTTAGCGGTGACCTGAGCATAGAGTGAAAGCTCGGTATAGGCTGGGCCTCGCTTGACCAGCGCGCCCCCTGAATTATTAGCAATGCCACCGGTAATCGAAGCTCCAATACATGAAGAGCCAATGACCGAGTGGGGCGCTCGACCGTAAGGGCGTAATGTTTCTTCGAGCTGATGTAGTGTTGCCCCGGGTAGGCTAATCACTTGCTCGGCATTGTTGAGCAGTATTAAGCCGCTTAGCCGGGTGGTATTGATAATGATTATGTCTCGATCATAGTCGTTGCCGCTAGGTGTTGACCCCTCCGTGAGACCGGTATTTGCAGCTTGCATAATCATAATCGTATTAGCGTCTACACAGCATTGGATGATTTGCCATTGCTGAATCAGTGTTTGTGGGAATACAACGGCAAGTGCGTTACCTGATCCAGAGCGAAACCCTGTGCGGTAATGTTCGGTTGCTGCTTCTGTTTGGGCAATATTTTTCTTTCCCACAATACGGCTTAATGCGTTAATGAGTGAGCAGTTGTTCATAGCAATACCTATATTCTGTGATACTAAATTCATGTGCCATTAATGGTTGTATTTATGTTATATTTTTAAACTGGTCATACCAAAAAATAATAGCTGTTATCCCATTGAAGCGAGAAACCATACTTGAGTCAATTGTTTCGAATTGTTTTATTAAGTAATTGAAATTATTGTTATTTTTTATTTGTTGTCGGTGGTTTTTAAGTTTTTAAAAGTTAATTTTTTAAATTGATAATATTGGTATTACCAATTTATACCGCTATTTTTGATTATGGAAATACTTAATTAATGACAAAAAATGCCGATAAACTTTACGATTACTATGTGCATGAAATAGCCGAAGGGATGCTACGTGTTGATACTCGACTACCATCAGAGCGACAGCTTTGTCAGCGCTTTTCACTATCGCGTACCTCGGTAAGAGAGGCCTTGCAACGCTTAAATGCAAAGGGGTTCATTACTACTAAGCCCGGAGGTGGGCACTTTGTATCGGCCGCCTTTCGTGAGAATACGGTAGATCCATTACTTGAGTTATTAAGTTGTTCTACAGAGTCTCGGTTTGATTTACTTGAATTTCGACACACAATAGAGGGAGATTGCGCCTATTACGCTGCGCTAAGAGCCAATGCGCTTGATCATCAGGTGCTTAAAACAACCTTCGACCGTATGCGTATTGCCTATGATATACAGGATTTAAAACAGCTATCCGATGCAGATGCCGACTTTCATCTTGCGATAGCGGAAGCCAGCCATAATATTATCTATCTTCATTTAATGCAGAGCTTGTTTGATATTGTGCGTAGCAATGTCTTTGTGAACGTGTCCGATATTCTGTCTCGGGAGCCAAGGCGCGATATTCTTATGCGCCAGCATAGTGAAATATATGATGCGATTGTCAATGCTCAGCCAACAACGGCGAGAGAGGCGGCACAACGACATATTCGTTATGTTGAAGAGGTGTTGTCGGACATCAATAAAGAAAAAGATCGTTTAGAACGTTCAGAGCGGCGATATGCTGGTCAACTATTTCAGCAAGATATTCAGCCATAATTCAGTTAAATCAGTTAAAATGACGGTTATGAATTTCTGAAATAGAGAGCTGATGGATAATAAAAATCCCAACTTTCACCTCACCAAACCGTGTAATTTTATAGAGCAGCAATGACCACAACTGATATTTCCCATATTAACGCATTTTTATATTGTGAAACCCCGCAAGCATGGCTTGATGATGCGATTAACCATATTCCATTGTTATTGATTGATCATGCTAATTGTGAGAAAAAAGCAGCAGGAACCGCAATGAACCTGATGTATCGCTACGTTGAGAACTACGAACTACTGAATAAAATGTCACGTCTGGCGCGAGAAGAATTACGACATTTTGAGCAAGTAATCGCAATAATGAAAAAGCGAGGTATTGAATATCCACATATTGAAGCTGCGCAATATGCAGGAAAATTGCGTAAACCCATTCGTACTAGCGAACCTTATCGGTTAGTCGATACTTTAATTGTGGGGGCTATTATTGAAGCGCGCTCATGCGAGCGCTTTGCGAAGATTGCTCCGTTACTTGATGAGGAATTACAAGAATTTTATCGATCGTTACTTAAATCAGAATCTAGACATTATCAAGATTATCTTAAGTTGGCGCAGAAAGCGGCAGGAGAAAATATTGATGAACGAATTGATGTCTTCTTGACGTTAGAAAAAAAGATTATTTTAAGTGAAAGCGAAGAGTTTCGTTTTCATAGTGGTCCGCTTAAAAAGGTCGCAGAAGTATTGGTCGAGTAATAGCTTGCTTGTCCACATATTAATACTGCTAATGATTTTTATTGCGAGAAATAACCATAAACTAATTGTCTCGCTAAAATAATAAGAGAGTGATATGAATAAAAAAGACAATGTTCACCGTATGAAAAATAATAAACCGTTACTTATTATCATTAGTTTATTAACTTTTTTAGTTTTAGCAAGTATTGGAGCGCGAGTATACCTTGCCAAGAAAGAGGGTAACCAGACTGCAAATATCGAGGCTTTAGCGTCGCTCGATTTTTTCTTATTTCAGTCGCCTAGAAAATTGTCGCCCGTTACTTTGAACAATATGAAAGGTGAAGAGAAAATTTTTTCTCAGCATTTGTCGGGTTGGCGCCTTGTGAATTTTGGTTATATGTTTTGCCCAGATATTTGTCCGATTAATTTGTCGCTTTTAAGTGATGTTAAAACAACCTGGGATGTGAAATTTTCATCTAAGCCATTAGATGTATTACATATTACCTTTGACCCTGAAAGGGATAAGCCAGATTTACTCAACAAATATTTAACCTATATGCATCCTGACTTTTATGGTTTAACCAGTGATGTGAATAACATTAAAGCAATTACGCAACAGCTCAATGTTGTGTTTATTTTTGAGCAGCCAGATGATAATGGCAATTACTTTATTACGCATAGTGACTCTATGGCGTTAATTAATCCACAAGGGGAATATGTGGGCCTATTCAAAGGCCCTTACAATAAAGAGAATATGCTGCAAGCGTTAGAAATGGTTATTTATTCTGGTTAATTGAACGGAGAAGTATGACAGAAACTCTTAGCAAGTAGAGTCATATAACTTATATCTAAGGGCGGTCAAAATCTGCGTTGATTTTTTAATGGTGTTTGTGAGTGTTGTTTTCTTTATGCTCGCCATGCCCGTGATGAGACGGCTTCTTTGCAATGGCTGTAATGGTTTTTTCGCTCTTATCACTAAATATAAGGGTTAATTCTATTTCGTCGCTTTCGGTAATGGCTTGATCAAGGTTCATGATCATAATGTGGTAGCCACCAGGCGTGAATTTAACCGTTTCCTCCGCGGGAAGTTCGATACCGTTAGCCACTTTTTGCATTTTCATTAAGCCATTGCTCATCGTGTGTTCGTGAATCTCAATACGATCAGAAATGTCACCTTTAACGGCCACTAAACGGATATTTTTTTCGCTACGATTATGAATCGTAAAATAAGCAGCCGTAACGGGCATGCCGGAAAAAACAGGGTTAACTCTAACATGGTTAATGTGAAGCAGTGAGTCAGTATTAATGTCCTCTTGGTTATTTGTATGTTCGGCATGGCTATGATCATGTGCATACGTGTTGATCGAAAAAAATAATAGCGAAGCAGTCGCCATGCCGGTTAGTATTTGAAATATTGCTTGACGAAAATTTGCCCCTGAAGTGTTTAGTGCTGTAAATATTTGCGTTAATACTCGGGTTAAAAGAGTCATTTAAAAAGGTCTCATGAAAATTAAGGGTGTTAGTCAGTACTATAGTAATGTTTTGCTAGGTAGCTTGGCAACAGGGTGTGAGTAGAAATAATAAATGGTACTTATTAGTAGGTCTTTAACATTACATGCTTAAAAAACTTAACATTATCCTGTTTTTTTTGGTGATAGGTTTATCGCTGATAATTACTCTGATAGTAAGGCAGCAGTATATTGTGCCAGCGGTTGAAAATAGTACTTTTTTTGAGGCATCAGAAAAATTAGAAACTCTATTTTTATCAAACAATACACACTTGCTGACTAGCCAGCGTGATTCTAGTAATGCGTTTGATAGAGAAATTAATACATTGGATAAAGAAGAGGCTGCTATTAAAGTGGTTTATTTTTGGCAAGATGATTGTCCTTGCGACCAGTTTACACAGCCCCATTTTGCACTGCTAGCTAATGAATATCGACAAGTGGTTTTTTACTTAGCTTCAATTAATGGTGAGGTGAGAGCAAGTCAATGGCCGTCAGTGAAGATTTTTCCAACAGCCTGGGTTGATATTGTCAGATCGGATATACAGGCGACACCTGCCGTGGGGATTTGGGATGCTAGTGGTCAATTGGTCTATTTTGGTCCGCATAGTCTAGGTTATATTTGTAATAATGATACGAGCTTCGTCAAAAAAATTATTGATGCATTACTCAATCAGCAGTCGGTTAGTGCCTCAAGCGTATTGGGTGACGGTTGTTTTTGTCGAGTGAACCATAATTAGTGATCGTCGTGCTCGGTATAACCATCATCGGTTTCATGATAGTGCGATCCCTTTTTAATACCGATGGCATTAATGATATAGCTGTCGCCATGAGCAAAAGTTAATGTGAGAGGAATTTTATCTCCTTTAGTAATCCGCTTTGTTAGCCCATGCAACTGAATGTTGTACTCTTCATCAGAGAAATTAACCGCTTTTTGTGGCGCGATAGTTAAGGGGGTGTTGTCTGGGTGGAAAACTTGAGCTTTATCCGCAATATCAGTGCTAACACTCACTAAAGTAATTGGCGTGTATTGACTATAATTGATGATTTGCATGTAGACGGTTGATGCATTTAATGCCGTTGTATTAACTCGCGGTTCTGCTACACCAATGGTAATAGTGTTATCAGTCTTGCTCTCTGTGTCTTGAGCGATCACTGAGCCAGTGAAAAAAATAACAGTAAAAATCGCTAAGCAGTGCCATATATTCAAGCGTAGATATTTTGGAAAAAAGGTCATTAATTGCGCGCTCACTATGTTCATCAAAAAACGCATCATACGCTATTTGAATAGCAAAGTAATTGCTACATGAAGGGCTCTTGGAGTAAATTATGCCGGTGAAAACCGGAATTGGGTAAACGTTTATCTTATAGAAATACCGGATCAAATCCGGTATGACGAGGGGCGCAAATGAGAGGTTCCTTAACCAAGCTCATGAGTAATCAAGCTTGGCACTGTATAACGAGACTATTTTGCAGAGAGTTGATTCTTCATCATAAGTTCAGCCGGTGTGATAGTTATTCGTTCTATCGGTGGATGTAATAAAATCTCTATGCGTCGATTTTTTCGTTGGCTATCATAGTCCGTATCTAATGCAATAGGGCGTGTATGTGCAAAGCCTACGGCTTGGAATTGTTTGGCTGGTAAGCCTCGCTCCATTAAGTGGCGAATAGCAAACGATGCTCTTGCTGCAGACAGCTCCCAGTTGGTTGGATATTTTTTTGCCAGTGTAGAAACAATCGGGCGGTGATCGGTATGTCCCTCAATACTAATTAGGTGGTTGGGAAATTCAGCCAAGGTATTGGCGACTAACCCGAGCGTTTGCTTGCCTCTTTCGTTAAGAGATGCAGAGCCCGATGAAAATAAAATGGTATCTTCTAGACGAATAATGGTGGTGCCATCTTTGAACTGTTTAATTAACCGGCTTTTTTCAGAACTGAGTTCAGCATTGGTTTTATCCAGCGAGGCTAATTGTTTTGTTAATTCACTGAGCGCGTTTTGTTCTCGCTTGAGTCGCTCTTCCAGTGTTTCGATGGTTGCACTAAATTCGGCAATACGCGCTAGTTCTATATCAAGTTGCTGTTTGGTCGACTCATATTTTTGAGTGGCAATGGCCGAGAACTCATTAAGTTGTGCAATTTGCTTCTCGTACTCTACTTCTTTTACATGCAATTTTGCTTCTAGCTCTTCTCGTATCGTCGCTAAGGCTTCTTCTGATTGAGTTTTATCTTGCTCTGTGGCTGTTAGCTGCTTTTTGATACTGTCGATTTCTTTCTTTAGGTCATCCTGTGCGGCTAATTTCTCTTTGTCAGCATTGGCTAATTGTTCTTTAAGTGTTTCCATTTCTCCATTTAAGCGTTTTGTTGAGGCTATGCGTTCACTTTGTAACACATCCAGTTTTTGCTTTGCCACACTTAATTCTTGGTTGAGGCTTTGTAAGATAGCTTCTTTTTCTGTTTCTTTTTGGTCGAGTAGAGCCTTTACATTATCGACTTCGCTTTTTAGTTGACTGCGTTGATTATCAACACTGTAAAATTCTGATTTTTGATCCTCTAGATCCGATTCAGTTGAGCGCAACTCTCGTTGTACATTGCGCAATTTGCGCTTTGTACCGTTAAGCTCTTGTGTTAGAGCAGAGGCTGACTCAGATTTCTCATATAAAAAGTATCCGGCCACACATAGCCCTATAGCCATAATGATTGAAAGAGCAACGCTGACGGAGCCGGCTTGTTTGTGGCAAGCACGTTCTAAAGCCATTGGCGAGGCCGTACATGGGGCTTTTTGCTTTAATAATAAGGTTCGATTTTTCATCTTACAGCACCTGATACTTAACTGACTTAGTTTAAGTCTAGCAAAGCTTATTCATTTTGCTGCATGTGTAGGCTATTTTTTATACAGATTGTTTTGAGGGCTTAACAACTGCGCTTCAGGTAACGTAACTTCTTGATAAGTATGAGAAATAGGGCAGTTAAAACCCAAGTGATAGGCTTGTAATTGCAGGTCTGGTGTTGCTGTTATGGATTCTTTGTCTAAGGTGCTGTTATCTGCAAACTGTGGGTTATATAGACGATCTCCGAGAATGGGGCAGCCTGCCTGAGAGAGGTGTTTTCTGATTTGATGTTTTCGTCCCGTGTGCAGAGTAATATCCAGTAGGCTGACATCTTGTTGTGAATTATATTCAATAAGTTGGACATCTGTATGTGCAATTTTACCCTCAATAGATGTGTTCAAGGTGATGCAATGGCTAGTGACTTTATTCTTAATTTGTTCTTTTAACTGCTCTGGAAATTTTCCAGCAACCAGTGCGCGATAACGTTTATGCGTGTGTCGTTTCTCAAATTGCTCACATAGTTGAGCTGCCACTTTTTTAGTGTGAGCAATTAGCATAATACCTGCCGTGGCACGATCTAGGCGATGTACTAAATAACAGTGGCGCTGAGGTTGTTGATGTTGTTCGATCCAGCGAGTTATCGAGCAATGATCACCCCATTTAGAACCATGAGAAAACATGCCACTAGGTTTATACCACAGGCTATAGTCTTGCTGATCATCAATTAACTTTGGCGTCGGCGGCGTTTGTTCAAGTACGGCGGCATTAAAATATAAAAATAATTTGTCGCCGCAAGCAAGGCGAGTTTTAGCTCGCCTTATTGGGCGGATTGACGATGTACTGGTGCCATGACGCTGTAACCATACCGCTCCCTTTTTCATACATTCTTTGAGTTTACTCTTTGAAAGTTCACAAGCAGCAGATAGGCAATCAATACTGGTGGTATCGTTTTGCGCTATGGTGGTTTCGATGATGAGCGGCGGTGTGGTCATTAAATATTGCTCTTGTGGAGATCAGATGGATCAGCGGTGTAGGCTTTATTAATTTCTGTCATAATGGGGGCCTGTTATTGATGCCCGTTTGTGCTGTTAAATGCATCACCTATGATTCACTTTATTTACTCAGAGTTAGCTGTTATGCCTGAAATATTCCCGCCGCTTAGGAAGCCGAATAACCCCAACTTTTCTTCTGGCCCTTGCAGTAAGCGCCCACATTATGATGTAAACCAATTGGATGTGTCTACGCTGGGACGCTCTCACCGTGCGACTATTGGTAAAGTCGCACTGGGCAAAGCCTGTAGTGAAACAGCAGAATTACTGGGTTTACCAGAAGGTTACCGCGTAGGTATTGTCCCTGCATCAGATACGGGTGCTGTGGAAATGGCGATGTGGTCGCTACTCGGTGCTCGTGGTGTCGATGTATTGGCGTGGGAATCGTTTGGTGCAGGCTGGCTTACCGATATTAAACAGCAACTTAAACTAGATAATGTCCGCCATTTGTCAGCCGAATATGGTGAGCTTCCTGATTTGTCCAGCGTAAATTTTGCCAACGATGTTGTGTTTACATGGAATGGTACTACCTCTGGTGTAAAAGTGCCGAACGGTGACTGGATTGCCGATGACCGTGAAGGGTTGACGATTTGCGATGCGACATCGGCTATTTTTGCTATGGATATGCCATGGGAAAAGCTCGATGTGATCACCTATTCATGGCAGAAAGTCTTAGGTGGTGAAGGTGCGCATGGGATGCTAATTCTTAGCCCTCGTGCGGTCGAGCGTTTAGAAAATTACACACCGGCTTGGCCATTACCCAAAATTTTTCGTCTTACTAAAGCAGGCAAGTTGCTCGAAGGTGTTTTTCGCGGTGAAACCATCAATACGCCATCGATGCTTTGTGTTGCGGATTATTTAGATGCTCTTAAGTGGGTAAGAGAGTGTGGAGGGTTGTCTGCAGTCATTGCTAAGTCTCAAGCTAATTTTCAGGTTGTTAACGAATTTGTCGATCATCATGAGTGGATTGATTTCCTCGCAAAAGACTCTGCGTTACGTTCGAATACCAGTGTATGCTTAACCTTAGCCGCTACTCAAGAGCAAGTGAAGGCGATGGTGGCTTTGCTTGATGAGGCCTCTGTGGCTTACGACATAGGCTCATATCGCGACGCGCCATCGGGTTTGCGTATATGGTGTGGGGCAACGGTTGAAGAACAAGATTTACGTGACCTTATGCCATGGTTATCTTGGGCTTATACCCGTGTTGTTAAGAGCTAATTACCGAGCTATCTGATGAGCCAACCAGCGTCCTCTTATAAATTTGTTGTTTATATCCCTGTTGATTATACGGATACCGTTAAGTCAGCAATGTTTGCAGCTGGCGCTGGTAGGCAGGGTAATTATGACCAGTGCTGCTGGCAAGTACTGGGTAAAGGCCAGTTTCGTCCGCTTGAGGGCAGCGAGCCATTTATTGGTCAGGCAAGCAAGGCGGCAAATTGTGTTGAGTTTGTTGATGAGTACCGCGTCGAAATGTTATGTGACGCGCCGTATGTTAGCGCTGTTAAATGTGCGATAAAAGAGAGTCATCCATACGAAGAACCAGCATATGATGTGATCTTATGTGTATAGCGTATGAGTTAAGCGGGTGCGCCTAACACATACCGTCACCCTCTATTTACGTACTCTCTTTAGACTCTCTGTTTAGTTCTTCGTTGCTGGAAAGAGCGTTTCTTTGTGCAGGGGAAAGTCACTTTGTTTTTTATCCTCAAAGAAACGTCGAAGTGTTTTTTCAACGACTTTAAAAGCTAAATTATCCCAAGGAATTTCCGACTCCTTAAATAGTGCTACCTCTAGCGACTCAGACGATGATTTAAATAGTGTATCTTGTAATTCTGCTTTGTAGATAAAATAGACTTGGTTGATATGTGGCAGATCATAAAGCCCATATAAGTGATCTATCGTTAAATTTGCGTAGGCTTCCTCCCAAGATTCTCGTAATGCACCTTGCTCGGTGGTTTCCCCATTTTCCATAAAGCCTGCGGGAATCGTCCATAATCCATAGCGCGGTTCAATGGCGCGCTTGCACAACAGTACGCTATCGCCATAGATAGGTAGGCAACCAGTAATGATACGAGGGTTTTGGTAATGAATGGTTGCACAAGCGGGGCTTTGACAAACAAAGCGTTCGCGATTGTCACCTGAAGGAATAGATAAAGTGACACGTTCGCCACAGGTACTACAGAAATTCATACTATATACTCATTGTAAGTGAGTGCATAGTATAGGTATTTAAGGTGTTAGCGAGAAGGAAATGCGAGTACATCCGCCATTTTATGTTGTTGTGGTGCGGCATCTTCGTTTAGGCTGCGGAGCGGATCGTTAAAGCCAGACATTTGGTTTAACCAGCCTCTCAGTTCAGCAAAAGATTCATGCATCATTTGGCTGATTTTCATGCACGACCCCATGGGCGAACTGGCATGTAATTGGCGGTGTGAGTCAATCTGAAATTGCAGGCCACGCAGGCGTTGCTGAAACTCTTCAGGTGCATTATTAATGAGCTTTTCGACGTGTTGCTGTCGTATATTCTCGAGTGCTTCTGGATCTTGTTTTGCAAGTGTAACAAGTTCATCAAAATGAGGTAAATCTGACATATGCCTACTTCTCCTTGCGCCCACTATTGTTTGAGGTCCCCACCTCAACAACAACGATAGCTAACGCTACTTATGGTCATGCACATCTTGTCATGCTTACTGGTAGGTATTCCTACGCTTAATAAATGATGTGCTTTATGGTCTTTGTTTTTTTACAACAACGCTATACTACAAAAAAAACTTTGCTATGTAGAGTCGATTTTCTAGAACAAATAGTTATTAATGACTGTTTGTTTTTTAAACTAACTAGCTGTTTTTTGCTCAAAAAGGGTGTTTTCAGTGAAAATATCGCCGAATGAATACTAAATCAGGTATTTGGAACGTAAAATCGTTTATAACTAAAATAAGCGATGGCTTATCAATGGAGATCATTTTTGAATAATGATATAGAAAAACAATTACGCTCTACCTTGATAGCTGTTGAGGACTTAGAAGATATTCAACATCACTCGAGCAAGCCATTCGGTGCTGTTAGCTCTATGCGTGAACAAGCATCGGTTTTAGTGCCTTTACTGAAAAAAGCCGATGATTATCACCTGCTATTGACTCTCCGTGCAGCAAATATGCGCCATCACGCCGGTGAAGTGGCTTTTCCGGGTGGTATGTGGGAAGTGGGAGACCGTCATCTTGTTGATACGGCTTTGCGTGAGTGCGAGGAAGAAATAGCCATTCCTTCTGCCGATATTCATGTTATTGGAGCGCTTGATACTATGCCAACGCGACGTTTGACGAATGTAAGACCCGTGGTGGGCATTTTAGATAACATAGATAGTGTTGTAGCAAGTCCAGAAGAAATAGCCGAGGTGTTTACTGTGCCGCTGGATTTTTTTAAGCAAGATAAGCGTCTGAGAACGGATATTTTTCCGCATCAAACTGATAAGACGGTTCGCTGGGTTCCAGCCTTTCAATACCGAGGTTTTGAAATTTGGGGCTTTACTGCTGCAGTTATTGTGCAGCTACTGCGACGTAGCTTTGATATACGCTTTAGTAGGGAGCATGGCGCACCTGAAAAAATATGGTAAAAGCTTGGGCGCTTTAAGACAGCGCTGCTTGGCTGATTTATAATGGAGCATATTATAAGTCGATATAACTAGGGTGTAGTAGAGCTATGAGTCGTAATGTTGTGAGTAGTGATTTATCCAAATCTTCAAATACTAAGCTGAAAGCGCAAATTCAAGAGTCGCCGCAAGAACAGCCGGTTAAATCCCCTTGTATCTCTGTTTGTGCTTTGGATAGTGAAGGCATGTGCACCGGTTGTTTTCGTACCGGTGATGAAATTAGGTTATGGGGTGGATATACCAACACACAACGTAGAGATGTGCTTGATTTGGCACATGAGCGTGAAAAAAAGGTTAACCCTTTTTTGTAATGATCAGCAAGGTGTTACTATATTTGGTCGGTGGCAACGGACGCTAAGCCAGTTATTCTTCGTTGTTTTCTGCAGACAATTGGGCGATACGCTTGACCCTAGCATTCTCAATCATGGTGTGAGAAATACTCTTTGTTTCAAACCGGTAACCTGACAGCATAAAGCTAATATGTCCTTTAGGAATAGTTTCTAAATACTCCATCATTAACCCATTCAGCGTTTTAGGTCCATTGGTGGGTAAGTTCCAATTAAGGGACTTATTAATTTCCCTGATAGAAGCGCTGCCTTCAATAACATGCCAGCCGCTATCCAATGCTTGAATATCAGGCTGCTCGATTTCTGCTACGTTCGTGGTGAAGTCGCCTACAATTTCTTCCAGTAAGTCTTCAATGGTGACTAGGCCTTGCAAATCACCATATTCATCGACAATAAGCGCCAGGCTGTGTTTTTCCTTCTGAAAATTGAGTAGTTGAGTATGCAGTGGGGTGCTCTCAGGAACAAAGTAAGGCTTATGCATTAAACGTCTAATGTTACTTTCTATGTCGTGGGCCCCGTCTAACACAAAGCGTGTTGTATAACGCAGGTGAAAGATACCTACTACGTTATTGATATCACCTTCGTAAACAGGAATGCGGGTGTAGTCGAGATTTTTTAGTTGTTTTAGTAATTTTGTGGGGCTGTCTTCTAGATTAATACCTATGATCTCATTTCTGGGGATCATAATATCTTCGACAGAAGCTGTTTCTAAATCTAAAATATTGAGCAACATACTTTGATGTTGGTCTGGGATAAGGTCGCCAGCTTCATGTAGTACTGTTCTTAATTCATCAGGGTGCAAGTGCTGGGTGATAGGGGAGGAGGTGGTATTAATGCCAAATACTTTTGCTAGCGCATTGGACATGTGATTAACCAGCCATACCGCGGGATAGAGCAAGACCAACAAAGGTTTAAGGATCAGTGTAAAAGGGAAGGCAACCTTCTCAGGGTGTAATGCAGCAATCGTTTTGGGCGTTACTTCTGCAAATATCAAAACCGCTAGTGTTAGTAATATGCTGCCTGTCCATACCGCTTCTTCGCCGTACATGCGCAGGGCAATCAGCGTGGTTAGCGCGGCGGCAAAGTTATTGACAAGATTGTTACCAATCAAGATCATCCCGATCAAACGATCAGGGCGTCTCAGTAGAGAGGCTGCACGTATGGCGCCTTTATGTTTCTTTTTTTCTAAATGCCGAAGACGATATCGATTGAGCGACATCATAGATGTTTCGGAGCTAGAGAAGAAACCAGAAAGTAAGATGAGTATGCCTAGAAATGTGAATAGCAGACCCAAGGAGATGTCGTTCAAGGAGTGATTAGCCTCTATATATAACCAATGCGCTTATCTTAAAGACTTTATGTTGTTTGGCAAGTGCTATTCACCCATGCTTTCGTTTAATTGCATTTGTTTGTCTAGGTTATGTTTAATGCGTTCCAGCGCACGTTCGAATAGTGGTTTAGCGGTGCCATCGAGTATTGTCGCTTTTTCCGACAAAATATCTCTGGCTAACTCTAAGCGAGATAACATGGTTACTTCTTGGTTACTTTGATTCACCAAGATATATTTACGTGTTTCCGCACTAAAACCATTTACCTTCATACGTGTATTTTTATCATATTCAATCCACGTACCAGGATCGATGAGTTTAATGTAGTTCATCACCCGTTCTTCTTCTGGGGTGGGAGTGCCCGTAATTTCGGAAGTAATATTAACGTCTTTCTTAGGATCTTGTTTAGTTACGGTTGTTTTAATCGTTTGTCGATTCATAACATTCGATTTTAATTGTTCAAGGTCGCTTAAAGCAGTAGCCATTTTTGCTGGGTTGTAAGCAATATCCGTTAGTCCAGCTTCAACTTGCTTAATGATAGTATCAAAACCTTTTTCAATTTCGCGTCCATTATCTTTCACTCTTTTAATAGAGCAGTATGTAATAAGGTTATCAATAACCCCTAAGGCCTCTGTCCATTGTTTTGAGTCATTTTCATCTTTGAGCTGTAAAAACGTTAGATAGACAAACCATGGTGATAGTAGATTAATAATAGATGAAGGTACTCTCCTGCCTTCTATGCGGCTTTTAATTTCTTTTCGAGCGGTGAGCTTGGCCTGCTCATGTTTTTCTTGTCCGCGTTTTTTTTCAATGCTATTGCGTTCGCGTAAATTATGCATGTGAGTGACACGTTTTTTAAGCAGAGTGAACTCAATAAGTGTTTCTGCAAAAAGATTGATATCATTTTTAAAATCTTTAATTATGCGCTGTACAACGGCTTTTATTTCGTTATACATATTGTATTGAGATGTACCGTCGTGACCAACGAAATTCGCTCCTGCATCGGCTAAACTGTCTAGCAGCATGCGTGATTTGTGCTCTTTATTTTCAAAAAAGCTTTCATCAATAAACGCAAGTTTCAAAAACGGAGTATGTAAGTGGCTGAGTAGTGTTTTAATCGAATCAGGTAGGTTTTCATCAGCCAGAATGTACTCAAAAAGCATGCCGACCATGTCAATGGTATACATGTTTTTTGCATTAATTGAACCGTCGGGTGATTCTTTCGCAAGTTGCTGGTATACCTGAGTGCTATTAGCGGCAATATTTGTGGGAGTTGTTAGTACTTGTTGAGTATCGTTATTACTAAAAAAGTGAGCTGTTGCTGCCGATTGTTGAACGGATTCAACCGCATCAATAATATGTGATGTATCTAATACAATAGGCGTTGATTCTACATTTGCAGATAGATTCGTATCTTTAATATCAACAATATCAGCTTCTAAAGAAGGCTCGTTATTGGCAGTAGTCGATGTGTTGTGGGCAGATTGTGTTAAACCGTTACTTTCTTCGGTATGTTGCCCGCTTCCCATATTATTAACGATAGGGATAGGTAAATCACTACCTCCAATATTTCTAGCCCGCTGTAATAAATTACGTATAGCATTGACTAGGGGGATTTGCGAAGAGCCCTCTTGATTGTCGAGTGTTTCTTGTTGGTTTTTTTCGTCGAGCTCAATTTCATTGTTATTATCAGTAGATTGGTTGTTTGCTATTGCCGAATTTGTTTGTTCGTTATTTGGAGTTGCTGGTTTTTTTGAACCTATTGGGTAGGTTTTTTCTAGGTTGTTTTCTTTGTTTTCTTTATTGCTCAGTGGAGCATCTTTACTGACAATAGGGCTATGTTGAGTGGCATAATTGAGTCTAGGTAGTATATCTTCCTCGATTAAGATGCTGTTAATAAGGTTCAGTAATTGAGGATATTGTTTGTTAAGCAATTCTGACAGCACTTTGTAACAAACATTTTTTCCTGCTATGTCGATAGGCAATTTTTTTAAGCTAAAGCGCAATCCAGAAAAAAACTGTAGGGGTGATAGTGGATTATTATTCTCATTAATAGGAAGCCCTTTATTCATAAAGGTTAAACGTTGTTCTAACTGCCATATTTTTTCTTTGTGAGCTTGATTAGCTCCAGAAGAAAAGGAGCGAATGGATATATTTTCTTCTAACACATCATCATCGACTAAAGACCAAGCCTCTTTATGAAATTCATTCTCCCTAACTTGTGTGTCTAATTCATTAGTTTTAAATTTATAGAAACCAATGCTAAGCTGTTCTGATAAATCATTACTTATATTGTCTTTACTTTTCGTAAAAATATTTAAACAATCTAGCGCAATAGCATGTTGCTTATGAGTGGTAGTATGTTCTGCATAGTGCTCTAATGCGACGCCTACATTGCGAATAAGCTCTTCTGCAAACATCCTAATGTTAGGTGTTAGAGCAAGATGAGACTGATCAATAATTTCGTGATAATATTTGGTGTCAGCCATTGGTTGTCCGTATGGATAATATGAATTTATTGTAAAATTGATTAGTGCAATATAGCTAGTTCAATTTAAATTATGCGAGTGAATCTATACCAAAATCACCTCAAGTACCAGTTTGCTGCCGAAGTAAGCTAGCATAAGCACACAAAAGCCTCCTAAAACCCAGCGTACCGCGTAGTTACCTCTCCATCCGCGGGTCACTCTACCGTAGAGCAGCAATGCAAATACGGCCCACGCAATAAGCGACAATAGCGTTTTATGTGCAAGGTGCTGTTCAAATATATTATCAATATAATAAATGCCGGATATTAGGGCTATAGTAAGTAATACCACACCTACCCATACGAACTTGAAGAGCAGAGACTCCATGGTTTGTAGAGGGGGAAGATATTGTGCTATCCCAGATAGTTGTCGGTTTTTTAAATGATGATCTTGCCAGCTAACGAGTAATGCCTGTAATACCGCGGCAAATAATAAGCTATAAGCAGCGATCGATAATAGAACATGCAAACCCATACCTACAGATAATTGTAAGTAACTGGTGCTGTTCTGCGCGCTAGCACTCATTGACTCAATAAATAGAATGCTGGCAATAACAACAATAGATAGCGGTAAAAGAAAAATAAATAAGCTGTGTAGCGGCTTGCGCCAACTACTGGCTAATACAACGGCATTAACACTTAATGAGACTAGCGAAGCCATGTGAGAAAGTGATAGGTCGACACCTTCAGCTTGAAAGATTCCACTGTATAGGCCAATCGCTTGTAGCGTTGTTGCAATAGCGGTTAACCCTAAAAAGTAATGGCCGCTAGTGACTTGCTGGCGATGTAAGCGATAAAAGAAGAAAGCCGCTAGACCGATATAGAGGATCAGTGCAATAGTATGGTAAGTGACAAAATGCATAAGTATGAACAAGCAATTATTATCTGAAAAATAAGAATGATAGTGTGTCACAGCGTGTTCAGAAAGAGAAGAGGAAGGTGATGGCAGTCGCTGAGATGTGCCTTGTGGGCTCAATTATGTCTATAATCGTAGGCATGATTCATTAGTATGATTACACTGCACTGCAGCGCAACACGTTAGCTTATTGGGTGACTGATTGCTTGTGATAATGTGTTTTACGAAATTAATGCCGGTAGTATTGCTTCAAATCAAGCGACATTCATCATTTTTCCACCTTGGATACCCCCTTAATGTATCAGCAATTTCTTAATATACTCTTTGTTGAAGACTCTCAAGATGATGTGGAGCTTACGTTATCTGAATTGTATCGTGCAGGCTATGATGTTAGCGTCCAAAGGGTTGAATCTGAGGAGGCGATGCAGCAAGCACTAGATAACGGGCATTGGGATCTCATTATTAGCGATTACAAAATGCCGCAGTTTAGTGCTGAAAAATCTCTTCAGCTGTATAAGAAAAATCGCTTAGATATTCCATTTATTATCATTTCTGGTGTTGTAGAAGCTGAAGATGTAGTTTCTTTGCTGAAGCAGGGCGCCCACGATTTTCTCAATAAGTCCGCCTTAGCTAGATTAATCCCCGCAATTGAGCGAGAGTTGAGAGAAGCTAATGCGCGAATTGCACAGCGGCATGCAGAACAAAAAATAAGCATATTGTCGCTTGCGGTTGAACAAAGCCCTGTTTCTGTCGTGATTACCGATTCCATGGGGGTCATTGAATACGTTAACCCAATATTTGAATATACATCGGGCTATTTATTAGAAGAAGCCGTTGGTCAGCATTTAGGTTTTTCCTTAATGGCGGGTGATTCACATTCAACCGATGCCGAATTGCTCTGGTCGCATATTAGCGAGCATGCGCGGTGGGGCGGTGAATTATGTAGTGTACATAAAGACGGCAGAGCGTATTGGGAATACATTAATGTATCTTCCTTGAAAGATACTAACGGCAACGTCATTCGTTATGTGTCAATACAAGAAGATATAACCGTCAGGCGTACCTATGAAGCTCAACTACGTAATCAGGCACATTATGACGAACTAACAGGCTTGCCTAATCGCACTCTCATTATGGAGAATATCCATCATGCGATTGCTGATAGCCATGCCAATGGTCAGTCGCTCGCCTTAGTGTGTATCGACCTAGACGACTTTAAAAATGTGAATGATACGCAAGGGCATGATATTGGTGATGAATTGCTTATGCAGGCAGCATCACGTTTGGCGGGTTTAACGAGTGGTACGCAATGTCTTGGGCGCACAGGAGGTGATGAGTTTTTTATATTACTCCCCGATAGTAATAATCGTGTTGGCGGTATAACCGCTGTGGATAGATTAGCTCATACCGTCATAGATGCGTTTGCAAACCCTTTTGTTATGGATGAGCGCACATATTATGTGACAGCCAGCATAGGTATTGCGACTTACCCCGAGCAAAGTGACGATGCATTAACACTGTTAAAAAGTGCAGAAGCGGCAATGTACCAAGCCAAAAAGCAAGGGAAGAACCGATGCCAGCTTTTTAGTGAATCCATCAATGATGCGCTCAACGAGCGTATGGCTATAGAAAGCGCTTTGCGTGGCGTAGAAAAGCGCAATGAACTTCAATTATTGTATCAACCTATTATCGAAAGAGAGTCGGGTCATGTAGCGCTGTGTGAAGCATTACTGCGCTGGAAAACGCATGATGATCATTTCATCATGCCTGATGTGTTTATTCCCGTAGCAGAAGACACAGGGCTAATTAATCCTATCGGTGAATGGGTGATTCAGCAAGCCTGCAAAGACTTAAAAGCGATACATAATACTATTAATCCTTTAATGAAATTTGCCATCAACATATCCTCAAAGCAGCTACAAGAAAGCCGTTTTTCTCGATATTTAAAAGAGCAGTTAGAGTGTAATGAGCTTTTACCTGAAATGATAAAACTAGAAATTACCGAAAGCGTAGTGATGCACGATATGGGAGAAACCCAAAAAAATTTAGAAGACCTATGCCGCTCAGGGTTTCAGTTATCGATTGATGATTTTGGTACGGGTTATTCTTCGCTAGCCTACCTGCAAAAATATCCATTTGACGTACTTAAAATCGACCGTAGTTTTGTTAGTCAAATAGGTAATAATAAAAATAATGCCAAATTGACCGAAGCAATTATCAATATGGCGCACAGTCTTGATATGAAGGTAGTGGCAGAAGGCGTAGAAACAAAAATTCAACAAGAATTCTTAGCACAACACCAGTGTGATTTCACACAAGGCTATTATTTTAGCCGACCAATTGCATTTGATGAGTTGATGGAAAAGTTACTAAAAAATAATTGAAATATAAGTAGAGTAGTGCGCGAGTAGAGAAACATCCCTGTTTCGTTGTTAACTATTAGTTAGGGTTTGTGGTGGCCCACCCATGTTCCTTTGCATAGCTTTCTAAGCGGCGCCCTCCGGTAACCGCTACAGGATTTCCCACAATAGAGAGCATAGGTACATCAGAAATATCGTCACCATAGGCATAGCAATCCGATAAAAGACACTCTTTATCTTCAATAAATAAACGCATAGCATCAGCCTTTCCTGTACCTATAGTTTGAGGTGGTATGATATTTCCAGTATATTTACCTTCCTTTCTCTCTAGGTTAATGGAAAGAATGTGCTTTACACCTAAATCATCCGCTATAGGTTGAAGTAACTCTTGGAATGAACCAGAGACAAATACGCACTCGATACCATTAGATTGGTGTTCTTTAAGAATTTTTACTATATTTTTATGGTAGAAGCCAAGCGGGTGTTCAATGTTGTTAAAAAACCATAAGTTAGCTATTTTTTTCACGGATTCAGTACTAAAATTTTTAAAGTAAGAGTAGTAGACTTCGTTCATCGTCTCCCAAGATGCGCCTAGATTTGTCAACTCTTTTACCTCAGTATAGAATTTATTTTTAAGGTTTTCATTATTTATATCAGTAAAGTAAAGTGCTATAAAGCCCATCATGCTTTTTGTAGAAATGATGGTGTCATCTACATCAAAAAATGCAAAAAGGTGTTCTTTTTTTGCTGACATCTTATGCATGTTCAACTCCTTCTTCTGGCAGTTGAAATTGACTCAAATAGGACTCAACTGAGAGGTTGGAGAGTTTGGTTTCCATATTAGAAACCAACTTACTAGACATCATAGTTCCTTCAAGTAACATGGAGACACAAACTGTCTCGCATTGAACGATATTTACATTCATTTTATAGTTTTTATTTTTACCTTTAGATTCTCCAGAATTTATAATTTCTGCTTTTATTTCAGATGGAAGAGGAAAGTTAAATCGATTGTAATTTACCTTAAGGTCATTAAAAACAAAGTAAAGTGATTTCTCGTAACTAGGAAGAATGAACTTTTCCATAATTGCAAGATAGAGTTGTCTAGCTGCTTCAACGAGAAGCATTCCTTGAACATGTAGCCCTGTTTGATGGTCAGACATCATGTCGCATTGTTCGTCGATCAATAGGTGTGATGTAAATGTTAATTCGGAATTTCTACTTGGTTCAGATATTAAGATGTTTTCGGCGCTATGTTTATGTGTTAATTTTTTTGAAGCTTTCTTGTGATTTGTTTGTAGTAGGTTAATGTCGAAGTATTGATGATTTTTTGATTGCTTTATTGAGGTTAACAATAATTCAATGTTTTCACTATTAATGCCTTGCCCGAGAATTAACGTGGTTTTTTGGCGCTTGTTATAAATTAAATTTTCAGCGTTAATTAAATCATAGAGATCAGACAGTGTTATGACATCCTTATTAAATGCAAAGTTTTTGAATTTATCAGATACAACAAGAAGATTTTTATATAACATGGGTATTCCTCAGTAAATTATTGGATTTTTGCCAAAAATAGATAAGTCGATGTTTGGCTCAGGTATAGTTGCAAATTCTTAAAGGCTTTTCATATTCGACTTTTACAAGCTATATTTATGATGAAAAATGTGCCAATTTAGGTGTTGATGTTTTTAAGAGGTTAGTATCGTGAAGAGAGTAATGAGTTATGTTTCGATAGGCCTACTGATATGGCTGACTACGTCTAAAGTCAGTGTGGCGAGCGATTTGAAAGTTATTACTATAGAGATTGCTCCATGGGCATACAGACAAGATGTGACTGGTGAGTATTTAGGTATTTTTCCTCATATAGTGAAAGAGTTAGAAAAAAGGACTAATCGCACAATCAAGATTACCTTGAGCCCATACGCAAGAATAAATAAGGAATTAGAAAGTGGGCGTCAGGATTGTACGATTTTAGTTTCGGATGTTAAAAGACAAGAAATAACAGAAAAAGGGGAGTTTTTATTCGATCATCCCGTCGGGGTTTTAGCAAAAAAAGGTGTTACTCTAAGGTCATATTCCGATATTTCTGATTTAAGGATAACATTACTTCGCGGATCCTCTATTTCACCAAAATTTGACGCTGATCAAGAGTTGAAAAAAGAGTTTGATACGGACTATCTCATAAGCTTGAGGAAATTGCAGCACGGTAGAGTTGATGCTATTGCTGGTGCAATACCCACAGTTCAGTATCTTGCAAAAAATAATGGTATGGCCGATATGTTGGGTAATCCCTTAGAGTTAAATGTCGAACCGATTTACCTTCAATGCTCAAAAAATTCTGAGATGATAAAAGATATGAAAGATTTAAATGATGCAATAAAGTCTATTAGAGATGATTCAACTTTACATAGAATTTTATTGGATAATACTTAATTGTAGGTTTTTTTGATGAGGGTTTTAGTTGCTTTTTTTATTGTTTTTTTTTCACATTCACTATTTTCCAAAAACATTAATTTTATTACGTTAGATATTGCTCCTTGGGCATATTATGATGAAGAAAGTGGCGAGCTTTCGGGAATTTTTTCAGATGTGATGAAAGAAATTGAAAAGAGGACGGGCTACGATATAACGGTATCTCTGTCGTCTTATGCGTTTTCAAGAATAAATCGTGAGTTAGAGTCAGGCAGGCAAGACTGTACGATGATAATTTCTAGTGAAAAAAGAAAAGATATAACTTTTTTAGGAGAAAAAGTCTTTGATTTGAATATGGGAGTTATAGCTAGAAAAGGTGTCTTGATTAAAACAAAAGAAGATTTTAAAAACATTAAGGCCTCTATTATGGAAATCCTTTCTAGTAGAGAAGGTTTTTTGGCCCCAGATGATTTTATACGTCAAGTTGACTCTACTTATAATGTTGGTTTGAAAAAATTAAAGTACAAGCGAGTAGATGCTATTGTTGGTGCTATTCCGACAATCAATTATCTGATTAAAAAAAATGGGATGCAAGATGACTTGGAAAAACCGTTTGTTATATCTAATGAACCTATATATTTGCAATGTTCTAAAAAATTGAAGGAATTGGAATATTTTGAATCGCTAAATCACGTAATAAGAAATATGAGAAGTGAGGGTGTTTTAGAGAAAATAGTCAAAAAGCACTCTTGGTACTAACTTTAGGTTTTTAGGTGAAAAAAAATAACCAAAATTTGATAGGTTTTCTTATCAAACGCTACCGTAGCCAATCAATAGCTAAAACACTCTTAGTATGGATTGTATTTTTTAGCGCAATCATCACATTAACTTTAACTGTCATCCAGTTACTTATTGATTATAAAGTTGAAATTGAAACTTTAGACACCCGCTTATCTGAAATAGAAACATCTTATCGACGTAGTATTCAGGCGAGTTTGTGGAATGTGGATATAGAGCAATTGACGATTCAAATGGAGGGGATTAAACGCTTACCTGATATTCAAAGTGTCACTGTTGAAGAGTTAGGTGGTGGTCAAAATTCCATTATTTTACAGAAGGGGAGTGCCAGTTCATCTAGTCTGAAAAAACAATACCCATTATTAAGATTTGATGGCGATCAAAAAATCCACATAGGTAATCTCCATGTTGAAGCTTCATTATCTGCGGTATATCAACGGTTAATTAATAAAGCGCTGACGATTGTGATGGTGCAGGGTATTAAAACCTTTTTTGTATCATTTTTTATTCTATATGTTTTTTATCGTTTGGTGACTCGCCATATTATTAGTATTGAGCGGTTTTTACGTGATTATGATAAGCGTGATTCTTTTTTAGAGTTGTCTCTGGTTCGTAAGAAAAGGGGGGGTAAGGATGATGAGTTGGATCATTTGGTAGGCGCATATAATTCCATGATGGTTGATTTGCGGCGCTCTTATGAGGACCTTAGAACGGTTAACGCTCAACTTAAGAAGGATATTGTTGCAAGAAACCAGGCTCAGCTAGAAGTAAAGCAACTCAATGAGGAGCTAGAAAACCGAGTGTTAATACGCACGGCTGAACTAGAGGCTGCTAATAAAGAACTCAATGCATTTTGTTATTCGGTATCGCATGATTTGCGAGCGCCATTGCGGCGTATTGAAGGCTTTCGTTACAATTTTTCTCAAGAGTTTGCGCGGCATGTAGATTCGCGAGGAGCGCACTATCTGGCTCGCATGGAGGCATGTACTTCTGAAATGAATGCGATGATAGACAGCTTTCTCGTGTTGTCTAAATCAACGAGTGCAGAGTTGAATATTGAGCAAGTTAATGTCTCTGAGTTAGCTAATCGTATTGTTGAGCGCTTGCAAGAGAAAGACAGTTCACGGAAGGTCGATTTATCTATCCAAAAAAATATTGTTATCCCCTGCGATGCGCGTTTAACCGAATTGTTGTTAACTAACTTATTTGATAACGCGTGGAAATATTCTGCAAAAATAGAGAAGGCTTCCATCGCATTTTTTCGTCGAAAAAAGCATGGCGAATATACTTACGTGATAGAAGATAATGGCGTAGGTTTTAATATGGAATTTGCCAAGCACCTATTTTCACCTTTTACTCGTCTCCATAAGGTGAGTGATTTTCAGGGTGTGGGTATTGGTTTAGCAACCGTTAAGCGAGTAGTCGCCAGACACGGCGGGCAAGTGTGGGCAGAATCTGAAGTGAATAAAGGCGCTAAATTTTATTTTACCTTAGCACCATCTAAAGTAGCTGTTTCTGAAAAAGATGTTAGCGGTTTAATAATATCAAAATAAATAGAGTGATCAAGTTTTAGTAGTAATACTTTTAATGAAAAAAGTAGTTGAATATAGCGAAGGAGCTTTCATAAGTGGCTTTTGATAAAAATCTACTTTTTGTAACTTGTCTTAGATTGCATTAGCTTTAAGTCAGGCGTGAGCCGCTCGTATCTTTTGCAGCTTGAAAGAGGTAAGCGAATATTAGAAGACAAAGAGTGAGACTTTGCTGGATTACTTTCTGGAACAGGGGTGGGAGCACCTTTACCTTAATTAAAAAGCGCGCCTTATGAGCCATTGCCGTATGTGGTTCGTGATGGCTTTGTTATACCGGATTCTGTTAGTGATGAAGATATTGAAAGTATTCTGGAGGAGTATTGCGAGAATGCTCGAAGAATTGAAGTGATCAGGGCGACGAATGTAGAGCGTGGCTCTTGGTCGGGTAAAATCGACACCACTCATGCTGACCAGAATTGGCTCGCCGCTATGATGTTGGCCGCACGTCAATTTACGATCATTCAGTTATTACATGGAAAGCTCGAAGAGGGTGGTGAATTTGTCGAGCAGGATAGAGCATCGATTACCACTATAGGTGAATATGGTGATGATATGTTTTACCGTGGTTTTGTTAAAGGTGAAGGCTTGGAATTTCGCATTTAACAATTAAAATCTATGTATAACAATGGTTTAACGAGTGTTTTACTGTTGTTATGCATCGCCGCTAACCGTGATTACATCTAGGTTTAGTGGAGGTTTGGTTGTTACTTAGAAGGTTTGTTAGCAGCCTGTTTCATTACACGAATTTGGGCTTCAGTTGCATCTTTGAGTACAGCGTCATAAACGCGCTCTTTCTCGCTGGGGGAGCCGTTTCTAATAAAGTCAGAAAATGACTTACTGGTAGGTGTATCGCTAGTTGGGATGCTCATAATTCTAGTCTAGAGTAATTTTACGATATGCTCAATTTCTGAGCGAGTATATTTTTCGGGTTTATGATTGTCAATATTATCAATGTTGGCGATGCGTCTTCGGTTTGAGCCGTCAACATTTTTGATTAGTAGGTCGACGACGATATTTTCTTGGTATGTTTTTTTGAGCTGGTTAACCACATCTCTTGCTTGGTAATATTGCTGTATGAAGTGTTTAGCTAGTATTCTCCGGCCTTCCACTTGTTCTCTTGCGGTTACAAAATCCCATGCTTGCTTCGGCTCTTGATAAACATACAGTATGAGAACTGATCTTTGTTTACCTAGTGATCTGCCAATGTTTTTCACGGCAATATCGTAGTTTGATAATGTACCATCAAGGATAAAGCTCTGTTTCTGTTTGAGGGCTAGATCGTGTATTTTATCTACTAATACAGATACACCTCTCTGGAATAAATAAGAGTTACTGCCGTCATAGTCCTCAAAATGCGTTCGTAAGCTGTCAGGGTCTATTCTGATGACGCCTTTGGGGGCATTTTCAACCAAGGCAATAGACGCTTCTGTTTTGCCTGCGCCCGGTGAGCCAGCCATAAACACCGACACGGGGTTTTCTTCGCTGGGGTAGGTTGCCTTGTCTGTAAAGGCTTTGGCTATTCGTTTTTTATTAGAGCGCGCGAATTCGAGTGCCTTTTTTTCGATAGCTCTTTCGTGCTCTGATAGTTTCATGAGTGCCGTTACCAGTTGTTATGTCGAATTATCACTTTACCATAAAGCTATTGGAATCTATTGAGAAACCATAATTGCCAATTAGCTTCGGCCTAGTAGCCCATGGTAAAAAAGTGTGTGTATTGCAAAAAACCGACTAAAGAGAGTGTTTCTATCAAATTAAGCCCAGAGGTTCTCGGGTTTTTAAAGGGCAAGGTCGAGGCTATTAATCAAAGGTGAATGATATTTGAAAAGTCATTTTAGTTGTGTATGTATCATTACCAGCACCCCTAAATCCAATGAGGAGTACTTTTTCCTCGCTGGGTTTAGGGGTCAACAAGCGGAGCGCGTTAGGAGTCTTGTGCTTTTTGCTTGGTCCGCAACTCTGCGTCAAGTTCCAGTTTCGTTTCTACCATTTCATCCAGTTCTTCGGCTGTAAATTTTTTGTTTTTAAGCTCTTCTATTGATCTCAGATAATTGAGAAATTTGGCCGCTAGATGCGCTTTCATTAATTCATTATCATCCAGCGCAGTTAGTGCAGACAAAATATGTGTGTATTTGCATTGAGTCATTGTATTCATCTTAATGATCCTATATCTAATGCTTAAAGGTTTGGGTGCGTAGTGCATTTGTATGTCAGCAAGCATCATCCAGCCAGTGATAGTCGGCACTTTTTGGTGAATCATTATTAGATTTTTCGTGAAGGGTTGCGTTCGGTGAAATTAGTAGTCTGTATTTGTCTAAAACTTTACCTGTTTTTCGGTGAACCTCTAAAAATAAATCTAAAGCATGGCTAAGTGCGCGGTGGGTCGATCTTTGGTCGCTGTATTCTTTAGATAAATAGCCGTATTCAGCAGACTGCGCGACTATATTAATAATGTGTCTTGCATCACTAGATTTATTTCGTAAATCATCAATAAAGTCGAGATCTAGCTCTTTTTCGCTAGGGTTGAGGTCTCCGTTATTTTCCCGTTTTGTGGTTACTTTGGTTTTTAATTTATTGAGTATGATGATTTTTAGGTGGGCTAACTCTTCACCGGATAGCTTGGGTAGCAGAGGTTCTAATTCTTCTGGTGATGCGCTTTTATGTGAGTTGATCATAACGAGTAGTATCCTTTTTTGAGAGTGAAGAAGGTGATTTAGGTTTTTGATAGGTTGAGAAGTAGGCAGGCACAAAAAAGCCGCATTATTGAGACAATAAGGCGGCTTTGTGCGGAATAATGTTCTTTCTGGCGTGTGTGTGCATATAGCGACAATGTCTACTATATGTCTATTATGATAAATGGTCGGAAATGACCCGAAAGGAATGAAATCAGCTAAGTGCTTGATTTTAAATGGTACCAGAGGCCGGACTCGAACCGGCACGCTTTTAAGGGCGGGGGATTTTGAATCCCCTGTGTCTACCAATTTCACCACTCTGGCAAAGCGAGGCGCGATTATAACAGCGGCTTTGCATCCGTCAACAGACTTTCTTCCAATTCTAGAATTTTCCCCGTTTTTCCTATACCCTTGCCGCCTTTTAACATGCAGGCTTTACGTTGTGGATGTTTGCTGTTCAGTGCTTATTAATCTTCCATTATTAAAATAAAGCCCTTACTTTTGAGCCCTTACCATGCGTCGTCAAGATTTTACCTACGAACTCCCTGAAGAACTGATTGCTTTTGAGCCTACCGAGCAGCGTACGGGTAGTCGTTTGATGCGGCTTGATGGTAATAGTGGCGATATCACACATGGGCAGTTCGCTGATGTGGTTGACCAGCTACAAGCGGGCGATGTTATGGTGTTTAACGATACGCAAGTCATTCCTGCGCGGGTTTTTGGGCAAAAGGCCACAGGCGGTAAGGTTGAAATTTTAGTTGAGCGCATTATCGATGAGCGCTGTGTTTGGGCGCATATACGCGCCAGTAAGTCGCCAAAAACTGACGCGATAATCACTTTAGACAATGGTGTGCAGGTAAGAGTGGCAGGGCGCACCGGCGCAGATAACGCCTTATTTATTGTTGATTTTGGTGAGCATAATGTACTTGATACCTTGCAAGCAGTAGGGCATATGCCATTACCGCCCTATATTGAGCGTGACGACGAGCCTGAAGATAAAGAGCGCTATCAAACGGTTTATGGTCGCCGACCGGGTGCAGTGGCGGCGCCAACGGCGGGTTTGCATTTCGACGAAGCCATAATTGCCGATATTAAAGCAAAAGGTGTTGAGGTGGTTTACGTGACCTTACATGTCGGTGCAGGTACTTTTCAGCCGGTTCGGGTTGATAATATTGATGATCATGTCATGCACAGCGAAGTTATTGATGTGTCGGCACAGGTTTGTGACACCATCAACAAAGCCCAACAAGAAGGGCGGCGAGTGGTGGCGGTGGGCACGACCAGTATGCGTTCTTTGGAAGCTGCTGCCCAATATAGCGACGGCGATAAACTCATGCCTTACAAAGGTGAAACGGATATTTTTATTACCCCCGGTTACCATTTTCAGGTAGTGGATGCTCTGGTGACTAACTTCCACCTCTCAGAATCTACCTTGTTAATGTTAATATCGGCTTTTGCGGGTTATGAGCACACAATGCAGGCTTATCAGCATGCTGTGGCAGAACGTTATCGCTTTTTTAGCTATGGCGATGCGATGTTTATTACTCGTTGCACCCATAACTAATATCGCCCAATCATCATCCAAAAATACAAAGAGCATGATATGACAATCTCTTCTGATACTCCTTCAGTGTCACCACCAACAGTGCCAACACGGCAGTGCGCTATGCAGTTTGAACTGGATACTACCGATGGCTTAGCGCGTCGTGGTCGTATGGTTTTCCCGCGCGGTACCGTTGAAACACCGGCATTTATGCCAGTGGGCACATACGGTACGGTAAAAGGTATGTTGCCGCGAGACATTGAAGCCATTGGTGCTGATATTGTTCTAGGTAATACCTTTCATCTTATGTTGCGCCCCGGTACCGAAGTGATTAAAGCGCAAAAGCCTCGTAATCTTTTGCAAGAAGAAGGAGCAGAGAAAGACGGAACCCTGCACGACTTTATGCAATGGCATAAACCCATTTTGACCGACTCAGGCGGCTTTCAGGTTTTTAGTTTAGGTAAAATGCGTAAAATTACAGAAGAGGGCGTTACCTTTCGCTCGCCGATTGACGGCAGTAAAATTTTTATGGACCCCGAAAAATCAATGGAGGTTCAGCGCGAACTCGGTTCCGATATTGTGATGATCTTTGACGAGTGCACCCCTTATCCCGCCACTGAGCAAGAAGCGCGAGATTCTATGGAGCTCTCTTTACGCTGGGCAAAACGCAGTAAGGCGGCACATGGTGCTAACCCATCGGCCTTATTCGGCATTATTCAGGGCGGGATGTACCCCAATTTACGTAAAGTGTCACTGGATGGTTTGAGCGAAATGAACTTTGACGGCTATGCCATTGGAGGTTTATCGGTGGGCGAGCCCAAAGAAGAAATGGTGAAGGTGCTGAGCCATTTGGCTCACCAAATGCCGGCAGACAAGCCTCGTTACCTAATGGGCGTAGGTAAGCCCGAAGACATTGTCGAAGCCGTGCGACGTGGCGTTGATATGTTCGATTGTGTAATGCCTACAAGAAATGCGCGCAATGGCCACTTATTTACTTTTTCTGGTGTGGTTAAAATCCGTAACGCCGTGCATAAACACTCAACCGAGCCACTAGACCCTGATTGCGACTGCTATACCTGCCAAAATTTTACCCGTAGCTATCTTCACCACCTAGACAAATGCGGTGAAATCTTGGGTGCGCAGCTTAATACCATTCACAATTTGCGACATTACCAGCGGCTTATGGAAAACCTACGTGATGCGATTGCCAAGCAAGAATTAGAATCGTATGTTGAGCGCTTCTATAAGGGGATTGGTAAAGAGGTGCCTCCATTAGCGCCGTTGCCATCAGGAGAGGCTTAATACTCCCTTGAATTACCCTATGTAAATCCCCATAAACGGGTATAATTGCCCGCTTGAAAATAACTGATAAGTGCGGGTTTTAACCCGCTTTTTCGTAAAGCGCATCATCGTTATGCGGCTTATGTTTACCGACCATCATCATTGAGAGTGCTATGCCTAATCGTTATCCACTATGGAAATATTTATTATTGCTTGCTGTGCTAGGTTTAGCGCTAATATTTTCTTCTGCCAATTTGTATGCACCCGACCCGGCTGTTCAAGTATCGGGCACGTCTAGTGCTTTAGTTCTGAACGATGGAACGATTCGCCGCGCAACACAAGCGTTAGAAAAAAACGAGATCGACTACTTTGGTGAAAGCATCGCCAATAAAAGCCTACTGATTCGTCTAAAAGACAAAGATCAGCAGTTAGAAGCAAAAGAAGTGATCAAAACAGCGCTAGGGGATGACTACGTTGTTGCGTTAAATATGGCACCGACTACGCCGCAGTGGTTAGTCAACTTAGGGGCATCACCGATGAAGCTGGGTTTAGATTTATCCGGCGGTGTTCACTTTTTAATGGAAGTTGATACTCAAGCCGTTGTTGCTGCACGTATCGAATCCACGCCGATTGAGCTAAAGCGCCAGTTACGCCGAGAAAAACTACGTTATCAATCGGTTGACGTGAATAACAATAACCAAATTATTGCTAAATTTTCTACCGCAGAAGTACGTGATCAAGCCATGCCGATATTTCGCACCACATTGGCCGACCCTAGTGCATTGGCAAACCCTTTTTTAATTGAACGTGAAGATGATGGTGGTAATTTTTATATCCGCGCCACCATGACAGAGCAAGCTATCAGTGATATTGAAGATTATGCGGTTGGCCAAAACTTAACGACCCTACGTAACCGTGTAAACGAACTTGGTGTGTCTGAGCCGATTGTTCAGCGTCAAGGCCGCACACGTATTGTGGTTGAATTACCCGGCGTACAAGATACCGCTGAAGCTAAACGTATTATTGGTAAAACAGCGAACTTGGAGTTTCGTTTAGAAGCTGAGCCAGATGCATCGTTAGCCTCAAAAAATCTTTTTGAATACCGTGACGAAGGTGAACAACTTGCTACGGGCGGAGCATTTCTTGAGCGCCGTGCAGTGATTAACGGCACTAACGTATCCGGTGCGCAAGCGGGTTTTGATCCAGAAAGTAATCAACCGAATGTGAATATCACACTTGATAGCGACGGCGGGGCAAAAATGCACCGTGGTACACGTAGCAATGTTGGGCGGCGTTTGGGAGTTTTGTTTATCGAATACAAAACGCGCACACAAGATGCCAATGGCAATGTGTTAGCCAAGCCTGTACAAATTATCGAAAAGAAAATTATTAGCTTGGCGACTATTCGTTCGGCACTTAATGCTAATTTCCAAATTACCGGTTTAAGCTCACCGGCAGAAGCTTCTGAACTCGCATTACTGTTACGTGCGGGTGCGCTGGCAGCGCCAATGACCTTTGTGCAAGAAAGCACTATCGGGCCATCACTGGGTGAAGAAAACATTCGCTTAGGTGTGTTATCCGTTCAACTCGGTTTAGCACTCGTGCTTATCTTTATGGTGGTTTACTACCGTTTATTTGGTGTAGCGGCAAATATAGCGCTTGCCGCTAACTTGGTATTACTGACCGCTATTATGTCGCTATTTGGTGCCACGCTAACACTGCCGGGTATTGCCGGTATTGTGTTGACTGTAGGTATGGCCGTTGACGCTAACGTATTAATTTTTTCGCGAATTAAAGAAGAAATTAAAAATGGCTTATCGCCACAAGGCGCGATTAGTGCCGGTTTTGATCGTGCGTTTACCACCATTCTAGATGCCAATATCACCACGCTAATTGTTGCGGTGATTTTATATGGTATTGGTACTGGCCCCGTCAAAGGCTTTGCTGTAACACTGGCGATTGGTATTTTGACCTCAATGTTTACTGCCATTGTTGGCACGCGGGCAGTCGTTAATTTGATGTACGGCAGTCGTAAAGTAAAGTCGCTGTCGATTTAGGTAATGTCGATTTAGTTGATCAGGAATATATAAGGCAGTCGCTCTGCCAATAACTTAAAACATAAATGCCACGTATCAATAAGCCTGTGGCGTTTATATTTTTTCACTCTTTATAAGAAGATGAACAATGTCTAAAAAACAAAAAAATACTGAAGAAAACGCACCACTCATCAAAAGTATTGATTTTATGAGCAAGCGTTATATTGCCGTTGCTTTTTCTGCTGTGTTATTAATCGCCTCTATCGCCTCTTTAGCCACCAACGGCCTAAAGTTTGGACTAGATTTTACCGGAGGTTTACAAATTGAGCCTCAATATAGCCAAGCCGTCGATTTACAAAAAGTACGTGCGGCACTCGCAAACGATGGCTTCAAAGATGCTATCGTGGTGAACTTTGGCTCAGATCGCGATGTAAAAATTACCACCCAACAAAGCCGTGAAGAGCTAGTGGTTGCACAACTTGCTGCAGAAATCGAAGGTGTAGATTCTGACAATGTAAGTGTCGAAGTGATTAGCGGCAGTAACGACCCAGCGCGCCCCAACGGAGCGCTAGTATTAACTTTTGCTAATGCTAACGACGCCCTCAGAAATACCTTACAAACCTTTGTGACCGATATGGGCTTAAAAACCTTTACCGTCTCGCCCGTTAAGAATGATCAATTCACCGTGCTAAGTGCAGAAGGCTTACAAGTATTTACCGAAACATTATTAGTAAATACATTAAGTGCGGCATCGGGTGCAGACGTGATCATCAAACGTACCGAATTTGTGGGCCCGCAAGTGGGTGACGAGCTGCGCGACCAAGGTGGTATCGGCATGCTATTCGCGTTAGCCATTGTAATGGCTTACGTTGCCTTACGTTTCCAATTTAAATTCTCCGTTGCCTCTGTGGCAGCATTAATTCACGACGTGATTATTGTTTTAGGCTTCTTCTCTGTTTTTGCATTAGATTTTGATCTTACCGTACTTGCTGCCGTACTCGCGGTGATTGGTTACTCCCTGAATGACACCATCGTCGTCTCCGACCGCATTCGTGAAAACTTCCGCCTAATACGCATCGCCGATGCCTCAGAAATTATTAATATTTCACTCACGCAAACACTCGGCCGAACCTTAGTTACCTCATTAACCACCTTGCTTGTGTTACTCGCTTTATTCTTTGTGGGCGGCGAACTCATTCATGCTTTCTCCATCGCATTAATGATCGGTATTTTTGTGGGTACCTACTCATCCGTTTACGTTGCAGCCAACATACTCCTCTTTATGAACATCACCAAAGAAGACCTCATGCCCCCAGTGAAAGAGGGCGCAGAAGTGGATGATATGCCTTAGTGCATATCTTTATCATGGTCATCAAAAAGCCCTTCAATAATATCTATTGAGGGGCTTTTTTGTGGCGGAAGGATTCTTTTTGTTGATGAAAGGTCTGATAAAAAAGAGTTGTCACTTAAAATTGTTTTGTAGATAGATATAAGTTTGATGTGTTTTAACGCATTGATTTGATCTGAATGAACGTGTTAATTTGGTTTTCAATATAATGTTATGCATCAGGAGATATTAGATTAAGACATTAGCTGACATATATAGGTGTCCCAAGTGTAATGGAATCGTAGCTAACGGTAATTCATATTGTAGAAGCTGTGGTCATAAATTTTCACCTGAAGAAATAAGAGTTATGAGAGAAAATCCTCATTCGGTATTTGGTGCTTCTCCATGGAATACCAGAGATCGTTACAGGTGTGTGCATTGTCTAGAATTTATCTGTATCAAAGATAGTTTTTGTCGTGGTTGCGGCGATGAGGTCTGTGATAATGAAAAACAACTTATGCGGGCAAACATGAAAGAGCTAGCTCAAAATAACTTATCATCACTAATTTTGTGCATGGGCTTCGTCTTAGCTGTCATCGGTAGTTTAATGTTGTTTAATGCATAACAAGTGGGTCAAATGTATTCCAGCCACAAAAAAACGTGGCTTCCATCGGACGGCAAAAACCGTCGCCGTTTACCAAGGCGTTATGCAACATGAATTACTAAGTGAGATAGAGATAAGTATGGAATATTCAGCAATTGAAGATTTGCCCAAAGCAAATGACTTGGATGACCTTTCTTCTTCTGAGCTCACCGCACTTGGTAAATTGTGGCAGGAAAAAAAGGGGGAACTTGAAAACTCAGGGGAATATCAGCATTTTATTAAAAAAATGCAGCGTGAATGGGCAATTGAAACCGGCATAATAGAAAGGCTCTATTCTTGGGATCGCGGGGTCACTGAGACATTGATCGAACAAGGGGTTGATTCTTCCCTAATAAGTCATGGCGGGGGAATCAATCGAGAAGAGGCTGAAAATATAGCAAAGATGATCAATGACCAGCAAGGCATTGTTGAGGGGCTTTTTGCGTTTGTTAAAGGCGAGCAATCTTTTTCCGAGCACTTTATACGCTCTATGCACGAGCAGCTGACAGCTCATCAAGATTATACTGAAGCACTCACCCCAGAAGGTAAGTTAGTTAAGGTAGCTCTACTCAAGGGAAAGTATAAGGAACAACAGAACAATCCTAAAAGACAAGACGGAACAACCCACGAATACTGCCCCCCGGAACTGGTAACAGATGAGATGGAACGTCTTGTGAAGCTTTATTTAGCCTATGACGCGGATGGAGTTCCTCCTGATGTTCTTTCTGCCTGGTTACATCATAGATTCACCCAGATACACCCTTTTCAAGATGGTAACGGGCGAATAGCAAGAGCTATTGCTTCCCTTGTTTTTTTAAAGGCAGGGCTTTTCCCGCTAGTCGTCAGGGATTCTGATCGCGAAAGTTATATTACGGCTTTAGAGAAAGCAGATGAAGGAGAACTGGCTTTGCTTGTTAAGTTGTTCGCAAAAAGACAACGAGACTCAATTCTTTCAGCTCTAGGTATTCAGCAGCAGGTTGAGCAGGCAAAACATTCGGAACAGATCATCAGTAATGCTATTGCTCTGCTTACTAAGAAATCTAAGGCTGAAAAGGAACAGATAAACTCGGTATATGATGTATCGGCAAAACTACAAGAGAGAGCTCGGGAAAAATTATCTGAAATACAGAGTCGGCTTGATTCTCAATTGAGGTCAATTCAAACGAGAAATAATGAAACGTATAACGCGAGTTTGAAATGCGCTAAGGATGGCGATCTAGCAAGTTACTATTTCCGTAGACAAATAATTGAAATGGCAAAAATGCATGACTATTACGCTAACTCTGATCAATACAAATCATGGTCTCGACTAATAATTTACACGGAAAATATATTTGAAATTGTATTCAGCATTCACGGACACGGCCATGGAGATAATGGAGTTATGGTCGTTTCTGGCTTTACTTTTGAAAAGGTACCCTCAGAAGAAACCAATACTGGCACTGAAGCAACTAATACAAAACCAAGCAATCGAGATATATTTCAGTTCAACTATCTCGAAAGCGAAGAAAATATTTTTAAACGATTTGATGAGTGGCTGGACGAATCGGTAACTTTTGCTTTGGCGGAGTGGCAAAAATCTATTGCATAACAAGGCGCTGTACACGGACAATTTTACGTTGCGCCCCAAATTTCCGGTGAGCGCGGCGTTATGTGATTTTGAAGTGGAGTGCGTAGATTGAGGAAAGAAGACATTCAGAAAGAGATTTTGACTCTGTCTATTGCGCAGTGGAACCTATCTTTTGGTGGTACTTCGGCTTTAGATATATGCGATAAAATTTCAGGGTCAAATGACAACCAAAGGGTCAGGTTTCTTGAAGTAAACCCAAGAGCGGACGGCACGGTAATTTTTGATACCGCTCATACCATCGAAGATATCGCAACCCTCTAATCGGCCCATCAACTTAAAGGGACTAACCTATCTTCCACATTAATACCAGCATCACCCATACCAAAACCCACTCTCTACATATAGCTATTGCTTATTGCGCCACTATCGTTAGTATTGCCAGCTACGTTTATCACGCAGTATTAATTTAAAAGGTATTTATGGTGTTTGTTTGTCGTTACATGGCGGTATTAGCTAATGTTTTTGTAGTGGTGGGGTGTTTGGGTACTTCGCTGTACGCCTGGGGTGTGGAGACTCAGCGTAATGAGGCTGATGATGTATTTCAGCAGTTTTCTCAGTCTATTTTTCAAGTGCAAATTATTAATGTGCAGTCGGGTAGTCAGTCGGCGATTGGTTCTGGGTTTGTGGTTAAGGGTGGTGAATTAATCGCTACTAATTATCATGTTATTTCTGAATTGATTGATAAGCCTAAGCGCTATAAAGCGCAAATCCTCAAGGGGCGACAAGCTGTTGAGTTGCAATTGGTTGGTTTTGATGTGGTTAATGATCTGGCTATTTTACGTACACTTGATAAACAAGCTATTGGTATTCCTCTGTTGTTATCAAGCCAAGCCTTAAAAAAGGGTGAGACTTTATTCTCTATTGGTAACCCGCACGATATTGGTATGACAGTCGTTCAGGGGATTTACAATGGCTTAGTTGATCACCGCTTTGTCGATTCTATTCATTTTAGTGGTGCCATCAATTCAGGGATGAGTGGTGGGCCTACGCTTAATCATAACGGTGAGGTGGTTGGGATCAATGTTGCATCATCGGGTAATCAAATCGGTTTTTTGGTGCCGGTTAATAAGCTGTTTACCTTACTGCAGAAACCTGAATATGACGCAAAGGATAATCCACATGATTTGATAGCCAAGCAGGTGACCAGCTTTAGTGATTCGATGATTAAGGAGTTGCTCAAGAATGAATGGCCCAAAGATATTATGGGTAAAGCGGAGATTGTGGGTAAGTTGTCAGAGCGCTTGGAGTGCTGGGGCGATAGCGAACAAAAAGAAGCGCTGGGTTTAGAGTTTGTGAGTAAGGGTTGTAAAAACCAAGATCGTATTTTTATTCACCGGCAATTTGATATGGGAAAAATTGAGTATGAATATCACTATACAACGTCACATAATTGGAGTTCATTAGCTTTTTATCGGTTTATGCAAACTAAGATTACGGGAGCGACACCGATTAACCGTGTTAATAAAGAGAGTGTTAATAACTTTACTTGTGAAGTCACGGTTGTGGGTGATCAATCGTCTAATGGCACGGCGGGTAATAAAAAAGTGAATTACTGCGTGCGTTCTTATAAAAAAATTCCTCATTTATATGATGTATTTTATCTAGCGACAACCATTGATAAAGATAATAACGCAATGATGGAGCATTTTACCTTGTCGGGAGTGACACAGGCATCTGCCAGTCAATTTTTGCAACGTTTTACAGGAGCGCTTTCATGGATACGTTAATAATGTGGCGCTTTGATATGGGAATGTTGATATGGGAATAGTGATAGAAGTTCTGAACCTTTCAGGTCATGTTGTTGAGCGTCATGTGGTGAATAAAAGTGCGGTGTTGCTAGGGCGAGCTTATAGTAACGATGTAATTATTGATGACCCTTATGTTGATGCTTGTCATCTATTGATTTCTCTTAACGCTATACCAGAAGAAGGCGGTCAACATGCCATATTTTCTGTTGTGGATCAGGGATCTTTAAATGGTGTTTTTAACGATCAGAAAAAGTTGCACCCTCGTGAGTTTACGGCGGATGAAGGCCAGGTTGTTATAGTTGGTAATACGCGCTTACGTTTATTGACTATCAATACCACAGTCGCGGCTGCTCGCCCATTAATTGCGGCTTCTGTTACTCGAGAGAAGCTTTTATCGTGGAAATTATTGTTGGCGTTTACTGTTATATCGGCCATATTTGCATTGCTTGACGTGTCTTTCTCTAACCCCTTATTGGAAGATAAAACGGGTGAGTATTTTTCTGTTATTTATGTCTTTGTGTGTGTATTTGTTCTGGCTGGGTTTATCGCACTTATTGGTCGGGTATTACACAATGATAGCCGTATTGTTATCTATAGTAATTTATTACTCGTAGTACTAATCGCGACTTGGGTCATCGAGTGGGTTTTGCTATTTGTGTTTTATAGTCTCAATACACCTATTGCTTACCAGTGGATTTCTGCTTTGCTTTATACTTTGGTTATCTCATGGGGTTTGTTTGTTGCGTTGCAGTGGTGCTCGAAGTTGACCGCAAAAACACGTTGGCTCATATCATCTATTGCGCCGGTACTGGTCTTGGTGAATCTTTCTTTACCTCTTTTAGATACTCAAGCGGTTAATTTTTATCCTCCTTACGACACCACATTGCTGCATCAATCCTTTTATTTGGGTTATACATCGACATCTGCTGAATTTTTGGATAATACACAAGCCTTGTATAATAAGCCCAATATCGACTCTAAATAACGGCTCTTCTTTATTAAAGCGCGAGCGATTATGCTCGCGCTTTAGCTTTCGTGGCTCTGCATTAATATTTCCTACTTTATGTAGGTTAACGCCAGTAGTCGATTTATTCGTATTCCCCCCCCGTTATCATACCTATGTTGTAAAAACGATTATTGTAAAAGTGATAGCTATTGATTAGTGTATTACCCAATAAGGATATAGAGAGAACAATAATGAGTTTATGGTTACCTGAAGACAAGATTCTTGAAGACTCCCCCGAGGTGTTGCAGCAGGCGTTGGCGCGCTATCGCCGTGTGCTGGATGGCAGTGGCTATGCATTTTGGGAGTGGGGTTTACACGATAATAGTTATAGCTGCGGTGGGAGTTTTTGGTCGAAGCTAGGCTATATGACGGTCGATGAGGCGGTTACTTGTGTTGAAAATGTACAGGAATATGTTCACCCGGATGACTTTAAAATGGTGTCGGAGGTGGTGCTTAACCATCTGCGGCATGATACGCCAATTGATATGGTGTATCGCATTAAGGCGAAGGATGGCAGTTATTGGTGGACGCAGGCTTGCGCGAGTTCTACCCGTGATGAAAATGGCCGTGTTACCTATTTGTCGGGGGTTAACTTCGATTTATCTCATCTTAAAGATACCGAGAAAGCGCTGCGCTTATCGGAGGCTCGTCACGAACGCATTTTAGCGGCATCGAATGATGGTATTTGGGAGTGGTCGATTGATGCCAACAATGAGGACGGTTTGTTCCATACCTCTCATAGTTGCTGGAAGCATTTGGGGTATACCGAAGAAGAAGTCGATTCTTTGCCTGAAAACGAACGTTTGTCGATTTGGCGTTCGCATATTCATCCAGATGACTTGCGCGATGCGCGTCGTGCGATGAAACGCCACTTTATTTTAAAAGAAGCCTTTGATGTTGAGTATCGCATGTTCGATCATGAAGGTAATATTTTTTGGATGCGTTCGCGTGGGCAAGCGATTTTTAATGGAGCGGGGCGAGCCATTTTGATGTCGGGTATTAATATTGATATTACTGCCTTAAAAGAAGCGGAAGAGCGGGTACGTCGTGCCAAGAATGAGGCCGAAAAAGCCAATAATGCGAAGTCGATGTTTTTATCGAGTATGAGCCACGAGTTGCGTACGCCGTTAAATGCGATTATGGGGTTTTCGCAATTGGCAACCAAAAATGATGCTTTGTCGAATCAAGACCGAGGTAACGCACAACAAATTTATTCTGCGGGTGAGCATCTGCTACGACTGATAAACGATGTGCTCGATTTGGCGCAAGTTGAAGCGGGTAAGGTGAGTTTGCAGCCGGAGCCTGTGCATGTGGTGAGTTGTATTAATGAATGTTTTGCGCTGGTTGCGCCTCTTGCCGATGAGCGAGGAATACGATTACACCTTGGTCATCGCGCTTGTGACGCCATAACGAATCAGCAAAACGATGATGACAGTTATGTTTATGCAGATAGTATGCGTTTAAAACAGTGCCTGCTCAATGTGATCAATAATGCGGTGAAATATAACGTTGATCATGGTGATGTGTTTGTGTCGTTGGCGAAAAAACAAAAGACATTGCAGATTACTGTACGAGATACTGGAAAGGGCATCCCTGCCGATAAGCAACAGCAATTGTTTCAACCTTTTAATCGTTTAGGTGCCGAGCACTCATCGGTTGAGGGTAGTGGTATTGGCCTAGTAGTGACTCAGCAACTATTGAAGCGCATGAAGGGAGATTTGGTGTATCAAGATACTTTGCTTGTGAGCGATAGTGTAGATACTGTTAACAGCGATCACACCACAGGTGCCGTGTTTATTTTAACGCTCCCACTATTCGAGGCAGATGATACGGAGGTGATTAATACAAGCCGCCAGACGAGTCGCCATGAATTGCAGACAATCGAATCGGTGGTGCTTGATGAGTTTCCTCGACAGCAATCGGTTGTTTATATTGAAGATAATTTGCCGAATATCCATTTAATGGAAAGTTTGCTCGCTAACTATTCGCAACTTAGTTTGCGTTGTTATTCTGATCCGCTTGTGGGGCTTCATCAAATGCGACAGCAATTGCCCCACCTAATTTTATTGGATGTTAATTTACCGCATGTTAGTGGTATTGAGCTGGTTGAGTTGCTGAAAGCAGATGCTCTCACTGGGCACATCCCTGTGATTGCCTTATCTGCGAATGCGATGCCGTTTGATATACAAAAGGGGAAGGGGGCCGGTTTTGATGAATATTTAACAAAACCGGTGGACATTAATGCGTTGTTATCAACGTTAAATACTTTTCTTTCTAAGCGGCATATTGCCGCTTGAGCACTTTGTTAACCTGCCAATGCAATGCTGGCAGGTTAACAATTACACGTCGCGCATATGCCTGCCAACGATTTGTAATAAAGGTTTAAAGACTTTGGCTGACCCACACACAATATTGCCACTTTCTAGCATCTTGTTGCCGCCGGTAAAGTCACTGACAAAACCACCTGCTTCTTGTACAAGTAAGATACCTGCTGCAATATCCCAAGGCTTTAGATTCATTTCCCAGAAACCATCGTAACGACCCGCCGCGACGTAGGCTAGATCAAGCGAGGCAGAACCCATGCGGCGTATGCCGGCTGTTTTTCCTGCGACGTCCTTCATTGCCGCTATATAGGCATCAATATGTTCGTAAGCATAACCATTAAACGGAATGCCGGTTGAAATGAGTGCGCCATCGAGACCGGCGCGCTTGGTCATGCGGATACGGCGATCATTTAATGTTGCGCCTTTGCCGCGGCTAGCGGTAAATTCTTCGCGCTTGCTCGGGTCTAGAATAACGGCGTGTTGTAATTTGCCTTTATAAGAATAGGCAATAGAAATAGCAAAGTGGGGTATGCCATTGATGAAGTTGGTGGTGCCGTCGATAGGGTCAATAATCCATTCGCTATCTTTATCTTCTCCTTCAATATAGCCGCCTTCTTCACCATGAAAGCAGTGAGTGGGGTAGGCTTTTTTTAGGTGATAAATCACCTCTTTTTCTACCGCACGATCAACTTCGGTAACAAAGTCATTGCGATCTTTTAATTCGATCATTTGAGGGCCGCGATGTTGAGTCGCTTTTTCAAGCACTAATGCAGCTTTACGGGCGGCACCAAGTGCAACGGTAATCATGGGTTCCATAGAGGGAGTCTCGATAGCAAAGGGAAATGTCAAAAAACAGCACCGACGCGCGTTCGGTGTTATTGGTGTGTACGGTTGTACACGAGGGGCGCAAGTATAACGGATGCGCGTTACGCTGTGTAGCAAATAGTTTTAATTGGGGGCAGGTCTGTTAAAATGCGCGCGCTAACAATATCGCCCTTGGGCGTATGTGTAATTAATCCCCCCCTTTAATGACCGAGTTTTATTTATGTCAGATGATCAATCGGTGTTATCGCCGCAATCGCTTCATGTTTTGCAATCTGTACGCATCGTATTGGTGAATACTTCTCATCCGGGCAATATTGGTGGTGTCGCGCGCGCGATGAAAAACATGGGTTTGACGGAGCTCTACCTTGTTTCTCCTAGAGATTACCCCTCGGATAAGGCGCTATGGCGAGCGTCTAATGCGACCGACGTGTTGGAGTCGGCTAAAGTGGTTGAGACCTTGGATGATGCGATTGCCGATTGCGGGTTAGTGATTGGCACCAGTGCGCGTTCGCGTCGTATTCCTTGGCCATTGGTGACGCCAAGAGAGTGTGCCGATCGTAGTTATCATGAGGCGGCTACCCATCCAGTGGCGATTGTCTTTGGGCGTGAAGATAGAGGGCTAACCAACGAAGAGCTACACAAGTGCAACTATCATGTGCATATTCCTTCAAACCCCGATTATAGCTCGCTAAATTTAGCGGCGGCGGTTCAGGTAGTAGCCTATGAATTACGAATGACATGTTTAAACAATCAACAAGGTAAAGCCATTCACTTTGATGATTGGGATATGCCGCCCGCTAAAAATGACGCCTTGGAACACTATTATGAGCATCTTCAGGCCACACTCGAAAAGGTGGGCTTTCTTGAACCGGATAATCCACGACAAACAATGACGCGCTTGCGCCGCTTATATAGCCGTGTGCGCCTTGATGAAATGGAGCTAAATATCTTACGTGGCGTATTAACGGCTATGCAGAATTTTGTTTTTCATACGAACAAAAAGCTAGATCAGTTGGTCAATGAGAAGAAAGAGTCGGACGTTCAAGAGGGTGTAAAGCCTTAGCTTTGTATTAACCTAGTAAAATAGTCGGTTATTTACTTGACTGAAATAGTCGGTTATTGCACACTTAGCGTATAACAGTATAGAGAATTAATACTCCAAAGGGTTTTGTTATGCGTTTAACCACAAAAGGCCGTTATGCTGTCACAGCAATGCTAGACCTCGCTATCCATAGTGATGCGGGTCCAGTAAGTCTGGCTGAGATATCAAAACGCCAAGAGATTTCTTTGTCTTACCTTGAGCAGCTCTTTTCGAAGCTACGTAAAGCCGATTTGGTGGCGAGTATTCGTGGCCCAGGTGGTGGTTATAAACTCGGCCGAACACTCGATACTATTTATATTGCTCAAATTGTTGATGCGGTTAATGAATCAATTGATGCGACTAACTGTGGTGGCAAGGGTAATTGTCAGCAGGGTGAAGTGTGCTTAACACACCACCTATGGTCAGATTTAAGTGATCAAATACATCAGTTTTTGAGTAGTATTAGTTTGGCAAATCTCGTTTCAAGGCGCGATGTTAGGTCGGTGTCTGAGCGCCAAGATAATCAGTTTATCGACAATGCTATGAACAGTTTAGATGTTATTCAATCATCACAAATTGCTTAATATTCAGTGTGTTAAAGCCATTATTTAATATATTACCTAGAGAGAATTATGAAGTTACCTATATATTTTGATTACTCAGCCACTACACCTGTTGATCCCCGCGTTGCCCAAGTTATGATGGATTGCCTAACTATCGATGGCAACTTCGGCAACCCTGCATCGCGCTCGCACTTTTTTGGCTGGAAGGCTGAAGAAGCCGTAGAAACTGCGCGCCAGCATGTCGCCGATCTTGTCGGCGCTGATGCCCGCGAAATCGTTTGGACAAGCGGTGCGACAGAATCAAATAATTTAGCGATTAAGGGTGTTGCTCAATTTAATCACAAGCGTGGCAAGCATATTATTACCTCCAAAATTGAACATAAAGCCGTACTTGATGCCTGTCGACAATTAGAACGTGAAGGTTTTGAAGTAACGTATCTTGACCCGGACAATCAAGGCTTGATTACTCCAGAGCAAGTGGCGGATGCCATACGTGAAGACACAACGTTAGTCACCCTTATGCACGTGAATAACGAAATTGGTGTGATTAATGATATTGGCGCGATCGGTGACGTTTGTCGCGCTAAGAAAGTGTTGTTTCATGTTGATGCTGCGCAAAGCACCAATAAGTTACCGATTGATGTTGAGTCAATGAAAATTGATTTAATGTCTTTCTCTGGACACAAATCTTATGGGCCGAAAGGTATTGGAGCATTATTTGTTCGTCGTAAACCTCGTGTGCGTTTAGAAGCACAAATTCATGGTGGCGGACACGAGCGTGGAATGCGTTCAGGCACATTAGCGACTCATCAAATTGTAGGGATGGGTGAAGCGTTCCGTTTGGCTAAACTCGAATTACAGCAAGACCACGACCATGCACTTGCCATGCGTGAGCGCTTGTTGGCTGGTGTTAAAGATTTAGAAGAAGTGCATGTGAATGGTTCGCTAGAGCAGCGTGTGCCGCATAATTTAAACATCAGTTTTGCTTTTGTAGAAGGTGAGTCTTTAATTATGTCGCTTAAAGACTTGGCTGTGTCGTCAGGTTCGGCTTGTACATCGGCAAGTTTAGAGCCCTCGTATGTGCTTCGTGCTTTGGGTTTAAATGATGAATTAGCGCATAGCTCGCTACGTTTTAGCTTTGGTCGATTCACCACAGAAGAAGAAATTGATTACGCCATTACTCAAGTGCATCAAGCCGTGAGTAAGTTGCGTGAATTATCGCCGTTATGGGATATGTATCAAGACGGTGTTGATTTGAATACTATTGAGTGGGCCGCCCACTAATTTTTGAATGATTGATAAAATGTAAAGGCTGCGGCCTGTTAACCCAACAATACAGTAAGAAAAGTAGAGGATAGAAGCATGGCTTATAGTGAAAAGGTAATTGATCATTACGAAAACCCACGCAACGTTGGCAAAATGGATGATAAGGCTGATAACGTAGGTACTGGCATGGTCGGTGCGCCCGCGTGTGGCGATGTGATGCGCTTACAAATACAAGTGAGTGACGATGGCATTATTGAAGATGCTAAGTTTAAAACTTATGGCTGTGGATCGGCAATTGCTTCTAGTTCTTTACTGACTGAGTGGGTAAAAGGTAAAACGCTAGACGAGGCGAGTGCGATTAAAAATACAGAATTGGCTGAAGAGCTAGCCTTACCTCCAGTGAAAATTCACTGCTCGGTACTAGCAGAAGATGCGATTAAAGCTGCAGTAAATGATGTGCGTCAAAAGCGTTCTAATTAATACACTTTAGTGGTTATAGGTTTCAGTCGTTTTAGGTAGGGTGAAAAAAATATGGCAATATCAATGAGCGATGTGGCCAAGCAACACATCGGCAAGCAAATTGAAAACCGGGGCAATGCGCTAGGTATTCGCGTAGGTGTGAAGACGGCGGGCTGCTCCGGTCTTTCTTATGTGTTGGAGTTTGTTGATGCTTTAGATGAAACCGATCATGTCTTTGATCAAGGTGAATTTAGCTTGGTGGTTGATCCTAAAAGCTTTATTTATCTCGACGGCACCGAGCTTGATTTTGTGAAAGAAGGATTAAACGAGGGTTTCACGTTTAAAAATCCTAATATGAAAAACGAATGTGGTTGTGGCGAAAGTTTCCACGTCTAATTTGACCTAATAATTATATTGCCGGTTCTGTGATGGCGCCGGCTTTTTTATGTCTATATTATTGCTATGAATTTTACACAAAATTACTTCGACCTTTTTAACTTGCCTATTAACTTTACAGTTGATAACAATCGACTCGCGGCAGCCTATCGAGATTTGCAAAAACAGTTTCACCCAGACAAAGTCGCAGATAAGCCGGCCAGTGAGCAACGCATAGCGGTGCAATTTGCTGGTTTTATTAATACGGCATATGAAACACTGCGTTCGCCAGTATCTCGCGCTATTTATATGTTGGCAGAAAAAGGCTTTTCTATTGATGAACAAGCGGCGACGGTGAGCGACGGCCAGTTTCTTTTTTTGCAGATGGAGTGGCGCGAATCGCTATCTTCGATTATTTCATTGATTGATAAAGATGAAGCGGAAGAGCAGTTGGAGCAATTAGAGCAGCAGGTTAATCAATCGTTTAGTGACTTCCAGCAAATATTTGATAAGCAATACAGTGACGAAGCATTCGAAGCGGCAAAAGCGACGATTGCAAAAATGCAATTTGTGGCAAAAATGCTAGCAGAAATAGACGGCGCTGAATCCACAATTTTTGATGATTAAATACGTGATTTATTATGGCATTACTACAAATATCTGAGCCGGGGCAATCGCCTGAGCCTCACCAAAATCAAAGAAAGCGTGCCGTCGGAATTGACTTGGGTACGAGTAATTCATTGGTTGCGTCGGTGCAAAGTAGCGGTATTGATGAGGTTGGTGATGGAGGGGCCGCGCTGGTGGCGCATCATGCTGATGTTTTGAGTGATGCGCAGGGGAAAGTATTACTTCCTTCGGTCGTTCAATATAGTGCGGGATCATCACAAGCCATTGTTGGTCAAGCGGCAAAAGATGCGGCGGCCACAGATCCAATGAATACGATTGTTTCCGCTAAACGTTTGATGGGGCGTCATGGTGATGAAGTGGCTCAAGCTGCATCCCACTTTCCTTATGATTTTTTGAAGCGCGATGACGGTGTTGTATCTATTGCAACGGCGCAAGGTGCCAAGACACCTGTTGAGGTGTCGGCCGAAATACTTTCGGTATTAGCGCAACGTGGCAAGCAAGCCTTAGGGGGCGAGCTTGATGGCGTTGTTATTACTGTGCCTGCATATTTTGATGATGCCCAGCGCCAAGCGACTAAAGACGCAGCTCGTCTTGCGGGTTTGCCGGTTCTTCGTCTATTGAATGAGCCAACGGCTGCAGCAGTTGCCTATGGTTTAGATAAAGCGGATAACGATGATAGTGTTATTGCCATCTATGATTTAGGTGGTGGCACTTTTGATATATCGCTACTGCGTTTATCGAAAGGTGTTTTTGAGGTGTTGGCAACAGGGGGTGATTCTGGGCTTGGCGGCGATGATTTTGACTATGCCATTATGCAATGGCTATGCGAATCGTTAACCATTGATGCCTCAGCACTGAAGCCGGAGGAGAAGCGTCAGTTATTGAATCTTGCTTGTGAGCTAAAAGAAGCGTTAACCACTTGTGATACTCATAGCGTATCGTTTGGTGGGCAATCAATCAGTTTAAGCCGCGAGCAGTTAGAGAGTATCATTGATCCTCTAATACAAACTACTCTGCGGGCTTGTAAGCGTGTGTTACGTGATGCTGATCTCGATAAGCAAGCCATTAATCATGTGGTTATGGTGGGTGGTTCCACTCGTAATTTGCGGGTTAGGGAGCGTGTTGGAAATTTCTTTGAGCAGCCGCCACTTGTAGATATTGACCCAGATAAGGTTGTTGCAGTAGGTGCAGCTATTCAGGCTGATATTTTAGTGGGAAATAAGCCTGATAGTGATCTGCTGTTGTTGGATGTATTGCCTCTGTCTTTAGGGTTGGAAACGATGGGTGGCTTGGTTGAAAAGGTCATTAACCGTAATACGACCATCCCTGTCGTAAAGGCGCAAGAGTTTACGACGTTTAAAGATGGCCAAACTGCCATGTCTATTCATGTGCTTCAAGGAGAGCGTGAGTTGGTGGCCGACTGTCGTTCGCTAGCCCGTTTTGAATTACGCGGTATTCCGCCGATGGTCGCTGGGGCAGCGCATATTCGAGTGACTTTTCAGGTAGATGCCGACGGTTTGCTCAGTGTTTCTGCGATGGAAAAATCAACGGGTATTGAATCTTCTATTGTCGTGAAACCTTCTTATGGGCTCGATGATGATAGTATTGCGCAAATGATCACCGCCTCTTTCGAGCACGCTCAGAGCGATATTGCAGCGCGAGCTTTGCGAGAGCAACAAGTCGAAGCCGGTAGAGTAATTGAGTCGTTGCAAGCGGCACTGGAAGATAATGGTGAGCAATTGTTGAATGCTGAAGAGTATCGGCGTCTTGTTGATGGTTTGTCTGAGCTTGCCGCTGCGAGTCAGCAGGCAGATGCGCAAGCAATTAAGCGACTTATCGATAAGGTGGGCGAAGAGTCAGAGGTTTTTGCGGCTAAGCGCATGGATGTCAGTATTAAGCAGGCATTGGCGGGTAAAACATTAGATGACGCCATAACGGACTAGCAAAGTATCAGTAGGTGAAAACCTGCACATTATTTTAAAGAAGAGAGACTATGACTAAAATCGTATTTTTGCCACACGAAGAGATATGTCCAGAAGGTGCTGTGATCGAAGCTGAAAAAGGCGAGAGCATTTGCCGGGCGGCGCTAAGAAGTGGGCTTGATATAGAGCATGCCTGTGAAATGAGTTGTGCTTGTACAACCTGCCATGTAATTATTCGTGAAGGCTACCACTCGCTGGAAGAGGCGGATGAATTAGAGGATGATTATCTCGATAAGGCCTGGGGTTTAGAGCCTGATTCTCGATTAAGTTGTCAGGCATTGGTGGCTGATGAGGATCTGATTGTGGAAATTCCAAAATACACGATTAATATGGTTTCTGAAAATCACTAGTCTATATTTTTCAATAACTTGCGGAAATTTGCTAATTTAGTTTTTAATTAGCTTTCCGCATTGCTTGCTGTGGATATCATCAATGTGCGCTTATAGTTCACATTCATGTTCACCCAGAAAAGTAGTTTGCTTTTAAGCCTTTCGCTCCCACGTTAGTGGATAAAATACATCCTGTCATTGATTGTTTTTTCGTTAAGTATTTATCGTAGCCTGTGCCGTTAGTTGCAATATATAAGGTATCAAGGTTCTCTCCACCAAAAGTGCAATGCATGACATTGGGTGCAAGAATGGCTATTTTCTCTATACGCGTGCCTTGTGGGTCGTAGCAGCTAATACAGCCGCCGCCTACGTGGCATACCCATAAGTTATCTTCGCTATCAACGCATAATCCATGCGGTTGCCCCTCGGACTTTGAAATTCGACAAAAGACATCTGTCGATATCGGCTGCAATTCTTCGTTAAGTTGTGTCGCATAAATGTGCTGCCCGTTTTTAGTGCTCTGATACAACGTTTTACCGTCGCGAGAGAATGCGGGTTCCGCAGCAGACTCGATACCATCATGGCTAAAGCGATCGAGTGATAGTCCGGGTGACAGCTGATAAACGTGGCTTTGCCTTTGGCCATTGTTCGATATGCTACTGCTAGCCCAGTAGTTACCTTTGGCATCGGCTATTCCGCCGGTCGACTGGTAGTTGCTTAAAAAGGGTTCAGGTTTTGATATGTAGGACACTTTGCGTGTTTTAATGTCAAAAAAACCAATGCCGTCTTTCAATGTGGCGATAAAGCCATTTTTAATGCTTGGAGAAAGGCTAAGAATGGGGCGGTCAAGCTCGCAGTGGGTAACCACTTTTGACAGCTCATGATATTGATATAGTTTTTGCTGGTTGTGCTCAATCCAAAATAAAGAAGACTGAGTGTCAATCCACACTGGTTGGCCGTTACAACTGTTTTCTATATAAACAACGGTCTCAATGTTACTCATGGTTGGTTTGTCGCCTATTGTTCGTCAGCACTTGAAGACTGGTGCATATTTTTTGTTATATCCATTAGTGTGTAGTGGTAAATCATATACATAAAGTCAACGGGCTTTAGATCACGAGTGTTCGTGATACCAATGGCTTTATTGTTGGCATAATGTGCGATTGTTCGCTGTTGATCTCCCCAAGAGATTGCTGATCCTGCGGCAATATTCCTAAATGATGATTTAGGTGTCACGCAGTATATTGGAAACGTTTACATTCGGTCAAATGACTTCTCGTGTCAAGCCTTTTTGATTAAGAGGAAGGAGATGCAGTTGATTCGCGTAGTATTAGTTGGTGTTTTAGCGGTGAGGATATTTCTGAGTAATCATCGTTAGTTGATTGATATGAGGTGTCAATTTTGGCACACAATTGTTGAATGGCTTGTGTTGCTATATCTGCGAGAGGAAGCTCTACTGTACTAAGAGGCGGACTCGTTCTTGCAGAGTAGCGAATGTTGTTGAATCCAATCACTGAGATGTCATCGGGGACTATTCGGCCTTGCTGCTTGAGTAAGGGCAGTATGTCGATAGCAATGTCATCATCGGTACAAAATAGAGCAGTTACCGCCGGGGAGGCGTATAACACACGCTCTACCAGCTTTTCTATATTACTTGGGCTTTGACAAGCATAGAGCACTTGCTGTGTTTTTAGCCCCGCAGATTCTATGGCTGCTTTATAACCGCCAACCCTGTGTATATAAGTGCTGTTAACATCTTCTGGAGTAACGCAGGTAATGTTTTCATGTCCAAGTGTTAGTAGGTGCTGAGTGGCACTCTGAGCGGCTTGGTAATTATCTAAATTGATATGCGAATAGGGGGTGTCAGGTATTGTGCTATTGCTGCTATCGATAAAAATAATGGGTAGTTCATCAATAATACTTCTTGAGGCTTGATGAATATGTGGGAGGTCGGTCATTAGAATAATGCCGTCCGCCTGTTTGCTGTCGAGCATATCCTGATAATATTTGATGGTAAGGTGTGTACTACTGCTTTCTTTTATGAAGACGTCATAGCCGCTCGACTGGGCAATATGGGTAATAATATGAGTAAAGTTCTCATAAATAGGGTTGCCTATATTATCAACGACAACAACGATCAGCCCTGACTTTCCTCGCCGAAAGTTTTGAGCGAGTGTATTTGGTTTGTAATTAATCTGGTTGACCGCACGCTTTACGTTTTCATAGGTGTCATTTTTCAGTAAGTCTGGCTTACTAAAATAACGAGATACGGTGGCGATTGAGACGCCAGCAATTTCTGCGACTTTCTTAATTGACATCTAGTTGAGGCCCTTTGGGCGGCATTGTCTAGCTAGCGAAGGCTTGCTCTTCTATCGTTTGCCTAAGTATCAACTCTTTTGACTATAAATGTAAAATATAATTGACAAATAATGATTTTTTGTCACCGTTTTCAACAGGATGGCATCGTAGACTGTTTGTCGAGCTAAAAGCCGTGCTTTGTTAGCTTTCCCTTCCTCTAAAATATAGTTTACTTTGTAAAATAAACACAGACCGCTTTACGCTTAATTTAAGCAGTGAGTAGGTGTCAATGCATGTGTTTTGGGTAATAGGGTCGAGTCTTGCTGGCTTCAGACATTTAAATGCTCTTTACTATTGCTGTCATAGTTATAAATCCTTAGAATGGCGACCGCCGAAGGGTGGCTGTGTTGTTTGTGGCTTTCCCATCTATTCATTTATTGTTTACTAAAGAGAGAATCCTGTGACTGTTCAACGCACACTATCAATTATCAAGCCAGATGCCGTTGCTAAAAATGTAATTGGTGAAATCATTGCTCGTTTTGAGCAAGCAAACCTAACGGTTGTTGCTGCTAAAATGTTGCATTTATCAAAAGAGCAGGCCGAAGGCTTCTATGCTGAGCATAAAGAAAGACCTTTTTTTGGTGCTTTAGTAGAGTTTATGACATCAGGCCCTGTTGTTGTTCAGGTTTTAGAAGGCGAAGACGCTGTTATTAAAAACCGTGACTTAATGGGTGCGACTAACCCACAAGAAGCAGAAGCAGGAACTATTCGCTCTGATTTCGCACAATCAATCGATGCAAATGCGGTTCATGGTTCAGACTCGCCTGAATCAGCAGCACGTGAAGTATCTTACTTTTTTGAGAGCAGCGAAATCTGCCCGCGTTAATTGATATAGGGTAGCTTCCTGCTTCCTGTTTGGGAAGCTACCATTGACATCTGTCATCTCATACTCGTTAACTGAGTACTACTTGAGAACCATTATGACCTCAGCTTCCGCTGTTGATAATCATCCCTCAGACGCTATTTTGCCGACTAAAACTAATTTATTGGGTCTGTCAGCAGAAAAATTAGTGGCCTTTTTCGATTCAATCGGCGAAAAGAAATTTCGTGCAACCCAAGTTCAAAAGTGGATACATCAAAACGGTGTTGATGACTTTGACGCGATGTCTAACATTAGTAAATCATTGCGTGAAAAATTGAATGAAATCGCAGAAATACGAGCCCCTAAAGTTATTAAACAGCTAGATTCTAAAGACGGCACTAGGAAGTTCTTAATTGAGGTTGCAGGTGATAATGTCGTCGAAACGGTGTTTATACCTGACGGAGAGAGAGGTACGCTGTGTGTTTCATCGCAAGTAGGTTGCTCTCTGGATTGTAGCTTTTGTGCGACAGGTAAGCAGGGATTTAACCGAGATTTAACAGCAGCAGAAATTATTGGTCAGGTCTGGATTGCCGCTAAATCGTATGGCCAACTTGACCCTAAGGCCAGTCGTACGGTGACGAATGTTGTCATGATGGGAATGGGCGAGCCGTTACTTAATTTTGAAAATGTCGTCGATTCAATGAACTTAATGATGGATGATAATGCCTACGGCTTATCTAAGCGTCGAGTGACGTTAAGCACATCGGGCGTTGTTCCTGCGTTAGATCGACTAGGTGAGTATACGGATGCTAGTTTAGCCATTTCACTGCATGCGCCTAATGATGCTTTGCGTAATGAATTGGTACCTATCAATAAAAAGTACCCCATTGCTGTTTTACTTGATTCTGCTACACGCTATATCACTGGTTTGCCGGATAATCGCCGAAAAATAACGATCGAATATACTCTTATTGATCAAGTTAACGATCGACCGCATCATGCTTATGAGTTAGCGGAACTTTTACGGGAAATACCTGTCAAGATCAACCTGATACCTTTCAATCCTTTCTCGTTAGTAAATTATAAGCGGGTTAGCAATAATGCCTTGCGGGCATTTCAAAACATCTTGATTCAGGAAGGGTTTACCACCACGGTTAGAACCACGAGGGGTGATGATATTGATGCTGCCTGTGGGCAACTAGCGGGTGACATTAACGATCGTACATCTCGTAGTGCGCGTTATTTAGAAAAAGCTCAAAAGGAAAAGGAAGAAGAAAGACCTATTAAATGGTCACCCTAACGGTATTCTTGATAGATAATTATTATAAGAGGCACATCTGTGTTTACTCGTTTTTTTCGAATTAGTTTTTTATTGATCATTTCGCTCACAATGGTTGCTTGTGTAACAACCACTACGGGTAACGCACCGCCGCCAAACCCCGAAAAAGCCTATAACGCGCATCTTAACTTGGGCTTAACCTACTTACAGAAGGATAATCGAGAAGCGTCCCGGCGTCACTTGGAGCGAGCATTAAGCCTAAAGCCTAAATCGCCGGCTGCTCATAATGGCTTAGGGATGTTATATCAGCTTACGGGAGAAACGGAGCTTGCTGAAAAGTCCTTTACTCGTGCGCTTAAAGAGGATCCTAATTTTTCTCGAGGTAATGTGAGTTACGGTCGGTTTTTATTTGAGGAGGGCCGCTATCAAGAGGCTTATAATTACTTCGAAAAAGCGACACAGGATGTCTCTTTTGAACAGCGTGCTTTAGCTCTTGCTTATTTGGGGCAAACAGCACTTAAGTTGAATAAAAAGGTTAAGGCAAAAGCGTTATTTGAACAGTCGACAAATATCGATAATCGTCTTTCTTTGCCGCTTATCGAGTTAGCTGAGATTTACTTTAATGAACAAGACTACGCGAATGCTAAACAAAGCTTGGATGATTATATGGAAATTGCTGGTCGTACTGCAAAAAGCTTGTGGTTAGGTATTCGTATAGAGCGCATTTTTGGGAATAAAGATAGGGAAGCCAGCTATGCATTGGCACTACGTAATCTTCACCCGTACTCGCAAGAATATCTTGAATACAAAAAAGCATTAAATAATAACTAATAAAATAGGTGTTGTTAGCATGAATAGCCCAGAGAGCGGTGCGCTTGCCGGTAAAAATCGACTGACAGCAGGGCAGGCTTTATCAGAGCGTCGAGAAAAGCTCGGCCTGACTATTGAAGAATGTGCAGAAGCTCTCAAACTGTCAGTCAGTAAAATGAAGGCAATTGAAGCGGATAATGAGGCACCTTTCCCATCAGAAACTTTTTTACGCGGTTATTTAAAAAATTATGCGAAATTAGTCGATCTTCCTGCTGACGATATTCTTTATTACTTTGATGCACAGCGACAAGAGCAGGTGAGTGATGTTGAAGACGGTCATTCAGGGCCTATTCAAAAGCACAACATCAAAGGCCTCCCTTATTTGTTTGCAATCATTGTTGTTCTTTTGTGGTTCGCTGTATCACACCAGCATGACCTGTTAACTTATTGGAAAACGTTTCAAACTCAGGGTGATACCGGCGCAATGGAACTTGAAGAAGAAAATGCTTCTTCGTTTGCTGTGGCAAAAGAAAAAGCAGAGGAAGAGCGCGCGAGCCCTAGTGTGTTATTGCTGCCTGATGATGAATCAGGTGATGCTGATATTTCTCAGAGTGACGGCCTATTAAATGAAGATCTGCTGCAAGAATTAAATAATACTATTGATACTGATGTCATTAATGGCAGTAAACTAGAAAGTAATTCTGAATCAAATCAGTCTGATAGTGTAGAACAAGGCGACGCTATTGATGCCTTGTTATTACCTGCAACGAGCGATACTAAGGTCTTCAATAATGAACTTAATTTGGATCGTAACAATCCTTCTTCTGTTAATGTAACGGGTAGGGTAGAGCCTCTGGCTACTCAACGGGTAGAGCGCATTACTGCCGATAATATAGAAAATAATGCTATTGATGCTTCAACTATCAATTCTAGCGCCGAATTACCGTCTTTATCTGTTGAGCCCTCTTTGATCAAAGATCTGCTTCATTTTACTTTTTTAGAAGAATGTTGGGTCGAAGTGATTGATGCTACCAATCGCAAAATTGTTTCCAGTATTCGTAAAGCCAATACAAAATTACAAGTTGAGGGACGCTCCCCATTTTCGATTACTTTAGGCAATATTAATGGAACTACTCTTCGTTTTAATGACGAGGCGGTAGCATTAGTTAATAGCGCCGATGGTCGGACGCTACGACTGACCGTAGGCGGTTAACCTCTATAAAGAAGAGTTATTTCTATGCATTCCCATTCTCCGATTCAACGTCGTCAATCTCGCCAAATTATGGTGGGCAATGTTCCTGTCGGTGGTGATGCACCGATTAGCGTACAGAGTATGACTAATACCGAAACGACCGACGTCGATGCAACGGTTGGCCAAATTCAAGCCATTCAGCAAGCGGGCGCCGATATTGTGCGGGTCTCGGTGCCGAGCATGGAAGCGGCTGAAGCTTTCGGTGAAATTCGTAAACAAGTAAATGTGCCATTGGTAGCGGATATTCATTTTGACTACCGTATTGCACTGCGTGTTGCTGATTTAGGTGTAGACTGTTTAAGAATTAATCCGGGAAATATCGGTAGAGAAAAGCGTATTCTTGCCGTTGTTGAAAAAGCCCGAGATTTAGGTATCCCTATTCGTATCGGTGTCAATGCGGGTTCTTTAGAAAAAGATTTGCAGAAGAAATATGGTGAGCCAACACCCGAAGCACTGGTTGAATCGGCAATGCGCCATGTTGATATTCTAGATCGGCTTAACTTTCCAGATTTTAAGGTGAGCGTCAAAGCATCCGATATTTTTATGGCTGTGGCGGCTTACCGGCAACTAGCGACAAAAATTGACCAGCCATTACATTTAGGTATCACTGAAGCAGGGGGCTTGCGCTCCGGTACGGTTAAGTCCTCTGTTGGCTTGGGTTTGTTGTTGATGGATGGCATCGGCGATACCATACGTGTGTCGCTGGCGGCTGACCCAGTACAAGAAGTTAAAGTAGCTTGGGATATGTTGCGTAGCTTGAAATTGCGCAGTAAAGGAATTAATTTTATTGCTTGTCCTAGCTGTTCACGCCAGAATTTTGATGTTATCTCCACCATGAATTCACTGGAAGAGCGCTTAGAGGATATTACCGTGCCTATGGATGTTGCTGTTATTGGCTGTGTAGTGAATGGGCCCGGCGAAGCCAAAGAAGTTGATTTAGGATTGACGGGCGGTACGCCAAATAACTTGTTGTACATTGATGGTAAGCCTAGTCAGAAACTCGGTCAAGATAGCTTAGTTGATGATTTAGAACGGCTGATTCGAGAAAAAGCTGAAGAAAAAGAGAAAGACTTAGAGAATATTATTGCTAAAGCATAAGAACGTTATCGCTTCCTTTAGTGATTAACCCCGCCTTTTAAAACACCGAGCAGGATATTACATTGAGCAAGATACAAGCTATTCGTGGTATGAATGACTTATTGCCACAGCACTCCGCTACTTGGCAATACCTTGAGTCTACCGTTTCATCTGTTCTTGATCTTTATCGCTACCAAGAAATTCGTTTTCCTATTATGGAAAATACCGATTTGTTCAAACGCTCTATTGGTGAAGTCACCGATATTGTTGAAAAAGAAATGTATACATTCGCCGATCGTAACGGCGATAGTGTGACCTTACGTCCAGAAGGTACTGCATCTTGTGTGCGAGCGTGCGAACAGCATGGTTTACTTTATAATCAAACGCAGAAGCTCTGGTATCACGGCCCAATGTTTCGTTATGAGAGACCTCAAAAAGGTCGATTGCGACAATTTCATCAGATTGGCGTAGAAACTTTCGGCTTTAATGGCCCCGATATAGATGCAGAGCTTTTACTATTAACCGCGCGCCTATGGCGTATGCTGGGAATAGATGAGGCGGTGACGCTTGAGCTGAACTCACTAGGTACCTCTGAATCTCGTGCAAGTTATAAAGCGGCACTGATTGCTTTTTTAGAGCCCTTAAAAGAGCAACTTGATGCCGATAGCCAGCGCCGTTTAACGAGTAATCCTCTGCGTATTCTCGATAGTAAAAACCCTGACACTCAAGCACTGTTAAACGATGCTCCACAGCTACACGACTTCATCGAAGACGAAGCAAAAGAGCACTTTGAGCAACTATGCCATATCCTCGATGAAGCGGGGGTCAGTTATCATGTCAATCAACGCCTTGTAAGAGGTTTAGATTATTATGACTATACCGTTTTTGAGTGGATCACTGATAAATTGGGAGCACAAGGAACAGTATGTGCCGGTGGTCGTTACAATGGCTTAGTTGAACAATTAGGTGGAAAACCAATACCCGCAGTGGGTTTTGCAATGGGTGTCGAGCGTTTGGTGTTATTGCTAGAAACCCTAGACGCAGTACCGGATAGTATCCGGTCTGTGCCGGATGTGTATATTGTCTCAGTGGGTGATGTGATGCCATATTCTTTGGCTGTCGCTGAGCAATTGCGCGATCAACTGCCCGCGTTATTAGTGTCTAGCCATTTTGGTGGAGGCAGTTTTAAAAACCAAATGAAAAAAGCCGACAAAAGCGGGGCATCTATTGCGTTGATTGTAGGTGAAGATGAAAAGCAGCAACAATGCATTACGGTTAAATACTTACGAGATCAAAAAAGCCAGCAAACGCTTAGTTTGGATGCACTTATTTCGCTATTAAGCGAATAAATATGGCAGAATGGCGGTTTTTATTGTTTTTAAAATAATCATGCGTGTTATCGCGTTATTGACCAAGGAGATAACCAGTGGCTGACCACTTAACCGAAGAAGAACAACTAGAACAGTTAAAAACATGGTGGAAAGAAAATGGCCTTTCATTAATTGCCGCTGTTTTAGTGGGGCTTATTGCCTATTTTGGCTTTCAATGGTGGCAAAACCATCAGCAGCAACAAGCAGAGCAGGCATCCGCTTTATATGAGCAACTGATTGAATCGATTCAAGCGAACCCAGCTAGTGGTAATGCAGTATCAGAAGAAAACAAAAAAACGGCTTTGTACTTAGCTGAACAGTTACGAACAGATTACACCGGCTCGCTTTATGCTGTTAATGCCAGTCTTTTTGCAGCAAAAATCGCAGTAGAAGAAAATGATTTAGCAGCCGCAGAATCATCGCTTAAGTGGGCAGTGGACAATAGTCGTGATGCAATGCAAGGCATTGCCTCTTTACGCCTTGCACGTTTGTACTTAGCAAAAGAGCAATACGATGAAGCGCTGGCCTTAGTGAATACTGACATTGAGTCATTACAGTCAATGAATGCTGAACTACGGGGAGATATTTTGCTCGCTAAAAACGATGTTGAAGGTGCGAAAGCAGCTTATCAAGAGGCATTAGATAGTGTCGGTGAAACCACCAGCTTTAGACGTCAATTGCTACCGATTAAAATCGCTAACCTATCGGCTAGTGGAGAATCATAATAATGCGTGCTTTTGTATTGGCTGTTGCCTTAGTGAGCTTATCGGCTTGTTCTTGGTTTAAAGAAAAAGTCGAGACCCCCGAAAAGCTGATGAAGCATGCAAATAATGTGGAGCTTAAAACTCGCTGGACAAAAACGGTGGGCGATGGCCTTGGTGAGTTGTATCACATTGTTAAACCGGCAATTACATTAGATACGGTATATGCCAATGATGTATATGGTCGGGTTTATGCTTTCAATCGAGAAACGGGAAAGCGCAAATGGCAGTCCAATATCGGTGTTGATGTAGCCTCTGGTGTTGGGCTCGGTGAAGGCGTCATTTATATTGGTTCTCTAGAAGGTGATGTGATAGCGCTAAGCCAGTTAGATGGTAGTGAGTTGTGGCGAACCAATATTGCGAGCGAGATATTAGCGCCCCCACAAACCAATGGGAGTGTGCTGGTTGTTCAAACGAATGAAGGGAAGCTATTTGGCTTAAATGCGAATACCGGCGAATTTTTGTGGCGATATGAAGCAAAACTCCCTTTATTGACATTAAGAGGCACGGCGACCCCGCAATTGTTTGGCAATAACCTAATTACTGGATTTGCTAATGGTAAAATAGCGGCGCTTTCTGCTGCTGATGGTGTGCTGTTTTGGGAAAGACGTGTTGCTTATCCTCAAGGTATCACGGATGTTGAGCGAGTGGTTGATGTCGATGGTAGCCCTGTCGTTAGTGGAAATACGGTCTATTCTACGAGTTTTAATGGTTATCTTACGGCTATAGCACCCAATGGCCGTGTGCGTTGGACGCAAAAAGTATCGAGTCATCATTCTCCGTTGGTTGTTGATGGGCGGGTTTTTGTGACTGCTGCTGATGGTGTTTTACATAGCTTTGATGCAGAAACGGGCTTGCCCCTGTGGAACAATAACTTACTGTTATATCGTAAACTTTCTGCCCCACAAAACTTATCAGGCTTTGTTGTTGTAGGAGATTATCGCGGCTATCTACACGTCTTTGATCCTGAACTAGGTGTGATTATTGGGCGCGCGCGATTTGATAAAGATGGGATTCGTTCACCCATGGTGTCTGATGGCAGCTACCTTTATGTGTTAGGCAATGATGGGGAGTTAAGCTCAACAGCGGTCTTTTTACGGGGTTCTCGTGAATCTTTAGAAAAGCTAAAAGCGGAAGAAGAAGCTGAACGTCGTAAAATTAAAGATTAGCATTTGCTGATATTCTTAGTACACTCCTTACGCTAAATGAGCACGCTAATTGAACAGTGCTCATTTAGCGTGAAAATATCTTACTTTTCAGTCAGTAAAACCTTTTGTCAGTATCACTTTTGCTGTAAAAAACTTATACTCCTCTTTTTAAAATCCCTCCTTAATAGACGAACACTATGCTTCCTGTTATAGCCTTGGTTGGCCGCCCTAATGTTGGAAAGTCGACATTATTTAACCGCTTAACTCGCCGGCGAGATGCCATTGTTGCTGATTTTGCTGGTTTAACCCGCGACCGCCAATACGGCGAAGTGCAATGGCAAGAAAATCGCTTTATCTGTATTGATACCGGTGGACTTAGCGGCGATGAAGAGGGTATTGATAGCGCTATGGCTGAGCAATCCTTGATTGCTATCGAAGAGGCAGACCTTGTACTTTTTTTAGTGGACTGCAAAGCAGGTTTACTCCCTTCAGATATGGCAATTGCTAAACATTTACGCACCACTCAAAAACAGGTGCTTGTTGTTGCTAATAAAGTGGATGGACATGATCCTGATGTGGTTATCGCACCATTTTATGAAATGGGCTTAGGTGATATTCATGCAACGACTGCGACACACGGGCGTGGTGTTAACTTACTCATGCAGGAGGTAGTGAAATTTCTCCCCGAACCTGAGCAAATGGGTGACGTTGATATACAAGATGCGATGGATGTCACCGGCGATGGTACAACTGACGAAGCGCACTTAGCAGAACAGGATGATATAGCCGGTATTAAAATGGCCATAGTAGGGCGGCCTAATGTTGGCAAGTCAACCTTGGTTAACCGTATGCTGGGTGAAGAGCGTGTGGTTGTTTATGATGAAGCAGGTACAACACGCGACAGTATTTATATTCATTATGAGCGTCATGGAAAGCCTTACACCATTATTGATACGGCCGGTATTCGCCGCAGAAAAAACATTAACCTTGCCGTTGAAAAATTCTCCATTGTAAAAACGCTGCAATCAATTGATGATGCTAATGTTGTCGTTTTGCTCATTGATGCGAGCGAAGGGGTTGTTGATCAAGATTTACACCTAATGGGGCATGTTATTGAATCAGGACGTGCTTTAGTCGTGGCTTTAAACAAGTGGGATGGTTTAGAGTCTGAATTTAAAGAATATGTAAAAAATGAATTAGAACGTCGTTTGCGGTTTGTAGATTTTGCCGACATTCATTTTATTTCGGCCTTACATGGTACCGGTGTTGGAGGTTTATATAAGTCTATTGAAAAAGCCTTTGCCTCAGCAACTGATCGTTTTAGCACTAATCATCTCACTAATATCTTACATATGGCAGTAAAAGAACATCAGCCACCTGTGGTAAGAGGCCATAGAATTAAACTGCGTTATGCGCATGCAGGTGGGCATAATCCTCCCATTATTGTTATCCATGGCAATCAAACTTCCAATATCCCCGGACATTATGTACGCTATCTGGAAAAAACCTTTCGACGCGTTTTAGACCTCCACGGCACGCCGATTAAATTACAGTTTAGAACGTCAGATAATCCATTTTCGAATACGGAATTAACGGATAAGCAGCGTATTCGTCAGCGTCGTTTAGCAACGTCTCGGGCTCATCAAAAAGATAAAAAAAGTTAACAGCGCAATAGTTAAAGCAGATATTTAACGGAATAACGATGATATTAATCACGATTTTAATAGTTTTATTTGTTAGCTTATTTTTGTTGGTGGTTCTTGCTGAAAAATTCGGCAAGCATCATTCGGAAGCCTCTGTTTCTAAACTTAGCCGTTGGATTTTTCCATTGTTGTTATTACTCTTATTGCTTCAAGGGCTACGTTATATTCTGTAGCACTTTGGATATTTTTTACGTGTTTTATCACGAAGGGCACTCAACTTTATTGTTGCAGTGAGAGGTGTGTGAATTCACATTGCCAGCCCCTATCTTTTAGCCGCAACGCTATAGCTGCTGCGCTGTTTTTACAGGCATCTAGCGTGCGTTGTGAATCCCATAAAACGATAGTCTCTTCCTCATTATGCTGCCAACTCACTTGGCAGGATGATGGTTGTGCTGATTCTAATGGTTGGCTCACCGTAATATTTTTTTGTTGATAACCTAGCTCGCAGTAGTAGCGGCTATGCTTTTTCTCTGTAGGTAATGTTGTGCCAGAAAATAGTGCTTCTGAGTGTGGGCCAATAAAGGTAATACAGGCTAAACAACTCGTATAAAAAGGGTGTTTTATGGTCATATCTCACTCCCGTATTACCATTATTTTCATAATGCTCAGGCTTTTGTGGCGCGATAATTGAGTAAAGTTGCAAATTTTAGCGACACTATTATTCTCTAAATATAGCAGTACGGAGATAAAAAGATGGATTGTTTAGTTATGGATAACATCGAAAAATAGATGGGAAGGGATAAGCCAATTATATAGCGGCGTACGAGACAGGGCTCACCAATGATTACTGGAAGTAAAGTAAAAATGGCTGAAAACGGTGAATATATTACTTGAAACCAAGATTACTTAATATTATGCCAGTTATGATTGATTCATGCGTGTCTTTGTCGGTTACTTTTTGTCGGTTACTTGCGTGACTGTACTAATAACGTGTCCACCGTGTAGTCGTGTTGATAGTGTGTCTCCAATGGTAACTTGCTTGTGTTCCTTGACGATGCAATCGTGGCTAAGATTCCGGGTAATGCTATAACCCCGTGCTAGTACAGTGAGTGGGCTCATTGCATCTAATAATACGGCCTGTTTTGTAAAACGCTGTCGTTTATGCTCGATAAGACGCTTAGCGCTTTTTTCTAGTAACTGGCTCAACTGTTCTAATTGTTTAGACTTTGCGGGCAATAATTTAGTAGGGTGTTGTTGCGCTAGGCGTTTAGTTAAATAATTAATCTGCTCGCTTTTTTTATTTATAGTGCCTTGGACGTTTGAGCGCAATTGTTGCTCATAGTGAGAGAGTCTTTGTTGCTGTTGTCGAATTGCTTGTCCTGGATGGCGTAGCCGTTTTTGTAACGACAATAAGTGATTTTTTTCTTGGGATATTCGCTGAGAATAAGAACGCTCTAACTGTCGTTGGTAGTGGTCTAGTTGTTGCTGTATATCAGTAGTATCGGGCGTGGTTATTTCTGCGCTTACTGACGGTGTTGGGGCACGAACGTCAGCGACAAAATCGGCGATGGTAAAATCTACTTCATGGCCAACAGCACTCACAACAGGAATAGTCGCCTTATGAATCGCTCGTGCTAGCCCTTCATCGTTAAATGCCCATAAATCTTCAAGAGAGCCTCCACCGCGGCTAATAATGAGTACGTCACAATCTGAGTCATTATTGGCTTGATTGACAGCGTTGATTAACTCTTGCGGCGCTTGAGTACCCTGTACGCTGGAGGGAAAGAGGGTGACTAATGCGGATGGATAGCGGCGCTTTAAAACGCTCAGTATATCGTGAATGGCAGCGCCTGTAGGGGAGGTAACTAGCCCGATATGCCGTGGGTAAATCGGCAGTGCTCGTTTGTCTTCTTGTGCAAACAGCCCCTCTTCATTAAGTTTATTTTTGAGTTGTTCATATTGTTGCTGTAGGCGACCATCTCCTGCTGCCTCCATGTGCTCAACGATAAGCTGATATTCTCCCCGCCCTTCGTAAAGACTTACCCTTGCGCGAATAGACACATGTTGTCCAAATTCTGGTGACCAACGCAGGCGTTGATTGGCATTTTTAAACATGGCACAGCGTACTTGCGCTTTTGCATCTTTAAGGGAAAAATACCAATGTCCCGATGTCGGTTTTGCCAAATTAGATATTTCACCCGACACCCAGACTAGGGCTAATTGTGTTTCTAAGAGCTGTTTAGCGCGTCGATTAAGTTGAGATACACTGAGAATAGGGCGGTCATTGAGTTTAGGATCATTCATTTAGCTATTGTAAACGGATTCAAGTGCTTAGCAACCATCGCTAGTGCGATTTAGCGCCTGTTGAGCATTGTATTTAGGCCTTGCAGAGCGATATAATAAGGCGTTTAACTTCTAACGGTTTTATTAGGCTGTTGGGCTCGAGTTTTTGACATCAAAAGTTCAGCTAACCAGTAGCCAATTGCCGTTCACACCAACCCTCCGAGGTTAGACGTTCTTATATGTTACGTATTGTTGAAGAAGCACTCACATTCGATGATGTGCTATTGGTTCCCGGTTATTCTTCTATCACCGCTAAAGACGTGTCGTTAAGTACACAGCTAACGCGCTCAATCCAGCTTAACTTACCCCTTGTAGCAGCTGCGATGGACACTGTTACCGAATCCCGTTTGGCCATTGCGTTGGCGCAAGAGGGTGGTATTGGGATCATTCATAAAAGTATGTCTATTGAACAGCAAGCACAGCAAGTGCGAGCGGTAAAAAAATTCGAAGCGGGTGTTGTGAAAGATCCGATTACGATTGAGTCTAGTGCAACCATTAAAGCGTTGATAACACTGACTAACACCAATAATATCTCCGGTGTTCCTGTGTTAGAGAATGGGAATTTGGTGGGTATTGTCACCGGCCGAGATGTACGTTTTGAAACCAACCTTGATGCGACCGTAGCAAGCATTATGACGAGTAAAGAGCAGTTGGTGACCGTCAAAGAAGGAACCAAACCCGAGGCAGTGCGTGAATTGCTACATAAGCACCGCATCGAAAAAGTGCTAGTGGTGAATGATGATTTCGAATTGCGAGGCTTAATTACCGTTAAAGACATCAATAAAGCCGAAAAATATCCCAGTGCCTGTAAAGATCCAGAAGGTAGTTTGCGCGTGGGCGCTTCGGTCGGCACTAGCCCGGATACAGATGATCGAGTTGCGGCCTTGGTTGATGCTGGCGTTGATGTATTAGTTGTTGATACTGCGCACGGCCATTCCAAAAATGTATTAGATCGCGTTAAAAAGATTAGGCAGTCTTACCCTAATGTACAGGTTATTGGGGGCAATATTGCTACAGCAGCTGCGGCAAAAGCTTTAGTTGAAGCAGGTGCAGATGCGGTTAAAGTGGGTATCGGCCCCGGCTCAATTTGTACTACACGCATTGTTAGTGGCGTGGGTGTTCCACAAATTTCAGCGATAGCGAATGTTGCGGCTGAGTTGTCTGGCACCGGTGTTCCAGTGATTGCCGATGGCGGTATTCGTTTTTCTGGGGATGTAGCTAAAGCGATTGTCGCTGGTGCAAGCTGTGTGATGATGGGTTCTATGTTTGCTGGTACCGAAGAGGCTCCAGGTGAAGTTGAACTATACCAAGGCCGTACGTATAAATCTTATCGTGGTATGGGTTCTTTAGGCGCCATGTCAAAAACGCAAGGCTCCTCGGATCGTTATTTTCAAGAGGGAAGTGCCGTTGAAAAACTTGTCCCTGAAGGCATCGAAGGGCGAGTACCTTACAAAGGGCCTATTTCAGCGATTGTCCATCAGCTAATGGGCGGTTTACGTTCAGCTATGGGCTATACCGGTTCAGTTGATATGGAAACTATGCGTACTAAGCCTGAATTTGTGCGAGTGACCTCTGCGGGTATGGGTGAAAGCCATGTGCATGATGTGCAGATCACAAAAGAAGCACCTAACTATCCTATTCGTTAATGACATTTGATAAAAATCCATAATAAAAACCGCTAGTACCACCATGGCATCTATAGAGTTTTAGCCAGTCGCTAGCGGTTTTTTTGTTTTCCCATTATTTTAATGACACCTGAGAGAAAAGCCCCATGATGCAAGATATTCATGCAGAGCGTATTTTAATTTTAGACTTCGGATCGCAATACACCCAGCTCATCGCCCGTCGCATTAGAGAAATTGGTGTATTTTCTGAAATACGCGCTTTTGATATTACCCTAGAAGAGGTTAAAGCGTTTGCGCCTAAAGGGATTATATTATCGGGTAGTCCAGAATCAGTGACTGAGGGAGAGTCTCCGCGAGCGCCTGATGGTATTTTTGATTTAGGCCTTCCGGTTTTGGGGATTTGTTATGGCATGCAAACCATGTCTGAGCAATTAGGTGGAAAAGTTTCAACATCAAGCGTTCGTGAATTTGGTTATGCGCAAATTAAAGTAGAAGGTGGTGGCGGTATTCTCGCTGATCTACGTGATCACAGCGATGCGGAAGGTAGTGCATTACTCGATGTATGGATGAGCCACGGTGATAAAGTGACTGCTATGCCAGAAGGCTTTGAGTTAATCGCATCAACACCGTCTTGCCCAATTGCGGGTATCGCCAATACAGAGAAAAACCTCTTTGGTATTCAATTCCACCCCGAAGTGACGCATACATTACAGGGCAAGGCGATCTACGAAAAATTTGTTCTTACATTATGTGGCTGTAAAGGTTTATGGACGCCAGCACGCATTGTTGACGATGCCGTGGCTCGTGTTCGTGAACAAGTGGGTACGGATAAAGTCTTATTAGGCTTATCCGGTGGTGTTGACTCATCCGTTGTGGCGGCCTTATTGCATAAAGCTATTGGTGATCAACTGACCTGTGTTTTTGTTGATAACGGCTTGTTGCGTAAAAACGAAGGCGATCAAGTGATGTCTATGTTTGCAGAAAACATGGGTGTAAAAGTCATTCGAGTTGATGCAGAAGAATTGTTTCTATCAAAATTAGCGGGTGTTAGTGACCCTGAACTTAAGCGTAAAGCCATCGGCAATACCTTTATTGAAGTGTTTGATGAGGAGTCAAATAAGTTAGATGGTGTTAAATGGCTAGCTCAGGGTACGATTTATCCCGACGTGATTGAGTCAGCGGCGTCTAAAACGGGTAAAGCGCATGTCATTAAGTCACATCATAATGTGGGTGGGTTGCCTGATGATATGAAAATGGAATTGGTTGAACCGCTACGCGAATTATTTAAAGATGAAGTACGAAAAATTGGCCTAGAGTTAGGCTTGCCTTACGATATGGTTTATCGTCATCCATTCCCAGGCCCTGGATTAGGCGTGCGTATTTTGGGTGAAGTTAAAAAAGAATATGCCGACGTATTGCGTGAAGCCGATGCTATTTTTATCGAAGAATTACACAACGCAGATTGGTATCACAAAACCAGTCAAGCTTTCGTAGTGTTTTTACCGGTTAAATCAGTCGGTGTTGTCGGTGATGCGCGCCGTTATGAATGGGTGGTTAGTTTACGTGCGGTGGAAACCATTGACTTTATGACGGCACGCTGGGCTCATTTACCTTATGAGTTACTAGAAAAAGTGTCTAACCGTATTATTAATGAAGTAGAAAATATTTCTCGTGTGGCCTACGATGTATCTAGTAAGCCGCCTGCAACCATTGAGTGGGAATAGTTTTCGTTTGTTGTAAGTTTAAAAAGCCGAAGCCATGCTTCGGCTTTTTTTATTCCTCGAAAAGAATAAGCTTTGAACGTTTTAGTAGGATAAATGATGAATCCAAATGAGTGCAAGAGTATCAACTCACCCTTGTTTAAACGATTGCCAAAAAAATGTTTTTTATCAGACTATTGGCAACAGAAGCCTTATTTTTTTGAAGGCGTGCTCGCAGATGATATGCCTGTATTAAGTCAAGTTATTAACGGGAATGCATTAGCCGGTATGGCTTGTGAACCTGAAGTGGAATCGCGTCTTATTTTTGGTTATGAGCATCATGCCGATTGGTACTGTGAATACGGAGGGGAAGGAGAGGACAGTAATGCGTTTGATGAAGAACGTTTTGCACAGTTACCGGAAAATAATTGGACGTTGTTAGTGCAAGGTGTCGATCAATGGTATGAAGAAGCTTATCAATTATTGTCATACTTTGATTTTTTACCACAATGGCGTCTAGAAGATATTATGGCGAGTTATGCGCCTGTTGGCGGCGGTGTTGGCCCTCATTTCGATTACTATGATGTTTTTTTGATTCAGGTTTCGGGAGAAAGGCAATGGAAATTAGGGCAGCAGTGTGATGAAAATAGCCCTTTAAAAAAAGGCTCTGAGGTTAAACTTTTACATGACTTTTATGAAGAAGTGACTTACAACGCTAAAGTAGGTGATGTATTGTATATTCCTGCAGGCAAGGCGCATTGGGGAACTGCTTCGTCAGATGATTGTATTACTCTATCGGTAGGATTTAGAGCGCCGTCTCAAAAAGAATTATTAGAGAAAGTGCTAGAAAATTTGCTTGATCATTGCACCGATAATCAACGCTATCAAGACCCTAAAAATACACAAGATGATGTGCCTCACTCCTCGAAAATTACTTCAAGTATGTACCAAAATGTAGAAAAAATGTTGCAACACTTAACACCGGAAGTCATTGAGATGTCTGCGCGCCAAGCATTTGGTATGTTGGTTACAGAGCCAAGGTACCCCGCGCTTGATCACGATGATGAAGATGTTTCCAATTGGCATCGCTTGATTAATGATCACTTTCATACAGAGGGGAGTATTGAATTTGATATTCCAGTATCAACGCGTATTGCATTCTCAGCTTCGCATTTGTTCGTCAATGCTCATTGTTATACGGTACAAGAGTCTTTCTCACAATCTTTAAGTGAAGCCTGTATCCCTGTGTCAATAATTGGGGAAGAGGAAAAAAGAATTATCATTGAGTTACTTGAAAACGGAGATATTACTCTGTCATAACTATCTGAGTTGAACCCATTAACTGCATGGCTGTCATAAAAGAGTCAGTGATATGAAATAACTATTGATTCCATGGTTATTTATTTATTTTTCTTTGATCCACACCTAATGTAAACATTGTATGGTTGATATCTTTATGCGCTATCTATTAAGCACGCTGTTTTTTGTATTTTCATTGTCTTCTTTTGCTAACGAACAAACTCTAATCGTTGCTGGTGGTTGTTTTTGGTGTGTAGAATCTGATTACGAAAAATACCCGGGAGTACTTTCTGCAGAGTCAGGTTATATTAATGGCACGACAAAACATCCAACCTATAGGCAGGTCGCGAGTAAAAAAACGGGGCATTACGAAGCGGTAAAAATTACTTATAACAGTCAGCAAGTATCGCTAGAGCAGTTACTAGATTACTTTTGGCGTACCATTGATCCAACCGATGATAACGGTCAATTTTGCGATAAGGGCTCTCCTTACAAAACGGGTTTGTTTTATCAAAATGCTGAGCAGAAACAACAATTTGAGCAATCGCTAGCCAAACTCAATAAAGAAAAGCCTTTTGCAGAAAAAATAGTAACCCCGATACTTGCCGCCGATATTTTTTATCTTGCCGAAGAATATCATCAAGATTTTTATAAAAAGAGTAGTCTACGATATAAATACTATCGTGCATCTTGTGGAAGAGATTCACGTATTAAAGACTTATGGGGCGAGGTAGTATCTAAGCAATACCATTAAATTACGATCCAGTAGATGGCGTGGCGTAGAGCGGTGGTACAGGGCAGTCAATCGTGTCAGCTATTGCTCTAAATAACTCAGCTTCTGCAATGGTGACTTTCTTATCAGCTTTGATACAAGTTTGTATCGCCCTTAATAAAATCGATTTTTTTAAGGGTTTTAATTGACTTAACTCATCCAGTGACTTGTCCATGGCTTTTAATGAATATCCACCTAATAGTGATAATTTAGGTAGCTGAAGAATTTTCTTTCCCTCATTAAATGCTCGGCTAGGCGAGGTGTTATTCCCCATATAAACAATGGCGCTGAGCAAGACGGCAATGGACTGTGAGCATTGTTGAAGTGACCGATTCTCTTTGTATTTTTTTTCTAACAGGTTGTAGCGGGTAATACGGTAAAGACACCATTCGAATAGTTCTATTTTTTTATCGGCCTTAATCAAACCGGCAAGATGTGTAATATAAGCGTTAGCTTGTGGTTTCGATAACAGTTTGAGTGCTGGCATACTTAGCTCTATAACGGGTAAACGGTATTCACACGTTAATTGCTGGGTAATCTTTGCCAATAGCTTTACTTCACCAAACAGCGTTGGTGATAGTTGAGCATTTAAGTAATCCATTTGTGCTTGTCGCTCATTCGTTTTTTTGCTGAAGAGTAGCGTGTAAATAAGTGCCTGAGCAGAAAATGGTTCGTGGGCAGCCTCAATAACTTTTGAAGGCAAGTGGGCGAGTAAGTTATTTGTATTGTGAAGCGTTTGCGCGTTTGATTCACCTATGTAATTAATTACGGAGTCATCAAAGGCAATAGACTCGTCTAGTGTTTCACTATGCACACGCCTATCGACGGCTGTTGAAAAATGACTGCTAGTCGCATAAGACGAGCTCGCTGCCAGTGATGACTTTTCGCCTATCTCTATTTCGCTTTGCCTTGTCTCAATGGATCGCTCTAGCGTAGGGAATTGACCATTCCATTGTGGCTCTATACGTTGAATTCTATCGGCAAGTGGCGGGTGTGTTGCCATCAGAGCATTAAAGCGATGTTGTATACTTTGACCAAAGAAGAGGTGGCTAAATTCTGCGGCATTGGCGCTATCGATAATTGCGCCTTTATGGCATGCCCCGATCTTTTTTAATGCACCACTAATACCCAAGGGGTTTCGAGTAAATTGCACTGCCGAGGCATCGGCCAGAAACTCACGTTGTCGACTAACAGCGGCCTTAATCATATTGCCGAAAAATGTTCCGCCATAGCCAATGGCGACAAAGGCCAGACCTAACGCGACTTGTTTTCCGCTTTTATGACTTCTCGATCGGTGGCTATGATATCGATTGTGTCTGTAGCCAACTGACCCTCTAACAATCATACTGCCAATTAAGCCTATCACCAAAATACCATGCAAACAGGCGATTAAGCGCATATTGAGACGCATATCACCATTGTGGATATGGCTAAACTCATGGGCCATAACGCCCTGAAGTTCATCACGGTCGAGCAATTCAATACAGCCTTGTGTGACACCGATAACGGCATCGCGTCGCGATAAACCTGCGGCAAATGCATTAATACTGTCGTCGTCGATAAGATAAACCGACGGTACCGGATTGCCTGAAGCTAAAGCCATTTCTTCGACGGTATTGAGTATTTTTCTCTCAGAGGTATTTGCTGTATTGGGTAAAATTAAGCGTCCACCCAGTGATTCTGCTACATATTTTCCGCCTTTAGACAGTTGTATCAACTTATGAAGAGAGCCCAATATGACCACGCTAACTACACCACTAACAATCCATAACAACATTTTCGATTGTAATAGATTGAAAAAGTGCTCGACGATAGGCGTATGATAAGCCTGATAGGCGCTAACGCTTGTTGTGTGCGTTTGAGCGAAATATAAGAATAGGCCAATAACGGCAATGGTAATTGCAATTAAAGTAAGCACTGCGCCAATGAGTAAAGTAACGAGTAAAACGGTCTTTTTTCTGGCGCTATCTTGGTGCTCAAAAAAATTCATAAGCGTCGTCTACTATTATCTACCGACTAAAACTTAATACTGGGTGCAGCTTGGATTTGAGCGCTATCTTCAAATTCTAATAACTCAGCATCTTGACCATGCCCAAAAAAATTCGCAAAGAAGACAGGAGGAAAACTTTGGCGATAAGTATTGTATTCCGTTACAAAATCATTAAACCCTTGGCGAGCAAAGGATACTTTGTTTTCGGTACTGGTTAACTCTTCCGACAGTTGCACCATGTTTTGGCTAGCTTTCAAGTCAGGATAGGCTTCCATAACAATATTGAGCCCGCCTAGCGCATTACCTAAAGTGCTTTCTGCTCCAGCGAGCTTATTCATTGCGGCTGTGTTGCCCGGATCTTTAGCGGCGGCCTTTAAGCCTGCAGCAGCGGTATTTCTTGCATTAATAACAGCTTCTAGAGTGTCTTTTTCGTGTTTTAAATAGCCTTTTGCGGTTTCGACAAGGTTAGGAATTAAATCGTACCGGCGTTTAAGCTGTACTTCTATCTGAGAGAAACCATTTTCATAACGGTTACGAAGCGAAACTAAACGGTTATAGATACCAACAATGTAAACTACAAGAAGACCAAGAATAACAAGGGTAATAATCGTAGATAGAGACATGCATTTGTCCTTATTTGTCATGAAGAGTTGAAATAGTGTATCCGCTATCGTGTTTGATGCCAACAATATGCGATGAATGCGCACATAATCTCGCATCCTCTTGTTATTATTGATAAAATACGCCGCATCTGTATAAACTCTTAAAAGCCACGATAAAATGTATTTGTATGTCTATGTCATCTCTAATTAGTGATTTACAACCAGTTCCTGCTCAAATGGATAAAACGCGTAAATTGGTGCAGCAACATCTTGCCAGTGTTGCACCAATAACGCCTTATAGTGAGGCAGAAATTGCAGAGTATAAAGAGCGTATTAGATCATTGCTTATCGCGCAAAACGCTACGATTGTTGCACATTATTATACTGATCCTGTGATTCAGGCATTGGCTGAAGAAACAGGTGGGTGTGTGGCTGATTCACTAGAAATGGCGCGTTTTGGAAAGCAGCATACAGCGGATACACTTATTGTTGCCGGTGTGAAATTTATGGGGGAAACGGCAAAAATACTGACACCCGAAAAGCGTGTATTAATGCCAACGATTGAGGCGACATGTTCGCTAGACTTGGGCTGCCCAGTTGATGAGTTTTCTGATTTTTGTGATCAACATCCTGATAGGGAAGTTGTGGTTTATGCTAATACATCAGCCGCTGTTAAGGCGAGAGCCGATTGGGTTGTCACCTCAAGCATTGCTTTACAAGTTGTGGAGCATTTAGATAGCGAAGGCAAAAAAATAATATGGGCCCCCGATAAGCACCTTGGAAATTATGTGCAGCGTGAAACAGGTGCTGATATGCTGCTTTGGGATGGTGCATGTATTGTGCACGAGGAATTTAAAGCAAAAGGTATTCTTGATCTAAAAGCGGTATATCCTGATGCATTGGTATTGGTTCACCCTGAGTCTCCGCAAAGTGTTGTAGAAATTGCGGATGTTGTAGGGTCGACGTCACAATTAATTAACGCGTCGCAAACGTCATCGCAACAACAATTTATTGTTGCTACTGATCAAGGCATTTTTTATAAAATGCAGCAATTAAGTCCGCAAAAGCAGTTTTATATAGCACCTACCGGCGGTAGCGGTGCAACCTGTCGTAGTTGTGCTAATTGCCCTTGGATGGCAATGAATAGTTTAGAAAAAATTGCTCAGGCTTTAGAGAATGGTGGCGATGAAATTCACGTTGATAGTGATCTAGGTGAGCGTGCAATGCGTCCACTTAAGCGAATGCTATCATTTACGGCTTCATGACCAACATTTTTTCGTGTTACTGGATTTTAAAGCGTTGCTTAATTATTTTTTCTATAGCAGCGCTGTTACTACTCACTGCTTTTTCAGTACACGCAACTGACCTACCGGTTAAAAAAAGTAAAAGCGGTATTTGCCATGAAATAGGCAGTACCTATTATTCTCGTACTAAAAAATATACCGCTTCCCCCTCAATGCAAGCCTGCCTAGAAAGCGGAGGCCTTAGGCCTAAGCGATAATTTTTTACTTGCACTCATAGCTATTCCTTATTTTCTGTGTGTTATTCGCTAGAGTTTTGATGAAATTATTGATCATAGTTGTTGTCTACTGTGGCGAATATTTTTACACAATAAAAGGCTTATTATGAGTGATCAATCAAAATACACACCCCCTAAAATATGGCGATGGAATAAAGACAATGGTGGCAGTTGGTCTAGTACGAATAGGCCTATCGCTGGAGCCACTCACGAACAATCGCTACCCGAAGGTAAGCATGGCCTACAGCTTTACTCAATGGCAACGCCTAATGGGGTAAAAGTAACGGTGATGTTGGAAGAGCTATTGGCGCTTGGTATTAGTGAAGCAGAGTACGATGCTTACATGATACGTATCGGGGAGGGTGATCAATTTGGTAGTGGCTTTGTTGATATCAATCCTAATTCAAAGATACCTGCGTTGCTTGATAAGCGTGTTGACGGTGAGCCGCAACGCGTATTTGAGTCTGGAGCGATCTTGTTATATTTAGCCGAAAAGTTTGATGCGTTGCTGCCTAAAGAGCGCGCGGCACGAACAGAGTGTTTGTCATGGTTATTTTGGCAAATGGGCAGCGCGCCTTATTTGGGGGGTGGTTTTGGGCATTTTTATGCTTATGCGCCGAGTAAAATGGAATACCCAATTGACCGCTTTACGATGGAAGTCAAGCGTCAGCTAGACGTACTTGATAGACACCTTTCTGATAAAACCTATATGTGCGGTGAAGAGTACACCATTGCGGATATTGCGATTTGGCCTTGGTACGGTAATTTACTTTTAGGTGTTCTATACGATGCCGCAGAATTTTTGGAGGTTGAGAGTTACCAACACGTCACTCGTTGGGCGAAACATATACAAGCGAGGCCAGCAGTACAACGGGGCAGGATGGTCAACCGGGCATGGGGTGAATTGAGTGAGCAGCTTCACGAGAGGCATGATGCATCTGACTTTACGTTAAAAACAGCGGATAAAATGGATGGCTAAATTCATCATGCGCAATAAGTTCATATTTCTAACTGTTTCTTTAGTGGCTACATGAGCACGGAAAAAGAACTTGTCGATCAAACGTTAATAGCGGCCTCATCGCTCAAGGCAGACATAAGTGCTTGTAAGGTCTGTACCGATTTACCACAGGGTATTCGGCCTGTTGTACAGTTTTCTTCAGCGTCGAAAATCTTGTTGGTTGGCCAAGCGCCCGGGCGAAAAGTGCATGAAACGGGCATTCCATTTGATGACGCCAGCGGTGATCGTCTGCGAGAATGGCTGGGTGTGAGCCGTGAGGTATTTTATGATGATCAGCAAATTGCGATTGTGCCTATGGGCTTTTGTTATCCGGGTACCGGTAAACACGGTGACTTTCCACCGCGAACAGAGTGTGTCGCTACTTGGCGTGAGCGTGTTTTATCGCGACTGGCACAAGTGCAGTTGACTGTTGTTATTGGTCGCTATGCATTGGACTATCACTTACCAACCGAAAAAGCTCTTAGCGTTACTGACGCGGTGAAGCAGTGGGCTCACCATTGGCCCAACCATATCCCTTTGCCGCATCCTAGCCCTAGAAATAATCGTTGGTTGAAAAATAATCCTTGGTTTTCTGAGGAGGTTATCTCTCAGCTACAAGCGCGTGTTAAGGATGTTTTATCTCCGCAGTAAAGGTCTATCAATTATTGTCTAATATTTAGCCTTCGAACTAGCCTGAGTGTCCAATATGAGTTTAGGCTGTTCATATATTCATGTCTTATAAGTAATGGGATCGCAATCGTTATCGGTATGAATTAATAGAAGAGTCTTACGCGAATATTGGTTACAATCAGCCTCCTTTTTCCTCATAAAAATAATCTTCATTTATGTCTGATTCTGCTCCTGATTTTGTTCACCTCCGCCTGCATACTGAGTTTTCTTTGGTCGACGGTACATTACGCATTAAGCCCTTAGTGGCTAAAGTGGCTGAAATGGGGATGCCAGCCGTTGGCATTAGCGATGTGTGTAACTTTTATGGGTTGATTAAATTTTATAGCGCCGCTCAAAATGCCGGTGTTAAACCGATTATCGGTGCTGATTTTTGGGTAAGAGCTAACGACGATAAAGAAAATAGTGATAAGCCAACACTCATTACCTTGTTAGCGATGAACCACACGGGCTATCGCAATATTATCGTGCTTATTTCTCGTGCCTTTCAGGAAGGGCAATATCATGGTGACCCCTATGTTTTACGCGAATGGATTAGCGAATGTAATGAGGGTGTGATTGCGCTGTCAGGTGGGCGCCACGGTGATGTCGGGACTGCGCTACTATCTGATCATAATGATGAAGCCCGTGATTATTTAGCCTCTTGGCTGCAAGATTTCCCTAGCCGCTTTTATATCGAGCTGCAACGCACGGGCAGAGAAAATGAAGAAAATTACTTACATGCTGCTGTGGCATTGGCGAGTGAGCAACAAGTGCCCGTTGTTGCGACTAATGATGTCCGCTTTTTAACGGCCAATGACTTTGAAGCCCATGAATCGCGCGTGTGTATTGGGGAGGGCAGAACCCTAGATGATCCTCGTAGAGAACATCGTTATAGTGATCAGCAGTATTTGCGAACACCTGCAGAAATGGCCGAGCTGTTTAATGATATACCTCAAGCGCTCGCAAATACTTTGGAAATTGCCAAGCGTTGCAGTGTTGATATTGAGCTGGGCAATTATTACCTGCCTGACTATCCCATCCCTGATAACTTTTCCAAAGACCCATTCTTTGAAACACATTACCCGTACACAACACTCGAAGGCTTTGCGCAGCAAGCCATGGAAGAAAAATGGGCCACTCGTAAAGACACGCCAGAATATGCGGCAATGGTTGAAACGAATGTATTCTTCCAAAAAATTTCCTATGAAGGGCTATTTGAACGTCTAGAAACCATTCTTGATAAGGGCGCGGATGATTATAAAGAGAAAAAGCAGCCGTATCTTGACCGCCTGCGTTTTGAACTCGACATCATTATGCAAATGGGTTTTCCCGGTTACTTTTTGATCGTAATGGATTTTATTCAATGGGCAAAAGAGCATGATATTCCCGTTGGCCCTGGGCGGGGGTCGGGTGCAGGCTCACTAGTGGCTTACGCACAAAAAATTACTGATCTTGACCCTCTAGAATATGATTTGCTATTCGAACGATTCTTAAACCCTGAACGGGTATCCATGCCTGACTTTGATATTGATTTTTGTATGGATAATCGTGATCAGGTTATCAAATATGTGTCGGATACCTATGGTAAAGATGCGGTATCGCAAATTATTACCTTTGGTACGATGGCAGCAAAAGCGGTAGTGCGAGATGTCGCTCGCGTGCAAGGTAAGTCTTATGGTTTAGCGGATAAACTATCAAAAATGATTCCGATGGATGTCGGTATTACGCTGCAAAAAGCCTTCGATCAAGAAGAGCCTTTGCGAGAGTTTTTGGACGGCGATGAAGAAGCGCAAGAAATCTGGGAAATGTCGCTCAAGCTAGAAGGCATTACGCGAAATGTCGGCAAACATGCCGGGGGTGTTGTTATTGCACCGACCAAGCTGACGGACTTTTCACCCTTATTTTGTGATGAAACCGGTAAAGGCTTGGTGACGCAGTATGATAAAAACGATGTAGAGTCCGCAGGTCTCGTTAAGTTTGATTTCTTGGGTTTGCGGACGCTGACAATCATTGATTGGGCCGTGAAAATGGTGAATGCCACGCGCCAGAAAAGTGGTGAAGCCCCCTTAGATATTGCTTTTATTCCACTTGATGATATTGCCACGTATAAAATGCTAAAAACGGCTGAAACAACGGCGGTTTTTCAGTTGGAATCGCGCGGAATGAAGGATCTGATTAAGCGCTTACAGCCCGATGATATCGAAGATCTTACTGCATTAGTGGCATTGTTTCGTCCGGGGCCTCTGCAATCAGGCATGGTTGATGACTTTATTAACCGTAAGCATGGTCGCGCAGAAGTGGCATATCCCGATGCCAAATATCAGCACGAAAAACTTAAACCCATCCTTGCACCCACCTACGGCGTTATTGTTTATCAAGAGCAGGTAATGCAAATTGCGCAAGAGCTAGCAGGATACACTTTAGGCGGCGCGGATATGCTTCGTCGTGCAATGGGTAAGAAAAAACCAGAAGAAATGGCCAAGCAGCGCGAGGTCTTTGAAAGTGGCGCAAAAGAGCAGGGGATTGACCCTGATCTTGCGATTAAGATTTTTGATTTGGTAGAAAAGTTTGCCGGTTACGGCTTTAACAAATCTCACTCTGCGGCTTATGCGGTAGTGTCTTACCAAACAGCATGGTTAAAAACCCATTACCCTGCGCAATTTATGGCGGCCACCATGTCTTCGGATATGGATAAAACCGAGAAGGTCGTCACCTTCGTTGAAGAATGTCGTTCGATGAAATTGAATTTGCTGCCACCCGATGTCAACCAAGGGGCATTTCAATTTACGGTCGATCAAGATGACAATATTATTTATGGGCTGGGTGCGATTAAAGGGCTGGGCGAAGGGCCGGTCGATAATATTATTGAGGCACGTCAGGCTGGCGGTCCCTTTAAACATTTGTTTGATTTTTGTTCGAGAATTGATTCACGTAAAGTGAATAAGCGCGCGTTAGAAGCCTTAGTTCGTAGCGGTTCTTTTGATACGATTGGCCCCGATGGGGATAACTCTGAGCGCGATTTAGATATGACCCGTGCTATCTTGCTTGCGGCTTTGCCCGAAGCGGTAAAAACCGCCGAGCAACAACAAGCCAATAGCAACGCAGGCATGGTTGATCTCTTTGGTGATACTTTACCCGGTCAAGGCAGCGATGATAGCGATCCTTATATCGACTTTTATCGTACTCGACGCTGGACCATGAAAGAACGCTTAAACGGGGAAAACGAAACGATTGGCTTGTATCTTACAGGTCATCCGATTGACGAATATGAAGATGAAATTAAGCACCTTGTTTCTTCTCGTATTAGTCGGTTAGTGGCGGATAAAAAGTCGATTAAGATTGCCGGGCTGGTTATTGCAATGCGCGTCATGAAAACCAAGCGCGGTGATACGATGGGGTTTATTACCTTAGATGATCGCACGGGTCGTATGGAAGTTGCCGTTTTTGCTGATACGTATAATGAGTATCGCGAAAAATTAGTGAAAGATGCATTGCTGATTGTAGAAGGCCAGGTCAGTCATGATGATTACAGCGGTGGTCTCAAAATGCGCGCTGATAAAGTCACTCCCTTGGCTGATGCGCGACAGGCTCAACTCCGTTCAATACAGTTGCATTGGCATAGCTGCGACCTTGATACGCAATGTACTCGCAGGTTAGCAGAAATTCTTGAGCACTATCGTGTTGCTGAAACATCTCAGGCTGATGACGAGAAAAAAGATAAGCAAGGTTGTCGAGTCATCGTTAATTATCAGCGTGCTGATGCTAGTGCGAGCATCCAATTGAGTGAAATGTGGCGAGTACAACCCGCCGACGATTTGATGCTGAAACTGCGGCATGAATACGGCAGTAAAAGTTTGACCTTAGGGTATGATCGCTAGATTCTGCGTATTGTACTAGCTCGAAAAGATACTGAATCAAGTTCAGTATAACGGCGTTTGATGATTATTTAACTTTTTTGAGGTTATCATCTCCTTCTCAAACCTCTCACTCAAAAAAGCGTCACACCGGACTTGATCCGGTGCATCAATATGTTAAATACCTTTCATCACTCGCTAAGGTAATGAAGGTGAACGAATCACGGCAAGTTTAGTCACTTGCATCTCTTCGTAGGTATAAGGAATACCGCCTATCCCGTGGCCGGAATGCTTTAGCCCTGCAAATGGCATCCAATCAACACGAAAGGCTGTGTGGTTGTTTATCATGACCGCGGCAGCATCTATTTGGTGGTAGATATGTAGTGCCTTATCAATGTTCTTAGTAAATAAAGCCGCTTGAAAAGAGAACATGAGCGAATTGGCTTCGGTAATGGCGTCGTTCACATCATCGTAACTGTACACACAAATGACCGGGCCAAAGACTTCTGTTTTACTAATAGTACAGTCCTTTGGCGGGTCGAGAAGTACTGTTGCTTCATAGCAATTATTGTCTAGGCGGTTACCACCACAGATCACTTTAGCGCCGGCCTGAATCGCTTCTTGTACCCACTGATCAATGCGATCTACTTCACGTGAATTAATAAGGGGGCCAATTTCAGTGTCGGCAGAGGTCGGATCGCCAATAGTCATGGCGCTTCCTAAGGTCGCTAAGCGATTAGCCACGTCTTCTGCGATACTGCTATGGGCGAATACCCGTTGTACTGATACACACACTTGGCCCGCGTGATAAAACCCACCTTTGGCAAGCAGTGGTGCAGCATCGTCGATATCGGCATCGGCTTCAATAATCACAGGTGCAACACCGCCATGCTCTAAAGCGCAACGCACACCTGGTGCTAATTTTGATTTCAGCATCCAGCCAACAGCGGCGCTACCAATAAAGCTAAAAAAGCCCACGCGCTCATCAGTCACTAATGCTGTCGCTGTACTGCTGGAGTCAGTGACAATGGCTTGTCCATATTCAGCCGGTAAACCGGCTTCATGTAAAATGCTGACAAACCGTAAACAGCTAATTGGGGTTGCGCCAGCGGGTTTAACAATAAAAGGGCAGCCAGAGGCGAGAGCAGGGCACACTTGATGAACAATAAGATTAAGTGGGTGATTAAAAGCACTAACAGCGACTACAACGCCAATAGGTTCATGGCGCGTAAACGCAAGATGGCCTTCTGAAGCAGCATTAATACCCATGGGGATTTCAGTACCGGCATCAGTGCGAATGCATTCAATACAGTTAAGTACACCATCGATGGCGCGATTAACTTCCACAATAGAGTCGTTAAGCGGCTTACCGCCTTCACGAGCAGATTCGACAGCGAGCTCATCAAAGCGCTCACGCATAATGGCGGCTGTTTTTTCTAAAATGTCGATACGCTTTACTTTTGAGAGCCAGCGGCTGCGATCGCGATAAATAGCATAAGCGGTTTCTAAAGCATGTTTAGCTCCTAAAGGATCTACCGTTGAAACGGTGCCAATAACGGTGCCATCGTAAGGGGAGGTAATGTCTTTATGGTGACCAGAATCATGTAAACCGGCCACGAGTGATGGGTAGTGTTGGCTCATAAGAACTCCTATTGAGGTGTTTAACGGTGCTTATAGATTATATTTTTCACTTTAAAACATCATTGTAAGATTTTGAAAAGTATAGCTATTTTAATTTATTTGTTGGCTTTTTATTTCGCGCTATCCCCATGGTAGTTCAGTTCTTTGCTGCAATGCAACAAAAAGCCATAAAATTCTTTATTACTCGATATACCAAAAGCCTTAGTTACGTGTCTTTATGGCTGTGATGTCGCGCCTCAGTGTTAAATGATAAATCGGTTAAGTTAGTATGATCATCCCCCAAAACTCAGTCTGCCAATGCTTTAACCACTGCCGACACGCCTTTGGTTAAAGTAGTTATTTCCTCTTGCTGGGTAATAAAAGGCGGCATGAGATAGATAAGCCGCCCGAAAGGTCTTACCCAAATACCTTGTTCAACGAGTAAAGGTTGAATAGTGCTCATATCGACGGGCGCGTTGAGCTCAACGACGCCAATAGCGCCTAAGCAGCGCACATCGCTCACGTGTGAATAAGTCGATAGTGGGGAAAGCTCTCTTTTTAATTGATTTTCAATTGCTTGCACTCTTGAAGCCCAAGGAGTGCTCAAGAGTAAATCGATACTGGCATTAGCCACGGCGCAGGCCAAGGGGTTACCCATAAAGGTGGGGCCATGCATCAGCACGCCGGCTTCTCCTTGGCAGATGACTTTACTCACATTGTCTGTGCAAAGTGTGGCAGCCAATGTCATCATGCCCCCGGTAATTGATTTTCCCAAACAGAGAATGTCGGGGCTAATGTTGGCATGTTCACAGGCAAAGAGTTTGCCGGTACGCCCAAAGCCGGTAGCAATTTCATCGGCAATTAAAAGTAGGTCGTATTGGTCGCAGAGTGTTCGCACTTCTTCTAAGTATCGTGGAGAGTAGAAGCGCATACCGCCCGCACCTTGCACTATGGGCTCTAAAATAACGGCGGCTAACTCGTCGTGATGATCGATGATTTGTTGTTTAATATCCTCACCGTAGTGACTTTCCCACGGTTCATCAAAACCACATTGAGGGGCCTCGGTAAAATATTGTGGTAATACCGCACCGCTAAATAAGTGATGCATACCTGTTTGGGGATCGCAAACCGACATGGTCGCAAAGGTATCACCGTGGTAGCCATTGCGTAATGATAAAAAGCGTTTTTTGTTTTTACTGCCTTGTGATTGCCAATATTGCAGCGCCATTTTCATGGCGACTTCAACCGCAACTGAACCGGAGTCGACAAAAAAAACTTTATTGAGTGCGGGCGGGGTGAGAGCGACGAGTTTTTTGCCTAGTTCGATAGCGGGCTCATGAGTCAAACCACCAAACATGATATGGCTCATTTTTTGCGTTTGGTCAATGATGGCCTGATTGAGCACGGGATGGTTATAGCCGTGCAGTGCACACCACCATGAAGACATGCCGTCGACGAGTGTTCGCCCATCTTCAAGATGAATATGAACGCCCTGAGCGCTACTGACCGCAAATACAGGGCCTGGGTGTGTTATTGATGAGTAGGGGTGCCAGATATGTTGCCGGTCAAACTCAAGATCTATGGTGTTACTCACTCACTGAACCCTCGCTCTCTGAATAAAAAGAGCGAGTATAGCAAAGCCTCGGCGCGCAGGGATTATCCCTAGGTTAATTAGCTCTCCGGTGTGCTTACCGTAAAGAATAGGTTATGCAGCAGCATTATTGATGTACTGGATAAAGCGTCGTAGATTATCTAAATGCGTATGGCTCATATTGTGGTAAGCCACACTGATTTCTGTATGCCGATAAGGTTTTGGCACGTAACTAAATGCACGCACGATCCCTCGGCAATGAATAGGAATACCGTCATCGAGCAGTATTTGGCATTTGGGAAGCACAGTGCCTTTTTGTAGGTGTGGCCGTAGATCACCGGGAATCGCGATGCGCATTCCCCCTTCGCTAATATCTTTAACGGTTGCATACCACGGAGCCCCATATAGGGGGTTTACTTCACTTTTAAGCAACTTGTTATGGTTGAGTTGTAGGCGAGTATGCTGTCTGCGTGGCTGATATTCTGTGACTACGGGCAGAGGTAAGCGGTAGCAGCCATTTTCTGCTGACCATTCACTCACTGACGCTTCGATCTCCAGTTGTTGCCATTGTGACTGGTGACGAATGATAACGGTGCTGTCCACGAGTGACTCCGATGAAAATAGAGAGGGTGAGAATTCATCTAAGCTAAATGTGCCACTGAAAAAATCAATGCCAATAATCATGCTTTGAAAACTGTCTTTTTTTCCTTTAATAAACACTTCTAGTAATTGGCGCTGATCTTGTAGGTTGCTTAAATATTGGTATTTTTCAAAGCTATTCACCCATTCGTGATGAATAGCGGGTTCATGATGAGCATCGTTCGCTGAGTTACTAAAACGATCAATAAAGCGGTTGAATAGTCCCATGGTCTTTTTTATCTCTAGAAAATATCAGTGTTATCAATAATCTTATTAAAGCTGTCTAATTAGCTTGGACAGTAATTATTTTGTTCTCTATAACGTTATCGCCCAATCTTATTAAAACATTAGCAATGCCTATGCCATTTATATTTTTTCTAGATATGTTTGTTAAGATATTGTTTATTAAAAACTTTTTATTTTTTAGGTTATTTAAAAAATTACCGCTATATGAAATAAATAGCCGATCTTTGCCGTGTGGCAAATACCGCTATTTAATGATGGTAAGGGTTGTGAGTGTACGAGAGACGTACTTTTCAATGGTTTACTTGGCATCGAACAGCAGGTAATAGAGTGTAAGGCCTTTGCACGGTGAGAGGGAATTTATGCATGATAAATGATCGATTGAGTACATTTTTCCTCGGTACCCCCTTGTGGGGTAAACGCCGTATGAGAGTGAAACGTGCAAAGGTCTCAGTGTATAATGCGCGCCTATTTAATCTTACTCTTACAAAAAACACTTGATTATGGCTTCTCCACTTAATACATCCACTTCTGTAACGCATTCACGTAAACATAGCTTGGAGCACAATAAACTCCATAAGCGGCTGCGACGTCATGTGGGGCAAGCGATTGCCGATTACGAAATGATCGAAGAGGGCGACAAGGTCATGGTTTGCGTGTCGGGTGGCAAAGACTCTTATGCCATGCTGGACATTTTGTTAAGTTTGCAAAAAAGCGCGCCCATTAACTTTGAGTTAGTTGCGGTTAATATGGACCAAAAGCAGCCCGGTTTTCCAGAAGAGATCTTACCTAATTACCTAGCATCGCTAGGTGTCCCTTATTATATCGTCGAGAAGGATACTTATAGCGTTGTTAAGTCTCTAGTGCCTGAAGGCAAGACAACATGTGGCGTTTGCTCACGTTTACGGCGTGGGACTTTATATGGTTTTGCAGAAGATATTGGTGCCACAAAGGTTGCGCTTGGCCACCATAAAGACGATATCGTTGAAACCTTGTTCTTAAATATGTTTCATGGTGGACGATTAAAAGCCATGCCGCCCAAGCTACTTTCCGATGACAAGCGTAATATTATTATTCGCCCGATGGCTTACTGCCGGGAAAACGATATTATGCGCTACGCAAATCACAAACAATTCCCCATTATTCCCTGCAACTTGTGTGGCTCTCAAGAAAACTTGCAACGCCAAAGTGTTAAAGCCATGCTGCAACAGTGGGATAAAGAAACCCCTGGACGTACCGATAATATCTTTTCTTCTTTGTCTAAGGTATCACCATCACAACTGGCGGATACGACGCTGTTTGATTTTGCTAATTTATCGATTGATCGTGAAAGTGATGCGCGTAAGCCATTAAGCCACGGAGATAATAAAACAGTGAGTGGTGGTAACCATACAGAGATAGAAAGTGAAGTCGGCAACAAAAATAAAGCCGAAGTCAGTTGGTTTACTCCAGATACCGATACCAAAGACGCTACTATTCCTACGGTTAATCTTTAACCTTCTGCCTATTTACGTGATTGATAAGTAATGGCGCGAAATCTAAACGAGCGATTAAAATAGCTTGCCAAGTAATACCGGTATGGCGGTTTCTACTCGTAATATACGCTGACCTAGCGTGACGCCCTGACACCCCGCAGCTTCGAGTTTTTCTATTTCGTAAGGAATAAATCCACCTTCAGGCCCAATGACGAGAGTTGTTTGTTGTTCAACTTTTTGGGGACAAGTGTTATCGCTATAGGGGTGAGCAACGAGAGCCAGTGAATCGCTGCAGTAACTGGGTAAGTGATCCTCGACAAAAGGTTTGAAGCGTTTTTCTAGAGTAACTCTTGGCAGTACGGTATCTTTACCTTGTTCTAACCCTAAAACTAACTGTTCTGTTATTTTTTCTTTGCTCAATAATGGGCTTTGCCAATAGCTCTTTTCTACGCGAAAACTATTTAAGAATATAATATCTTTAACGCCCATCGTTGCGCAGATTTGTAAAATGCGCTTAATCATTTTTGGGCGAGGTAGGGCAATGATAAGAGTTAAAGGTAGCGGAGGAGGAGGTGATGTGGCCTGAGTAGGCTCTAGTAATAGCTCAACAAATGCAGTTTCTATCTGTGTTATCGTTGCCCTACTTACGCAGCTATTGACGACTCCAACCTGCAAGTGATCCCCGGCTTTGGCTTTATGAACGCTCTGAATATGATCCAAGCGCCGGCCGCTAATGCGCGCTATATTCTCGCTAATAAAATCGTTTTCAAAGAGTAGAAGTAGGTTCATGAAGAGTAAAGCGTATCAAGAGACCGTTGGTTGCTTGTAGTCATTCTCATTTGCTTTTGAGTGAAAGTAGCCAGTATTATCGCTTAATAGGCAGCATTCGCACCATTATGCCCATTTCTGGATGATCAAGGTAATGGGTTTCTTTACTCCGCATGCTACGTCTCTCTGTAAATTTTACGATACGAGAAACTTGTACTTGGCTAGCCGAAAATGGCGTATTGCTTATTTCTTTATTGCTCGATGATGGAACATTGGGTTTGCCTAACAATGGCAAAACAGGCCAATCGCTATATTCATTATTGAGCGTGTCGCCATAAATAAACTCGCTGAGCCATAAATTGGTAGTAAAGTGTAGAAAGCGGCCAATGTGTATATTAATGCTGCCTTCCAATTCCCAGTGCTCACCATGGCGCTCGCCAGCTTGAATAATGAGTGGTGTCGAACGATTCTCTCCCCACATTTGCTGATTCCATGCCTTATGGAAAAGAACCTCAAACTGTTCACTTTTTCGTAATGTGTAATTATATCCGCCTAATTGATGTGTCGAACGAGGTAGGGCGTTTTGAATAAAGCGATACTTATCAGGGTATTCAAGCGCAATGGTGGTTGGCCAGATTTCTTGTTGAGCATGTGTTCCGCTATCGAGGGTATTGCGCTTAAAAATCAATACTTCTACTTGATACCAGCGCCCAGCATTCTGTGCGGTCACCTTAGTACTGCTAATACTCAGTATGGCAATCAATAAACAAGATAAGTAACGCAGGTGATTCATCAAGGTTTCCTTAACTAGGGGTAAGTGCTATCAGCAGTTCGTTGACGGTAGTGATTCGCTCTTCAGCAAAGGGCATATCATGATGGAATAGTAACTGATTTGCACCACGAAGTTGATAAATTTGTGGTTGCGTTTGCACCATTTTAACCAAGCTAAGTGGGTCGGTTTTGGGGTTTGATGAAAATTCAACAGAAATGCGCTTGGCATTAGCATCAATTTTATCAATACCCAGTGCTTCAGCTTCTAGCTTAATTTGCGTTACACGGATTAGGTGCTTTGCGGGTTCTGGTAATAAGCCAAAGCGGTCAATCATTTCGACTTGAAGGTCATCAAAGCCTTTATTGTTTTTAATTGATGATAGGCGTTTATAAAACAATAAGCGCGTGTGTACGTCGGGTAGGTAATCATCGGGTATCAGTGCTGGGATATGCAGATTGATATCGACGTTACTTGGCATCAGTAAAGACTTGGAGGTGTCTTTACCTTCTTTAATTTTTCTGACGGTTTCTTCTAGCATCTCCATGTAGAGGGTAAAGCCAATCGTTTGCATTTGTCCGCTTTGGTCATCGCCGAGTAATTCACCAGCACCACGGATTTCTAAATCGTGAGTTGCGAGTGTGAAACCTGCGCCTAAGTCATCGGCTTTCGAGATCGCCTCTAGACGTTTTTCAGCATCTGCTGTCATCACTTTTGGTGGTGGCGTCATTAAGTAGGCATAGGCCTGATGATGAGAGCGGCCGACACGACCTCGTAGTTGATGCAGCTGAGCCAGCCCAAACTTATCTGCGCGTTCGATAATAATGGTATTAGCGTTAGGAATGTCGATACCGGTTTCAATGATGGTGCTACAGACAAGCACGTTGTAACGTTGATGGTAAAACTCAGACATGACATATTCTAATTCTTTCTCACGTAGCTGGCCGTGAGCGGTGCCAACGCGCGCTTCTGGAATAAGTTCAGATAAATAGCGCGCAGTTTTTTCTATGGTTTTAACTTCATTGTGCAAAAAGTAAACTTGTCCGCCGCGTAATATTTCTCGTAACACCGCTTCTTTAATAAGGGCATCGTCAAAAGCACGCACAAAGGTTTTTACGGATAAACGTCGGGCAGGAGGTGTAGCAATAATGGATAAGTCACGGATACTATGCATCGCCATATTGAGCGTGCGTGGAATAGGTGTGGCCGTTAAGGTAAGAATATCGACTTCGCTCCGGAAAGCTTTAATGGCTTCTTTTTGACGTACACCAAATCGATGTTCTTCATCAATAATTAATAAGCCGAGGTTATTAAAGGTAAAGCCTGTCGTTAATATTTTGTGTGTACCAATTAAAATATCAATCTGACCATTTGCTACTTTTTCTTCAATAACTTTTGTTTCTTTTGCCGTTTGAAAACGAGAAATAACGGCAACGTTGACAGGCCAATCAACAAATCGATCAATAAAGTTTTCATGGTGCTGTTGTGCCAGTAATGTAGTCGGCACTAAAACTGCCACTTGTTTACCTGCTTGTGTTGCGATAAATGCAGCGCGCATAGCGACTTCGGTTTTACCGAAACCCACATCACCACAAACTAAGCGATCCATAGGCTTTTCAGAGAGCATATCATTGCGAACCGAATGAATGGCTGCTTCTTGATCGGGGGTTTCTTCAAAAGGGAAGCTACTTGAGAATAGTTGGTAGTCGGCTTTATTGTAAGGAAAGGCGAAACCTACACGGGCATCGCGTCGTGCGTAAATATCCAGTAATTCTGCGGCAACATCACGTACTTCTTTAGCCGCTTTTTCTTTTGCTTTTCGCCATTGATCGCTGCCGAGTTTATGTAAGGGGGCTAGCCCTTCAGCAGCACCGGAGTAGCGACTAATTAAATGTAAATGAGTAACCGGCACATAAAGTTTGGCATCATTAGCATACTGTAGCATTAAAAATTCATTGGTTTCTTGATCTTTACCGTGCCCGACGACGATGGTTTCTAAGCCAAGATAACGACCTACGCCGTGATCTAAATGCACAACAGGTGCGCCAATTTTTAGCTCAGTTAAATTTTTGATAACTTGATCACTGATGTCTTGTGATGTTTTTCGGCGGCGCCTTTGTTTAACTTGGTTACCAAATAGTTGAGTTTCAGTAATGACTGCAATAGCGGGCGAGCCTAATATAAACCCTTGCTCAATCGCTGACTCTGTAATTGCGAGTGGTAAGTCATCATCAATAAAATCAGTCCAGCTATCCACTTGTTGTGGTTTTATTTTATTGGGTTGTAGTACTTCGAGTAGCGCCTCTCTTCGGCCGGCAGATTCCGCACAAAACAATACGCGCCCAGTAAACCGCTGTAAAAATTGTACGAGTAAGTGATAAGGCTGTGGCGCGTGGGCATCAACGTCAAGCGCAGGTAATGCTTGGCTATCAAAGGTAAGGTGTCCAGCGTCTGAAGGCTGTATGACATATTGAGTAAATTTTTTGAGATGTGAAAAAACATCAGCGACCGGTAAAAAAATGTCGGCGGGTGATAAGATAGGACGCTGCAAATCGCCTTGACGACTTTCAAATCGGTTGTGTATTTCTCGCCAAAAATGCTCGCCAGCGGCCTCAATACCTGCCAGAGAAAAAATAGGTGTGTCCGTTGGTAAATAATCAAAAAGGGATACGCAATGGTCAAAAAATAAGGGGAGATAATACTCAATGCCTGCGGGTGCAATCCCTTCACTAATGTCTTGATAGATGGCACATTGTCGATGATCGACATTGAAGCGATCGTGCCAATGAGTACGAAAATTACGAATGCCAGCGTCGTCTAGAGGAAACTCTTTGGCCGGCAGTAAATAAATATTTTCTACTTGCTGAATACTGCGCTGACTATCAGGGTCGAATGTGCGCAAGGTATCTACTTCGTTATCAAACAGATCAATACGGTAGGGCAGTGAGCTACCCATGGGGAACAAATCGATTAATGAACCACGAACTGCAAATTCCCCATGTGAGTAGACCGTATCAACGCAATGGTAGCCCGACGATTCTAAGCGTAAACGCATATCATTAATGTTGATCGCATCATTCTTTTTAATAATGAAGCTATATTTTTGTAAATAATCGAGCGGTGGTAGCCGGCACATCAGCGTGTTCATTGCTACCACCACGATCCCTTTTTTTAGAGTTGTAATATGGTGTAATGTTTCTAAGCGTGTTGAAACAATATCGTCGTGAGGTGAAAAGACATCATAGGGCAATGTTTCCCAGTCGGTAAAGTGTAATACGGGTAAACGGCTGTCGCCTTGATCATTAAAAAAGTGTAACTCTTCGAGTAAATGGTTGGCACTGGCGGTATCTGGTGTCACAACCAACACCGCTTGTCGGACTTTGGCGGTGTTGATGATGGCCAAACCATTGGCCGCGCCAGTTAAGCCCGCCCACTGCTGCTTTGTCCCCAGCTTGTTATTGTCATCGATAGGTGGTTGTAGAGGGGATAACAACTGGCATGACTGAGTGGGGGTATTAGATGTCGGGTTATTCATAGAGTATTTGATGTCTTGTTGCATTGATACTGCGTTTGCTCAAAGGTTCCTTGGCGCTCTATTGTAACGAAGCGGATCGTGATAGTCTGTGACAATTGTAATAAATCGTATACATTTTATTGAATTCACCCGTTAACCATATGTACATTTTTTATGCCTATTCATCGATATAAATATCACTGTTCTTTTCGCAATCCGTTTTTATACGTTTGTTGTTTCATTTGTGTCTTGTTAGCGGGCTGTGGAGAAGGATTTAATGTAAAGCAGCTTGGCAAAGGCGATATAGACTTTGTTGCGGATGCGCATAGGAAAGAAACCGAACGTTTATTATATGAATTGATGGAAAAGCTCTATAAGCGCAACCCTAGCGAACTGGCAAAACAAGAGAATAATACGATAGACGCTCAGGTAGATCGCCTGCGGTCAGCGGTTAAAGACGATAGCCCGCTATTGATTGATGGGATAGAGGGTATTGCTGTTCTACAGTTAGCATTCGATAAAAACTATACCGGCGACAGAATTTTTGCGGTGATTGCTGGTTTGATGAGCATGGTGCATCAGAGCTATGGTTATCACCTTGATTTTTACGTATTTGATCAGTTGGATGAACAAAAGTTATACAATTCTGCACGCAATATTGAAACCTTTTCTTGGCGTTTACGCACCGAGGAAAATGAAAATGGGCAACGTTTACTCTTATCTACCGAATTGACGGGAGAAACAACGAATCTTAGTTTCGAGCGATTGATTGCAAAATTAGTATCTATTCAAGATATGATGGCATTAATTGCCGCCGATGGTGATCGGCGAGCAATTAATGGGGTGACCCAAGGCGTGGCAAAAGCGATTTTTCTTCCTTTGTAAACTTTTTCGATTTTATTCCTGCATCGGCCGCGTTATTACGCGGTCACTCTTTTCCTTCATGTTTATACCCGCATCTCATTTATCGTTAAGTCTCTAGTGTTTTTTGTTCTTAAAGACATGCTTTATTTTTGTGTCTTCTCACTATACTAATAAGAGTCGATGATAAGAGTGGGAGTGGATTTTGAAAGCAATTACCGTATGTTGGTTGATATTGATGGCTTCTATGTCACTCACTGCGAGTGCAGTAGACACCAAAAGTTATTCTTTTGGTGTTGTGCCTCAACAGTCAGCCAAGCGCCTAGCGCAGTTGTGGGGCCCTTTGTTAGCCCGTTTGAGTAGAGAAAGTGGCATTAAATTACACTTTGTGACGGCTAAAAACATCCCTGAATTTGAGCGTCGTTTAGCCAGTGGAGAATATGATTTTGCCTATATGAACCCCTATCATTTCACCACGTTTAATGCGAGCCCGGGTTATCAAGCGGTGGTTAAAAGAAAAAATCAGCCGATTAGTGGTGTTGTTGTTGTTCACAAAGATAGTCCGATCAATTCTATGCTTGAATTAGACGGTAAAAAAATGGCATTCCCTGCACCGGCTGCATTTGCGGCGACAATATTGTCACAAAGTTATTTGCAAAAAGAAGGTATTAATTACACGCCTTCTTATGTTTCATCACATGATTCCGTATATTTGGCGGTATCTAAAGGCTTGTTCGCGGCGGGTGGCGGTGTTAAGCGCACCCTCAATAATACAGATAGCCAAGTTAAATCAACATTAAGAATACTGTGGGAGTCAAAAAAATATACACCGCATGCTATTGCTAGTCATCCTCGTCATTCGGATGATGTGATTCAGCGCCTAAGAAATGCACTAGTTGCGATGAATGAGAGCGAGCAAGGCCAGCAGTTGTTAGCGTCGCTAAAAGTAAAAAATGGCTTTGTTGCCGCAAAAAATAGTGATTGGGATGATGTACGTGGCTTATCGATCAATAGCAATGTTATTAACAAGTAATCGCATTTTCTTCTTATGTCATTACGCCTAAAAATAATTGTCGGTGTGGGTTTAATCGAGACCTTGCTGCTAATAATATTACTTGCATCCGTTTTAAGCTATATGCGCCAAACAAGTGTGCAGCAATTTGAAGACTATATTGCTTCTACGACACATTTGTTTTCAACCACCATTAAAGATGCGGTGCTGTCTTTGGATCTAGCTTCTCTTAATGCCTATACCGATGAAATACTTAAAAATAAATCATTGCTCTATTCGCGAGTGTACGACACCAATAACCAGTTGCTTGCTATAGGTATGAACAGTGGTTATACCGAAGCCCCTTTTTTTGTGGACCAATCGTATGCCGTAGTTAATGATGGTGTCTTTGATTCTGAAACGGTCATTGCTGTTGGTGATACTTCCTATGGTCGTATAGAAATGGGGTTTTCAACGGGTTACATTGATCAAGAGAATAAAAAAGTAGGGTATTTGGCAGCTACCATTGCCTTGATCGAGATACTGCTAATTGCTTTCTTTTCTTTTTTGTTGGGTGTTTTTCTAACGAGGCAACTTAAGGTTTTGAGAGATGCTGCTCGTGCGGTTACGGCCGGAAATTTAGATAGCAAAATTAATATTAATTCGAACGATGAGATTGGTGATGTCGCTGGAGCCTTTAATCGAATGGTAGATTCGTTAACGCAGGCAAACGCCTCTTCGATGGCTTATCAAGAAGAATTGGCAGAGTTAAATAAATCGTTAGAACAGCGTATTGAAAATAGAACCCAAAAAATACTACATCAAAAAAATGAACTTCAGTCAGCCTATGGTCAGTTGCAGCAAGCGCAGCGACAGCTCGTACATTCTGAAAAAATGGCATCCATCGGGCAGTTGGCTGCAGGTGTTGCACACGAAATTAATAATCCTATTGCGTTTATAGGCAGTAACTTGTCGGCATTGAAAGAATATAGTGAAGTTTATCGCCAATTTATTTCTCTTCAACAGTGCTTAATTGAAAGTTTTCTTGAAAAAGAAAAAGCAAACGTTTTGGCAGAAAAAATAAGTGAGTTAAAAACTTATCGTGATGATAATGATATGGATTTTATCGATGGTGATATTCAAGGGCTTGTAGATGATGCTATTTATGGCGTGCAACGAGTGTCTACCATTGCGAATGGATTAAGAGAATATTCTAGAGCATCAGATGATGTGATGGAGGCGTGTGATGTTAATGTGTGCTTGTCTGATGCACTAAAAATAGCCAATAATCAGCTCAAATACCATAGCGACGTTCAGACTGATTTTTTAGAAAATGCTATATGTATCGGTAATAAAGGTAAGTTAACGCAAGTGTTTACGAATATTATGGTGAATGCGGCTCAGGCTATGCAATCTGATAAAGTTAATGATAAAGGTATGTTAACAATATCGACAAAAAAATATGAGCAATATATACGAGCCTCTATTGCAGATACCGGCAAGGGGATTTCTAAAAAACATTTATCTAAACTATTCGACCCTTTTTTTACGACAAAGCCAGAGGGTGAAGGTACTGGTTTAGGTTTGTCTATTTCACAGGGAATTATCGATGATCATGGCGGTGTAATTACCGTAGAGAGTGAAGAGGGTAAGGGTACTTTGTTTATTATCGACATTCCTTTGTCAGAATAGGGCGTTCAAAGATCGATTAGATAGAGCGTTTAGTGTGGTTGAAGGTTATGACTGCCTCGTTATTATGTGCGGGTACTTATGTCAGGTCATATATTGCTTAATTATAGATTTGTCGATCTTAGGGATAAATGGTTATTGGCCTAACACCGTCGGTTTGCCTATGCTATATAGCGTACGGTTAATGTATTAGGCTTAAACGTTTTGTGGTGTTAGGGGTTAAATATGAAGCCAAAAATTTTGTTAGTGGATGACGAGCGCTCTATACGTTCATCTTTGCATCGCATTTTTAGAAAAAATGGCTTTGACGTTTTTGAAGCAGACGGAGGCGCTGCTGCACTTGAATTACTTAACAATGAAACCGTTGATGTGGTTGTATCTGATCAGCGTATGCCTGGAATGAACGGCACTGAATTTTTAACTCAAGTAAAGCAGCAATACCCCCAGATAGGGCGTATTATGTTATCAGGGCAAAGTGATTTTGATGATCTTTGTGATGCGATTAATGAAGCCAATATCTATCGTTTTTTACCTAAGCCGTGGTCGGAAGAGCAGCTAGTCGAGATTGTTAAAGAAGTGGTTGCTCAAAAAGAGTCTGTATCAGAAATTATAACGAGTGACGCCATTAATATTGCTACGGTGTCTACTAGTAAAATTAAACGCAATAATAAATCTATGGCGTCGCTAATCGAAGAGGCTAGTCATCGACAGCAATCTAGTTAATAGCCTGTCATTGGTTTGTTTCTGAATATCTTTGTTTCTCTCCTTGCTAATTCTTTAGATGATTGAGTTATGCAATAGCGCCTATCAATTTTCTGTTACTATGTCTTCAAATTATCACCGTTCCACATTCCTTCATTAATTCTCATAATTATGTTTCAAAAAGAATATCAAGAGACAGAGCAGCACATTCAGCGATGTGATTTTTCTCGTGCAGCATCTTGTTGTGAGAATGTTATTTTTTCTGATAGTGTTGTTAATGATACCTATTGGTGTATTACGCGAGCATGGTGCTTATATCGTGTGGGTTTAATAGAAGATGCGCAAGCACTATTTGAAGATGAGTGGGAGATTATCTGTTCTTCCATTCATGCTTTGGATGACGCCACTTTTTCTCGCTTGTATGATTTCTTTTGGAGTATTCACGCGTACGAGAAATTGTTGTCTGTATGTGAGTTACGTTTGGCTGTTGCGCCTACTGCTGATTTGCTAAGGCGATGTGCAGTTTTATATAGCCGCTTAACCAACTATGCTTCAGCGGTAGACTGTTATTCCAAAGCATTAAGTATTCAGAGTTCGTCGAGTACTGCGTACAATTTAGGCGTCAGCTTGCTGCAGCTTGGCCGTTATGAAGAAGGCTTATCTTTATACGAACATCGATTTGACGTGTTTGAAAAAAGTTATCTTCTGCGGGACAGCGCGTTTACAGTTCCTCGTTGGCCAGGGGATTTATCAATGCCGTCAAAGTTGCTTGAAGGGAAGGGGGTTATCGTTTGGGCAGAGCAGGGATTTGGTGATGTTATTCAGTTTTCTCGCTATTTACGTTTGTTAGCAGAAAGAGGAGCGTACACCTTGTTACTCCTACCTGCTGCTTATGCGTCTTTGGAGTTATTGTTAAAAGGTCTTGATGGCGTTGATGATGTTGCTGTTATTTCAAGTAATAAAATCAATTTAACTCGGCCTTATCACTATCACTTGCCTCTCATGAGCTGTATGAACCACTTTGGCCTTCAGTGTCATACGGTTCCGGCTGTCATTCCCTATATTAATACTTCTACTCATTGTTTTTCTGCTTGCTCATCACTGGCATTGTCGATCAAAACCCAAAGGTTAAAACAGCCGAAAAGATATATAGGTATTGTATGGAGTACGGCAGTCAATTCTATAGTCAATGATAAAGCGCTGCTTGCGCAAGATATTAAATACGAAAAAAGCATTTCTTTTGATCAGCTAAGCGCATTATTAGCTATTGAAGGGGTTCAGTTTGTTAATTTAAAGTTTCCCCTTTCTGCTCAAGAAAGACGCGAACTTAATAAATACAATGTTGAGGATTACTCCGATAAGGTAAGTAATTTTGCTGATACAGCGCTACTGATTGAATCTCTTGACCTTATCGTCAGCATTGATACCGCTGTTGCTCATTTAGCTGGGGCCTTAGGTAAACCTGTCATTAATATGCTGCCTTACGACAGTGATTGGCGCTGGCAGATGGAGACTGATACAACGCCCTGGTATCCAACCATGCAATTGTATCGTCAAAAAAACAGAGGCAACTGGACAGAGGTGTTGGTTCGAGTGGCTGAATACATTAAATCCTTAGCTTAAAACCTTATCCGCTACTTGCGCTTATTACCACAAATTACGATAATACGCGCCTTTTAAGCGGGAGCGGGCAAGCGAGTGCAGCCGCTGAATTTCTTTACTCTTTATTTTACAGTCTCAATTCAACTACATTTCAACTATATAAGGTGACCTACGGTGAATCGACCTAAGCCAGACGATTATTTCAAAGATTGGAAACAACGCGAAGCATTAGCTGAGGCGGCTATCCCATTAATAGGGCAGTTGTACCGTGAGTCTAACGTTAAAACGTATATGTACAGCAAGCCATTGATCAACCGCTCTGTGATCGACATCATGAAGGCACATCGTGCTGTGCGCCAGGTAGAAGAAAACGAACTCTCTGAATTCGAAACGTTTCCTATTTTGAAGGCCATGACAGAGCTTAACTTAGGTAGTTGCCATATTGACCTAGGTAAATTGGCGGTAAAGTTTATGGAGCAGCCAGAAGGTACCGATGTGAATGCATGGGTTGCCACTGAGCTACAGCAGTTTGTTGGTTCAGCTGATAAATTGTTAGCAAAGCCGCAGGATGTTGTTCTTTATGGTTTTGGCCGGATAGGACGTTTATTAACTCGTTTATTGGTTGAAAAGGCCGGTAGTGGCGATCAATTGCGCCTGCGTGCGATTGTTGTTCGTAAAGGTAAGAGCCCTAATGATCTGGTTAAACGCTCTAGCTTGTTGCGTCGTGATTCAGTACACGGCAGTTTTAAAGGTACTATTCGCGTTGATGAAGACACCAATACTCTTGTTTGTAATGGGTCTGAGATCAAAGTGATTTATGCCAATTCGCCGACAGAAATTGACTACACCGAACATGGTATCAATGATGCAATTTTGCTAGATAGTACAGGTGTGTGGCGTGACGAAGCGGGCTTGTCACAACATATTGACTGCCCTGGCATTAGCAAAGTATTGCTAACAGCGCCAGGTAAGGGAGATATGAAGAATGTGGTTTATGGTATCAATAACCATGTGATTCAACCAGAAGATAAAATTATATCTGCGGCATCGTGTACAACGAATGCAATTACTCCTGTATTGAAAGCGTTAATGGATCAGTATGGTATTGAAAAGGGACATGTTGAAACGGTGCATTCCTATACTAACGATCAAAACCTGATCGACAACTACCATGCCGGTGAGCGTCGTGGCCGTAGTGCTGCATTGAATATGGTGTTGACTGAGACCGGTGCAGCTAAAGCGGTTCAAAAAGCGATCCCAGAGTTGGCGGGTAAATTAACCGGTAATTCTATTCGTGTGCCAACCCCTAATGTTTCGATGGCTATTCTTAATATTGAATTAAAATCTAAGCCATCCAAGGAAGAGTTGAACGACTATATGCGCGACGTTGCATTACACTCACCCTTGCAACAGCAGATCGATTACACCAACTCACCAGAAGTGGTGTCGAGTGATTTTGTGGGTTCACGTCATGCCTGTATTTTTGATAGTAAAGCAACGATTGTTAATGAAAATAGCTGTGTGCTTTATTGTTGGTATGACAATGAATTTGGTTATAGCTGTCAGGTAGTGCGCTGCTTAGAGCAAATGGCTGGAGTTAATTACGAAGTTTATCCAACTAACTAAGTTTATTGTCCAATAAATCGAGAAACCCGATGGTGTATATCCCGCCATCGGGTTTTTTTGTGCTTGGATTTAGATTTAGCAGCTTTTTGCAATGTATCTATCGTTGTTTTTTTAGACTAATTAATGATCAAAAGCAGAGTTTTAATGAATTTTTATACACAAAGCTGCTATTTTTACTGGAAACGCCCCCTGTAGATCCTTATAATTGCGCCGCTTGGCTAAAGCCATGCTTTTTTTGTGTAATTGTCTACACTACATAGGTTATACACAGAAATAATCGAACATGCGCGAAGTATATTAATTGAGAGTATAAAGACTCAATCAATGTAGCTAAGCAAAGGCGCAAACGACATTCCATTCACCAATTTTAGGCTAGAGGCGTATGATTACTATCCGTCGAGGTCTGGATTTACCGATCAACGGTAAACCAGAGCAAGTCATTTCAGAATCTCCTGCTGTACAGTCAGTTGCCATTGTTGGCCCTGACTATAACGGTATGAAACCCACCATGGCTGTCAAAGAAGGCGATACCGTTAAACTCGGACAGCTGCTATTTACTGACAAAAAAACCGATGGTGTTCGTTATACTTCACCTGCTTCAGGGGTTGTTAGCGCCATTAACCGTGGTGCTCGCCGCGTGCTTGAATCGGTTGTTATCGATCTTAAAGGTGATGACAAGGAAGATTTTGATCAATATGCGGAAAGTGATTTAGAGAATCTTGAGCGACAGAAAGTTGTCGATAATCTTGTTCTTTCTGGTGCGTGGACATCGTTGCGTACTCGTCCATATAGCAAAGTGCCGGCTATTGATAGCATCCCAGCGTCTATCTTTGTTACCGCAATAGACACTAACCCTCTTGCAGTTGATCCCAATGCTGTTATTCCTGAAGAGCAGGCCGCATTTGATAATGGTATTAAAGTGCTGACTCGCCTAACGGAAGGAAAAGTATTTGTTTGCACGGCTGAAAACACACGCTTTTCAGTGATTGATCACACAGCTGTTGTGGCAGAAACCTTCGCAGGTGTTCATCCCGCAGGTAATGCAGGCACACATATCCATCACCTAGACCCTGTTAATGTGAATAAAACGGTATGGACGATTGGTTACCAAGACGTTATTGCTTTTGGTCACTTATTTGTTAGTGGCGAACTTTATACGCGTCGAGTGATTTCATTAGCAGGCCCACGCGTCAATAAGCCGCGTTTAATCGAGACACGAATAGGGGCTAATTTAGAGTCAATAACTGCAGGCAACCTTAATGGCGAAAATAATCGCGTGATTTCTGGTTCCGTTTTTGGCGGTCGTACTGCTAATGGCAGCTTAGCTTTTTTAGGTCGCTACCATAATCAGGTGAGCGTTTTAGAAGAAGGTGATAACCGTTTATTTATGCACTATTTACGTGCAGGTTTTAATGCATTTTCTACTTTGGGCATCTATGTTTCTAGCTTAATGAAGGGTAAAACGTTTGATTTCACGACGACCACTAATGGTAGTGAAAGAGCGATGGTACCCATCGGTGCGTATGAAAACATTATGCCTTTAGATATTTTGCCAACTCAGTTACTTCGATCACTGATCGTTGGTGATACCGAGATGGCTCAAAAACTGGGTTGTCTTGAGCTAGATGAAGAAGATTTAGCGCTATGTACCTATGTATGCCCAGGAAAGTATGAATATGGGCCCATTTTGCGTGATAACTTAACGCGTATTGAGACAGAGGGTTAATCATGAGTTTACGTTCTATTTTAGATAATATGGAACCCCACTTTCACAAAGGTGGTAAATATGAAAGCTGGTATGCGCTGTATGAAGCAGTAGATACGGTATTTTACCGTCCTAAAAATGTTACTCAAACAACGTCTCACGTGCGTGATGGTATCGATCTTAAACGCATGATGATTACTGTTTGGCTATGTACGTTTCCTGCTATGTTTTATGGTATGTACAACGTAGGTTTCCAAGCCAATACCATTATGGCGGATATGGGTTTAGCCGCAGTTGAAGGGTGGCGCGGCGGCCTTATTGACATTTTAGCTGGTTATAATGCATCTAGCATTTGGGACAATATGATCCATGGTGCGGCATACTTTCTTCCTATTTATGCCACAGTATTCGTCGTAGGTGGGTTTTGGGAAGTTTTGTTTGCGATGAAGCGTGGTCATGAAGTGAACGAAGGCTTCTTTGTAACGTCCATTCTATTTGCACTTATCTGTCCTCCAGATCTTCCCCTTTGGCAAGCTGCGATCGGTATTAGCTTCGGTGTTGTTATCGGAAAAGAAGTTTTCGGCGGAACCGGTAAAAACTTCCTTAATCCAGCATTAACTGGTCGAGCTTTCCTTTATTTTGCTTATCCTGCTTATATGTCGGGCGATTCAGTTTGGACAGCGGTAGACGGTTACACTGGCGCTACGGCATTGTCGCATGCTGCTTCAGGCGGCGTTGAGGCCCTTAATGCTCAAATCGGTCTAATGAATGCTTTCTTTGGTAATCTTCATGGTTCTATTGGTGAAGTGTCTACCTTAATGATTTTCATTGGCGGTTTTTTCTTGCTAGTGACTCGTATCGCATCGTGGAGAATTATGGCCGGTGTGATGTTGGGTATGGTTTTAACTTCTAGCCTATTCAACTTTATCGGCTCTGATACCAACGCAATGTTTAATGTCCCTTGGTATTGGCATTTGATGATCGGTGGGTTTGCTTTTGGTATGGTCTTTATGGCGACAGATCCTGTGTCTTCATCGATGACTAATGCTGGTAAATGGTGGTTTGGAGGATTAGTCGGCTTAATGACCGTACTGATCCGAGTGGTTAACCCCGCTTTCCCCGAAGGGATCATGTTGGCTATTCTGTTTGCCAACCTTTTTGCACCATTGGTGGATCACTTTGTTGTGCAGGCCAATATTAAAAGGAGGCTAGCTCGTGTCTAAAAACGATTCTACTCAAAGAACATTACTGGTTGCTTTTCTTTTATGTATCGTCTGCTCAGTGGTGGTATCTACTGCGGCTGTGATGCTTAAGCCTTTACAAGTGGCCAATAAAGAAAAAGATTTCAAAATTAATATTTTGAAAGCCGGTGGCTTATATGATCAAGGTATTGCTGAAGGTAAAAGTATCAGTGAGATGTTTGAAAATATTACGGCCAAACTCGTCGATATTAATACTGGCGAGTATACCGATGCACTTGATCTTGATGCCTATGACCAACGCGCAGCTTCTAAAGAGCCTTCGCAGTCATTGGCATTAACGGCTGAGAACGATTTAGCGAAGATCTCACGTCGCGTAGATGTTGCTAAAGTTTATCTTGTGCAAAATGCAGAGGGCTTACAAAAAGTGATCTTGCCAATTAAAGGCTATGGCCTTTGGTCGACAATGTATGGCTTTATGTCTTTGGACGCCGATCTAAATACAGTGTCTAGCCTAGCTTTTTATGAGCACGGTGAAACACCGGGATTAGGAGGGGAGATTGATAACCCTAAGTGGAAGAGTTTGTGGCAAGGTAAGTTAGTTTACGGTGAGTCGGGCAATGTTGATTTGACAGTAATAAAAGGTACGGTCGACGCAAATACGTCTAACGCTAACTACAAAGTTGATGGTCTCTCGGGTGCAACATTAACCTCAAAAGGCGTCGATAATCTTGTGAAGTTTTGGATGGGCCCTATGGGTTATGCAAAATACATCAATAACCTGAAAGAAGGGGAGGCTTAAGCCATGAAAATTAAAGATTTACTGTATAAGCCACTGTTTGAAAATAACCCTATTGCACTACAGATCTTAGGTATTTGTTCTGCACTTGCGGTCACCAGTAGCTTAAAAGTGACTGTGGTTATGTGTATTGCGGTAACCATCGTAACGGGATTTTCTAACTTCTTTGTATCATTAGTACGAAATCATGCGCCAAGTAGTATTCGTATCATCGTGCAAATGATTATTATTGCATCACTCGTTATCTTGGTTGATCAAGTCTTAAAAGCGGTTGCTTACGATATTAGTAAGCAGTTATCGGTCTTTGTTGGATTGATTATTACTAACTGTATTGTAATGGGGCGTGCGGAAGCATTCGCCATGAAAAACCCACCGATCCCTAGCTTTCTTGATGGTATTGGTAACGGCTTAGGTTACAGCGCGATATTGTTGGGTTTAGCATTTATTCGTGAACTATTCGGCTCGGGCAAATTATTTGGGATTGAAGTATTACCCTTATCTACGGATGGTGGCTGGTATGTTTCTAACGGCATGTTGCTATTACCACCGAGTGCTTTCTTCTTAATTGGTCTTTTCATCTGGGCAATTCGTGTTGTGAAAACGGATCAGGTGGAGCAAGACGAGTTTAAAATTTCACCAAATACTCAAGGTAAGGGGGCTCACTAATGGAAGAGTTATTGAGTTTATTTGTTCGCTCTATCTTTATAGAAAATATGGCGCTCGCCTTCTTTTTAGGCATGTGTACGTTTATTGCCGTCTCGAAGAAAGTGGAAGCTGCTTTGGGTTTAGGAATTGCGGTAATTGTTGTATTGATCATTACAACACCGGTTAATAACTTGCTATATACCTACCTATTAGCTGATGGCGCATTAGCATGGGCAGGCTTACCTGATGTGGATTTGAGCTTTTTAGGATTAATTACGTATATAGGTGTGATTGCTGCGCTTATTCAAATTATGGAAATGGTGCTAGATAAGTACGTGCCTTCGCTCTATAACGCGCTGGGTGTATTCTTACCACTAATTACAGTGAACTGTGCCATTCTAGGTTCTTCGTTATTTATGGTAGAGCGTAGCTATGATTTCACTGAGAGTGTTGTTTTTGGTGCGGGTTCGGGTACTGGTTGGGCTTTAGCTATTGTTGCTTTAGCAGGCATCCGTGAAAAAATGAAATACAGCGACGTTCCTGATGGCTTAAAAGGTCTAGGTATCACATTTATCACTGTAGGTTTGATGTCTCTTGGCTTCATGTCCTTTGGCGGCATCGATCTATAATTACGAGGTAAAGTAAAAGATGGATATTGAAATTATTCTTGGCGTTGTCATGTTTACACTCTTGGTGTTGGCATTGGTAATGATTATCCTATCGGCACGCGCCAAGTTAGTGAGCTCTGGCGATGTAACGATCACTGTTAACCATGAGAAAAAAATTACTGTTCCAGCGGGTGGCAAGCTGCTTCAAACTCTTGCTGAGTCGGGTTTGTTCTTGCCTTCAGCCTGTGGCGGTGGCGGTAGCTGTGCGCAATGTAAGTGTATTGTTGAGTCTGGTGGTGGCGGCATTTTGCCAACAGAAGAGTCGCATTTCACTAAGCGTGAAGCCAATGAAGGCTGGCGTCTTTCTTGTCAGGTGGCGGTTAAAGAAGATATGGAAGTGGAAGTCGAAGACGACGTCTTTGGTGTTAAGCAGTGGGAATGCGAAGTGGTCTCTAACCCTAATATGGCTACTTTTATTAAAGAGCTAACACTCAAACTACCTGAGGGCGAAAACGTTGATTTCCGCGCAGGTGGTTACGTTCAGTTAGAAGTCCCTCCGCACCATGTACAATTCAAAGATTTTGACATCGAAGAAGAATATCGTGGTGACTGGGAACGCTTTGGTTTCTTTAATTTAGAGTCGAAAGTAGATGAGCCGGTTATTCGTGCTTACTCAATGGCTAACTACCCAGAAGAAAAGGGTGTGGTTAAATTTAATATTCGTATTGCGACTCCGCCTCCAGGTGCTAAGGGTATTCCACCAGGGCAAATGTCTTCTTATGTTTTTAGCCTGAAGCCGGGTGATAAAATTGATGTTTATGGACCTTTTGGTGAATTCTTCGCTAAGGACACTGATGCAGAAATGGTATTTGTGGGTGGTGGTGCAGGTATGGCACCGATGCGTTCGCATATTTTTGACCAGTTAAAGCGTTTGAATAGCGATCGTAAAATGAGCTTTTGGTATGGTGCACGCTCTCTTCGAGAGATGTTCTATGAAGATGAATATGACATGCTTGCAGAAGAAAATGATAACTTCGATTGGCATGTTGCCTTGTCAGATCCGCAGCCTGAAGATAACTGGGAAGGCTTAACGGGGTTTATTCACAATGTGTTGTTCGAAGAGTATCTGAAAGATCACCCAGCACCAGAAGATTGTGAATTTTATATGTGTGGTCCACCGATGATGAACCAAGCGGTCATTAAAATGCTTAAAGACCTTGGTGTTGAAGATGAGAACATCATGCTTGATGACTTTGGTGGTTAATGTTATTCCAAACACAGCAAAAAATGCCACCTAATGGTGGCGGTTTCTTTCAATTAAGGCGCGTCTTTCGCGCCTTAATGCTATTAATCACTTCTATTTTTTTACTTATTTCCTGCCAGCAAAAAGCCAGCGTAGCGTCTTTTAATGGTAAAACCATGGGGACAACGTATAACATCACTGTTGTAGGCTCTTCTGAGAGTATTAATGCGTCATTAAGCTCAGCACAACATGATCAGATAGCAGCGGCGATCGATAAAAAGCTGCTGTATATCAATCAATTGATGTCGACGTATATTCCTGATTCTGAAATCTCTCGTTTTAATCAGAGCGCTCATGGTGAATGGTTTACTGTGTCGTCTGATACGTTAGAAGTTATTCAATATAGTTTGTATTTATCAGAGATAACTCAAGGTCTATTTGATATTACTGTGTCTCCCCTGATTGAGCTTTGGGGCTTTGGTAAAAGTGGTGCTACAGAGTTTCCGGCGCCTTCTGCAATTGAGGCTGCCCGTACCATGGTGGGTTGGCAGTACTTAGAGATTGATGAGGCAAGCTCACGTATTAAAAAAATAAAGCCTCTTACTATTGACCTTTCGGCTATCGCAAAGGGTTATGGTGTCGATGTCATTAGTGATTTATTAGAAGAGCTGGGGATTAACAATTACCTTGTTGAAATTGGTGGTGAAATTCGTGTTAAAGGAATCAATCCCGAGCAACAATTGTGGCGAATTGGTGTCGAAACTCCCTCAGTATTTCAAACCAGCGCGCAAAAAGTGATTGCTCTTGAGGATGTTTCTGTTGCTACATCGGGTGATTATAGAAATTTTTTTGAAAAAGAAGGTATTCGTTATTCTCATACGATTGACCCGACAACGGGACGACCGGTGATTCATGACATAGCATCTATCACGGTACTGGCAAATACTGCAATGGCGGCGGATGGTTTAGCTACTGCATTTATGGCGTTAGGAGAGCAGGGGGCATTGCGCCTTGCAGAGGAGTTATCTTTGCCTATCTATATACTTCGCTATCAGCAGGATATGTTTAGCGAATCTTTTTCGAGTGATTTTTCTCACTATTTGAATGAAAAAAAGTGATTTATCAATATTTTTTGCATTATAAGTAATGTTTATACTGATTATCTGGAAAGCGGTATAATCCAAACAATTCAAGAGGTACTGCCATGTTAACGTTTTTACTGGGTTTTATTTTACTAAGTTTGGTCATCGCGGGTATGGCTATCGGTGTTATTATGGGCCGCCGCCCAATTACAGGTTCATGTGGTGGTATTGGTGCTGCGCTCGGAGAAAAAGATTATACCTGTGATATCTGTGGTGATGACCCGGCTAAATGCGAAGAGGTTAGTGCTGGAGATAGTAAAACCATGAACTTGTCGTATGATGCGACTAAAAAGGCTAAGTAGTTTTTAAGTGGTTTTAAATAACAACAAGCCTCCCTCCTCTTTTGAGCGCAACCATCTTTTTATTTTTTCATAGAAAAGGTTTTTATTGTGAAGTTTGATTATGATGTTTTGGTAATTGGTTCTGGCCCATCGGGTGAAGGCGCTGCAATGGCAGCAATGAAAAATGGTTTGCGTGTCGCCGCCGTAGAAAATCGCAGTGAAGTCGGTGGTGGTTGTTTGCATAAAGGGACTATCCCTTCAAAATCTTTACGTCATGTTATTCAGCAAATTATTCGTTATAAAAATAGCCATATCTTCAATCAATTAGGTGATACGCGCTCAATCTCTTTTCCTGCAGCGCTTAAGGAATCTCAGCGAGTCATACCCAAGCAGGTCGATGTTCACCATTCCTTTTACGTTAAGAATCGTGTCAAGTTGTATCAAGGGCACGCTAAATTTATTAGCCAGCATGAAGTTGAAATTTCTTCCCCCGATAGTATTAGTAAAACTATTACAGCGAAGGATTTCGTTATCGCAACAGGTTCTCGTCCTTATAACCCCGAAGGCGTCGACTTTTCTCATCCGCGAGTATATGACAGCGACTCAATCCTTGAAATGAAACATACCCCGCGTACGATTATTATCTATGGCGCCGGTGTTATTGGCTGTGAATACGCTTCCATTTTTGCTGGTTTAGGTATTAAAGTCGATTTGATTAATACACGTGATCGACTCCTTTCTTTTTTGGATGACGAAATATCCGGCGCGTTAAATTATCATTTACGTGATGTGAGTGTGATGATTCGACATCAAGAAGAGTTTGACCGCTTAGAAGCAGATGATAGTTCGGTAACTGTCCATCTTAAGTCGGGGAAGCGCCTTTATGCGGATGCTATTTTATGGTGTAACGGTCGCACCGGTAATACTGACGGACTTGAACTTAACAATATCGGTCTTACAGCGGATAGCCGTGGTCAGTTAAAAGTTGATGAAACGTATCGCACTGAAGTAGATAATGTTTATGCAGCAGGTGATGTGATTGGTTGGCCGAGTTTAGCCAGCGCTTCTTATGACCAAGGCAGAGCCGCTGCGGGGTCACTACTTGGCAGAGATGTGAATTTTGTTAACGATGTGCCTACAGGTATTTATACGCTACCTGAAATTAGTTCTATCGGTAAAACAGAGCGCGAACTGACTGATGAAAAGGTGCCTTATGAAGTAGGGCGTGCTTTCTTCAAAAGTATTGCAAGAGCACAGATTAGTGGTGAAGAAGTAGGAATGTTAAAAATTCTTTTTCATATCGATACGTTTGAAATTTTAGGTATTCATTGCTTTGGCGCTGAAGCATCAGAAATTATTCATATTGGCCAAGCGATAATGAAACAGCCTGGAAAACAAAATAATATTAAATATTTTCTCAATACGACATTTAATTATCCAACCATGGCAGAAGCTTATCGCATCGCTGCACTTGCGGGATTAAATCGCATCCAACGTTTTTCTTACTGATGAATTCATAACGATCACATATAAAAAAACCGAGGAGTTATTCCCTCGGTTTTTTTATATTAGCCTGCTTATTTGAGCTTTACTATCGGCTTCACATATTCTGCTGAGTTAGACAAATAGCAAAAGGCTTGCTAGGCCAACACCACCCAATACAAATGTGTAGGGTATCGCCATGATTACCATTCTTCCATAAGATAGTCGAATAAGCGGTGCAAGTGCCGATGTTAATAAAAATAAGAAAGCCGCTTGACCATTAGGTGTGGCAACACTAGGAAGGTTTGTTCCTGTATTAATTGCAATGGCCAGATCCTCGAAATGTTCTCGAGTAATTGTTCCTGCATCAAGAGCTGCTTTCACTTCGTTGATATACACGGTGGCAACAAAGACATTGTCGCTAATCATAGACAGTATGCCATTAGCGACAAATAGCATAGGCGCTTGTTGACTGACATCTAGGCTTAGTACGGCATCCGTAATAGGCTGAAATAAGTGCTGTTCGTGAATGACAGCAACGACACCAAAAAATACTACGAGTAATGCAGTAAACGGTAACGCTTCTTCAAATGCATGACCAATTTGATGCTCCTCAATAACGCCATTAAAAGAAGTGAGTAAAACAATAACCATTAAGCCAATTAATCCTACTTCAGCAAGATGTAGTGCTAGTGCAGCAATGAGTATCAGTGCGGTGATTGCTTGAATAAACAGGGCAGCATTTTCTTTATGGCCGCGCTTAGCATCTTCTTCATCAGCAAATTCAACAAGAATGTTACGTACATTTTCGGGTAATTCCATTCCATAACCGAACACTTTATATTTTTCTAATAGGCCACAGGTAATCAACCCGCAAATTAATACAGGGATAGATACTGGAGCCATAACGAGGAAAAACTCAATAAAACTCCATCCTGCGCGCTCTGCAATTAATAAATTTTGAGGTTCTCCAACAATGGTACAAACCCCGCCCAATGCTGTGCCTACACCGCCATGCATAATAAGGCTACGTAAAAAGGCGCGAAACCGCCACAAATCTTCTTTATGAGATTCGGCAATATCTTCAGGCACATCACCAACAGAGAATACACGGTGATAAACATTATAAAAGCCAACGGCAACGGTAATTAAAACAGCGATTACTGTTAGTGCATCAAGGAAAGCGGAGAGAACTGCTGATACAAAAGAAAATAATAAAGATAAGACTATTTTGGAGCGAATACTTACGAGTAAGCGGGTAAAGACATAAAGTAATAAATCCTTCATGAAATGAATACCTGCCACCATAAACATCAGCAACAGAATGACTTTAATGTTTTCTGTTACTTCAAAGTAAATAGCTTCCGGTGTGGTCATACCTAAAATAACTGCCTCAATAGCCAGTAGACCACCGGGTTGTAACGGATAACATTTAAGTGCCATTGCCAAAGTAAAAATAAATTGTGCAATAAGCGCCCAGCCTGCAACAAAAGGCCCGCCAACAAAAAGAATAAGGGGGTTGAGTATAAGAAAAGCAATAATGGCTTGTTTATACCATAATGGGGCGTTGCCAAGAAAATTACGAGCAAAGCCTTGGGCGAGTGTATGGGTCATGAGAGAGATTCCTATCGGGTATGCGGTAATAATAGAGAGTGTATTAACCCTCGACGCGCTCTTTAAAGCCGTATACTGAAAAAGCGATAGCATGCAGTCCTTGGATTCATGCCCTAAACCCACTTTTGTCAGTGATTAGTCATAACTAGTATAAAGAATAGTCGGACAAGCCGGATATTGCCATTGCGCATCAATGGCTTAACAGCATATTTTAGAATAAAATGTGCGCTACTTAAAACAATCCTTTTCGTTTGAGTGTTATATTACGTATAACAGTAACAAATACATAAATATTTATAGCGTGGGCCTGTCTTTTGAGCAATAAACAAGCAATAAACCTCACCTCTATGAGCCTGATCGAAGGCGAGTTGATGTCAACAATCAACGAAGCATCGACACATTTAGAAACCTTTATTAGCGAACGTGATAATCACAAGGTCTTAGAGGACTGTATTAGTTCACTGCAACAAATTAGGGGAAGTTTAGACTTAATTCAATTACACGGTGCTTGTGAGCTGGCGGGGGAGATTTTATCAACGGCGCAAAGTATTAATACTGAAAACGATACTAAGCTAGATGAAAAACTATCTGTTTTAACAAAAGGCTTCTTTATCCTTAGCTGCTACTTTGAGTATACACAGCAGCATCAAGTGGGTATGCCCGTTTTATTGATACCTTACATTAACGATTTACGTCTGGTTAACCGACAAGCAGTGATGCCTGAATCTTATTTTGAAGTGTCATCATCACACTACCGTTGCCCAGCATCACCCACAGAAGCATTACCTGATAGCGATGAAAGTTTACAAAGTATGCTGCGTCGTTTTAGGCATATGTACCAACTAGGTTTACTCGGTGTAGTGAAAGAGCTCAATGTTGAGCACTCTTTGTCCCTAATGTTGAGAGCTTGTAACAAAGTCTACAAGCTTTCTAAAGGCTGCGACAGCGAAACACTCTGGTGGCTATCGTCTATTGCCCTGAGCGCTTTTAGAGAAGCCAGTATTGCTCCCAGCGTGGCACGTAAACGCTTATTTTCACAAATTGATAAACAGCTTAGGTTATTAGAAAAACAAGGCGAAAATGCCTTTGATCAGCCTGTGCCTGAAGGCTTATTGGTAGAATTGGCTTATTATATTTCGCTTGCATCAGAGTTTAGCGAAGACTATAAAAAAATTAAGCAACTCTACGGTTTTATTGAATTAACTTATACCGAAGCTGTACTACAACAAGAAACAGCCGCATTAACTGGCCCTAACGCCAATACCGTTCAATCTGTCGCTGAAGTATTGCGGGTTGAGTTGAATGAAGCCAAAGACAATATGGAAAAGTCACAAGCCAGTGATTGCGTTATAGAAGGTGATTACGAAGACACTATTTCTCGTATTCAGCGCGTTAAAGATATTCTACATGTGGTTGGTTTAACTTCAGCGGCAACGGTTATCGGTCAATCACTGGATGTATTAAAGATCGCCTTTGCCAATAAGGAATGCCTAGACGATGAAGGTAATATGAAAGTGGTTGATGCTTTTCTCTATGTTGAAAGCGTTTTAGCTAGCCTAGCGAAGCGAAGCTTTTCCGGAGAGCAGCTCCACGAGATGAATCAGTTAAACCAGAACGATATGATTTCATCAAATAACTTACTTGATGCTCAACTAGTCGTGATTGAAGAGGCAGAAAAAGGCATTGCTCAGCTTAAACAAGCGATTACCGCCTTTACTGACTCCGAATATGATAAAGCACATATCAGTAATTTCTCTGAGCAACTGCAAGAAATTCGAGGGGGGATGACAGTGCTCAATTTACCTCGTGCCGCTAGTGTTGTTGCTGCTTGTCATGAATTTATTGAAGGTACATTAATGGCAACAGAAGAGGCAGCAGCTTTAGAGTATATGTTAGAAACATTTGCTGATGCGCTAATCTGTCTTGAATACTACTTGGATTGCATGAAGGTCGATAAGCATGTCTCTCCAGATAACCTAGCCATTGCAGAAGAAAGCCTAGAAGCATTAGGGTACCCAGTAAAGCAATAGATTATTTTCCCTTTTCAACAATCCATCATCCCGCTAACGATTAATGGCCTGCAAATTAATGCTTGTCGTTGGCTTTCCAATTCATGGGGATTCATCCCCTCATACTTTGAGGCACTATCTTGGAATTTATATACGAATACGGCTTATTTTTAGCAAAATCAATTACGTTTATTATTGCACTTGCTGTCATTATTGGACTTATTGCTAGTGCCGGAAGCAAAAACAAGTCCGCATCTGAAGGGGAGATCGAGGTTGTAACGTTAAATGAGCATTACACCGAAATACAAGATCAAATGAAAGCCGTTATTCATAGCGCTGAGCAGCGAAAACAAGCGGCAAAAGAAGCAAAAAAACAGAAGAAGCAACAAAAAAAAGCGCAGCGATCAAAGAATAAGACAAAGTCAGAAGATGATAATAAAGTGCTTAACAATGTCTATATAGTAGATTTTGACGGCGATATTAAAGCCTCAGCAGTGGATAGTTTACGTCAAGAAGTGACAGCAATATTGAGCTTAGCCACCCCTGATGATGAAGTGGTTGTGAAGCTAGAAAGTGCAGGGGGAATGGTTCATAGCTATGGCCTTGCATCTAGCCAATTGGCCCGTATCAAAGAGAAGGGCATCCCTCTTACCGTATGTGTAGATAAAGTTGCTGCAAGTGGTGGTTACATGATGGCCTGCGTTGCAGATACTGTTTGTGCTGCTCCATTCTCTATTATTGGCTCTATTGGTGTTGTGGCGCAGTTACCTAACTTCCATCGCCTCTTAAAGAAAAACGACGTAGACTTTGAATTGCTTACAGCAGGCGAATATAAGCGAACATTGACAATGTTCGGTGAAAATACCGATAAAGGACGTGAGAAGTTTGTTGAAGACTTAGAGAAGACTCATGGCCTATTTAAAGATTTTGTTCAACAGCAGCGTCCTGTTGTTAATATCGATAAGGTATCCACTGGTGAAATATGGTTCGGCACACAAGCAAAAGAAGAGCAGCTCATTGATCGTCTCATCACCAGTGATGATTACATCATCGATAAAGTTAGTTCAGCACATGTTTTTAGCGTTTCTTACCGTGTGAAGAAAAATATGGCTGAGCGCTTGGGTATTAATATGCAGCAGGCTATCGAATCCTCATTTAGTAAATTATTGTCTTCTTTGAATGTGACGAAATATTTCTAGTTGACGATTAGTCTTTTAATGTGATGTCTGTCACAAAAAAAGGTTACCTATTGAAACACGCATAAATTTTATTTTTCTTAGATTAGATCTTTACTTTTTCTTTGTCAGAATTCACCTGAAACATCGGGTTTGCGGTCACTAACATGAATGTTATGCACACATGTAATAAAGTTGACACACTATGACTTAGAAAATATATATTTTTTCAAATATTCATATTGACAATCCTAAGCTGTTGTTTTTTATGAGTTTATTTGCCATGATTAAAAAATGAACAATTTGTTGCTTAGCCTATAAATACGGACTTTAAGGCAGTTGTGTAAACTTTTCCCACAAAGTTATCCACAGAACTTGTGGAAAAGCATGATTGTTAGAAAAGAGATCCGTTTGTTTCACAAAATACCTGCTGTTGGTAGTGAGATAGCGTGAAAGAACAGAGGTAGGTGTTGTTGAAGGCTATGTAATTTTTGGAAGTATAAAAAAAGCCAGACGTCTGGGGGGGCGTCTGGCCAAGACCATTAGGAGTAATCTGTTTAACTAGTTAAGGTGAAAACTAATTAAGTTATCTTTAGTATGGTTCAAAATTTAGGGTTTGCCAGTTTTTGATAGATCAATAGGGAATAAATAATCTGTTTTTATTTCTCTGTGTTCTCTTGGGAAATCAATTGGATGGAATTTGAAATAGCGCTGTCAAGACTGTCTAATGTCGTACTTCTTACAATATAGTGATCAAGGTTTTTTCTAAAGATTGGCAGTCGCCTTGTCATAGATTTAAACTCATGGCTAATAGGCTCATAACTCAAATCATGATCCTGGATACTTAGCTTATTCAGTTCTAGCATCTCTTTTGATACCGTCGTTAAACAATCGTATATCGCATCTTTTGCTCCCACAGAACTAGCTTCCCAGTAGGCTTTATCTAGCATATTCGCCAATTCATCCAATGTTGGTATAGCGTGTGCGATTGTAAAAGGCATAATTTTCTCCGAGTTGTTATGGCAGCGACTCCTTTAAATAGTATAGCCAAACTTTAATAAATCGCTGCCTGTACTACATTAATGTACAAGGTATAAAGAATTTGTGAGGCAAATAACGTAAAATACGCCAAAATATTCGTGTGTTAAGCGCTTTCAATAGGGTGAGGTTTACAAAAGAAAAATATGACGGTAGATCAGTTTGAATCTTATGCGCTAATCTTATGTGTTGGTGGCTTAATTCTATTTATGACGTTTATCATGTGGGATTTAGCAAAAAAGTCTAAAGCGGGTCGTTTTGGGACTTTGATCTTATTTATCGCTCTTGGCATTGGTTTACTTGGTTTTGTTATTAAAACAGTTCTTGTTGAGCTCATATAAAACAACAAAATATAGTGTTGCTTAGGTAACGCACATTTTATTGATGGAACACTTCCATTATCTATTCGCATTGGGTTTTATATGTTTAAAGCGGTTTCGAAAGTACACTTACAGCGTGATGTCATGCGAGAAACTGATATGCGTTTGGTCGCTTATAGCCAAACGGGTATCTTTCTCAGTGTGATTGTTTTCTCACTGATCCTGTGGGCAGGCGAACACTACATTAATAGTCCTCTCATGACGGCGGTTCTATCGATAGGCTTAGTTGTTATTACACTTATTCGCGCCTATTTTCTTTTTCGTTTTGAAGCAATTTATCCTAAAGGGCCTAATCAGTGGCGTAATATTTTCTTTTCGTTAACCTTGCTTGGCGCTGTTTGGTGGGGAACCATTTTAGCGGTAATGACATGGGTTAACGGCCTTGATGAAGAAGTGCCTATTTTGTGGCTTTATACCGTTGGTTTCTTTGCGGGTAGCTTGTATGTGGTAGGTCCATTTAAACACTTTCTTAAGATCTATATGGCTGTTGCATTTATCCCTTGCTCACTAGCCGCTTTTCTTTTATTCGAGCCTGTTGCAGCATTTTATGGCGCAATTATGCTAATGCTTTATTATTTGCTTTATCGGCAAGGTGTCATCATTGGTGATAATTATTGGGATAAACTGCAAGCGACTTACGACTTGCTGAAAAAAACAAAAACATTAGAAGCCGAAAAAATATCCACACAGAGTTCGCTCAATGAGAGTGATGTGATTTTTTCCAATATTGCGCGTGAACTTACTGCCTCGGTGCAAGAAATAGCGAGTAGCTTATCATTGCTGAAAGGAGGCCAATTACCGGCTGACGCTGCAAGGTTGTTGATGTTGACACAACAAAAAAATCAACAGCAACTGACCCTTTTAAAGAACTTATCCGAAATTAAAAATATTGAACAGAAAAGTGTATTAATCGATAGTGATGTTATCGACCTTCGTCATCATGTTGAGCTGGCACTGTCGCGTGTCAGTAATACCGCACACACAAAAGGAATAGAGTTGCACCCTCGATTCTCAACGGGGTTTCCTCTTAAGGTCAGGGGTGATGGCGAGCGTGTACAACAACTCGTCAGCAACCTTATAACTAGTGCTTGTCAATATTGCGATAAAGGAGAGCTTCTTATTGACTGCCGTTATCAGCAAGAAGCCGACAGCGGAATTTTTCGTATTTCTGCAACTAATCATCAAGCGGATCAACGTGCGCTGCCACTGGAAGAGTTACAACGTCTATTTTCTCCTCGTGATGCTCAAGATACACACATAGGCTTGAGTCTTGCGGTCGTTAAAGGGCTGGCTTCCTACATGGGAGGCTTTGCTAACGTACACTATAAAAAAGAGGGGGCTCTTGTTTTTTGGGCATCTGCAGCCCTTCCGATTATTGCAATGGAAACGGTTGAAAAACAAGCACTGATAACAGCTTTGTCTGATAAAAGAGTGCTTGTTTACCGTGCCCCAGAAGTTGTTAGTCAATCACTTTCAATGATATTGCATAACTGGGGTTTGCATGTTGACTTTATCGATGATGAGGATGCGATGGCCGCGGTTATTCATTCATTTGGCCAGTCAATTGCTTCTACTTACGATTTGGTAATGCTTTATACGCAATTAGAGAATGATAAAACGTTTCAATTATCAGTGCAGTTATGCCAACAAGAAAAAACGAAAACACTTCCGCAGATCATCGCCATTAGTCAAATGCAAAGTAAAACACAGGTTGTAGAACAACATGTGCTTGCCAACCCTCATGTAAAAGTCATTTATAAACCATTACAACAGAGTTACCTTAAAAAGCTGATCAAATCTTTCTTGGTAAATGATTCGCTAGCGCCATGTAAAAAAAGTAATGAAGAAAATATTCTTAAAAATAAGCAAATACTTCTCTTTCAGAAAGAGGCCATTGATAGTGCTATTATTAAAAACTTACTGGAAAGACTAGGCTGTACCGTTTTTGTTGCGGATACCGTGGAGTACTGTTTAGCACAAACAAATGAGCGTATTTTTCACGGCTTTATTTGTGAAAGCCATTTAACCGACATTGACCTTTCTGCCTTTGTATCAACAGTGCGAAATAGCAGTAAAGCCTATCAAGAATTTAAGTATAAAACTCCAGTTATAGGCTTTACCAATCATCAATTAGAAGGGGAGGAGTCGCACTGTTTGGCATCGGGTATGGATTGTTATCTTAATTCCCCCGTTGATATAGACGATTTAGAAGCTGTATTAAAACGTTTTATAGGGCGTGCGGCATATATAGCAGATATTGATCCAGTTCTTATTCAAAACATACCCAATACATAACGAAATTATTCTCCAAAGTATGTCCATATAGGGCAATGATCTGAAGGTTTTTCCATTGCTCTAATATCGTAATCGATTCCAACTTGCGATAAGTGTGCTAATAAAGGTTGAGTTGCCAAAATTAAATCAATGCGTAACCCGCGCTTGGGTTCTCGCTCAAATCCTCTACTGCGGTAATCAAACCAACTAAAGTGGTCTGATGTGTCGGGGTTGAGTTGCCTGTAGGTATCGGTTAATCCCCAGTTGTATAGTGCATTTAACCATTCCCTTTCTATTGGTAAAAAACTGCACTTTCCCGTTTTTAACCATCTTTTCCGGTTATCTTCTCCAATGCCAATATCAATGTCTTCTGGTGAAATATTCATGTCACCCATAACAATTAACTGTTCATTAGGTGAGTGGTTTGCTGTTAAATAGACGTCTAAATCTTCGTAAAACTTTTTCTTGTTAGGAAATTTGGTGGGATGCTCTTGGCTTTCACCTTGAGGAAAGTATCCGTTAACAACTGAAATTTCTCCACCTAAAGGGGAAGTAAATCGACCACTAATAAAGCGTTTTTGTGCTTCATCCGTGTCGGATTGATAGCCTTTTTGTACTGATAGAAAAGGGTGCTTAGATAATAAAGCGACACCGTAATGCGTTTTTTGCCCATGATATTCAACGTGATACCCTAAGTCTTTAATGGCATCTATAGGAAAGTCTTCGTCGGTAACTTTGGTTTCCTGTAGTCCGATAAAGTCAGGGTCATGTTTTTCAATCACAGAGGCGAGCTGATGAAGTCGTTGCCGAATACTATTTACATTGAATGAAACTGCTTTAATCATATTGGTAAAATCACTAATTGGTAAAAAATTATAGATAAATAGCATTGCGTAATAGGGCAATGCTTTCCTGAATAGCACTTTATTTATTAGAGGCGACTTTATCTTGAGATTGAGTTAACAATAATTGGGTGAAGTCTTTAAGTAATTGGCCGGCTTCTAGTAATACCGCATCATCAATAGTATCAATTTGAGTGGTGCCAGCTTTAGCTGCTCGCTCTTCACTACGCTTTTCTTCACTATCTTTAAAAGCCTCATAGTTATCAAATACAGGTAGCCCCTTTGCTTTTAGGCGCCTATTTTCTATTATGAGAGATTGTTCTTCTATGCGATTTTTTTCTGCTAGGCGTTTTTTTTCATTGAGTGAGATGAATTTTCTGTTGCTGATAGTTTCTAACAATTCTTTACGTTCATCGAGATAGATAAAATCGGCCGATTGTTTAATTCTACTACTATGCTGTACTTTTAGAGAGTTAATAATATTATCTAGATTAAAATAAACAGCATGCCTCTCCGGTGTTGTTTTACTCCATGCTAATGCTGTGTCGTAGCTGCTTTCGCCCACTTCTTTGGGGTCAATCAATTCCGGCATAATAATATCGGGAATCACACCACGATGCTGCGTACTTTCACCGGATACTCGATAAAATTTTGACTCAGTAATTTTTAATTCCCCTTGGCTTTTTAGGGGTGTTAACGTTTGTACTGTGCCTTTCCCAAATGATTGTGAGCCAACAACAATACCGCGACGATAATCTTGTATGGCACCAGCAAAAATTTCAGAGGCTGAAGCACTTAAGCGATTGATTAATACAACAAGAGGGCCTCTATATCTTGCATTATTTTGTGAGTAATCACTGGTTTTTTTTCCGCCATCTTTACCTATTTGTACAACTGGCCCCTTATCAATAAAAAGGTCAGTGACTGCAGTGGCTTCATAAAGTGAGCCGCCTCCGTTATTACGTAAATCAATGACAACACCATCAACTCCCTCACTTTCTAGCTCAGAGAGTAAGCGATTAACATCTTTCGTCGTACTTCTAAAATTAGGGTCGCGCTTTCTATATGCTTCAAAGTCGAGATAGAAAGTAGGGATGTTAATGACACCCACTTTGAAGCTTTGTCCTCCATCTTTCAGCGTGATGATTGCTTTTTGTGCCGCTTGATCTTCCAGATTGACTTTTTCACGCTTGATTTCGATGACTTCAGTTGTTGCGGTTGCAGCACGACCAGACTCTACTTCTAAACGAACAATAGATTCTTTAGGGCCACGAATAAGCTCTACAACTTCATCAAGTCGCCAGCCAACGACACTCACCATATCTCCCTCTTTTCCTTGAGCAACGCCTAATATTCGGTCAGATGCTTTTAGTTGCCCTTGTTTATCTGCAGGCCCGGCAGTTACTATTCGAACCACTTTTGTGTATCCATCTTCGTTCTGCAAAACAGCACCAATGCCTTCAAGAGAAAGCGACATGCGTATTGAAAAGCTCTCTGAGGTGCGCGGTGAAAAGTAATTAGTATGAGGATCGTATAACTCGGTAAATGCATTAATATATATTTCGTATACATCTTCTGCCGTATTTTTCTCCATACGGGTGAGTTGGTCGTTATAACGTTTGATCAATTTTTCAAGAGACTCACTAAACACTTCTCCAGATAACTTTTGCGAAAGAAAGTATGACTCTATGCGTTTTCGCCATTGCTCATCAGCTTCTTCTGTAGTGAGTGGCCAATGATTTCTTTCATCATCAATAATAAATGTTTCATCGTCTGAGAAGTCAACGGAAAAGTTTTCCTCTTTCAACTGATTAAGGATTGTAGTTAGACGATTCTCCATTCGCTCCACTAGTCGGTGGTAAATAGAAAAGCCAATAGTATTTTTACCATTTCTTAATTCATCATCGAGAAGAAATTGCTTTTGTCGAAACTCATTAATGTCAGATTGCAGGAAAAATGACTTGCTAGGATCTAGCTGATCAATATAGTTTTCTAAAAATTTAACGGATAAAGCATCATCAACAACAATGTCAACGAAATGGCGCTTATCTAAAGTACGCAATATCTCCAATGTTGCTTTTTCTTGGGCTTTAGTGCCCGAGATCTCTAGAGCTCCAAATACGGAATGGCTCGTTACTAAGAGTGTTGTAGCTAAAAGGAAAGTAGGTTTAATTAGAGAGATAAAAGAACGCATAGCAACCATATTTGTCATCTTAAGTTGTTTCATTTTGTATTATTCAAGTAGAGCTAATATAGCATAGAGTTGCTATATTTAGTGTGTCGCTACACTACTAATCTCGGCTAAGACCTGAGTCTGATTCGTATAATTGAAATGAATTCAGCAAGTGTTCAGGAACTGTATTGACATGGTAAGTGCTTTTCACTAATGTGTACCGTCTTTTTTAGTATTCGGGTGCTTGTCGGTTTATCGTGGTAATGGCGCTTAAAATAATGATATAAATTTTTTGTGCTTAGTTGTTATTATCAGGGGAGCCGGTGTTTAGAAGATACCTTTTAGCAATAAAAGGCAGTTGTGTTAATGGCTGTCTTGCATTGATGATTTTGCTCGCCTCTGAGGCAGTGTCAGCTGTTGATATTCGTGTGGCTAATACTAGTGCATTATCTAACCCTTCTACGGTTGATTATGTAGCCTCTATTCCTGCTTGCGACCAGCTCGCTTTAATTAAAGCAGGTTCCTTATCTAGTCTGGCTTCATACACCTCCGATGATGTAAACTTCGATGTCAACGGTCACTGCTCATTAGCATTCTCTCTTGAAGGCGCTGAGCGTTTTAACCCGGTGATTATTACCGTACTGCCTGATGGCAGGGAAGATAGCTATACAGAAGCTTTTGAAGTAGAAGAGGTTCTACCAGAACTACACTTTCATTCTGTCGCCATTACCGGCGAAGAAGACAGTCAACGCTTAATAGTGAGTGTTGATGCTTCAGATAATCTAGATATTGCTTATTTAAGTTTTAATGTTGTAGGTTTAAATGCGTCGGTCTTGCGCGATACGGGTGGTGTTGTTACCGATGCTCGTTTGCGAGCATTTGCTGATACCTCAGTTGCTCAACGGCTTTACCCCTCTAGTGATACGCAAACTCGTTTTGACTTTTCATTACCATTAACCCAATTCCTAACCGCTGAAGAAATAGCATTTGATGCCATTGTGCTTGCCGATATTACGTTGGTGGATGCTTCGGGTAATCACGTCTCTCAATCGAAAGTTGCTTTTACAGGAGATTCTATTCAAGAAGAGGCTCGCGCACTTATTGTCTCTGATACGGGTATTGTGATTAATAATCCCCTACAAACCCCTGTTATTATTCCATCGGTCGAGTTCCAATTTCGAGGCTTGGTCAGCTTGCCTGGTGCGGGAAATGGTATAAGTTACACCTCTTCTCACCCTAATATTATCGGGGTAACTGCTGCAGGTACGGTCTATGCACTTGCTGAAACTTCAGCACAAGCTGTGACGGTTACAGTGAGTTACCCGGGTTTGGAAAGTGTCGTTGTACCTGTCGAAGCTGATTTTTCTAAGCAGTTAACGGGTATTGCTCTATCGGGCGTGAACTCGGGCTCCCCTCTAGAGTTGTCACGCCTTAATACTTTTTTCGATTTACCTGAAATTCAGGGGGTCTTTGACGATGGCAGTCGAACAGTTATTAGCGGCCATTGGACACCCTCAGTTGCTATTGATACCAATGCTCAAGCGTATCTTGAGCTAAACCACCTCCAGCAATTGCGCTCAAGCGTTGCTATCTCATCTGCGGCACCTGCTCAAATTACTGTGGGTCTCAAAGAGTTAGAAGGTGTCACTGCCAATTTTCCAGTAGTGGCTATGGATGGTGTGCCGAGTATTCGCTTAGATTTACCCTCTAGAGCGGTGTCTCAAAGTAGCTTGGTTTTAAAAGCAGAAGCATATGACGACGTCGGTATTAATCAGGTCCAGTTTTTGATGGATGGGGCCAGTATCGGTGCTGTTACGTCACCACCCTATGAGCTGGTAATGCCTATCTCTGAAGAGCTGGAAGGGCGCACGTTAGTATTCAGTGGTATTGCCGAAGATTCTTCAGGTCAGACAAGTTTATCTACTACGCATAAAGTTTCGGTGAGTGCGCCTGTGCAACCGCAAATTCCATCTTATGATTTTGTTTCGCCTGTGGATGGCCAGCGATTGGTTGAATCATCGCCAACACGTTTGCAAATAGAAACGTCGCTGGGTTTTTTACCGGATTCAAAAAGTTCTAGCGGTATTCAACGTGTAGAGTTTTTCTTTGATGGCACATTAATTAGCACCGCAAATTATCCTGCTATAGAAATCCGTGAGGTGGAGTTGCCCACAGGTACAGATGAGGAAATGTTTGAAGTGTGGCATGTCGAGGTTAATGCGCCGCCTATCTCCACGACTGAAACGTCGCTTGCAGTGGGCGCTAAAGTTTACGACTCCATAGGTTTTGAAAATGCGCCTGCAAGACTCATTCGTATTATTGAGAATACTCCTCCTAGAGTGTCTATTATCAATCCTGTAGAAGGGGCAATTGGTACAGTCGGCCAACAACTATCTATTGATGTTGAAATTACCGATGAATCTTTAGCTCTAGGCACTCAAGTAGAGTTGTTGCTAGATGGTGAAGTCATCGACAGTCGGCGCTTTAGTGATCCAGATGCTTTTGTTGACAGCTTTAGCACCCAGACTGAAGTAGAAACTTTCTCTTATCAAATTCTTGAAGAAGATATTGGTAGCACTTTGAAGTTTCAGGCTCGGGTGACCGACTATCATCAGGATATAAACTTATCAAGTGTCGTTAGAGTTCCGGTTAAGGCCGATCAGGCACCCACAGTTGCCATCACTAACCCCTCCGAAGGGGCTTCTTTTGTATCAGGCTTACCGATCCAACTACGTGCAGATGCAGTTGATGATATCTTAATTGACCGTGTTGACTTCTATATTAATTCCCAGCTTGTTGGCTCCGACAACAGGGCACCTTTCGCCTTTATTTACGAAACTCAGGAGAAAGTGACGATAGAACAAAAGCTACTTGTTCATGCAGTCGCTATTGACTCTTCCGGTCAAACTGCAACAAGTAATACGGTGGAGGTAATATTAGGGCAAGACGAAGAATCGCCTGTTGTTAATGTGAGTTCGCCTTTAATATCGGCGACAGATGCTGGTGACGATATATTCGGTGTGATTGAACAAAGTGAGTTCGTCTTTAAAGTTTCAGGTTTTGATAACGTCGGGGCTGATCGAGCGGAGATTCGTGGTATACGGCGCGAAGGGGCGCGTTTTGTACTCACAGGGAACGATGACGATATTTTAACCGGTGATGACTATCCTATCGAGCAGATACCAGGCGTATTAAAGGCTTACAGTGCTCTCAAGTTAGTAAGGGCGCCGGGATATGAAAGTCAAACCGTTGCAGAGTTTGATCGTTACCCGGTATCCGTATCGGTCTATGACGAAGTGGGTAATGTATCTACGCTTAATATTATCGTTGGGGTCTATGCTGATACCCCTCCTGAAATCGTTAGCGCTACAACCAACAGTGCTCTTTATTTTAACAGCGATAATGTTGATATTGATGTCTTGCTAAAAGATGATCGAGCGGTTGAGCGTGTCGAGGTATCTTATTATCTAGCAGATAACATATTGCTCTCAAAAACTTTTGATCGAACAACGGGCTTAGTACCAATGAGCACTTTGCAATTGCGTGATTCTTTGCAGTTGAGTGAACTGGCGATTGCTAATGTAGATCAGACATTATCAATGAGTATTACGGCATACGATATGCTAGGGCAGGCATCGCCTGTTTTTGAAAAAGCTATCACTATTGTTCAAGATACAGATGCACCCTTAGGCGCTATTTACGATCCAGTGCCGGGAACACGTCTTTATACTGGCGACAATACCTTCTTTAAGTTACGAGCCATTGACGAGAGCGGTATTGCTAGTGTTGATGTAACAGCTAACGGTGTTTCGGTATTTTCGAAAGCTTCTCCTGAAGATAACCCGTCTAAAAATTTAGATGACTCCTTTTTTTACCGTATTCCTGCTAACCAATCGACGATAGATTTTTCCTTAAATCTTACGGATATACATGGCAATAGTACTCGCACTAATCACCAATATGAAGTTTCTCAGGATGAAGCTCCAGTTATTTCTATTCGCCACCCAGCGGCAGGATCAAGATTTATTGAAGGTGAAAATCTCACAATAAATGCGTTAATTACCGACAATAGGCAATTACAGTCAGCAGAAATTTTTGTCGAACATGATGGACTGTCTTTGTTTAGCAAAATATTTAGTGAGAGTGAAGCTAACTTGATCATGGATCAGAAAGGCTATTTTAGTGCTAGTTTGAGAATACCTCACAAACCAGAGGCAGGTGCGGTCAATATTGGTGTTCGTGCGCAGGATAATTCGGGTTTAACAACGGAGCACTTACTTGATCTTATTATTCTAGATGACCCAGATTCTCCTGTGGTTAATTTCGAAGTGCCAGAAAATGATCTCACCTTGTTCGCAGGTGAAACGTTCGAAGTTGAAGGTATTGCGAGCGATAATATTTATATCGATACACTCACCCCTTACTTATTTACAGATGATGAAGAAATTATATTAGATTGGGTAACTCTAGGACGAGACGATCGACTCGAACAAATTCGTGTTGCCAATAAAGAATCGTTTGGGAGTGTCATTGCAGCTGAGCGTTTTTATACAGACTATGATGGCAGAATATCTCTCCCTCCAGGATTGCAGGCCCGAGCAGGTGAAACGTTTAATTTTGCAGTTAGAGCAGCCGATAGAGGCATTAATCAAAGCGAGTCCAACAGTATAAAAATCACCATTCGTGCTGACAATGAACCACCAGAAATTATCATCGAATCGCCACAAGATACATTATTCGACCGTCAACAAACGGCTTTAAAAGTTGCTATTCGCGATAGTATTGCGATAGCGTCTTATTCGATCACTCTTTTAGATACAGAATCGCAAATTTTACTTTCTGAAACGGGTCTAAACGAGAAAGAAATTAGCATTGATAACAATGAACTCATTAATTTATCTCGCTACGTGCCTGTGCCAGCAGAAGGGCTTGAATTTAATATTACGGTGTCAGCGACCGATACATCGGGCAATACAGCAACACAGACACAAAAAGTAGATGTGCAAGTCGACAATGCTCCACTTATTACTGCTGATGCATTGGTGCCTGTTGGCGATGTAACTCGTGGAGAAGTATTATTTTCTCGTATAAATGTTGAAGATGATTACGTGGAGGGAGAAAACACAGCAATAATTATTTATAGCTCTTTGTCAGGTTTAGATGATAGCTCCGTTAGAAACTTGCAGCATGAGGTAATAAACGAGAGTCAGGAAAGAGCATCCCACTATTTTAACTTTTCGTATCCAGAAACTGCAGAGCTAAGTGGTGAGCTGTCGATAAATGGAACGCCTTATTGGCAGTTCTCCGACGGTCAGTCGCAATTGATAGGATCAAAGATTGATGGCGTAAACTCTCTAGCACTGCGTGTTGACGGTCATTCAGTCACCTATATACTTGATGTGTTTTCAGATGATTTTTGCTCGCCAGCTCATCAACAGTACACAATAAATGCCGAAGATCTACAAAGCACTAACGGTGTTTTAGAAATTAACCAGTATCTACCATCGGCAGGTCGCATAACGGTTAAACCTGTAATAGATGGTCTCTCTGATGATAGACAATTCTTAAAAGATATTCATATTAGTCAGTCAGACCTCTCATCAAGGCTCTCTTTTGATGAGCAAAATATTAGCTATAATGCGCTACGCTTCGATGTGATTCAGTTACTGATTAGCGATGAAAATAGTGAGTCTGCACAGGCATTTATTAGCTTAGCACCTTCAGTTACTCTCTCGGACGAAAGTGTTACTTTTAACCATTTTTATCCATCACTGACTTTCCCTACTATCGATAATATTGCTATTTATGGATCAGCCAGTGACCGTTTTTCAGCTGAGAGAGGCCCCCAGCCATTTAATAAACTGAGCCAGCATGAATTAATTATTGATGAAGCTGACCCGTTGGTCATGGTTAGCCAGCCTGTTGACAGTCGTATTGTCGTCCCTGGCGAAACGATTGAAATAAAAGTACGCGCTACGGATAACACTAAAGCAGTCAAAGAATTACGGTTGTACGACAACCGTGGTTTGGTCGCTGAAATTACAGGGGGATATCAAAAAGACGATGAATATACCCTACACTATAGTGTTCCACTAGAACAGATTGCGGGAGATATTAACTTATCCCTTGTAGCAGAGGACTTTTCGGGCCGCAGTTCTGCAGTAAGAGTCAGATTACCTATAGATCCCAATCAAGAACCCCAATTATCATTTAATAGTTTCTCTAGCTATAACGTAAACGGGGTTTATCAAAAAGTTATCGATGAGCCAGAGCGTATTAATTACGGTGAATTTTGGGTTAGAGTTGGTGAGACATTTAAATTAAGTTCACAACTAGCAGACGATGCATCTTTAACGCGCTATCAAGTACGCCGCCTCAATCGTGACGGCTCAGTCTTTGTCGAGTACGAAAAAAATTATCAAACTAGCTGCCCAATTTTACCGATCAAAAATGTGAGCAAAGAAGATACAGAAATTGTATTTAATCAAATAGAACCCACAGAGTACGAAGTCGTCGTCGATGACAATACTGGTCAGCAAACGGTTAGGCGTTTTCTCGTTCATCCCTTAGCAAATGTGGCACCTGAAATTAGAGTGACAACACCTGCTCAAGATCAACTTATCGTAGCAGGTACTTTTAGTATAGAAGTGGGAGTTTTGGCTGCAGATGATCGTCAGTTATCAAAAGACACCATTAAATTATTTGCTAATGGTGTAGAGCTTCGTGTCTCTAATCAGGCATCCCAGCAGCAAACCGGTGATGCCTCTTATAATCGCGCGCTAGACTCTATCTATGATGCCTTCGAAGAAAAATATTCTGTTGATATTGCCAATGATTATGGGCGTAGCACGAGTGAAAATTTACTGGGTAGGGTCGCTACTTATACTATCCCCAGCGGCTTAATTAAATTTAATGAAACGGTCACTCTAAATGCACAAATTATCGATTCTGATGGCGCTATTGCGAGTCATGAAATAACTTTTATTGGTGCCGCAGACGAAATTAATCCAGAAATTGCGCTAATTAGCCCTACGGTTGGGTATGGCCCCCCAGAATTCTCTGATTTTACGGTTGGCTATCGTGCATATGACAATGTAAAGGTCAATGAATTAGAGCTTTATACGACTTATGGTGCACAGTTGAATGATGGCAGTTATCAACAGTTAGCCTATGGTGTACCTATCAGAACAATCAACAGTATTAACGATGTTGACCATGAACCGATTACTACCAACAATATTGATACGCTTATTTATAATCAAACACTGCATGTTGATCGCCTGACCGAAATTGCTAATCGTTTTGCAGATTTACCGGTAGATCAAGTTCAACGCTATGATGTTTGGGTACGTATGTTGGCACGTGATACATCGGGTAACGATCGTGTTCGTGATATGAGTTTTCCCGTACGTATTGATGAGCGTCCGGTCGTTGATATTGTTTCACCTGTAGATGGTGGTCGAGAGGTCGAACAAACGAATTTATTGGTCAATGTTAATGCTTATGATGATGTAGGAATTGACTCCCTACGTTTAACCGCAAGTGCTGGCACTATCGGTAGCGAGGTAGAAATTCATAATCTGTTATTGCGACAGCCGCCTTACAATTTTAGCATTCGCTTACCCGCATTCAATCATGAAGATTCTAGCCAAAACCGGGTTGTTCTCAATGTAGAAGCAATAGATAGTTATGGTGCTGCATTTGGTGATTTAGACCAACATCGGGCATTAGAAACTATTGTTATAGAAATTATCGAAGATGTACCACCAGAAGTTGTTATTGCTACACCAATTGATGGTGAAACCATAACTGAGGGTGAATTTTTATTGGTACAAGTCAATGCTATTGATGATGTAGGCATCGACAATGTAACGCTTACTGCAGACAACTTGGTTACTGGTAATCAAGTCTTAACTGATGTGAATTTTCCTTACGAATTTTTCATCGAAATCCCTTACGGCCAAGCAGGCAAGCCAATAACTTTTAGTGCGACAGTAACTGAACAGCGTGCAACCGGAACAAAGCGCACGGTTTCCTCGACGCAAAATGTAACGGTCGTCGTTAATAAAGACGTCGATGCGCCTGAAATTAGTATTAGTTTACCGGCAGCAACCGGATCTACTGTCGCAGAAAAACGCAGCCTGCCATATCAAATGGAAGTCAGAGACAATGTAAGAGTCTCTACCGTCAGAGTGGCTCTTTATGTTGACACCGACCTCAATGGTAGTTTCGATGATAGTGAAAAGGTGCGCGAGCAACTGCTATTAACTGGTCCCTATTTCGGGAGCATTTCGGTTGACTCTATTGCCGCCTACCTAGATCGACTAGATAACCTACCTCAGCAGTTAGATATGCAACTGCGTATCACGGCACAAGATGGTGCAGGTAACCAAACAATAGAACTGCGCCCCGTAACGCTAGTGAAAAACTCACCACCAGAAGTCACCGCTATTCGTTTTCTTGATGAACGTGGCAATAATTTTGGTGCCATTACGGAAATTACCGAAGGGCGCGAGTTTGTAGTAAGTGTGACAGCCAGCGACCCAGAAATCGGTGTTGATAGTGTCACCTTGTATCAAGCATCAGGCAACGAAGATGATTTAAGCTATAAAGTCCTCTCGACTGACGGTGCAGCTCCGTTCCAATTCAATATTAAAGCACCCATTGGGCAAGTAGGGCAGGCATTAGCTTTCCGTGCTACGGCAAAAGACATTGATGGCAATGAATCTGAGCTTTCCACAGCAAGAATAGTTACGGTAACTGCAGACGAAGCACCTATCGCTCAGATCTTAACTCCAGTGAATGGCGCTGTTGTGATTGATGGGCAAGCAATAGAGGTGAATGTTGAAGCCTTGGATGATCTCGGTGTTAATGGCATTGATCGTGTAGTATTTTATTTGAATGATAAGCCGGTATTCACCGCTTATCAAAATGCACTGACCAATAATAATATCAGTAGTGGCGACAACTTTTACCAAGCAATCATTGAACCTCCGTTAGGTGTTGATGGCTTTGCGCTACAGGCTGTTGCTTACGATGTGTTAGATCAACCCGGTCGAACACAGGTGGTTAATGTTGGTCGTATTGATGACACTGTTGCACCTAAACTTTCTGTATTAGAGCCATTCAATAAAAGTATTCTTACCACCGGAGAACAAACAGTTGCCGCGGTTAGCGTGACTGATATTGGTGTTGAAGCTGAACGCCAAGTTTATATGGTATGGACTCGTGAGTATCTTGACAGTACTGGGCAATGGCAAACGCTTGATACTCGAGAAATAGAATTATTTCGCGATGATAGTGAAAGTGATCGACCGAATATTCCCGTCAGTGATCAAGATAATTTCTATTTCGTTTATTGGGCACGCTTTGCTGAGGGTAATATTCTTCGCCGTGGGGCAAATGACATTGAGCGCGTACGTATAGAAACGCGTGTAGAAACACCTAACCATACGGTGAACGAAACGACAGTATATGAAGTCGGCATGCCGATTTCTGAGCGTCGTTTCCTAGCTCCTGCCACAGGGGGGGCGCGTGAAACAATTATGCGCGAGGCGTATTTCTCATCAGTCGACCAATTCATTAGCCCTGATCGTGAAGGCGCAATGGTTGCTGCTTGGTCTACTTATGATCCGATTAATTACGAGACCCCCTTCGATACTAACCAGCCTCCCGCTCAAAATTATGCTTGTAAAATGTGCACTGGTTTGTTTTTAGCGGATATTGCTGATGAACAAATTGACAATGGTGATGTACTTATTCGTTCCGATTTATTGATCGGCGCAAGTGAGATTTTTGCTGGAACCATTTCAGAGATTCATGCAGACGAGAATTTTGTACTTGCAGCAAAGAGTGGTGTCCTCGATTCCGTTGGTTCGAGTAATAATATTTCAGCAGCTTTTGTTAACGCTATGGAAGGGGAAATTAACAGGAACCCAGATACGGGTAAAACCTACTACGAAAATACCGGTGCTGAATTACTGATTTTTTCTACTCAAAATGGGGATGATCAATTTGGTGTACCTTACTTGCTCGCGGGTAGGATTGATTTGCCATTTGTTGAGGCGTATGGCTTAGACCGGGAAGATGATTTAGTACTTGTCGCTAACGGTAATGGTGGTGTTCAAATATTTGATATTTCAAATACAACCAGTCCTTACAAAGTAGGTTTTATTAAGCCCAATGGTTATGCACGAGATGTAAAAGTTAGTGGAAATTACGCTTATATCGCAGCTTCTAACGAAGGTGTTGTCGTCGTCGATATCACTGACCCTAATTTACCGATTGTTGATACTCTGGATACATTAGGTCTCGCTAACCGTTTGCACATTGAAGGTAATACTTTATATGTAACGGACATGGCCGGTAGCGGACAGGTATCGCAGCTAAATATTATTAATATTAGTGACCCCAATAATATTCGACTTATGCGCACGGTAGCCATTGAACCTGCACGAGAAGATTACGTTAGCGATGGCGTTTACGATATTGCTATTGCAGGTAATAAGGCTTACCTCAGTGTTTTTTATTCAGATCAAGAAGATCAACAAGTACAAACTGTCGTTGAAATTCTCGATCTTGAAAAAGTAGGGGAGACTAATGTCGATGCCACGATCCCTGCTGTCATTAATCGCAACGCATCGAAAGACAATTTTGCTGTACGCGATTTGGTGCTATCGCGCGGAGCCATTCAAGCGGCTGCAGGAAAGTCAGGCATTAGTCGTATTGAATTTACCGAACTTGCCGTGGTAGACCATACTCCAATAAGAGACCAGCTTTACGTTAGCACATCACTAGAAAATATTAGAATAGAGTTGTCAGCAGTATTGCCGAGTAGTGTTAACCCCGCTAACTTTGTTGATGTTTACGAAGGCGCTGTTATTGCGGACGGTGAGGGCAACTATGCTCTTGGTGAGAAAATAACAGAACAGTTTTCAATAGGCTTTGCCGACAGAGATGGCGAGCCGGCTTACCGCTTTATTGAGTTAACAACTGACGAGGCATTACGAAAAGATTACGAGTATGTTGTCGTTGTTAAAGCAGGCCTTGAACCGCTAGCAGGCAATGCATTAGCAAGAGATTACCATTTTTCCTTTTTTACCTCACCGGCAGGCCAGTTGCCATTGCCAGATATTATTGCTCTAAGTCCAGACTCCGGTTCCATTCAAGGTGGACAAACAATTGTTGTCGAAGGCTATCATTTTGGTGAATCACCTGAACTGCAGTTAGGTGGCTTTTCTCTGGTGATTGAAAGTTACGAACCTGCGCAAATCGAGTCTGAACTAGATCGTATTACCGCAACCACAATTCCTAATGTGGCGGGACCAGCAGCTGTTAAGGTATTAACCGATACAGGGCTTGAAGATACCGTGATAGGTGCGTACACCTATCTCGATCTTTTACAAATCTCATTTATCAATCCATCCGTTGTCGATATTAGCCAAGTTGGTGTGAACGACCGTGTAGAAATCATCGGCTACGGATTTAATCAAGATATACAACTGCGTACTTATCCTGAGGGACAGCCTGAGCGTGCTGTCGTTGATACGGTTGATCAAGATCGCCTAAATGTTAATAGTGCTCAGTCTGTGACATGGGTTGTACCAGACTTAGGTAACGATTATCGAGGCTTCGTCGATATAGAAATTACTGATAATCAAGGGCGTTTTTATTATGCTCCCAAAGCTATTTTTTACGGTAAATTATCCGTTAATGCGACGATTGATTTAGAGGAAGCGTTTAGCCCCGGTCAAATTCAGCAAGAATTATCTCTAGTTGAGTTAGGGCTGTCGTCTATTAGCCGTGACCCATCAAAGTTACCGGCAGGCCAGTTAGTCAGCGTTGCTGTAGACAGCAACTTGGAAATTATCTATGCCCTTGGGCGTGGCAGTGGCTTGAGTGGATTTTATCCCAGCGAAATTTTAAATCAGGAAGAATTTAGAAACTTTGTTACACCTAGCTGGCTGGAGCTGATTGCCTATAATAGAGGAGCCTTAGAGAATGCCGCTCCAATGGTTGGCTTGGGTTATTTTGATCTACCACAAGACCTCAATGCTGCTGGATTAGTGCTAGGAAATAAGCATCTCTATGTTACGGCTAGAGGCATGCATTTTCCACATATCAATACGCCTTACGAAGACCAAACCTGGTTGTTAGTTTATGACCGCGAAGATAGATTACCGGGTTCTCAAACGAATGACCCTGATAGCGCGAAGGATCGAGACGTACTTTACAGCCTCCCCATTCCGTTAGCGCAGCCGCCGAGTGAAATTTTAAGTAAAGATAAGCTATTGATCGCGAATGGCGGCAGCGAAGGTATATTAGTCGTAAGTATTGCGGACCCGCTAAAACCTGTTGTTGTTCGCAAAATTACACAGTTCAGTGATAACGGTGTATTAGACGCTATAAATGCAAACTCTATGAGTATAGAGGGCCAATATTTATCCCTTGCTAATAATATAAGCCTGGGTTTCGGTAGAGTTAAGAGCGTACGAGCGATTTTTGATTTGAGCTTGCCGGGCTTACCGCAAATTAATGATCATATTTTGCCAGCAGGCGCGTCATTACTTACGGGTATTAGCACGCGTAACAGCACGGCATTTTATAGTGGTGGAGTGAATGTATTAGATGATAGTAATATTCAGTCACCGCGGTTAATAGCCAATTACCAATCTAACGGTTTCAGTCTTCCGGGCAATCCTTATCGCCTGCTCAGTAAAACCTCCATTGCTGCTAACTTGAATTGCGTCGAAAAATCTAAAAGTACAAGTTGCATTGATCTTTATTTGAATGTTTTCGATACTAGTCGTGATGACAATGTGAATGTTAAAGACTCCTCACTAATCATGCAGACAGAGGAATTATTCAATCAGTATGAAGGCTACAGTCTTGATACTTGGCCAATGGCCTTCAGTGATGATGGCATAGTGGTAACTCGCGCTGTGAGTGAAAAAGAAACGAGTAATGTTTGGTCATTAAATATTATTGACACCTTCATTCTTGATTTAGTTGACAGTTATCCCACTCAAAACCAACAAGGCGTTAGTCTCGATGATGCTATAGAGCTTTATTTTAATCGTACGGTGAATATTCCTGACGGGCAAACTGCCTCTGAATATTTATCTCGATACCTTGCATTAATTTATGATAACGGGACGGAATCAGGTGAACTGATCGACTTCAGCGTTGAGGTTGATAGCAATAACTCTCGTTTAGTTCGCCTAACGCCTAACGGTGATCTGCAGTCAGATAGTCAGTACCGTGTTGAGATGCTTAGCGAGCCTAGTGACGGCGGTCGCAGAGCAACCGGTCTTTTTGATTACGAACTGACATTCTCTACCAGTTCTGGTTTAGGTTCACAGCCTGAGATTGCTGATATTAGCCCTGCTATAGTGGGTATACAAGGCGGCATGACAGCGGTCACTCTGCGTCACTCTAGTAATCCAAGCTTCTTTGTTTCTAATGCCATCGCAGCCGTGATTAGGCAGCAAGATCTTGGCAATGGCTTGGTTGAATATCAACTACAGCTGCCAGAAGGACTTGCCGGGCCGGCTAGCTTATTAGTAAGGGAAGCCGATGGCCGACTTGTTCAAGAGCTAGGTTCTTTACAGTACATAGAACCTTTGGTGGTTAATTCATTAGTGCCTACAGAAGGCTCAGTCGTTGGCGGAACACGATTAACGATTTCTGGTCGCGGTTTTCAAGGTGGTGATGGTATTACACGGGTGTTTGTTGGCAACATCGAAGTGCCGACAGCTAGTATTAAAATTATTGATTCAGAAACGATGGAGGTTACTACTCCGCCAGGGCAGCTAGGCCTAACAGATCTACGTATTGCTACACCAGGTCAAGAACAATTAATAGAAGATGCATTTACTTACTTACAACCGGTTAAAAGTAATATTACTTCTGGCAAAGCTGATCGTTTTTACGACATAGCCGTTGATCCAACAGGCACTTATGCTGTAGCAGCCGCAGGCAATGGTGGCGTCATTATTTACAATATTGATTCATCGACGTTTACTGCAGATGTCAATGATGTTACCAACGCAGATGAGTTACGCGAGTTTATTGATAAAGATGGCGATGGTAGAGATGACCGCATCGTTACTCGAATAGTATTGCCATCTAATTATGCAGCGTTAGGGGTCGACCTATTTTTTGAACGCAATAATGATCGAATTTTTGTCACTGCAGCAAAAATTGGAGCGCGACCAAGCGAAGCTGCTTTATTCATCTATTCGGTGGATAGTGACGATATAAGTAGCGCTTCTCTCGTTAACTCTATGCAATTGAATGCAGCCTTTGCTAAAGGTTTGGATGTCGAAAATAATCAAGCGGCAATTGCTATGGGTGAACGCGGCATTGGTTTTGTCGATGCTTATCTGCACAGTAAATTATATTTATCGGGTTACTTAACGCTTCCCAATGAAAAACCTGCTTTAGATATTACAAAGCTCGCTGTCGAAGCTGGCGCACCTTCATTTTATGCTGTTGTTGCGGGTGAATTTGATTTTCAGAATAATTTGCTAGTCGATCAAGAAGTCGTTGGCGGCGGAGGTTTCTATATAGTAGAGCGAACCTCTCAAGAAGGGTTGTCAATCGCATCATCACTTGATATTCCTGCTAGCAAAGTATTACTCAGCGAGACAAGCTATGCCTCTCCTATTAGTCAAGAAGCATATTTGGCGGCAGGAGAGCAAGGGGTAGTCATTGTTGATATTAGTGATGTTTATAATCCAAAAGTGATACGCCGCATTGCTGGTTATGCTTATGATATTTCTATTAAAGGCAGTATTCTTTATGTTGCTCGCGGTGAATCGGGTATCGCCAGTTATGACATTACCGACCCTACATCTCCTGAGTTTGTCGATAGTTACGAAGCCTATAATGGCAACGATATACGAGCGGTATTAGCGACGCCATATTCTGCTATCGGTGCTGGTTTTACGAATCTTGGTGAAGGTGTTCTCCAAGAAACACCCGATGCGGTATTGAAGCTTCATACTGTTGATCCTACTAACGGTATTTTAGACGAAGACACCGATGGTGCTACAAAAGTTCGTCTGCGCTTTAATAAAGCCATAGATCTATTCCCTGAAAACAAAGGTTATTTCACTATCACCGATGCTAACGGCACGGTGATCCCGACACGTGTAGATATTATCAACAATGACGCCTTGCTTTACATAGACAATATAACCGACTTAGCGGTTAATGACGTGCTGACAGTGGAAGCTCTAGAAGGTGTTGTTGCGAGTAAACCGGTGTTGCAAGATGGTAAGCAAATCAATATTGAGCTGTATCGCCTCAATAGCACTCAGAAAATAGAACTGGTTTATCGAGGGGCTCGCCCAGAGACCATTGGTATTGATGCCGTTGTTCCGCGTCGTTTACCTGTTAACACTCAAGAGCTATTAACTATTTCAATGCTGGGTGTTCCAGATGATGCCAGTCGCATAAAAATCTTTATCGGCGACCAAGAAGCACAGATTAGTGATATCGAGCAAAACTCAGAAGATGAACGCTTAGGTATTGTTAAAGTAATTTCTCCAGCGATTGCGACTAAAGGTCAATACGATGTAACTGCCTTAGTTGAAAAGAATGGTCTTTGGGAAAGTGTGGGACTTTATGGCGGCGTACAAGTCGATGCGCCTATAGTATTTACCTCGATCTCTCCACAGTGGGGGCCACTTGCCGGTAATACAAAAGTGCGTATTATCGGAGAAGGATTTGAGCCTGGTAATACCGTAATGGACGGGCTAACTATTGAGATTGGCTCTCAACCGGTGCGCGACATTACCGTATTGTCTAGTACAGAAATCGATGTTACTACTCCTCGTGGCATTAGCGGTAAGAATAATGTCTATGGTCAAGATCGCTATGGCAATACCACTTCATTAGAAGGCGATAAGGGCTTTGGTTATGGTATTGTCCAGCTAGCTAATATACGTGCTGAGCTGGTTGACCCCTTAGATGTTATCGTTGATCAAGAATCTGGGGTTGCGGCACTCTCTACAGGTTATTTCCGAAACTTTGCTTTCGATGATGTATTAAGAGGTGAATACCTTAATGAAAGCCTATTTGCAGCCAGTGTTGATGTGCAAAACCCTGACTCACTATTACTTGTCGGAGGTGTTCCTACCTTGCCAAGTGGAGCTAGGGGCCAAGAAGATATCAGTCGATATGAAACAACTGCAGCGTTAGAGACGAAACAGCTTCTTCAATCACTCGGCCTAATAGGTGTCGAGGGTGTAATTCCGAGCCCTCTAACTCCTCAAGAAGAGCAAGAGCTTGATCGCCTAGGAGATACGACGTTACCGTTTTCTGTTGATTCTATCCGTTTGCAGGCGACTGTTGACGAAGAAGAGGGGGTTCAACGTAAACGCCTTTATGTTGCAGCCGGTGAAGCCGGTGTGGCACGTTTAAATTTTGATGAACAAAATGGGCTTCAAGTATTGGATGTGGTGCCTGCTAGTAGCAACGTAAGAGATATTCAAAAAATAGGTTATAGCTTATTTGCATCTACTGCTGCTAGCCCCTTGGCAATGCCCCCTAACGGTTGTGGAAGTGCAACGGGGGTTGCACAAAGTTACGGTTTTACTACTTATAGTTATGCGAATCATAATGATGCAGTAGAACTCAGCCATACATTACCGTTACCTGGCGGCGATATCATTCATTATGATAATAACGGCTGGTTATTTAACGGTGGTACTGCTGGTGCGGCTATATGGGGCCCTTGCCCTCCTAGCTGGAAGAGTGAAACAGCCGCGGAAGCATTTGAAGGCGATAGTGGCAACATTGAAGTTGTTAACATTTTCGATCCTCTGCTAATAGAGAGTTATCACTTTGCCTCTAATGTCTTTGACGTGGCGACCTATGGTGATTACTTGATTGCTGCACTAGGCAACCAAGGTGTCGAGATCATTCATCGCAATAATACAGACCAGCGGATTACAGTCGATTTAGATCGCTTACAAGAGCAAGCGGCCAGTGCTAGACGCTTAAAAGTAGTGGGGAATCTACTCTTTGTTGCTGCTATGAACAGTGGTGTCATCGTTCTTGATATAGCAGAACCACTATCACCGAAAATTGTTTCGGCGGGCAATGACGAAACCGTTAACTCTTTGGATATCTATCGTGATCGTTTAATTGTTAGCGCAGGACTTTCGGGTATTCGCACCTTGCAAATACCGTCAGCGATTGTTTTCTCGACATCCGTAGGAGAAGGGGAGTATTTAGCCGCTGCAGAAAATTATAGCCTGCAATTTAATGAGGCCATTGCTGTTGACTCTATTCAGCAAGCAGATGCTGTTCGTGTCGTGCGTGTCGACACCAACGAAGATATACCGGTCAGCATTATTCCGGTTAATCAAACAGACAGTAGTGCGCGAGAATTTGTCTTCGATTTTGTTAGAGAGTCAGACGTTAGTTATCGTGTGTCTGTCGATAATGTGCGCAATTTACGAGGTACTAATCAGTGGGCGCCATTTGTACAAACATTTATACAAGCTGCTTCTGATGCGTTGCGGCCGGTCGTTACAGATATCGACAATAATTTATATCACCGTGGTAGTCAGCCAGTAATCGCCATCAAGGGTGAAAACTTTCGTCCAGAAATGACACTTCTCGTTGACGCTTACCCTGTCACGTTCAACTGGATCAATGACGATCTCATCGAAATTCCTGAGTCTGCCTTAGATCTTTTGCCTCTTGGTATTGGACAGCATCATATTCGTTTACAAGACCAGGGCCTAGAACTGCAATTACCCGGTGCCATTGTTATCGCAGATGAAGTACGTAATATTGAATTTAGTCTGCAACACGATGCGGTGAATATAAAAGGGGGTTACGACACCACTATTACCGCTTCTAAAGAAGTTTTGTTGCCCGGAACAAAAGTTATTATGCGCTCTGTCTCGGGTCGTGAAATCCGTTCCGAGATTAATAATAACGGGTTTGATATCGTCGATTTACGTGATGATGTTGAAACAATGTCAGTCTTTAAGTTCCGTATCCCGGGCGTCTTAGTTCCTGAACGTTACCAAGTTTACTTGCTGATAGCAGGTCAAGAGGTCTTGGCCGGTGAGCTTGTTTATGTCTTGGAGAATGGCCTCGGTTTTGAGTTGCCTAACTATCCACCACATCAACTAGGTGCTGCTGTAACAGTAAATGACACATTATTTGCGGGTATTAAAGCGGGTGCAGAACCTACGGATGAAAATCGTTTCTTAATGCCTTACGGTTTAGAAATTTATGACATCGGTATATGGGAAAACCCTATCAGGGTCAGTCAGTTAGTTTCCGATCAGCCGATCACCGGTATTGCTGTTGTTGACAATACTGCATATTTGGCCAATGGCGAAAATGGCTTGGCGATTGTGAACGTGACGGATCTAGCACAACCTCTGCTAGTAAGTGACCGTCCTATTCCTGGGCACAATGCAACAGATGTCGCTTATGATGTGCAAACGAACATACTTGCCATGTCTGCTGCTGATGATTTAGGTAGTGGTTTTATTCGTTTTTATAATTTACAAGATGACGAGTTATTTCCGCCCGTGGGTTATGGCCAAATTATCTTTGGTGAGGGAGATTTACTAGGGCAGCCAGTTGACATTCAGTGGTTAAATGGCCAACTCTATGTGCTACTAAAACGTAATAATGAACTGCATATGGTCATCTTTGATAGCCTACCTGATGCCAGCCGTTATACCTCAAAAATCGTTGAGCGGGGCATTGTTGATAATATCGCAGATGCTTCCATGCAAGTTCAATATGGTCAGATAACCATCACAACTCGTGATGAAATGTTGGTCTTACAACAATCCGGCGACGGTTTTGAGACTCATTATTGGAATGACATCAAAAATTCTGGGGCAGAATTAGCCAACAATGTTGGCGGTATTTTCATCGCCGATAGCAATGGTTTAGTAAACACTGCAAGTCCATCATTGGTTATTAGTGATATTTCACCCTCTGCAGGTTCGACTGTGGCAGATAATGAAGTGATCCGTATTCAATTCAACGATTTGATTAATACAGATCCCACTGTTGTTTCTAGCGCTATTATTCTACGCCAAGCGAATAGTGAGTTATTGCCAGCAATCGCCTATGAACTCAATGCTATTAACACCTTAGCCGGTGCTTATATTGATATCCGATTGACCGACGCTAATACTTATCACGGTGATGTATCGCTAGAAGTGACCACAGGGGTTCGTGCTCTGTCAGCATCTCCGTTACTTAGCAGCACACTTCTTAACTACGAATTAGTTGAAGGTGACCGTCCGATTATTCAGCGGGTAAGTCGTTTAACGGATGGTGAAGCAGGACAGCACTATTTTCATGGGAATGATTCAGAAACGGCTGTTCTAGAGGGAGAGTATTTTGGTAGTGATTTATCTGAAATTCAAATCGCTATTGGTGAAACAGTGGTACCTGCCAGTTCAATTAGGCAATTGACAGATACGACGATTGAATTTTCCATGCCTAATTTATTTTTGGCCAATGCGGTGACCAGTTTACCCGTCACTGTCTCGCGCAATGGCGTGGCAGCTACTAAACATGGTGCTGTTGTTATTTTGCCGGAAGTCAAAGTAGGGGATATAAGCCCTATCAGCGGTCCACCGCAGGGTGGTAATACTTTAAGTATATTTGGTAGTGGGTTTAATCACTCGAGCATAGTGAAAGTAGGAAATACCATTGCCGGTGACCTGCGTGTTATCAATAGTGGGTATATTCAAGTCAGAGTTCCATCGGGCAGTTTTGGTTATGCACCGGTCACCGTAGAAAATAAACAGTTTATAGGTGAGCAGTCGCAGTCAACTGTCGATTATTTCTACTCGGGTAACCCAACTGGCACGGTTGACTTAGATCCGAGTAAACCTAGCCCTGTTTCTGCGATTCATCTAGGTGAGCAGATTATTTATGCCGTTACCGGCGGTAGCTATGAGGTGATTGATGCATCCTCTGGAAAAGTAGAACGTATTCTTCGCTCTAATGTCGCACGTCTCGTTGTCGCTGATGTGTCTGACCCTGTACGCCCACAAATTATTGAAAAAGAGTTTGCAGAAGAAACATTCCCTTATCATATCGATGTGACTGGAGGGCTATCGCCTGAGGGCTTCGTTGACTTAGTAGGTAATGACACTAACTTATTTACTGCTGGTGGTAATAGTTTGTATCACTTTGATACTACATTACCTGCGGCTCCGGAGCTGTTGAACACCATTCAACTAGAGGGAAGTGCTAGGAGTTTGGCGCTGGACCAAAATATATTATTTGTTTCAGATAGCCGCGGCATTCATATTTATGAGCTAACGTTGCACCGTACCATTCGTTTGCTAAAAACACTTAGCGTGACTGAGCTTAGGGGTTCTACGTCATCTATTTATCTCGACGGCAACAGCCTTTGGGCTGCAATGCCAAACTCCAGACGCATTATTGAAATTGAGCTAATGTCTGGTGCTTACAATATCGTCCGCGATATTCCGGTAGTAACACTAGCGGGGCAACGTGTCAGACCACGCAATGTGATAGTACAAGATAATTTACTCATGGTTGCGACGGGTAATCTGGGTACAGTTGAACTATTTGTACTCGATGATGAATCCGCCACTCCAGTAGCGACTCTAAATCTTGCCTATCTGGTACGCGACGGCGACCTTTATGCCGGTCAAATGGAGATACGAGGCCAGACGTTATATGTTGCTAGTGGGCAAGGTGATCTACAGCTATTTAATATTTCTCCTTGGCTGGAAGGGCGTTACAATCAAGCGATTGATTTAAGTTATTACTTCTCTGTACTAGGCAATGCACAAACGTTTGCCTTCCATCCGCGAGCTATTTATATCGGTAGTGCCTTTCCTTATTCTGGCAATGAACCTACAGAAAACCCGGTTGCCAATATTAATACAATTAATCAGCTAGGTGGACGCTTAAATACAGTTGTCAATGACTTACTAACGATCGTTGAACAAGTACCTCAAGCAGAGCAAGCATTATCTATTAGCGAAGATGTAGAGTTGCAATTTAATCGCCATCTGGATTTTGCACAAATTCGTGACAATGGTGAAGACCTTCTGGAAGTCACTCTTAACGGTGCAAAAGTTGAAGGTTTTGTTGCGCTAGAAACAAATCAGAGCGGATCTCGTTTGTATTTTAGGCCCACAAGTCCATTAGAAAATGGGCAGAGATATCGTGTTACTTTATCTGGTGCAGTTAGAGATAATCAAGGTGCTGTACTGGGAGATAACTTCAGTTTCCGATTTGTGGCCACAAGCGAAACTGTACCGGTTATTGAGGCTTTACGCCCCGCATTTGCCAGCTGGCGTGGAGGTGATCGCGTCACACTAACCGGTGAAAATTTTGATACAGATACCCAAGTTATATTAGGTGGGCAAGCGATAAGCCCAACGGATATTACCGCAGTCACAGATACAGAAATTAGCTTCCGCCTACCAGCACTGCTAGCGTCTCCTGCTGATAATTTATTAGTCGGATTAGCAGTAAACAATGGCCCGCTATCAACTAGTCAAAGAGCGGCTTTCTCTTATATTGCCGACCCTCAAATTGTATCTGCTGGCGCTTACAATTTCGCTCAAAGCACATTAGATAATACGGTTACCCGCTTTGCTTATAACAATCAAGATTATGTTGCACTTGATGGTGTTGGGTTTAGCGATTTAACCAAAGTAACGGTTAATGGTTTACTGGCTGATGAAGTTACGTTAGAAACCCCTAACCTTATTAGCTTCCGGTTACCACGGGATACGCTAGGTGAAGTACGTGTTGGTGTGAGTAATTTATCTAATGAACAAGACTTATTTATTAATACAGATATTAATATCGAGTTGGCTTCTAATCTAAGAGTGTCTGATGTTGAAAATATTTACCGTCACAACAATTTACTACTGCTAGTAAAGAATAAGCTCGGTTTCGCTGAAGGAAATAGTGTGGCATGGCGCCTAACGACGACAGCGGAGTCAGATATTCCACAAACACTTTCGACAGGTTCGCTAAAAGGCTCGTTGGTGGATGCTACTGTTTCTGATGATTATATGGCCATCATTACAAGAGTAGATGAAAGCACACGGCAACTTTATGTCTACGATATCAGTAATGTTTATGCGCCAGAGTTAATCAATCACGTTCTTAACCCTGAAAGCTTGCCATTAACAAATTTACATCTTATTGATGACAGTTTGCTCGCATCATCTGGCAATCAATTATTTAGCATGTATGTACGTGGAAACAATATCGAGACTCACAATCTTGCTAGTGATGTATTGGCAGTAGGCTATGATGCTGAGGGTGTTTATGTCCTATACGATACGCTCTTAAATTATCGCCCAGTGAATGATTTAGATGAGATTACCAGCAGTTACACACATACGGTTGCTAACGCGCAATCACTATTGATAAACCAGCAGCGAATGGCCATTCGCTCGGCTCAAGAAATTGAATTGCTCAATAGTGTTAATTTAAAAGCCCAGCGTACTAATGTGTTGATTGCTAAAGCGTTTGTGAATCATAATTCAGCAGTAATGAACGGTGAGTTAATCGCACTGCGTGGAAATGAAAATGGGTATCGCATTTATGATATGAACCCTAGAGGGCAGGAATTAACACTCCAGCATTTAGGTGATGTGAAAACACAGGGTGGCAATGCTATTACATCTTTTGCTTTCCAAAACGATCTATTGGAATGGGCAGAAGGCAATAGTTATCTTAATGTTCGTTTACCGTTTAATAATATTTGGCGCTTAAACCCAGAAAAAATTGCTAACGCAGCAGATACACTGGTGCTATCTGTTAGCGGTTCAGGAGATAACTGGTCCGATACTGTCATTAATGTCATTCCAGAAACCACAGGCGTACGTGTGCCTGGGTTTAATAGTGTGATCGGCAACCAAATTATCTTTGAAATACTGGGTGCACAATATCAGTTGGGAGAAAGCTATACCGTCTCTCTTGCTAATGACCCTGTGCAAAATATTGATGGTGCAGAAGTTAACATTGATTTGCCTTGGTCAATAGAAACTGCCGAATTATTTGGTATTCAGCCCGTTCGCCTGACAAATATTAGCCCTAATAATAGTATTACTGGCCGCTTCATTAGTTATAAAGTGACAGGGCAGCAGTTACAGGATGTAACTTCATTATCATTTGGTGAGTTAACAATTGATTCTACTGAATTCATCGTCAATGCACAGGGGACAGAATTAACCTTTAGTACGGCGTCACCGATTGCCGGATTTAAAACGCTACAAGCTTCTCAAGCGGGTAACGTACGTGCATCAACGTTACCCGCAGCCGTGCTACTGTCTCAGGCCATTCAAGTCGTAGATATAACAACCAATAACACTATCGACGAGTTATCCTTAAGTGATAGCGGTGGTGACCAAATTACCGTTAATGGCTTGGGGCTAAATGGCAACCTTGATGTTCATCTTATTCCGTTTGAAAGTGGTGTTGTACCCGATGCCACTAACCGTGTGAGTCATCGCTTTTACGATGATGCACTGGTGATTGATAATTCACCCGTAGTTACTCCAGGTTTACAGTACCAGTTGGTGTTAATTCGTGAGGCGACGGATGAAGTTATCTATCTCGATAATCCTCTACTATTAACCGGTGTCGACGATACCCGTCCATTGTTTGTTGCAGGAAATACGAAAGATTTCCAGATTAACCAGCAATCTTATGTACTTTCATTTGATGAGCCTGTTTCTGCAGAAAACTTTAGTGTCACTAAAGAATTTCGTGATTATTCTGGTAGCCCGACAGAAGATATTTCAGGCCGCTTCGAACTTGTTAATTTATCAGAATCTACCATTGCGTTACGTCTACTTGCAGGCCAGCAGTTTGATGATAACGCGTATTATCAAATAGTCATTAATGGTATCGAGGATTCAGCCGGTAATTTACTGGCTGCTGCTTATGATAGTGGATATCCAGACGGTACGGTTGCGACTCGCTTGCTCACTAAAGATACGCTACCCCCTCGCAACTTCCAATTATTCCGAGTATTAAATGGTGTAGAGACACCGGTGAATGAAGCGATGGTATTAACCCGTGGTCGCGGCTACACATTTAGAGCAACTGCAGAAGATAATTACACCAAAGAACTCGAATATAGCTACCGTTTATCCACTGCATTTGGGGCACCTGCAACCGGTCAAGTTAGTATTCTTAAACAGTCATTTGAGGTAGATATCCTTCCAGACTACGCTTACCTAGAAGCGCGTATGCGTGCAGTTGACGATTCGGGCTTTGCGATTGAACAAAACTTTAGAGCGGCATTACGTGACCCAATCGTTGAACTTGAAAACTTTGTGACGAATCCGGTAGAGCCAGAGGAGTCAGTACGCGTTGATTTAACTTACGACCTTCAGGGCGACGTAGACATGGTCAACCTTGCTCAAATGAGTGTTGCTCAGATTCAAAATGGACAACCAAAAGATGTCTTAAATAATTACGATGTCATCGCAGGTACGACCGCAGCGTCATTTCTTAACCCTAAAATTCGTGACCTTCTACCCGAAGGTGAACCGATTGCACCAGTTACGATGAACAGTCGCTTACGTGTTGATTATGGTTTTGGCTTTAGCAAAGTATTTGAAGAAAACTATACGCTTTATCTCGACCGCACACCGCCAACACTGGATATAGTATCTCCAGAAGATGGTGATTTTATTGCTATCGGTGACCGTACAGATGTATTGATAAAGGCCTTCGATAAATATGGCATTGAGACTGTTGAAGTCTCGAAAAATGGCGGTGCGTTTGAGGTACTAGTAGATCCGTCCCGCTACAGCTTTGAAGTAAGTGTTGATGATTTAGCTGACGGCATCCGTATAGACGCAAGAGCAACCGATCCTAACGGGAATATTAGTCCAGTAAAAACAGTACACTTATTCCCCTATGATGCAGAAGCTGGCGCGCCTCTTGTCGACGTAATCACACCAAATAACGGTGCGACTTTCTACGAAAACGAAACGGTTACATTTGAAGTGCTTCTGCGAAATGTTACTGAAGCCACGCTATATCTAGACATTGGTGGAATTGAGGCTGATCCTGCTACTGGTATTTCAATAACGCGTGCTATTGATGGGCCTGAGCGCCAGTTTGTTACGGCAACAATTCCTAACGTTGATGAAAATATTGTCGTTCTTGCAAGGCTGCAGCGTGGCTCTCTTCGTGGGTTTACTTTTCTGAATGTGATCAATGACGAAGGCATAGTAGAAACATTACCTCTAGCAACAGAACCTAGTGGGTCATTACTCACCGGAACAGAGCTTATTGTTAACTCCTCACAACCCAGCGATATGGTAGATTTTAGCGCCGATTCAACAGTATCTGTTCTTGATCCATCGGCTTCAATTGCCCCGGTTATAGCCGCCGTCGGTCAGCCATTGCGTGTGACTACTAACGCAACTGGAAACAGTATTATTGTAGAGGGACGTTTACGTGACAAGTCAGGTAATGAGCAGCTAAGTCAAATAACGATTGATAAGTTGAATTACTTTACCGACGAATCAACACAAAACTATTTGACAGCAACATCGGGCGAAACAATTGATCTGATTCAAGCATCTATAGGTGCTTCTTCTGAAGGTGAGGTGATTGCAGGCATTAACCAGCTGGACGGAGGTTATCGAATAACAAGCGCATCGGGCAATATTGATCAGAGTCAGAAAGGGCAATTACTGCATTTAATTCACACAGGCACAGGTTTAATCACGCAAACTCAAGTAGAAGGCCAGCATCAACTGAATTTTTATGCACAGAGCAATAATAATTTTGATGGCCCTATTAGCGAGCCGCTCACAGGCAACATCTTGGCTGCTAGTGGCAACATTGTTTGGATAGAGCACGGCGATCTTTTAAGTGCAGCATTCGTTAATAGTGATGGCTTTTTACCCGTAGCAGGCACTAATATAGACGAGCCCATGAGAGACGTTAACGTACAAGGGGATCGCCTCCTAGTACTCACGGATAGCGGGTTGTACCAATATCGTCTGCAGTTAAGCGATGAAACTCCTGCGGTTGTTAGAGAGTTTTATATCGCTCTAGCTGATCAAAAAGGCATGATTAATAGTGCTGCAGGGCTGTTAAGTTGGAGCGATAACACCTTATCAGCTTACCGCTTGCAGTCGGACGGCACACTGTTATCTGTTGCGTCGCTTGCTAACGAGAATAGCTTACCTCTTGCCGGCACAGTTATAGATTCGACACTTGACGGAAACTTATTCTGGATAAAAGTAAACACGCCAGAACAAATTCAGTGGCAAGTCTACCGTTTAGAGCCGCAATTTGAATTAGTGGGAATAGTCAGCGAAAGTGATCAAGCATCACAAAGGTTATTCACACCGGGGCGTGGTTACAAACTTACAACGACAGATGCTGGTGTGTCTGAAATTAGTTATCAGAATATTAGTACAACGCCAGTTGCTTCGTTAAATATCAGCTCTAGTGTTACGCAAGATATATTCGGTGTTCGCCTCACCGCAGAGCTAGAGACCGAGGTTGTTGGTCAACAAGCGCTCGTATTAACTGACAATAACAACCGACAATTACCGGTAGAAACTCATTGGGTAGATAATCAATGGCAGGTATTTGTTCCTTATAGAGAGTTGGCCAATGTCACCGCTATAAATATTCGCCTTATTACTCACAATGGAGAAGTCGCTGATAGCGTTGTCATTGATAGCAGTAATAACACTCAAGTTCTATCAATAGAGCCTGCTAGTCGTAGCGTAACAGCCGGAATTAAAGTACCGGTTGTTATTCACTATGACTCAACGGCTCGTGTTAGCGAACAGTCGTTAGTCGGTAAAGGTAGCATGAGCACGTTAGGCAGCTCTGCTTACCAGTGGTTGGACAGTGGCGTAGAGTTGGCTAAAAACTACAGTGTCAGTGTTAATGGCGCACAACAGAACCAGCAAAGTATAAGCACGATTGCTAACTCAGCAGAACAAATATCTCTGGTTATTTTAGAGCCTGCGAACAACAAAAGTTTTGCAGAAGGTGACATTCTTCGCGTAGCTTATACGGCTGAAAATCAATCCCAGGATGATTTCCGATACACACAGATAAGCTTGCTTGATTTCAACCGCAATCCAGTCGCCAATATCTTCACTCATGAAGAGTCTGGGCATTTGTCAATGCGATTGCCAACTGTTGAGCAACTCGACACTTTCTTCCTTCGTGTTCGAGCGCACTACGGTAATACTTATTACTATAGTGAGCGTGAAGTCGGCGTACGTATTGCACCACAATTGCAAGTGCCGTCCCCGCAATTGAGCGGTTTAACCTACCATGTTTTCGAAGGTAGCCAAGTCAACTATGCACTGAATAGCATCGTTGATCCTCAGTATGATACTCGTATCGAAGTGTTTGATGATAGCGATCAGCTGTTAGCCTCTGGAACAACAGCGGTAGGCTTGACAGTGCCAGCAATCACAACGACTCAGTCAATGGTTGTTGTCGCAACAATAACCGATGATTACGGTAATCAACGTAGTACTGAGCACCTTATTAAAGTGGTTGCTGCAACCGAACCGAGCATATCCCTACAAATACAAATATTCGACCACTTATTGCCCGATGCTACGAATGCTTGGTTTGTCGATGGGCGTCGTATTCTAGACAAGAGCAAACAGCAGGTTGCTCTTCTTGATAGCGAAATAACCGCCATTGCTCGATTAACCGATCGGCTACTGGTTGGTTTGGCTGATAACCGCTTGGCCATTCTTGACCCCGCTGAAAACTTCCAAGTTGTCGGTACTTACCAAACTGACGCAGTCGTTCGCGAGTTGTCAGTGATAGGTACACAAATTCTAGCTTCTACTGCAGATACTTTACTGGCGTTTACGAGTAGCGGTAATGAATTACAGGCACAGGTTTTACAGCAAGGCGTTGCATATACAAACACCGAAGCCCCACCGGAATTGACTACCTATAGCTTTAGTGGTGTTGCTACTCGTATTGCAACCACTAGTAATGGGTTTGTTGTACTCAGTGATGAGTCCATCCATCCATTTACTCGTGATTTTGTGACATATTCTGATGAATGGTTAAATATTGACGGTGCTAATGACATTATTTTCCATAGTGATGTTCTCTTTGTTCTCACAGATAATGGGCAACTTTATACGCAAGATGTTAACGGCAATATTAGCGCGTCCGAGCTTTCTATTTCTGCAGAACAGTTACTACGTTATGGAGATCATTTGCTGGCTCTCGACAAAGCCAATGGCGAGATACACTTTATCGATATTCGTAACCCCGTTAATCCAGAAAACGTCGCGAGCTATAGATTTGCAGATATTTCATCAACCGATCAAGTGCATGCAAGAGTTTATAACGGAGATTTATACCTAGGTGGAAGTGCAGGGAGTATCGTTAACTTTACGCAGGCAGATGAAGAATTTAATAGGCTTTACCAAGAACAAAACTTTATTGGTTTTGCTCGCGATGTAGAAATAAATAACGGCGTTGCCGTTGTTGCTGCAGAGCAGGTAGGGGCACAACTACTGCAGTATAGCTCGGGTAGTTGGCAGCCAAGTTTTTACCCTACAGAACGTTACACAACGGCAAGTCATGTGGCAGCTATTAATCAGCAATGGGTATTTCTATCACAGCAAGACCGTGGTGTTGTTGAAGCCTTGAATCGTTCTCAGTTAACCAGTAATCCAACGACTGTCTTCTCTAAGATGACCACAGAATATCTAGCGTTGACGGAAAAAATGTTGGTGGCAACATCGGCTAATCAGATTCATTTGGCATTGTTAGATGATTTATCAGTCACCGATGTTGTTGAGCTGCCGGTCGGTGAAAACATTATTAGCCTTACGACACACGGCGAGACGATTTTTGTGGCGACCGATAACCGTCGTTTATATCGCGTGCTATCCGGACAGTTACCGATAGATTCGTTTGCGTTAGATATCGAATCGATTATCGATGGCGCAACAGATGTTATTCAAGATATGAGTACGTCGGGCGATCATTTGTTCTTCCGAGTATCAGATACATTGCATAAACTCGATTTAAATAGTTTTGCCAACACGACGCTAGATGTTAGTAATAGTGTCGCTATTTTTGACTTGGCCTATGGTAATGGTTACGTTTGGCTAGCTGATCGAGATAACGATGCGGTAAATATTCGAGCTATAGATATCGAGACGTGGACTTTTATTAACGATGCGACATATCGTTTGACGGATTCTGTTACTGATATCGATATTGACAATGGCCTGATAGCAATAGCAAAAGGCAATGCGGGTATCGAAATTCTTGAGCTAGGCCATAGGTTTACTCAGACAAATCCAGCATTACTTTCACCAACCGCTAGTACCGTTTATCAACAAGGTAATCGTCTACAATTGTCGTTAACAGATACTCATAATGTTAACGCAGTGAGTTACTTTATCAATGGACAGCAAGTCGGTGGTACTCACCAAGCGCCATTTAATACAGAAATACTTGTACCAGCGAATTTGCGTAACGGGCAGCCTTTTGACATTACCGCAGAGATTGAAACGGTTCGCGGTGATCTATTGACTTCCAATGTGAGAGAAGTATTGCTTCAAGGAGAAGATTTACCCGCTAATGGCTTCGAGGTTGTGCTCGCAGAACCTAGTGTGGGGGTCTCGACTTATGTACCAAAACCTCTTGAAATTCGTGCCTATGTACTTAACAGTTCACAGCCTATATTCCAAGTTGAGTACTATGAAGCTGATAACGCTAACGGTCCATTTAGGATTATAGGCAAACACTATGGCCCAGAGTATCTTATATTTCGCGACTACGATCTTGCCGATAGTGGAAAATTCCTCAAGCTGCGTGCGGTCGATATTTTTGGCAATATTACAGAATCAGCCCCTCGAGCTTTTGTACGTGCAGAGGACAATCAACTCCCTCGCATTGCCGATTTCAACATTGACGGGCCTCTACTCAATAATAACGAAATTGTTGCTCAACATGACTTTGTTCTAAGCAGTAGCGTCAATGACCCAGAAAGTGGTATCGAGTCAGCGATATTACGTCGTAACGGCACTATTATTGCGGCCACTTTTGAAGAGGGTGCTATCAGCTTTACAGAAACAACGGCACAGGTCGATGACGTCCTAACTTATACACTGATAACCACCGATAAAGCCGGTAATACCAATACACTGAGCCAAACGTATACGATTGTTGAAGATACCGCCCCAAGCATCACTCACTTTGTGGTTGAGACTCAGCCTGTCTACGAACAAGGTGATTTTTTGATTAGCTTTGCCGCAGCCGATGTTGTCGCTATCGCCTCGATCGAAGCTGAGTGGAACGGTGTCGTAACTACCATTCGTGGAAATAATGCTAAGCAAATAGCACAAAAACTCACTATTCGTGACAGTCGTTATGACCGTATTGCAACAACAGAGTCATTACCTTTAACACTGCGTGTTATTGATGATATTGGTCAAGTAACAGAGCAAATACTTGCTATTGACCTGTTACCTGATCTCGCACCCGATGCGTCACAACTCGCAGTCAACTTTAATGTTAATGATTTCTATGGCAATAGCCTAAGCATCAGCGTTGATAATTTGTTGGTAGCCAATGAAGGCTCCGATGATGTGCGCCTCGACATTGTTGAATTATCACCACAGGCAAACCGCATTGTTAGTAGCCAGTCCGTGACTAATGATGGTAAACCTGCGACCTTTAGTATTCGCCTGCCGAGTGATGATATTGCGAATGACCGTTATGAGTTTGTAATACGCATTACTGATCACTTAGGGCAAAGTGCACAAACAGCAACTCAATCCGTTGCCTTAACGCGTGTGCCTAATGAAATTCGCTTCTTTAAAGCAGACGATCAACCGAGCTTTAACCCAATAGCGATGTCTGTTGATGACACCCCGGTTTATCAAGTTGAAGTTTTGGACGAAGCTAGCCGTCGAGTGCCTAATCAAACCATTGAGTGGTCTATCACTCCTGCTAATTTTGCAGGCGATACCATAGCCTTAGGGACAAGTACTACCAATATTAATGGTCTGACTCTGTTCGACCTTGACCCTGCACAAATTACGGGTCTCTACACATTAAGAGCACAATTACAGGGCAGTACCATTCTCAATGAACGACGTATCCGTATTGATGCTGGTGAAACTGTTGAACTTCGTTTTGATTTCCTTGGGAATATTAAAGCGGGTAATAATTTCTTGCTGCAAATCAGCGCTTACGATGCGGGTAACAACCTCGTCACTTGGGATTCTTCCTCAGTTGCGAACGCACGTTTACCGCTTGGTTTTAACTTTGGCTTCTCTAACGGCACTACTATTAATTATTTAGCCGATGGTAGCGAATCCGCAGACATTAGAATGACCAATGGTCGTGCAACAGTCCCAGTATCGGCGATTACAACCGCCGGCTTATACGTTGCCGATATTAGCGTAATTGATAATACAGAAGCGGTCGCAACTTACCCTCTGAATAGCCAGGCGACAGCTACAGAAACCACACTAATGCCACTGACTATTACTGCAAATGATCCTTTCCAAATACGCATGGATGAAGCCTCTCGAACGAATCATCCATTTGGTGAAGATGAGCGTTTAGAAGCCGGAGAAACCGCGACGATCAGCGCTACTATGTTGGATCGTTACTACAACCGCGTGTTGCAATTAGACAATAATAACAGCACCGTTGATGCTAACTTAGTGTTAGACATCGGCGTGAATGGTTCCGCAACGCTCGAGCAAACCAGTATTAGTCTAAATCAGGGTTACGCTGAATTTACGGTCTTTAACGATAGTGTAGAAACTGTCGATATCAGTATTGAAAACATCAAAGGTGTTAATAATAGCGCTGCTCCCGAAACGTTGAATACTTTAGACGTATACCAACTAGCGTTTGAAAAGCGTAAACCCGCCATTATTAGCCAACAATTTTTAGCGGTTGTGAATAGTGAGATTACGCCACTAGAATTAACCTACAGCGAAGCCGTCGTTCGTAGTGCTAACGATGAACGCCCCGAGCCAATAGCAGGCTCAGTCAGTTATCAAGGGGAGGTCATTGAAGGCACTTTTGATATCGTTTCCACGAGTGATGTAGACCTTGCTGGAACCCGTGTGTTATTCACTCCCAACAGCCCGCTATTACCTATCAGCGCGAGTGATAATGTGTACCAAATCACGACGGCTAGCGCCAATATACGTGGTTTTGCAGCCAACGACGAAGCACTAACTCAGACTATCGACACCAATGCTTATGCCGCTATGCTAAATATCCCCGAGTACCGTTATGTACTTGAAGGCACGGACCTCACGGTTACGCTTAACTATGCAGGCTTATCAGCTCAAGATCTATCGGCTGATATTACCATTGCAAGAGTTGATACCGTTGAGCCACTGGTACTTGCGGATGTTGATAGTCGTCTTAATCAATCAATTCCAGCCAGCCAATATTCACTAACAGCACCTTTCTATTCAGAGACTGGGCTGGCTGATGGCCAGCAGTTGGCTATTGATGTTCATAATATCAAGCCAGCCAATTGTGATTGCGACAGCTTACCTGCGGGTAACAGTTTGTGGCTGACGGTGCTCCAAGTAAATGGTGATTTCGATAACGATGGCATTCCTAACGGCCTTGAATTTAGTTTGCCTGATTATGACCCTGCCAATAGCGATAGCAACGGCAACGGTATTTCCGATGGCGATGAAGACATCGATGGTGATGGCCTCACCAATGCAGAAGAAGTTAACTTAGGCACCAAGCTCGACCTTAGCGATAGCGATAGCGATGGTGTTAACGATTTCGATGAAGTTAACCTCTATTTATCCAACCCTAATTTGGTAGATTCCGATGGTGACGGTGTTTCTGACTTTGTAGAAGTCATTTCAGAATCCGATCCCGCTAGCGCCTTCGATACCTTTGTTGATCCATTCTTTATTACTGCGATTCAAGTAGCGCCGACAAGCATAGAGCATGTGCTTACAAGCTCGAGTGTTGCTCAGCCGTTGACAGTGATAGCGACGATTGAAGCCGAAGGGCGCACGGAAACAGCACCGATTACGTCACTCATCGAGTTACTTGAGTATCAAGTAACTGACAGCTCAATTGCATCCGTAACAAGTGCAGGCGAAGTCAATTTTGTGGGTGCTGGTGCAACATCAATTATCGTTAACTTTATCGAAAATCCAGCACTTAACGTAACCGTCCCAGTAACAGTAATTGAAGATAACTCACCCGCTGAAATAACCAGTATTGAGTTTGTTTCTAAGATAGATGGGCCAGTATTTGAAATAACGTTCGATAAAGTTTTAGAAGATAGCGAGGCTCTAGGTAAGGCACCGCTATATATCACTTATGGCGATCCTCTAAATAACCTTAATGGATCGATTAAACTGGGCACTTCTCAACAAGACGCTACCTCAACAGTAGTTACTTTTAAACCCGATTTTGAGCAACTTGAGCTAGGTATGTGCTACACATTGAGCACGAAAAATTCTAGCTTACAGAGCACAACGAGCGGTTTGAGTGTTATTGAAGAAGCACGTGAGTTATGTGTTGATGAGGCGATACTCTACCCGAATAATCACTACATTATTATTGGTGACCAAACTGAACATGCACTCGCATTAACCACGGCAGGCCATGACTATTGGTCTCAGTTGGACGAAAGAGTTGGCAAAGATTTTATTGTGAACATTGGTGGAAATGTAGAGGTCACGCAAGTTTCAGCTGATAAATCTGTGGTGGCCTCGCTACCAAATATTCCGTTCTTCTCGGAAGAGTATGAAAATGAAGGGCGTAACTTTGAATTTAATATTCCATTCGCATTGTTACCCTACGATGAGAATGACGCTGGGCTTGAGATTATCCTTACGGTGACTGACTCATGGATCCGATTATTTGGACATCATGAAAGCTCAGAGTTTTATGAGTTCGATATGCGAATGACTGAGCAATACCGTGCCACATTAATTACCGCCCAAGGTGATGAAGATGGCGATGGCTTAACTAACTTAGAAGAAGATCAGTTCGGTTCTGATCCATTTGTAGTTGATACCGATGGCGATGGTTTATCCGATCTTGCAGAACAGCAAGCGGGTACCAACCCACGCTCTGTGGATAGTAATGGCAATGGCATTAAAGACGGTGATGAACAACCACTGAATACACTCGATAATATTGCTAACGTTATTGAGTTTTCTAACCAAGAAGTATTAATTGGCGATGTTAACAACGATAATGTTGTGGACTATGCGGTTATTAATAATAGTTACAATCCCAGAAGAATCGATGTGTATTCTGGTCAAAATAAAAGTTTGCTGTATCAAATAAAAGCTCTTAACTATAGCAACGATGTCCCTTACTTTGATAGCGCGTTTGGGTATCACGTCAATAATGTTGGCGATATCAATGATGATGGATATGATGATATTCTTGTCGGTGCCCCTAACGCAGGCCAAAATTCTGAAGGGTTGTCTTTTATTTACTCTGGTGACCAAAGCCTATATGACCCTGAATATCAATATGCTTTAAGCAAGCAAATTATTGGAAATACTTACGGCACGTTTATGTATGAATACCAAGGAGAAAATAGTGCTGCCTTGGGTGATATAAATGGTGATGGCTTTAGCGATTATGCAACCACAGGCTGGTCGGGACATCAGGATTTATCTGAAGGCGTTATCACAGTTAGAGGAAAAGGCGTTAATTTCTTTTATGTGGGTGAGGCCTACGATAAGGCTAATGTTATTAGTAATGTGTATGATGTAACTGGTGATGGCCTCAATAACTTCGCGATTGGTAGTCGTGGTAAAAGTGCGCTCGAAGTACCTTTCACAGGTAGCTTTACCGTATATTCTGGCGTAACAGGTGACGCCATAGAAACCATTTATGGCGAAGCTCGTGAATTCTTAGGCTCATTTATTACTGCAGCAGGCGATATAAACGGAGATAATGTCAACGATATTATCGTTGGTGGGCGGTTTGGGCGTAAGGTTTACTCTGGTAGTGATTATGAGATCTTATATAGCCAAGCGGTAGGCTTGCAATTGTCGGCTGTTTTTGATGTTAATAATGATGGCTATGATGACTTACTTGTTGGTGACCCTAATAATAGTGCTAATGGAGAAAAGGCAGGGCTGATTGAGATCATTTCAGGCAACGACCAAGCTGTTTTGTATCGCTTTTACGGCTCCCGAGCGGGTGAGCAACTGGGCTTATCTGTAGAAGAAAGTCGAGATATTAATGGCGACGGAATTAACGATATTATTGTTGGCTATGCTAACGGTAAAAAAGTCTTCTCTTTGGCAGGCGCAAACTCAGGGCTTGATCCGGATAACGATGGCGTAATAGAAAATGATCCATACCCAACACTCTATATGGATACCACCACCGATTATGATAAGGATGGCGTGCTAGATTTACAGGAGATTGAGTTAGGCCTTAACCCATTACTGGCAGACTCCGATTTCGATGGCGTTCCAGACGGTATTGAATTAAATCAATTGGGTACCGACCCTCTATTAGCCGATAGTGATGGAGACGCTTTATCTGATTTACTAGAAGCATTATCCGGTTCATCATCCGATGATATTAATGATGCCGACATACCAGCAGCTTTCGTTATCGTCATTAATTCAGATGTCTCACAAATTGATGCGCAGTTAGGTGAAGAGAGTGAACGCCAACAGCTCAATGTTACCCTCACACTGCAAACTAAGCAGGGGTTAACGACGGTTACAGCGCCATTTATTGCTAATGTTCTAGACTACACCGTCAATGATGCTTCTATTGCAAGTGTATCTTCGGAAGGTGAGTTTGTTGCACTGAACGCCGGTGAAACTGCACTGACTATTAGTGTGGTATCCACACCAGAGATCCAAGTTTCTATTCCCATTACCGTATTGCCGCGCGTTGTTACTGATACAACGGTCGACTATCCGAAGGTGCATATTGTTGATACCGTACCCCAGCAAATGTTGTATCGCGGCGCTGACAATGGCCGTGTTAGCCTAGAAATTACCAGCGATATCGATAGTTATATTACCGGTGCGCTACTGAATGGCGAAAGCATTAGTGTTATGTATGATGATACGGCTTGTAGCTATCATTCTAGCGAAGCATCATGCGACACGACAAAGCCGTATTTGGTGAGAGATAGAAACTACACTCAAGATGGGTTTAGCACTAATTCCTCCTCAGATTTTATTGTTCAAGATCGCTCCTCTTTGTATCGCACCTTAGATCGATCTTATGGGTATCGTTATACGCTAGTACTCCCTAATGGCGTACCAAAAACGGTATTTAATAACGATACTTTCAGCTCAGAACCTTGGGACGGTAGCTTAACGTTAGCAATGGCTGTTAGACGCAATGGAGATAGAGGCGTACAGCAAGACTACTATCATGCAACCAATGTTATATTGCCGGTAGCCGACGACCCCGCACCGATTATTACGGTTAACGGCGTTGAAATTGATTTGGGTGCTGCTGCAGGTAGTGTCGCTAACGCGTCAATTCCTGTCAGTGATATAACGGAGGGGGAATCATTGACCTTGAACATCGAAGTTAATGACCCTGCACATAATCGTATTGTTATCACTCCAGTCAGTTCTAATGATGCACCGGTATGTGAAGCGCCGGTAGATTTTGTTGACCCTTATTTCTTGTCGCTAGAGGCGGGAAGAAAATCATATTTTGATGGTGGCGATGAAGACGATGGCGATAAGCCAGTTGATAAAGAGGTTGCGGCCAATGATAGCCTATATGAAGACGGTCTATTACTAAGCACTGCCAGTTATGATTGGTGTGGTGAAGGTTGTATTGGGTATGGCGGTTATATCAATTTAACGAATCGAGCTCGCCAATTAACCACCGAGCTCAACAGCATAAAAATTAAACTACGACCAGAATTTGATGTTATAGACAGTGCGATAGCTAACAATATTCGTGAATCGAATGAACAGCTCACGATTTATTTTAGTGGCACATTGGTTAGGTCTAATGGTCAGTCTACAACGGAAACTGTCACAGCCTATGACCTGTCATTAATTGATCTACTTGATGGTGTAACAGAGTTTGAAATTCCAACAAATGGTTTATTTGATATCAGAGACATCCGCCGAATTGAATATAGAACATCCGAAGTTCAGGTACCGTTGACACTTGAAAGTTTACAAGTTAATCGTACTTCAGAAGCCGCTACGCGTTGCCTTCAAGCGGGCTGGGAATTTAATCGACAGTACAATAATAGCTATGACAGTCTAGATTACGTTCTTAATGAACGGGCATTTATTCCTAACACAACAGAATTGGTCAATGGCATCGCGTTCATTGTTGAAGAGTCAACGAATGGTGGCGGTACTAACTACTATCAAATTGTCAGTGACCAAAGTATTGCTGTCGATATGCTAGACGCTAACAGTGGACAATGTGCCTTGGATTCAAAGATAGATTTGCCAGAAGTTAACGTTTCTTTAGCATCATCCAATCAACTACGTTATAGCAATATATGGTCTTACCCTGATTCTAATTATCCAATAGAACAGTGGAATACTATTCCATCGCAGATATCGACTCTTGTTAAGTTTGATGAATCTCAAGACTTAATCATTAGGGTAGACCTGGCCAATGATATTGCTCGAACGGTGTATTTGGTCAATGCGGAAGGGCAGCGCGTTGGAATATTTAAGCCGATAGATGATGCGGGTGGACGTGGCGTTTTATATCGCTTCAGTGACATGAACGTTCTTGCCAATGCAAGAATTGCAGACAATCAAATTGCCATCGAAGTGGAATATCCATTGTGTGAATTAGCAGAAATTTCTAGCCATACTATTACTTTGCCACTCGGTAACGATGAAGCGCCGGTGATGACAATCGCTAATCCGATAAAAAGTCATACAGTTTATGAATATGGAAACCTGATTTTGCCCATATCTGTGGTGGATAAAGGCCGTAATTTGGCGTCAATCGATGCCTATATCCAAACTGGCGAGTCAGGAAATAATTTTTTCCGTGTCGGACAGTACAAGATAATGAAAGAAGCTCACCGTTGTTTTGCAGAATCTGTTGATGGACAAAAGCCACAGCAGCGCAATGCAGAGGATTGCGCCGTGAGTACATCGGTTTACGGTTACCACCATTATTTCAACGCAAATAGTGATACGGTCAATATTAACTTGCCTATTGTTGGCCCCGCGCGTTATTACGGAGAACAAAATACAACCTTCCCGTTGCATATCGTCGCAATGGATACGGCAGGTAATCTTGATGTTATCGATGACCACTCACTCACTATAATACGTGCTGCATTGCCTGAGCTGAATCATAACTTAGTGACAGCTGATGATGATGAATCGACGATAGTTTTGCCGAAGAATGGCCCTTTCTTTGTGGTTGGAAAGGCACCAACAACAGAGCCATTAATTTATCCTTTCTCTCCAGATGACCCTTATACCAGAAGGCGTTATAAATTCTGGATAAGAGAGAACGATAACGTTGAGTTATACATATACGCTAACAATGGATACTTATATGCACAACGTTCTACTTATTGGAGTAGTTCCCGTCACTTTGAGTTGCTAATAGAAGATAATACTCAGTACTACATTGTGATCGCGCCATCTTCTATGGGTACATTTACTGTCGACCAGTATGTTAATACCTATGTTTATGGTGATGACGGCTATGGTGGCAGTGGATACGGCGGTGGTGGTTATGGCGGTAGTGGTTACGGTGATGTAGGACATGGCCCTAGCGGGGGTGGCTATGACGGTTATGGTGATTCACAAGACACAGAGCTCGCGCCAGAAACTGACTATTTTTCACTCGATGTCGACTACGTCTACAGTGATGATATCGGTTACGGTTACGGCAACTGATAAATGTTAATTTTAAATATCGAAAGGTAAAAAGATAATATGAAACACTTCAAAATAATGATGATCATTATTGGCTTAGCGTTAGCGGGTTGTAGCGATGATAATAAAATGGGTAATGAAAAAGAAAAGTTTGAAGCCTTTTTGAAACTTAAGCGTATTCCACTCAATGATGAAGCACGATATCAACGAATGCAGCAAGAGTATCAGCAACGCTCAGCACTGACTAATGCAATTGAGAAAACGGATGAGCTTGATGCTCTGCAAATCGCGGCAGAGGTAGAAGAGTTTCGTAAACAGTTACTGATTAGCCGTTACTTTGAAAGTTATTTAAATAATGCCGTGACGGAACAAGGGATACAAAATTTTTATAGTAAAAATATCGATCAATATAAATCACGAAAAGTACAAGTAGCGCATATATTATTTAGAGTTAACCCACGTATGGGTGAAGTCGAAAGGCAAGCCTTGCTAACAACAGCACTTGATGCCTATGGTAAACTTAATACAGGCATAGATTTTTCTGAGCTAGCAAAAGAAGTATCACAAGATAAAGTTTCTGCTGTTAAAGGCGGCGACTTAGGCTGGATCAATGAGGGCGCTGTTGCCGAAGAGTTCTCCGAAAAAGCATTTTCTATGAAGGCTGGGGATATTTCTGAGCCATTTTTAACTTCTTTTGGTTTTCATATTATCAAAGTATTAGAAGAACCGCAGGATGTCGTTAAACCGTTGGAGTCCCTGAAAGGTGATATCCGTTACCAAATGCGTAACCAAGCTAAAGAAGCAGAAATCCAACGTTTGTTGGAATCGGTTAACTACAAGCAAGAGAAATAAAATCCATGTATCGACTTATTTGCCGAATTTTTTGCGTGTTATCTTTAGTATCACTATTTGCTTGCGATGATCAACATAGCAATAGAATTGATACCAACAATGAAAATGTGTTGGTTAAAGTGAACGGCGAAACAATTACAGAAAGTGATGTCGATTTTTTATTACGTGCAGAGTTTTCTCAAGCCAGTCAAATCGATAATGATGCTAAGGTTCGAGACAAAGTATTAAAAAGTTTAATTGCTTCTAGCGCAATGCGACAGCTAATGGAACAAACGCTGGCGACAAATCAATTAGAACGTATTGAACAAAAAGTTGCTTTTCATAGAGAAGAATTGTTAGTCAAAGAGTTCTTGTTGGAACACGCCGTTCCTGCTCCTATTTCGAGTGAAATGGTGCAAAACTATTACTACAGTCATCAAGATGAATTTGGTGGAGGCAAGGCCAAGATTTTTGAGTTGTTGAAGGCCGGGGAGAAATTATCAGAAGGCCAACGAGATGAGTTACTTAACAACCGTGTTCAAATTATAAAAGCGGCAAAAAACTGGCGAGATGAAGTCAACAGTAACGCAGTTTTTTCAGGTTTATTATATCAACAAGGCACTATGCGGCCGGGTTTGTTAAATGCAACATTAGAAAACACGTTAAAGAATCTTGATAAAGGTCGGACTTCAGATGTTGTCTTTATTAAAGGTCGACCAAATATTTTGCGAGTCATCGATGTTAAAACACTGACACCTGCACCCCTGGCAGAAGTCAGTCATACTATTCGTAAAAAATTGACGGCAATGCAATTAAAAAAAGCAGTAAAAAAAGCATCTGAAAAAGCAGTAAAAGAAACTAATATTGAATTCGCGGTCTCAGATAAAACAAAATAATAAACGGCTATAAAAATACCAATGACCTATGGAATAAATGGGGATCACAGTTTGAATCACATTAATCGCTTAGCTAGCAGCTTTTGGCAATTTGTCCGTAACGGCAAAAGTTGCTTGCTATTGCTTATTGTCACTATGAGCAGCGTTCAAGCGATCGCTCAAAGTTGTGAGTTATTTTATTCAGATGGGTTACAGACACACAACCACCGAGGTTGGATACGCTTCCAACAAAATGCTCAGTTACTCAATAATCCTGATAATATTTTAGCAACCTCGCGAGTTATTCAACCTAACTATTATCAAAAATATTACCGCTGGTGGACTCCACGTAAACAGAGTTGTGTCGATGGCAGTTGTCAGGCATCTGGTGCACCTTCAGAGTCTTTTGGGCTTTCGTTTCCCGTAAATGACAGCAAAGCAGATATTCGTATTCCTTCGGGCCGATCTACGGTTATCGGCGAAGGCTTGAGTAGCGAGTTCAATTCGCTCAATTTAGGTTATGCCAGTAAAGTAACGTTTGACGAACAATTCTCACAATACGCTATAAAGACACTACGTACAGGCCATGATGCTACGCTGAATTTAGCATCGGGTGATTACTGGATCGACAGGTTATACACCAAAGGTAAATTGACAATTAATGTGCTCGGCAATGAACCGGTGCGCTTATTTATCAAGCACGGGGCGCATTTTAAGTGGAATAGTCAATTGAATTACAATGCCGGTGGAGAACAAACGCCAGAGAAACTACTGATTTATTCCGGCAAAAACTTATACTTTAGTCCGTCAGTAAGAGCAGCAGGTGTATTTTATAGCCGAAATAGTACTCGACTATCTTCATTTGTCAGTGTTCATGGAGCCATTAGCGCTAAAAATATTGACGTCGGTGCGTACTCCACAATACGTTATTCTGATTCAGTTTTATCAGAGACATTACTCAATGGTATTTGTGGCAATGATGCCAATCAAGATACTGATAATGATGGTATTCCCGATCTTTTAGATGACGATATTGACAATGATGGTTTTAAAAATACTGTTGAGATAAAAGTAGGAACAGATCCTTACGACGCCGATAGTGTGCCTGAAGATGCTAACTTTAATGGCGAGCCTGATAGCTTAGAAGGTTATGTTAATGCTTGTCTTGCCTCTTTTACTAATGCTGCACAACTTCACTCAGATAAGGGAACGATTCAGTTTGGTTACAATGCTAGGCTGTCTTCGGTCAATAGTTACGGCTTATTAAGCAACCGTATACGAGCCAACTATGGTTCATGGCTACCCACCTGTACGGATGCATTCTGCTACGAAGACAGTAATACGTTGTCACCATTAAGTCTTCCCGATTTTATCGAGTCATCGGTTCCTGACAAAGTGTATTTTAACGACGGCAATGAACATATCATCGGTGACGATCAACGAATTGAGTATTCTGACATTACTTTAAGGCGCTACAGCAGCCTAATTTTTAGTGGCGAAAATAACGAATATTTTGCGCGTAATGTCCATGTAGGTTACGGTTCGCAACTGAATTTAGTGCCGGGTGACTATTGGTTTAATCGCCTCACAATTGATTCATATGCTCAAGTACATGTAATAGGTGAGGGCACTGCTAGAATCTTCGTCAAAGAACACATAAACCTAAAACACCGTGCCGAGTTAAATATGATTTTTAACAGTGAAGGCAGTCCGAGCCAGCTACTGTTATACGGTTACAAAAATATTACGATGCAAAGCCGTGCCAGAGCTAGTGCCTTCATGTATGCCGCTAACTCTTTAAGGATGAAACATTCCTCTGAATTGTTTGGTAGCGCCAATGCAAAAAATATCGTTCTTAGTAATCGGGCACACATTGCTTATCGAGGCGCCCCATTAGAAGTGACAGATTTTGGTCGTGTTTGCGATTTAGATGGAGATCTTATCTATGATGGTGTCGATGAAGATGCTGATGGGGATGGTGTTAGCAACGAAGCAGAGATAGCATCGGGTACCGATCCTTACGACGATACCAGTGTAGAAAAAGATTCTGATGGCGACGGTATTCCTGATGCTATAGATCCCGATCGTGACGGTGATAATGTCAACAATGATCAAGATGCTTTTCCGGATGATCCGAACGAGTCTAGTGATTTAGACAATGATGGTATCGGTGATAACACTGATCCTGACCGTGATGGTGATGGTTTTAGTAATGAGTTAGAGGCCAGCTACGGCGCTGACCCTAGTGATGCTTCAAGTACTCCACCCGATCTTGATGGTGACAAAATTCCTGATGATATTGATGATGATCGCGATGGTGATGGTGTTAACAATGAGACTGATGCTTTCCCAGATGATGCGACAGAATCTAGTGACTTAGACGGCGACAATATTGGTGACAATAGTGACACGGATCGCGATGGTGATGGAATCAGCAATGATGATGAGACAACATTGGGGACTAATCCCAATGATGCCACAGATACCCCCTCAGATATTGACAGTGATGGTGTGCCAGATGCATTAGATAGTGATATTGACGGAGACGGTGTTAATAACGACGAAGATGCTTTCCCTCTAGACGCCACAGAGAGTAAAGACCAAGACGGTGATGGAGTCGGTGATAATTCAGATGCCGATCGCGATGGCGATGGTTTCGACAATGCAATAGAAGAGCAATTAGGTACAGACCCAGACAATGTTTCAGATTATCCTGATACCGTTGCGCCTGCGATCACTCCTGATCAGCTATCTCAAACTGTCGAGTCAGACAGTGTACGAATTACCGGTAAGGTCATTGACCCACCGCAACCTTATTCTGGTGTCCAGTCAGTTTCTATCGTGTCTGATCGTTATAGTGGTTCTAGTTTCAGTGGCACCTACGATGCGACAACAGGCATTTTTGATATCGAAGTGCCATTGCAAGTGATGGAAAATCAATTGGTGATTACGGCTCAGGATGTTTCAGGTAATCAGTCCCAAACAGGCGTCATTATTGACCGACAATCACCACCACGGTTTATTAATGTCACCCCCGTAGATGGCAGTGTTGTCACTACTGAGACAATCACTGTTCAGGGTGAGATTCATACGCTACTGCCACTAGACCAACTGACCTTTAGTATTGATCAGTGGTTACTATCACCTATTAGTACATCTCAAACAGGGATCTACCGCTTCGAGCTTCCCGATATTCCCATGGAATATGGCCCCAATGCATTTACGCTAAAAATTCAGAGTGACGATGGTGTTGATGAACAATCATTGAATATACTTTTTACACCTGATAATGCCGATACGATTGATCCACCAAGCCTTACATTGGTGACTCCCGCTGATGGTGCACAATTTAATCAGGATAGTTTCAGAGTCTCTGTGCAAGTAGAAAGTAACGCAGGTCCACTCAGCGTTGCGCTCAATGGAACCACGCTTTTAGAGCCTAGTAGCGGCTTAACGAGTTACAACCTATCCGAATTAATTCATTTTAGCGAAGACGCTAAACAAGTGGCAGTAAGCATTACCGCCACAGACAGCCTTGGTAAAACCAGTACCTTAAATGCTAGTTATACCCGCGATAGTGATGTCCCTACGATCATCATTAGTAACAACGTTAATACGATGCCAGAAGCAACGCTGATTAATACTTCACCTTATATTATTCAAGGCATTGTCAATGATAATAACTTATCAAGTGTATTGATTAATGGGCAATCAATTGTACTCGAACCTACCAATGAACCAGATAACTATACATTCACCGCGGCGATTAACGTTGATATTGGAAAAACAATTCCTGTTGCAATTACCGCTCATGATCGGAGCGGTAATCGAGGGACACTTGAATTTTTATTGAATAATACGGCAACCACAGCAATAGAGGCTTTATTACCCAGTGCCAATACTGAATTACTTAGTAATAGTCAGTCGCTCGATGTTCAGCTTGTTGCTAAATTATCAGGCCTACAAACTAACACCAGTGTTGTCGCCTTCATTGAGTCACAAGCAGCAACCCAAACTACATTGTCAGTTAATGGAGAACTCGCTAGTGGTAGTCTTCAAATTCCAACTAGCACTGCTGAGCAAACAATTATTTATCAAGTAAAAAATAGCAACGGTGACATAGTGGCTCAAACCCAGCGCACTATTAATGTCAAAGACGCCAATACTGTGCCACTAGAATTAGTTAGGGTTGAACCCACCAACAATTCACTTTACATCGAGCCCAACGCAACCATCGAACTATATTTCAATCGCGAAATTGATCCTTCACTACTATTATTCAATGTTAGAGAAACACTGCATGGAAAAACTTATGTTAACGAAGACCCGCTAGGTTTAGACTTTTTAGAAGCTAAAGGCTATACACTGAAAAATGTAAACCGCGACTTAGTGACCGTGCCAGGGAACACTGAAACCGTTCCGGGTAATACGGTTGTGGCGTTTTCCGCATCAAGAATGTTTGGTTTTGGTGCCGACATCTTTGTTGATATTACCTATGATGGAACTGAGTTATCGCGTACGACATTTAAAGTTCGTGAATTACCTACATTTATCAATGGCGCTGTATCCGATCAGTTCGGACAGCCATTATCGGGGATTCGTGTCGATATACCCGAGTTAGGCCGTTCAGCGACAACAAACGGTGATGGAGGTTTTGCTTTTGGCTATCAAGAAAGTGGACGTGAAGTCATACCGGGAGGCACTTACGATTTACTGGTGAATAGTGATCTTTTAAACCCTCTATTTGGTAGTCTTAAAACGAGCATTACCGTTCAGCGTAATAGAGCAAATAAATTACCTCGCTACTTATTACAAGAGTTAAATAAAAACACACCTTTTCAGCAACTCTCTAGTGGCCGCAGTAATAACTTAGCGAGTGGTGATCTTATTTTAGATCTTGCCGAAGCAACGGCTGACTTTGGTCAGGGTAGGTCTTCTGGCAACATCCATACTCAGTTTTTACCTTTCGAGCACATCAAAATACCCATATGGCCAAATGCAATACCGCATTGGCTATTCAGTGTTCAACCTAAAGGGATTAGTCTCGAAGGTAACGCAGGTGTCAGTATTAAAATCCCTGCATTACGTGGTAATTACGACTACATCAATGATGAGTTCTACCAATATGTTGTGTTACTGGGTTACAACGAACAAAACAATGTCGTCGAGCCAGTGGGCGTAGGCCGCATGGAAAATAACCGTGTCATTAGCACAGGTGTGCTGCATCTAAAGTCTCTTGACTATCTTGGCTATGCGCAGGTTACCCCTGATCTCGCCCAAGTAATGGAGCAATATGCAAATAATGAAATTTCTATCCAAGAATTAAAAGCAAGGCTGCAACCTTAGCCCACGCTCATAAACTAAGAAAATAACAATGTATTTATTAACGATTAAAACCTTGATGTCAAAATTACTGCTAAGCCTATGGCTCACCGGATTAGTATTACTGCCGGTTATAGGGCATGCCTATTATATCGGTGATATACCTAATATGGATATCAGCAGTGGTTATGTACTTTCAAGGTCTGTTGTTATCGATCCTGTAACAGGCCAACCTATCTTGGTTAAGTACAATGAAGATGGCTCAGAAGCGGGTACGGTATCCACCGGTGGACTGTCAGTGAGTGATGTTGCCGTCGTGTCTGCTGCCGATTATCGTTTCTATCAACAACAGCTTACCGCTTATTTAGCCCAATACGCTGATACATTGGCACAAGGCGCAGAGTTGATGAGCAGTAGTGAGTTTGAGTCCTCCACTTTTTTAGCCGCAGATAATGTCACAGAAATTGAGTCTTCAATGCCACCTGGAGTGAACAGTGTTCTTGTTCGTGGGCAAACGAACCGCTTATCGGCAGATCCCCAGTCACTAATTTTATTATCGTTTCCCTATGATTTATCTCAAGATAGTGATGTAGGCGACAATATTGTCTCTTTATTGATGAATCGCGATGGCCAAATTATTACCCAGTCAGAAAAAAATATTGGCTTTCGTGTGGGCTATTTTGGTGACCCGAGTGAACCACAAAAAAGCTATCTCGATTTAGGCAGTGTTGACCAAGAAGATACCGTTTTTGGCCCCGTGCCTTTTACACCGATTACCGACGGCTTAGGTGGCACAGTGACAGGTAACGACGGTAGATATAGCTTGATCACCATTTATCCTCTTTGCCCTCCGGGTGGCTTTTGGTTTGATGGTTATATTTGGGCAGAATTAACCTATCGTAACTTTATGCCGACAGGATCCGCACTACACCCATACTTTATTCAATACCCACACTCATACTACTGCTATGCGACCGTCATAAACCCCACTAGTTTGGGAGCCATAGGCGCGATTTCAGCGGTTCAGGGGATTCTTGCCACAACCACCCGACCATTTTATCAAACCAACTTTTTTGTTGATGTCATGTTCCTTGGTGGAAAAATTTCATTACGTAATCTAGACAATGAAAGGGTAGCAATCGGTGACACAACAAACTACACCGCTTTTGACGAAAGTGCTGAAAAGCAAGTAGCACCTTATTATGATCTTAATGACGATGGTAGCCCAGATACCGTTGTTCGTGGGCGCATGTCAATATCAGTTGATCCAGATGAAGACGAACCCGTATTCGTTGCCGATGCAGAAGGCGATATACAAGGTGTTTATTTTTCTCCACCAGAAGATGACGATGATGCGCCAGACGTTATTCGTTTGATTGATGATGCGCCGCGTTTCGACGAACCTGTTGGTACTTTAAAGAGCATTAGTCAGGATGATTTGCGCAATACTGATTTATTGTTTTTTCGCGAATCTACTGGTCAGCTTATTATGGAACGACGCGGCTTGAAACAAGCTGAAGCTGACACTAATCGTAAGAAAGAAATACAGCTTAATGATAACGAAGTCACCTACCGGGTGATGTTAAGAGGCCCTGATGATGGCAGTGCAAGCCTAGGGGGAGCCTTAGACCGAGAAGATCGCAACAAAAGCTATAGTGAATGGGCGACAGACTACTTACTCGAAGAGCCTTTTAGGCATCGTGATGCAGACCATTTACGTTCTGGCGAACTCGTTCGCGTTGTGGCAATTAATCGAGCAACCGGCTACACCGGAACAGCACGTGTGCAACTAACCAGTGCCGGCGACAATCCATTAGCAGGGTTTTTAGATACAGAAGTCCCTGAAATCACCCTTTATCCACCCAATTTAAAGGTGTGGGCTGAGCGTAATTATGATGTGCAAGATGGACTGACAGAAGGTGAAAATCGTAATTATGTCATTGGCTCAGAGGGTGCAGCCTTAACAACCGATAAAACCATTACCATTTATACCGAGTGGCTGGATGAATACGGTCGTCCATTTCCAGAAGAAATGGGGCTCGACAATGGTGAAACCTATGGATTGACTGGGCGTTTAGCTAAAGTCGCTGGCTCTAATTTGGTCGGCGTTAATGCGGGCAATGATTTGTCAAAGTTTGCTATCTCTCCCGGTCAACAAACTCAAGTGATTAGCGTAGGCAGCAACCTCTCACGCGCCGAGCATTTCTATGTCCATGTTATTGGCAAGGCTAAAGAACAAGAATGTGTTAACAATAGTAGCTGTCCTAGCTTCAGCACTACGGGTAGCCAAGCGCCTTACGATACGCGCCCTGAGTTGCTCGTCCCTTTTAAAGTCCCATTAGCTGCTGAGACGGCGAGCTTATTGGAATATAGCGCTTACCGGTCAATTCTCAGAAGTAATCTAGGTCAGGATGTTGAATCGCCTCAAAAGCCACTGCCCACTTATGCATGGCAGTACCGACCTGAATACCAGTTTAGCCAGTATGAACTTGAAATCGATCAGGTAACGCGCGAGTTTCGTGATGAAAACGACGAGATTGAAAGCGTTAATCTTATCGATGCAGACAACCCGATTGTCGAATCTGGAGATGAAGCCCTTAAGGTATTTTACTCGTTGAATGGCAATGACAGTGATCGTCTTACCCCCATTGACGGTGAACAGCAATTGGTACTTGCCTTTGGGCAAGATGAACAAGCTGCCACAATTGGAACAGATCAAACAGCCAGCTTCGATAATGTCGCCCATATCGCTAAGCTAAACCCCGAAGACTTCATATCGCTTCGCCTTTATACAAATAACGATGCCGCCAATATCCTATCCGAATATGCGATCGAGAGAGCAAGAAGTATAGGTCTTGGCCGTAGTATTTCTATTGGAACATTTAATGCCGATGCCAACTCGAGCGGCGATGGATTAACGGATACAACCGACAGCTACATAGAATTACCCGTTATCGTCGAAGGTGCTAGTGCTGTGAGTGTTGAGATTCTGGATGAGAACCTCGACAGCCAAGGAACGCTCATTTCTCCTAATGACTATACCCCTGGCATTTATGCTTTTGTCGTAACTTACGGCGACCTAGAAGCGTTTATAGATGAAGACGACAAGTTTTATATTGCGGTTAATCAATTGAATTTGGCAAGTGGTCAAGAAACCCGAGACCTCTATACTGGTACGCTAAAAAATACGGTTAACAGTGAACTACTGGGCCAAGTGATTGAGCACGATACACGTATTCACCGTGGGTCGTTGACATTGCGCCGTGAAGATATTCAACTTAAAGGCGTTGGACCACAACTTAATTTTACCCGCAGCTATACTAATGAAAATGAACTTGGCCGCGAAAACAGCCCCATGGGCCCAGGCTGGAATCACAATCATGATATCTATCTACAAATCGTTGCGCGCGGCGATGCGGATGGTTTCTACGGCAATAACTTACCCAAATGGACGCAAGATGTACGCCCCGGTGATAAGCCGACAATATTACCCGAATCCGAATTTCCCGATGTAGACTTAGTTCCAACACTGATCTCTGTCAGTAATGCCGGCTTATTCAAGCGTGTCGACAATCGCTGGGTTTCTGCCCGAGGGTTTCATGGTAGCTTAGTCAGTACTAGTAACGGTTATGAGTACACCTCAAAAGATGGCACACGCTATTTATTTAACCCCCAAATTCCCGAAGATGAAGAAATTTCTGAAGAATATGTTGCCTTAAATCTTGAAGACAAATACCTAGTCAGCCAAGTGATTGACCGAAATGGTAACGCGCTGACTTATAACTATACTCGCGACCATAGTGTAGTGCCGCATGTCGATAGCGTGAGAGACAGCAGTGGTCGTACTTTAAGATTCAATTATTTTCAATACACAAACAACGCCCCACGTCTTGCTAGAGTAACCAGCCCAGAAACAAATATTGCTCTAACATTTGCCTATTCAGACGCGCCTCAAAATACTTCAGAAGATGCCTTAAATGGCGTTATGACACGCTTCGCTCGCGGCAGTTTTAACGAAAGTTACGATTACGACATTCATGATGACGATAATATTGCCAATATGGTGTCAGCGACAGACGCCAGAGGAAATAGTACGCGTTACGAATATATGAGCCCAAGCGCGGTTCCGGCTAGCTTATTAGAATTTGCTAAAGGAGCTAAGCGTACAGATATTGTTAGTACAATTGTGTATCCCGGCGACTCTGGACGTGCTCGTATCGAGTACCTGACATCGGGAAGCAACCAGCGCCGAGTTACAGACCTAAACGGCAACACCTCAACTTATACACTTAACGACTTTGGCAACCCTATACGTACGGATGATAGCTTAGGTAAAACCACTCGCATGACATGGACGATCGATGAAGGCTTAGATAGCTTGTTGATGACCAGTTACACCGATGCTCTAGGGCGAGTCACGCGTTATCAATACGATACACAAGGCAATATTACTCAAACAACCGACCCTCTAGGTACGATTACACAAACATGGGATCTCGAATACAGTTTGCTATCAACGCGTAAAGACCGCAATGGCAACAGTATTCAAAATACCTATGACAGCAACGGCAATTTATTAACGCAAACCGATGCGGCAGGTAATGTATCTCGTCATACTTATGACGGACGCGGTTTACGCTTAACCTCACGTCATCCAGGCAACGGCGGCACCACAAGTTACACTTACGATAGCTACGGCAATCTTACCCGTACCGAATTACCTGCAAGTAGTGTTTACCAATACACTAATGATTCTCGTGGGCGTAAAACGCAAGAAACCGATGCCAATGGCAATATCATAGATTACGAATACGATGCACTGGATCGCCTAACACGTATTGACCATCCTGATGGTTTCAGTCATCGATATACCTACGATGTTAAGGGTAATAAAATCAGTGAAACCGATAAACTCGGGCTTTCACTCATTTATGTGTACGACGAGCGTGACCGTGTTACTCAAGTTACTCGAAGTTTTGGCGAGGGTAGTAAAATTTACACCTACGACAATAATAGTAATTTATTGTCAGAGACGGACTGGTTAGGACAAGCTACACAACATACCTATGATGCCTTAGACCGCCGTGTTACCACGACCAATCGTATCGGCAATAGGATGTCGATGACCTACGATCTGGAAAACAACCTGCTGTCAGAAAGCGACTACCGGAATTTACAAACCGTCTACACCTATGATAGCGGCAACCGCCGCTTAAGTGTGACCAATGCCGCCAGTGATACGATGTCATATACCTATGACAACGAAAGTAACGTGCTAACAGAGACCGATTATTTGGGCCGTATCACCACGTACCAATATGATGCGCGTTATCTAAAAATCCGTCGCACTAATGCAATCAACGGTATTTATCACTTAGTCTACGATGCACGCAGCAACCTCATTAGCGAAACCGATGAAGAAGGGCGCACGACAAATTACACCTATGATCGACAAAACCGAAAAATCACAGAGAAAGATGCGCTAGGCTATTCAACTCGTTACGAATACGACGGTAATGGCAATGTTGTGAAGGTTGTTGATCGTCGCGGCTTTGAAACCCTTACCGCTTACGACAGCATTGATCGACCAGTAAACGTGACAGATGCGGATGGTTTTACCTCTACCTATGGCTACGATGCTAATGGCAATCAAATTTCGCTAGTCGATGGCAACGGCCATGAATCACGCTACACCTACGACTTGCTCAACCGCTTAATCACCGAAGTCAGCCCTGTTGGTGGCAATAGTAGCCATACTTACGATGCTAATAACAACCTTCTATCCAGCAACGATGCAATCGGAACAGACTATAACTACACCTACGATGCATTGGATCGTGTAGTTACTGAAACCCATGCTGCAGGAAATAGTGCATCGCGCGCTCAAAGTTACACTTATGACCCCAATAGCAACCGCTTAAGTACTACTAATTATCGAGGTTTTAGAACTACTTATACTTACGATGCTCTAAATCGGCAGCAGACAGTAACCGACGCGCTCAATCAACAGGTTCAACAGCGATACGATGCTGTTGGCAATAAGCTATCTATCACCAACCGTCGTGGTTTTACTACACATTATCAATACGATGGCTTAAACCGTCCAACGGTTATCACCGACCCACTTAACCAAACGTTGGTGAACACCTACGATGGCGTCGGTAATCTACTTGCCGAAACTGATAAGCGGGGCACCACAACGAGCCATACCTATGACCGACTTAATCGTTTGTTAAGCAGTACAAAACCTAGCGGCAGTAAAAATGTCATTTTAATACGTAATATCTATGATCCTGAGGGCAACATAGCCAGCCTTACCGATGCTAATGGTAATCGTACCCAATACGACTATAACGGCCGAGGTTTACAAACGAGAATTACCAACGCGGATTACACTACGCTATTAATGACCTACGATGGTGCTGAAAATCAATTATCGCTAACAGACGAAATTGGCCAGCGTACGCTATACGCCTATGATGATGCGAATCGATTAGTTGAAAAAACAAATTTTTCTTCTGAAACAACAGCTTATCAGTATGACTTAAACAATAATCGAACTCAAGTGACACAGCCACTTAGGAATTCGATGACCTATGAATACGATGCACTTAATCGAGTTACTCGTATTACCGATGGTGCAAATAACGCGACTCGGTATACCTACGACGATAACGGCAACCAGCTTAGCCATACCGATGCTAATGGCAATACCGTGCGCTATGTCTATGATGCGCTTGATCGTCAGACCCAACACCGACAACCCAATAACCTAGTAACAATCTACAGTTACGACCCTGAAGCCAATATGATAGGCAGGGTAGACCCCAATGGTAATACCTTTAGCTATACGTTTGATGTGCTGGATCGGCAGACAGCTCAAATTTTCCCGGAAGCTGGCAGTGCTTACATGCAACTCAGCCGCATAGCCACTGTTTATGATGCCAATAACAACCCCACACGTATCACAGAAACTAAGCAAAATTTGTTAGACGGCCAAGCCATCACCGATGTTTCAACCATGACCTATGATTTACTCGATAGAGAAATCACTCATATTCAGCGAGGACATGCGATCAGTTATAGCTACGACGATAACGGCAATCGTTTACAAGTAAGCTCCGCCGGAGGTAGCACCAACTATAGCTATGATAACCGCAACCGATTACTCACTGCGACAACGGGTAACGGCACTAGCACCTACGTGTATACCGCCGACAGTAAGCAATCAAGTATTAGCTATGCGAATGGTACGGTAACTCGCTATAGCTACGATAACGCAGATCGCACCACACAAGTGATCAACGAGCTAGACAATGGCGACCTTATTTCTAGCTTCGTTTATCAATATGACCAAAATAGCAACCGCACTCAACAAATCGAAACTCAAAACGGCTTTAGTAATGGCCAAGTCGAAACTACCAATTATACCTACGACAGTGCTAACCGCTTAACAAATACCCTAATTACTGACGATAACAGTAACACGTTAGCTGTTAGCTACACCTATGACAATAACTACAACCGCACAGGTGAACTAGAAGAGCAGACCATTAATGGCACACGTACTACGCTAAAAGATCGCAGCTCAAGTTTTGATGCCAATAACCGCCTGCTACAAATCACCGACAATCTAGAGGGGGAGACAATAGATTATGTGTACGACAACAACGGTAATACTCTTAGTAAAACCGACAACACAAAAGCCACACAAGAGCTTAGCCAGTTTATTTACGATAGCCGTAATCAGCTAAGCCAGGTTATTCGAGGCCCGCCAGGCAGTTTATCTAACCCCGCCAATAGCCAAGGCTACTACGACTACAACTACCGTGGTATGCGTATCCGCCATATCGGTAGTGAGCGTGGCAATATTGATTACCTCTACGATGGGCAAGCCGTACTCGAAGAACGCACACTGGATACCGACACCTTAGTGGCGCATTACCGCTACAGTGATCGTCTTATTAGTTTGAATACCGATACCGACGAACAGTATTATCATTACAGTGCACTCAGAACCACCACCAACCTCACCAATACCAGCGGTGAAGTTCAAGTTAGCTACCGTACCGATGTATGGGGCGAAATTACTGAGCAAGAAGGGGATAGTCCTAATCGGCAGGTGTTTACCGGCCAAGAGCATGATGAGAACACGGGGCTGATTTATTTTGGGGCGCGTTACTACGATCCGGATACTGCTCGGTTTATTAATCAAGACTCGTACTTAGGTGAGATCAATACGCCACCTTCTCTCCATCGATACCTGTATGTATATGCTAATCCGACAGTGTATGTGGATCCTAATGGGCATGCGGTGGGAACTGTCACGGGTACCATCGGTGGTTTCTTCTGGGGCTTTGGTCAAATGGTCGGGGGAATGATCAACGATACCTTCAATGGAAACAGTAGAAGCACTTCAGATTACCTTAGCGTTTGGGGGCAGAATATCGTTGGCGGTGCAGAGTTAGGCGCCTCATTTGATGTTTCAGTATTTTCTGGTGGCACACTGAGCTATACCGCTGGTGGTGCTTTAGGAGGCGCTGGGTTCGATGCGTTGACTTTTGATGGTCAAGCGCAATCAGCGAGTGATTTTGGTAAGGGCCAGCTTAAAGGCGCTGCTTATGGTGCTCTTGGTGGTGCGGTTCTCAGTAAAACTATGCCATATCTTGGAAAAGCGGCTGAAAAATCTGGCGCTTGGTTAGTGGGCAAATCTGCAACCGCTCAAAGAATCGGGCAGGGTATAGCGAATAAAGCAGGACAGTATACTGATGACTTAGTTAACTCTACCGCTGCACAAGAAGCTAAGCAGTTTGCTTCTAAAGTTGAAGGCGCTGCTCAATTAACGAGAGAGAAAGTCGCTGGACTTCTTAAGCCGAGTCGGCCTCAGAATATTACTGATAGTGCTGCTAATTCACCTATAAGTGCTGACTTGGAGCAGGAATTAATAGCTCGCTTAGGTCAGGATATTAAAGGTAATCCATTGCGCCAAGAGTACGAATCTAAGGTTGCTGAACTCGCCAGATACCAGCAAGGACTCACAGATCATTCAATTCGAGATAAGGCGATTGCAAATATGGCTAATTTGCCCGGCTCAGAAAAAGCACTAGCCGAAGCAGCAAATAATGCTCGTCGTCAGTTAGGTGTTGAATATAAAAGTCTAACTCCTGAACCGTTACGTGATTACATATATGAGGTTAACCTCAAGCGCTATGGTGATCCTTTAGGGCCGAGTGTGGAGTTGCTGGTTCAGAGAGGTAAAACTTATTCGCAGATAGTTGAAAGTGCCGCACGGCCAAATCCTGATGTGAATAAGTTGCTCGATGGGTTCGGCAAGTGGTTATCCAAGCAACCAGATGATTATGTTCAAAAACATATGCACTTGCTGAATGGGAATAATTAATGAACACTAAATTACTCAGAAATAGAGATGTTTTTAATTGCATCCTTGAGTACGACAGTTCGGCTGGGCCTTTAAAGGAGTTTTCAGCCTCAAATGTGCTAGAGAAAAAAATAGCTAAGCTGGGAAATTACATTAAGTTAGACGGTAAATACTATGGTATTTACGCTACAGTAGATGGCCCTTGTTTTTTTTATCAGGATGATAAGTTCTTATTAAGTGACCCTTGTGCTGTATTTCAACACACGAGAGGAGAAGAACAGCATTATTTTAGGTTTACCTATAACGGCAAAGTGGTAATTGATCTGAAATATGATCATTGGGATGATCTGGATATAGATCCTTGGTCGGAAGAAGATTTTATAGACTTTTTTATTTGGCTAACGAAATCTTCTAGTAATCAAGAATTTATCAATATGTGGACTGAACAGTACTAGGCACCCCTCCACATGCACATGACTCTGATCGTCACTGGCGCAATGTCAATAATTAACTGGACAGGCACACCAATGACATAACATAACTAAAGGGGTCAGAGTACAGAGTAAAAATACAGTAAAGTCATTTTTTCGTTAACCGGCCCACAACAACAATTCGAATAAAATAAAAAATACACTTTTGTTCAAGGAGGAACATTATGCCTAGACGTCCACGTTTTTGTCCTGCAGGTATCCCACAACATATTATTCAACGAGGTAATAATCGGCAAGCGTGTTTTGCTTCAAATCAAGATATGGCAGCATATGCCCATTGGCTTCACGAGGCATCAAAAAAATACAAAGTATCAATACATGCTTGGGTTTTTATGACGAATCATGTGCATTTATTGGTGACACCAGAAACAGAGCAGGGCGTATCAAAAATGATGCAATACCTTGGGCGATATTATGTGCGTTACTTTAATCATACATACCAACGCTCAGGAACGTTATGGGAGGGGCGCTTTAAATCGTGTTTGATTGAGAAAGGCCGCTATTTCCTAAACTGCCAGCGATATATAGAACTCAATCCTGTGCGTGCATCCATGGTGGATGATCCTGCAGATTATTTTTGGTCAAGTTATAGAGCTAATGCTTTTGGTAAAAAGATTAAGTTACTATCACCTCACGACCTATATTTATCGTTAGGAGAAACTGATAAAGAGCGCCAAACCAACTATAGAGATTTGTTTAAGTGCCAACTCCCCAGTAATTTGATTGATGACATTCGTGATACTGTGAATAAAGGGTTAATACTGGGGAGTGTTAAGTTTAAAAATGAGATAGAATCGATAACTCAACGAAGTTATCAATTAACTAGTCGAGGACCTAAGCCAAACTAATGCTACTTTTCTCTAATTTCCTAACACTGTATTTTTACTCTGACCCGATATGATAAAAACGATAGCAATTACTTGGGAGCTTGGCGGCGGGCTAGGGCATCTTAGTACTTTCCTACCATTAATAACCGCTTTACAGAAAGAAAATTATCGCATCGTATTTATTGTTCGTGATGTCTCGCGAATAGAATTGCTGTTTCCCGAGAGCCATTTGGAATTCTTGCAAGCGCCCGTGTGGTCGCCTAGGTTATCCAAACAACCTGGAGAGCTCAATTTTGTTGAAACCCTATTTCATTTAGGTTATTTAAAGCCAAATGGCTTAATAGGGCTAGTAAAGGCTTGGAAAAATCTATTTGATATTATCCGGCCAGATTTGTTGATTGCCGACCATTCACCTACTGCGCTTTTGGCCGCCAGATCATTAAATATTCCAAAAATACTTTTTGGAAATAGTTTCACAGTTTTACCTTCGGTATCGCCTACGCCTGAATATCGTTTTTTAGAGCACCAAAGGAGTAAAGATTCAATTGATAGAAGCAAGGCACGGTTAGTCAAATCTGAAAAGCTGATAATTGAAAACTGCAATAAGGCAATGAAGGCTATAGGTGCACCACCAATTAAAAATTTCTATGAGATATATCAAGTAAGCCATAGTTTCCTAACGACAGACAAACAATTAGACGTTTATCAACGTGAAAGTAAGGCTAATACAGAGTTTATTGGTGTTATTCAAAGTAAGAGCATAGGGACAGACCATGTCCATTGGCCTTACGGTAGTACAGCGCCTAAAGGCTTTATTTATTTAAAACAAGAATATCGTTTTTTGGAAGCGGTATTATCTGCGTGCCAATCAAGTGAGGCGCAATTCTTGATTTATATTGATCGTTTATCTCACACACTAATGCAACGCTATTCATCTAAAAAAATGACTTTTAGCGATAAGCCTTATCAGATTGATACAATAAGAAACCAATGCGATTTTGCCATATTACATGGCGGAAATTTATTAGAAGCATTTCTCGAAGTAGGTAAACCTCTATTAATGTTACCTATGCAAATGGAACAAACGATGTCTGATTACCGCGTAAAAGCAGCTAAAGCGGGAGTTGTTTTTACTCAAGAAGATTCACCCGATGATCTTATTCTATATGTAGAACAGCTAATTAATGAACGTTCTTATCGAGACGCAGCCAAAGTTCTTTCACGCAATATGGGAAAAATCGAGGCTACAGAAAGAATTAAGCGAGTAGTTGATAAGGTTGATGCACTATTGATCCAATAGCTCTGTAAACGTAGCTGTAATTGGTTTAGAACAATATATTGGTAGGCGGGAAGAAAGCCAAGTACTACATATTCTGTTTATGTCTAATACTGTTAAGTAGTAGACTATAGTAAAATAAAGCAATACAATGACATCAAACACTAAATAGTGATTGATACCTATGTCATTTCCTGCACCAGTACCGTTATATCCAACTTACAATGCTTTAAAAGATATTCAGTTAACTGAATATCCATTCTTGTTTTCTTTTTTAAATGCCGCAGATGAACAACCTTGGCGTATGCAACATTGGCAATGGGGATTATCATTTTTACAATATGTGGGTAGAAATAAGTCTGAGCATACTTACAATCGATTTCGTAGTGAAACTGAACGCTTTTTACTGTGGTTATTTTTAGTCAAAAGCCTACCAATGGATGGACTCAAAAAAAGTGACATTCTTGAGTATGTTGATTTCTGTTGGAAACCGCCGCTTAACTGGATTGGTTTAGCCGCTTATGACCGATTTCAATGGCTTAATGGCGAATACAAAACAAACCCCAAGTGGCTACCATTTAGGATGAAGGCGTTTAAAGGCCAAGATCCAGCAACATTAGATAAGAAAAAATACAAGCCATCACAAGAAACACTCAAGTCGCTTTTTACGGGTGTTATCGCGTTTTATAAATATTTAATGAACGAAGAACTGTGCTATGGCAACCCTGCGCAAATTGCCAAATCAGATTGCCGTTACTTTATCGCCGATGCTCAGGTTAAAAAAATACGTCGCCTCACAGAAGATCAGTGGCAATATGTATTAGACATAGCAACGCATTTAGCTGCTGAAGATCATGCTTATGAGCGCACATTATTTATCGTCGCCAGCTTAAAAACATTATTTTTGCGCATATCAGAACTTTCTGAGCGTAAAGACTGGTCGCCAGAAATGCGACACTTTTGGCAAGACGAAGACAAAAATTGGTGGTTAAAAGTGTATGGGAAAGGAAGAAAGTTACGTGATGTTAGTGTGCCTACGCAATATATTGATTATTTAAAACGCTATCGTATTCATCGAGCATTACCCTCACTCCCCTCTTCTTACGATACATCTCCCATCGTTGAAAAAATTCGTGGTCAAGGCGGTATGACTGCACGACATTTAACACGATTGGTGCAAGAAGTTTTCGATAAAGCTTATGCAAAAATGCAACAACAGCAGGGAGAAGATGCCGCTAGAAAATTATTAGAAGCTTCTACTCATTGGTTGCGTCACACAGGCGCCAGTATGGAAATAGAGCGTGGTCGAGCCCTAAAAGATTTATCGGAAGATTTAGGCCATGCAAGCATGGCAACAACCGATACAATTTATGTACAGAGTGAAAACAAAAAACGGGCGGCATCCGGTAAATTACGTGAGGTAAAATAGCCTTACGCCGCAATTAGCATCATTTATTCAAAATCAATCGTTACTATCGCCCGCTGTCGGCAACAAATTAGTGATTTGGTTATCAATTTGTCGACGGCGAATAGCATATCTAATGCTTCTCAATAAAAGTTGTGAGGTAACATCTTTTTTGTCAATGAGGTCAAGCGCGCCATGTGATAGTAAAATAGCGTTAAGTTCGTCATGGCTGTCGCTATCGCCCGTTATCACAATAACGGGAACATCAATATCGTGGTTGGCTAGTCCGTTAATAAAATCTAGCGCCGTTTCGTTATTCAGGTTGTAATCCACTAAACAAATATCAATATTTTGTTTGTTAAGATGGCTATATGCAGAATGAATATTTTTTGATTCGAAAACAGAAATATCACATTCTGTTATTCCAAGTAATGACTGTTTAATAAGCTCTAAATCACCGGCGTTATCATCAAGCATCAGTGCTTTCAGTTTTTTGGGCTGAGGTGTTGTATCTAATATTTCTAATGCATTATTAATACTGTTTCGTAGGCCTTTGTAGGCGACAGACATTCCCATTTCTGTATATTTTACTTTCGAAATATCCGAGAAGGTAACCGCAACTCCTTCACTTTGTGCAACATCGTTATAGCTGTAGGGGTTAATCGAAACTCTCAATACTCGCTTGTCAGGCAAGGTAATTTCATGCTCTTTTGGCTTGCCTGAAGTAAATACATGCGATACATCCGATAGCATATTGTCGTATTTAATATTTTTGGAAATGTGATGAAAAGGTCGATTAACATCAGTTTCTAGTAAATTAATGTAATCGGTAACCGCATGGGTGTAGCGACGTATCAACATGTTTTCGTTGAGGAAAATAATCCCTATTTTCGATAAGCCCAGCACTTCATCTAAATCACCGTTGGCTTGAGATATTTCAGCGATCTTTTCTTGGTATTCTGAGTTAACGGTATACAGTTCCTCGTTAACTGATTGTAATTCTTCGTTAGTGCTTCGTAACTCTTCGTTGGCCGACATTAATTCTTCATTGGCTGATTGCAACTCTTCGTTGGTTGTTTCGAGCTCCTCTACCGTTACTTGTAAATGCTCTTTGCTGCGTTTGAGTTCAAGTTCAAGATCTTCAATACGTTGGCGCGACTGCTCAGCGGCATCAAAAGAAACGAGCTTGACGGTATCGTGGCTATCTTTATTATCATCGCTTTGTTCAAAAACCACCCAGAAATAGCCCGGTGAATTTTCTAGTTCATGCTCTTTAATATAACTAACACGCAAATTGAGCCCTATTGGTGAATCGCCTGATTGCGTATATACATCACTATAATAAACTTCTTTGCCGGTTTGCTGTGCACGTTGCAGTGCAGACGAAACCGCTATACTAATATCGTCATTCACTAAGTCTTTAACATCAGTACTAATTCGCCCAGGTGGCAATCGTCTAACGAAACCGCTGACATCACCGTAAACATGCAGCGCTTGATGGTCTTCGTTAAGCAATATACAAGGCGGGGCATAATGTGTAATTAGTGCTTCGTTGGCAAAGCTAATAGTTGAACCTACGCTATTACCTCCTCGATAGTTTTTCATGAGTCGACTCACTGAAGGTATCGGTTGCGTTGAGGATTGTACGGCTGATGATGGCGGAGGTGAATTGCCAATAGGTATTCTTACACTGCTGCGCTTGCGATAAATTTTATTGCGTTCGTGAATAACTTCGAAATGCGGTGCTAAATCACCTAAGTTTTCAGAAGAGCCTAAATATAAATAGCCATTTTTTTTGAGAGAAAAATGCAGCGATGTAAGCACACGTTTTTGTACACTGTGTTGAAAATAAATTAAGACATTACGGCAAGTGACCAGATCCATATTAGAAAATGGCGGATCAGTAATCATATTATGTGTTGCAAATATCACCATTTGGCGAATATTTTTATGCACTTGGTAAGTGTTTGCTGTCGTTTTTAAGAAATGCTTAGACAGCGCATTTGCATTAACATCATTTGTAATGTCTTCATTATAAATACCATTACTGGCTTCGCTAATGGCATCGGCATTCACATCGGTAGCAAAAACTTTAATTTGACGCTTAATTTTTTGTTTTTCTAATTCATCTGCAAAAAGAATTGCGATTGAGTAGGCCTCTTCTCCGGTAGAGCACGCAGCTGTCCACACACGTATTGGTGTTTTCTCTGTAGAGTTTTTAACTAAGTTAGGAATGATCTCTTGTTTTAAGTGATTAAAGGCATCGTCGTCCCGAAAAAATCGCGTAACACCAATCAGCAATTCTTTACTGAGAACCTGTACTTCGTAAGGTTCTTTAAAGAGTAAGGTGAGATATTCTTGTAATGAAGTGACCTGCTTAATAGTCATCCGCCGTTCAATACGGCGAGCAACCGTCGATGGTTTGTATTTAGCAAAATCAATTTCGCTTTTCATCTTAAGCACATTGAGAATCTCGGCCATGACATCTTCATTTGTTTCCATGCTGTCACGCAGGACACTGGAATCTCCACTGACTAGAGGATGCTGTATATAGGATTCTAATTTAGCGCCCATATCTTCTGGGCGAAGAATGAGGTCGACAATGCCGGTATTAATCGCGCTATTAGGCATGCCATCAAATTTGGCGCTTTCAGGGTCTTGAGCGATGACTAACGCCCCCGCTTCTTTCAGTGCTTTAATGCCTCGGCTACCATCTGAGCCGGTACCCGATAAAATAATACCGATGGCTTTATGCTGCTGATCTTCAGATAGTGAACGAAAGAAAATATCAATGGGTAAATTAAGGCCAGAGTCTGGCACTCTGTCTGATAATAGTAATTCGCCTTGGGCGACCATCATGTTTTTCTTTGGGGGGATTAAGTAAATAGTATTGGGTTTTACCGCCATCCCATCTTGTACATTTAATATTTCCATGGAAGTATGCTTACTTAATAATTCAAGCATCATACTTTTAAAGTCAGGTGACAAATGTTGAACAATAACGAAACAAGCGCCTGTATCTTTCGGTAAATTTTGCAAAAGGCTCTGGAGCGCTTCTAGACCACCGGCAGAAGCACCAATGCCTATATAGTGTGTGGGTAAAACACTAGGGTGATCAGGGACACTTTGCTTGATAACTTTTGCTTTTTTACTGCTCATATTAATCACCGCTAAAGATAAAGGTCGTTTTAATACCACTATATAACGGTCTGTTAATGGCATAGTTGGCTTTTAGGGCGCATATACTATACTTTAAGTATTTGAAAGGATATAAAATACCCTTTTGTCTCAAGGGTAAAGAATAATGTTTGAGGTAGTTCACATAAAACTGTCGCAGAAAGTATTAAAATATGTCGGTTGCCAATTTGTGAATCTACTTTTCTACCGCCTTTATGCGCAATTAAAGTATCACAGCCATTACTGGCAAACGTGTGTTGTGCCAGAAACGGATAAAGGTCACTCATGAATTCTAATGTATCTATTCAACGTACTCATGCGGTCACTAAAATTAATAATCGTCGCAGTGATCAGGCTGTACGTTCGGCCATTGATGATATTCAAAATCTATTATTTGACCCCCAAGCTTCTTCTAAGATCTTTTCATTGTTGCTAGAGCATGTAATGAATTTAACCCAAAGTGATTTTGGTGTCATTTTGTTAGCAAACGAAGCCGGTTCGTTACCAATAACAGAAGATGGCGCGTTATTTTCATTGTTCTGTTCAAAAAATAACACCCCCTTCTGTCGAGAAACTGTTATCCAGCGCTGGATAAAACAAAAAGCACTACCGCTGCGCCCCACATTTTTTAATGCGCCAATATCAGCCAGCTATCAAAAGCTGCTTATCGATCCAGAACCATTACAATCGTTAATGATTCTTCCCATTGTTAGCCACAACGGCTTGCGTGCTATCTGTATATTGTCAAAACGTATGGACGACTACCAAGGCAGTACCGTCAGGCGAGTATTGCCTTTATTGGGGTCAATTATTTGCACGCTACAAAGTGCAGAATCTATCAATGGCCAAATAGAGGGGCTCGATAAAAAAATTGCCAGCAATCGCTATTTAAGTAGTTTGTTTTCGTGGTCTCCTACCGCTATTTTGGTGGTCTCACCTGAAGATAAAATATTAACGAGTAACCCTGCTGCACGAGATATGTTTTTTCGGTCTTCTCAGAGCATCGATGCAATAAGCTTGTCGGGTTTATCTATTCAATCGCTTATCCCTAATTTTGAGTCACTTTTTCAGTGGTCAAAGCAACATCTTCCTTATGGTTCAGAGAAACCAATTACCACCCCTCGCTTGTGGGAAGAAGAAACTGCTCAGCGTATTGATGGCGAACGTTTTTTGATCAACCTCACAGTGTTCCGCTATACCCACGGCAATCAGCAATACACTACGCTACAAATTCATGATATTACGGCAATACGAGAAAAGGCGGATGAGTATCATCAAGCATCACAAGAGCTAAGCGCTCTGACCCACTTAGTGCCTGTGGGCATCATTCGCATCGATATTAGTTGGTGCTGTGTGTATGCCAACGATAAGTGGCATGAATTTACTGGCCTGACAAAAGAGGAAAGCAGTGGCCAACTATGGATTAATGCTATTCATAGCGATGATGTTAAAGGTGTATTGGATGAATTACGCGACGCACTACAAGTGGGCAATGACTATCAAAAGGAGTTTCGACTAGTATCACCGCTTGGGCAAACGCGCTGGGTTGAGTTAAATATGCGCGTACTATTTGATGAGTCGGGTAATGTCGAAGGTTTTTTAGGCTCATTTGCAGATGTCACTGAGCGATTATTACACCAAGAGAAACTTCGTCATATCGCAGAATATGACGGGTTGACCGGCTTAGCGAATCGTAATTTATTTCAGGATCGCTTGCAGCAAGCGTTTTATTTATCCGAGCGTGATGACTCCTTAATCTCATTGCTATTTTTAGATTTAGATGGCTTTAAAGATGTTAATGATACCTTAGGGCACGATGCGGGCGATGTGCTTTTACAGCAGGTGGCTGATCGACTGATTAATACATTGCGACGTAATGATACAGTAGCGCGTTTTGGCGGCGATGAATTTGTTGTACTGCTAGGGAAAGATGACCATGACAATAATAGCGCTTTAGTGGCACAAAAAATTATCGATGCGATTGCTGAATCTTATATGGTCAATGATCACGAAGTTTTTATGACAGTAAGTGTTGGCATTTCGGAGGGTACACATTTTGATAGCTCGCCGGAAAAAGTATTAAAGCAAGCGGATACTGCTCTTTACTTAGCGAAACGAGAAGGTAAAAATAATTACCAACTATTTACATCGAAGCTAGATGATGATTCAAAGGAGCGCGTTTCATTAATTAATCAATTACGGCACGCGATTAACCGTGAGCGTTACCAACTTTTTTATCAACCTGTGTTTGATATTCAAAAAGATTGCGTTATCGGGTTTGAAGCCCTACTTCGCTTTTATGATAATACCAATAAAATTGTTAGACCTGAAAAGTTTATCCCTATTTTAGAAGAAACAAATATGATGTCGGAAGTGGGAACTTGGGTTTTCGACAGTGTTTGCCAGCAACTGAAATTTTGGCAATCGAGTGGTTCCTTTCCTGATAATGGCTTTATTGCTTTTAATGTTTCCCCCAAGCAGCTTTTGGATGATTCGTTTTCTTCGACCATTAAAAGTATTTATGAAAAGTATGATGTAGATACTAAGCACATTGTCATGGAAATAACAGAAACCGTTATTATCGATAAGCCACAAAAAGTGAAAAAAATACTGAATGATATAAAGAGTTATGGGATTCGCCTATCTCTCGATGATTTTGGTACGGGTTACTCATCACTCAGTTATTTGCAAAACTACCCGTTTGATCATATTAAAATCGATAAATCATTTGTGGATGATCTATATACGGATAGTAAAGATGCCAAAATCACTAAGGCGATTATTGCTTTAGCTGACTCGATGAACCTTAGTGTTACCGCTGAAGGTGTTGAAAATAGTGATTCGCTTTCCTTTCTTACCAAATTAGGGGCGCATCTATTCCAAGGCTATTATTTAAGCAAGCCAGTACCTGCTGATTTAGCCATCACTTTTGTCGATAAAAGCGCCTGTTCTTGTACATCAAATATTCAACCGGAAGCATCCAACGAAACGATTCTCCCCACGGTTACATAAACCGCTTATAATACGCATTTTTAAACGGTGTATTATTGATTTTATGGAATTTTCATCCCTTCACTTCTCCCCAGAAATACAACAAGCGATAAAGTCTTGTGGTTATCGCCAAATGACGCCTATTCAAGCGCAAGCGATGGTGCCCGCGAGTCGCGGCAAAGATCTTTTAGCTTGTGCACAAACCGGTACGGGGAAAACCGCCGCGTTTACACTCCCTTTGTTACAGCGAATGCAGGATGCCGCTAAGGTAACAGAAGCCGAGGGTCGCTCACCTCAAATGTTGATTCTGACACCCACACGAGAGTTAGCTGAACAGTTAGCGAAAACTGTGTCGCAGTATGCTCAGTTCTTGCCCTTTAAAACGCTCGCGGTTTTTGGTGGTGTTAAAATCGATAAACAAGCCACCAAGCTACAATCAGGGGTGGATATATTAATTGCGACACCGGGGCGCTTATTAGAATTAGTGACCCAGTGCCATACGCATTTGTCGCAGGTTAAATTTGTTGTACTCGATGAAGCGGATCGAATGCTCGACATGGGTTTTGTCAATGATGTATACACCTTATTAAAAGGTACCGCTAAACAGCGCCAAACATTGTTATTTTCTGCAACGCTTTCAGGCGATGTGTCCGCCCTCGCCCACAAACTATTACATAATCATCAAGAAATCCGTGTTGATAAAGCTAATTCAACCGCAAATACCGTCGAACACACAGTGTACGCAATTGAAGAAAAGCAGAAAATTCGCTTATTTAATGAGCTGTTAGAGGAATATAACTGGTATCAAGTCTTAGTTTTTACTAGTACCAAACAGCAAGCCGATGCACTGCTCGAGAGCTTAAAAAAACAAAAAGTCCCTGCTGCTATTTGTCACGGAGATAAAACACAAGGGGCGAGACGCCGTGCATTGGCTGATTTTTCATCAGCAAAAATTCAGGTACTTATCGCAACAGAAGTGGCTGCGCGCGGGCTAGACATTCAAGGCTTAGAATACGTTGTTAATTATAATTTGCCATTTTTGGCGGAAGATTATGTGCACCGCATAGGGCGTGCGGGGCGTGCAGGCAATAAAGGCTATGCTATTTCATTAGTCAGCCGTGAAGAAGAGCGGGCGCTGGATGCGATACAACGCTTGATCGGCCAAAAAATTAAACGGATTAATCGTCATCAATATACCGCCAATAATCGACGAAGTTTGGTCGAGAAAATAGAACGTGGCAAACGATTAAACAAAAAGAATAAAGCCAGCCAAACGGTGATTAAAAAAGGCGGTCGCTAGAGGATGGTTATATCAAGAAAGCATTAGAGAGCAGTTTAAACTGCTCTCGTAAAAATCTGAATTTAAAGGTTTTTTACAATTTCATTATGCCGAACTTAATCCCGCACCCTTCTAGCGACAGACATTTATTAGATTCCGGTTTTCACCGGAATGACTTACATTTCGTAACAAGCGTCAACCAGCTTACCGATAGTGATATCACTGACTATTTTGTAACCCGATAGCGCTTCTTCAATCGCTTTACGGTCTTCTTCGGTTGCTGAGCCATAGCGGTCACCTGAAGTCACAAAGCCTTCAAATAAGTCTTCGTTGCCATCGAGGCTTACAAACAAGTTACGGTCTTCTACTTGCCCTGCGAAGTTATCAAAAAATGCACCGTAGTCAGCTTCTTCGCTTAGATCTATTTTGCAAGAAAATTCAAAACCCATAATCGCGTATTCATCAAGGTAAAGTTTTTTGCGTAAGCGGCGGCTGCGTTTGATAGGGTCGGTCATGGTAAGTGGTCCTAATTAATAATGAAATGGTTGTTAGTGAAATCACTTAACTGTGCAGTGGTCTACACGCTGTTATGTGATTTGTTAAAAAGGAGCGCATGTTAACAGGTTTGCTTGTCTACAGGCGAAAGAATCAGCCCTTCCCTGTTTATAGGTGTATGAAAAAGGCGCTCATTCAGAAGTTCATCATATAAGAATATAAGTAATCAGTCTTACTATGGCGTCATAGGAGGCTTTCTATTTATTGGTCTCAGCTTTACTATAGCGGCCATTATTTGACGACGACAAAGAGATATTGATAACCATGACGACTATTGATTTTGCGAGTATTAATGCGCAACTTAGAGACAAGCACCCTACAGAAATTGTTAAGTGGGCTCTTGGCTTAGGGAAAAAAGCCATTGTCACGACTAATTTTGGCCCTCACGAAGCCGCGATATTACATATGGCGTCGACGGAAGATAAGGCATTGCCGGTGATCTGTGTTGATCATGGCTATAATACCGAAGCGACTTATCGTTTTGCTGAAGGCCTGATTCAGCGTTTAGCGTTGGATATGCATTACTACACGCCCAAGGTTACCGCTAAAAGGCGCGCTACAGTATATGGTGGTATTCCTAGTATCGACGACGAAGCCGCCCATGATGAGTTTACGCGAGAAGTGAAGTTAGAGCCTTTTGGTCGCGCAATGGCAGAGTTTTCGCCGGAGGTGTGGTTAACGGCGATTCGTAAAGAGCAAACCCCTTTCAGGGATTCGTTGGATATTGTTACTCAGGATATCAGTACTGGCTTGATCAAAGTCGCTCCGATGTTTTATTGGACCGAGCTTGACCTAGAAGAATATTTGGTTGAGCACGATTTACCTATTGAGGAAGATTACAATGACCCAACCAAAGTGTTAAAAGACCGCGAATGTGGTTTGCACGTGGGTAAATCGTAAGTACGTCATATAGCTATAAACTCTAATTATTTCAAATGATTAGAGTTTATAGTTAATCTAGATTTGATGTTTTGTAAGGGGGTTGAGGTTAACCCCCTGATAGCTTGCTATAAAATATAAGCGGGTTCGCGCATCGTAACAAATTCTTCGGCAGCGGTAGGATGAATGCCGATAGTATTATCAAAGTCTGCTTTTGTCGCTCCTGCTTTAATCGCGACCGCTAAACCCTGAATAATCTCCCCTGCGTCTGCACCAACCATGTGGCAGCCCACCACTTTATCTGTTGTTTGATCAACCAGCAGCTTCATAAAGGTTCGTTCTTCTAATCCACTGAGCGTGTGTTTCATATGCTTAAATTCTGACTTATACACGGCAACTGATCCCAGCTTTTCTTTGGCTTGCGCCTCGGTATAACCCACGGTGGCAATATTGGGCTGACTAAATACCGCTGTAGCAATAAAGTCGTAATCAACCGTATGTTTTGCGTCATTCTCTTTTCGGCCATAGAGGTTTCGTGCTAATGCCATACCTTCTGCTAGTGCTACGGGAGTTAATTGCATACGATCAATCACATCGCCGACAGCGTAGATAGAAGGTTCTGCGGTTTGAAAATCGTCATTGACAACAATGCTGCCATTCGCGGTAAGCTCAACGTGAGTATTTTCTAAGCCAAGATTCGCTGTTTTAGGTTTACGACCCGTTGCATACATGATGGCATCAACTTCTTTGGTAGAGCCGTCCGTTAGAGTCACTAATAAGCTACCATCTTGCTGTTTTTCAATCGCAGTCACATTGGTATTAAAGTGAAGATTAACACCCTTTTTACGCATTTCATCGGCGGTAAATTCGCGAATGTCGTCATCGAAGCCTCGCAAGAACATATCGCCACGGTAGAGTAAGTGAGTGTCACTGCCATAGCCTTGGAAAATACCGGCAAACTCAACAGCAATGTAGCCGCCGCCAACAACAATCACTCTCTTAGGGAATTTATCAAGATAAAAGGCTTCGTTAGAGCTGATAATGTGTTCACTACCCGGAATGTCCGGCACCATCGGCCAACCGCCAACGGCTACTAGAATACGTTCGGCGGTATATTGCTTGCCGCCGACTGCGACCGTGTGAGCATCAACCACTACACCCCGCCCGTGAATAATTTCAACACCGGCATTCTGTAACATGCGGTCATAGATACCATTAAGGCGCTCTATTTCTTTGGTTTTATTGTCTCTTAATGTCGGCCAATCAAACGTGCTGCTACCAACATTCCAGCCAAAACCTTTAGCGGCTTCAAACTCTTCCGCAAAGTGCGAGCCATAAACAAATAGTTTTTTGGGAACGCAGCCCACATTAACGCAAGTGCCACCAAGGTATAAATCTTCTGCAACGGCTACTTTAGCACCAAGGCTGGCAGCAATACGGCTAGCGCGTACGCCGCCAGAACCTGCGCCAATCACAAATAAGTCGTAATCGTAAGACATGATAAATTCTCGATATGATTGAAAGATGGCAGCATCATAACGCTGCTGCTTTTAAAAACATAATCAAAGCCATTAATGGCATAGATATATTTTATCTATACCTGTGGTGTACTCTAAAACTTCGAATAAAAGAGCAGGTTATTTCTTCAGCAACTCTTGGCAGCAGGGAAGCTGCCACGAAGTTTATAGGATATATTTACAGCGTGTTGCCGAAGAAATAACCTGCTCTTTTGTTCTATAAATGCAATTTAGCTCAGAATGCACCACAGGTTTTATTGTTGGTGTTGTTAATAAACCCCACCATGCTTTATATGGCAGGTAGACCAAATAATTAGATAATGGTTTCACGTTCCGCGATATAACGTTAAAATCTTTGGCTTTTTACAGCATTGGAAAAGAATAATGGGTAGAGCATATCAAAACCGTAAAGAATCAATGGCGAAAACCTCTGACGCGAAAGCCAAGGTTTACAGTAAGTATGGGCGAGAAATTTATGTATGCGCCAAAGCTGGCGGCATTGACCCTGATGGTAATCTAGCCTTGCGGAGCATGATGGATCGTGCAAAAAAAGATCAGGTGCCTAGCCATGTCATTCAAAAAGCTTTAGATAAAGCCAAAGGTGGTGGCGGTGAAGATTTTGCGACAGCACGCTATGAGGGCTACGGTCCTGGCAGCACGATGGTGATTGTTGACTGTCTCACCGACAACCCCAATCGCACCTTTGGTGATGTGCGTATTTGTTTTACCAAAACAAAATGTAAAATTGGGACACAAGGCAGTGTTAGCCATATGTTTGATCACTGTGCTATTTTTGTTTTTAGCGGCGATGACGAAGAGGCTGTATTAGAAGCCTTGATGATGGCCGATGTCGATGTTACCGACATTGAAAGCGATGATTCGTCTGAAGATGATAGTACTAAAATTACGGTTTTTGCCCCCCACACGGAATACTTTAAAGCTAAACAAGCGTTAACTGATACGTTTGATGGCATTGAGTTTGACGTCGATGAAATTCAATTTATTCCACAAAACACGACGCCTGTTGAGGGTGATGATATAGAGATGTTCGAGAAGTTTCTCGATATGCTCAACGATTTAGATGATGTACAAAACGTTTATCACAATGCTGAACTATAATGAAGTAAAGGATAGCGCACTTTCTATTTAAAACACGTGAAGAGTGCGCTATAAATTACTGATAATTATAATAGTAGGCATAGATTATGACGTACTCTTCAGAGCCCAATACCCTATCAGCAGCCTCAGCTAAAATACCCATCAGCTACGTTCGTCCCACGCGCAGCTTAGACCTTTTATCACATCGTGAAATCAGCGGAGTGATGAATGCCGAAGGCCATACTTACGCGCTTTTTCGACAGTGCGCACTCGCCATCCTTAATACCGATAGTAATGAAGACGATATTACTGCCGTTAATACGCAATTTTCTGATTTTGCTATTCATGTTATTCCTGAATCCCGAGGAATAAAGCTGGAGTTGGTGAACGCGCCTGCCTCGGCATTTGTTGATGGGAAAATTATCTACGGTATTCGCGAGCATTTATTTTCGGTGCTACGCGATATTGTTTACACCCACCACAAAATGGCATTGGGTGGTCGATTCGATCTTGAATCTAGTGAAGGCGTTACCGATGCGGTATTTCGTATTTTGCGCAATGCCGGTGTTGTTAGACCCAATATACGGCCGCAGCTTGTGGTTTGCTGGGGCGGGCATTCTATTCCTCGCCACGAATACGACTTCACCAAAAAGGTCGGTTATGAGTTGGGCTTACGCGGTCTAAGTATCGCCACAGGCTGTGGCATTGGTGCCATGAAAGGCCCTATGAAGGGCGCGGTAGTGAGCCACGGCAAACAGCATATTAGTGATGGCCGTTATATCGGTATTACCGAACCCGGTATTATTGCTGCTGAGTCCCCTAACCCGACGGTTAATGAACTAGTGATCTTGCCTGATATTGAAAAACGTTTAGAGGCTTTTGTGCGACTGTCGCATGGAATTATTGTTTTTCCCGGTGGCGCGGGTACAGCCGAAGAGGTCCTTTATATTCTTGGCTTGTTAATGCACCCAGATAACCAGCAAGTTAGCTTCCCACTAATTTTTGCGGCTTCTGCGACTAGCGCTGATTACTTTGCGAGCCTTGATGCCTTTATTCGCTTTACTTTGGGTGATGAGGCAACTCAATATTATGAAATTATCACAGATAACCCCGAGTTAGTGGGTCAACGTATGTCTCAAGGTATTGAGGCTGTGCATCGTTATCGCAGAAAACATAGCGAGTCCTATGCTTATAATTGGTCACTGCTTGTACCAGAGGCCTTTCAAAAACCGTTTATTCCTAGTCATGAGAATATGCTCAATCTTGCGTTGCATCGTGAGCAATCAAGCCATACGCTTGCAGCAGAATTACGCTGTGCCTTTTCGGGGATTGTGGCGGGTAATGTTAAGGCCGAAGGTATTGAACGCATTCGGTCTCGAGGCCCCTATCAGCTTAAGGGTGATACCGATATGATTGACGCTCTCGATAAGCTGCTCGTCTCTTTTGTCGAGCAAGGAAGAATGAAGTTAAAAGGTGAGTACAAACCGTGCTATGAGTTATTAGCTAAATAGTCTATTAATAGCTGGTGCAAAATAAGTCTCCGAATAGATATTTCTGGCCTGTTCTAATAAAGACAATTTCCACACTATAACTTTATGCTATAACCTTCTGCGTAAATATTCTTTAGGGAAGATCGCTGTTTATAGGCTTTTCGTGTATCCTCCTCGCCTTAAATTTTATGGCCTACATCCCACTTTTTAGCCGGTTTACGGCATCTATTTAGGTAGCTATGTACCAATACGACTCTTACGACCACCAAATTATTACTCAGCGTATCGAGCAATTTCGCGACCAAACTCAACGCTTTCTAAGCGGCACGTTAAAAGATGAAGAGTTTTTGCCTCTGCGTCTACAAAATGGGCTTTATGTTCAGCGTTTAGCGCCAATGTTACGTATTAACGTACCTTATGGAATGATTAATAGCACTCAATTGCGCCGCTTAGCACGAATCACTCGCGACTATGACAAAGGCTATGCGCATATTACAACGCGACAAAATATCCAGCTTAACTGGCCAGAGCTTGCTGATGTGCCGGATATTTTGACAGAACTTGCTGAAGTTGAAATGCATGCGACACAATCCAGCGGCAACTGCATTCGAAATACTACATCAGACCAGTTAGCCGGCATCACTGCCGATGAAGAAATTGACCCTCGCCCTTATTGCGAAATTATCCGTCAGTGGTCAACACTTCACCCAGAATTTGCTTTCTTGCCTCGGAAATTTAAGATTGCGGTAACAGGTTCTAGCACCGATCGCGCGGCAATTAACGTGCACGACATCGGCCTCAAAGTGGTTACCAATGCTGAGGGGCAAGTGGGTTTTCGTGTTATCGTTGGTGGCGGCCTAGGAAGAACACCGGTCATCGGCTCTCTCGTACGTGAGTTCTTACCCGAAAAAGATTTGTTAACGTATCTTGATGCGATTTTGCGTGTTTATAATTTGTTAGGCCGTCGAGATAATAAATATAAGGCGCGCATTAAAATACTGGTTAAAGCGTTGGGTGTTGAGAAGTTTACCGAATTAGTTGAAGCAGAATGGTCACATCTTGAAGGGGGTGAAGCCACGCTCACACAAGCAGAGATAGAAAGATGCCGGTCGTTTTTTACCTCACCGGCTTATGTATCGCTAGATGACGCCGTCGAACAAGCCGCCGTTGATGCTATAGCTGCAGAAAATATAGCCTTCTCCAAATGGTTGGATCGTAATTTATGCGCTCATAAAGTACCGGGCTATGCTGCTGTTGTATTAGCGCTGAAGCCAACCGGTGTTGCACCGGGTGACGTGACGGATAAGCAATTAGAAACGATTGCGGAACTTGCCGACAAATATAGTTTCGGTGAAGCACGCACAACTCACGATCAAAATATCGTGCTGGCAGATGTAAAAAAATCCGATTTATTGAGTCTATGGAAGGAGGCAAAAGCCGCTGGTTTTGCAACTCCAAATATAGGAACGCTAACGGATGTAATTTGCTGCCCTGGCGGTGATTTCTGTTCTTTAGCCAACGCAAAATCTATCCCTGTCGCCGAAGCCATTCAGCGGCGCTTTGAAGATATGGATTATGTTTATGATCTTGGTGATATCGACTTAAACATTTCTGGTTGTATGAACGCATGCGGCCACCATCACGTGGGGCATATTGGCATTTTAGGTGTTGATAAAAAGGGCAAGGAATTTTATCAAATTCAGTTAGGAGGCAATGCTTCCGAAAACACGGCTTTAGGCAAAGTGCTTGGCCCTGCCTTTGGTGAAGCAGAAATTCCCGATACTATCGCCACTATTTTGAATGTATTTGTTGAAAATAGGCAAACAGACGAACTGTTTGTTGATACTTTCAGCCGCATTGGCTTAGCGCCATTTAAGGAGCGTGTTTATGCCAAATAACCCTTCTATTATCAATAACGGAAAAATTGTTGATAATCAGTGGACTATCGTTGATGCAGAGCACACAGATTGGTCGCAACACTACATTATTGTGCCTTATGATGTATGGCAGAAAAATCAAGCAGCGCTATCTGATCAGCTAAGTAATGGTACGCTAGGCTTATTGATAGCTGGCGATCATGATATAGATAACAAGCATGAAGACGTAGCGCGTTTTGCGCTTATTGCTATCGATTTTCCTGCTTTCATGGACGGCAGAGGCTTTTCTATCGCAAGATTGTTACGCGAACGTTATCAGTTCACCGGTGAACTGCGAGCAACGGGAGCAATTATTCGCGATCAATTATGCTACTTACAACGCTGCGGCTTTTCATCATTTGATTTGGCTGAGGATATTGATGTTGCCTCGGCTGTTGAATCGCTAAATGACTTCTCTGATGGTTACCAAGTGAGTGTTGATAAGCCTACCCCCCTCTTTCGCCGCCGCGCTTAGCGCTTAATGTTTTTGAGGCTCCAATCTCCGCTCTTCCAATGTTGAGCGCAAGCTAAAAGTCAGACCTTAGTAAGGTGATTTAATAAATACCGATCAATTAAATCACCTTACTAAAGATTTTGCTGGCAGACTCCCGTACTATAATAAAAATAAACATTTCATTACCCGCTGTGGCCATTCTATGGAAATTAGTCTTTTTCAATCTTTTTTTCTTATCTTTAGTGGTGCTGCCGTTATAGCAACGCTCGCGCTTTATACCAAGCAGCCACTCTTGGTCGCTTATATCGTATTAGGTGCACTATTTGGCCCCTATGGCTTACAGCTAATGACCAGCGTGGACCTGATTAGCGAAATATCCCGTATCGGTATTATTTTTCTGCTATTTCTTTTGGGTTTAGATATGCAGCCCAAGGCACTGGTATCGGTAATCAAACAAGTAACCCCCGTTGCCCTACTCAGCTCTGGGCTATTTGCAGCTTGTGGTTACGGTATTGGCGTATTATTTGGCTACACGCCAGTAGAGTGCATGGTAATTGGAATGGCGATGATGTTTTCCAGTACCATTATTGGCATTAAATTATTACCCACAACGGCACTACATCATAAGCGCAGCGGAGAATTACTCGTTGGCTTATTATTGCTACAGGATTTTTTAGCGATTTTGTGTTTGATGATTTTACTTAGCGGTGACGTCGGTAAAGTTAATTTACCGCAATTTGGTATGACCGTGGCTTCCCTTCCTCTCGTCGGCTTATTTGCATGGCTATTTGTGCGCTATGTCTTGCAGTACCTTATACAAAAGTTTGATCGATTTCATGAGTATATTTTCTTGTTAGCACTAGGATGGTGCCTTGGTTTAGCAGAGCTATCAGAGGCATTAGGCTTATCTGCTGAGATTGGCGCCTTTATTGCGGGTATCAGTTTGGCGACAAGCCCTATTTCTCAATACATCGCTATTAACTTAAAGCCGTTAAGAGACTTCTTTTTAATTCTATTTTTCTTTTCATTAGGCGCAAGCTTTAATTTACTACTGCTGCCCGAAGTAATTATTGCTGCCACTTTGCTTGGAGGGACAATGCTTCTACTTAAGCCTGCGACTTTCCGATTATTGTTAGGAAGACAAAGCGAAAAAACCGGTTTAGCATGGGATATTGGCTTTCGCCTGGGGCAGATTAGCGAGTTTTCTCTATTGATAGCATTGGTTGCTTTTAATGGAGCACTAATTAGCGAGAAGGCCTCTACCTTAATACAGGCAACGGCCATTATGACGTTTTTAATATCGAGTTATATTGTTGTGTTTAACCTACCTAACCCTATTGCGGTAAAAGACCACTTGCGTAGAGATTAGTATTCGCTACCGTATTAATACTTACTATTTGTTATCGAAACAAACAACCACGGCAGAAGTGTATTTTTTCCATTGGATAGGGATCACATAAGAGCGTGATTCACGCGGTAGGTGTATATTGCTCGGCTTGCCTTCAATGACAACAGGTACAGAAATCATAAAATCATCGCCTAGAGTGCTTCGGGCATTTCCCGAAATCGTATTAGCAACCTCTCCTACCATGTCGGCTATATTGTCCTTTTCTGTATTTTCTTCTCCCATGCTGATAAGCAAGTGCTTTAGAAGAATAGTCGGTGCGGTAAAATAGACACAACCCTTCATGCAGCCAGTAATACCAATTAGACCTGTAAAGTCATAAGCAACAGGATCATCATTTCCAATGAGGTAAGGAACGCCCGTTGTTACATCTTTATCGGAGGTGTGTTGGAAATAACGGATGGCACCGTCAATAAATACTTCTAATAATTCTTTAGACATAAGCACTCGCTAGCTGGTTACAAATAGGATCGGCTGGCTAACTCACAAATTAATTGTGACAGACTTCACATTCTAACGCCATTTATGAAAAAAAGCTCATTTTTTCAATAAATAAGAAATTATTAGCCTTTAGGCGCCAAAAAGAGTATATTTTTGATAGAATTGATACATTATATAGGATAAACAATTTTTTTGCTTTACCTTACGAGTGGATCGATATAATAATAAATTACTAAAATTCATATACTTACAAGTTCTATCTATTAATTTTTAGCTTGTTTGACATAGCATAGTAATGCTAATGAGTTAATGTGAAAAACAGACAAAATTATAACTGCTTATATTATTACCCGTTATTGATTAATGCTTGACCTAAACCCAAATCAACATATAGATGTGATGTTATGAATGATTTAAATACAACGAACGCCCCCCGCACTTCTTCAACAAACACACACACTGGCTATAAAAAGTATCGATTTTTAATCGTTTCGTTATCGCTGTTTTCCTTACTGGTTGTTAGCATTATGATGCTAAGTTTATATGTATCAAACCAGCTAGAGAAAGATACGCAAATCATTAATACCGCGTTTGAGCAGACCTCTCTACTCAACCAAACAATTAGTGACCTTTACATTATTAACGGGCAATACAATACTGGGCAAGCGTCTAACTTTGCACAAAACAGGCTAAAAGAAACAGTCGATCTGCTCAATAAGCGGTTCTTAGCATTTAAGGACGGTGGTGAATTACCGGTCGTTAGTATTGGTAAATTTAACAAATTAGATGTTATTACCATTGAGCCTCAGAAAGATCCTCAAACAGCTCGACGTATTAATGATATATGGCCTTTATGGTTAGAGTATCAACGCCACATCCAACCAGCACTCAACCCCAGTGCACAACCCAAAGATACCAAAGCTTATTTCAATAAGTATCAATTTTATGGCTCAGTACTTCATGACCAAGGAGCTATTAGTGGACTTAATCGACTAAATATCCGCGGTTTAAGCGACCAGTTCTCTCTAAGATTACAGCAAGAAAGTGACAAGCAAGTGAGTTTATTACGTGCTGTTCAAATCGCCGGTATTATTCTTACGGCGCTTAGTTTGATACTCATTTTATTCTTTATTGTACGGCAATTAACCCGCTCCGATATTGAACTAGAAAGCGCGCGGGAAGAAGCTCGAGGAATTTTGAATACCGTACAAGAAGGGCTTTTCCTTGTTCACAAAGATAATTCCATCGGTAGTGAGTATTCAAATGAATTGGAATCAATATTAGGAACGAATGAAATTGGTGGCAGAGATATCTCCGAAGTTATGAGTAATATTATTTCGGCAAAAGATGTTAAAAATATCGATCTATTTTTAAAATCCTTATTTAACCCTAAAGTTGTCGCCAGCCTGATTATGGATCTTAATCCACTAAAAGAGCTGCATGTACAGATCGATAATTTAGATGGGACGATACAAGAAAAATATTTGAGTTTTAACTTTTACCGGGTAACTAAAAGTGGCGTTATCAGCGATATTCTCGTCTCTGTGAAAGATATTACTGACAAAGTATTGTTACAGAACAAGCTTGAAATCACCGAAAATAAAAACGAAGAACAAGTTAAAACACTTATTGCATTGATGAAAATCAATTCATCAACCTTAAAACTATTCTTGAACAATAGCACTAAATCATTGGGTAGAATCAATAAAATATTAAAAGATCAAGTTACCAGTAAAGAGGATTTCACCAAAAAAATTAATGACATTTTTGTTCATATCCATACGATTAAAGGCGAAGCATCCGCTGTCGATTTAAAAGTTATTACAGAAAAAGCACACATTTTTGAGGATGAACTAGAAAAGCTTAGAAATATTAATAATCTGGATGGCATGAGCTTTTTACCGCTAACGGTGCAACTTGAATACCTTATTTCGTATGTAGAAAGCCTTTCTGAGATATCGCAAAAGATGTACGGGCTGACTAATGACACTGACAGCAGTGCTACTACCGCCTCAAGTAGTGAATGGAAACACCTCAAACAATTAGCTTCAGACACTGCAGGTGAATACAAGAAAAAAGCCTACTTGGTGACATCAGGACTATCCGAAATTCAGCTCAACGATCAGCGTAAACAACAGCTCAATGCAGTTTTTGTGCATCTGATTAAAAACAGTCTTGTTCATGGTATTGAATTACCCGCTGAAAGATTACGTGCAGCTAAACCTGATTCTGGACGCATTGATATTAGTGCAGTCGAGTTACCCAATGGCGGTCTTGAAATTAATGTTAAAGATGATGGCCGAGGTATTGATTCAGAAAAAGTAGCTGCCAAATTGGTTGCCAAAGGAATCGCAAGTGAAGCAGATGTTGCCAATTGGTCATCTACCCAAATTAATAAACATATTTTTAGTAGTGGTTTTTCCACTGCCGATGTTGACATCAACGCAGGTAGAGGTGTTGGTCTTCGCGCCGTTTATGAAATGGTTAAAGCGATGGGTGGACATTTAAAAATCAAGCAACAAGTTACAAAATACTGTCAGTTTTCCATTTATCTCCCGCCGTCGGCATAACAGAATAAATAATAGGTATAGTAGGTTTTCTTTATGAAATTAATGATTGTCGATGACTCAAATATTATTCGCTCTCGCATTGAGCGCGTTTATCAACATGATCAAAAAATGGAGGTTGTTGCAACGGCCTCTAACGGACGCGATGCGCTGCAGAAAGCAACGCATTTTATGCCAGATTTGGTTACTATGGATTTAACCATGCCAGGAATGGACGGTATTCAGTGTATAAAACACATTGAAAAACTCGATAAGGATATTAAGGTCTTAGTTATTTCTGCCCTATCAGATATCACAACGGGCTTAGAGGCTATCGAAAATGGTGCGAGAGGTTTTTTGTGCAAGCCATTTACCGACGAAGAGCTAGTTGATGCTCTCAACAAGGTCATGGAGTCATAAATAAAAAAAGGGTCGTTTATAATAATAAACGACCCTTTCTATACCTGCTCTCTAGAAGCCAAACATATCGATTTAAAGCGTATTAAGCAGCAACCTGCCCTTGGCTTTGTGGGATTATCTGTACATCTGAAACTTTTAGTTTTTTCGCTTCTACAAAATCAAGTACTACTGCATTCACTTCTAATTTCCACGGATAACCCGCTGATCCCTGCTCAAGCTTGAATCGAGATAACCCGATATCAGTTAAGCGACTATCGCTCATATTAAGTAATTCTTTTGCAGTACGATTTTGAGCAACACGATTGAAGAGGCTGACGAATTGACTGATTAATGCTTTCATGATTTTTCCTATCTATGTTTGGGGGCAGTGTGATTTACTCCGCCGATGGTCATAAGATAGAGATTAGCTGGTCAAAATTCAAACGATTAAAAATCACTTAACTGATGAATTTTATTCATCTTTTTTGTAGCGCTCCATTCATCTTTTATAAAGCCTAATAAAGCGACACTCCAAAATCTAATAAACGCTTGGGAAGTACCGTCTCGATATGCTCGATTTCACTCTCCAGCAGGCCCATAGTTATGTAATTCAGTTGCTGTAATTTTTTTTCACGCGACATTTGCTGCAATAGTTTATCTGGAGATACTTGGTTGCGGGATATAAGTAAGCAGATAGGTTTATCGTGTAGAAAAAAGTCACAGAGTATAGGGTGCGTAGTAAGTGTCGAGTTAGTCGATGTACGCTCGCTCTCAGCTATCGTAGATATATTTATTGCTCTTTGATAAGTGTAACGAATACCATGAATATGTAAAAAATTGGCGATCAGAAGATCTTCTTTGTTATAAACAAATAAACCATTCAATGCCTGATAGCATATTTGAGTATCGTCTTTTTTATTGTCGGGAAATAAGTAAAAAGTACGCACATAATCATCATTTGCCTTATAAATGCCTACATGCTCTTTAAGTGTACAGTTATTGAGAATAGCTCGTGACCAAACGACATAAGGTATGCCTGTAGAATCACTGCTTAACTGTGAGGCTCCCTGCTCTATTCCTGCGCTTGTTGTTGTCCAGCCCTTACCTGAAGCCGTAATCCACCCAAGATCGGCAAATAGCTTATTCATTATTTTTGCGGATACAGAGTAATTTTTAGCAATAGCGGTTGTGTTTAGCTGTGTTTGTGAAAGCTCAATAATAACCGGGTGCGTTAATACCGTTTTAGGCCAGACAATGTAGCGACCAAACTTTGCACTTTCTTTATAAAAGCCGCCCTCAAATTCGCCTTTTGACGTCAGTAACCACTTGGCTTCTGCTTGCTCGCTGTCGACGTGCTGAAGCCAACCAGCTTCTATCATAGCTTGCGTTAATTCTTTAAGTGACAACCCCAAGGCTTTTGCTAAGGATGAGCGTGAATACACATCTTTGTTCTCTGTAGACTTCAATATCGATATGCCCCCCACTGATTGATTTATATGTGATATTTTGGCATTACAAGCTTGACCTAGTTCGGTTAGTTGCTTGGTCTTGCTTTTCAAGTAGTGCTCTTACCGCTTTTAACTCTTCATGCACATCTTCTAGGCTAATATCCCCGTCGATGCGACTCTGCTCTTTTTGTTCTTCTTCCAGCACATTAACAACAATACCGATAATCATATTAAGAAATGCGAAAGCGGTAAAAAAGATAAAGGTGATATAAAAAATCCAACTATATCCATAAACCGTCATTGTTTCGTACATTACATCCGTCCAGTCTTCGAATGTCATAACTCTAAACAATGTTAATAAGCTAACACTAATGTCGCCCCACAAAACAGGGTTAATGGTTTTAAAAAAAGTTGCGCCGATAGCGGCATAGATGTAAAAAATGATGAACATGAGTAGCGCAACATAACCCAGTCGAGGCAGCGCTTTAAGCAATGAATTAAGTAACATCCGCAATTCGGGGATAATGGAGACCATTCGAAGAACGCGAAATATACGAATTAAGCGACCGACGACGGCAAGCTCACTATCTTCGATTGGGATAAGGCTCACCGTGACAATCACGGTATCAAAAATATTCCAACCGCTCTTAAAGAAATTCCGCTTACGTTTCTCACCTAAAAAACGTATGGTAATCTCGATCATAAAAAATAACGTGATAAACCAATCTAACCAAACAACGGCTTTGGTTACTGTCGGTGGCACATCATAAGTTTTGGCACCGATCATGACGGCTGAAAAAATAATGATCGCCACGACAAACAGTTCAAATGTTTTATTAGAACGAATGTTTTCAAATCTATGCTGAATGGAATCAATAGTGAACATGTTCAAAAAAATCTCAAAACCTTTTAGTTATCGACGTTATTTTTTTCGCCATGATGTTCCCTCTGGGGAATCCTCTAATAAAATGCCCTGTTCATCTAATTGTTGACGAATTTCATCAGCACGTTGATATTGCTTGTCTTTTTTGGCTTGAATACGTTGAGTAATTAAGGTTTCAATAACATCTACGGATAAGCCGATAATGTCTTTTGATTCCCCGGATTGTAAAAAGTGATTAGGTTCAGCTTGTAAAATACCGAGAATGTTAGCCATTGCTTTAAGCTCGGCAACTAGTGTACTAGCCGATGCTTTTCCGTTTTCTGATGCGGTGGTATTAATCACTTTAACTAAGTCATACATACCCGACAACGCAATACGTGTATTGAAGTCATCATTCATTGCTGTTGTAAAATGTTGATAATAAGTACTACCGACAAGCGTCGATAAGTCAGCGGCATCTACATCGCTATAGTGTCTTAATGTTTGATAAAAGCGATCTAACCCTGCCTTTGCCTCAATGAGATTATCTTCTGAATAGTTAATACTACTGCGATAGTGGCTGTTAACGATCAGGTAACGAATAACTTCTGGATGATACTTTTTTAGTACATCGCGAATAGTAAAAAAGTTGCCGAGAGATTTAGACATTTTTTCGCCATCGACTCTAACAGCACCGGCATGCATCCAGTAATTAACGAACTGACAACCATTAGCTGCTTCGCTCTGAGCAATCTCGTTTTCATGGTGCGGGAACGGTAAATCTGGGCCTCCACCATGGATGTCAAATGTATTTCCCAAGCAAGATTTACTCATTGCTGAACACTCGATATGCCAGCCCGGTCGCCCCTCACCCCAAGGAGATGTCCACGATACGCTATCATCCCCATCTGGCACGGATTTCCATAGGGCAAAGTCACGCGAGTCTTCTTTGATATCGCCAACTTCAACGCGGGCACCAGCTAACAGTTCATCAGGTTTTTTACCAGATAGCTTTCCGTAACCTTCGAAACGATCGACGCGGTAGTAGACATCATTATTAGAAGCAACGTAGGCATAGCCTTTTGCAATTAAGGTTTCCACCATCGCAATAATGTTCCCCATATGTTCTGTGGCACGAGGCTCTTGGTCAGGGGGAAGTACATTCAGTAAGCGCTCATCTTCGTGCATTGCTTCAATAAAACGTTGGGCGAGTGTTGCGCTGTCCTCACCATTTTCCTCTGCACGAAGAATAATCTTATCGTCGACGTCAGTAATGTTGCGTACATACTCAACATCCCAGCCTTGCGAGCGTAAAAAACGCACAATCACATCAAACGATACTAAAACTCTAGCATGTCCAATATGGCAATAATCGTATACCGTCATACCGCATACGTAGAGGCGTACTTTGCCAGGCTCTATTGGAATAAAAGGGACTTTTTGGCGCTCGAGAGTATTGAAGAGTGATAGTGTCATATAAGTTACTTTATATTTTTCTTTTAAGTGTTTGATTAATAATAATATTTGAAATATAGAATATCGTAGTTTGAAAATAATAATGTAATAAGGCTAGCCGACAAAGGTGTCGCGTAAACCAATAGTTCGGTTAAATGTTAGCTTTTCTGCTTTACTATCTCGACAAAAATAACCCTCTCGCTCAAATTGGTAGGTCTGCCCTAGATTTGTCTTGCTTAAACCTAGCTCACCGATACAGCCCTGCTTAACGACCTTGCTATTTGGGTTGATGCACTCAACAAACGACTTATCGCCCGCATCGGGTGCTTCATCGGTAAAGAGGCGGTCATAAAGCGCGACATCAAAGCTTACATGCTGTTTGGCATCTACCCATTGAATAACACCTTTGGGCTTAATGCCATCGTCTGGGTTTTGCCCTAGTGTTCCTTCGATAATGCGGGCATGTACTTCTATGATATTGCCTTGCTCATCTTTTATACAAATATCCGCTTCTATGACATAGGCATTACGTAAGCGAACACGTTTAGCAATAACTAGGCGTTTGTAACGCTTATTAGCTTCTTCTCGAAAATCTTCTTGGTCAATATAAATTTCTCGGCTAAATGGCAATTGTCGTTCACCAAGATCATCGCGGTTCGGATGTCCCGGAGCAGTCATTTGTTCTGTTTTATCCTCAGGGTAATTGGTGAGTACGACTTTTAAGGGTTGTAATACACACATAGCGCGCGGCGCATTTTTATCTAAATCATCACGAATCGCATGTTCTAGCATAGCAACATCCACTATCCCATCAGATTTTGTAACACCAATCATCTCACAAAATTTACGTATCGCCGCTGCATTAACGCCACGGCGACGTAAGCCTGCAATGGTCGGCATACGTGGATCATCCCAGCCATCAACAAACTTTTCATCAACCAATTGTTTAAGTTTGCGCTTTGATGTCACCGTATAATTGAGGTTTAAGCGCCCAAATTCGTATTGTTTAGGCGAATGAGGAACCGGTAAATGCGTCGTGAACCACTCATAAAGCGGTCGGTGATCAGCAAATTCTAATGTACAAATTGAATGCGTAACCCCCTCAATGGCATCTTCCTGACCATGTGCAAAATCATAGTTGGGATAAATACACCACGTGTCGCCGGTTTGGTGATGAGATTGCTTGCGTATTCGGTACATTATAGGGTCACGCATATTAATATTAGGGCTGCTCATATCAATTTTTGCGCGCAACACACACTGGCCTTCTTCATAATCGCCAGCACGCATCTTGGTAAATTCATCAAGATTTTCTTCAACGGTACGCTCACGATAAGGACTATTCTTCCCTGGTTCTGTCAGCGTACCTCGATATTCTCGTGCCTCTTCAGCCGTTAAATGACAAACGTAAGCTTTACTTTGCTTAATAAGGTCAACAGCCCATTGGTAAAATTGCTCAAAATAAGCCGAAGCAAAGCGAATATCCCCTTCCCACTGATAACCTAACCATTTCACATCTTCTATAATAGCGTCGATATATTCTTGGTCTTCTTTTGCTGGGTTAGTATCATCAAATCGTAAATGACAAGCGCCACCAAATTTTTCGGCTAGGCCAAAATTAAGACAAATAGATTTAGCATGGCCAATGTGTAAATACCCGTTCGGTTCCGGTGGAAAACGAGTCACTAACCGATCGATATGCTTATCTTCCAAATTCTTTTGAATAATTTGCTCTAAAAAATTGAGTGGACGATCTGCCGAATCGTCATTCTTGGGTTGATGAGTTATCGCAGAAGAAGAGGATGTCGGTGTCGAAGCGGGGCTATCGGCGGTCATAAAATATCCGGAAGTTTTGAAGTAGAAGAAAAATAACAAAGCGCGTATTATAGCGGCCTCTTTAGCTTCTCACATACAAAAATGATGGCTAAAATCTATTTATTTTCTTGAATTGCCGGCTTATGCCAACCACTCAAGCGTTACCCTACTAAGGCTCACATACCATAATGTATGAAAAAGCATCAATTCACAGATGAGGCCATGTAAGGCATATACACGAAAGGTGATTTGGCTCTCAATTATTAAGATCAAGACTCATCACTTTTATGATACCTAGATTAACAAGAGTACAATGAGCACCGTTAAAGTATCATAACGAATACACCATTAATCATCACTTATAGGAAACAGGATCAATTAATGATTACCTTACACACAAATTTTGGTGATATCACCATCGAGCTAGATTTTGATAACGCCCCCCTTTCTGCTGCCAATTTTCAACAATACGCGGAAGATGGTTTTTATGAAGGCACGGTTTTTCACCGTGTAATTAATGACTTTATGATCCAAGGTGGCGGCTTCGATGATGAGATGAATCAAAAGGAAACCCGAGCGCCGATCGCTAACGAAGCGGATAATGGCCTAAAAAATGATGTGTATACACTGGCAATGGCAAGAACAATGGATCCTGATAGCGCGAGTTCGCAGTTTTTCATTAATGTTAAAAATAATGATTTTCTTAACCATACGGCTAAAAATACCCAAGGCTGGGGCTACTGTGTATTTGGTAAAGTGGTAGAAGGTACGGATGTTGTCGATAAAATAAAAGCGGTAAAAACAAGCGCTAGCGGTATGCACCAAGATGTACCCGTTGAGTCTGTTATTATTAATACCGTTACCGTTAATAGTAAAGAAGAGAACAATTCGTAACTTTTTACATAAAATGTCGCTCTGTCATGCGGAGCGACACTTATCTTTCGCGCTACTGGCTTTAACATTTCACGTACTCACTCATCAAGCGGCTCTTATATGAGCATATTATTTATTTCAGACCTTCATCTACACCCTTCTAGACCCGATATTACTCAGGCTTTTTATCGATTTTTGTCACATCAAGCACAAGGCATCGAAGCACTCTATATACTAGGAGATTTTTTTGAAGCATGGCTAGGGGATGACGACGACACCCCTATGTACCAAGAGGTTATTCAACGATTACACCAGTATTCACAGGATACGCCGGTTTTTTTGATGCACGGCAATCGTGATTTCTTACTAGGCGAGCGCTTTGCCAAAGAGGCTAACCTTACCCTACTCTCTGACCCAACGGTGATTACCTACACTGATACACCTTATCTGCTAATGCATGGCGATAGCCTTTGCACAAAAGACAGTGATTACATGGCTTTTCGGCAAATGACACGTCAACCTGAGTGGCAACAAAAAGTCTTATCGTTATCGCTGGCAGAACGACGCGAATATGCCCAATCCTTACGTAAAACAAGCCAAGAAATGACCAGCTTGAAAGCCAATGATATTTTAGATGTCACACCTGCTGAAGTGGTTAATGCCATGAAGGAACATCAGGTCAATCATTTTATTCATGGCCATACCCACCGGCCAGATACCCATCACATGAGCTTTGATAATCAATCCGCCCTAAGAGTGGTGCTCGGTGACTGGGATACACGGGGGTGGTACGCCATATTATCTCCAGCCAGTCTCCAACTTAAATCGTTCTCTTTATAGCGTCTCATGATTAGCACATCAAACTCATTGCTTATAATTGCCACTACAGTTGTATCGAGCGTTGTAAATGAATGGGGATTTGACCTTGAAAGCTATTGACGACGCGCCCGAAGATTCTTACTCTAGGTCTACTTATAAAAACATAACTCAATAAGGCAACATTGTGACATTTAGGATTCTGGCACCACATTATCACCGATTTTTTTATCACTTTCTTTTAGCCATTTTCTTACTAAGTGTTTTTATCCTACGACTTCCTTTAGCGGCAGCCTCTAATTCAAATCCAGAAAATTCGGGCAACATCGATACGATAAAAAGCCATGCTATTGCTATGCACGGTAACGCTAAATATCCTGCTGATTTTTTACGTTTTGAATATACCTCTCCTAAAGCCAAAAAAGGAGGAAAGCTACGATTATATGGCACAGGCACATTTGATAGCCTGAACGGCTTTATTGCAAAAGGTAATCCCGCTGATCATTTAGGGTTACTTTACGATACGCTTATGGTGAGTGCTGCGGATGAACCTTTCACTCAATATGGTTTACTTGCCCAATCGATTGAGTACCCTAAAGATCGTAGTTGGGCGATTTTTCATTTACATCCCAATGCTCGCTTTAATGATGGTCAGCCAGTAACCGCAGGTGATGTTGAGTTCACTTTTAATCTCTTAATTAGCCAAGGTAGCCCTCGTTATAAATTTTATTATGCTGATATCGAAAGTGTCACCGCGATCAATGCTCAATCCGTTAAGTTCACCTTTAAAAATAGTCACAATAAAGAACTGCCTTTGATTGCAGGGCAACTTCCCGTACTGCCTCAGCACTTTTGGAAAGATAAAAACTTTGATGAAGCTGCGCTAACGACACCTTTAGGCAGTGGCCCCTATACCGTAAAGAATATTGACGCAGGAAGAAACATCACGTATTCACGACAAGAAAATTATTGGGCCAAAGATTTACCGGTAAACAATGGACTATATAATTTTGATGAGATCAGCGTGGATTATTACCGAGATGCCAATGTCGCTATTGAAGCCCTTAAAGCCAATGAATATGATTATCGCTGGGAAAACAGCTCAAAGTTTTGGGCAACGGCTTATGATATTCCCGCCATAAAAGAGCAACGTTTAGTGAAAAAAGAAGTGCATCATCGCGCCAATAGCGGTATGCAAGCGTTTGTTTTTAATACGCGAAAGTCTATTTTTAAAGATATAGAATTACGTAAAGCAATGGCTTACGCTTTTGATTTTGAATGGTCTAATCAAACATTATTTTATGGAGCCTATCAACGTTCTACTAGTTATTTTTCTAATAGTGAGCTCGCATCTAGCGCTTTACCCAAGGGGGATGAATTGGCTTTACTTTTGCCTTTCAAAGATCAGCTACCTGAATCGATATTTACAACGCCTTATACCCTACCTGTTACCGACGGTAGCGGGCGTAACCGCAAAGGGTTAAGAACCGCTAAAAAAATCTTAGATGCTGCGGGCTATTCGGTTAAAGATAATCAGTTATATAATCGTAATGGTGAAGCCATTACCTTTGAAATTTTATTGGTCTCTCCGAGCTTCGAGCGAATTATCAATCCATTGATTAAAAATTTATCGCGCTTAGGGATTACTGCTAGCATTCGTTTAGTCGATACCTCTCAATACATCAATCGAAGTCGAAGCTTCGATTTTGATATGCTCGTGCAGGTTTTTGCACAAAGCGAATCTCCGGGTAATGAACAAAATAATTTATGGGGTTCAGAAGCAGCCGACATAGAAGGCAGTGGCAATCTAATCGGCATTAAAAATCCTGTCGTCGATGCTCTTGTTAAGCAATTAATCAACGCAAAAGACAGAGCGTCTCTTGTTACCATCACTCGCGCCTTAGATCGTGTATTACTGCATCATCACTATGTTATCCCCCAATGGTTCAATGATAGTAATCGTTTAGTGTATTGGAATAAATTTGGTATTCCAGAGGTACCACCAGCTTACGATCGTTACTACACGACAGGTATTCATACCTGGTGGCATGATGCTGAAAAACCAGCCGCTAAATAGAGTATAAGATATGGGCGCTTACATACTTCGTCGCTTATTATTAATTGTACCTACCCTATTCGGCATTTTATTGCTTAACTTTTTAATCATACAAGCCGCACCCGGTGGCCCTGTTGAGCAAATGATTGCAACTATTCAGGGGCACAATACGAGCAATACTGATCGTACAAGTGGTAGTAGTGGCAGTTTTGAAAGTAACCCAAGTCATAACAATAGTAGCCCATCTGATTATCGGGGCGCACAAGGCTTGCCGCCCGAAATCATTGCTGATATCGAAAAACTTTACGGTTTTGATAAACCCGCCTACGAACGTTTTTTTGACATGGTTATTAGCTATGCCACTTTTGACTTTGGGGAGAGTTTTTTTCATAACAAATCAGTCACTGATTTAATATTAGAAAAAATGCCCGTCACCATTTCTTTGGGTTTATGGAGCACATTACTCATTTATCTTATTTCTATTCCGATGGGTATTTATAAGGCGGTTTCGCATGGTAGTCGCTTTGATGTCTGGACGAGCTTTGTTGTTGTCGTTGCTAGTGCTATACCGAGTTTTTTATTGGGTTTATTGTTGATTGTACTGTTTGCAGGTGGCAGCTTTTTTGATTGGTTTCCATTGCGAGGGCTAACCTCCTCTAATTTTGATGAACTCACATGGTTTGAGCAAATAAAAGACTATTTTTGGCATCTGGCCTTGCCTTTAACGGCTTATACCATTGGTGGCTTTGCGACACTCACTTTACTGACTAAAAATTCATTTTTAGACGAAATCAACAAACAATATGTTACCACCGCCAAAGCCAAAGGCCTTACCGAAAAACAGGTGTTATACAAGCATGTGTTCCGTAATGCCATGCTCATTATTATCTCCGGTTTCCCTGCCGCTTTCTTTGGCATTTTTGTCACTGGCTCATTATTGATTGAAGTGATTTTTTCTCTTGATGGTTTAGGTTTACTAGGCTTTGAATCCGTACTCAATCGCAATTACCCTGTAATTTTTGGAACTTTGTTTATTTTCACCTTATGCGGACTAGTCATTAAACTGGTATCTGATTTACTCTACGTGGTGATAGACCCACGTATTGATTTTGAAAATAGGCAAGTCTAATGTTTTTTTCCCGCCAACAAAGATCACCGATTAACCAACGACGCATTGATACTTTTTTTCAAAATAAACGAGCAGCGTGGAGTCTGTGGATTTTTTTAGTTGTCTTTATCATTAGTCTCTTTGCAGAATTTATTGCTAACAATAAACCACTATTTGTTAGTTATGATGGCGGCATATATTTCCCGGTTGTTATTGATTACACAGAAACAACGTTTGATGGTGACTTTGATACGGAGGCTGATTACAGCGATCCTTACATCGTAGAGCTTATTGAAGCGAAAGGTTGGTTAATTTGGCCTCCGGTACGTTTTAGTTTCGATACTCATATTGCCGATTTACCTCAACCAGCGCCCTCTCCCCCCACATCCGATAATTTGCTAGGCACCGACGATCAGGCTCGAGATGTATTTGCACGCGTGCTCTATGGCTTTCGTATCTCAATTTTATTTGCTTTGGCGTTAACGATAGGCAGCAGTATCATTGGGGTTGCTGTCGGAGCCATACAGGGCTACTACGGTGGCAATATTGATTTATATGGTCAGCGATTATTGGAAATATGGGGTGGTTTACCGCAGCTATTTGTATTAATTATTTTAGCCAGTATTATCACACCAAACTTTTGGTGGTTACTTGCCGTCATGCTGTTATTTAGCTGGACAGGGCTTGTGGATGTTGTACGTGCCGAGTTTCTTCGTGGTCGTAATCTCGACTATGTTCGAGCCGCTAAAGCGCTAGGCGTTAATCATCGAACGATTATGTATCGCCATATTCTACCTAATGCCATGGTTGCTACCATGACAATGCTACCGTTTATTTTAACGGGCGCCATTACCACACTGACATCCCTCGATTTTTTAGGTTTTGGCTTACCTGCTGGTTCAGCATCACTCGGCGAGCTTATGTCTCAAGGAAAGGGAAACTTGCATGCACCTTGGCTCTCTATTACCGCATTTCTCGTATTATCTAGCATGCTCACACTATTAGTATTTATCGGTGAGGGCGTGCGTGATGCTTTTGACCCTCGTCTACTCTCACAATAATGTTTAACATAATGAATACGCTACTCAATATACAAGATCTGTCGATCTCTTTTCGCCAAGGAGCTGTCGATACTCACATTGTTAAATCTGTCGATTTACAGGTTCGTCATCATCAAACTGTTGCATTAGTTGGTGAATCAGGCTCTGGAAAGTCTCTGACTGCCCATGCAATTATGCGCCTACTACCCTACCCCTGTGCGTTTCATCCTTCGGGAAACATCGTCTTTGATCAATGTGATTTACTAAGCTTGCCACTCACAAAGATGACACATATTCGTGGTAACCGCATTGGTATGATCTTTCAAGAGCCCATGAGTGCACTTAACCCACTACACACCGTTGAGCAACAAATTAGCGAAGTGTTGCACGTTCATCAGGTTAACGATAAACAACAAGTATTAGTAAAACTCAGTAAAAAAATATTACATGAACAAGTCATTACACTACTAAAACAAGTCAAAATACCTAACCCGGAATCAAAAATGAACGCCTACCCTCATGAATTATCGGGTGGGCAACGGCAACGTGTCATGATTGCAATGGCATTGGCCAACCGTCCACAATTACTGATTGCCGATGAGCCGACAACTGCGCTTGATGTCACCGTACAAAAGGATATTTTAGACCTTCTCAAACAGCTACAAAAAAAATATGAAATGGGTTTGCTATTAATTACGCATGACCTCGGTGTCGTAAAGTATATGGCCGACCATGTTTATGTAATGAAACAAGGCGAAATTGTTGAGCAAGGTAATACGCTACATATTCTTAATCACCCAGAGCATGACTATACAAAGCAGCTTATTAATAGTGAGCCTAGTGGGCAGCCTGTACAGCTTGAAGATAATGACACATCTTCACCTTTACTGTGCACGAGGGATTTACAGGTTTCCTTTCCACTATCTAAACCATTATTTGGTCGATGCAAAAACTTTTTTCATGCACTAAATCACGTTGATATTGAACTATATGAAGGCGCAACACTCGGTGTATTAGGCGAAAGCGGTTCAGGAAAATCAACCTTAGCACTGGCTGTACTGCGTTTAGTACAGTCCGAAGGTAGCATTAATTATAATGATATAAATATTTCATCATTAAGCGAAAAAGCGTTTAAACCTTACCGTTGTGAAATGCAGATTGTGTTTCAAGATCCGTTTTCTAGCCTTAGCCCACGAATGAGTGTGCAGCAAATCATCAGTGAAGGCTTGCATCTTCAACGCAATATGGATGAGTCTCAGATTGATCAAGCGGTGATAGCCATTATGCAGGAAGTTGGCCTAGAACCTGAGATGAGACACCGCTATCCCCATGAATTTTCCGGAGGTCAGCGCCAGCGAATCTCTATTGCCCGGGCATTAATTGTAAACCCTCGTCTACTCTTTTTAGATGAACCCACATCAGCGTTAGATCGAACCGTACAAATGCAGGTGATTGAATTACTGCGTAAATTACAAAAAACACGCAAACTGAGTTACGTATTTATTAGTCATGACATTAGTGTCGTTAAGGCCCTTAGCCATCAAATTATTGTTATTAAAAACGGTAAAATTGTAGAGCAAGGGGATGCAGATACCGTCTTAAACACCCCTTCTCACCCCTATACAAAAACTCTTCTTTCTGCTGCGTTACAATAGTTTTTGTCAATTTTTTACTTATTTCAGGCTTGACGCTTAACTGATTTGAGCTACATTTATAATGTGGTTAATCGTTATTCATTGGGGGAAATATGACCGAATCCATAAAACACATACTCGTACCTGTCGATTTTTCTGCTAGCTCAGAAATAGCAATGTCTACGGCTTTAGAATATTTTGGTGATAAAGCAGACTCTATTACACTATTAAGTGTTTATGAAGGCTCAGAAAAAAGCGCTTTACCCGATTCACCTGACAATGAAGTCGATAGAATGATGGCAAAGTCAGCGCTAGTGGAGATGACTCGATTCAAAAAAATATTTGAAGACGAAGCCGCCAAAAAGAAAGCTGTTATTGACACTGAAATCCTTAAGGGTAACCCTAGCAACGTTATTATTACTACAGCAAAAGGGAAACGCTCCAACTTAATTATTATGGGCTCTCAAGGTCGCGGCACATTAAAGAGTATGTTTTTTGGAGGCACCACTTATCAAGTTTCTCGAAAAGCTCACTGTTCAGTGATGGTTCTTAGAAACGACTAAATGTCATACTGGCTGTAATTTAGTCTGTAAGTACCGGTGCCACACACGCTAAGATAAATAATCACTAAGCTGTTTATTGAGGTGGCTGACTGCATGTTCCCAATTATTACGTGTTGTCTGCCGGTATAGTGTCATTGTAGAGTACCAAGGGGTCTCTTCTCTATTACGTTGCCAACGCCAATCACAGTCATAATGTAATAAGGTCATCGTTGGCTTTCCCATGGCACCGGCTAAATGTGCAACGGCGGTATCAATACTGATGACGATATCCATTGCTGAAATAATACCCGCCGTATCTGAAAAATTTTCTGCTTTCTCAATGGAATAATCCACATCATAAGCGGAAAGTTCCTGTTTTTCTTCATCACTTATATTTATTTGCAACGGAAAGAATATCGCATTCTTCTGTTGTAAAATGCGTTGTAACTGATGAAGTTGAAGTGACTTCTTTTCTTTTTCTGCCGTATGCATAGGATCACTTTTTCGTAAAACACTTGTAATTGAAGTGCTCCATACAATACCGATACGTTTTTTACTTAGGTTTGGTAACGCCCATTTTTTTCTATGGGAAATAGGCACCAGCATATAAGGCTGGTTCAGTAAAGGCGTGTCTGGCCGAATCTTCATCGCCCCCAGCAGACTCATAACCGGTGAGTGGTAATCATAACGTCGATGCAACTGCACTGTTTTATTTCTAACAATGCTAATATTGTTAATTACTTTTACTGTGGATAAAACACCGTATAAAGCGGCATGCTCAGGTCGTAATATCACATCAATTAATACGCATTCAGAAGATAATAACGTCAATAATTGAGCAAATTGAATAGTATCGCCTAAGCCTTGTTCGCTCCACACGAGTAACTGTTTGTCTTTTAGTGATTCTCCTCGCCATTGAGGCATCGGTAATTTTTCTGACTGTATCCAATTAATTGAAGGATTGGCTTCAAAGCGCTTTTCATAACAAGCAAAACCTTCTTCGTACTGCTCAAGACACAATAAAGGCTGGCTTAAACCAAAATCTGACTTAGCCGTGTATCGTGTTGATAATGATCGACGAAAAGCAATCACCGAAGACGTTAACTCACCGAGATAAAAATGCGCCGTCCCCAAACGATGCCAACTACGTGAATCATCAGGATGGAAAGCCATACAATGATATGCCGTACGTACTAACTGTTCATAATTCACCGAATGCATATAGTATGTAAACGCAAGTGTGACGACATCTAGATTTGAAGGTACCTGTTGAACCGCTTGATCAATAATGGTTGCTGCGGATTCAATATCACCTTGCTGATATAAGCACCAGCCTTTTACAGCATGAAGATAAGTATTGTTTGGCTCTACAGACAGTAATTGGTCACAGAGTATACCTGCTTCAGAAAAGTTTTCAGAAGCAAGGCAAGTATTGAGTTTACTTTTTAATGTGTTCACAGAAAAATCGTTAGACCATTCATAAATCGTTTTTGGTTATTCAATTGCCCACGCCCTTCATTGTGCTTTCCAGCTTTACGCCTAGTGGTGTTTTGAAAACCCCTACTCAGAAATTTGGTGCTATTTATTGGCGATCATATTGGTCATAAATTGGCTGTAGCGTTTCTGTCCAAACTTGCAGATCAACAATACCCACGTGCTTATAACGAATAATTCCCTGCTTATCGACCACATAAGTTTCTGGCGCACCAAAAACGCCAAGATCTACCCCTAAACTTCCTAGAGGGTCAACAATGTTAAAGCGGTAAGGGTTACCCAAGGTATCTAACCATTTAAGCGCGGCTGGATTATTGTCTTTGTAGTTAATACCAACAATATTAATCCCTTGCTCTGCTAGCTGATTAAGTACAGGATGTTCGTATTTACAGGCCACACACCATGTCGCCCATACATTAACCAAATTCACTTCGCCTAATAAACTATCACGGTAAATAAGCTGCTCGTCTTGTAAACGCTTCAGGCTAAAGACGGGGAATGATTTATCAATAAGCGCCGAAGGCATAGCATTGGGGTCTAGTGATAGGCCTCGCCAAAAGAAACCCACCAAGACCAAGAAAATAGCTAAGGGTAAAAATAATTGCAGGCGTTTTTTCATCTTATTCTATTTCATTTGATGGCTGTTTAACCGATACAGAAGATGGCTGACGTTTTAAACGATAACGTTTGTCACTAATCGCTAATAAACCGCCAAAGCTCATTAAGATTGAACCGATCCATATCCAAGGAACAAAAGGCTTGTCGTGTAAACGGACGGCCCATACCGCTTTACCTTCTGGGGTTTCTCCTAAGGATTCACCTAACGCTACATAAATATCACCAAAAAAACCGGAGTCGATACCCGCTTCCGTCATGATATTACCACCCGAAAAATATTGGCGTTTTTCAGGCAACAAGCGGCTAGTTAACTTACCGTCTTTATAAACATCAAGCTGCCCTTGTTGTGCATCATAATTAGGGCCTCTCACATTTTTTATGGCCACTAAATGATATTCATAACGTCCAGCACTAAAGCGTTCCCCTTCTTCCATTCTTACATCTTGTTGATCGCTGTAAATAGTGTTTAGGCAAGCCCCCAATACTGTTACCGCTACACCGATATGTGCGACTACCATGCCATAGTAGCTACGTGTTAGACGAGATAAGCCCGCCGGAATAGACGAAGCATTACGGATTTTTTGGCGTATATCGACGGCTAATGTCAATACAATCCATAGCGCCAAAGAGACGGTTAGCGCAGCAAAGAAAGAATAAGAATCACCGTATACCAAAGGGAATAATAAGCCTAAAGCGATACTGCCAAACAGAGGATGTTTGAGCGCTGTTAAGAGTTTATCTCGGTTGGTTTTTTTCCACAACGTGAGAGGGCCAATCCCAATAAGTACGCATAAGAAGCCCATAAGCGGGACAAAAAAGGCATTAAAATAAGGCGGCCCCACCGATAATTTACCCCAGCCTAAGGCATCAGAGAAGAGCGGGTAAAGCGTTCCCAGTAATACGGTTAACATGATAACCACTAAGATGATGTTATTCCCTAAAAGGAATAGCTCTCGTGATAACCAATCAAAAGATGTTGTGCTTTTAACTGCCGGCGCACGCAGTGCATAAAGTAGTAACGACCCTCCAACAACGAGCAAGAGAAACACCAAAATAAACGCGCCGCGTTCGGGATCATTGGCAAATGCGTGCACAGAGGTTAAAACACCTGAGCGAACAAGAAACGTGCCCAGCAAACTAAGAGAAAATGCAAAAATAGCGAGTAAAATTGTCCAACTTTTAAAGACGCCACGTTTTTCTGTGACCGCTAAAGAGTGAATCAACGCTGTACCTACCAACCAAGGCATAAATGAGGCGTTTTCTACCGGATCCCAAAACCACCAGCCTCCCCACCCTAACTCGTAATATGCCCACCAACTGCCTAAGGCAATCCCTGCGGTTAGAAAAGACCACGCAACGGTTGTCCAAGGCCGAGACCAACGAGCCCATGCGCTATCTAAACGACCTGACATCAATGCCGCAATTGCAAAGGCAAACACCACAGAAAATCCTACATAGCCCATGTACAGCATCGGTGGATGAATAATAAGCCCGGGATCTTGTAATAAAGGATTAAGGTCTGACCCTTCTGTTGGCGGAAATGGCAATATACGTTCAAAGGGATTTGATGTCAGCAATGTAAATAACAAAAAACCAATACCGATCATGCCCATTACCGCTAATACCCGTGCGAGCATATCGATAGGTAAGTGACGGCTAAACACACTCACGGCAAATGTCCACCCCGCCAAAATCAATACCCATAATAATAATGAGCCTTCATGGCCTCCCCAGACTGCACTCACTTTATAAATCTCTGGCAAGAGTGTCGTAGAGTGATTAGCGACATAAGCCACGCTAAAATCATCGACCAAAAACGCCTGTACCAAACACAAAAAGCTAATAAAAATAAAGGTAAAGCCACCAAATGCCAAAGGACGACTGGTATTCATTAACAACGTATTATTTAACTGTACCCCCACGAGAGGAATAACGGCTAAACAAATATACAGGCACAAGGAAAGTATTAATGCGACATGACCAACTTCTGGGAACATACGTTTTTTCTTATCTGGATGTTTGTCAATTAGGTAGAGCTCGTTGAAGAAGCTCTGGATTTAGCTCCTTCGTTATACCAAACGTAAATCGGTATACCTATTATACAAACGTTTATTGGATTCCGGTTTTCACCGAAATGACTTGTTCAGAGCTTTCTTAATTCAACTCTATGTTTATATTTTTTCGCAGCTTGCCTGATGCTCGGTACCACTTTCTTCACTAGCAAGCGCCATTGCTTCAGCGACTTCAGGTGGCATATACGCCTCATCATGCTTAGCGAGTACTTCTGTTGCCTCAAAAACACCCGCTTCATTAAGCACGCCATTGACAACGGCAGCCTCACCTTCTGCAAATAAGTCGGGTAAAATACCCGTGTAAGTCACCTCTATCTGAGCAACACCGTCGGTCAAGATAAAGCGCGTTTCTAAACTCTCTGTTGATCGAACGACACTACCCGCTAAGACACAGCCGCCCCCACGAATTTTTGCACCCGCAGGTACTTCTCCGGCGACGATTTTAGTGGGTGGGTAAAAAAGGTTGATGTTTTCTCGCAATGCATAGGTCATTAGCAGAATGGCAATGCTGGAAAAAATAACAATAAAAAGCACAATGAACAATCGTTGTTTACGGACAGGGTGCATAATAATTCTCAATAATTCCTTAGGCTGTCGTATTAAAAGAGTCGTATTAACAATAAGCTAATAAAATATGGAGGCAGCGTTAACGTGTGTTTTCTGAGGTATCTTCTTTTAACGACGTATCCAGTGCGCTCTGTTGCTGTCGTCTGACAGCACCCTCTTCTATACGCTGTTGGCGTTTTTGTTGGATGATAAACCGGCGTTGCTGAATCGTGGGTGAAACTGCAAGCAAGAGTAAGGCAATACCTGTTACCGCATAACTCAGCCACACATAAATACCGTGACCATCCATCGTTAAAAAGTCCATTAGTGAGTCGAATTGAAATAGCATCTATTTCGCCCTCGCTGCAAGCATGGCTTGTACCCAACGTGTTTTGTATTCAGTATCAATAATACCTAGTCGTGTCCAATGCATTAGCAGCCAACTATATAAGCCGTAAAAGCCCGCAATCATGATCAACAATGGGTAAGCCATTGACGGATCAATACTCGACTCACCGACGAGTTTTAGCGTGGCAGGCTGGTGCAAGGTAAACCACCAATCGACAGATTTATAGATGATAGGGATATTAATTGTACCGACTAAAGCAAGAATAGCGCAGGCTTTATTGGCGGTTGCCTGGCGTTGATAAGCCCCTTGTAAGGCAATAATACCCAGATAGAGAAAGAGCAATATCAGCATTGACGTAATGCGCGCATCCCACACCCACCATGTACCCCATGTCGGCTTGCCCCACAAGGCACCGGTTAGTAGTGATAAAAACGTTAATACAGCACCAATAATAGCCGCTGACCGCATAACTTGATACGACAGCTTCATTTGCCAAATAAGCCCTACTGCACCCGCTATAGCCATCACGTAATAACCTGCCAATGCTAAAAAAGCAGCAGGCACATGGATATAAATAATTCGATAACTATTACCTTGCTTACTATCAATAGGCGCAAAACCTAAGCCCCACACGGTACCAACGACTAATAGTAAAAGGCTACATACCAATATCCAAGGCATCCAACGATCGGTTTTTTCATAAAACCAACGGGGCGAACCTAAGCGATGAAACCACTGCCAATCCAAGTTTATCTCCTGCGATATATTTTATGTTGTATTTCCTGTGGTACATTCTGGGCTAAAGAGCCGTAGCGTAAAAGCCTTATGATTCTTCTAAACTCATCCGTAATGCACCAGTAATAGCTAAAGGCGCTAGCACCAGTGCTAATGCCAAAAAAACACCCAACACGGCCAATGGACTACTGTAATTAATACCATCTACCGCATACCGAACCGTACTTGCACCGAAAATTAATACCGGCATGTATAAAGGCATAATAATTAATGAAAGTAATAATCCGCCCCTGCGCAGAGACACCGTCAAAGCCGCGCCGATAGCACCTATAAAACTGAGCGTTGCTGTCCCCAGCAGTAATGACAACCACAAAGGAAGAAAACCATCGCTGGGCAGTGCCAATAAAACACCCAATAAAGGCGCAACAAGAGTAAGCGGTAACCCTGTGGTTAACCAATGTGCAAGTACTTTCACGAGCACAATAAAATACAGCGGTTGAGCACTGAGTACACACTGCTCCAGCGTGCCATCCTCATAATCACTTCGAAACAAACCATCGAGTGACAATAAACAAGCCAGTAAAGCAATCACCCATAGTATCCCAGGAGCTAAAGCAGACAATATAGAGGCCTGCGGAGCAATACCTAAGGGTATCATGGTCACTACCATTAAGAAGAATAAAACAGGGTTGAGCATATCGCTTTGCTGGCGAAAACTTATGCGCAGCTCACGGCGAAATACCGCGAACAATGCGCCGCCTAACGACGCAGTTAATGTTGGGGTTTCTGCTTGAGCCGACACGGGCTTCAACGCGTTACTCACTGCTTTCACCGCTTCTTGAATTTGCAGGATAATCCGCCAAGGGTAAAACACGTAACGACTTAATAGATGGAGGTTGATGGCTCGTAAAAAGAACGCATCCACCTTGCTGTGCATGAGCAATAAACAAGGCTTCTAAACGTGCAACCGCTTCACTATCAAGCGCAGTATAAGGTTCATCTAATACCCAAATTGATGCCTGACTAATATATAAACGCGCGAGAGCCACGCGACGGTATTGGCCTGCTGATAGCTGGTGCCCTAACGTATCTTCATAGCCATACAAACCTACCTGCTCCAATGCATAATCAATGCGCTCTGCGTCAACCGCTCCCTGTAAATGGCTTAAAAAATATAAGTTTTCACGCGGTGTTAGGCTTTTTTTAATACCCGCTAAATGCCCGATAAACAGCAACTGTTGCGTGAAGTCGTAACGCACATCATTAATGTTTTTCCCTTGCCATAAAATATCACCGTCATAATCCGGCATCAGGCCCATAATTGCGCGTAACAGTGTGGTTTTACCTGTGCCATTTTGCCCCGTTATTTGCACAATATCACCAAGGTCGACGGTGTAATTAATATCGCTAAACAACTCACGATCATCACGACGACAACGTAGTTGTGAAAGCGTCAAATAAGCATTATTCGATAATGAGCCATTTGATGGGCGATGTGGAGATGAATTCGGCATAACTATCCGTTGTAGGACGACTTGCTAAACATAAGAAATCTCTGATCAGAGGTTCCATAATTGAAGGCCGTTATTCTACAGAAATGAACAGAACTTGCTATGCTTAAAGGAGTGCTTCCATCCCCTGCTATATTTTAAGCTCTATTGCTAAAAACGAAGAATAGGAACCTCAACAACTGTGGTCGGACATATTTCACCCAAACCATCGTCACCCAGCCCTGTTAATACAGGGACAGATGCTGCCGGGAAAAATACGTATAGCAAAACGACGGCGTCCCCCGCATCTTCACAACCGAATAGCACTCAGGCAGCCACCTCTACTTCCCCAGTCAATAATACGGCTAATACAAGCGCCTCTGACAAGATAACCGCACTGGTTAAGCAACTTAATGAGCAAAGTTCTATTCAGGCACGCGTGAGCAGTAGCCAGCCTCTCGATAAATCGGCACAACAATTACTCGCGAAAATTAACCCAACGGTGGCGGCACAATTATCCTCAGCGGCACCGACTCAAGGGACATCAATAACAGGCTCAACAAATACTCCGTTATACCTTGTCAAACTGAGTGCTGCGTTTACGATAAATGCGGGTTCCGCCTCAGCTTCTGCCACACCTAATACATCGTCTTCTGCTTTGCTGCAGCCACTGCTAACAACGGTCAGCTCAACGGCATTAAAAATTGGTGACCAAGTAGAATTAATGCTGAATAAGCAGGGAAATATTGTCGTTAAACCGGAAATATCGAGTGTTAGACCTATTATTGCTGAGAGCATTAAGCAAGCGTTGCCACAACAACAGTCATTACATACCTTATTAACTATTGGCAAAGCCATTGGCAATCTGCCACAAGCCGTTCAGCATGCGCTATTGCTTCCCAATACTCAGCAAGTACTACAACAGCTCAACACTCATGCCTATCAGCCTTCACAATTACAGTCTGCGAACCAAATCAAAGCTGCACTTCAACACAGTGGTGTGCTGGCCGAAAATACATTACAGCAAGGGCAAAGTATTGCTCATGACATAAGAAATATTCTTGGCCAATTATTACAATCTCTTCCGCAAGAAAGTCAAAAAAATGATGGCACATTAAGTAAAACGGCTTTCGATCAGATTATTAGTTTATGGGTGCAACAAACGACGACTATGCCGGTATCTGCAAAGCCTAGTGCAGACAACATCACACAACAATTGGCGACGCTCATGCAATTATTGGGTATTAAAGTATCGCCAGCGACACAAGGAGAAGCCAAAAAAGCACGTGATGTCGTGGCAAAAGGTATCGAGCAAATGATTAAGGGAGTGCAAGAAAAGATACATCTTAATCAGTTACGTTCTCTGGGTGTTGGCGCATCATTAACGGATGATATGAGCCAGCATTACACTAGCAAAGCACCACCTTTTACGACCGACATTGCTTTACGGTGGGGTGAATATGCGCTGCCATTACAAATCAGCATTAGAGAAGAAGAGCATCACTCTACCGCCCAAAAAGAATCCAGTGAGCAGGAAGAAAAAAAAGTCACGCGCCGCTGGCAAGTATTTATGTCTTTTGATTTACCGACGCAGCCGCTTTTTGAAAAAAACCTGCCACCCTATGCTATTTCAGATACCCATAAAATACCCACGCATACCTTACATAGCCAGCTCACTATTATTGAAGATACGGTATCTGCAACACTGTGGAGCGAATCCCTATCGTTGTGTCAGCAAGCTAAACAGCAACTAAATACATTACGTGACACTTTACGCGCCAATGGATTACAGGTTGACGAATTATTATGCATTAATGGTAAGCCACCCAATCAAGAAATGTCATTGGATTACCACTTAATTGACATAAAGACATAGGAATAATCACGCCTTATGCCCAATTACCAACACACATCAGCAGACTCAGCAATTAGCGAGGATGATTTACGACAAGCCGTTGCATTGTTTTATGATGGCGAGAGTACCCCAACGATTACCGCCAAAGGCGAAGGCCACACCGCGCAAGAAATTATAGATATCGCTCAAACACATGGCGTCACACTCTGTGAAAATAAACCATTACTTGAGCTTTTAATGACATTAGAATTGGGAGATGAAATTCCCGAAAACCTTTACATCGCGATAGCGCAAATTATTGCCTTCGCCTACCGATTACAAGGGAAATTTCCGGAAGATAGACTGTAGGTACAAAATCATGAGCCTAACTCTCGGTTTATCGAGATAGTTAGCCCAGTGTTTGACTATATTGCTTACAAGCAACAGATAATTCTTTGTATAAACGAATCACACCACTTAACTCAGCTAGTAACTCTTTAGGAGAGCGCTGAGGGTCTTGAACGGCTAATGATATATCAGAAAAAAGCTCTCGCTCGATTCTTAGAATATCATCCCATCGATGATCTGCGATTAACTGCTTTAGTTCACGGCGCTTGCGCATCAATATCATTTGCGATTCTGGAACAACAACCATTTTGATAACCTAAGTAATTTATTGCATTACTTAAGATAACGGCAAAATAGCGACAAACTTTAATGTTATTGGACACATATTCTCTGCATGGTTTTCATATAGTCTCTAGTATCTATTACTGTAAGTGATTTTCTGGCAGGCCTTAAAATAATAGATTAAAAAACTATTCGGTAATTGATGTCGCAATACCATCCCACCCGGTATATATTTCTTGCAATAAATTTTTAACTTCTTCCAATGTTTTCAAAGGACTTGTATTGTCTATCGACTCTAGTCGATTTACAATGTATTCATATAATGCATCGAGGTTTCCTGCAATATCTCCACCTTCATCGAGATTAAGGCTATCGCGTAAACCACCAACAATACCTATCGCTTTTTGCACCATGATAGCCGCTTCATCGATATCACCATCGGATATACGATTAATCGCCTGATCAATACGCTCAAGCGCACCATCAAGTAATAAAGTAATTACTTGGTAAGGCGTCACGTTTTCGGGAGTAATAGCAGCATTCTGCGTAATTGGATCAAGTGTGAGTGATGTAGACATAATCATTTCCTCATCGTAAAACGGCAAAAAACCGTCATTAATATCGTCTCACCTAACAAAAAGCATATAGCGTGCCAAAAGATTGTTGCATGGCGTCAGTAGTCAGAGAATAACGTACAGAAGGTAACTAAAGTATAAGCGGTGAACCTCTTTAAGTTCTTGATGGATGGCATATACAACATCTCGACCAATGTATAAGCGAGGTACTACGACTCTATTGTTGACATCATTGATTAACAACTTCACTATTATCTAGCAGACAGGTTATCACTATTGTAGTGCTGGATATTATGAGCTCATATGAGAAATTTACTGCTTATTATTTTTTTCTTTTCTAGCCCTGTATTTTCATGCAGGTTTCCTATTAGTGATCATATAATATATACCCCAGAAAAGTACTTAGATAAACATGACCTTGTTGTATATGCAAAATTAATACGATTTATAAAGATTACCAAAGAGCAACAAATTGCTGAATTTAGTATCAGCAAAATATTTAAAGGGTCAGAAGTCTATTCCGTTATAGTCCATAATTATCTTCGTAATAGTTGTTCAAGTGCATTAATGGGTACAAATGCCAACTACTATTTGTTTTTATCTAAAGATAACTCCGCCAATAACTATTTTATAGATTCGGGAACATTTGTTCAGGTACAAAACGAAAATGCACATCAGTTAAATACAAAACTGAGTTCTCATAGCAAGACATTTAAATCGAAAGTTGAACCTATGGGAGCGCCATAAAACGCTAGTTATTATAACTAACGCTTTATTAGTAAACCATTCTATAACATATTTTTTACCTTATTTTTCTAGTTTAAGTTCTGGCATTTTCGGTACCATTCTAAAAAGTTTACTAATGGGAGCATAGTCAACAACTGTTTTTATTGCTATTTCGCTAAGATGTGTTGAATTAACAATATCGAAAGTCACCAACCCTCTAACATTGTTATCAGGCTGGTACCGAATTTCTCTGTAAACAAGACCATCAAAACCATATAGTCTTATTGCATCAGTATTATAGAAAAGTAACTCATCTGAACCTCGTGTGATCACATCCATGTACTCGTTAGCATGTTCTTTAAGGTCTTTTTCACCTGCGTATCTAGAAAATGTATTATTTTCAACGACCCCATAGACAGCCATTAAACGATCTATGCTGAACATACCGGAATCATCTAATGCCGATATAGAATCATCCAGATCGACATAAAGAAACCCATCGTCAAGACTCCATGCATCTTGATCACGAGCATTCAGATAATCGACTAATAGTTTTTTAGCAAATGCTGTGCGAGCATTTGAACCAGCTTGATTATACAAATACTGAATTGCCGCGGTTGCCGCACCATTACCAAACTTACCTCCCCCTAACTTCGATATGGTGCCTCCTGATATAGCTGCCAATGATGCACCCACTAGCTCACGCGCACTACCAAACTTATCGGCAAACCCTTGGATAGGACTTGAAATAATTTTAGTAAAGAACGAAGCAGCAAAAGAAGCGCCAAACTTACCGCCGTGCAATACGTTGATAGTACCGCTGACAACGGCATGTGCGGTTGCACGCCCCAAATCAATCGTGGTTTTGCCCACTGTAACGGCAGCTTTTCCTAAGGTTTCACCAAAAGAACCAGCGATATCACTACCTATAGCACTCGATATTTCTGCAGTAACCAATGCTGTTATACCGGCCTTAAGTGCCTGACCAAATTTTCCCGTCACTGCATACGTTGATACTGCAGCATAAGCGGCACAGCCTGCTGGGCCACCAAAGTAACAGGCCGCAATTTGCGCTATCGCATTTAAAATAGGAACTCTCGCTAAGGCACGGAATATCTTGCTTATTTTTTTCCAAAAATACCCACTGGGATCCGTATACTTCAACGGATTATTCATCACATAACTGTAACGGTTATAACTCTGGGTTAACGCCCCTTCCTGAATATGTGGGTCTGCACTCATAAACCTTGCTAAGCGGGCGTCATAGACGCGACCATTCATGTGGATTAAATCCACTTCCTGAATATTTTCATGGCCGGTGTACGCTTTATTCGTAAACGGTAGCTGCGTTAAATACAGCGGGTTGTTAATTCCTTCACTGTCTTTCCACGGTAGGTTGCGCAACTGACCCCAGGCATCAAAGCTTCTACGATCCACCACATTCGCATAAGCATCGGTGACTAAATCAATACTGCCTAAGGCATCTTTGTGTAAGTAACGGGTTTGTACACCCGCCGCGGTGGAGACAATATGCTCGGCCACCAAACTACCACCGGCATAGATATAGTGCTTCTCATCCACACTACCATCGCCACCCTTGGTTAAACGCTCATAGAGTTGGCCAATGTATAAGGTGGTATCTCCGAGATGATTGACTTTTTTGTAACGGCTACGATCACCGCCGTAACTAAAGGCTGCCGAACGACCGTCTTTGGTCATAAGAGTCGGCTTGTTAAAACTACTCCATGCCAATGTGCGACCATCACCACTAACCATATTACCGTTAGCATCGTATTGGTACGTGGTAACTGCTCCTGCGTTACCAGCACTTCCCCCATCCGTGGGGGTCGTAGCAATAACTGCGTGGATACCCGCACCACTGGCTATGCCATTACCATAGGTGTAATGGCCGACATCGGATTTATAAGTAATATTGCCATGCACATCGTATTCTTGAGTTTGGCTACCATTAAATGCTGTGGAGGGATAAAGCTGGCTAGCAATATCGGTACGCGTTAAACGATCCAAACGGTCGTAGTAAAAGTCTTCTTGAATATCATTGACATGATCATGACGAGTGGTGACATTTTTATAGCCGTCATACTGATATTCCAAATGCTTTAATGGACTAATGCTTAACAAGCCACTATGGATTTGTTGTAGCTCACCGGTGGCCTGATTGTAGGTGTAGTCGTTAACAACACCGTTACCGTACACCTCCGCACTGGTGCGACCAGAGGCATCCACATCTAATACTTGCCAATAAGTGGTGTACTGGTTGTCGTTAACGAGTTCGGTATAGGCATCGGCACCACGATTCAGTGTGCGTGCATATTGGAAGTGATTATCCGCTGCCGCTAAGGTTTGTTCAGCGAGTATAATTAATTGTTCCGCACTGTCTTCATAACTCCCCGCTTGCTTGGCAATAAGCGCACGAACCGTTTCTAATTCAATAATGGTGTGGTTAACGTGTTCTAATAAGCCCTCGTCTAGCGCTAGTGTTTGATGTTGGGTTTCGATGGTCTGACGAGCGGTCATGGGAATGACCATCCCTTTGTAAGCTAAGAACATATCGCTCTCAACCACCGATGTTTCGGTATGGGTCTCGACCGTTGTGTTATCCGCTTTAGCAATTACCGCTTCTAAGGCACTTTCGTGATCGGCCAGTACATTGCCGTAATTGCCTCCGGCGGTGAGAGAACGAAGATCGTTAATACGCCATTGATAGGCTTCGCCAATGCCTCGTAGGCGAGCGGCACTCACTAAAAACTCATCCGCAAAGTCCACCGCATCACTAATCAGTGGTAGTAATTGATCGAGATTGTAGTGCTCACTATTGGAACGTAGGCCGCGAACTTTCGTTAAAAAGCCATTGTCGTTATAGAGGTTTTCCGTATAGAAATTATCACTGCCGGGATAGAGTGTTCGGCTCAATCGACCTAGGGAATCATAAGCCAGTTGCGTACTAAAGCTATTGGCATGTGGCAGGTTGGGGTCAATGGTGACTTGGGTTTCTTCAATACGCCCTAGGGAGTCATAGAAGTAGGTTTTGCTGATGCCGCCACCGTCGGCTTGCTCGTGGGTTTCATTCAGCAGCTTTCCGCGGCTGCCTGCAGGGGCATTTAGGCTGCCGTATTCCCAGGTGGTCATACCGCCATCACCATCATAGCGGGCAATCATACGATCGAGAATATCGTACTCCATGATGGTGGTTTGGCCTTTGGCATCCGTCTGGCTGATCAGTTGGCCGTAGGCATTGTAGTCATAAGTCCAAATACCCATGTCCGGATCATCCATTTTGATCTTGCGGCCAAACGCATCGTAATACAGGGTGACGGTGGTATCGCTGTCTCCGGCAACGGTGGTGGTTTTGAGATTACCGTCGGCGGTGTAGGTATATTCCACATAGCTGCCGAGTTCTTCTTCTCGATAAATCGTTTGGCCGATGGCATTGGTGCGCACGAGTTTCTCGCGATCCTCTTCACCGCTAATCACCACGGTTTCTAATCCGTTGTAGCGAGTTTCGGCCATGGTGCGGGTGCCATGGGCACTGGGCTCATCCACTTTAGTCACCCGACCTAACACATCATATTCACTAATTGCCCAATAGGTATGATCCCCTGAAAAGTAGGGTCGGCTGACACGAGCGGGTTGGGCTAAATGGTTGTATTGGGTATCGCTGTAGATAAGACGCCCGTCGAAGCCAGTGTTGAGGGTTCTGACGGTACGACCTAAACGATCTTGTTGGACGATGGATGGTTGCGTTCCTGTGACTTCGGTGATGGTGCAGGTGTAGGCGTGTTCGGCGAGATCACCGCAGTAGCCTGAGCTGGCAAAGTGAATAGCGGTCTTTGTGGAAGTGCCGTCTGCACGGTGTTCTTCGGTTTGACGACCAAAATCATCGTAAACCCATTGGGTTATCAACCCATTAATATCTGTAACACTGGCTAAGTCACCGGCCTTTGTGTAACTATTGCTTACGCATTCATTCAACGAATTACAACCCTTAACCAAGCGGCCTAAATTGTTGTACTCCATAGTCGAGAGGGTATCAGCTTCTCCAACTACACTTGATCGCACCGATATTCGTTGACCATAGTTATTGTGGCTATAGGTTTTTGTGATGATCGGATTGCCTGTATCGACATTCATCACAGACTCTGCTGTTAGCAAACCTCTCTCTGCATCATATTCAAATTGGGATCGACGTTGAACAGGCAATTGATAAGGTGCTGTGTGAGTCACTGTACTTTGAGTTAGCCGACCTAAATACCAACGATAAGTATTATTATCGTACTCGCTTAACGTCTCTTTGGTAAAACGTTGACCGTCTGCGCCGCTCGTGTGTACGGTGAGTTTGCCGATATTACCGTACGGATCGACGTGTTCGTGTACGGTATGAATAGTAACGACTTTCTCACCATTTAACTCGTAGCTTGATTCTATCGAGTGATCGAGATGCAATTGATACGTGAAGTGATCAAAGGCCGCCTTCTTTACTGTTGTTAACACCGTTTGTGATTCATTCACTACTTGGCCGTTATAGCGCTCTATTCTTTTTTCTACATTGCCGGTTTTAGGAAACGCATCGTGGTTAAATACCGTCTCAATAGATTTACCGGTATCCGGATAATGCTCTGTGATTTTCTTATAGCCATAAGAACCTCGGCCACGCATATGTGCACGCAACCCTTCGTAGCGATAACTCACTGTTGTTTGACCACCCACACCGTTATCGGTGGTCACATCACTCACCACTAATATCGGGGCAGCTATATCGTATACCGGATATTGGGAGCCCGTGTATGGAGTATAAATTGATGGGTCGGTTAGGTAACCATATTGTAAGGCTGTCTCTAAACGATTAGAGTCGATAATCTTTGTGAGAAGGTGTTTCTGCCGTGTTTGGTTGAGATACGTATGTTGCTGATGCTCCACACGACCATCAAGGAAGATCGAACGGAACACCACTTGATCCACAAAACCGTCACCATTGATATCCACAAATTGTGAACCATAGTCACCACCAGTATGACCATCCCCTGCAATATGAAACGCTGGCGTATAAGCATCGTTGCGTTTCCAACCAGACGCCGTATTCAGGTAAGCCCCTTTTTGGATATTTAGTGGATCGAAGTTGACTAAACGATGGAACACTTGGTCCGTTAAACCATCGCCATTAATATCCACAAAGCGTGAACCGAGATCAGTCACACCGTCTTTGGCAATGGGTTGACGAGGTGTGTACTGAGCTTTAATCGCTGGCGATGTGATCCAGCCTTCCCCGGTATTTAAGTACGCGCCTTTTTCAGAGGTAAAAATGGTATAGCGGCGCTGCACCACTTCTTGACCACTGATCGCATTAATCGCCGTTTCCTCTACCACTTCTCTCACCAATCGGTGATACACCATGTCAAGCAAACCATCACCGTTAATATCGACAAAACGTGAGCCCGCGTCGTAACGATCATCATCCGCTGATTCAATATCCCCTTGATCATCCATCGCGGTAAAATACGGTGGAGTGTAATCGGATGCGAGCTTCCAACCACTACCGGTATTCAGATAAGCGCCTTTTTGTACTTGTCCGTTAAACGTTAATCGGTGGTAAAGATAATCCACCAAGCCATCACCATTGATGTCAATAAAACGAATCCCTAAATCCGTATTATTACTATCGGTCGCAATATGATGTTCCGGTAGCTTATAAGCGGGGGCTTGATTCCATCCGTTGCCATTATTTAAAAAAGCACCCGAGTGAGTGGTTAGCGCGCTATCGAGGTAGGAATAAATTTGATCCACCAAACCATCGCCATTGAGGTCAATAAAGCGTGAACCTAAATCCCCCCAGAGATTATTATCGGCGGAGATATGATAAGCCGGGCCATAACGATTATCACCTTCCCAACCATTACCTGTATTTAAGTAAGCGCCTTTTTGTTGTTCCGTATCACTAATATAGCGATGATAAATTTGGTCTAGCAGACCATCACCATTAATATCCATAAAGCGCACACCCAAGTCAGCGCGATTGTTGGTAGCAATATGATACTTGGGCTTGTAACGATCTTCTGAACGCCAACCGCTACCGGTGTTAATATATGCACCTCGACGGTGTTCACCATCCACATATCGGTAATACACATAATCTAATAAGCCATCACCATTGACGTCTACAAAGCGCGAGCCCATGTCGGCTTCATTATCAATATTGGTTTGATAAGGCAGACGATAGTCCGATGATTCTACCCAACCTTCTTGGGCCTCTTGCCAGATAAAACGCAGTTCTGGTAAACACTCGCCATCACTATTGCATTGCTTCAAGCTACGTAAGGTACTCGCACCATGGAAACCTTCATAAGCATAATGAGGAAGGTAGCGGTTAAGATGATGATCGTGGACATAGACATCAACACTGTGTAGACGATAACGGTTCACTCGCTCGTGACCTAATACATAACCCCGCGTAATATCTTCGCGCTCTTCATAGTTGAAGGCAACGCGGCCACCGTTATAGGTAATCTTGTCAAGGTACTGAACATTCTCAAATAGCTGTGCATTTTTATAGTGATAGGTCACCGGGTTATTACTGGTGCTATCGTTGAGTTCTCTCACCGACCAAGAAAGTGTGCCTTTGCTTGCAAGGGATACTCTTGCATCATCATTACCACCAAACGTCAGCACTTGACCGGCTTTGGTTTTTACCACCCAGTGGTTCGGGTGATGAGTGGTACCACCATAGGATATGATCTGCGTATAGCTATCCACTTCGGTACGGTACTCTGTACCCACGCCACCATCGCTACCATTGATAGCGATCAAGCGTTGTCCATCAAGGCAGTACCGATCTCGATGACCAAAGGTAATGCCCGTATCAATAAAACCATCTTGATCTAAAGTGGGCGCACAACGGTGAATACTCGACACACCACCCAAGGACCACCCCACACCTAATATGCCATTACCGGAACCACTGTAATTAACGCTCAGATCTGGCTGCATACCACCACGACCAGGGGCGACCTGAATCGGTACAGAGTAGCTCACCTGCCCACCGGATACGGCAAACTCACCCGCCACATTGCCCACGGTATCTGGATTCTCTTCATAACCGCTAAAGTCTGACGCGTTAGATGTACCTGAATAATCGGTCTCTGCGGGATATTGATACACCTCTTCTAATAGCGGTGGCTCAGATTCTGGTAGCGCAGGTGGCGGTGATGAAACGGAACAGAGACTATTGGTAGGCACAGACGACGGCTGCCCAGTATTCGATGCCCAGACCACGCTATTGTTTGCTCGGCGTAAAACGAGGTTGCCGTCTTCTTGTAAAATCAGTTGTGTACCCGTGTTAACCGAAATATTCGGAGAAGGTGCCCAGCTTGAACCACTGCCATTGGAGCGATAAGTCACTAAATTACCGTCTGCGGATTGAAACACAAAATACGAACGCCCCTGCCCTGCGGTTTTGGTATCAAACAAGGGAGTATTGTGCTGGTTACGTAAGACTAAATTACCATCCAGTTGCATATGCAAACGATAACGACAATTACTGGATTCGAGTATGCTGTCAGGCCCTAGTTGCTCCCCACGAAACAAACGATCTTTTGCTGAAACGCTGCTGTGAAAAAAGAGTAAACCTAGCAACGATAACCATAAAAAAACTGAGAGTAATCTATTAAAGATAGATGCACGTTGAGTGATAAGCGGAGAAGAATAAGAGAACAGCATAGAGAAGGTGTCCAACTAGAAAATTAAAAAGCAAATAAAAAATTGTCAAAAAAGAAACCCTGAATCTCTTCAGGGTTTCTCCAAGGTGAATTAATATGAAAAAAGAGCGAACAGGAAAGGCTAAACCGGTCGCTCACATGGTTGTGTCGGTATGGATTATTTTTTAGAAAGCTCAAGCGTATGTAACTGCAATAGCCCCCCTGCCGTGCTGCAACCATCGGTACCTGAAGGCGTATTAAAAAATAAGTATTGTAAAGTCGCCCCTGAGCTATACGCCGCTAATAGAAGGCTATACATTGAATCGTAATTAGTACTATCGGATAACACACGAGCATGTGCACGGAAATAGTTTGTGCCATTACATGCCTTCGGGGCTGGATCGAACATCACATATGTTCCATCGGTACCAATGCGTAAGCTAGACACTTTAAAAGGCCCAGCCTCATGGGCGGCATAAGTATTTGCTGAAAGCGCCATAGAGAATGCAAGTATTGCTGTAGAGATTATTTTCATTTTTTCCTCGTTTATCGTTATGTTTATATTAATTGTTTAATCAAAATTTTTGATATTTTTTCTTTTCAATCGAGTTGAACTCTATTAATTTTTATTGATTGCTACTGCTCTCATTTATACCCCAATAGATGCTCTGTTTTTACGCGGATTTCAGATTTAGACAAAGGTGGGTGCGGATTATTTGTTGGTCGCATCTCTAATGGAACAGGCTTGCTCGCAAAATTTGCAATAGTGTTTAGAGTCAACTTTCTACCGCTCACATAGAACACGCCTATCCCTGCACCTGCGCCTAGAGAAATAGCCTCAGCTTTACCTGTATCAGTGGCTAATATAGCTGCATAGGCCGCTATACCTTTACCACCTCCGCCACCAGTTTTCGTAAGCACTTGGTTATCATGAAACTCACCCTCCATAGACACCACTTGGTCAACAGTCAGGGATAGTCGCCCGCCAAAACCGTAACCCTCTCCCCAAAAGAAATAGCTTGCGAGTATGTCAGTAGGAAAAAAGACGAACTGAAGTATGTTAGCTTTAAAGAATCCAACTCCTATACTTGCAGTAATACTGCTATTTTTTAGCAAGTTATCGATGGTAAACGGATTATGGAGTTTGTCAGTGTCATGAGGACCCGACACCTGATTATAAAGATACTGAATCGCTGCCGTTGCCGCTCCATTAGCAAACTTACCGCCACCGAGACTCTCTATCGTTCCACCGGCTATGCCTGCTAGCGATGCACCGACGACATCACGCACAACACCAAAGTGGCTCGCAAAGCCCTCAATCGGGCTCGAAATCACTTTACTAAAGAAAGCGCTCGCGAACCCCGCGCCAAACTTGCCCCCTTGGATCACGCTCATCGTCCCTCGCACGGTAGCGTGGGCAAACGCACGCCCCACTTCAATCGTTTTGCTACCCACACTCACAGAGCGCTCACCTAACCACGCACCAAACGAACCCTGAGCCGTATTACCAATATGACTCGACATCGTGATCGTCGCCGCCGCGATAACCCCCGCTTTAATGGCTTGGGTGAACTCACCGGTCACGGCATAAGCGGATGCTGCAGAATACGCGATACAACTCAACGGATTAGAACAGGCAGCCGCCGTCACCAAAGCATTTAACGCCGGCACTTTGGCAATCTCACGCAAGGCAGCCCCCACGGTGTTTTGCCAAAACTGCCTAAATCCACCGACCATTTTCTTAAAGAAGTACCCACTCGGATCTGTGTACTTCATCGGGTTGTTCATCACATAGCTGTAACGGTTGTAACTCTGCGTTAACGCCCCTTCTTGAATATGTGGATCTGCCGTCGTAAAACGCGCTAACGTCGCATCGTATACCCGACCATTCATATGGATTAACTCCACTTCCTGAATCGTCTCGTGACCGGTATACCCCTTATTGGTAAACGGTAACTGCGTCAGATACAACGGACTATTGATCCCCTCGTGATCTTTCCATGTCAGGTTGCGTAGCTTGCCCCACGCATCGAAACTTCTTCGGTCAACCACATTGGCGTAGGCATCCGTAACCAGATCAATTGTGCCTTGAGCATCTTTGTGGAGATAGCGGGTTTGTACCCCAGCGGTGGTGGAAACGATATGCTCTGCCACTAAGCTGCCACCAGCATAGATGTAGTGTTTTTCATCCACGCTACTGTCACTGCCCTTCGTCACACGCTCATAGAGCCTGCCGATGTAGAGGGTGGTATCGCCTTGATGATTCACTTTTTTGTAGCGACTGCGATCACTGCCGTAGCTAAACGCGGCCGAGCGACCGTCTTGAGTCATCAGGATGGGTTTGTTAAAACTACTCCACGCTAAGGTACGGCCATTATCACTGACCATATTGCCGTTGGCATCGTACTGGTACGTGGTAACTGCTCCTGCGTTACCAGCACTTCCCCCATCCGTGGGGGTCGTAGCAATAACTGCGTGAATACCAGCGCCGCTGCTGTTATCAATCCCATTACCGTAGGTGTAATACCCCACATCGGATTTATAGGTGATATTGCCGTACACATCGTATTCTTGAGTTTGGCTACCGTTAAACTCGGTGGAGACATAGAGGCTGCTAGCAATATCGGTGCGCGTTAATCGATCGAGCTGGTCGTAGGTGAAGTCTTCTTGAATATCGTTAACGTAGTCGTGACGGTGGGTCACGTTGCGATAGCTATCGTATTGGTATTCCAGATGACGGATCGGGCTGATGCTGAGTAAGCCACTGTGGATTTGCTGTAGCTCACCGGTGGCCTGATTATAGGTGTAGTCGTTGACGATACCGTTGCCATAGACCTCGGCACGGGTGCGACCGGCCGCATCTACATCCAGCGCTTGCCAGTAAGTGGTGTACTGGTCATCGTTGACGAGTTCGGTATAGGCTTCTCCACCACGATTCAGCGTGCGCGCATACTGGAAGTGATTATCCGCGGCTGCGAGGGTTTGTTCGGCTAGAACGATTAACTGCTCGGCACTCGCTTCATAAGTCCCCGCTTGTTGAGCGATCAGGTCTCTCACGGTTTCAAGCTCGATAATCGTATGGCCGATATGCTCACGCAATGAGGTATTCAGTGCAACAGACGTCGTCGTCTTCTCTACTGGTGTTATCGCATGCAACGGAATCACGATCCCGTTGTAAAACAACGGCATATCCGATTTGGCCATGAACACCGTAGCCGTGACCTTTGTCGTACTTGCCTCCGATTTATCGACGATCGCGGTTAATGCACTTTCGTGATCGAGTAGTACGTTACCGTAGTTGCCTCCGGCGGTGAGCGACTGAAGATCGTTAATACGCCACTGATACGCTTCACCAATACCTCGTAAACGCGCGGCACTGGCTAAGAAGTCACTCGCCTGTTCGGTGGCGGTATCAATCAGCGGCAGGAGCCGATCAAGATCGTAGTGCTCGCTATTGGAACGCAGGCCGCGCACCTTGGCAAGAAAGCCGTCAGTGTTATACACATTCTCGGTGTAGAAGTTGTCACTACCGGGATAGAGGGTGTGGCTTAGACGGCCGAGGGAATCATAGGCTAACTGTGTGCTAAAGCTCTGCTCGGTAGCGAGGCCTTCATCAATCAGGGTGATGGTTTCATCGGGACGTCCCAGCGAGTCGTACGCATACATCCGCTCGATACTCCCCTCTGTCGGATGTATTTTTTTATCTCGAATCAGTTTGCCGATACTGCCAGCCGGTGCTGTATTGTCACCATAGTGCCATGTGGTTACCCCGCCATCGGCATCGATACGCTCGATCATACGACCGACTTCGTCATAGCGCATGGTGGTGGTTTGATATTTGGCATCAGTCTGACTCACCAACTCGCTAAAGGCGTTGTACTGATAAGTCCAACTGCCCATATCGGGATCATCCATTTTGATCTTGCGACCAAACTCGTCGTAATAAAGAGTAATAGTGGTGTCGGTGTCGCCGGCAACGGTGGTGGTTTTGAGGTTACCGTCGGCGGTGTAGGTGTATTCGACGTAGCTACCCTCTTCTTCTTCACGATAAATCGTTTGACCGATGGCATTGGTGCGAACAGTTTTTTCTCGGTCATCGTCACCACTAATCACGGTGGTTGCTAAGCCATTGTAGACAGTCTTAGCCATAGTGCGCGCACCATGTGGGCCGGGTTCGTTAACACGGGTAACGCGATCTAACACATCATATTCACTCTCAGCCCAATACACATGGTCACCCATAAAATACTGACGACTGACACGATGGGTTTGAGCCAGATGGTTGTACTCGGTATCGCTATAAATCAAACGCCCATCGAATCCCGTGGTGATGGTGCGTACGGTGCGACCTAGGCGGTCTTGTTGCGCAATCACGGGGGGGGTGCCTTGGGTTTGAGCAATAGCGCAGGTATAGGCGTGTTCCACTAAGAGTCCACACTCACCGCTGCTGGCAAAGCGGGTGGTCGCAATCGACCAGAGACCGTCTGCACCAGTGGTTTTCACTTTGCGACCAAAGTCGTCGTACTCAAACGTGGTGGTTAAGCCATTGAGGCCGGTGGTACTCAGCAAGCGACTCTCTGGGCTGTAGGTATTGGTACTGCATTGATTCAGTTGATTACAGGTTTTTACCACACGACCCAGTGCATCGTAGGTGGTGCTGCTATAGCGATCAGACTGCCCTGACGCAGTCACACGTACCCCCGTTTGATGACCATAGCTATCGTAGGTATAAATCGTGGTGGTTAATGGGGTGTTGTCCTCCACACTCACGATGGATTCTTTGGTCAACAGCCCCGTATGGGTATCGTACTCAAAGCGGCTACGGCGGTATTGGTTATCTTGACCCGGTGCGACATGAGCAACAGTGCTTTGAGTGAGTCGCCCTAAATACCAGCGGCTGGTGTCGTTGATGTAGTCACTCACCGTTTGCTTAGAGAAGGTTTGTCCATCAGCACCGCTCGTGTGTACGGTGAGTTTGCCGATATTACCGTACGGGTCGATCGCTTCATGGACGGTAGTGACGGTCGCTATTTTTTGCCCATCCAGCTCATAGCTCGATTCGATGGAATGGTCGAGTGATACTTGATACACCGATGGCGCGGTCTGCCTTGCGCTCAACACCGTGCGTGCGTCATTGAGGGTTTGACCATTGTATCGCTCAATCACGCGTTCGATGTTCCCCGCTAAAGGAAAAGCCGTGTGATCAAAGATCGTCTCTATCGATTTACCCGTATCCGGATAGTGCTGGGTAATCGTTTTATACCCGTAGGATCCGCGACCACGCAGATGCGCACGCAACCCTTCGTAGTGATAGTTCACACGGGTCTTGCCACCGACCCCATTATCGGTCACCACCGCACTGACGACGGGTATCGGACCGGCCATGTCGTACACCGGATACTGAGAGCCAATATGGGCGGTATAGACGGATTTATCCGTAAGATATTTATATTCCAGCGCCGTTTCTAAACGGGTCGAATCCACAATCTTCGTCAACACGTGTTTGCGCTGGGTTTGGTTGATAAAGCTAAACTGTTGATGCTCAACATGACCCCCATCATGGAAGATCGAGCGGAACACCACTTGATCCACTAAACCATCCCCATTGATGTCAATAAATTGTGAGCCGTAGCTCCCACCGGAGGTATTCTTATCTCCGGCTTTGTCATAACCCCACGAGTGCTCATCACCTGAGATATGGAAGGCTGGGGTATAAGCGTCATTCCGCTTCCAGCCATGGCCTGTGTTGAGATACGCCCCTTTCTCAATCACCGAATCAGCGTGGTCGAAGTGAACTAAGCGGTGGAAGACGTGATCCAGTAAACCGTCGCCGTTGACATCGACAAAGCGCGAACCCAGATCGGTTTTGCCATCTTTGGCAATCGGTTGACGGGGGGTATACTGCGCGGTAATCGCGTCTGAGGTGATCCAACCCACACCGGTATTTAAGTACGCTCCCGACACCTCACTAAACGTCTCGTGGTAGACAAAGCGGGGCGGCTCGCCCGGCTGGGAATCAATTTTTTCTCGGTGTATGTGCCGCTCTAAGCGATGATAGATCTGATCGACTAAGCCATCCCCATTAACATCCACAAAGCGGGCGCCGCTGTCGTGGCGATCATCTCGGCTTGATTCGATATCGCCCTTGTCGTCCATCGCCGTATAGTACGGTGGTGCATAATGGGGAGCATGCGTCCAACCATTGCCGTTGTTTAAGTACGCACCTTTTTGTACTTGGCCATCGTACTGTAAGCGATGATAGACATAGTCCACCAAGCCATCACCGTTCACATCGATAAAGCGCACACCCAAGTCGGTGTTGTTGCTGTCGGTCGCGATATGGTGTTCGGGCAAGCGGTACTGTGGGGCAACGTCCCATCCATTACCATTATTAAAAAAGGCGTCTGAGCGGGTCTCAAGATCACTATTGAGGTAGGAGTAAATCTGATCGACCAAACCATCCCCGTTGAGATCCACAAACCGTGAGCCCAAGTCACCCCACTCGTCATCGTCAGCGGAAAGATGGTAGGCCGGACCATAGGCATTATTCTCGACCCAACCATCACCCTTATTGAGATACGCGCCTTTTTGTTGATGACCCCCATCCATATACCGGCGATAGATCTGATCCAGTAGACCATTCCCATCAATATCGATAAAGCGCACACCAATATCAGCCACCCGATTCTGCGCAATCGGGTGCTTGGGTTCATAGTCTGCATCATACAGCCAGCGACTACTGACGCCCGTATCCGGCGCTTGGTCACCCTGATTAATAAACGCCGCTTTATTGCGGACGCCATCCACATCGCGGTAGTACAGATAATCCATTAAGCCATCGCCATTAAGGTCCACAAACCGCGATCCCATATCCGTTTCTTTATCGATCGTCGTTTGATAGGGCAAACGATAAGCCGGTACCTCTGCCCATCCTTCTTGAGCGGTTTGCCACTCAAAGCGAAGTGCCGGTAAACACTCACCCACACCATTACATTGCTTGAGGCTACGCAAGGTGGTGTAGCGATTAAAACCTTCATAGGCGTATTGGGGAAGATAGCGTGAGAGCGCCATCTCATTCACAAAAACATTGACCGCGTGCAAACGGTAACGGTTGACTTGCTCATGACCGAGTATATAGCGACGGCTGATGTCTTCACGCCCCTCATAATCAAACGTGACCTTGCCACCGGTGTAGGTGATCTTGTCGATATACTGGACGTTCTCAAAGTCCTGCGCCCCTTTATAGTGGTACGTGACCGGATTCTTGCCAGTACTATCGTTAATCCGGCGCACCGCCCACGAGAGAGTGCCTTTTTGGGGAATCACCACACGCGCATTGCCGTCTTGACCGTAGGTCATCACCTGACCGGCTTTGGTTTTTACCGTCCAATAGTACGGCTCGTTTACCGACCCCCCGTGGGATTGGATACGGGCATACCCATCAATCTCGGTTTTATATTCGGTACCGATACCCCCATCAACACCGTTCACCGCTATCAAGCGCTGACCGTCTAAACAGTAACGATCTTTATCACTAAAACTGAGCCCTGATGCGATAAACCCATCGGTATCGAGCGTCGCCGCACAGCGGTGAATACTGGATAGCCCACCCAGCGACCAACCCACACCCAACACACCGTTACCGCCACCGCTGTAATGAATACTCAAGTCCGGCTGCATACCACCGCGCCCTGAGGCTACGCTAATCGGTACAGAATAGCTGGCTTGCCCCCCTGACACCGAGAACTCACCGGGTAGTACACCAACATCGGATGCGAGATCATCGTAACCACTGAAGCTGGAATAATCTGACGCGCCGGAGAAATCGACAAAGTCGGAATAGGCATTGCCGGAATAGTCGCCCACCCCTCCATCACTCGTATCACTGTCGTCTTGTGCAACCCAACCAAAGTGGGGTAAACCACACACACTGGGCTGATCGCTCCCTTGGCTCGTATAGGTTTCCCACAACACATCACTACCGCGATACAACACCACGTTGCCGTCGTCTTGCATACCCAGCACTTGGCCACCTTGGTCATAGACATCGGCACCCCACGTGGCATCGAGGGTCTCGTTTTTATACACCGCTAAATTATTATCCGACTGCTGAAACCAAAAATACGAAGGACCTTGGCCTGCGCGACCAATGTCATACAAGGGCTCAGGAAACTCCGCGACCATGTTGTAGACCACCGCGTTACCATCGTCTTGCATCACAAAACGGTAACGACAATTCGGTGAGGCTAAGTACTGATGGGTATGTAAACCTTCACCGGGTGACATTTGGCTGCGACCCGCGGCAGAAACAAAGGCGGCTGGCTTGGGTTCTGGATCGGGTTCTGGCTCCGGTGCAGGCGGTGGTGGTGGCGGTGTAACCGAACAAATACTACTCGTAGGCACAGACGACGGCTGCCCAGTATTCGATGCCCAGACCACGCTATTGTCGGCTCGGCGTAAAACGAGGTTGCCGTCTTCTTGTAAAATCAGTTGCGTACCCGTGTTATGAGCAATACTCGGAGAAGGCGCCCAACTTGCACCACTGCCATTGGAACGATAGATTACTAAGTTACGGTCTGAGGATTGAAATTCAAAATACGAACGCCCCTGCCCTGCAGTTTTGGTATCAAACAAGGGAGTATTGTGTTGGTTACGCAACACCAAATTGCCATCCAGTTGCATATGCAAACGGTAACGGCAATTGCTGGATTCGAGTATGCTGTCAGGCCCTAGTTGTTCCCCACGAAGCAAGCGGTCTTTTGCTGAGGCACTACTGTGGATAGCGAAAAGACCACAGACCATCAAGGAGAAAGTCATTGCTTTCTTTGTGAATGACATTATTGCGGCCGAGCGAGAGCGCGAAGCGGGTGTTCCGAAAAAAGAAACTAACATACCTATTACTCGATATTGAATATTATTTTTATTAGAGGCGCTGCAGGTTTTGATAAGCACGGCAACACAAGCAGATATTATTAATTTTTGTTATCTGTTGTGATCAATCAATCGAAGAAGAAAATCCGTGAGCGTGTTTAAAACAGGTAAGCAACACTTAAGCTTTTGTCGTTTGAGATGATTATCAACATTTCTTGCGTTTTGTAAAAAAACTGTAACAGCAAAAGGTAAGCAAATATTAACAACTAACAAGGAAGGACGTGCGCAGCATAAAAAACCATAGAATTTGCTATGGAAAAATAAAAAACGTCGAAAAAACAGAAATATACACCGTTAGTTTTTAAAAACGCTGTTACAACCATTCGACTGACTATTGGTAGCGAAGGAGAAATTTTTAAAAAAATACGTAAAAACCCGTAGACACCTTTGCGTTAAAGTACGCATCAAAAAAAGTATAAAACATCATTAATACTGATCTATAAGGTGGTATTTTTTAACAGTTAAGATAAAAAGCAGACAGAAAAATTTTTGTCGGAGCAACGGCAGGGCTATTCTGCTAAAGAGACCGCCGCCTATCGACACGATGGATATGGGGTGTCTTTATCTATTGTGGGTGAAGAAAATTTCTCACATTGGTTAAAATAAAAACAACCGGCGATGACTTAGTGGGTGGTTGATATTTCGCGCCATGCCGAACTAACTTGTAGTGTCAGTTGAATACACTCATCGACTATCTCTGGAGAATTATTGACATTGGCTTTCCATAGCTGACGCTGAATATAGTCATATAATGTATCTAGACGATTAGCCAATTCGTCACCACCGTCGGTGTCTAGTGCTTCACGTAAACCAAGCACAATACTGGTCGATTGATTAACTTTTGCGTGTTTCAATTCAATATTTTTTTGCTCGATTGCACCTTTTAGTTGTGCCATGCGCTCTAACAAACCATCATAAAGCATTTGGATTAAACCGTGAGCTGATGCACCTGCAACCCCTGCATCAACTTTTACGTTGTTATACCCTTTTAAAGCAACTTGAGCATTCACAATGATTTTCTCCCAAACGGTTATAATTCTCTGTTATAAGATGTAACGGCAAGATCAGGAAATTCTTTAGTGAAGTTTTTAGAAAAATAGTTATTGTTACTAGATGTCATTCTTTTTTGATGTGCGTCTTCTCAGATGTGGCGTATTCTATAGAGGCAGTCATTGTCCTATATAAACACAGACTAGGTGCGGCAAAGTAATGCCGCTCATATATTTTTTACTCGAGCTAACGTCTACTAGTAATAGCTTACCAATTTTCAATAATTAATTACTATTCATACTATCAAGCAGGCTTTCTAAAGTACTTTCTAAAAACGAACTACTGTCTTGCAGGCTGCGCACAATCGCTTCCATAGCAATAAACTGTGACGTAAGTCTTTCTTCGTAGGCTTCAATGCGGCGATCAAGAGAATCTTGATCATCATCATATTCATCTAGCTTAGTATTTAACGAGGTTTCTCTAAGGCTGATAACACCATTATTCGTATCGAGAAATTGCTCTATCAACTGATCTAATTGCCCACCAAAACCTCGAGAAAAATTCAGCGTGGCTGATGTCGCACTCTCACCAATGATCAAGGCTAAACTTTCTCCCGGTTCACCTAAAGCGGGTAACAGCACATTGCCAGTACCAAAGCCCGCAACACCATCTATAGTACCAGCCACATTAATACCTGCTGTAGACGTACCGGTTGATAAGCCTAAATCTGCCGCACTCGCGCCAATATTAGTCACACTAACATTTGAAGTTGAGCCAAAAAGTGTTGACGTAATAACGAAACTATCATTATCACTATCATAGGCTACTTCTACGGCAGTATTCGCAGCGACCAATACGCTATCGGCATTAATTTTATTTTGTATTTCAGTGGCTACTGCCGCTTTATCGGCAAACGTATCAGATGTTAAATTGATAATGCCTGACGTTGTACCATTTACATTCACTGTAAACGCGTATTCAGATTCAGCACCTTGTACAGCAGTACCTGTGGTGATACCTAGAGCTGATGCTTCTGAGCCTACCGCTGTTGCATTAGCAATGGTGGAACTCGCACCCGTTGTCGTTGAAGTGACGACAAACGCAGAACCGTCATGGGTAACTGCAACCGTTTTTCCTGCGGTAGTTAATGTAGCATCGGCGTTAATTTGTGTGGTTAAGTGCGTCGCTAAATCATCAAAAGTGGCATAGGTTCCAGGAGTAATACTAATCGTGCCGGAAGTGGTGCCATCAACAGCTAATGTAAAATCATAATCAGTAGTACCACCCGTCCCGTTGGTACCCGAAGCTGCTGACAGTCCTAATTCCGTCGCATTAGCGGCTAAACCAGAAAAAGCAACTGAAGAGTCCGCCCCCGTCGTTGAAGACGTAAATACAAAATGATCAGTATCATAAGTCACCGTAACACCAGAAATATTAGCATCATTATTAATGGCGGTCTGCAGACCTACGGCCAATGCGTCATGATCTGTATAATTAGACGCCGCCAAACTAATGGCTGCTGCAGACGCGACCCCATCAACCGTGATACTAAATTCATAGTTGCTGGAGCCACCGGTTAAATCTAACGGCTCTGTGGCCGTCGCCGCTACCCCCACAAAATTACCTGAGGTAGCTACAAAATCAGTCAATACAGCTGTTGGTGCTGCGCCGGTTAAGGTTGCGCTTGTCGCGCCCGTAACGCTGGCTAAATCTGCCACTAAGGTGTCGACTATGTCAGCACCGACTAAACTACCTTTGGTAGGAGGCTGAGTGATCACGACCGCGTATTCGCCAGCCGTCGTATTTTCACCCGTACTATTAATCGTGATTTGATCCGTTGATGATGTAGTGACAGGAATAAATAAATTTTTAAATAGATCGTAGTTATCGCTAATTGCTGCAGTAAAATCATCTTCAACAATGGATAAACTGCCGTCTAATTCTGTACGAATACCGATATTAGTAAGGGAGGAGAAATCGCTCCCCAACCCCGTGACTGTACCTACTAATTCTTGACGGATTTGTGCAGGAATACTCTTTGCGAGAGAATCATTAGCAAGACTGCCAAATGTTTCCGTTTCCTCGTTAAAACCGGTAATGGGTTCCAGTGCTTCTAAAAAAATATTATAAGCTTCAAAAAATTCTCTAACGGCCGTTTCACCAGCAGATTTATCTTCATCGATCGTAACGCTTACCGATTCACTGCCCGCTGTTAAACCCGCTAAACTAAATTCAAAACCATCAATCACATCATCAATAGTATTTGTACTACGAGTGACCGACAAACCATTAACGGTAAGTGCCGCATCTTGCCCTACTTGGTTTTGATCCATTTGAAAGGCTGAGGCATTAAAAGCAAAACGTGATAAGCCCGTGTTGTCGGTGTTGCTAGGCGAGCCGCCGCTTTCTGCAGCCGTAATACGCAACTGGTTATCCAAGCCTGACTCAGCGCGAGTCACTAATCGATAACCATCACCATCATTCACCACACTTGCCTGCACACCGAAATCAGCATCATTAATTGCTTTCGCTAAACCGGTTAAACTGTTATTAGTTCCATCAATCGTGATTGTTGTCGTTGCTGTAGTGGTGTTAGCGGTAAACGTCGTTGGATCTGCTGGAGGCACAACCGCATCCCATGCACCAAATTCAAACGTTAACGTACCCTCGCCTACCGTATCTGACGGTGAAGTAAATAAAGCATCGGATGATAGCGATTGTGCTTGTGCTAACTGAGAAATTTGAAAGGTATAATTGCCCGCTTGTGTTTCGGGGTCTAAAGAAACAGGGATAAAAGCCGTACTGTCGGTAAAAGAAGCGGATTTACTATTAAAGGTATCTGGATTATTCAAATTTTGGGCGGCATCTTGCAGTACCGATAAGGCGCTGCTCACTAAACCAAAATCAGAAATTTGTGTTTCAGCTGTTTCAATTTTAGTATCGATGCGTGTTTGTGTTGCCGAGCGTTCAACATCGACTAAAGAGCTCACTAGCGCTGTGGTATCGATGCCCGACCCTGCACCTAAAGCACTCACAATATTCTGCGACATAACACTACCCCGATTATATATTCAAACTATCGTCACACCGAACTTAATTCGACGTCTTTATGGCACTCAGTCTATTTCTTACTCGATTCTGGTTTCACCAGAAGGACTCATTAAAAACTTTTTCAGCGTCTTTTCGTGATGACTCATCAAAAAATTTTTGTACATTTAATGGATCGTATTTTACAAACACAAAAAGGCGCATAATAAATGCACCTGTCGATGTGTTGTTTTTATCTTTTTTAAAGAAAAATAGTATTACAACAATTTATCCATGCGCATCAAACAAGTGTATCGGCTGATTATCCTTCAAGTTTTGTGCCAGACTTAAAAAGATGTCCTCGGGGATTTGACGAATTAATTCACCCGATTCTTTATCTCTTACACGAACAATGGTTTCACCAGACTCTTCATCCACTGTAAAGTGTAGATCACGCTGTACTGATTGCACATATTCATTAATTTCGGTGACGGCTTCTTGAATATTGCTGACACTTTTAGAATCTTCAGCTTGACGAGCTTCGTCTACTGGCAATTCTTTTCCGCTGCTTTCTAACATATCAGCCGGTTTTGATGAAGCAGCACTGGCAACCGGGGGTACTGCTGGGGTTACGTTTGTGGGTCTTACTTCATTCATGACTATTTACCTCGTACTACCTACTCTTTTGCTCTAAAGTGATGGGCTACCTAGGTAGCCCATCAAGACTACATTTACCGTATCATTAACGATTAGTTAAGAAGCGATAAGACCTGCTGTGGACGAGCATTTGCTTGTGCAAGCATTGCCTGTGAAGCCTGCTGTAGCACTTGCGCACGACTCAACGATGCGGTCTCTGCGGCAAAGTCAGCATCCATGATTCGCGAACGAGCCGCCGATGCATTTTCAGAAACATTTGCCAAGTTAGACACCGTAAAGTCGAGGCGGTTATTAATCGCACCCAAGTCTGAACGCGTCGAGTTAATGGTCTCTAGCGCCGTATCAATCGAATCGATTGCAGATTGTGCACCAGACGATGTAGCTACACTGATGCTGGAAAGTGCAGAGCCGGTAACGGTACTGCTAAGGTCAGTGTTAAGGTCTTTTAAACCTGTTGCTGTTGCTCCATTAGCGGTGACTTCTACAGAAATTGGACTGCTGCTATTAACTGATGACAACTCAATTCCTGCATTAATCGTTTGTGGATCAAGCACACCTTCGGTTGCATCTGAATCAGTAAAATTAAGTCCTAGAACTAAACCTGTTGCTACACCATTCGTTTGACCGGCAGCTAAGGTAATACTGGAATTACTAGAGAGCTCTATCTCGCCATTTTCATCCAATGCCGCAGTTACCCCCGTTGATGCTTGTGCCGCGTTAATCACCGTTACAGCAGCATCAATATCATCTACATCAATACTAGAAATCTCGACCCCATTAATATTAAGAGAACCGTTAGTACCCGTAATAGCAGTACTATGGGTACCTGCGATCAGCGTACCACCAGTGTCAAGACGGCTCACAAAACCTGTACCATTTGCATCGTCTGCTAAATCAAATGGGTTGGCTGAAGCAAAGTGTAGTTTATCTGTATCATCGACATAAGCTGTAACGCCATGTGTCGCTGTACTGTCATTAACAATGTCAGCAACTTCTGTCGCAGTAATTAAACCGTCGCTTTGAGCGGCTGCTAAATCGATATCAACCCCATTGATTTCAAAACCGGCAGCCGAGCTTGTAATAGTACCGGAACCACCATTTAAGCCTTCAATATCTAAACCCAGTGCTTTGTTTAAATCGCCAGCCGTTTCCGTATTAGTCGCGGCACTTAATGCGAAAGTACCCGTGTTAGAAACCGTATCCCTAAATGCTAAACGGCTATTATTATCAAGATAGGCTTCAACATTATTACCTGCCAACTCTGTATTGATTGCAGTGACCAAACCTGCCGCATTGGTGACGTTTGTATCTAAGTCTACGACTGTGGCAGTACCATCACCATCTGTCACAGTGAATTCTGTACCCGTTGTCGAGAAATCAAAAACCGAAGGTGCCACCGTACCGTGCAATTGATTAAATGACGTGGACGGCGAAGCAAATGCTGTGGCCGCTGTCACTTCTACGGGGTCAATTGTGCCATCATAAGTATAAGATTGTGAAGCTGTCGCTGTCGCTATAACCCCTGTCTCCGACGTAACGGCATTAATATTATCCACTTTAGCTTGTAGAGAGTCGTCACCGGAAGTGGCAGCAATAGCGGTGCCGTTAATTACTACATCACCAGTAGCAATATCGAGATTTTGATTAACTGTGCTAAGGGCTATCCCAGAGACTACACTGGATGACGTTTCACGGAAGCCTAAACTAGCTAAATCTGCATCTGTACCATTCGCACCTTTAGAAATAGAAATATCTGAGCCATCGTCAGACGTCAAGGCTAAGTTACCCGTAATTAATACGGCTTCATCTGAAGCAGATGTTAAATTAAACTCATTTGCCGCACCAATGCTACCGCCTTGGTCAGTAACATCAGAATTACTTAAACCCAAAACCTCAGTCAACCCATTTGAGCCAGTACCATTGGTAAATGATAAACCAATAGCACCACCGGTATCATTGGATAGTACTAAACGACCGTTATCATTTATACTGGCATCAACCAAACCACCTGTTTGCGTATTAATTTGACTGGCTAGGTCGCTTAATGAAGCAGAGCTAGTGAAACTAAACTGGGTTTCAAGCTGAGTAGCTTCTGTACCACTAGCATTAAAGACTGATAGTGTTAATACCTCAGAGGCACCTGAATCTATCACACCAGTACCCACAGTTCCTGCTTCAAGAATGTTATAACCTGAAGCACTAACCCCAGTAACATTAGTATTAATATCATCGATAATCGTTTGTAAACTTTGACTATTACCATCAAAGGCAGATAAACCTTGACCATTAATCAAGATATCGTCTTGTCCAAAAGTAATTTCTGTATTGGCATTATCACCAGCAACATTAGTATTAAAGTTAGACAAATCTTGTACTTTATCTCCTGAAAGATCAGAAGAGGTTGACCCTAAACCAAGAGTAGAAGAACTTACTGCTGCAATCTCAAACGAAATAGTTTCATTGGCTTCTGAACCCACTTGCAGCTCTATACTACCTTGTGTGCCATCAAGAATTTTTTGGCCGTTAAAACTTGTGGTTTCAGAAATACGATCCAGTTCCGCTACTAGCTGCTGAACTTCGGCGTCTAATGTAGCTCTATCTGAATCTGAATAAATACCATTCGATGATTGAACCGCTAGTTCACGCATACGTTGCAAAATATTTGTTGACTCATCCAACGCGCCTTCAGCCGTTTGAATAAGAGAGATACCATCGTTGGCATTACGTACTGCTTGATCTAAACCGCGAATTTGAGAAGTAAAACGGTTAGCAATAGAAAGACCGGCTGCGTCATCGCCTGCCGAGTTAATGCGTTTACCTGAAGACAAGCGTTCGCTCGCCTGATCAAGTTCTGCACCCGCGCTGGTTAACTGGCGCTGTGCATTCAGTGATGCAATATTACTGTTAATCATTAAAGGCATGGTGGCCTCCTATTTAAGTGTGAATAAATGCCAACCTTTGGGCTGACTAATATGACGGCAGAAATAAATTTCTAAGGTCTTACACGGGGTATCGACAAATAAGAGATAGGCTTTAATGAGAGAAAACAATATTCGCAAGAAGGTAAACTGAAGTGAAAAAACTTATGCTTTTGATTTAATTAGCATTTTTAAAATTAACGACATTTTTTTGGCTTTTCTTATGATTAAAATGTAGCGACTTAAAAAAAAAAGAAAAAAATTATTCTAAAAAATGCAAAAAGGCCAATAAAGTTTTTCTCTTTATTGGCCTTTTTGTAATCAATATTAATTTATACTAGCGTTAGCCTTGAAGTAGGGACAGCACCTGCTGAGGCGCTGCATTCGCCTGCGCGAGCATTGCTTGTGAGGCCTGAGACAACACTTGTGCACGACTCAAAGCTGCGGTTTCTGCCGCAAAATCCGCATCAACAATCCTTGACCGTGCAGCGGAAGCATTTTCAGAAACATTCGCTAAGTTAGACACTGTAAAGTCGAGACGGTTATTAATTGCGCCGAGTTCAGAACGTGTTGCGTTAATGGTTTCCAAGGCATTGTCTATAGAATCAATGGAGGCTTGTGCTCCGGCAACAGTCGCAACATTAATACTGGAAAGTGCAGAGCCAGTAACGGTACTGCTAAGGTCAGTGTTAAGGTCTTTTAAACCTGTTGCTGTTGCTCCATTAGCGGTGACTTCTACAGAAATTGGACTGCTGCTATTAACTGATGACAACTCAATTCCTGCATTAATCGTTTGCGGATCAAGCACACCTTCGGTTGCATCTGAATCAGTAAAATTAAGTCCTAGAACTAAACCTGTTGCTACACCATTCGTTTGGCCGGCAGCTAAGGTAATACTGGAATTACTAGAGAGCTCTATCTCGCCATTTTCATCCAATGCCGCAGTTACCCCCGTTGATGCTTGTGCCGCGTTAATCACCGTTACAGCAGCATCAATATCATCTACATCAATACTAGAAATCTCGACCCCATTAATATTAAGAGAACCGTTAGTACCCGTAATAGCAGTACTATGGGTACCTGCGATCAGCGTACCACCAGTGTCAAGACGGCTCACAAAACCTGTACCATTTGCATCGTCTGCTAAATCAAATGGGTTGGCTGAAGCAAAGTGTAGTTTATCTGTATCATCGACATAAGCTGTAACGCCATGTGTCGCTGTACTGTCATTAACAATGTCAGCAACTTCTGTCGCAGTAATTAAACCGTCGCTTTGAGCGGCTGCTAAATCGATATCAACCCCATTGATTTCAAAACCGGCAGCCGAGCTTGTAATAGTACCGGAACCACCATTTAAGCCTTCAATATCTAAACCCAGAGCTTTGTTTAAATCGCCAGCCGTTTCCGTATTAGTCGCGGCACTTAATGCGAAAGTACCCGTGTTAGAAACCGTATCCCTAAATGCTAAACGGCTATTATTATCAAGATAGGCTTCAACATTATTACCTGCCAACTCTGTATTGATTGCAGTGACCAAACCTGCCGCATTGGTGACGTTTGTATCTAAGTCTACGACTGTGGCAGTACCATCACCATCTGTCACAGTGAATTCTGTACCCGTTGTCGAGAAATCAAAAACCGAAGGTGCCACCGTACCGTGCAATTGATTAAATGACGTGGACGGCGAAGCAAATGCTGTGGCCGCTGTCACTTCTACGGGGTCAATTGTGCCATCATAAGTATAAGATTGTGAAGCTGTCGCTGTCGCTATAACCCCAGTCGTCGCTGTAACATCATTGATGTTATCAATTTTTGCTTGTAGAGAATCGTCACCGGAAGTAGCAGCAATAGCGGTGCCGTTAATAATGACATCACCAGCAGCAATATCGAGATTTTGATTAACTGTGCTAAGGGCTATCCCAGAAACTCCACTTGATGACGTTTCACGGAAACCTAAATTTGCTAAATCTGCATCTGTACCATTCGCACCTTTGGTAATGGAAATATCAGAGCCATCATCTGAACTAAGAGCTAATTGGCCAGAAAATAGAGCAACATCATCTGCAGAGGCAACAAATTCTGTAGAATCACTTGGAATTTCACCCCCTTGGTTTGTTGCACCAGTGTTACTAATACCTAATATATCTGAAATTGTATCTCCACTACCAGATACTGTATTCTCATAACTCAAACCTATCGCAGCCCCAGTATCATTTGACAGCACAAGTCGGCCGTTATCATCAATTGCAGCATCCACTAAACCAGCCGCTTTTGTATTAACGTCACTCACGAGGTCTGCCAGATCAGTAGTTCCCGTAAAGGTAAAGTCGGTTTGTGAATTATCCGCTGCACTAAAGACAGAAATAGTGAGTACATCTGTAGTATTCATAGCCCCTGTGCCAACAGCGTTTGCTTGAATTACGTTATAGCCAGAAGCTGTTACACCATCAACATTTGTATTTATGTCATCAATAATGTCTTGTAACGTATCTGGTGTTGGTGTTGTCCCATCAAAAGATGACAACGCCTGTCCATTTATTAGAATATCGCCATCTCCGAAAGAGACGCCGGCATTATCGGTATCATTAATTTGGGTTAAGTCAGCAAGCCTATCACCTGACAAATCAGAACTTGTTGACCCAAGCCCCAATGACTGGGTATTCATTTCTTGAATAGAAAAAGAAACGGTCTCGTTGGCTTCGGCACCAATTTGCAGCTCTACACTACCAAGAGTACCATCAAGAATTTTCTGGCCATTAAAACTAGTGGTGTCGGCAATGCGGTCAAGTTCTGCTACTAGCTGTTGAACTTCAGCATCAAGTGTTGCGCGATCAACATCAGAATAAATACCATTGGATGATTGAATCGCGAGTTCACGCATTCTTTGCAAGATATTCGTTGACTCATCCAAAGCGCCTTCAGCGGTTTGGATCAATGAGATACCATCATTGGCATTTCTAATTGCTTGGTCCAAACCACGAATTTGTGACGTAAATCGATTCGAAATCGATAAACCTGCCGCATCGTCTGCGGCATTGTTGATCCGCTTACCGGAAGATAAGCGCTCCATAGCTTGATCTAGCTCATTGCCAGATGTCATCATTTGTCGCTGGGAATTCAACGAAGACACATTGGTATTAATCACTAAAGGCATAGCCTATCTCCTAGGTATATATGTTAAATAAGTCATAAAAACCTCTATAAATTTTTCTATATAGTTAAAAATATTGAAAAAACTATAGATGCATAAGACAAATACGTTTTTAAATTAAGTAGACAACGTTAAGATAGCAATCGCTATGCCAAAAAATAAATTTCTAAAAATAACAGCAAGTTATCGCTATGTAGCTATACTTACAATATAGAAAAATTAATAGATGGCAGTTTTTTGCCACCATCCCAAAATGGCTAACCAAGCTATTTTAATAATCCAATAATGTAGAGGTTAAAAATGAAGAGGAATTTATTTTTATCTATGCTGGACACCACAAAAGATATGCTGAAACTAGCTCAGGTTGATCGGTGGGAAGAATTAGCAAAAAAAGAAAAAAATAGGCAAGACTTGATTGAACAAGTAAAATCAAGTTTGGACGAAAAAGAAAAAGAGAATCAAATGATAATCATTGAAATCGTTAAAGAAATTAATAGTCTTAACGAAAAAATCAATCAATTAGCAGAAAACAAAAACAATCAATATCAACTCTCTTTGATAGGTTTTAAAAAGGGACAAAAAGCCAAAGAATTTTATTTAGACAAATAACCTACAATCTAGAAAATAAATTTAATTCACTAATTCGTAAAAAACTCGCTTGAGCTGCTTGTAATATTAGTGTTTGCGCAGAAAGCCTGCTAGCGGCTTCTGCATAATCTAAATCACGAATATCTGACAATATGGTATTTGATACTAACTCTGTATCTAAGTGCTGCTCCTCTGTACTTTCTAGTGTATTCACCCTTGCGCCAATTTCGGTTACTACTTTCGCAACAGAATCTTGTACTTGAGATAAATTAGTCAATGTATTAGCTACTGTTGCCGATAGTTTATCTATGGATTCTTGGGAGGCATCAAAATTTTCCATGGCATCCCGAAATCTAATCAAAGTTGTTAAAACATCTTGTGTTGCCGTTGAGTCTACAAAAACTTGATCGCCATTTAACCCCTGCCCTATATCTGCAGGTGCGGGGTTACCACTAATAGTCATTGAAACACCGTTAAAAACTAACGCTTCACCAGCAGCATAAGCTTGATTTTCAGCAATTATTTTACCCGTTGATTTTTCAGTCACTGTAAAATTACGCGCTTCTGGTGAAAGGTTGCTATCCTCATTAAAGGTAATCACCATATCTTCTGGGTAAAAATCATCGTAAGCCTGTTGATCAACCACCTCACCTATAGATACAGTTATGGCCGGTGATGATCGATTATTAGGATTAGCCGATGTAACCACTGTATTTTCACTATGTGGAATATCTGTAAAAATATCTCGCCCTGAGTCACTGGCTTTTACAAACGTATTGTCATCCACTTTAATGTTGATATGACCATCATCACCACCATATCGAAAACCATTAATATTATCCCCAGAAAAAGTCGGATTTTGGCTGCTATAACCGGAAAATATATAATCACCATTAGCATTTTGTGTATTCGCTAGGCTTACCAACTCGTTAATTCTTGAATCAACTTCGGTAGCTAATGCATTGTATTCGCTACTGGATAAACTGGCAGTATTACCTGCTTGCACTGCGAGTTCTTTAATGCGCTGAACAAGATTGGTGACGCCTTCCAGTGCAGTTTCTTCAATAGCTAAGTTATTTTTAGCCGTTGCAATATTTTTAGTGTATTGATCAATAACCGCTAAATTATCTGTGAGTTGTTGGATTTGTGTAGCGGCCACAGGATCATCTGCAGCGGTTAATACTCGCTTGCCCGTCGATAACTGTTCTTGTGTTTTTACAATCTCATTATTTGCGTTAGCCATACTAGTATTGGCAAGATTATAGATATGTAATGTAGATATACGCATAATATTTTCCTAGTGAAATAACTTCTTAAAAGCTACTCAACAGTCGATCAAATAAATCACGAGCAACACTAATCACCTGTGCATTCGCTGAATAAAGTTGTTCATAACGAATAAGGTCTGCTGCCTCTTCATCAAGATTTACACCAGAAATAGAATCTCTTAAACTTGTTGTTTGCTCTAATACGTTGGCTGCTGCTTCGGTATTATTTTGTGAGCTATTCGCGCTAATCCCTATTGACTCTATTAATTGATTATAATTTTGTTGGAAACTTTGCTCGCCACCATTAATACTACCGGCCTGCTGCAGGCCGACCATAGAAACTCCATTGCGATTATCAGAGGCAGCATTAGTATTAAAATTTAAGGTGAAGTAATCTCCCGATTCTGGTGTACCAGAAATGCTCGCCTGTATTCCCAGATAAGCAGTTTGAGAAAAATTCGTAGCGCTACTATCGCCAAATATTTCACTCGTTCCTGGTGTTGTTGAAAAGCTCACATTGTTATCTAACGTCACATCTATCTTTCCGCCTATAACAGCCTGAGTCGTTGTACTAGAACCACTACCAGTCATCACTACATCGGCATTAATGCCATCATTAATAGATATGCTACCGCCTCCAGTCGCGGATGATGTTAACTCTACAGTAAAGTCATCACCAAACTTTGACTGAATATCTACATAGTATTCGTTACTTGCTGCATCAAACCGACTCGTTGCTCTAATACCTAAAGCTTGAAGGTTAGCATTCGCATTAATTTCATTGGCTAAATAATCATTGAAATCTTCACCGTTATTCAGTGATGAAGAGGGAACGGATGAAGCAACAACACCGGCATCATAATCAATTAAGTTCTCGCCATTCAATGATAATTGGACCGACTCAGATATACTCAGTGAAGATGCACGTAATTCCATTGTATTAAATGCATTAGCAGTAACACCTGTCAAATTAGACAATTGACTAGCCGTCGTTCTAGCACTAGCATCTGCTGATGTAAAAATATTTTGTGAATTCGTAATACCAGTAACATCATCAGTTGTAACAATCGTCAATGTTTCGACTGGGTAGCTATTAGTGGTATTGCCAATACCACTAATTCCATTAGCATTAGCCACCGTCGTAAATGTGCTACTTTCTATATCAAAACCTAATAAAGCATTTGCCTGACCTGCAAGAGCAACATCTAAATTACCATCAGGATCCGCATTATAGTTTTGAACTGTAATATCACCCACGCCATGCTCACTGCTGGCAAAAGCAATACTTCCCCCTTCGTCTGTGTCGGTAATATATGCGCGCACTTGGCTACCTGCCATCGATAGATCATCATTTATTGCCGCCAACAAAGAGTTACTATCAGTAATCGCTGCAGAATCAATGTTTATTGTAAAGGTGCCATCCGAAGTGCCTGCTGGGGTTCCTTCAACAACAAGATCGAAAGAAAATTGATTAGCTGTATTACTAAAATCAATACCTGAAAATATAGGCGCTGTTGATGACGGCTTAAGCGCTGCTTGCGTTGCCTGAGTACTACCTGCAGGCAAACCAATAGCAGAGCCTAAGGATGTTACAAGCGTTGCACCGCTATCTGAACTAAAGAGGCTATTTTGAATACCTGGCGTATATGTTTGATTACGCATAGGAGGCGATAAATCAACAGGATTGCCAGGGTCACTGTTATCTAAAATATCGTAAGTGGTCGATGTGGTAAATTTAACGATCAGTGGCGGAGACATTTGCCCCACTTGGGAGAACAAAGCAAGCGCTTCTCCGCTAGCACTATCCATGCTTAGCATTTCTCCTGCAGATATACTGGCATTACCAACATTGCCTATATGCGATTGAGTTTCAAAGGGAATCGCTAGTGCAACATCATTAGCATCTATACCTGTTGTAGAAAAGTTTTGTGCTGCAAACTTTGTGGGTTGAATTAAAAATTGGTCACCATCAGAAAAACCAGAAGAGGTAATAACAAGGTCTATACCATCAAAATTAATCGTAGCAGGGAATTCGGTTGGTACTATATTTGATGCCACATTCGTATTATCCGATAAACGTGTAATACTATACACACCTGCGTCATTCGAAATGGTTAGCTGGTAATCACTCGTTGTTAACTGTGAGCTATTATTAATTTCAACGAGAATATCCGGTGTTGTATTACCATTGTTTTCATTGCCTAAAATACGACCTCTCGCTGCCGTGGCATCATTAATATCAGTAAATATATTACTACCATAATTATTATTAAGTGTAATGCCTTGTTGTTGTAATTCGTTAAAATTATCAGCAATGACCAAAGCAATACGACCAATTTCATTGTAAGTAGGGTTAATCACCGTATTTTGAAAATCAAGTAAGCCCCCTATTTCTCCTCCTGAAAATGCACTCGTTACCGACTGACTAATAGTGCTGCTCGATAGTAAAATTTCAGGTTTTTCAGGGTCAAATTCATTTTGACCCAGTGCGATACTCGTACTCTGTGAACCTAAAACTAATGGAATACCATTGCCTACCGTAACATTCACTTGATCATCATCTTGTTGAGATATACTCACCGACACCAATGCTGATAATTTTAATAATGCAGAATCTCTCTGATCTAGCAAGTCATTGGGTGAGCCTGAAGCACCAGAAAATTCGGTGATTTTATTATTAAGGTTAGCAATTTCTGTTGTTAAATTATTAATATTTGAAACTGCTGCCTCTATACTTTGAATAACTCCGTCGTTGATGCTATTAACTCGGCTCGCAAGCGTTGAAAATCTATCCGTTAAATTGTCAGCCTCACTAACAACTAACTGGCGACTTGCCAAAGATGTTGGCGAATCACTCGCCGTTTGCATTGCAGAAAAAAAAGACTGTATTCCCGTAGACAAGCCGGTTGATTCATTTGCTAATAAATCATTTAATTGAGATATATTTTGATTGTAAATATTCAGTTCGCTATGAAGACTGGTATCTTGCCTTACCTGCGAGGTTACAAATTCATTGACTACTCGCTCAATATTGCTGGTATATGCCCCATTCCCTAAAAATCCCACACCACCTTGTGTTCCACCCAGCGATGTAATATCTGTTGCTTGCCGAGTATAACCTTCTGTATTGGCATTCGATATATTATGACCGACTGTCCTCAAGGCATTTTGGCTAACACGTAAGCCACTAATACTGACACCTAAAATATCGCTAGTCATATTATATTTTCCTACAAATGCATTGGCTGTTCTTTTGCTTCATCATTATTAATGGCTAACTAACATATTATTCATAATATTTTTAATTTTTTCCGCGTAAGACGGATCTGTTGCATAACCTGCTTTTTGTAATTCTTCTATATAACCTTCTGTTGTCGGAGATGATAAAGCCTGTGAATATCTAGGCTGCTGAGTAATAAAATTTTGATAATCTGAAATACTTTCTTCTAGAGAGTTATAACGCCTAAAATTTGCGACTTCTTTTTTCGCAACACCATTAACATACTCCACCGTAGGAACAGCAACAGATTTTCCGCCCCAGCGATTATCTGCTTTTATATTGAATAAATTAAAACTAGATTTTCCATAAGTATCTTGAATAATATGCTTACCCCACCCTGTCTCTAACGCTGACTGGGCAATTAAAGCACGATAATCAACACCTAAAATATCGGCTGCTTTTTTCATATATGGTGTTAATGCATCGGCAAATTCCTTCGGTGAAGAAATACCACCCAATAAAATTTGGGCACTTTCCACCACACTAGTATTAAGTGAATAACTTATACTTTCTCTACTTTCGTATTGAGCTTTATTGATAAGTGGGTAATTAGAAATATCATTTCTAGGAATACTAGACACATCAAATTTTTTCTGGGTCTCTGATTCTTTACTTGATGAATTTAGGCCATAATTATTAGACATTTGTCGATAAAATGCATCGGCCAAACCTAAATTATTTGAGGCACCTAAAGATAAACTTAACTGTTTATCATACATATCTTGATGATGCTTCATTTCAAAACTATTTAAAGGGTTATCTTTCCCAAATACATCATTAGCTGAACGCATACTTTTTAGCATCATTTGAATAAACATAGATTCAAATTGCTCTGCTACTTTACGCAATGCTAAATTTTTGTCTTCGTTACCTATTTTTTTTATATCTTGCAAACTAGACAAATCGGTATAAGACTGTTGAGCAATTAGCGATGACATATCTTTTTGAATAGAATTTATCATTATCTTACCTATACTAAATAACTACCAATTCCGCCTTAAGTGCGCCTGCTTGCTTAAGCGCTTCCAAAATAGCCATTAAATCTCCAGGTGCCGCGCCCACTTCATTAACAGCACGAACAACCTCATCAATGGTTGGGCCTGGTGCAAACTTAAACATAGGGTTAAGCGACTCATCGACAGTAACATCGCTTTTTGGCAATACGACGGTGGTACCATCAGCAAGTGCTTCTGGCTGACTAACTTCCACATCTTCTGCCACAGTAACGGTAAGGCTACCATGTGTAACCGCAACCGGTGACACTCTGACATGACTACCTACTACAATAGTGCCTGTTCGTGAATTAATGACAATTCTAGCGGCAGCTTCACCAGGGGTGACTTCTATATTTTCAAGTAAAGAAATAAAATTTACCCGTTGCGATGGATCTTTAGGTGCTCTAACTTCAATAGACATCGAATCCGTCGCTTGTGCGACTTTAGGGCCAAGAAGGTCGTTGATACTATCCGCAACTCGTTTAGCGGTAGTAAAATCATTTCGATGTAAATTAAAAATGATGGGTTGCCCTGCGGCGAATGTTGTCGGCACTGATCTTTCTACCGTTGCACCATTAGGTATTCTGCCTACGCTAGGAATATTGATGGTTAGTTTTGATCCATCGAGACCATCAACACCAAGACCACCAACCACTAAATTACCTTGGGCTAAAGCATAAATATTTCCATCGGCTCCTTTTAGCGGCGTCATCAAAAGAGTGCCTCCGCGTAAACTTTTGGCATTCCCAATAGATGAAACAGTAATATCTATTTGCTGACCAGCTTTCGCAAAAGGAGGGAGTTCTGAGTGAATGGCAACAGCAGCAACATTTTTTAATTGCATTCTGGCACCTTCTGGAATAGAAATACCAAACTGTTTAAGCATGTTGATAAAAGATTCTGTCGTGAATGGAGTCTGATTAGTTTGATCACCACTACCATCAAGCCCCACAACCAGGCCGTAACCAATCAAAGGGTTACTGCGCACACCCAACAAAGTACTAATGTCTTTAATTCTTTCCGCTGAGGAATACTGGCTAACCAGTAATAAAATGAGAAATAAAATTTTATATTGGTAATATTTTTTATCCATAACATTCACTAAAAAGGCCAGATGACGCTGTTAAAAAAACGACCTAACCAACCCATTTTTTGCGAATTAGCTAACTCACCGGTTCCGCTATAAGAAATTCTCGCATTTGCCAACTTAGTAGACGAAACTGTATTCTGTAAATTGACATCCTCTTTTCTCAAAATTCCGCTCACTCGAATATATTCCTCTCCCCTGTTTAGAGTCATCCATTTCTCTCCGCGAACAACGAGATTCCCATTTTCTAGTATATCTACAATAGTGACACTAATATTTCCTTGCAGCTGATTACTTTGATCAGCAGAAGCATCACCAGAAAATGCTCGTGACTGTGATGATGACAATGGAATGGTGACATCATTAACTATAGGCAAATTTTTCGCTGTATCTCTGCCAAAAAATGTAGAGTTACCTCCTTCTAATAAAGAAACATCGCTATCCTTATCTATATCAACACCATTACTTTTCGATGATACTGTTCTTTCATCAAGAGTAATGGTGATTATGTCGCCAATACGATGATTGTTTGTATTACCAAATAACGATAGACCTTGATATTCTTGAAATAAACTACCGTTAGTGGGCTTAGGAATCGGCTTAGGTTCAGGTAAAACTGGAGCATACATAGGGTCATCAGGTTTTACAGAAGAAGGCATACACCCTGCCACTAAAAAAATTATGGGTATAATAAAGAGCATCAGATAGCGATTTTTATTGACCATAAGTAAAGACCCACACTTATAAGTTTTGTGAAATAAATTGCAACATTTGATCTGCAGTAGATACAACCTTAGAGTTCATTTCATAAGCTCTTTGAGTGGTAATCATATTTACCATTTCTTCAACAATATCAACATTAGAGTTTTCTAGGGAACCTTGAATAATCGAACCTAATCCCGCCTCACTCGCTGTACCTTCTTGAGGATCGCCACTAGATGCCGTTTGCGCAAAAATATTTCCCCCCAATGCTTGAAGGCCAGCAGGGTTTACAAAATCAACCAACGGAATTTGTCCCAATTCTTGAGGTGCGGGTTCACCTAAAATACTAGCTGAAACAACACCATCTTGACTAATAGTAATATTGTTAGTGTTTTCGGGAACAACGATAGACGGTTCAAGTAAAAAACCACTGGCATTAACAATTTCACCATTTGCATTTAAATGGAATTGTCCATTTCTAGTATAAGCTGTTTCGCCAGAAGGCATTTGAATTTTGAAAAATCCTCTATTATTAATGGCTAGATCAAGTGGTTGTTCCGTTACCTGTAAACTACCACCGGTAAATTGCTTTTGTGTTGCGACGACACGGACACCGGTACCCAGTTGTAAACCTGAAGGAAGCTGCGTGTTTTGCGATGACTGCCCACCCGGTTGTTTTTGTATTTGATACAATAAATCTTCAAAATTAACACGATCTCTTTTAAAGCCAACAGTGGAAGCATTGGATAAGTTGTTAGAGATTGATGTTAACTGCCTATCCTGTGCAGCCAATCCAGTTTTACTTATGTAAAGAGCAGGGTTCATAATAGCCTCTTTGTTTGTAAAATTACGTTAACCATTGGTTTGCAATAATCGCGCCGATGCTTGTGAATTTTCTTCTGTTGTTTTCATTAATTTAATTGACATCTCATACTGTCGAGCCAACGTTAAGATTCTAGTTAATTCATTCACTGGGTTTACATTGCTACTCTCTAAAAAGCCCGACGTTAAAAAAACGGTAGGGTCATTAGCTAAGTCTTGGTCGGCATATATAAGTCCATCTTTGCCTTTTTTAATATTCCCTTCATCAGGGTTAACTAACTTAATTTGATCAACTTGAGTTAGTGCATCGGGCGCCTCCCCTTTGCCAACAATACTGACAATGCCATCTAACCCTATTTCTAATTTTTGAAACTCAGGAATGGCCATAGGACCAGAGTTGCCCATAACGGGCAAATTGTTGCCTGTTCTTAGTACACCAGCACTATCGATATACATACTACCTGCACGGGTATAAGCTTCTGTGCCATCTTCTGCTTGAACAGCAATAAAACCATCTCCCTTGATAGCAACATCTAGGTCACGACCAGTCTCGATTAATGTACCTTTTGTAAAGTTTGTTTGAGGGTTTTCAGTTAAAGCAAAAGCTCTTGTTGGCAAACCATCACCATAATAAACACCCATACTACGGGCTTGCTCAAAGTCACTTCTAAATCCAGTGGTATTGGCATTCGCCAAATTATTTGAGCGCACAGCCTGACCAAGCATATTATTTTTTGCTGATGTCATCGCGATATAGAGAGCCTTATCCATTACCGGTACCTGTTAGTTTTTTGTCAGTTAAGGTAGATAATTAATATGGAGCAAGAAGAGTGCCAAAGAATATGGGCTTGGAATTTGGAGCTTGGAGCTTGGAGCTTGGAGCTTGGAGCTTGGAGCTTGGAGCTTGGAGCTTGGAGCTTGGAGCTTGGAGCTTGGAGCTTGGAGCTTGGAGCTTGGAGCTTGGAGCTTGGAGCTTGGAGCTTGGAGCTTGGAGCTTGGAGCTTGGAGCTTGGAGCTTGGAGCTTGGAGCTTGGAGCTTGGAGCTTGGAGCTTGGAGCTTGGAGCTTGGAGCTTGGAGCTTGGAGCTTGGAGCTTGGAGCTTGGAGCTTGGAGCTTGGAGCTTGGAGCTTGGAGCTTGGAGCTTGGAGCTTGGAGCTTGGAGCTTGGAGCTTGGAGCTTGGAGCTTGGAGCTTGGAGCTTGGAGCTTGGAGCTTGGAGCTTGGAGCTTGGAGCTTGGAGCTTGGAGCTTGGAGCTTGGAGCTTGGAAATATTTTTTAAAAATACATCCAAGCAGTCAAGAGAAATTAACGTAAATTAATAATAGTTTGAGTAATTTGATCTGCGGTTTCGATCGTTTTTGCATTAGCCTGGAAGTTACGCTGAGCAATAATTAGATTAACTAATTGCTCTGAAAGGTCTACATTAGAATCCTCTAACGCTCCCGATTGAATAAGACCTAACGAGGCTGTACCTGGACCACCGATAATAGGTTCGCCAGATTCAAAGGTTTGGGCCCACGAAGAATCGCCATTGGCCTGCAAGCCTTGAGAATTAGGAAAATCAGCTAAAGCCACTTGTGCGAGTATTTGGTTTTCTCCGTTCGTATATCGAGCAAAAATCACACCTGAATCATCAACGTCAATTCCCACTAGACGCCCTGTGGTAGAACCGTTTTGATCTAACGTTCTTATTTCAAAATCGCTACCTACTTGTGTCGACCCACCCATATCGATTTCAAAATTTGAGTTAATGGCAGGCTCAGCAACAGGAATTGAGCCACCACTAGCCACATTGAGCGGCCCCAAAGCTCCCAATTGGTTGCCATTCTCATCAATGGATGTCCAGTTAGATATCAATAAAGTATCGGATAATGTTTCGTTCAAAGCACCATTAGCCGTAAAAAATAAATCATAAATTGCTACTGTTGGTGTTGTAGGCGCCGAAATAACTGGATCTCCAACATTTTGGCCATCAATTTGTACCGCCATTTGCCAGTGGTTAGCAAAAGTAGTGGCGTCATTAGGATCATAAGGTTGTTTGACAAAATACTGCTGCATAACATGTGAATTACCCAAGCTGTCATATATCGTTACCGATGTCGAATGGTTATAGGTATCTGGCGATGTGGGATCAAAGGCATTGTTGACAAAACTCGTGGCGGGATTATCAAAAATAGGCGTTCCAGAATTATCTGTAAGCGAATAACCCTCATCTAGCTCTAAAGTAATTAATCCACCAACCGTAATATCACTAACACCAGCTACTGCTGTAGAACCAACAACTCCCAAGTCATTAGCATCTGCTCCCACAGCAGTAATTGACACAGTGGATGTCGTTCCTGTTGAACCAGAACTAATAACAAAGTGATCCGTATCAAATACAACGCTCACACCGGATATATTTGTATCTGCGTTGATTGCAGTCTCAAGAGCCGCTGCCATAGCATCATAATCCGCATAATTGGCCACTGGCAGACTTATCGCAGCCGCTGATGCCGTGCCATCAATAGTTAAATTAAAGTCATATGCATCAGCATCAGTGCCTGCAACGGCACTTCCTGTAGCAATACCTAGATCATTAGCGCTACCACCTACAGCAGTAACAGCAACCGTCGATGCAGCCCCTGTAGAAGATGGCGAAGTAAACACAAAATGATCAGTATCGTAAGTCACCGTGATACCTAGACCGTTTAAATTAACATCTCCATCTATTTCTGTTTGTAAAGCACTTGCCATTGCGTTATAGCTTCCATAATCTGCAACAGGCAAGCTAATGGCCGCAGCGGATGCTGTTCCGTCAACCGTAATATTAAAATCATAGTCATTCGCACCGGCTAATGCTGTCGCCAGACCTAAAGGAATAGTTGCAGTACCGCCGATAAACCGGCCGGAGCTACTTTGGTTCAGTGATGCGGTTGTCGCTGTCATTGTGAGGGCTCCAGAAACGCCCAAATTACCTGCTGCGACTAAATCGCCTGCGCCATCAAACTCAAGTGTTTGCGGCAATCCAGAAGAGCCTGTTAATGTGAGTAATTGATCAGCTCCTCCACTCCCTGTCGCTTCAAAGACCAAATCACCAATAGTAGAAACAACACTAATTGTCCCTGCCACATTATCGTAAGTCGCAGTTAAACCCGGTAAATTAGTAATTTCTGTAGCAGTTGCTTGAGAGATATTCGTATTAGTTAGAGCAGCTCCATTGACCGTAACATTAAGTCCACTACTCCATGCAGAAAGAGTCGCGGTTGCGGTAGATGTCGCTGTGATGCCGGCAAGGCGATTTAATGAGCTTACAGTATCGAATGTATTATCCGATGCGGTTGTCGTAAATGATGTGGTTACACCTTGAGGGTTAGTAAAATCTAGGGTTTGTGCAGCATAACCATTTTCGTTAGCCCCCGCTGAACCGCCTGAGGAAATATAACGCGTGCCTGTTGTTTGAATAACATCTTCTCGTGAATCAACATTGAGGGCAATATCCACACCAGTAGTGGCCGTAGGCTCTATATTAGTAGTTTGAATTTGAATATCACCAATGAGGCCGCTAATATTACCACTACTGTCTGCATCAAAACCTTGAAGCCTCGCATCACCATTATTTACAATAAAGCCCTCTTGGTCTAAACCAAATGTCCCTGAGCGAGTGTAAGTTTGGTCTCCATTAAAGTTGGTCACAAAAAAACCTGAGCCACTAATAGATAAATCCAATGAATTTTCTGTAAACGAAATATTACCTTGCGTAAATTGCTGAGCAATATTTTGAACTCTGACACCACTGCCAGCTTGATTTAGCCCCGACCCTAACGCTGATGTTGAATAAATATCACCGAATTCTGCGCGTGATTCTTTAAACCCTGTTGTTGATGCATTTGCGATATTGTTACCTGTAACACGCAAATCGCTATTTGCCGCTCTAATTCCACTTAAGGCTACGTTAAAAGGCATATTTCTCTCCTAAGCTACTACTTTGTTAGAGGTTCAATTTAATTAGTTAAATTGTTTCACATCATTAATACTGACAGCACCCATACCTGAAAGATTGAGTATTAACTGCCCATTTTCATCAGAGGTCACACTGTTAACATTTGCTGTCAGCGCTGTACTTAATTGCTCTGTTTCACCATTTTGCGTAGCGACTACCTCGAAACGATAATCTCCAGAAATTATCGGATTATCTGACTCCCAACTTGATAACTCACCATTAATTTCGATACGTTTACCGTCCCAACGAAAGACCACATCGCCAGCAGCTTGTGCTCCCATTGGTATTTGTTCTGCAAGTGAGCCCTGAGCATTATAAATATTCATTGTCATATTCGTTGTTGCTGCTGGTAATTCAATATTACCGCCAATAAAGCTACCTTCGACAAGTTCAGCCTCGCTTGAAGGAACAGAGACATAACGCCCAACTAAAGAAGAGGCTTGCAATGCCTGATTTGAAATAAAGCTACTACTAAAACTATCAAAATTAGAATTTAATCTTTCTAAACCTTCAACTGAACTAAATTGCGCTAATTGAGCAATAAACTCAGAGTTTTCTTGTGGACTTAAAGGGTCCTGATTTTCCATCTGGGTAATCATTAGCTCTAAAAATGCCGTTTGCCCTAGCTCGTTACCTGCCGCCTCATTTTCTGCCGCCTCTTCTTCTCTTTGAGTTTGTATACTCAGTGAGTTTAGAAAGCTATTTTCTGAAATAGAATTAATCATAGGAACACCAATATGTTACATATTTCTAATCTAAAAGTTTTTTAGTTCTAATACTTAATAAAAATTATTGGCCTAACGACAATGTGCGTTGCATCATCTGCTTTGCAGAATTCATAACCTCTACGTTAATTTGAAAAGAGCGAGAAGCCGATATCATATTAGTCATTTCTTCAACGACATTAACATTCGGGTAAAAAACATAACCTTCATCATTTGATAACGGGTGATTAGGCTCATAGCGAGGCTGTAGAGGCGCATCACTTTCAACAACACCTAGCACACTAACGCCAACGCCTTTGTTTCCATGTTTATCAAGATTCATCGTATCTTGCAGAGCGGCAAAAATAGGATGCCTACCTCGATAGGTTTCGTTAATACTTGACGCAGCAGAATCTGCATTAGCAATATTACTTGCTGTTGTATTAAGGCGTAAACTTTGGGCGTTCATACCTGACCCAGCAATCGAAAAAACATTATCTAATGACATAATTAACCTCAAATTAATTGCTAGTTTAGTGAACAAATAAATACTATTCACCTTTAATTGCTGATGTAAGCTTTTTAAATTTTCCATTTAAAAAATTAAAACTTGCCTCAAAAGCCAAAGTATTTTTCATATACTCTGCATTTTCTATTTGCTCTTCTACTGTGTTTCCATCAATAGATGGCTGCTGAGGTGTTCTATATAACATATCGTATTCAGAATTTTGCATAGAAGTAGAAAAATGCATACCATGTGTTTTTTTCATAGAAGATCCTGAAGCATTCATTTGCACTTGACCACCTAGTACCGCTTTAAAATCGATGTCTTTTGCTTTATACCCTGGTGTATCAGCATTCGCTAAGTTATCTGCTAATAACGCTGCACGATCTGAACGAAGACGCAAAGCCTGCTCATGAACACCTAACGCATTATTAAAGTTAATTGCCATAATTGTGCCTACTCAACATTTCTCATTACTAAGTATTAATTAGCAAGCAATATGCCAAAAAAATAAGCTGTTGTTTTTAATGGATTTAATAATATAATTTTTAAAATTAAAAGATGGACGGCAAGAAATTTCCGCTAAGATTTTAAAATCTTATAATTATATTTTTTGATATAGCGAAAATGATGAGTTAAAGAAGAGAGTAAATAGTAACGATTAAAAACTAATCATCACATTAAAAAATAAAGACACTATTTTGCTTGATAAATAATACCCGGCTTGCAGTGAACCATAGAAAACAAGTCTTTTGCGCCCGCCAAACTTTCTGAAGAGCCTAGACACAAATAACCGTCGGGCTTGAGGCATTTATGCATTCTTTTTAAAATGTCACTTTTGGTTTCTCGAGTAAAATAAATCAGCACATTTCGGCAAAATATAATATCGAACTGCCCTAAACTATTAAAAGAATCCAATAAGTTAATTGCTCTAAACTGAATATAACGCTTTAGCTCAGTATTGACCTGCCATTCTTGGTAATGGCCATTAGTTTCTGAGAAGAATTTACTCAGTCGTTGCTGAGATAAGCCTCGATCTACTGACAGTTTATCAAACACGCCTTGCCGGGCTTTTTGCAAAATTGCATTGGATAAATCAGTTGCTAATATCTCGATACGCTTATTAAATACATTTTTTTCTTTAAACTCCTCAGATAGCATAGCCAAAGAATAAGGTTCTTGTCCTGACGAACAAGCAGCGGACCAAATTTTAATGGAAGACTCTCTATTATCTGGCGAAGCCCATTGCGGTAGTAAAGAGTTTGTGAAATATAGAAAGGGGTAATCGTCTCGAAACCAAAAGGTTTCATTGGTTGTCATTGCATCAATAATTTCTTGATGCAACCTTTTGTCATTTTTTTTAAGAGCACCTGTCAGCTCAGACAGATCTGCCATTTGATGAGAAACCATGATATTTCGAATACGGGCAGAAACTAAATAAGATTTCCCGGGAGTCAGGGTAATACCGCTTGCCTCTTGTAAATAATCACAAAATGCCTTGAAGTCGAGACAATCCTCAGAAAAATTAAGCGATGCATTAGGTAGCGGTTCTGTCACAGAGTTCTCGATATTTAATGAATAAAAATCCACTACCGTAATAGCAGAGTATTAATAGGACTTATATTATTCTTCAATAAGTTTTTCACCTGTCATATCAAAGATGCGATCATTTAAACGTTGCGCTAACAAATCGGGATTAAATTTAGATAAAAAGTCGTCAGCCCCTACTTTTTTAACCATCGCTTCATTAAAGACACCGCTCAAAGAGGTATGCAAAATAATATGTAAGTCTTTGAGTTTAGGGTTATCACGCACGGCAGCCGTAAAGGTGTACCCGTCCATTTCTGGCATTTCTATATCGGATATGACCAAAACGAGCTCTTCGTTAGGGTCTTTACCCTCCGCAACCAAACCTTCAAGGTAATCTAGCGCTTCACGCCCATCTTTTTTAAGCGTTGTTTGTATGCCCATCTGCTCAACCACACGCTGTATTTGCTTACGAGCAATTGATGAATCATCAGTAATAAGAATATGCTTTTTGATGACTCTCTCAGAAATACCGTCCTCGATAATACCGTCACTAATTGACTCATCCAATGGTGAAACTTCAGCGAGAATTTTTTCTACATCAATAATCTCGACCAAGTGTTCATCCAACTTAGTTACCGCGGTTAGGTAGTTTTCGTCACCCGAACCCTTTGGTGGCGGATGAATGGATTCCCAATTCGTATTAACAATACGCTCTACGGCCTGAACAAGAAAGCCTTGCGTTGACCCATTGTATTCAGTAATGATGACAAAACAGTCTTCAATATTTTCAACGGCTGCTTGGCCTATCGCTAAATTCATATCCATAATAGGGATGGTTCCACCGCGAATATGGGCAACCCCTCTTATGACTTCGTGTCGCTGTGGAATTTGATTAAGCGCTGGGCACTGTAAGACCTCTTTTACTTTGAAGACATTAATACCGTAGAGTTGCTTAGAGCCCAAACGAAATAACAATAGCTCTAGGCGGTTCTTACCTACTAACTGCGTTCTCTGATTAACAGAATCTAATACGCTAGCCATAAACTACCCTCTTATAAAGATACCATTTGATTCTTAGCACAGTCGCGAAGATTTAGGCACACTATTTGCTCATCACTGTAGAGAGTCAAATAACGTTAGCTGGGTGCCAAAAAATCATCGAATGACATTGATGACTAGCCCATAACAAACGGTTGTATTGAAAGCATAGGCGAAGAATATGAAATCACGTAATTTTTTGTATAATTTTTTATGGTTTTTTTCATTCCTTTTTCTTTCTTACGGTGCTCAGGCGAAAGATAATAGCTATATGTCACATATAGTTGCTTCAGCCAAGACATACCTAGAAGGAGTCATTGAAAAACAGGCAAGCAGTACCTCAAACAAACAAGTCAGCGTTTCCAGCTTTTCTATAGACTCACGGCTACAATTAAAGCCATGCGACAAACCTTTGACGTTTAGCCATAATCTACATACTAAAATAAGCGGTGTCACATCCGTCAAAGCCAGCTGCCAAGGATCACACCCTTGGTCTATTTATACCAAACACCGAGTTTCGGCTAAAAAGTGGGTCGTCACACTGAATAAAAGCCTTCCTAGACACCATATTATCCGCCAAGATGATATTGGTTTAACATCGCAAGATACACGACAACTACGCAATGGCTATATCGCCGATAAATCGCTAGTTGTCGGTCAAAAACTAAAACGTTCCGTAAAAGAAGGCGCACCAATTTACCACCACCAGTTAGCGGCTCCCAACATCATAAAGAAAGGTGATAAAGTGAATATTGCGGCAAAAGTAGGCTCGTTAACGGTGGTAACTTCGGGTATCGCTTTAGATAATGGCCGTAAAGGTGATCAAATTGATGTCGAAAACCTGCGTTCATCACGTGTTATCCGCACGCGTGTTATGAGTAAAAATAACGTAGAAGTTATTTTATGAATAAACGTAAAAAAAGCTAAAGTCATGCTTATGTCAGCCGATACCCCTATAGCAGAAATAGATTTTTAACCAAAACACGACATCAACAGAGAATGATTATGGTTATTCAGCCCGGCAATGATCTAACATCCAATACAAGCCAAGCTAGACATAAGGCGGCTAATCAGGGAGTTTCTTCATCTCTAGATAAGGCCCAGTCGGCTTCTACCTCAATAGCTAGCACAGAAAAAAATGTACAGCTGAGCCCAGAGGCACAAACCATTGAGCGACTTGAAGCAAAAATTACTGCTTCAGAGGGTGTCGATAGCGCTAAAGTAGAACAAATCAAACAACAAATTGCTGAAGGCAGCTACGAAATCAATAGCCAACGCCTTGCGGAAAATATTGTTAATCAAGATTCCCTACTCGGTGGTTAATAGCAGCGTGTAATATCACTTCTCGCTGTTTTATCTGCCTCTTCTTCGCGCGCCTATTGCGCCACGACTCCTTCTGCCTTTAACGCTATACCTTCATTACTATATTTCCTGCCCTACTTTTATTATTTGGTATTAAATTTGCTGGTTTATTACAGCAAGTCTTATATTGGGTAAATCTTAAAAATAGTAGGCGAACCATTGCCGGTTCCTATCAGGAAGGTCTTATGAACACAACGAAACCACTGCAAAAAAGCCAGCCTAAAAAAGGAATTCAGCAATCCATGGACGAAAATACTAAAAAACAAAGTCTAGAAGCGATGAAAATCATGGTTAAAAAAGATCAACTTATTAGCCAGCAACTTATGAATTTACTGGAACAAGAAAGGCGACTACTTAAACAGAAAAACTATGATTCACTAAATGAACTCTTAACAAAGAAAAATCCATTGATTGACCAACTCAAGAATCATGCGGATATTAGACGACAGTGGTTGCAGTCACTCTATAAAGTAGCTGATGAAAGCTACTGGCGTGAGTTTGTAGAATCATTTGGTTTACCAGAGTTATCTCAACAATGGCATGACGTTAACGAAACTATTGAAAAGTGTAAATTACTGAACGATACGAATGGTTTGCTTATTACTCGTGGTCAAAAAACCTATGAGCAGCTTATTTTTTTACTGAAAGGCGGCAATCGTCAAGCAGATGTCTATACAGCTAAAGGCAGTAAACAATCGATTCGCGCCTATAGCAGTGTGGCCAAAGCCTAGTATCAAACGCGGTGGACTTACGCTACTCTTTGGCGGTCTCATTCATCACAGTAGCGTAAATACCGTGTAGCTCTCCTTTAAGCAATTGAAGATCTTCAGGCGTATCAATATCCGATAGAACCGGCAACAGACTAACACTTAATTGCTCGTTTTGAATCATCGCTTGCGTGGTTTCTAATACTGACGCCGAACCCCACTTCACCCCGCTGAATAAGGCGGGCTGTGATTGTTTTATTCCAATAAGTACATAGCCACCGTCACTCGCAGGCCCGATAACAACATCGCTTTGCTTAAGTGCTTGTATGGCTTTTTTAATATATTCAGGGCTAATAAAAGGACAATCAGTGCCCACCACAACAACCCCTGTTGCACCTGCTCTTAATGCATGCTCCGTAGCGAAATGCATGCGCTGCCCAAGATCCCCTTGCGCTTGCGCGTAAATAGGTAATGATTGATAGCGCACGTTGTTTTGATACAGAGGGAGTAATATTTGTTGTTTAAAGTGAGCTATATTCCCTCCCACCCACAGCTCTACCTTTAGTGAATCAATATCTATCCACTGTTGAAGCGCCTGCTGGGTTAACTGTATATGTAGCTGGCAAGACTGTGTTTGTGTCAGGAAGGGCTGCATACGTGTTTTAACACGTCCACGCTCAGGGGATTTACTCATCACAAGCAAGGAATAAGACATGGGACTACCGGTAGTAATAACGAGCAAGTGTCGTTGGATTAACACCGAAAAAGTACAGTGCTCGCAAATACCACATTAGCAGTATGGTTTTTATCACGCCATACTTCTCCCAGCGACGACTATCTGTGGTTACTTTAACACAAGGGATAAAAGGGGGATGTCGTTGACGCAATCGTTTACTGAATTCTACATCCTCCATAAGCGGTATGGTGTTAAAACCACCCAGCGCGTTAAATACATCGCTTTTCACAAAAATACACTGATCCCCTGTGGCAATGGATGTTAGTCGAGATCGCACATTCATCATTGTTTCAACCACACGTAGCAATCGTTGCCGACCACTAAGGCGCACAGGGTAAAACCCCCAAAACACCTTTTCAGATCCTTGATTATCTAAAAAAGGTAGCAAATGCTGAGAGGCACTGTCTACTGAGGATGCCGTTTCGGAAAGAGGAAATTGTGTGTCGCTATGTAAAAACAAGAGATAACGGCCTGCTGCCTGTTGAGCGCCGACGTTCATTTGCTTTGCACGCCCCTTATCACTCGTCACCACAACATCGGCCATTAAGGTCGCAGTAGCCACTGTGTCGTCGTGGCTACCGCCATCTACGACTATGGTTTCAAACAAATACTGGGGGTACTGTTCGCTGAGCAGACAGAGGTGATGCAGGCAGGCACGAATCCCCTCTTCTTCATTCAGGACAGGAATGATAATACTGAGATGAACAAGGTTTTCCGCGCTACCCTCTTGATTAAGTCCAGCGTTAAGCAAGTGCACCGCCACAACTACTGCCTTGCCCTGCGGTACAACCATAGCAATGCTCACCAATCACAATTGGCTGACCATCTATGGTTGCGTGCAGCAAATCGCGTAAATGGGTACGCTCATTATCGCTGGCAATCATTTCATTGAGCGGGCTATTGTTAACCGAGTGATTAACTAGCGGCATTTCTAGCATCTGATTAAAATCACAGTCGTACACATAACCTTGCCAATCAACACTAATCAGTGATTTACACATCAGCGATTCAACATTCGACGCTGAAAAGTTCTCTTTCAATAAGTGCATATACTCATCATAGCTACCTTTAGCAAGCAACATACCTCCGAAACGACTAATTGGCATATTCGTTATGGTTAATAGCTGGTTGAACGCTATACCATGCTCATCGAATAATCGCGTTTTATAGTCCTGTTCCAACTGCTGTTGGTTGGGAGGTAAAAAAGCACCATTAGGGTTATACACCAAATCTAATGTTAGTGAAGGGTTTCGGCCATAGCCTAGTGAATTTAACTTCTTTAGTGCATCGATAGAATCCTGATAAACCCCCTTTCCTCGCTGCTCATTGACATTTTGCTCAGCATAACAGGGTAATGAAGCCACAATATCCACCGAGTTATCCGCCAAAAATCTCGCCATTGTTTCGTAGCCGGGTTCCTGCAAGATCGTTAAATTACAGCGATCAATCACCCTAACACCACGTTTTCTCGCCTCGCTCACCATATAGCAAAAGTGCGGATTCATTTCCGGTGCGCCGCCAGTGAGGTCTAACGTTTTAATAGCATGTAAATCAATATAGTGAAGCACATCATCAATCATCTCTCTAGACATCAACTCGGTGCGCTTAGGCCCCGCATTAACGTGGCAATGCGTACAACTTAAGTTACACAAGTAGCCCAGATTAACTTGTAGCGTTTGTGTGACTCCCCTGTCAATCGCAGGAAAATCCGTCTTAAGTAATAAGGGTTTTGTATCTAACATTGAACATCCTATTTTGAGTAGCTCATATCAGTCATTATGACAGGGGGGAATAAAAAAAGTTTTCTTCAAACGAATAAAAACATAAAATGCAAACTCCACCGCCCGTAGCTCAGCTGGATAGAGCGGCCCCCTCCTAAGGGGCAGGTCAGAGGTTCGAATCCTCTCGGGCGGGCCACAGAAGAGTAACTGGAGAAAAGCGATGAGTAAGGCAAGCGCAAGACATATTTTGGTCGACACAGAAGATCAATGTAATACACTGAAAAAAGAGATCGAGGCCGGAGCTGATTTTGCAGAAATAGCCAAGCAGCACTCTACTTGCCCATCAGGCGGCCAGGGTGGTGCTTTAGGTGAGTTCACTCAAGGACAGATGGTGCCAGAATTCGATAAAGTTGTGTTTAACGATGCGCTACATACCGTTCATGGGCCAGTTCAAACACAATTTGGTTATCATTTATTAGAAATCACTGCGCGTAGCGATTAAGCTACAAAAGGGAATTCTCTCGGCCTACGGCTCAAGCATATATCTCAAGCGTCGGCCGTAGATTCTCTATCTAGCGTTGCCTATAAATAACCACTCTATGAGAGTGCTATCTGTTGGGTGCGCTATCTGTTACAATCCGCGCTTTTCTCTTCCCAGCTCCGTTCCGGAGACTATCGCAGGTAATCATGACGTCATCAGAAACACCCATTATTGAATCATTTAATGAACTTAATCTTCCCGAAGCCGTACTAAAAACACTGGTCGAACTCGGTTACGAGACACCCTCACCTATTCAAGCCGCCAGTATCCCTGTGATTCAAGAAGGAAGAGACTTGCTCGGACAAGCCCAAACCGGCACCGGCAAAACAGCTGCATTTGCACTCCCTTTATTGTCAAAAATTGACCCTAATAAAAAACACCCTCAGTTACTTGTGTTAGCGCCTACACGTGAGCTTGCAATCCAAGTGGCTGAAGCATTCCAGACTTATTCTCGCTATCTTAAGTGCTCTGTGCTTCCTATTTACGGCGGCCAGTCTTACGATAACCAATTGCGTCAACTCAAGCGTGGTACGCAAATTATCGTGGGAACACCGGGTCGTGTAATGGATCATATCCGTCGCAAAACTCTTAAGCTTGATCAATTGGAAGCGCTAGTGTTAGACGAAGCCGATGAAATGTTGCGTATGGGCTTCATTGACGATGTGGAGTGGATTCTTGAACATACACCTCAGGATCGTCAGATCGCCCTATTTTCAGCCACCATGCCGAAAGAAATTAAAAAAGTGGCGGATAAGTATTTAGTCGATCCTAAGCACATTAAAATAGAAACTAAAACATCAACAGCAACAACCATTCGCCAACGTTTTTCCATTGTAAACCGCAATCAAAAACTCGATGCCTTTACGCGCATATTAGAAGTTGAAGACTTTGACGGTGTTATCGTCTTCGTTCGTACTAAAGTGGCCACTATTGAGTTAGCAGAGAAGTTATCGGCACGTGGACATAGTTGTGCAGCCTTAAATGGCGACATCCCACAAAACCAACGAGAAAACATTGTTGAAAAACTCAAACGTGGTTCTTTAGATATATTAATTGCAACCGATGTTGTCGCTCGCGGGCTCGATGTAAAACGCATTAGCCATGTTATTAACTATGACATTCCGTTAGACACGGAGTCTTATGTTCACCGTATTGGTAGAACCGGACGTGCTGGACGATCAGGCGACGCGATTCTTTTTGTCACAAGCCGAGAACGCCATTTGTTAAGAGCGATTGAGCGTGACACTAAAAGTGTTGTCGAGCCAATGGATATTCCAAGCGCGAATGATGTTAACCAGAAACGTGCTGAAGTGTTTAAGCAAAAAATCAACGATGCCATTACTCAGAAAAATCTAGATACTTACCACGATATTGTTAACCAAACGATTCAAGAAAATAATCATTCCATCGAATCTATCGCCGCAGCATTAGCTTATCTTTCGCAGGGCAATCAGCCACTCTTTATTTCTGAAAAAGATTTTAAGAAAAATGCAGAGTTTTCAAATGACCGATCAAACAGGGATAGAGGTGACAGAAAAGATAGCCGCCAACGCAGAGATAGAAACGAGCGACAAGACAGCAGCCCACGCCGTAAAAAGAAAGAACATAACGATGCCAATATGAATCGTTACCGTATTGAAATCGGCCGTGAAGATGGTGTTAAACCGGGCAATATTGTTGGCGCTATTGCTAACGAAGCGGATATGGATAGCAAACATATCGGCTCTATTAAAATTAGCGATGATTACTCTACTGTAGATTTACCTAAAGATATGCCTAAAGCACTCTTCAAAAAGTTACAGAAAACGTATATCTGTGGCAAACAAACCAATATGAGTAAAATCGACTAATTAGCCCCAGCCTAACAGCGCTTATGTTTCAACTTAGCCTTTTACTATGCTGCTTGAAACATAAGCGCCACGCTTTTAATTGCGCTTACAAGCACACCACTTCTTCTGCCTGAAGACCTTTATCACCTTCGGCCAAGCTAAACTCGACTGTCTGCCCTTCATTTAACGAACGATAGCCATCGCTTTGAATGTTTCGGTAATGCACAAAAATGTCTTCGGATTTCGCCTCACAACTAATGAAGCCGTAGCCTCTTGAATTGTTAAACCACTTAACGATACCCGTATTACGTTCAGACATAGATTACTTCCTTCTACTGACAAAATATTACACATTATTATTATCGTGTAGTAACAAGCGTCAATCGACTAAGCCAATAGAGACGCTCACCAAACAACACACCATTTTCAGTGAATATTCTCTGGCAATAAACCTATCTTGTAAACATGCAAAGTTTCATTTAGTGATCCAGCTCAAGGAATTTAATTAATTCTGGGAAAAAACCACACACTTTTTCCATTTCATCTCGCACTAATTGCATTATTACCGGCATTGACAGCTCCTCTTCGGCTAGTCCAGGCGCCCAATTCACCACTAAATTGAGGGCCGCGTAATCAATTTGCAGTTCTCTTGCGAGCGCCGCTTCAGGCATTGCGGTCATACCTACGACATCACATCCATCATTTTCTAAGCGTTGCACCTCTGCCGCTGTTTCCAGTCGAGGTCCCTGCGTGCACCCATACACACCATAGTTGATATGTTCGACTGCAGACTGCTCAAAAAATGACAGCATACGTTGTCGTAATGCCTCACTGTAGGGATGCGTAAAATCTATATGCTCTACCCCTTGCATCACATCATTATTGCCATCATAAAAGGTGTGTTCACGACCAGAGGTGTAATCAATAATTTGGTGTGGCACGACCAATGTACGAGGAGGCATGTCGTCGTTGATCCCCCCTACAACATTACAAGCAATAATTTTTGTAATCCCTAAAGATTTAAGCAGCCATAGGTTTGCTCGATAATTCACTTGATGTGGCGGGTATTGGTGCTGGTCACCGTGACGAGGCAAAAAAATAACTTCTCGGTTATTGATAGAAAAGCTACAAACACCCCGCGAGTGATCTCCGAAAGGTGTTTTTTCTGAAATAGTTCGCGCTTTTCCCAAGGTGGTTAATTGAGTTAAGCCAGAACCACCAATAATTGCAATAGACATAATATCTTCTTAAATAATAATGAGAGAGAATGATGGGTTACAACAAATGATCAGGTACAGCATAAACACCTGGCGCATTGCGATAATACCCTTTGTAGTCTAAACCAAAACCAAATACATAACGGTCTTCAACAGACAGCGCAGAATAATCGACGGTAAAATCATCCACTTTGCGCTGATGGTGCTTTTCTAGTAAAACCGCCGACTTTACTGATAACGCACCTTCATCCTTACAGTAACGAGCAATATGCTTGAGCGTAACACCTTCATCAAAAATATCATCAACGAGCAATACATGTCGCCCCATTAACGACTTATTAGGATGAGCTAGCCAAGCAATCTCACCACCCGCAGTATGCTCGCCGTAACGTGTCGCATGGCAGTAATCTGCTTCTAATAAAAAAGCAAATTTGGGCAGCAAATGCCCCATAGTCACAACAGCACCATTCATCACACCGATAATAAGAGGATTTTTATCGATATAGTCTTGTGAAATAGTAAGAGCCATGGCGTCGAGCGCTTCATTAATTTGTCGAAGATTAAATAACTCTTCCGCCTCTTCTAATAAAGCCATAGATTTTTGCCTTTCTTTTCGCAGTAATAGAGTCATTATGATGCTGTACCGGTTGTCATTGCATTAAGAATGGCCGCGGTTTTTATATAGCGGCTATTAGTTTTTAAAGCGCTTACACTCCAACGCTTGAGGGCTTTCATCTTCATAATACGCTCTCGACTTTGCTCAACATGAGTTAAGGACTGATAGTTTTCAAGAGTGCCTAAAGTACTTAAAGCCCCCTCCCGGTTATTACAAACAAGCACCATGTCACAGCCAGCCTCTAACGCAGAAATAGCACGATCGCCATAGCTACCGGCAACAGCCGCTCCCTCCATAGTGAGATCATCACTAAATACCACACCATCAAAAGCTAGCTTTTGTCGTAAAACATTTTGTAGCCAGTGCGATGAAAAACCGACCGGATGTTTATCAACATTGGGGAAAATAACATGCGCAGGCATCACCGCTTGTAGCTGGGGTAATAAGTCCGCAAATGGAATCAAGTCATGGTGACAAATTTCATCCCAGCTGCGATTATCGATAGGTGAGACAAGATGGCTGTCACCGACTACACTGCCGTGCCCAGGAAAGTGTTTACCCGTCGTTGCCATCCCCGCATCTCTCATGCCACGCATCCAAGCACCGGCAAGCAATGTCACCTCTTCAGGTTTGGGAGAAAAAGAGCGGTCAGCAATAACATCGCACTGCTTATCGTCGACATCTAAAACCGGCGAAAAGCTAATATCTACCCCCACGGATAATAATTCAACAGCCATTAACCACCCACAATTCTCAACCAATGCTAATGCTGCTTGTGAATTCTTACGAAACAGTGGCAAAAAACGCTGCATCGCGGGTAAACGAGTAAAGCCTTCTTTAAAACGCTGTACACGCCCTCCTTCTTGATCGACAGCAATAAGAATATCCGGCCTGCATTGACGAATATCTTTGCTCAATGCTGCTATTTGTTCCGGTGATGAATAATTTCGAGAAAAGTAAATAACACCACCAACGAGAGGGTGCGCAAGTAAATTTTTATCATCACTAGTAAGTGCCGTTCCTTCAATATCAATAATGACTGGGCCAAGAGACATAAAAAACCATTTATTATTTTAGTGGAAAGGAAACATACGTTTCTGCATGCCTAGTGTCAACTGCAATAATAGAGGATTGTAAAGACAGCATTGGCGTTACAGACCGCAAACTGTCTCATACCAATCGGCAACATGTAACGGTTCATATAAAAAGTGCCCAAAGGATAAAAAAATAAAATATTTGCACCCCTGTATAAAACACTGTATAAAGCTAACTACTGTATAAAAAAACATGCACTCATTGATGATTTAGTGCTCAAAAGCATACTGAAATCAATAAGCGTATCGAATAACGGCCTCACAAAACTGTGAACTTGGAGCAACACATGATTAAGCTAACATCTCGACAAGAACAAGTGCTTATGTTGATCAAACAGAATATCGAAGAAACGGGTTACCCCCCTACCCGTGCTGAAATTGCGAAATCATTAGGGTTTAAGTCAGCTAATGCTGCGGAAGAGCATTTGCGAGCATTGGCTCGTAAAGGTGCCATTGAAATGGTGCCCGGTGCATCGCGTGGTATTCGTCTACCCGTAGACGAAACCGCAAACGATCCAGGCATTCCTATTGTTGGGCGGGTAGCAGCGGGTAGCCCCATCCTTGCGGAAGAACATGTGCAAGACCACTGCAGTATTCCTCGTGAGTTTTTTCAGCCGAGTGCCGACTATTTTTTAGAAGTTAACGGTGAAAGCATGATTGACGTCGGTATATTTGACGGAGACTTACTTGCTGTGCATCAAACACAACAAATCAGCAACGGACAGATTGTTGTTGCCCGTATCGGTGAAGAAGTAACAGTGAAACGGTTTCAACGAGAAAACAATAGCAAAATCGTCCACTTAATCGCAGAAAACCCTGAGTTTGAGCCCATCATTGTCGACTTAGAACAAGAGTCTTTCACTATCGAAGGATTAAGTGTTGGCGTTATCAGACGTAGTTAATCGTTAAACCTTATAGGATATTTGCCAAGGAGTGGGAAAAAGTACACAAAGCAGCCGGACATAATACAAGGCGGGAAACCCATGAATTTTGCAGCAGCAACACTAAACACATCGCCAGCTTTTACCCATACAGGCATTTATACTCAACATGTTAATAGCCAAACAGAAGGCGCTTATTCTCGCGGTCAACATAGAGCAATATCCGAAATTATTGTGCCGAATTTTACTGACAACCGCGTCATCACAAACTCGATTGTTGCTTCGCTAACTCAACAACCAAATAAACGATGGATCACATGGATAACCTCAGCGCGAATAGACAAGCAGCAACTGCTATCACTAGGAGCTAATGTTTCTTCTTTACGTATTGTGTACGTTGAAAACCGCGAAGATGCCCGCTGGATTATTTGGCAAGCATTATCACAAGGCACAAGTACACAAGTGATTGCTGAACAAGAATGCTTCTCCGCATCGGATGTATTAGCCATGGAAAGTGCGGCTCAACAAGGCAACTGCAATGGCGTGCTAGTCAGTATCGGACGAGGCAAATAATTGGCGACCTCGTCCAAATAACCTGCTTTTACCCATGATTCTATAGAAACAGCACGTTAACCCACAAAAAGCATCGTTAAGCACGCCTGCTTTTAGTCATTAACTTTATTGGTTAGAGCCTACTTTTTAGGCGCGGCCTTTTTCTTTACTGCGGCCTTCTTTTTAGGGCTTGCTTTCTTTTTAGGCGCAGCCTTACGCTTCACCGGTGCTGCTGTCGCCACCCATTTCCCGCCTTCATAGAAAGCCTTCCACCCGGTTGCCTTACCATCAATCTCTGACTGCACATACTGCTCTTTTGTTTTTCGACTGAAGCGTATTAACGTTGGGTTACCGGCATCGTCTTCCACCGGTGCAGAAAATAAGAAGGCATATTTAGGATCAATTTCGTCCTTATGAGGGATAATTTCTGAGACTAATGGCGCGCGAGTTTCTCTATTTTTGGGAAATTGACTGGCCGCAAGGAATAATCCACTCGCGCCGTCACGTAATATATAAGTATCATCGACTTTGATACAAGCGAGCTCTGGCATAGGCACCGGATCCATCTTGGGTGGCGCAGCCTCACCACTACGTAGCAACTTACGAGTGTTCTTACACTCTTCGTTTGTGCAACCAAAATACTTACCAAAGCGTCCAGTTTTAAGCTGCATGTCATTACCGCACTTATCACATTCAAGCACTGGCCCTTCATAGCCTTTGATTTTAAACGTGCCCGTCTCCACCTCATAACCTGCGCAATCGGGGTTATTACCACAAATGTGCAATTTACGCGTTTCGTCTAACAAGTAGCTATCCATTGCGGTGCCGCAAATACTACAACGGCGTTTATTAATAAGCTGCCTAACCTCAGCTTCTTCAGCTGCCGCTTCATCGCTATCGTTACCCGTATCAACGCTGACAGCCTCATCACCTGAAACTAAGTTCATCGTCGTCTTACAACGTTCTTTTGGCGGTAAGCTATAGCCAGAACACCCCAAAAAGACCCCAGTGCTTGCCGTACGAATTTGCATTGGGCGGCCGCAACTTGTGCAGGGAATATTAGTTTCTGTTGGTGTATTCGCCCGCATACCTGAATCGGCTAATTGTGCTTGCTCTAACTTTTGAACAAAATCTTGATAGAACTGATTGAGCAGGTCACGCCAATGGGTATCGCCATCAGCAACATCATCAAGTGCAGCTTCCATTTTGGCAGTAAAACCATAATCTAGAAGATCACTAAAGTTTTCAACGAGGCGATCAGTGACAATATCCCCCATCTTATCGGCAAAGAATCGACGATTTTCAACATGCGCATAACCACGATCCTGAATAGTCGAGATAATGGAGGCATAGGTCGATGGGCGGCCAATCCCCTGTTTTTCTAATTCTTTCACTAAACTCGCTTCGGTATAGCGTGCCGTCGGTTTGGTAAAATGCTGTTTGGGCTCCAACTGTTTTAAATCTAATACATCGCCTACGGCTACATTGGGTAACAATACATCATCATCTTTTTTACCCGCTGGAGGCTGCACACGCATAAAACCATCAAAACGAATCACTCGACCTCGTGTACGCAACTCAAAATCGCCCGCCTCAATCACAACCGATGTACTAGTAAATTCCGCACGAGTCATTTGGCAAGCAACAAACTGCTGCCAAATTAAAGCATATAAACGCTCTGCATCACGCTCCATACCACTCAACTGAGTTGGCGACACCGTGACATTAGACGGGCGAATAGCTTCGTGAGCCTCTTGCGCCCCTTCTTTGCTGGAGTAATTAATAGCGGATTCAGGTAAATATTTTTTACCATAATTCTCTAAAATATAATCTCGACAGGTTGCCACGGCCTCTTGACTAAGATTGGTTGAGTCCGTACGCATATAGGTAATGTAGCCCGCCTCATATAAGCGCTGAGCCATCATCATGGTTTTTTTAACCCCAAACCCAAGGCGAGTACTGGCCGTTTGCTGTAATGTTGACGTGATAAATGGCGCGGAGGGCTTTGAGCTCGTTGGTTTATCATCGCGCTTTACAACAGTGAATGTCGACGTCTCTAACTCGGCAACAGACCCCATGCAATCGTCTCGACTCGTTGGTCGAAAAGCGTTACCTTGATGCTTCTTCACTTCACAACGCACAGCCGCTTTGTCAGGGGTGAGCAACGAAGCAAACACATCCCAGTATTCTTCTGGCACAAAAGCACGTATTTCCCGCTCACGCTCAACCACTAAACGCACAGCGACAGACTGAACACGCCCTGCGGATAAACCGCGAGCAATTTTTTCCCATAACAGCGGAGACACCATATAACCAACAACACGATCAAGAAAACGCCTTGCCTGTTGGGCATCTACACGATGCTGGTCGAGATAACCTGGTGTTTCGAATGCTTTTTGAATCGCACTCTTGGTAATTTCGTTAAATACTACACGACGATAACGACTATCGTCGCCACCGATCGCTTGCTGCAAGTGCCAAGCAATCGCTTCTCCTTCTCTATCCAAATCCGTTGCGAGATAAATAGTGTCTGCTGAAGCGGCTAATTTTTTGAGTTCATCAACAACTTTTTCTTTGCCCGGTAATATTTCGTAATGCGCAGCCCAGTTATTATCTGGGTCAATCCCCATACGCTTAATAAGCTGCTCACGGCTTTTTTTGGCTTTATGCTTAACCTTTTCTTCCGGCGACATCTTACGTGTTAGCGCTGCTTGTTTGGCCCTTGCTTTGGCATCTATCGGTTTTTTAGCGGAACCACTAGTAGGTAAATCGCGAATATGACCAACACTCGACTTTACAATGAAGTCGTTGCCAAGATATTTATTAATAGTCTTTGCCTTAGCGGGTGACTCGACGATAACAAGGGATTTGCCCATGTGGTTTTCTCTGTAGTAACGGTGATAATAATAAATGTGATGAAACTGGCCACAGCTTGCAATGCTTAAAAACACTGGGCTTTTTGCGTCAATATCAAGGAGATTATCCTGAAACGATCAGTAAAAGTGGCATCCATTTCAATAATGGGTTGGCATATATAAGTGCTGAAATGCTTTCGGTCAAGTAAATATTGGTATTATTTTTGTGGAACTGCAGTAATACATACGGTCAACAGCCAAGTAAATCACCAAAGAACAACTTAAAAAATAATTTACATAATTGTTGTAACGCATTGTTTTAATTAAAAATACAATAAAAAAATATCATTAAGTGCAAAGTATTTAATGTACGCCTATGTTATACAAATGCTTTTCCCTTCTTTATTAACGCCTCTCTAAAGTTTTTATACCTACCGCCGTTAACACTACTATACATTCATAGACAAGAGGCTCAGCATTAGAGAGCACCACAATTTATGACGGCCTTCACTAGCTTAATATTATTAATCGCTATTGCAGCACTTGCGATGAGTGTTGTTGCTTACAGTAATTATTTGGTCGAAAAAGCAAAGCAAACCGCCTTTAAACTTGAAAAAATGAAAGTAAAAGTTGAAGAATTAGAAGATGTTGTACTGGTGCTTGATGGTTTGTGTGAGGATCGCCAAATTCCTAAATTAGTGAACGATGAAATCATTAGCCACTACGAATCCATGATAGAAATTGATCCAAATGCGGCTTATTTAAAGGCAGGACTAAGTAATGCCAATGTTCGATCTAAAGAACTTAGCGATGATTCTGGAAATCGACATATTTCACGTGTATGTAAGAGCGATGCTCAAATTGCTCGTTATCAAGCCTATTTAGATGAATCTCTAAATATTCTACGCAAACAATATATGTCAGGAAAAATATCCAACAATGACCTTCAAGATTTTTCATCACATATCAACTGGTTACAACTGCAAATAAAAGTCATATCTAACATTGTTCAAGGACATAAAGCCTATGCGAAAGATGGGGTTATATCAGCGAATGGCTTTTATAAAAAAGCACAAACGGAGCTCTTAAAATCATCCCATCCCGACCCTCGTCGAACAGAAATGATTACCCAGATGGCCGACTTACTGTTCGGCCGCCGCAAATCCCTCGATGCTCATTTAATGCCAGAAACAGAATTTAATCCTGATGATTTAGAAATTGATGAAGAATTAGAAGAAATGAACCTTGAGCACCAAGCCATGCTCAACGCACAACAAGATGATCTGGGTAAACCGCAAGCACAATTATAGCTCACCTCAAATTCACAAAAATACACCGAAGCATCATATAGGTATTGGACGGCTTCACTAATACCAATAGCGCTTATGGTGATCACGCCATGTTTTCAACAACCAATCATCGGCAGAGTTCTCTAAAGAGAACTGAATGGCTCCATCGCTTGCCGTATTAAACACGATAGAGCCCTGTTGGCGATAACGTGATAGCACCTTCTCACTGGGGTGACGATATTGATTACGATAGCCTGCGGTAGCAATAGCAAATGTAGGAGATACCCTGCGAATAAAAGTGCGCTCGGACGAGGTATTACTACCATGATGGGGCATCAATAAAATATCAATGTTTGGCGGCAAATAGGCGTGCTCAAGTAGTTCTTTTTCAACAATGCTTTCAATATCCCCCGTTAACAGCACATGCCTTTCTCCTACGCTGATCAATAACACGCAAGAGTCGTTATTACTTTTACGTGACTCACCGACTTCGCGTGATAGCGGTGGCCACAGTACCCGGAAATCAACCGTATCCCACTGCCAGTATTGTCCCTGTACGCACTGCTTAGCGAGCCGATGCGGTTGATCGGAAAACTCATTCGCAGATGAGGGCATAGGCAACGTTTCAGGGTTGCCCGTCAGCAGCAAATCAACATCAGCCGCCTTTAGCAAGCCTTGCATACCACCCGCATGATCTTTATCCGAGTGGCTAATCATCAGCATATCAACCACACGCTGCCCTGTTGCGCGTAAATAAGGTGCAATAATATGCTCGCCCGTATTAAACCGTTCGCTCCATTCACGCCCAGTATCGTAAACCAGCCGATGATGTTTAGTATCCACCACAACGGCTGTGCCCTGACCGGCATCCAAAAAGGTGATTTCCAACTGTTTTTTATCAATAATGGGAAACAGCACCGGCAACAACAGGCAAAGCCCCAAATAACGATAAGGCAAACCGTTAGGTGCAAGTAAATAAACGGCACCGACAACGGCAACAACAAGACCAATAAGTGAGGGAGTAAGCACACCAATAAATTGAAAACCAAGAGCGATATGATCGGCATAATCCAAGCTAACTAACAAGCCGTTAATCAAATACTCAATAGCAGTGTACACAAGACCAATTAAGTCATAATAAACAGGGGGAAAAGTGCTTATTGAGCCTAATGCAAGTAATAATAAAAGTAAGAATATCGCAGGAACGATGAATAAGGAGACATAAGGAATCGCTAAAAAATTAACTAACGGTGCACTGTAACTCATGCCTTGCAGCCAAATTAAGCTGGGTAAACCTAAGCCAATAAATAACAACCACTGCGCTTTAAGCGCCTGTATAAAATAGCGATAACCAATAGCACTATTTGATGAGTACGAACTTGGCCTACCGGAAAAGCCATAAAGCAAAACAGCCACAGCCACAAAAGAAAGCCAAAAACCCGTACCGTGTATCGCTAGCGGATCCACAAGACTGATCATACACAACGCGAGCGCAAGTAATGTCCAAGGCGATATTTTATAAAAGCACAGTTTGGCAATATGGAAAACAAGCACCATCACCAAGGCACGCTGTGTGGGCAGACTCATACCAGCCAACAAACTATAAGCCAGCGATAAGCTAATCGAGCATACCGCAGGCAATAAGCGATAACGCATTGAAAAAGGCGCCAACCACCCAAACAAAAAGACAAGCACTCGTCCAAGCAACCAACCAATGCTGGCAGCTAAACCAATATGTAAGCCCGATATGGCTAATAGGTGTACGGTTCCCGTATTCTTTAATATCTCCCACTGTGTAGACGTAATTAATTGGGTATTACCGACAGCAAGCGCGCTTAATACCCCGTATATATTTTTTGCCATATTAGGCGGCAGTGCAGAGGATTCACTAAGGATTTGTAATGAGCGCTGAACCCTCCATCTTAAGCAATCAACAACGGCTAAATCGCAGCGTATGCCCAAGAGCTCATTGGCTATCCCGTTATTAACAACACCGTTAACAACATAGCCGGTAGCGGCAACTCCTTGGCGTAATAAATGCGCGTGATAATCAAAACCGGCCGGATTTACCAAACCTCTTGGGCGACGCAACTTAACGCTTAACTGCCAATGCTGGCCGGGTAAAAATTCAACAGCCGCTTGGCCACTTTCTTGGCTGTTTTGCTCGCTTTTAATATCTGAAAATGCATCCCTAGAATAAGCGGATAATTGCAGCGTTGAACCCACCAACTGCTTACTGACTGGCGATAAAGGCTCAACAATAGAAGTGATTTGTAATAAAAAGCGCTGTCGACGCGCGTCTTGTACTGGCAACCCTATTACCACACCGCTAAGCGTGATGGGTAACCCAGCTAACTCATCAGGCAATTGCTGCTCAATTAAATGATGACCCCGTAGAATACCGATAGATCCAGCCAGTAAAAAACAGCCAACTAAGAAATAGCGACGATACAGACAATAGGCTGTAACAACAAAAACCGGTACGATGAAGTATTTAGGTGGTAGCTCAGGTAAATAACTACTTGCGAGGATTGTGATTGCAAATAAATAAAGATAACGCATACTTTCGTCCTTGAAAGTGAGTGGAGCTGGCTTGATTTTTTATAACATCCAGAAGGCCTAAAGCATACCCTAAATAGAACTAGAGTCCATTATCTATGTTACATATCACCGCCATTCCTGCCTTTTCGGATAACTATTTTTGGTTGCTCACCCAACAGCCATTAGTCGAACATCAGCCACAAACGGCTTACGTTATTGATCCGGGTGATGGCGAAGCAGTCGACCGTATACTGAGCCAATACCAGCTTAATCTTGCAGGTATTCTGGTCACACACCGCCATCCTGACCACACGGGAGGTATCAACTTTCTCACTAGTCGTTATAAAACATCCGCGTCTTCACCCCTACCGGTTTATGGGCCTGATAGCCGCTCTATTCCTCAAATCACTCATAGACGGCATGAAAACGATATAGTGACATTATTCGATAATTACCCACTACACGTAATGGCAACACCCGGACATACGCCAGAGCACATCGTCTATTATTCAGAGACCATACAAGAAGTACCGGTTTTATTTTGTGGTGATACTTTATTCGCCGGTGGTTGTGGTCGGTTATTAGGGGGAACAGCAGCACAATTACACCATAGTTTACGGCGGCTAGCCGCCCTGCCCGATAACACACGCGTGTATTGTGCTCACGAATACACATTAGCGAATCTAGCCTTCGCTCAAGCCGTAGAGCCAGATAACATAGCTATCCGACAACGTCTGTCGGCTATTCAAAAGCTCAGGGCAGATAATCAATCCAGTATCCCCTTTACCCTGTCGGAAGAGTATCAAACAAACCCTTTTTTAAGAGTACATACCGATAGCGTAAAAAAGGCTATTACTGATTATTGGCAAACTATAGCGGGTGATGAGACACTTAACTCAGCCGAATTTTTCGCCGTTCTCAGGAAATGGAAAGACCAATTTCAGTAAATTTCGCAGTGTTGTCGCTATGTCATAACACTACCCGAGGCACACCGTTCGTTAATCACTCTTGTAGAATAACACCCGCTTGATTAGACTACGTCGCCTTATTCCGACGGTTTAATCCGTTTGAGCAGTAATCCATCATACAAGCAAGGTTGTTATCGGTGAGTGAGTCTTTGTCATTTTTTCGTTTTTTTGGAGTATTAATAGGCAGTCTTTTACTATTGGCTTGCGATGCAACGCTACAAACCCAGAACAGCCATAATACCGATGATGCGAAACCCGCTTCATTCAGTGATTCAACACAGAGTGATAAACAAGGCAAAAACACCCGATCAAGTACAAATAAAAACAAAGACTTATGGAATCATGTTCGACAAGGTTATCAACTAAAGGGAGCCATCCCTTCAATCGGTGAGCAACGTATCCAAGCCATCACTCAGCGATATAGCAAGCACCCCAAAGATATTTTTCAGCAGACTGAACAAGCAAGCCTTTATTTACACTACATCACTACCGAATTAGAAAAGCACAACATGCCTACCGAATTAGCGCTTATTCCTTTTGTGGAAAGCCGCTTTGACCCCTTTGCCTATTCTTCAGGTCGAGCATCTGGCTTATGGCAATTTATTCCCGGTACCGCCACACGCTTTAAAATGCAGCGCACATGGTGGCAAGATGAACGACGTGACATTCAAAAATCAACACAATCAGCGATTGCGTATTTTCGTTACTTGCATAAATTTTTTGATGGCAACTGGTTACACGCCATCGCCGCTTATAATGCAGGTGAAGGCACCGTACAACGAGCGATAAGACGTAACCAAAAAGCCGGTAAACCAACCGATTATTGGTCATTACCTCTGCCAAAACAAACCCAATTTTACATCCCCAAGCTGCTTGCTTGGGCGCGTATCATCCAACAACCGCAACAGTATAAGCTCAGCTTATTCCCTGTTAAGGATACGCCTCGGTTTACCGCCATTGATGTAAAGTCGCAAATTGACTTAGCCGCATTTGCCCAGTTAAGCGACATCCCCATCAAGCAAGTATATGCCCTCAACCCATCATTTAACCGCTGGGCAACCGATCCGGAGCCTCCCCATCAACTATTAGTACCCGTTGAAAAAGCAGATGATATTATCCAGCGTTTGGCTAACTATCCCATTGAAGAACGCATGCAATGGCAACGCTATGTCGTGAAATCTGGCGATGTTCTTGGGGTTATCGCCGAAAAATATGGCACAACACTCAAAAGCATCAAACAGGCGAATAAGTTAAGCAGCTCTCGTATACGTATTGGGCAAACCTTGGTTATACCCAAGGCCTCTAAAAGCCCCAGCTACTATCAAGACAGTGCCCAACAGCGCTTAACGCATCGTCAAAACAGTTCAGCAAAAAAAGGCCGTCAGCGAGTTAATTATGTAACGCGCACTGGCGATACCTTATGGAGTATTGCTAAGCAATACCAAGTAAAGCCTTCGGCGATTGCGCATTGGAATAATATGTCTGAAAAAGATGTATTAAGAAACAAACAAACGCTAGTCATTTGGGTAAATAGTACCAAAACTAGTACTAGTGCAGAAAACGCGCATACCCAAAGTGAAAAACGCAAAGTGCTCTACACGGTAAGAAGTGGAGACAACCTTTCTTTTATCGCTCAGCGGTTTTCTGTTGCTGTAAATGACATTCGCCAATGGAATAATATTCAGGCTAAAAAATATATTAAACCGGGGCAAGTCCTTAAATTATTTGTAACAGTGGCACAACGCGCGAGCTTGTAACGATTCTTTGCTCATTTATCGATAAATCTAAGACATCGGAGCCGTATCAAAGGCGTCTGTGTGTATATGAGTCATGGCAGCACCCTGAAAAAAACAAGCACGCCGTAATGTGTTGACCATTGTGGGCGCACCACATAAAAAGACTTGATAACCCTGCATTTCTGGGTGCCGCTGTTTAACGACATCCACAACGTCACCGATTAAATATTTTTCTTCTATACCTGAATCATGCTTCACGACTGAATGAATATGTAGATTCGAGTATTGCCCTGCGAGTTGCGCCAACTTTTCTTTATAATATAAACCATTGGCATCACTGGCTGCGTGATAAAAGTCGATACGCCCACTATGCTGCTGAAAAAGCGCCTCTTGTAATATGCCATATAACGGCGCTAAACCCGTTCCTGTTGCCACCATTAACAATGGCGAACGAGGAGCATTATCGGTATAGCAACAATCTCCCTTAGGAAGAGAAAAAGATAGCACGTGATTAACCTCAACCTCATCACATAACCACCGACTCACCTTACCTTGAGCATGGCGCTTAATATGTAACTCTATAAGCTGCGCATTATCATATCGACTCGCAATTGAATAAGGCCGCACCGTGTGTTCATCATAACAAATATCAACGTACTGCCCTGCTCGCCATTTTGCATCCGTTTCCAGCCTAATCGCGACAATATCAGCACGAGCTTGATCACCAGATACCAGTACTTGTTTATCAACAACAACCCCCGTTAATTGCTCAGTGGCCTGCGCATCAGTAATCGACAATGGTTGCTCCGGATAACAGCAACAAGCTAAAAAACCACCCCTCTCCACTTGTAGCCGCCGTAAACCTTGTTGAGAAAATACCGGCACAACCCCATCCGTTTGTAACAAACAACTCTGACACACACCTTTACGGCAACTATTAGGTACACTAAAACCCGACTGCTCAAGTGCCTCAAGCACAGACTGACCGTCGTTGATGGGGATTTGCTGGTTTTTGTAATTTAAGTACATCAAAAAACACCTGTTAAAAACATTTATAGGATTCGCAGGAGGCTAATGATTGTATTAAAGATTGAGTGATATTGGGAACTATTTATGCGCCAATTTTTGCATTAAAGCGACTTCGCTAAACGATAGGCCGCTTTGTTTAACAACATCGTGGATGTCGGTGCCTTGAGAAAGAAGTTCGCGGGATTTTTCGTAAGCCTCATCACTAGGTAGTGATTCGGCTTGTTGCTGCGTATGATTACTCACTAGAGACAAGCTTGTTTTAGTGTCGGTTTGTCGATCTAAAGATTGTGGCTTTGATGGCACTTTTGTTGTTTTACTAAGCACGGCATTGTTTGACGATAGGTTTTTAGAAAAAGCCGCTTCGCTTACGTTTTTATCGTGATGATTGTTTATGTTGTGAGGGGTATTGAGTTGCTTTTCGATGTCGAGCAATTTTTGCCCCATACCGATGGTAGTACTGTTAGCCACTTGTAAATCTTTTCTCAGTTTTGCTAATTCTTTTTTCAAAGCCGTGCTTTTTATACGGCTAAGCAAAATTACAGCAATAAAACCAACTAAACAAACAATCGCTAAACCCCATTGCACTTCTGCCCACTGTACTTCTGTAAGTGACAAGCTATAAGTTATTGTAGACGATAGGTCTGACAATAAAGAAGCGGGTTGTGTCGCGATTGTATTATCCATTGGTATGTTTTCTTCTATATTAGACGTCTTCGATCTCTGCCCACTCTGAATCCGTCAGGAGTTTATCAAGTTCGATTAATATCAATAACTCATCGTTTTTGTGACAAACGCCTTGAATAAATTTAGCGCTTTCATCATTGCCGACGTTCGGCGCATTCTCAATTTCTGATTGGCGCAGATAAACCACTTCCGCCACGCTATCGACTAAAATACCCACAACATGGTTATCGGCTTCAATGATAACGATACGTGTATTCTCGGTTAACTCACCAGGGGTTAAGCCAAAACGATGGCGGGTATCAATAACGGTGACCACATTACCCCGTAAGTTAATAATACCCAGTACATACGTAGGGGCACCGGGTACTGGCGCAATTTCTGAGTGCCTTAGTACTTCTTGCACCTGCATCACATTAATGCCATAAGTCTCACCGGCGAGACGAAACGTTACCCACTGTAGAACAGGATCATCACTGGTTTTGATTTGTGCGGTGTTGTTCGCCATGTAGCTATCCTCAATTTATCACTTACACTTCAAAGGTATCTGCAGGGTCTATGTGATTCAGTCTACTACTGTACCGGTTATTGCTCTCAGACTGGCTCATAGGTTCCCTATTTCTTTATTTACTATAGTTAACTCTACGGAGCTTGCCAGTTATTTACTGAAAACTTCGGTTTTTATCTGATGTTTTCAACAGATTCGCTAAGGTAGGAATATCGATCAGCGCGCAAACGTGGTCTTTTATTGTTCCTGCCATCCACGGGCGTTCTGAACGGCGCTTACGCCAGCGGATATCGGCAGGATCAATGGTGATAGGCTGGTGAATTTTATCCACCGCTAAGGCCCAACCCGAACCATTAATAGCAACACTGTACTTAGCACGCGCTTGCGCTTCTGGCTTATAACGTTCGGGCATAATAAATTGCGATGTATTAATCACATTCACATTTCCCGTAATCGTTTTTTGTAAGCCCATAAACCATTCAGCTTGCCCAAACAACGGAGTAAGTTCATCACTCAATGGATTAATGGCATCTAGTGCTACTAGAGGCATCGCCAGTTGTATGCCGCTTAAATCGACTAACAATACATCAAATGGGCTATCTCCCCATGCTGGTCGCCCATTATCTAACCACTCATGCGCAACCGGTTCCCACTGATGATCGGTCTGCGTATCAATCATTGCAGCAAGATCAATGTCTGTACTATCAAGCGAAGATAATGACGTTGCCTTTTCATTAACCGGTGCGGGTTTTATCACCTTTTGTGTATCGAGCACCGCCTTAACCGATGGCGTTTGTGGTTCAGTCGTGGGGGCTACTACTTTTTTATTGTCAGTAACGGCTGCCGTTTTGGGAATCGTTTTTTTTGCTTGGGTTAACTCAGGCTCCGAAGTCACTGCGCTCGGCACGGGTGTTAAACTTTTCAGTAGTCTTTCCAAGCGAGCCTTTTCTCTTTGACGAAGATCCAGTTCGGAATCGACAACAGTTACCGGCTTATCACTGACATTTTGACCACTTATTTTTTTAGCTTGCGGCGCTGGTTTTGGTAATTCTTGTTTTAATAATGATTGCTTTGGTGGCGATGGTTTAATTACCGATTGCTTCGATGCGAAGGAAGTCTGTGCGGGTAATGTTTGTTGATTTTTCACCATAGAATGTGGCGTATCACGGCTGGCTTTTGAATGGATCGTGCGATTAACTTTTGGTGCCGATGGTTGAGTATGTGCTGCCACAAAATTAGCTTTTGTGTTATTCATTGTCGTGTTTATTGACTCATCTACGCGGTTAGTCGCGTGATTATTATGCTCGACGGACGCTGCGGGCTCTTCCAGTTCGGTCAGCAGCTCGTCAAAATAACTGGCTAATTGTTGTTGGGGCTTTTTTCTCTGGCTCATCGCGCATGCTTCTCCTGCGTCGAGCGGTGATATTTACCCCAACTTAATACCTGTTCTTGAGATTGATTATCTAGCAACCAATGGTACAAACTACGGTAGGCGACTAAACCATTACTATTAGCATCAAAAATACTGGGCGGAATGCCTGCACGGCTTGCATCGCGTAAGCGTGTATCAATAGGAATTTTACTCGGCCAAGTATCCATACCGTGTTGATGACGTATTTTCCGCAAAGAGACAATGGATGCCTGTGTACGGCGATCAAACATTGTCGGCACAATAATGTGGTTAAGCGCTCGCTGTTGTGATTGATCAAGCATACGCAATGTATGCAGCATACGATCTAAGCCTTTCAGCGCTAAGTGCTCAGTTTGTACGGGAATAATTAGTTGGTCACAGGCGGCTAATGCATTGATAAGCAGCACACCCAGTACCGGTGGAGAATCGATAATCACTAAATCAAATTCGTCTTTCACTTGCTTTACGGTATGGCTAATCACTAAACCTAAGCCTCCCTTACCTACCGCTAAGCGCTCTAATGTCGCCAATGCCGTTGATGCGGGCAACAGTGTTATATTATCGAAGCCAGTGGGCTGCAAAAGCTGAACAATACTTTCGAGACAGATAACCGATTTATCTTGAAATAATGTAAAAACACTAATGGGTACGTGGTCGGGGTCACCGCCAAAGTAACAGGTCAGCGACCCTTGAGGATCAAGATCAATAAGCAGCACACGCTGCCCTTGCTCTGCAGCAATACCGGCCAGGGTTACTGATGTGGTTGTCTTCCCTACTCCCCCTTTTTGGTTGGCCACTGTCCACACTTGCACGGTATTAACCTCTTATTCTGTCAGTATTACGTCACGACATGGTTTAACGAACGATTATTTAATAAACAGCAAATTCTATGCCTTTTTATAGATTCTATACTGCCTTTCTTCACGACATGGCTCTGGTAATTAATTGGCATCTGGATCTGATGTAAAGAGTAGCTCGCCATTATCCAATGTAATGGGTGTTATATCTGTCTCAACTGAGGCTTCATTAGTTGATGAGTGGGATGTGGATAAGGTCTCATCTTGATGAGTGATGTCATCCGTATGCTTAATATGACTATCCCAGAAACTATCCGTTTCGGGTCTTTGCTGTTGATATTTGCTGATCATCAACGAGACTCGACGATTTTGTGCTCGCCCTGTCGCCGTTGTGTTATCAGCAATGGGTTTAAATTCACCGTAACCAATCGCAGACAATTGCTCAGGAGACACGCCACCACTCACTAACAGCTGCACAATAGCCGCGGCTCTGGCTGCCGACAATTGCCAATTACTTGGAAACTGTTCGGTTTGGATGGCAACATTATCGGTAAAGCCTTCGACGTTAATAGGGTTTTTCGTATCACGTAAAACGTCGGCAATATCCGCCATAATCGTACTTGCTTGCTGACTTGGCTTTACACTGCCGGGTTCAAATAAGATTGCGTTATTTAAAGAAACCTGTAGCCACTGATCATTACTCGTTACAGTAATTGCGCCTTGCTCAATAAGTTGAGCTAACTTTTTATCAATATCGGCTTCAATAGCCGGCAAAGAGAGTACGCGCTTTTCTTCGAAATTTTCTCCGCCAGTGAATTGCTGTTCTTGTTGTGAAAACAATTCATTTAACGTATCAGAAAGCTCTTCGTATTTCTCTTCATTAACCTGAGATACCGAATACATAACAACAAAAAAAGCAAACAATAGCGTAACAAAATCAGCATACGAAACTAACCAACGCTCGTGATTAATCTGCATATCTACTGGCTTTCTCTTAAGCATAGCGATGAGACCTTTGCACGAGTTTGCACGAAAGCCATTTCACTCTCATGCGGTGTTTACCCCACAAGGGGGTACCGAGGAAAAATCTACTCAATCGGTCATTTATCATGCATAAACTCATTTTTGCCTCGCTTAAAAGCGCCTACTTTTGGTGCCTGAAAGCGAAATCATCTTCCCTGCAAAGGTCTCGCTATCTAACAAAGCCATCAAGTTTTAAAGTAATTGAACGCGGATTTTCTCCATCAGCCACATAAATAGCGCCTTCAATAATCAGCTCCTTAAGGTGAGAACGTTCATTAACATAGGTGGTTAATTTATTAGCAATCGGAAGTAACAATAAATTTGCCAACGCAACGCCATAAATGGTGGCAATAAAAGCAACAGCAATACCTGCCCCTAGTTGTGATGGATCGTCGAGATTTCTCATCACGTAAATAAGCCCCATTACGGCACCAATAATACCAATAGTTGGAGCATAGCCGCCCATGCTAGTGTAGAACTTAACGGCATCATGATCTCTTTGCTCTGATAAAATCAGATCGGCTTCCAACACACGACGCAATGTTTGAGGAGAGCCTTCGTCGATTAATAATTTAAGCGCTTTTTGAATGTAGGGGTCTTTTTCTTTGGCAATTTGATCTTCTAAGCCTAACAACCCTTTTCGTCGTGTAATCGTTGACCATGAAGCAATTTTTTTAATCGTTGCTTTATAGTCGATCGTAGGCGTTAAAAAAATCCATCGAGATAATGCGAGTGATCGATGTAATGTTGTACGTGGCGTTTGTAAAATAGCTGCGCCAATGGTGCCACCAAATACAATCAGTGCTGCAGGGCCATTCAATAGCTGTTGCCAAGCACCACCCTCTAAAAAATTGCCGCCCAGCAAGGCAGAAAATGCGATTAAAATACCAAGAACAGTAAGCAAGTCTAATTTCATTGGAATCTCTAAGAATTCTCGTGTGGACTCATGAGGTATTGCCTGAACGTACTTTAAAATCCGCAGTGAAAATTGCATTCATAGAACAAAAAAGCAGGTTATTTCTTCAGCAACTCTTGGCAGCAGGGAAGCTGCCACGAAGCTTATAGGATATATTTACAGCGTGTTGCTGAAGAAATAACCTGCTTTTTTGTTCGGCATTTCAGAATGCACCACGGGTTACTTTAAAGATAGTACAAAACACCTATTTCGCAACGATATGGGTGAGGATATAGAATAGGTAATTTTTAAAAAAAGAACAGGTTAGAATTTAGAATTTTTTTAAACAATCCGCCATATCATAAATATTAAGCGAAGCGCTTGATAACTGAGCTTTATCTACTGCCATTGGCATACCATAAACAACACAGCTATCTTCTGATTGAGTCCAAATCGTTGATTTTTTTTGTTTTAATAAACGCGCACCATCACAACCATCGCTGCCCATTCCCGTTAAAATAATACCTAACACCGTATCATTGTAGCTATTAGAAATAGAGGCAAAACTAATATCAATACAAGGTTTATAGTGAATATCCGTTGTTGAATCAGTGACTTTGACTCTATTTTTATTATTTTTATCGACGATCATTTGCTTACCTCCAGGCGCTAATAAGGCTCGCCCTGGTTGAATATAATCCCCATCTTCGGCTTCTTTGACTTCAATATTACACTGTTTTTTTAAGCGTTGAGAAAATGCCAAAGTAAAATTCTCTGGCATATGCTGAATAATCAGAATGGGTAAGCGAAAATTAGCGGGTATTGGTTTAAGTAGTTCGGTTAAGGCTGCTGGCCCTCCTGTAGAGGCACCAATAGCGACCAGCTTAATCGTTTTTGCTAACGTCCTATCATTGGGTAAGCAATAAGTAGCCTCGGCTACTGTACTTTTTTGTTCCTCTACCGATTGTCGTTGATTGGCTGGCGATGCTTTAGGGGAAGAAACAACAGAACAGCTAATGCCACTGGCGTTATTATCCCGTAATAATGTTGCTGTAGTAGGAGATTTTTTGGCGTTCGATACGCCTTCTTTACTATTTTTAACCAGTGTTTTACTTTGGCTAAGCGCAGTGAGTATATCGTAGAGTCGTTTTTTAATTGCCGCGCCTTTGCCCGATATTTCAGCAAAGTTTTTCGTCATAAAATCGGCGGCACCAGCTTCTAAGGCATCGATAGTAATTTTTGCACCGGAAAACGTCATCGAAGATAACATAAGAATAGGCAAAGGGTTAGATGCCATAATTTCTCGAACGGCAGTCACACCATCCATCATTGGCATTTCATAATCCATGGTGACAACATCAGGCTGTAACGATTTTACTTTCTCAATCGCTTCTTGACCATTACTCGCCACACCTACGACATTAAACGATGTATTTTCGCTGATAATCTCTTTTAACACTCGTTGAAAAAAACTTGAATCATCAACAATAAGAACAGTAATTGGCATCGTATCGCTGCTTGGTACTAGTTAGCGTTCGCAGCATAGCGTTGAAGCATACTGGGCACATCAAGAATTAAAGCAATAGTTCCGTCACCAGTAATTGTCGCACCGGCCATACCGGGTGTTCCATTTAGCATTTTTCCTAGTGGTTTAATCACCACTTCTTCTTGACCGATAAGTTGATCAACAACAAAGCCTACACGCTGAGTACCTACGGTTACGATCACAACATGTGCTTCTTTAGGTTTTTCTTGATTAGCCGGCCCATTCACTAACCAGTTTTTCAAATAAAATAATGGGATAGCTTGATCACGAATAGACACACACTCTTGTCCATCAACCATATTAACTTTCTCTAAGTTCATGTGGAATATTTCATTCACACTTACTAGAGGAAGAGCAAAAGCTTGCGCACCTAACATGATCATCAAGGTTGGCATAATCGCCAATGTCAGCGGCACTTTAATCAAAATTTTAGTGCCTTTACCCATTTCGGATTCGATTTCTATCGAGCCATTGAGCTGCATGATTTTAGTTTTCACCACATCCATGCCCACACCACGGCCTGACACATCAGAAATTTCCGTTTTGGTTGAGAAACCAGGAGCAAAGATAAGATTAAAGGCTTCAGTATCTGATAGACGTTGTGCGGCATCGTTATCCATTAATCCTTTGCTGACGGCAATACCCCGTAATTTTTCAGCATCCATACCGCCACCATCGTCGGTGATCGATAATAAGATGTGATCGCCCTCTTGCTGTGCAGCAAGAATCACTTTACCTACTTTATCTTTTCCATTGCTTACACGTACATCTGGTGCTTCAATACCGTGGTCGACGGAATTTCTGACCAAGTGAACTAAGGGGTCAGCAAGTGCCTCAACTAAATTTTTATCTAAATCAGTTTCTTCACCCACGAGTTCTAAATTAATTTCTTTTTTGAGATTGCGCGCTAAATCACGAACAACCCGCGGAAAACGACCAAAGACTTTCTTAATCGGCTGCATCCGTGTTTTCATTACAGACGTTTGAAGGTCTGCCGTGACCACATCGAGATTAGCAACCGCTTTACCTAAAGCTTCGTCGACACTTTTGTCACCTAGTCGTACTAAGCGGTTACGCACTAATACTAATTCGCCGACCATATTCATAATATCGTCTAGGCGCTGAGTATCCACTCGAACCGTTGTTTCTGCTGCCGGTGCAGGTGTTGCAGGAGCATCTTTACTAGGTGCTTTTTTCGCGGCAGGTTTGGGCGCTGGTGCTGCTTTTTTAACTGGCGGTTTAGCTGCCGCAGGTGGCGCTGGTTTGTTCTCGGTTGCAGATGTCGTAGCCGGTTTTTCTGCAACAGGCTGTTCTGCTACTTGTTCTATTGCGGGTTTATCAGGCGTTGCGGGGACATCTTTACTTGGCCCTTTGCCTTTACCATGCAATTCATCAAGTAATGCTTCAAACTCATCATCGTTAATTAATTCACTATTTCCTGATGCATTACTTGCAGGAGCATTTGATTTAGTTTCAGGTGCTTTAGTCTCTGCTGTGTCGGTTGTAGATATTGCAACGGCTGACTCTCCAGCACTAGGCCCTTTACCTTTACCGTGCAATTGATCCAGTAAATTTTCAAATTCATCATCGGTAATTTCATTGCTATCTGAATCACCAACTGTGACTGCTGGAGCAGTATCTGTTGTGGTTGAATCCTGTGTGTTTTCTTCTGGTTCACTAACGGCATCAACGAGCTGTTCAAATTCACCATCTGTAATGTCGTCACCCGGCGCAGGAGTGCTCTCTGTGGTGCTTTCTACTTCAGCGGGTGCTTCTTCTGATACCTCTTCAACAGGTGCTTCATCTTCAGAGTTGCCAGAAATGTCTTCTCCAGCAACCAAACGTCCTAACATTGCAATCAATTCTGGATCAGCCGCTTCTGGATCTTGGCGTTGCTGAATCGCCTCAAATTGTAAATTAACCGCATCAAGTGCTTGCAGCACAACATCCATTAATTCTGAAGTAACTTCACGCTGACCATTACGTAAAATATCAAATAGGTTTTCGGTGACATGACAACATTCAACCATCGTATCGAGCTGTAAAAACCCTGCGCCCCCTTTTACGGTGTGAAACCCTCTAAAAATGGCATTCAACAGATCTTTATCATCAGGGCGTTGCTCTAGATCAACTAGCTGCTCCGACAGTTGTTCTAAAATTTCTCCGGCTTCAACAAGGAAGTCCTGGAGTATTTCTTCATCATCAGCAAAACTCATTGAGTTCTCCTTAAAAACCTAAACTGGATAATAAATCGTCTACTTCATCTTGACCGTTAACAACATCTTCTCTTTCTGCAGCCTTCACTTGAGGCCCTTCCCCTTTTATATTTTTTTCTTTTGCTTGTTCTTTCACATCTTCAGGTTTAATGCCGACCACAGATTCCACTTGCCCGGCTATACGCACCAGTGATACTAAATTATTCTCAACATCACTAATAAGACTAATAACACGTTTGAGTACCTGCCCTGTTAGATCTTGAAAACCTTGTTCAAGAATAATATTTTGTAAATTTTCGTTAAGCTTAGTTGTACTGCTCTCGGTTACATCAAAAAAATTATCTAAACGAGAATAAAAATCACGAAATTCATCAGGGCTCATTTCTCGTTGACGTAAACGCGCCCATTCCTGTTTTAATAAGGCCGCTTCTTGAGCCAAGCCTAAAGACATGGGAGCCGCTTCCTCAACCATATCCATTGTTTTTTCTGCCGCATTTTGCGTTAACTCAATCACATAATTCAGTCGGTTAGAGGCATCATGGAATTCACAATCTTCGACATTGGAACCCCCTTCTTTTCCTCCATCAACATTAAAATTAACAATCGCGTTGTGTAAGCCTCTTGTTAACTTACCGATCGACTGAAAAATATGTTGATCGCGGCATTGTGTCACTTTTTCAATCAATGCTGAGGCTTCATCGTATTTATCGCCTTGAAGCTTTTCAGTGAGCAAGGCTGCACACTCACGAAGCTCTTCAATCATGTCTGGCGTTGTATCAGGCGTACTTAATTGATTTGTCATTACTAACCTTCTTGTTCAATTAATAGTGATACACGTGTTATACACGATCAAAAATTTTCTCTATTTTTTCTTTTAAGGCCTGAGCCGTAAATGGTTTAACCACATACCCATTAACGCCCGCTTGCGCAGCCTCAACAATCTGATCTTTTTTTGCTTCTGCCGTAACCATCAACGTGGGTAAGTTGGCTAACTTATCGTCGGCACGCACTTCTTTTAACAGTTCGATACCAGTCATGCCTGGCATATTCCAGTCAGTCACAAGAAAGTCAAAGTCCCCTCCCTTGAGCATAGGCAAGGCGGTCAAACCATCATCCGCTTCTTGAGTGTTGGTAAAACCCAAATCTCTCAATAAGTTTTTAATAATTCTTCTCATGGTGGAAAAATCATCTACGATGAGTATTTTCATATTCTTGTCCAATGTAACCTCCGCATACCCGTTGAAACGCTTTCTATATATAGTCTAGACGTTGATTCTGATGTAGCCAGTGAATTGCTTAAAATAAGCGATGTAATTAAAGAGATTGCCAATCTTTTAGCTTCGAACGCAGTCTCAATGCCGCTTGGCTATGAATTTGGCTGATACGCGACTCACTAACGTCTAAAATTTGACCGATTTCTTTTAAATTAAGTTCTTGATCGTAATAAAGTGATAGCACTAATTTTTCGCGTTCCGGCAAGTGTTCAATTGCTTTCGCTAATGAAGACTGTAATACCTGTTGCTGTACTTGCTTATCGGGTTCTATAAAACTGGCCGATTCATGCTTAACCGACAATTCTTCCGTTTCAAAGGACTCATCAATACTAAATAAATGGCCTGATAATGCATCGTGGGACATTGCATAATATTCTTCGATACCAACACCCATTGATTCTGCCACTTCGGCATCTTTGGGGTCACGACCAAGACGGGCTTCTAATTGATGAATAGTCTCGCTAATACGGCGACTATTACGATGAACGGAACGAGGCACCCAATCGCCTTTGCGAATTTCATCAACAATAGCGCCTCTAATACGGATGCCGGCATAGGTTTCAAAGCTAGCGCCCTTTGAATTATCGTATTTTTTAGCAGCTTCTAATAAACCTATCATTCCTGACTGAATAAGATCATCGACTTGAACACTAGCCGGCATTTTTGCCGCCATATGCTGTGCAATACGCTTAACAAGATCAGCGTAGTCTTCAACACGAATATCTACCGCTGTAGCGACTTGCGCTGTTTGGTGGGCTTGCTCGTACAAACCAATACCCTCAGAAGTCATCATTACTACCAACTCTTATTACTTGGGTTATTTTGTTTTGCAGTGTATGTGGTTGATTAAGGTCACTCGGTGTCATTATGTAATGACGATTAATGAGATAACATGTGCGAGTGAGAAAATGCCGCATGCGCTTAGTGAGGTGCCGCATGCGATGATTGAGTGACCGAAGAGGCCAATAGACTCTCGACAAAAAATTCTAAATGACCACGAGGCGATGATAAGATTGGCCATTCATCCACTTTACTGGCAAGTTGCCGATAAGCTTGGGATGCTTTGGCTTGTGGGAACATTTCAAGCACAGGCTTTTGACGTTGTACCGCTTTGCGAACATTTTCATCAAATGGCACTGCCCCAACATATTGCATCGTAACATCAAGAAAACGCTCACAAACGCCACTTAATTTAATAAATAAGTTATGCCCTTCTTTTGGTGAACCTACCATATTTGCAATAACTCTAAAGCGCACTAAACCGTACTCTTTATTTAATAGCTTAATTAATGCGTAAGCATCCGTAATAGATGACGGTTCATCACAAACAACCACTAGCACTTCTTGCGCAGCACGAACAAAACTCACGACGGTATCGGATATACCTGCTGCGGTGTCAATGACCAAGACATCGAGCTGATCTTCTAAATCACTAAAGGCTTGAATCATCGCGCCATGTTGCTGTGCATTGAGTGACGCCATATGCTGAACGCCAGAAGCGGCTGGAACAATACGAATACCACCCGGCCCTCTAATTAAAATATCGCGTAAATCACATTCACCTGACAATACATCAGCAATGGTTTTTTCTGCACGAATCCCTAAAAGAATATCAATATTAGCCAAGCCTAAATCTGCATCCATAAGAACAACACGTCGGCTCATCGCGGCAAGTGCAAGGCTCAAATTGACAGAGATATTGCTCTTACCGACACCACCTTTACCACCCGTTACGGCAATGACTTGGACTGGATGACTCATGGGCTATGTTGCTCCTATATAGTGGAGATGCTAACTGCAAATAAAATATGAGGCCTTTGCACGAAAAGCATTTTGTCCTCATGCGGTGTTTACCCCGCAAGGGGGTACCGAGGGAAAACGTACTCAATCGGTCATTTACCTCGGTGCCGCCTGACGGTAGCAAACATAAACTCCCTCATTCCGTGCGTTTTCGCCTCGCTTAAAGGCGCCTACTTTTGGTGCCTGAGAACAAAATTCTCTTCCGTGCAAAGGCCTCGAGTAAAGTATAGTTGCTTTCTTAAATATCGCTCATCGCGTTATGAATAAACTGATTTACGTATTATTGAGCCGACAGAGAATGTTCGGCTATGCTATTTTTTCTCTGTGTTTTCAATAAATTAACAGCACGAGAGACAAACTCTCCGGCTTTTAAGATGGCAATATCTTCTGGCACTGACTGCCCATCGGTGATGTACGCCAGTGGTAAGTCATGCTCAATAAGTATGCCTGTCGCGTCACTGAGCGTGGCACACTCATCGAGCTTACTCATAACGCAATAATCAATATTGCTAACCCCATAGCTATGCAGAGAAGCTTTCATCATTTGATATTGATTATTAGCGGGAATAACCAGTACATTCTGTACAGCTTCGCATTCGGCAAGCACAGACAAGTGAGGTTTTAATAAAGGGTCCGCATGCCCCATTCCTGGAGTGTCAATAAGAACTAAATCATAGTCTTCAAGTTGTCTTAAATAATGTGGTAACGAGGTTAGTTCATCAATAATTTCAACACGTACATTCAGTACTTTTGCTAAAGATGTCAGTTGATTATGTGCGGCTATTCGATGCTGGTCAGTCGTAATTAAGACCACATCATCAGCACCATTTTCCATAACATAACGTGCTGCCAATTTAGCTATCGTCGTGGTTTTTCCTACACCGGTTGTGCCTAAAAAAGCATAAATCCCCCCTTGTGACACAGGGTCTGTCGTATCACAAGCAATTTTTCTGGCTACTTGTGTTAACACGTGTGTCCACATTAACGACGGCTTCGCATTGGGGATTGTTTTTTGTTCAAGCGCGTGCAGAACTTTATCGTTTGCAGCTTTAGGTAATGCTAAAAAATCGAGCTGCGTTTTTATTTTTTTCAAACCATTAGGCGCATGGTGGCTTTGCTGTGTGGATGTATTCTCTGTTTTATTGTCAATATTAATGTCATTAAATTGGCGGGCATTAGACTCTTGCAGGTGTGACATATGAAGTAATTGCATTTCTATGGTATCGCGCATTTCGGCAATTTCGTCATGGAGTTGTCTAATGTCTTGATCGTAGGAAGGATAATCTCTTTCTGATGACATATTATTTTTTCGATGAACATTCTTAACGGTCGATACATTTTCGTCATCTATGTTCTCGGTAGTTTCTCTGGCAACCGCTTGCGTCGTGTTAAGCTGCGCATGATTCTGCTGTACTGACGCTTGTCTAGCTTGCTGCTGCGCATACTCTTTATCGGCCCATGTTTCTAGGGTCATTGAGCTTGCCTGCTTAGCGGCTTGCATCTTACGATTAGCCTGCTCCAATTCATCGGCTAGTTGTTGTTTTGTTTTTCCTGAAGCCAAGCCTATATCATTAGGTTCTATATTATTCTGCGCGCTAAACGATGGATTAGGCATTGGCGAACGTGCTGAAAACTGTTCGGCCTGAGGCATGGTATGCGGTGAAACCGATTGAAAATCAGCAGAATAACCTGCAGCGGCATTCTCCACTTTTTGCTGTTTAGGTGAAACCATTGAAGCGGGTGCTGAAATAGTCGACTGCAACTGGTCTAAAGCAGCGTCACCCGTCGCAACCAGCTCAACACCTTTCGCTGTGCGCTCGGTTGATATAATCATTGCGTCTTCACCGTATTCTTCTTTAACCATATCCAGTGCGCGGCGCATGTCAGCGGCAATAAAACGTTTAGCTTGCATAATATTATTCCTCTCTATCGCAGCATTGTAGCGATGCGTTAACACAACCATTAGCTCTACTTACTATCAACTTAGTTATCAACACCAATTGATGCTTCTATCACTAATTGTTTGTTATCGGGTACTTCATTAAAAGCGAGAACATGCATATCAGGGATAAATAAACGAGTAAATTTCGCTAAAGTTAATCGCACTGGAGCTGCAACTAACAGTATTACTGGTTTCCCTTCCATTTCTAGCTTACTCGCTGTTTCCATCAATGATTGTTGTAACCTCTCTGCCATCGTAGGTTCAATAAAAGCGCCTTCATCAGCGCCAGAATTTTGTGCTTGCTCTATAGACTTCAGCAATAACTGTTCCAAGCCGGGATCTAATGTCATAACAGGTAGCTCATTTGTATTCCCGACAATATTTTGAACAATCTGTCGCGACAATAATTGTCGACAAGCGGCAGTTAATATATCGGCACTTTGCGACGGACCAAAGCCAGTAATCGCTTCGGCAATACTTCTAAAATCACGAATCGATACTTTTTCACGGAGTAAGTTTTGTAACACTTTACGCAAAATATTAATTGAAACGGTGGTGGGCGTTAGCTCTTCAACTAATTTTGGCGAGCTTTTCGCCAAATTATCCAGTAGCTGTTGTACATCTTCATGGCCTAGCATTTCATCGCTGTGTTTTTGCATAATCTGATTAAGGTGCGTTGCAATCACCGTACTAACATCCACCACGGTATAACCTAGTGTTTGCGCTTTATCTTTATGCTGAGAGTCTACCCACACGGCTTCTAAGCCAAACGCGGGATCTGTGGTGACCTGTCCATCGATGGATCCAAACACTTGCCCAGGATTAATCGCTAGGTCTTTATCGAGAAATACTTCGGCTTCACCCAAATTCACACCCATCAGAGTAATGCGATATTGGTTGGGTAATAAATCTAAATTATCTCTAATATGTACCGAGGGAATAAGAAAACCAACATCTTGAGACAGCTTTTTTCGTACACCTTTAATACGTCCCAACAGCTCGCCGCCTTGGGATTTATCAACAAGAGGAATTAAGCGATAACCCACCTCTAAACCAATAATGTCTATTGGCATAACATCATCCCAAGTAATTTCGGCAGACTCCGTTTTACCTTCAATAACCGGTTGATGGCTCGCAGGCAAAGCGCCTGAAGTTGGCATTGCTTGTGCTGTTGGATTTTGTCCAGCGCCTGCCGGTACGGCTACTTCTTCAACCATCCCTTGTTGGTTACGACGATGGATTAAAAATGCTAAACCGGCACAAGCCACAGATAAACCAAGAAACGCCACGTGTGGCATACCGGGAATAATACCCATTAAAAAAAGTATGCCTGATGAGATACCCAGTGCTTTAGGTGTATCAAACATTTGACGCATAATTTGCGCACGCATATCTTCTGCGCTGTTAACCCGTGTCACCATAATGGCGGCAGATACCGATAACAATAAGGACGGGATTTGTGCGACGAGGCCATCACCAATGGTTAACAAAATGTATTTCTCTACGGCATCATCAAACTCTAATTGATGCTGCATCATGCCAATAGCTAAACCGCCAATTATATTAATCACGAGAATTAAAATACCCGCTATGGCATCACCACGTACAAACTTACTCGCACCATCCATCGCACCATAAAAATCTGCCTCGCTAGAAACATCTTGGCGACGTTGCTTGGCTTCATCTTGGTCAATAATGCCTGCATTTAAATCTGCATCAATCGCCATTTGCTTGCCCGGCATCGCATCTAATGTAAAACGTGCGCTCACCTCTGAAATCCGCCCGGCACCTTTAGTCACTACAACAAAATTAATAATAATTAGGATCAGGAAAATGACTAAACCCACGGCATAATTACCGCCAATAACGACTTCACCAAAGGCTTGAATAACTTTACCTGCCGCATCACCGCCGTTGTGCCCTTCCATTAATACCACACGGGTCGAGGCAACATTAAGCGCTAAGCGTAATAGTGTTGCGAGTAAAAGAATGGTTGGGAATACTGCAAAATCAAGTGGGCGTAAGGCATAAACACCCACCAATAAAACAACAATAGATAAGGCGATATTGAACGAAAAAAACACATCCAATAAGAAGGCAGGCAATGGCAACATCATCATGCCCATTAATGTGAGCAAAGCCAGTGGAATACCAAAATTGCCGGCACTGGCATTGCGTACATTATTGATCGCTGTTTGACGATCTGGAAAGGAAATCTGACTAAAAGAAGGTAATTGCATGGAGTGTCGCTTTATTGACTCTTATTAATGATTACCTCTGTTATCGCAAAAAGCGTGCCTTATTAGGCATTAATCAAAATATAAGTCGTCAGGAACATCGACCGAATACGGGAATGAAGGTCGCTGAGCAAGGCCACGTTTAAAATTACGTAACTGAAAGACGTAAGCTAATACTTTAGCAACTGCGACATAAAGCCCTTTCGGAATGGGCTCATCCAACTGAGTGGTATTATAAATAGCTCGTGCAAGTACCGGTGATTCTACAATGTCTACGCTATGCTCTTTAGCCACTTCTCTAATTCTAAAAGCGACTTGATCGACACCTTTAGCAACGACCAACGGCGTTTCCATTGAGTCGGGTTTGTATTTCACCGCAATTGAATAATGTGTGGGGTTGGTAATAACTACATCCGCTTCAGGTACTTCTCCCATCATTTTTCGATTAGCCGCTTCTTGCTGTAATTGACGCACTTTACTTTTTACTTCTGGCTTACCGTCCGTGTCTTTCATTTCGTCTTTTACTTCTTGAAGCGTCATTTTAAGTTTTTTAGCGTTCTCCCAAATTTGTATTGGTACATCAACAGCGGCAATAAGAATAGTGACCAACGATAAAGCCAGCGCTGCCCACAGGCTAATATCTAAAGAGTGAATAATAGACGTATTAATATCCTCGTAAGCGAGTGCCATTAAATTGCCTTCTAAACTTTTAAGCAAAATCAGTGATAACACGATAATTAGTACCACTTTAGCTAACGCTTTTGCTAACTCGATTAATGCGGTGACAGAAAACATGCGCTTTAAGCCAGAAGCTGGGTTCATACGACTCATTTTTGGCATCAACGACTTAGTGCTAAATAACCAACCACCTAAGGCAATTGGCCCAACAATAGCGGATACGAGCAGAATAAAGAATATTGGCATTAACGCGACAGAGGCATCATAAATCGACTGCCCCAAATAACTAAACATGTATTCTTTATCGAAGATAGCTTCTCGTGGAATAGCAAAAGTAAGATTGGCAATATCCACCATACTATTGGCTAAGATTCCACCAAACAACCATAAGCCAATCGTGCCCGCCAATAACACAGCGGTGGTAATGAGTTCTTTCGATCGGGGAACTTGGCCGTCTTCTTTTGCTTTTTCGGCCCGTTTGGGCGTGGCCTCTTCTGTTTTTTCCTGACTGCTGTCGTTCTCAGACATAGCGTTCCCATATTTTTTAGTACTGTGCCAGTTTTATGGCGATAGTAAAGTCATTGCAAAAGCAATGCCTTCATCTACAAATAGCTCAAACGCTGATAAAAATTGAGGAAAACCAACCCACATAATCATCAGTCCAAAAATGAGAGTAATAGGAAAACCCACTGCAAAAATATTCATCTGTGGCGCTGAACGGCTCATCACGCCAAATGCACTGTTTACCACTAACAACGCCGTTAGTACCGGTAACGAAATAACAAGAGCACTACCAAACATCCAGCCACCGAGTTCAACAATGCGATAGATATTACTGGTACTTAAGCCTGTTGGCCCAATAGGAATAGTGGTAAAACTTTCTACCAATATTTGAATCAACACAAGATGCCCATTAATACTGATAAAAAGTAATGTGGTCGTTAACAAATAAAACTGTGAAACAATGGTAACACTCACACCGTTACTGGGGTCATTCATCGAGGCAAAACCTAATCCCAGTTTCATCGCAATATACTGGCCTGCCAATACAAAAAGTTGAAATACAATTTGAAAAGTGAAGCCCAGCGCAACACCAATGAGTAATTGCTGAGCAACCACCACAACACTCTCTAGGCCAAATGTAGCGATAATGGGTGTGGGTGGCAGTATAGGAGCAATAAGTACGGTAACCGATACGGCAAGTACAAGACGAATGCGGGTAGAAACAACACGTACACTAAAAATAGGAGCAGCGAGAAAAAATGCCGACAAACGAGCAAGTGGTAAAAAATATTGACTAATCCATGCAATAAAATCTGACTCGAATAAACTCAGCATGAAGGTTTTTGTTAACCAATAAGCAAAGGAATATTAAGAAATAATTCGTTAAATAGATCCATAAACTGAGTAATTAACCAACCTCCTAAAAACATAATAGCGCCCAATGTGATTAATAAACGAGGAAGAAAGCTCAATGTTTGTTCATTAATTTGTGTTGCCGCTTGAAACATGCTCACTAACAAACCAACCAACAATCCGGGGCCAACAATCAACGTAACCATTAATACGGTCAGATAGAGGCCGTTACCAAATAATTGCATCACCACTTCGGGGGTCATCTTTTTCTCCGTATTAATACGTACTAAATACCAAAACTACTCGCTAATGTCCCCATTAACATCGCCCAACCATCAACGAGAACAAAGAGCATAATTTTAAACGGTAAAGAAATAATCAATGGTGACAACATCATCATACCCATTGCCATTAATACACTGGCCACCACTAAGTCGATCACTAAAAAAGGAATGAAAAGGATAAAGCCAATTTGAAAAGCTGTTTTTAATTCACTGGTAATAAATGAAGGGATTAGTACCGTTAGTGGCACCTCGTCAGGGGTATTTACCGCAGGTACATTAGCAATATCCATAAATAGCTTAAGATCACTTTCTCTAGTCTGCCCCATCATAAAACGATGAAAGGGTGAAATCACATTATCGATCGCCTGTTCAGAAGAAATTTGTTCAGCGATATAAGGCTGTAGCGCTTTTTCGTTCACCTCATTAAGTACGGGCGTCATAATAAATAGGGTTAAAAACAAAGTCATGCCGATAAGAATTTGATTGGACGGTGACTGCTGCAGGCCTAATGCCTGTCGCAAAATAGCAAAAACAATAATAATACGGGTAAACGATGTCATCATTAATAAAATGGCAGGAATAAAAGTCAGCATTGTCATTAATAACAATACTTGAATACTTAATGAGTACTCCTGTGATCCATCATCATTGGTCGTTAAGGTCACTGCGGAAAGATCGGGAAAACTGGAAAATGACTGAGTCACAGAGGCCGTTGATGATGCTTCAGTATTTTGAGCATATAAAGGCTGAGAAAACCCTAAAAACAATACGAACAACGGAGCTAAAAAATAAGATATTACTGACGCTCTACCGAAGAATAATGCAAATGTTACATTCACGATTTAGCCTCTCCTTTTTGAAAGCGCGTGAGCAATTTTGAAAAGGTATCGTTGCCTAATGCGGTCTCTTTAGTGTTGCCATTATCTATTGAGTCCGTAGGCACTAAAGGATTTTTCAGAGAAGTGATATGCCCAACAAACCCCGGGGCAACACCAATAACAACCTGTTCTTCCCCTATTTGTACGACCATTAATTTTTCTTTAGTCGATAATGGTAAGCACGCTGTAACCTTCATTAATTGACTGGATGAAAAATGGTTACTTCCCATTTTTTTGACAAACCAAGCGAGTAAAAAAATAAGGCCAACGACTAACCCTAAATACAAAAACATTTCTGCTAGGTTTTTGCCGTAATTAGGTAATTCAGGCGTTGGGGCTGCTGGGGTAATGGTAGAAGGATGTTTACTGGTTAACGTAGAATGATTGCTTTTTGTTTTATCAACCGTAGTGCTACTAATCAATGGATCTATAGTGACACTCTCACCTTGAGATAAGGCAGAAGGCGAAAAAACTATTACCAGCACCCACATAAGGCTCAATGCTGTCGTAACTTTCCAACTATTTTTCATTCATCCGCCTTTTATACCGATTTATTATTACGAGCATTACCCTAGTTTTTTAATTCTTTCGGCTGGGCTAATAACATCAGTCATCCGAATACCAAACTTCTCGTTCACAACCACAACTTCACCATGAGCAATCAATGTTCCATTCACTAAAACATTGAGAGGCTCACCCGCTAAGCGATCCAACTCGATGACCGACCCTTGGTTCAATTGTAGTAAATTCTTAATAGTGATTGATGTACTACCAACCTCCATTGAGATTGTGACGGGTATATCCAAAATAAGATCAAGCTCAGGAGAAATAGCTGTTCCGGCATGAGGGTCATTATCAAACTCTTCAAAACCTAAGGAGTCATCATCGCTTTTTTCAGTTTCTTGGGAGTCAGCGACTTCTTGTTCTTGCATCGCGGCTGCCCAATCATCATCTGCAGATGTTTCGACGTCTTCAGGGTTTTCATTAACATCATCTTCACTCATTATTAAGCCCCTTCTTCTTGTTGTTGCTGTTGTTTCGCGAGTTCCATAATTGGCGCCATACTGTCATTTTTCTTTCGTTCAATGACATTATTTACTTTCAACGCAAAATTACCATTACTTTGCCCTATATCAACTTTAAAAATAGGTACACCATTAGCAGTGGTAATATATTCATCGGGTAGATCAACAGGTATCACATCACCGTCTTTAAGATCAACAATGTCACGTAATAGGATTTTTGATTCGACAAAATTGGTATTTAATTTAACACTGGCCTGCATAATGTCTTCTCGCAATGAATTAATCCAACGATCATCCCGTTCGTCGCTATCACTTTGTAAGCCGGCATCTAGCATTTCGCGTATTGGCTCAATCATCGAATAAGGAATAGTGATATGCATTTCACCACCACCACCATCTAGCTCAACATGAAAGCTACTGACCACCACCACTTCACTTGGGCTGACAATATTTGCCATTGATGGGTTAACTTCTGAATTAACATGTTCAAACTCAATAGGAATTACAGCTCGCCATGCCTCTTTCATATCAATAAAAGCTTGCTCTAATACCATACGTACAACACGCAATTCGGTAGGTGTAAATTCCCTACCTTCAATTTTTGCATGGCGGCCGTCACCACCAAAAAAATTATCGACTAACTTAAATACAAGCTTTGCATCAAAAACAACAAGAGCAGTACCACGTAGCGGCCGAAACTTAACCATATTAAGGCTAGTAGGTACATAAAGCGTGTGTACATATTCGCCAAATTTTTGAATATTGATACCACCGACAGAAACATCTGCTGTCCGGCGCAATAAATTAAACATGCTGATACGTGTATAACGTGCAAACCGTTCGTTAATCATTTCTAAGGTAGGCATACGACCGCGCACAATACGATCTTGCGTAGTTAAGTCGTAAGTATTTACCCCACCGGCGGAGATATCACCTTGGGTATCGACATCGCCATCATCAACACCATGTAAAAGCGCATCAATTTCATCTTGTGATAATAAATCTTGCACAGTGTATTCCTTGTTATTATCAAAAAGTTAGTACTGAAGTTTGTTAAAAAACTATTTAGGAAAAATAATAAACCTTATTGCATGACAAAATTAGTAAACAGCAACTTCTCAATACCCGTTTTATCGATTTCTTGGAGCATAATATTTTGTAGCTCTTCTAGTGACTCTTGACGAAGTAACTCTCTTCCTGGTTCTGTTTGCAGGTCTTCATACACCTGCGAGCTAAATTTGAGCACTAAAGCATTACGGATCATCGGCATATGGGTTTCTATAGCTTCCACAACCTCATCGTCTCTCGTCATTAAGGTAACGTCCGCTTGTAGAAAACGTTGCCGACCTCTCGCTTGAAAATTAACAATAATCGGAGGCTTTAGTGGAAAATAAATAGCGTAGCCCTTAACCTCTTCTACCACTTCTTCTTCCGTAACAATTGGATTGCCATCCTCGTCGAGCTCTACCTCAGCACCGGCCTCAGCAACTGGTTCGGGTGATAACATTTTCACCGCGAACAAGGTACCACCGACAGAAAGCCCGATTAACACAATACCTATTACAATAAATATAATGAGCTTTTTCTTACTGCTGCCCGACTCTTCATTCTCACTATCATCGCCGTTTTCTACTTCATCATCTGCCATGTCAAAAATCCGTCGTCAAAAAGGTTTATATATATAAGAGCAATTGGTGTGCCATAAATATGTTGGCGCTCTCTTCTCTCCAATTAGGATAGCGGGAACGGTAGAAAATGCTAATTTTGAGAATAATTAAGAAGCGAGGCTATAAGGCCGAAGAGAATTTTCGGCCAAAAAAATTATGCTAGCGAGATGATTGACAATTAAGCGGGAAATTAAAATAGAGGGCTACGGTAAGAATAGATCGTAGCCGAAAAAATTCTATATATAAGCATCAACAAGACTATAGGATTGTTGGCGAGACTGAATAGGCGTTATTGTAGCCTGCAACTCTTCGTCTGAAGAATTTTGTTGTCCATAACCTGAGCTACCTTCGTTTTCAGTTTCTTTATCTTGTTGCTGAGATTGATCTGACACATCAACATCCGCTAAATTAAGCCCTTCTTCAGCAAACATCTCTCTTAATCGCGTCGACTGTTGATCGAGAGCCTCACGCACACTGGCATGCTGTACCGTAAAGCTAACTTGAGCCTGATCTTGATTAACGCCTACTTTGACTTGCAATGAGCCTAATTCAGGTGGATCAAGCTGAATAGTTGCCTCCTTAATACCCTTTGAAGACATCCACATGACTTTATCCGTTACCGCTTGCCCCCACTGACCTGCCGATTGAAAGGATGTGTTAAGAGAGATGGGGTTGGTAGGTAATAAGTCCGCAGATAATTTACTCGCTAAAGGTGATAAAACTGGGGTTGTTGATGGTAATGGTTTTTCTATATCCTTAGTCATTTGTATAAGGTCAAAATCTTTGAGACCTTCCTTATCTAAAAGGCTTATTGGTACGCCATTGTTCTTTTCGCTCATTATTTTATTCAGTATTGCGGTATTACCTAGCAATGATTCAGTTTGAGTTTGTAAGCCACTGGTTGATGATGGCTGAAGTGGTAAATGCGTATTTTTGATATTGGCATTCGCTGTAGAAACCATCGCACTTAGCGGGCTAATAGGTAGGCCAGTTATCGTATCTGCTGGCAATTCTAATTCTGACAAAGTGACATGTTCACTCTGTAACACGGAAGGTAAAGGTAGAACCTCGACAGGAACACTTAATGTTGCTTCATCTACAACCCGTGGGGAAACACTAAGCAATGGACTATTAAGTGCTGATGAGTCTGTTACCAATAATGCCGATGATTGAGTGACTTGGTCTGGCGTTTCTTGCATACCTCCAGATTCGCTGGGTGAAGAATCAGCCGATGTAATCGCTTGCCCATCTTTTAGGTCTACTGCTTTATCACTGTCTATCCTTTTATTTCCTTCGATAGGCTTATCGCCTTTCATTTCTTTGTTCGCCTCCTTCATATCCTCTCTAAAACGACTATTACTCTTTGTACTCTCAAGATGACTGTCCCCAGAGACTTTATCTGCAGGCTTTGGCACAGCGGGCAATAGACCGCCCATAGTAGAAGGCAAACTTGTCTGATTCATACATTACATCCTATTTTATATCATTCGCTACCGATAGCGGCATGTTATGACCGCACGATCACCGTTTACTTAATTAAACTAGACACCTATTCGGCAATGGTTTGCCTAATATCAGTGTAAAAATTTTTCACAGGGGTTTTAATCATTAGCGAGCAAATTAAATGCCAATAAAAAGAGTGTTTATAAGATGGCGACTAAAAGAAGGGAATTAAAGGTGGATGATTCCTTAAGTCGTCATTGAACGAATATGTTGTCTAGCCGATAGTTCGTCGATTAATTTTTGTAATTTTTTTTCATCGACTGCAGCTGAATTTTGATGTTTTTTCTCAATCATATCCTGCAAAACAGATATTTTATGCTGCTGCTCAACTAATTCTTGGCGCAACTCAGCAAGACGCGCTTCGGCAAATTGAACTTTTTCTTGCTGCTGAACAATAGCCGTCTGTAGTTGCGCACAGAAACTGCGGTAGCGGATAGATTCAATAGCACTGCAGTGCTTTTGTAGCCTTATTTTTTCTTGATATTCACCTAAGTAGTTCGTTAAATTTTGGGTTTGCTGTATTTCTTGCTCTACAAACAAACTGGCTGCCCTCACCTTTTTCGCAACCGAATCCTGACGTTGAGTGGCTTGTTGCAACACTAAGTCTAATGAAGCGGTCATCGATTGAGCCACAATTAGGTATTAACCTTAGCAGCGGCGGAAGATGTATTGGTGAATGGCTTATTGGTCTGGGCCTGCGCACTATCCATGAGCGCTTGTAATTCGACTATACTCGCATCACGAGAAACAGCATCGTCTATTCCCTGCTGAATAAACGTTTGTAGTCGAGGGAAGTACTCAATCGCCGTATCAATATCTTTGTCAGCCCCTTTAACGTAAGCACCAATATTAATTAAGTCCCGATTTTTGTAATACGTCGCCAATAACTGTTTGAAGCGCTGTAAGCGCTTGATATGTTCGGGTTCAGCAACCGTTGTTGTTACTCGACTAATAGACATTTCAACATCAATCGCGGGATAAACGCCACTTTCGGCCAGTTGTCGAGACAGTACGACATGGCCATCTAAAATAGCACGAGCAGAGTCTGCTATCGGATCTTGCAGGTCATCCCCTTCTGTTAACACAGTATAAAATGCAGTAATTGAACCACTGCCCTCTTTCCCGTTCCCTGCACGTTCAACCAATTGTGGGAGCTTGGCAAACACCGAGGGTGGATAACCTTTGGTCGCGGGTGGTTCGCCAATAGCCAGTGCGATTTCTCTCTGTGCTTGAGCATAACGAGTGAGTGAGTCCATCAACAATAGGACTTGTTTACCTTGATCCCGATAATATTCGGCTATTTGACTCGTAAGCTGAGAAGCGCGTAGCCGCATTAACGGGCTTTCGTCCGCAGGCGAAGCAACAACAACAGAGCGCGCCAAGCCCTCTTTACCCAAGCTATGCTCAATAAATTCTTTGACCTCACGACCACGTTCACCAATAAGCCCGACAACCACGACATCAGCAGTAGTGAAACGTGTCATCATGCCAAGCAAAACACTTTTACCAACCCCACTGCCCGCAAACAAACCCAAGCGCTGCCCTTTGCCTACTGGGATTAAGGCATTGATTGCACGAATGCCGACATCTAGCGAGTCTTTAATTGGGGCACGCTCTAAAGGATTAATACGCGCTGACTCTGCAGAGCGCATAGAAATATCGCTTTGTGTACTCTCTAAGCAACCTAAGCCATCAATGGGCTGCCCGAGACCATCGATGACACGTCCGAGTAGCTTTTCATTAATGGCTAATTGGCTGGCCTGAGACTGAGGAATAACCCGAGCACCTGAGCGCACGCCCATTATTGATTTAACCGGCATGAGAAACAGCTTGTCACCACTAAAGCCGACCACTTCTGCATCGAGAGATTCACCGTCATCATTTATCACCGAGCAAGGACAACCGATAGCAGCATGAAAACCAACGGCCTCCATAGTTAAGCCGACAACACGGATTAAACGCCCTTCTACCGTAGGAGTTTGATTAACGGCTTGGGGCGCTTGGTAGCGTTGTAAACGTTCGGATAATGATAGGCTACTCTGGCTCATGCGCTTGGCCTTTTGATGAAGTCGTCGGTGTGTTAATTGGGGCAGTATTTGCCGCCGGTGGTGATGTAGATTCTGCTACCGGTTGGCTTTCTGTAGATGATGCGGCTTTATTTTTATGCTTAGGCTCTTTGTTATCGGCCGCAGAGGTCTGTTGATCTTCAGTAGCGACAGATTTGTTAGCCTCTGTAACCGGCAACACAGTATTCTCAGGATCTACATCAGGATTAGCTGGAGAGTCTGATTGCGCTAAAAACTGATTGATGACAGCATCAAGCTGCTGATTCATTGATGAGTTAATCATCGTATGTTGATTATCAATACGACATCCACCAGGAAGCTGCGTGTCATCACTTTCTAGCGCCATATCGTAATCTGAATCGGCAAACCTTTCTCGCACAATATCAATGTCTTGAGGGTGTAAATAAACGGTCAAATGCTTGCTTTGGTTTGCCAGCAACTGCAAACTTTCTTGAACCACCTGCGTGACTGACGAGGAGTCTATTTTCAGCTCTCTTTTAATCACGGCTGATGTTAGCTGACAGATAATATCCACCATTTGTGTTTCAAGTGTGTCTTTTTCATTATCAAAAAAGGTGGTTAATTCTTTGGTTATTCTCTCTAGGCTGTCTAGTTTTTTTGACAACTTTTCATTACTTTCTTTTTCAGCTTTTTCAGTCCCTTGTTGATACCCTTCATCTTTTGCCTTATTAAAACCTTTTTCATAACCTTCTGCATAACCGGCTTGTTCAGCATCTTCTGTAATTTTTTTTAACTGCTCAGGAGACATACTATTGACTACATCTTCCGTATCGATTTCTTCGTCAATAATTTCTTCTTTTACTCGATTATTTTCTCCGATATTGCCACTTTTTGTTTTTTTTAATTTTGTTTCTTTACTTATTTTTTTCGCTTTTTCTCGCTCTTCTAAAACACGACGCCGTATATTGTTTTTTTCATCTTTAATCGCTGACACTGTATTTTTAGAATTGACACTCGGTAATGACCAATCATCACACTGCTCTATCGTTTCTGCGGGAATTCGAGTAACAAGACTTACCATAATTTATACAACTACATTATTGAGGAAAGAACGAATCAATCATTAGACCATTTGTTCACCACTACCACCGAGCATAATTTCACCTGCGTCAGCCATTCGACGAGCAATCGTCAATATTTCTTTCTGAGCGCCTTCAACTTCTGATAGTTTAACTGGGCCTTTCGCTTCTAGGTCATCTCGCATTAATTCAGCTGCACGTTTAGACATATTGGCAAAAACTTTCTCTTGCAAGTCATTATCCGCGCCTTTAAGAGCAACAATCAGTAATTCAGAAGAGACCTCTCTTAATAGCGCTTGAATACCACGATCGTCAACATCACGAAGATTATCAAAGACAAACATAAGATCTTGTATTTGATTACCAAGATCTTCATCCACTTCTTTAATCGCCTCCATAAGATCACCTTCAATACTACTATCAAGGTTATTCATAATTTCAGCTGCACATTTGTAGCCACCCATTGTCGTGGTTTGCGATCCAGCATTACCAGAGAATTGTTTTTCTAGAATATCGTTGAGTTCTTGTAAGGCACCGGGTTGCACCGTATCTAGTGCAGAAATTCGCATCATGATGTCGAGGCGTACCGCATCAGGAAAATAGCCGATTACTTCTGCTGATTGATCAGGGTCTAAATAGGCCAAAACAATTGCCTGAATCTGCGGATGTTCGTTTCTAACGATGTCAGCAATTGATCGAGCCTCCATCCATTTGAGGGTATCTAATCCGCTGGTATTACCACCCAGTAAAATACGATCAATGAGTCCATTGGCTTTATCTTCACCCAGTGCAGTCACCAACATACCGCGAATATAATTGTCTGCACCAACACCTAAGCCTGTTAGGTTACGCACTTGCTCCATAAAATTACCGAGAACAATATGTACTTGCTCTTGCTCAATATTAGCAAGATGGCTCATGGCAGCACCCACACGTTGCACTTCTTTTGGCCCCATATGTTTGAGTACGGCAGCAGCATCAGACTCACCTAAACTCATTAGCAAAATAGCCGCCTGTTCGACGGTCGTCATATTGAATGTGGGTTGTGCAGGAGGGGCGGCTTCACTCATTCTTCATTTATCCATCGTTTAATCACTTGAGAAACTCGGCCTGGATCTTCAGCGACCAAGCCTTTAACGGTATTCAACATTTGTTCATAGCTTTCTTCTGGCCCCGGTAGTGATAACGCTGCACTACCGGTTAATGTAACCGCCTCGTCTGATAGCTCATCGAAAGAACCTAAACCTGCAGCTTCTAAAGCAGCCAGTTGTTGTGCCTCTTCATCATCTCGTGTTTCAGAACCAGTACGTGCCAAGGTTTTTAAAATGGGGCGCAATAAACCAACAACCATAATAAGAATAATTAATAAACCGACGAGTGGTTTAATAAGCGAGGAAAACCACTCTTCTTCCCAAAAATTAATCGCTGGAATATCACCATCTTGAAAACCATCATTCAGAAACGGTGTATTAATGAGGTTAACACTATCGCCACGCGCAGCGGAAAACCCTACGGCATCGCGTACTAAAATGGCTAAACGCTCCAGCTCATTGTCTGACCATGTTTCATATTTTTGTTCGCCTGTGGCAGGGTCTGTCGTTAAGCGATCATCGATAACAACGGCTACTGACAAACGCCGTACCTTACCGACTTGATGTTTGGTATAGCTCATTGTTCGGTCGAGTTCAAAATTGCGTGTTGCCTGCGAGCGTGAGTTACTTGGTTGTGCAGCATCGCCCCCAGCACCAGGGACTGCATTTTCTGGTGCCTCAGCATCACCAGGTGGCTGATTAGTTAATGCGCCGGGTATGCCCCCTATCCCACCACCAATACGTTGCTCATCAACCGTTTGTTCGCTGCGAACAGCAGGTAAGTCGGGATTAAACATTTCTTCTGCTTGTTCGACTTGATTAAAATCAACTTGTGCTGCTACTTCTGCACGAAAACGGTCACTGCCAATAATCGGATCAAGTAGCGCTTGTATACGGCTAATAATTTTTTTCTCGACTTCTCGGGTATATTCTAATTCTTGAGCCGCCTTAACTAATTTTGGATCTTCTTCACCTTTAGAGAGTAAATTACCTTTTTGGTCAACAATGGTCACATTTTTTAGTGATAGCTCTGTGATACTCGATGCGACAAGGTTAGTCATCGCCACTACTTGAGAATTACTAATTGCTCGGCCGGGATATAAATCAACAAAGACCGATGCACGGGGTTCTCGGGCATCGCGCACAAAAACAGAACGCTTGGGAATCGCTAAATGCACACGCGCCGACCTTACAGCATTCATGCTGGTAATCGTTCTCGCTAATTCTCCCTCTAAGCCTCGGCGATAGCGCGTCGCTTCCATAAATTGGCTGGAACCGAGAGGTTGCTCTTTATCAAGTAGCTCGAAACCAACAGAACCATTATTAGGGACGCCAACTTCGGCTAATTTTAACCGTGCGTTGTGTATATCTGCTGCGGCAACTAACAACGCACCTGTTTTAGTATCGACTTTAAATTGAATAGCATTTTGCTCAAGGATAGCAATAACTTCCGATGAATCTAAATTATTGAGGCTGCTATATAATGGACGGTAATCATCTTCTTGCGTCCAAAGTACTACTGCAAAACCAATAGCTACACTCGCTGCTAACGCTACCATTAAGCCAACTTGCCTGAGCAAGTTGAGGTTATTAAATCCTTCAACTAAATTGCTGGTGGACTTGTCTTTTGTAAAGCCTTCACCGGAATTTGCTGTCGCATCTGCTGTTGCCATTATTTATATCTCGTTATCCACTGAACGGAAATTTCTTATTTTATTGGGATCGCGTTATACCGGCATGTTCATAACATCACGATAGGCTTCGACCATTTTATTTCTCACTTGCAACATCGCCTGAAACGACACGCTGGCTTTTTGCGACGCAATCATTACATCGGTAATATCGACACCCGCTTGACCCTTCTCATAAGCGGTGGCTAATTGGCTGGATGTTTTATGTAGCGCGTCTACATGATTAACCGCTTGTGTCATAACCGTGCTAAAACTGGAGGGGTCAGCAACAGGTCTTACGCCTTCCTGTAAAGGCTGTAAGGGGTTCACCGTTTTTTCTATGGGGGGCGTCTGCATCTGAGACTTTATAGATCGCATTTCAGCCAGTACGCGATTGATATCCATTCTGTCAGAAATCATATGCCACCTTTATTACATAACAACCCGTGAATTAACGGTCGAGAATGCCATTTTTTTGGCTATTCAACGACGCCCACTAGATAAAATGCACAAATTAGGCCAATTATTGACTGCTGTAATCGATAAAAAATCAGCCTTATATAAAGGCTGATTTCAACGTTAGAAAAGGAGAGGTTATGACGAGGATATGTTAACAATCGAAATCAAATTCTCGCATTTCTCTCTCTAATAAACGCTCTGCTAGCCTTTCTTCTAGGCGCCGGCGAGCATCTAATTCGATGGACGGGAGGTTTTCATTGATAGGTGCTTCTGCCTCAATATCGAGTTCATCAAAATATTCTGGCAAAGCCTGAGTGGAAGTATCATGAGCATCATTCATAGCGATCTCCTGCTAAAAACATATAAACGAAACACATTTATCGGTAAATGAGGGAGGGATCCTAAATTACAAATATGTCACTGATGTGACAAAGCCATAACAGTGCTACATTGTATTATTGAGCTTAAGTGCCCTACCCCTACAAATGAAATTTACCGCTAGAAAACAAATAGATCAATACTCAGTAATAGACATTTTTATTATAAAACACCTTTTTGTAAGCTCTGTACGTTTATAAGAAATATGACTATAGGCGCTCATCGCTTCCCGTTAACGTTTAAAAAATAGATTTCAAGCCTTCAGTCAACGATATCATCAGCATGGATACTGATGTTAAGCCTACATGGATGTATTTACGACGGGCTTTGACTGAAGACCTCAAATCGGCGTTGCTATCTACATTAGTTTTCCAACATGCCCGCCTCTCGCATTTTGGCTAATTTATATCGCAAAGTTCTAGGGCTAACACCCAATTTTTCTGCTGTATTTTTTCGACTACCATTTTCTTCTTTTAATGTTGCAGCGATAATTTCAAATTCTTTTTGCTGTAGGTTTTCACCTAAATGTTGTGCCGAAAAATCGACTTGCTCCACGCTTTTTTCTAGATTTTCACCAGAAGTTATTACTTCTTTTTGTTCTGCTGAATATGTACTCACTTGAGTAGAGTCGCCATTCATATGATTAAAACCATGAGAGGTTGAGTCAAGAGAAGAAGCATCTGCCGGGCAATATAGCGCTTGTGGTTGAACGGTTGGCATCATCCCTATATGTAAACCTAAATCGTTTTCTTGAATAATGTTTCCCTGTTGAAGTATAAGTGCACGCTGAATCACATTATCAAGCTCTCTTACATTACCCGGCCATTGATAAGCAACCAACGCTTTAGACGCACTCGCATCTATCGACATTTGTCCACGCTTTTGCTTCATTGAATGCTTGGTTAGTAATAACTTCGCTAATGGTAAAATATCGTCAGTGCGCTCTCGCAGTGGTTTCCATACAAGAGGTAAAACACTTAGGCGATAATACAAATCCTCTCTAAATTTACCCTGGGCCACATGATTTGCCATATCACGATTAGAGGTTGCGATAACTCTTACATCCAAAGAAATAATTTTTTTACCCCCTAATCGCTCAACTTCTTGTTCTTGTAATACGCGTAATAGCTTAGCCTGTAAACCAATATCCATTTCAGATATTTCATCTAACAGTAAGGTTCCTCCATTGGCTTGCTCAAATTTACCGGGAGTACTGGCAAGTGCCCCTGTGTAAGCACCTTTTTCATAACCAAATAACATGGCTTCCAACATATTTTCTGGAATAGCAGCACAATTAATCGCAATGAATGGTTTATTTACACGATCTGATTGCTGGTGTATAAATCGGGCTAAGACTTCTTTTCCTGTACCTGATTCACCTAAAATAAGAGCAGTAGAACTCGATTGAGCAACTCTTTTACTCAACTGTAATAACTGCTGACTGTAGGCATCCTCTGCTACAGGACTATCGGTGTCGCTAGTTATTGCGCTGCCTAAATAACGTGCAACAATGTCGACGAGCTCTTTAGGTTCAAACGGTTTCACCAAATAATCTACCGCTCCATGGCGTATGGCATCAACCGAATCTCGAACACTGCCGTAAGCGGTCATTAAAAGTACAGGTAAGTGCCCATGATGCTCCGTTATATGTTGCAATAAATCATGGCCACTCATTTCACCCATATTAATATCTGAAACAACCATAGAAATATTTTTATGCTGATCCAATAATGCTAAGGCCTGCTCGGCGCTTTTTGCACTGACAACCTCATAATGAGCAAGAGCAAGAGTATCTTGAAGTGCTTCTCTCAACGAAAAGTCATCCTCTACGACTAATATTACTTGCGACGTTTTTTTACTTTTGAATGAACGCGGTTCAAAAGCACTTGATAAGGTTGATTGGGACATTAAAGCGGACATAGTCAGGTCTCTCTGTCTTTTATGGGAATATAAGGAACTTCTAAATAGGTCGCGAATGATTTTTCACTCCGATTTATTAAGAGGTTATATCAATTAAATATTTACCAGAATCGGAAGGTGTAGTGACGCCGTTGCACCTATCGGCACATTGTTTTGCAATATAAAAACACCGCCGTTATGGGCTTTAGCCATTGTATTAACAACAGACAGACCAATACCTGTTCCTTGAGATTTTGTTGTAAAAAATAGATCATTAACCTGTGTTTTTACGCTATCGTCGATACCGGAACCATTATCAACAATATCAATTTTCAAGATGTTTTTTTCATGGTCACAGCCCGCGTAAATAGCAATATGAAGTTGCCCTTTCGTATCCATTGCTTGCAAACTATTATTGATGAGATTGAGTATTGCACCTGTCAATGCATCTTTATTGCAATGCATTGTTCTATTGCTATCTGCAATAAGCCACTGACAACCCACTTCGTATTGCTCAAATATCATTTCTGTTGATTCTTTTAGCAACGACTCAAGATCACCAATGGTCAGCTGATCATTTAGCGGCATTTCCGCTTTAACAAATAACAGCATATCCCTAACCTGCCTTTCCATATCATGCAGGCGATTGAGTATTTTTTGTGTGAACTCTGTACGTGTATTTTCGGGTAGCGATTCATTTAATAAATGATTGCTATAAAGCATGGCTGATGACAATGGGGTACGTACTTGATGTGCGAGTGTTGACATCATTTTACCCAAAGCGGTTAAACGTTCATGCCGACTGAGCTGCGCCTGCAAATGTCTTGTTTCTGTCTGGTCGGTTAATAAGATTATCTGGCCATCTTCACCGAGTGATCGTGTGGCAATATTTATGCGTTGACCTTTGTTATTTGAAACCTCATGACCATCATCACTCTTTGGCGCAAAGCAATGACTAATAACATCTCTCCATAGCTGACCTTTCAGCAGCGGTTCCAACATATCTTCTGCTGCAGGATTAACATCAACAATGACACCTCTCTGATCTAAAACAATCACACCACCCGGTAAAAAATTAATGAGCTGCTCTAAGCGATTGGCTACTTGCTCTTTGCCTTTTAATTCTTTTATGCGTTGCTCGCTGACATCATGTAATTCGGAGGTTAAATCCGCCACACGATGCTCTAGTAAACTATAGGACTGTGTTAATTGTTCAGATAGATCTGAAAATAAATCTACTGTTGACTTAGAGAGCTTTTGATCTTGCTTTCGTGCATTAGAAATTGGAGTGCTTGCCTGAATAGCACTAGCATCAACATTCCCTTTATCTTTTAAAGGATTGAGCAGCACATTAGGCAGTGGAATATCTGTCGACGAATTGTAATGAGCGATTTCTACCATAGCGTCCTCTAATAAGAAAAACCAATTAACATAAACAGGTCATTAACATCTTATTAGCAAAGGCAGTGCCAATTAAAAAACACGTTTAAAATCAATCAATAACAGAGGTGTTAGAAGATGGAGAAGAAAAAGCGACAAAAAAGTGTCGTGACTGAATCAATAAACTACAATTCAAGATACCTGCTTTCGCAGGTATGACGGCGAGGATATTATTCCGGACAGTTGTAGCACTTAATGCGCTACATCCATAATATCAGTACTTGCTAGACTCCGGCTTTCACCGGAGTAATTTGTTACGAGCGTTCTTAGTAAGTCGCTGCATTTTGTGAACGATAGATATCAACATCGGCATTAGCTTCTAAGGCTGCCAACCAAGCACGATACTCGTCATTAGAAATTCCCGAAGATAAACTCGTGCGCAAACTTTCTCTCTCAGCATCCGTTAGGTTTTCGGTGTCACCGGGCGTCACTTTAGACAGGCTTACAATGACATAGTCACCACTATCTAGATGTGTTTCCAGTATTGATACTTCTGACTCTGCCGGATATGGCATTTCAAATACTTTGGCGAGGAGATCTTCAGGAACACCTGCGGTATTTCTTTGCGCATCGGTTTGTGTCTCAACGGTTACTGATTCTGTTTCTGCTACGTCAGTAATAGTTACGCCGCTATCAATAGCTACACGCAAAGTGCGTGCTTGTTCAGCCACTTGAGCCTTAGCCTTTTCTAGTTGAAGTTCTTCAATAATAGATTGACGCTTTTCATCTAGCGTCAAGGTTCGAACGGGCTTGTGATCAATGAGTTTAATCACAACCGCTCGGTCTGATGATAGATTGATCACTTCGCTACTATGCCCTTCACGCACCACGTCATTACTAAATGCCGCTTCTACGATGCGCACATCCTGCAGAACTGGATCTGTCGAAGAAGCCGTTTCGCGTGAAAACAGTGTTGTTTTACGCGCTTCAATACCGATTTCATTAGCGACTTCACTCAGGTTTTCAGCGTTATAGGCTAAATCTTCTAATGTTTGAACATCTTGTATAAACTGTTCTTCCGCTTGTGAGCGCTGTAAATCACTGAGGATTTTCGCCCGCTGACTTTCAAAAGTAGGAGCTGAATTCTCTTCTATGCTAACAAGTTTAATAAAATGTGTCGCACCGTCAATTTCTACAGGTTTGGAAACTTCACCCGCAGATAAAGAGAGAAGTGTCTCTTCAAAGGCTTCAGGAAAAGCATCACCAGTACTGACGCCTAAGCTACCGCCATTATCTCGTGTACCAAAGTCATCTGAATATTCTGAGGCTAATGCCGAAAAGTCACCACCTGCGGCTAGCTTTTCTTGAATTTCTGCGATTTTTTGCACAGCAGTATCATCACTTCCCTCTACCATGATATGTGCAGCTTCACGTTGTGTACTCGACTGATAACTAGCAACGATCGCGTCATACTGTTGCTGAATAGCCGCATCATCAATGGTGATATCCTTTGAAATCTCATCAATATTAATATCAATATACTCAATCGCAATCTCTTCTGTAGATAAGTAATCTTGCTTATTTGAATCATAATGAGATACAACTTCATCATCCGAAACACTGATACTAGCGGGTAAGTCACCTAGTGGCAGTGTTATCCACGAAAAATCTCGTGTTTGACGAGATAACGAAACGGCTTGGTTTATTTCTTGATCAGTCACAAAATCACTAGAAACAACCGCTGTTTGTAGTTGATTAGCCAATAAATCACTTTTCAGCAGTTCTCTAAAGGACGTCGGTGTATGTCCTAAATTTCTCACACTTTGTAAAAACTGTTGCTGATTAAACGTTCCTTCTAGTTGGAAGATGGGCTGTTCTAGAATTGCTTGATCCACCTCTTTTTCAGAAAAGGTCATATTGCCTTCTTTGGCACTGCTTACCATTAACGAACGCTGTATAAGGCTGCTCATCGCTGACTCACGCAACCGCTCGTCCGTGAAAAATGCGGCGGGAAAGCTATCGCCAAATTGAGACTGCAAACGTTGTCGCTCTCGCGCTATAGCAAGCTGAACATCTCGCTCGGTAATCACTACACCATCAACTTCAGCAGCCTCACCAACATGTGACGAGCCATAAAATAGGTTTTCAACACCCACTAATGCTAACGGAATCGTTAATAAACCAATTAAAAAGACAGCAACTAATCCCTTAGTTTTATTTCGCATTGCTTGCAGCATATATGGCCTCTATAAAAATACGTGTTATATGGTGATGATTCAGTGGTGTAATTAATTGTTAAATCAGTCAAAATTATTAGTAAATAATATCACAATCATCATGAATCACTGATGACATGGTGCAATACTACTACCAAAAAAATAACGAATACATCGACGAGCAATTAAACATTCAAAAGAACCAACAACCTAACTTTTATTATTATGAATAATGAAAAAAGGCGCATAAATGCACCTTTTTTCATTGCTCAATTTGATAACGTAAACTGTCGTCTACCTCATCAAGAAAGAACGTTATTTATGAATTTACAGCATCTTTCAATGATTTACCGGCTTTAAAGCCAGGAATTTTTGCTGCTGCGATCTGAATAGGTGCACCAGTTTGTGGGTTGCGACCTGTTCGAGCGGCACGGTCCTTAACAGAAAATGTACCAAATCCCACTAAAGTCACTTGATCACCCTTCTTTAAGGTATCTTCTATAGTATCAATAACTGCGTCTAATGCGCGACCAGCCGCTGCTTTAGGAAGATCTGCTGATGCAGCGATAGCGTCGATAAGCTCTGATTTATTCACAATGTGCCCCTTTTAATTAGTATGTTGTTATTGTCATTGCCATGTCTTTAAAAACGATGAGCAGATAAGACAGTTGGTATTTATAACTACGTTGCTTAACGATTATATCAAGTTCGTTAACATCGTAGATTGATTGTAGTGCAATAGTTCACTTTGCTATTTTTACTAACTCATAGCGTTCTACGTAATACATATCATCAACACCATCTAGGTGAGAGTGATGTATGCTTACCACATACATTGAAGCGCTTTTAACAAAATGTGTCTGGCAGTAATCGCTTGCTTTATAGCAAAATCAAACAAGTGAATACAGAGGATTTTGGCTATTTACCAGCCTATAGTCATCCTACCATCTGTATCGTCAGTGCTTAACTGCCGATCCATTCTTCGATTGCATTTCTTTAGCTTCTAAGGCTTTAGCTTCCAAAGCCTTATACTCGTCGTCGCTTAGCGACACCGGCAGGGATTGTAACGCAATTTCTAGTACTTGGTCTATCCACTTAACAGGGATAATACGTAAATCTGCCTTAATATTATCAGGAATTTCTTTTAAATCTCGCTCATTGCCGTGAGGGATGATGACAGTTTTGATGCCACCTCTATGTGCAGCCAATAATTTTTCCTTAAGCCCTCCAATTCTTAGCACTTCACCTCTTAGAGTCACTTCACCCGTCATCGCCACTTCGGCTTTTACCGGTGTACTCGTCAATACCGAAACCAGAGCAGTTGTCATTGCAATACCCGCACTTGGGCCATCTTTTGGTGTGGCACCTTCAGGGACATGAATATGTATATCAAACTTTTCAAGATAGTTAGGCGCTATACCTAACATTTGCGCTCGGGAACGTACGACGGTGAGCGCTGCTTGTATCGATTCCTGCATGACATCACCAAGCGAGCCCGTTTTCATCATATGGCCTTTACCATACACCGCAGATGCTTCGATCGTCAGTAGTTCTCCGCCAACTTGTGTCCAAGCTAAGCCAGTCACTTGCCCCACTTGGTTTTCAGACTCCGCTATGCCATAGTCATGTTTTCTTACACCTAAGTACTCTTCGATATTATCTTGGTTTATAGTTAGGGTTTTCAAAGACTTATCTTTGGCAAAAGCAGCAACAGACTTACGTGATAATTTAGCGATTTCTCGGTCTAAGTTACGGACACCTGCTTCTCGCGTAAAATATCTCACCACATCACGAATGGCACTATCATCAACGGTAAGTTCACCTTGCTTAAGGCCGTTAAGCTTCATTTGTTTAGGTATTAGGTATTTTTGTGCGATATTAAGCTTTTCGTCTTCGGTGTACCCCGGAATGCGTATAACTTCCATTCGATCCAATAAGGGTCCGGGGATATTCATAGAGTTTGATGTACACACAAACATCACATCCGATAAGTCGTAGTCGACTTCAAGATAGTGATCATTGAAGGTATGGTTTTGCTCTGGATCTAGTACTTCAAGTAGTGCTGAAGCTGGATCACCCCGATGATCCATACCCATCTTGTCGATTTCATCGAGTAAAAACAGTGGGTTTTTAACACCCACTTTGGACATTTTTTGAACGAGCTTCCCAGGCATCGAGCCGATGTAAGTTCGGCGATGACCGCGTATTTCAGCTTCATCCCTTACACCACCTAACGCCATTCGAATAAACTTTCGGTTGGTTGCTCGTGCGATAGACTCGCCCAAGGAGGTTTTACCAACGCCCGGGGGGCCAACTAAGCACAAAACAGGCCCTTTAACACGCTTAACTCGCGCTTGAACTGCAAGATACTCTAGGATGCGCTCTTTTACATCGTCTAAACCGTAATGATCTTCTTCTAATATCTTTTCAGCTCTTAGTAAATCGTTACGGACTTTACTTCGCTTTTTCCATGGAACATTAATCATCCAATCTATGTAAGAACGTAATACTGACGCCTCTGCAGACATTGGAGACATCATTTTTAATTTGTTTAACTCAGATAACGCTTTTTCAGATGCCTCTTTGTGCATGCCCGCATCTTTAATTTTTCTTTCTAGCTCTTCTCCTTCGCTAACCTCTTCTCCAAGGTCTCCTAACTCCTTTTGGATCGCTTTCATTTGCTCATTCAAATAATACTCGCGCTGGCTCTTTTCCATTTGCTTCTTAACACGTCCACGAATGCGTTTTTCGACTTGGTGGGCATCTATTTCTGCATCCATAAGTGACAACAAATGCTCTAAGCGATCTTGCTCACTTTGTATCTCTAAGGCTTCCTGCTTCTGTGGTAGCTGTAGAGACATATGTGCCGCAATGGTATCTGCTAAGCGTCCTGGCTCATCAATACCCGATAGGGAGGTCATCACTTCAGCGGGTACTTTTTTACTAAGTTCGACATAACGCTCAAACTGATGCATCACTGTGCTCATTAAAACTTTTGCATCATCTTCGCTCAGCGTTTGTGCCTTAACAAGGCTCACACTAGCTCGAATAAATGTTTCTTCATCAACAAGCTCAGTGATTTGTGCTCGATAAGCACCTTCCACAAGTACTTTGACCGTGCCGTCAGGTAGTTTCAATAACTGCAGAATGGACGCAACTGTACCAATTTCGTAAAGACCTTCTGCACTAGGGTCATCATCGTTGGCATCTTTTTGAGCAACGAGTACCACTTGCTTACTCGTCTGCATCGCTTCTTCTAGCGCTTTTATCGACTTTGCCCTTCCTACAAATAAAGGCAGTACCATATGCGGGTAAACAACGACATCGCGCAATGGCAATAAGGGAAACTCTGACTTTTCAGCGGCTTCTGATGACGACACTATTCGGACCTCTCAATTAAGTAGACGTTAAATGCTTGGCTTAGTAAAAGCTAAAGGAGCAACGGCGACAAATACACTAATCACTCTATTTGTACCGGATTAATTTACATTTTTATAAGGAACGCTGGAAAAATCATGAATGGGATTATTTCATTCAAGCGTATTCAAAAGCTCCATACTAAATATAGTATTTATTAATAATTTATAGTGGTGGTTTGATGGCTGAATTACAACGGCTAAAATCACTTAATTAAGATAAGCCACATACAAAAACGGCTTTCTTAATTAAGAAAGCCGTTTTTCGAATCCACAATAATTATTCTTCTGATATAGCCTTTGCTTGATCACCATTATCATAGACAAGTAATGGATCTGACTCGCCATTAATAACACCTTCATCCACAACAACTTTAACCACATTCTCTTCAGAAGGAATGCGGTACATAGTATCCAGTAATACCGCTTCCATAATAGACCTAAGGCCTCGCGCACCGGTTTTTCTCACCATCGCTTTAGTTGCCACTGCTTTAAGCGCATCGTCCCTAAAGTCTATTTCTACACCTTCCATATCAAACAACTTGGTGTACTGCTTCGTCAACGAGTTCTTAGGCTCAGTAAGAATTTGAATAAGTGCTGCTTCGTCCAGCTCTTCTAGTGTTGCTATCATGGGTAGACGACCAACAAACTCAGGGATAAGACCGTAGCTCACCAAATCTTCAGACTCTAGCTCTTTGAGTGCTTCACCCACGCCTTTATCGTCATTTTTGTTTTTAACAACTGCCCCAAAGCCTATACCGCCTTTTTCTGAACGATCACGAATAACTTTGTCTAAACCCGCAAATGCGCCACCACAAACAAACAGTATATTGGAAGTATCAACTTGCAAAAACTCTTGCTGAGGATGCTTGCGCCCACCTTGCGGAGGTACAGAGGCAACCGTACCTTCAATGAGTTTTAATAGTGCTTGCTGCACACCTTCGCCGGATACATCGCGAGTAATAGATGGGTTATCACTTTTACGTGAAATCTTATCGATTTCATCAATATAAACAATACCTTGCTGCGCCTTATCAACGTCATAATCACATTTTTGCAACAATTTTTGAATGATATTTTCAACATCTTCCCCCACATAACCGGCTTCGGTTAAGGTGGTGGCATCTGCAATAGTAAAAGGTACATCAAGTAAACGAGCTAATGTCTCGGCCAATAATGTTTTACCACTACCGGTAGGCCCAACCATTAAAATATTACTTTTACCAAGCTCAACAGTATCTTTTTCTTTACCGGCTTCTTCACCAAAACGCAGGCGTTTATAGTGGTTGTACACCGCTACGGATAAAACACGCTTAGCACGAAATTGGCCAATAACATATTGATCAAGAATCTCTGTAATCTCTTTCGGTGTCGGTAGCTTTTCAGAACTACCTTCTGTCGTCGTGCTCTCTTGAATTTCTTCACGAATAATATCGTTGCACAAATCAACGCACTCATCGCATATAAACACAGAGGGGCCAGCAATTAACTTGCGGACTTCGTGCTGACTTTTCCCACAAAAAGAGCAATAAAGTAGTTTGCCACTATCATCACTTCCGTCTTTACCGTTATCGGCCATCTTATTACCTTGCTTTCTATCTATATTTCAATCTTTAACGTACGTTGTTCAAAAATACACTATATCGAAGTTATTCCGTCACGCGAGACGTTAACACGTCATCAACTAAGCCATAAGCTTTAGACTCATCTGCACTCATAAAGCGATCTCGTTCTGTATCACGCGCAACATCTTCAACATCTCGCCCCGAGTGCTTAGCCATAATTTCATTTAATCGTTGACGTATCTTGAGAATTTCTTCTGCATGAATAGAGATATCCGTTGCCTGACCTTGTGCGCCACCACTTGGTTGGTGAATCATGGTACGCGCATTAGGTAAACAAAAACGTTTGCCAGGAGCACCCGCATTGAGAAGAAAGGCGCCCATACTACAGGCTTGACCAATACACATCGTGCTTACATCTGGCTTTATAAATTGCATGGTATCGTAAATAGACATACCTGCAGTCACCGAGCCACCTGGAGAGTTGATGTATAAATGAATATCTTTATCTGGGTTTTCAGCTTCTAGGAACAATAACTGAGCAACAACCAAGTTCGCCATATGGTCTTCCACCTGCCCGACCATGAAAATCACACGTTCTTTAAGTAAACGCGAGTAGATGTCATAAGAGCGTTCACCACGAGCGGTTTGCTCAACAACCATTGGTACTAGGCCACTGTTAGTCACATCCATCGCAGACGATACTGAAGCTAATCCACCATGCAATACATTCTGAGGTTGAAAGTTAGTCATATTGACAAAATTCCTGTTAAACAAATGTTATCTTTTATAACGTTTTTGCTAGAGGGATAGATCTTTGCTAACAACGCCGTTACCTTTGTATTTAGCTTAACCCGTGATTGCAAGACTTGCCAGTCATCTGACAAATAAAAGAAGGGAAATATCCCACCCAAGAAAAGATGGGATATTTTTTGTACAACGGCTGTTTATTCAATAAACGAATCGGTGAATAAGCGCTCGATGGCTGAATTAGCCTTCTTTGCTCACTGCGTCTTCGTAGCTCACCGACTTCTCGGTAACCGTCGCTTTATCTAAAATAAGATCAACAACCATATCTTCCAAAACAGAAGCTTCGATGCCTGACTTCAGTTGTGGATTTTGATTGTAGTAGTTGATGACTTCTTGAGGGTCATCATAAGTTGCAGCCAACTCTTCAATAGTTGCCGTTACTCTATCGGCATCAACCGTTAATTCGTTTTGCTTAACCACTTCACTAAGCAAAAGACCTAAGCCCACACGGCGCTCAGCTTGCTCTTTAAACATATCGTCAGGTAGGAGTGATTTAAGGTCAAGATCTTTATTCTGCTGCATGCCGCCAAACTGCTGCATCATTTGCTCTCTTAACGTATCGGTTTCAGAGGCAATCAATGCGCTTGGTAAATCAACCTTGTTAGCCTCTAATAGTTGATCCATCACTGATGTCTTCACTTTATTTTTGACGGATGTTGCTAGCTCTCGTGCCATATTCTTGGCAATATCTTCACGAAATTTCGCCATATCACCATGATCAGCACCAAACTTTTTCAACAGCTCTTCGTCGATAGCGGGCAATACTTTTTCTGAAACACTATTCACGGTAACCGCGAATTCGACGGCAGCACCTTTGAGGTCTTCTGCATGGTAATCTTCAGGAAAACTTAGCGACAAAGTCTTTTTGTCACCTGCACTTAAGCCTACCAATCCGTCTTCAAAACCCGGGATCATTGAGCCAGAACCTAAGACAAGGTCTTGCTTTTCGGCTTTTCCGCCAGCAAATTCTTCGCCATCTTTAGTGCCAAGATAATCAATATTGACGCTATCGCCATCAGCTGCGGCGCGCTCTACAACGCTTAATGTCGCTTGCTGTTCACGTAAAGACTCGACCATTTTGTCGACATTTTCTTCATTAATCTCAGCAGAGAGTTTTTCTACGCTAAACCCATCAAAGTCACCTAATGTGATCTCTGGATAGACTTCAAAAACCGCGTCATATTCAAGGTCTTTACCTGATTCAAATTGTTTAATTTCAATTTTTGGCTGTCCTGCTGGCTGTACTTTTTCTTGTTCAAAGGCAGCTTGCAGAGAGGTATTAATAACATCACCAAGAATTTCTTGACGAACGCCTTCACCGTATTGTCTTTTGATAACTTTTAAGGGCGCCTTACCTTTACGAAAACCATTAATACGGATTGTTTTGGCGGCTTCTTTCAAACGCTCGTCTGCACGAGTATCAATTTGCTCTGCAGGAACACCTACCGTTAAACGTCGCTCTAAACCTGATGTGGCTTCAATAGAAACTTGCATGATTATTCTCTTTGCCTCTGTAAAAGTCTTTTTTGATCAATAAAGATGATTAGTACTTGTGTGTAAATGGGAAGGAAAACGAGTAGAACCTGTCTCAACTATTTCAACTACAGGGTTTGGGTGGGACAGAGAGCTATGGCTTGCCTTGTACGTCTATTCTTTAGTCCCCGTACTCGTAGCTATAAAATTCTGGAAGCATAACTGAGGGAGTGTATTTCTATTTAGCTATTGCTAAATGGTGCGGACGGAGAGACTCGAACTCTCACACCTTGCGGCACCAGAACCTAAATCTGGCGTGTCTACCAATTTCACCACGTCCGCGACATATTTTACTGCTAAGAATGAAATCTATTCTTGCAGAACCTCGATATCGATGAGGTCATAATTATTTTTTGCATATTATACAGAATAATCACAAAAAACCACTAACTTATTGATTTAAATAACAATTAAATTTTTTTGTTAGACCCCATATCTGAGGGCTGGGCATTGTGCCACAGAGCAGATATGGGTTCAACAAAAGATCGCCCTTTTATGTATTTTTTCTTGGTGCCGCCATATCGGATAGAAAAAACAAGCGCCTAGGGCAAGTTATAACTGAACCATCTCACATCTATTATCTGCTAAATACATTAAGCGCTAAGCAACATTACAGCCGCTCTATAACTGTAGCAATTCCCTGCCCCAAGCCAATACACATGGTGGCTAAACCCCATCGCTGATCACGATCTGCCATTACCGTAAGTAAGGTACCCGTGATACGCGCACCCGAACACCCGAATGGATGACCTAACGCAATAGCACCACCATATAGATTGACGCGCTCTTCCATAACATCAAGCAACGCCATTTCTTTTAACACGGCAAGACTCTGAGCCGCAAAAGCCTCATTCAGCTCGATCACTTCGATATCTTGTAACGATAAAGAAGCATTCGCTAGCGCCTGCTGACTAGCCATGACCGGCCCCATACCCATGACTGAAGGATCCAACCCCGATAGCCCTAGCGATACCACTTTAGCGATTGGCTTTAAGCCCAATGCTAGCGCTCGTTCGCCCGACATAAGCAGCATAGCACTCGCACCATCTGTCACTTGAGATGATGTTCCGGCAGTGATTGTGCCATTGTTAGGGTCAAACACCGGCTTGAGCACCGATAAGCCTTCAATGGTGGTATCAGGACGAATGGTTTCATCATGCTCGATTAAGCACATCCCGCCTTGCTCACCGTGCCCTGCAATAGGAATAATTTCTCTAGCAAACTTGCCAGAGGCGGTTGCTGTAGCTGCTAACTGATGGGAGCGCACAGCAAATGCATCCATACTTTCACGAGAGATATTGTGCTGCATAGCGACATATTCAGCCGTCAAACCCATTGAACCGGACGCTTTAGCGACCGACAAGCTCAACAAGGGGTTAGGATCAACATGGGCATTCATATCGATATGTCCCATATGTTCTACACCACCAATACAGTAAACATCGCCCAAACCTGCACGAATATTGGCTGTTGCAATATGCAAGGCTGACATTGATGAACCACATAAGCGGTTGATCGTTTGCGCGGGAATAGAATGAGGAAGGCCTGCTCGAAGCACAATATTGCGCGCAATATTAAACCCCTGCTCCCCTCGCTGCATCACACAACCCCACAACAAATCATCGATAGACTCTTGGGGGACATCTGGATTGCGCGCAAGCAAGCCTTGAATCAATTCCGCACTAATATCGTCAGCACGGCGATGGCGGTAACAACCATTTTTAGCGCGCCCCATGGCGGTACGCGCATAATCAACAATCACGGCATCTCTTGGGTTAATTGTGGACGATTTCATACGCTTACTCCTCGCTCAAAACCATCGGCATTCGGAGGTGAGCCATAGTATGTTTTCTGCTTAAGCACACGGTCTTGCATATTATCCGTAGACGAATATATTTTTGACAAATAACTATATTTTTCAGAACTTTGCATAATTTTGTTAATGCCAATACTATCTATCCATTGAAACAAACCACCCACAAAAGGAGGAAAACCAATACCATACACCATCGCCATATCAGCTTCTGCAGGAGAACCAACAACGCCTTCTTCTAAACAACGGATTAATTCAATCGCCATTGGCGTCATCATTCGCTCAATAATGGCTTCATCATTAATGTCTGTGACACCTTCTATCGCCTGAATGCCAGACGCAATGATTACATCAACATCATCACTATTTGATTTAATCCGCTTGCCTTTTTTGTCTAGTGAATACTCGTAAAAACCACTACCCGTTTTTTGGCCTAAGCGATTTTCGGCTTGTAATAAATCAGTGGCGGCAACAAAGTCATACTGCATTCGCTCGGGAAACCCTTCCGCCATCACTTTTGCACCATGTACCGCGGTATCAATACCAACGACATCGAGCAAGTAAGCTGGTCCCATCGGCCAGCCCCACGCTTCCATGACTTTATCAATACGGCGAAAATTCACGCCATCTCTGACTAACATTAGAAACGCCGCCAAATAAGGAAATAAAACGCGATTCACTAAAAAGCCCGGACAATCTTGCACTACAACCGCTTTTTTACCCATCGCTGTTGCATAAGCCACTGTTGTCGCAACAGCTTGATCTGAGGTGTGGTGACCACGAATCACCTCAACCAGAGGCATTGCATGTACGGGGTTAAAAAAGTGCATTCCACACACATTTTCAGGACGCTGAAGGCTCGACGCTAAATGACTGATCGATATGGTCGATGTATTAGAGGCGATCACCGTATCCGCATGCACATGCTGCTCTACGTCCGCTAACACCGATTGCTTAATGTCGGGATTTTCTACAACCGCCTCAATAACAATATCAACACTATCAAAACCTGCGTAATGAAGTGTCGGCTCTATGCGATTTAGCACTTGCCCCATTTGCTGAGGCGATAAGCGACCACGCTCAACACGCTTAGACAGAAGAGCATTCGCCTCTTCAAGACCCAGCTCAATGCCTGACACATCAATATCTTTCATAATAATGGGGATGCCTTTGAGTGCTGACTGATAGGCAATTCCTCCCCCCATAATGCCCGCACCTATTACAGCCGCTTGCTTAACGGGTGCAGCCTTACTACCATCAACATGCGTGTAGGCTTTGGCTTTTTTTGCGATAATTTGGTCGTTAAGAAAAATACGAGTTAACGCCAATGCTGCTGACGTTTGCGTCATGGCGATAAAAGTAGCGGTTTCTTGCTTTAAGGCTTCTGCGGCTGTCACTCTCGCAGAAGCGGCAATGACGTCAACAGCGGCTAGCGGCGCTGGATAGTGCCGCCCTGCCTGCGCTGCCACCATGGCTTTAGACGTCATCAGCGCCATAGCCAATTCTGTTTTGTTATGCTTTAAAGGCTGAGCCTTTTGCTGGCGACGTGCACGAAAATCTAGCTTGCCCACAATCGCTTGCTGCAACGTTAACAATGCGGCTTCACGTAAATTTTCTAGCGTTGCCACACCATCAATAACACCTGCATTTAATGCTGCAGAAGCACGGTATTCCTTTGCACCGGCAATCCACTCTACCGCCGTTTCGATACCAGCAATACGCGGTAAACGTACAGTGCCTCCCCACCCCGGAATAATACCCAAACGGGTTTCTGGCAAACCTATGCGCACATCGTCGCTTGCAATACGGTAATCACAGGCCAATGTAAGCTCGCAGCCTCCACCCAAAGCAAAACCGTTAATCGCTACAACAACTGGAAAGGGCAATGCTTCTATAGCGTTAAAATTCTGATTACTGCAACGCAGAAGCTCTGTAATCTTGTCTGCTCCAGCAAGAAAAGCCGGCGTAAATTCACTGATATCAGCCCCTGCGATAAACGCGGCCTTGGCGCTACGAATCAATAAACCTGCTACGCCTGATTGCTGCTGTAACACCTCAAGTGCCACCGTTAGTTCTCTAACGGTCTTTTCGTTAAAAACATTCACTCGACTTTCAGCGACATCAAAGATGAGCTCAGCAATAGCGTCATGGCTATCCGTATCGTGAATCATTTGCAGACTAAGGTTATCGCCCGAATACATACTCTTCTCCGTTGGCGTTGTACTATTTAGAGACATTTGGATAAGTCGAGACTGACGAACAGCTAGCCAGCAATCGCTCGATACCGATGAAAATAGTATAGCCAAAACCATACCATTTTCTATTGCAGTTACCCCTCGCATACGGTGTAAAAGACTCCCCACAAAGCCGAAGAATATAAGTACTTTGTAGGATATGCGTCAGAATGTAACGGGCATTACAATGCTATTAATTAGCGATCAGCACTTACTGATAGGATTAGGGCAAATTAGTGACGGGAGCGATTGATCACCAGAATAACTTTCTCTTCGGTCAAGTTTCTGAAGCGATAGGGATGCCCTGCTTCAACAATAAAACCATCACCGGCAGTAAGGTCACTAATTTGACTGTTAATAATGACATTAAGAGACCCCTGCACAATAAAACCACTAGAGCGCCCTTTATCGACCAACATACTCTCACCGGTGTCGCTATTAGGTCCGTAAACTTCATAACTCAACTGACTACGAACGTCTTCCTCATTGCGCGCAAGCCGATAATAGTCGGCATTAGAATCGCTACGAGAAAACATTTGATAACTATGAAAGAAGCAGTCGGCTTCATCATTAAAGTCGATATTAAAGAAATCTTTGATACTCATAGGAATGCCTTTTAGCAGCTTTTCCAATGAGCTCAACGATGGGCTAACTCGCCCTTGCTCAATCATCGAGACACTACTATTGGTGACCCCTGCGCGCTTTGCTAATTCACGCTGAGACAAATCATAGATTTTTCGTACTTTTTGTAATCGAACCGCTATTTCATCGCTCATATTTTTATTATTTTCCCCTACTACATTAATGGGTTATGCGATACCAGACTGATATCTATTGATTATCAACAGATAAGAATACGAAAACCTCTACTATGAGACCTTCGCACAAAAGCCCACTTAATAAGCAATAAGTGTAGCCAGCTCCTATCCATCGATCATATCCTTGTAAATGTTTTCATTCGACAAGTCAATTGCTTCACCGTAACCTGGCACGTGAATCTTCGTTTTGGTGATTTCGATCGTGGTTTCATCGACCATATTTTGCCCAAAACCATAACGGATTTGATAGTCACCTTTAAGTACTGATGCATTGTAATTATTCGCTTGCTGCACCACCGCCTGATTGCGCAGGCGATAAGCACCCATAACCACATCACCATACCGCGCAGCTAACATTTTCTGAGTTCGATCGGGAGATAGGATGCTCGCGGTCGCATTATTACCACCAAAGCCCTTAGAATTCAGAAAAGCGACTTCGGGCAATACCTGACAAGGCACGTCTTGATTGGAAATAGCTAGGCGATCACACGCCACATCATCCGCTACTTTATCAATGGTTTTAATGCCCGGGATAACCCCATGCTGAAAAACCCCCAAGCTATTAATTAGTTGATCACCACTGGCCGGCGCCAATGAATGCCCTACATAGGATTTGACTGCCGCCACCGGCCACTGCTCAATATCAAAGGCCTCTGCCACTCGATCAAAAATGGCTGATTCTGTCACTCGGTTCTGAGGAGTGCTTGAGCCATGCGCTTGTATAAAACTGCGCTGTTTAATCGCATCTTCACCCAACAAACGGCTGGCAGACGCCACCGCTTTAGCCAGTGTTAAGTAGTTACCTGGCCCTGGTGATGATATAGACTTTTTATAACCGTCAGCATTGGTGAAAACATCAAGCACAGCCCCATGAATAGTCGCACCTAACTCAATCGCTAACTCGTCATCCATCAAAATAACATGCTGACTTGACTCTGCTAATGTAAAACCACAATTATCCCCAAAAGGCCGACTTGCACGACGATGATCTGCTAACGGCGCCCCATCAAGTCGAGCTAGTTTTTCATCCGTTGCCAGCGCACTCATCGTCGCATACCCATCAATTACTTCTGGTGTAATAGGTGCTTCGCTGCTGCTCACCATCACAACTCGACGGCGACCCGAGCGGATATCATCCATACCTAGCTGTAAATTATAAAGGAAGCTCGCACAGGCCCCCGCCACACTACCCGTCGCCCCCATGCTTCCAAGCACATAAGCATTAATAAAATCTGTGGGCATAGAACCAAAGCCAAAAGCCAGTTGCTTGGTTGATACGCGCTCACCACGCAGGCGAGACTGCAATAAACCACCATTACCATGTTCGTCTAATTGGCTCATTGCGCTGGTCGAATAAACACCAATTTGATCCGGCGGCAGTCGATCAACAATCGTATTCCAATCAATTCCCATGGCATTAACTGCATCGGAAGCCCCCACTATTGAAAGCTGCAGCCCCCTAGGATGAAAGCGCGACTTATAGAGTTCCGCTGGGTCAAAACCTTCAGGCAACTGCCCTGCTGCTTGTACTGCCGAGCGATATGTTGTTTGCAATAGAATATGAGGGTCTGTATTCGCCTGAGCCGTTTTAATCGACACGCTCACGGTATTGGCATTAACTTCACTCACCTGCCACTCATCAGGCACGGGGCTAGGCAGCTGCCGTTTGGACAGCTCAAAAGTAATATCATGCCCAGAGACTTGCGATAAGGACAGTTTTTGGTGGGTTGGCACAGCATCGACATCGAAATGCTGCTGGCCAATCTTTCGTACAAGCGTGCCATCTAGGACAGACTGCCGATAATCCAAAGCCACCTTTTCTAGAGATAAAACATTACCATCAAGATCGACATATTGCCCCTCAACACACCTCACCTTTCCCATCATTACCGCTAGACTAACAATGGTTTCTTGTTGCTGCTCTGGAGACAAAGCATCGATCACTGTGCGTCGATAAGCATGATGGAAGGAACTTCTCCCCGCCGCGTTATAACCTCCGAAACTTACGATAACAGGCAATTTAGACATATACATCACTCATATATTTATACTATCAACAGTAGTGAGTTAACGTCTTAATACTATTTACCGCTTTACCGCTGTTATTATTTATTGCCTTGTCACCACTAGTTAGTGCTGAAGCTGACAACCAATAAACCCGCAGCACGGGTGGAGCGCAGTCATTACGTTGAACATCACTTGATATGTATAGTGTAGAAGTTCAACACTGAACGGATCATAAAAATAAAGACAAAAGACATGAAAAAAAAGACATTTTTCGCATTTAGGGATATTATAAAATTTTTGCACAAATAAGTATTCATGCTCTCAAAGCTATTGCAAATTAGGAGACGAAAGAAAAGCATGCCGAATAAATCACCACCTATCCGCACGGTATTTGTCCTATCACCGCAAATGCTATCAACTAGCATGAGCTGGCCAGCAGATATGTTAAATGCGGCTAATCAAGCCGCGAAACGCTTATGTCCAAACAAACCACCTTTTGAACTGATCACAACAGCGGTCACTTCTAGTCCTATTCACTCCGACCACTTACCTTTTAGTTTATCTCCCTCACATACCTTAGATGATATACCGTCGGCAGATATTATTTACTTACCCGCATTATGGCGAAACCCGCAGCCTATACTGGCAAAAAGCCGGTTACTTACACCTTGGCTACAACACCACTACGAACAAGGCGCACTGATCAATGGTGTAGGTACTGGTTGCTGTTTCATGGCGGAAGCCGGACTGCTTGATCATAAACCTGCCACTACGCACTGGTACTACTTTGATCAATTTCAACGGCGCTACCCCATGGTGAAATTAAAAAGACAACACTTTATCACCCAAGCCAGCAATCTCTATTGTGCTGCCAGCATCAATTCATTAGCCGACTTAACGATTCATTTTATCCAACAATTTTTTAACCAAGCCGTCGCACAGCACGTCGAAAGGCACTTTTCTCATGAGGTTCGGCGCGCTTATGAAAAAGTCAGCTATTTTGAGGCTGACAATATCAACCATTCAGATGAAGAGATTTTACAAATTCAATTATGGATAAAAACTAACTTAAGTCGACCAATGAACGTGGATGACATGGCACAGCAATGTAATATGAGCAAACGTAATTTCAGCCGCCGCTTTAAAGAAGCGACGGATAAAACACCACTAAACTATTTGCAAGACGTGCGTATGGATACCGCCTGTGACCTATTACAGTCAAGTAACTTATTTATAGGCGATATTGCTGATAAAGTCGGTTATAGCGATGTCAGCCACTTTGCGCAAATTTTCCGCAAAAAGATGGCGCTTTCACCTAGCGATTACCGTACAACGGTTAGGGCCAAACTTTTTCATGAAGAAAATTAACTACTGACTCCATGAAAAATCTCACCCTTTGATAAAAATTCGCAAGCGGCATCACTAATTAATAGAATATTGAGAAATAATAAAATTATTTTTTGCTATAACCCATTATTAAAAATAATATTAAAAATAAAGGAACTTTTATTTAGCGCCACTACTCATGCGACCTACAGAGAAGCAGCGAAGGAAAACGCGCCAAGCACTACGTATTTCGTGCCTTTTTAAACTAATAGCCATGCGTAAATCGTGCCACATTTTCCTCTTGAAATTCTTCTTTAATGAGCGGATATTAGATACATGCTTTATGGAAATAGTTTCGCCTCCACCCCTTTCTCACCTCTCTGCCCATCGGCAGAAAGCACCTTATCAATCACTTTTATAAACACTATCCATAACTAGGAGATATGCTCTATGACAATGGCAAGTAATGTAACCTACCGTGACCTTGATACTTCAGATGCACTGAACGCAATTATTAATAAACGTCTACAAAAATTGGGTCGCTTCAGCAGTGATATTCAGCACAGTCGGGTGGTATTAGATTCTCCGCACAACCACAAACATAAAGGTAAAGAATTTCGTGCGACAGTTGAACTGGACATTAAAGGTAGTCCTATTACTGTTAGCCAAAACGATATGTCTATTCATGTTGCCGTACGCGATGCATTTGATGTAGCCGAAAGAAAATTAAAATCTTACACTCAGCAATTACAATCAAAGCGCCAGCGTAGCCGCACAGCAAATGAACCTGTTGTCAGTCAAGATATGTTACAAGAAAGCGATTTCGATGAGGTAGGTTAACCTCAAGCCCCTCATTTTTTAGGGCGGCACATCGCCGCCCTCTCCTTTTAAAAATCTGTTAGCCTCTCGCTATACACTCACTCTTTTTAACCCGTGTTACTTACTTTGAAGAACCTTTTCTAACGTATCAATAAAAAAATCAACTTCAGATTCTGTATTGTAATGTGTGAGTCCAATACGCAATATCCCACCGGTTTCACTTAAACCAATTGATTCAATAAGTTTATCTGCATACAAATGTCCGCTCCATGTAAAAATGCTTTTTTCTCCCAGTGCTTTAGAAACCATTTTGGGGTGGTGATTAGAAAACGACAATGAAAAAGTGGGGGTTCTTTCATGATAGCTTGAACTATGCACACCATAGAGCGTTACTTCTGGTATCGCAGTTAACTTATCTAAGCATTTTTTTGCCAAGTAATGTTCATAACAAATAATATTTTGGTAAGCATCATCCAATTGTTTATCTAGCGAATCGCCTTCGCCTAACGAAGCGATATAATGAATCGCGGCAATCGTACCAGCGAGTGCTTCAAAGTTAAGCGTGCCAGTCTCCCAGCAATTCGGGGGATAACTCGGTGCCGGCTCGACTTTATACGGTTTAAAATTTTCTAAGTGTTGTTTTTTTCCATAAATAAACCCTACATGCGGACCAAAAAATTTATAAACAGAGCCCGCTAAAAAATCACAGCCTAAGGTATCGACATTAATACGTTGATGTGGCAATAAGTGCACAGCATCAATATAACTCATTGCTCCATGTACTTTTGCTGATCTCACAATGTGCTCTAAATCGGTTCGTGTGCCACTAACGTTGCTCGCAGCAGTAACCGCGACTAAACGCGTTTTTTCGTTAATTAACGCATCAAAACACGTCAGGTCTAATACACACTGTTTATCAATAATCGGGATATAGTGCACATGAACGCCTCGCTCTACGGCAATACGTTCCCATGCGCTGCGATTTCCTCCGTGATCAGCCGCAGACAAAATAATATTATCTCCAGCCTGCCATGTCTGGCCAATCGAACGACTAAAACTTAACGTTAGGCTTGTCATATTCGCGCCAAATACAATCGTATCTGGAGAAGTGGCGCCAACCAATGTTGCGATGCACTCACGGGCAGTAGTAACAATATCAACGGTTGTTTGGCTAACGCTAAAATCTCCCCCTAAATTGGAATTCCCTTGTCGATAATAGTCGCCAACAGCCGCGATAACAGAATCGGGGATTTGAGTGCCTCCTGGCCCATCAAAAAATACGGGCTGGGAATCGGCACCTTGAATATTTAACGCAGGGAATTGCTGCCTGATTGCGTCAATTTTCTCTAATAGCTTAGGTTCAAGCGGTGAAAACGAAGACATCTCTTACTCCTTTTTTCCCATGCTGCTCTGATAATGTTTCTGATACATAGTGATAATAACGTTGATCATTAAAAATGATAAATTGATCTTCTTCTAACACCGTATTTATGTGTAAATTTTGGCCTTCTGGATCAGTAAAAATTTTAGTATTACCGCCAGAAATATCCTGGCGATTAAGGCAGCAAATTCCTACATAATTAAATCCATCTTGATGAATACCCTCTGGAGCGGGGCTGCCTACTTGCTGAGCATCACACGTTACTCGAATTTGGTGCGCCTCGATAACACCGTCCTTATTACCCAATGTATATTCTGCAAACGAGCGTAAAAGATGCTGAAGTTCTTCAGTATGATCAATATTCTCATCCATAGGGGCAAAATCACGCTGAACATCACCTACTAATCTATTTATATCAGACGATTGACAAAACGGGGCATGCGCTAAGCGAATATAACTATCGCCCGCCTTTTGATAACGAGCATAACCTCGCAATCGATAATCACCATCGATATAAGGATCAACAGGCAGCTGCTCAAAATAGCTGCCTAACTCAGCGTAAAAATTATCAGGAATTTGGAATGCAGCCAGTAAGAAATTATTTTTCATGGATTTTCCTCGCAAAAATACTAAAACAACTGCTTTCCAATATAACAGCGAGATAAAAGAAAATTTATGCTATATATACACTAAAAAATAAAATATTAGCTAATTATTCTAAAATAGATTAAATTAGTAGAATAAAATTTCACACGTAAATAAAACAGCCAATCTAAATAACTCACGAATAACATAAGCAATATTGGACGATTAAATAGAAGCAGAGGAATATATGAATAATGATCTTGATAAAGTAGATATTGCCATTTTGGAATGTTTGCAGACAGACGCGGGATTATCGACGTCAGACATTGCCGAAAAAGTCAATTTATCACAAACACCGTGCTGGCGAAGAATTCAGAGATTAGAAGAAAAAGGGGTTATTCAACAGAAAATAGCGTTACTCAATCGTAAAGCCTTGGGTTTCAACTTGGTGCTTTATACCGAAGTGAAGCTAACGGATAATGATGAGAACACACTCACCGCATTTGAGCAGGCAGTGTGTCAACATGCAGAAATAACTGAGTGTTATTCAATGCTAGGAAACAGTGATTTTTTATTGCGTATTGTGACCAAAGATATGGAAAGCTATGAGCGATTTTTCTATAAACACTTATCAAAGCTTCCCAAGATTCACGCTATAAACTCAAACGCCGTATTGAGTGAATTAAAGAATACACAGGCATTACCTTTGCAAACTATCAACTAATGTAGAACCTATCATTCCTTCCGATGCATAGCGACAAATAGAAACTCTTCACTACAAATGAAAGATTTTTATGGCTGACGTATTGACTCACTAAAGAATCGCGTATATTCATCAATGGGTAGGCGATCCGTCCGGTAACTATTCACTAATGCAGTTTTATCTTCATAACCCAAAGCCATGCCACAGATGAGTTTTTTGCTCTCTGGATAGCCGAGAGCATCCCTAACAGCCGCAGGGTATTCTGCCAAGGCCGCTTGTGGGCATGAACTTATCCCGTGTTCGAGTGCCACCAGCATAATCGACTGAATAAACATACCATAATCAAGGTACGAACCCGTCTCTAAAATATCGTCAATAAAAAACAGCAGCATCACTGGTGCATCAAATGCTCGATAATTTGCCATCCACTGCTCTAACTGCCGATCTTTATCTTCACGGGTGATACCTAGAGTCGAAAACATCGCTAGACCACAAGCCTTGCGACGTGATTTGTAAGGCTCGACCCAAGTATCCGGATAATATTTATATTCGAGTGAATTTGGGGTGCCCTTTCTAGCCTCAGACTCTATCGCGGTTTGTAACGCCACCTTAGCATCACCAGTGACTACCGCTACTTCCCAGGGCTGGGTATTCACACCCGAAGGCGCATGTCCTGCCAGCGCCAATATTTTTCTGATAACAGATTCATCTACCGCTTGTTCAGTAAAGGCACGGACAGACTTTCTTGCAGTTAATGCCGATGAAACCTTCATAGTCTTAACACCTGTATAATTTTACCTACAATGTATTTAGTCGTTCATCATTACTAACAATCACCATCCATAAAACAGCTATAGATAGATAAACACCGATCTACATATTTCGACGATACTGACCACCAACAGCAAACATCGCATCGGTAATTTGTCCTAATGAACATACGCGAGCGGCAGACATTAATGCCTCAAAACCATTACCGCCCGCAATAATGGTATCTTGTAGATGCTGTAATGCTTCAACGGCATCAACTTCGTGCGTCTTTTGCCATTGAGTCACGCGCGAAATCTGACTTTCTTTTTCTTCTGTCGTTGATCTTGCTAACTCTATTTCTACTTCTTCATGTGGGTTTTCAGGCAAAAATGTATTCACACCGATAATAGGTAAACTGCCGTCGTGTTTTTTATGTTCATAGAGTAGCGATTCATCTTGAATTTTTCCGCGCTGAAAGCCGGTTTCCATTGCACCGAGTACACCGCCACGCTCAGAAATACGTTCAAACTCTCGCAGTACCGCTTCTTCAACTAACTCAGTTAGCTCATCAATAATAAATGACCCCTGCAAAGGGTTTTCATTTTTTGCTAAGCCAAACTCATTATTAATAATTAACTGAATCGCGAGTGCGCGCCTTACGGACTCTTCCGTTGGAGTAGTAATCGCTTCATCATAAGCATTTGTGTGTAAGCTGTTGCAATTATCGTTAATCGCAATTAACGCCTGCAATGTTGTTCGAATATCGTTAAAGTCCATTTCCTGCGCATGTAGAGACCGTCCTGAAGTTTGAATATGGTACTTCAAGCGCTGGCTACGGCTGTTAGCCTTATATTTATCACGCATAGTAACAGCCCAAATACGTCGAGCTACACGCCCCATTACCGTGTATTCAGGGTCCATTCCGTTAGAAAAGAAAAATGATAAATTAGGCGCAAAGTCATCAATATCCATACCTCGGGCAAGATAGGATTCTACATAAGTAAACCCATTGGCTAAAGTAAAGGCCAGTTGTGTCAGCGGGTTAGCGCCGGCTTCAGCAATGTGATAACCCGAAATAGAAACTGAGTAAAAATTTCTAATTTCTTGATTAATAAAATACTGTTGAATATCTGCCATCATTCGCAACGAAAATTCGGTAGAAAAAATACAAGTATTTTGTCCTTGATCTTCCTTTAAAATGTCTGCTTGCACAGTACCGCGAACACTTTTTAACGCAGCCGCTTTTAATTGATGGTATTCATCATCGTTCGGTTGCCGTTGATGATCAGTGGTGAATTTTTCAAGCTGTTGGTCAATCGCTGTATTTAAAAAGAAAGCGAGAATAGTCGGTGCTGGGCCGTTAATCGTCATTGACACTGAGGTTAACGGGTTGCATAAATCAAACCCATCAAAAAGATCTTTCATATCCTGAAATGTAGCAACCGACACACCCGAATTACCCACTTTACCATAAATATCTGGGCGAACAGCAGGATCAAACCCGTACAATGTCACTGAATCAAAAGCCGTAGATAAACGCTTCGCCGTTGAATGTTCTGATAGTTTTTTAAAGCGCGTATTGGTTCGTTTTGGATCACCTTCGCCGGCAAACATTCGTGCTGGATCTTCACCTTCACGCTTAAAAGGGAAAACACCTGCCGTATAGGGGAACCCTCCGGGTAAATTTTCTTTCATTAACCACGAAAGCATATCACCAGCATCATGATAATTTGGGAGTGACACTTTTGGAATTTTTGTTCCTGCTAAACTGTCACGCTTATTAATCACCTCAATACTTTTTGTAGGCGATAAATTAACGGAAACAACGTCTTGGCTATATTGCTCTTTAATACTTGGCCATTGCTGTAAGAGTTTTTTTGATGAGCCTAATAGCTGATCTTCTTTTGCTGTTAAAACATCCTCCAGAGCAGAAAAATTATCGACACCTAACATTTTTTTTGTGGCTAATAATTGTTGGTGCTCACGCGCAATAATCGCCTGCTCATCCACTTGTTTTTTATAACTGCGTACCGTTTCTGCGATTTCGGCCAAATAGCGTGCCCGCTCTGCAGGAACAATACTGGTTTTTGCCGAAGATGTTTTTGTTTCTACAGTGGGTAAGGCACTATTGTATTCAATAAAATCATGCTCACGCAAAATAGCCAATAAGCCTTGATAAGCAGCCGTTACACCATCGTCATTAAATTTAGAGGCGATACTACCAAATACTGGCATCGCCTCTGGCATGACATCAAAGGCCGTGCGATTGCGCTGTACTTGCTTTGCAACATCGCGATAAGCATCATCACTACCCTTTCGATCAAATTTATTGATAACAACAAGGTCGGCAAAATCAAGCATATCAATTTTTTCTAACTGGCTTTGTGCGCCAAATTCGGGAGTCATTACATACATCGACACATCGACATAAGGAACAATACCCGCATCTCCTTGACCAATACCGGGGGTTTCTATGACGACCAAATCAAAATTCGACAGCTTCGTTGCCTGAATCACCGCAGGTAGTATTTCGGGCACTTCGCCAACAGTATCTCGTGTCGCTAGCGAACGCATATAAATATTGCTGTTGTATATCGCATTCATTCGAATGCGGTCACCTAATAGTGCCCCCCCCGTTTTTCTACGTGTGGGGTCAATGGCAATAATAGCGATATTCACAGAATCATTAGAATCTAAGCGAAAACGGCGAATAATTTCGTCAGTTAATGATGACTTACCGGCACCACCGGTTCCTGTAATACCCAATATAGGTGTGTTAATTAGCTCACTTTTTTCTTTCAAAAGCGACAACTGATCAGGGCTAATATTACCTTGCTCTATATCGCTTATAATTCGCGCTAAGTCATCTCTGTTGTGGTCATTATCGTTCAAGAAGTTATCGATAAAAGCAGGGGCTAGCCGCTGTTTTTCAGCGTTGCTATTGCCCATAGCTGACGCACGATCAAACGCTTTTGATGCTCGCTCAATCATGTCATCAATAATACCCTGCAAACCCATTTCTTGACCCATTTGTGGTGAATAAATACGTTCTACACCATAGGTTTCTAGGGCACGTATTTCTTCTGGAACAATCACCCCTCCTCCACCACCAAAAACACGGATATGCCCTGCACCACGTTCGTTCAGTAAATCAATAATATACTGGAAGTACTCAACATGGCCGCCTTGATATGAGCTAATAGCAATCGCTTGTGCATCTTCTTGAATAGCTGAATCAACCACCTCTGCTACTGAACGATTATGTGCTAAGTGAATAACTTCTGCTCCGCTGGCTTGCAGAATACGACGCATAATATTAATAGCCGCATCGTGACCATCAAATAGCGCAGCAGCGGTAACAAAGCGTACCGGAATCGTCGAATGCCCCGAAGTGGGTAATGAAGGTTTACTGACGGTATTCATTGGGATCACCTATTGTTTCGTCATAATGATGTGAACGTTGCATACTTACCTTTTGAGCAGTAACGCAATATTCAAAATTGATTTATCGTGAGAGTGTCTGTCTCATAAATTGGATGACATTATCATGTAATTGAGCAACCATTGCTTTGTTTTGATCAACACTAGACATGAGCATTAATTGATAGGCTATTCCATTCAGTGACGCATTATATTGCGCAGCAATATCATCTGCACTTTCGTGAAAAGCCTGTAAGCTAGGGTCATCAATAATCCACTGCATTAAGTCTTTTTGGCGGCGTTGATGAATGCTAATAACCACTTGCTGAACATCGCTTTCTGCACTGACTGCATCAAACCATAAAGTATAAAAAGCTCTAATATTATTTGTACTATTGTCAAACATTTGTGCATGCTTTAATGTTGCTGCGGCAATGGCATCAATCCCTTTTTTCCCCATCGTTGCCTGCTGTAAGTCACGCAACCAATATTCACTCAACGCACGCAATACAAATGTAAACAAACCTGCTTTAGAACCAAAACGGTAGCCCGCTAAACCTCGGCTATACCCTGCTTTTTCACCTACCTCTTTTAGCGTTGTTTTTTCAGTGCCTTTTTCCAATATCAATGCAACAGCGGCTTCAAGCATCAATTTATCCGATAAATCACTACGCTCTTGGTGCGTTTTTCGCTTTTTTTCTGTCATTTTTACTACCTTATATGCAGGCATTTTTTGTATATGTATTATTAACCTCGCATAACTTATGCGTGAGTCTACAATTGATCTGTTGCAATACTATGCAAACTGTCTACAGGAATGGCGACCATTTTTTGATACGCGGCTGCACGCGGCAAGACATGCTGACAATAAAAACGTGTTGTCGCTATTTTATTGTGAACAAACTCATCAGATAAGTCATGCGAGCCATTCACTACTGCTAGCGCCGCACGACACATTTGCCAACCGCCAAATACGGTGCCGGTCAACATCATAAAATTAACGGCAACCGAAGCCGCAAAGTCATTATCGTTACTCGCATTGTTCAGTACAATATCGACAGCAGCTTGCAATGATTCTACTGCATCATTAAGGGATACCGACATGTCCTTAAGCACATCATGTTCCGCTAGTTGCGCAACCACCGTACGAATTTCTGTAATCGCTTCACCAATACCTTCGCCACTATCACGCTGAAGTTTACGACCAATTAAATCGTTCGACTGAATACCTGTTGTTCCTTCATAAATAGTAATAATTCTTGCGTCACGGTAATGCTGCGCCATACCAGACTCTTCGATAAAACCCATACCTCCGAGTACTTGTACACCCAAGCCCGTGACCTCTTGAGCAATTTCAGTCGGCCATGCTTTTGCAAGAGGTGTTAACAATTCTAGTCGACGTTGGTGATAAGACTGCTCCGCGTCTGTTGTATTATATTTACTATGGTCGTAAGAAGCTGCCGCAACATAAGTTAACGCGCGAGTTGCTTCAGTTAAGCAACGCATTAACATTAACATGCGACGTACATCGGCATGCTCGGCAATCGCAACACTGCCTTCATGCCCAACCTTTTTACCCTGTTTACGATCAGTGGCATAGGCAACGGCACCTTGATACGCACGCTCTGATAAACCCACACCTTCCAAGCCCACTTCTAAGCGAGCATGAATCATCATAGTGAACATACAGGCAAGCCCTTGGTTTTCTTCGCCAACTAAATAGCCAACAGCACCACCATTATCGCCAAAACTCATGACACAAGTAGGGCTCGCATGAATGCCTAATTTATGCTCTACCGATACAGGTTTGGAATCATTTAGATCGCCTAAACTCCCATAACTGTTAACAAGATATTTGGGTACTAAAAAGAGTGAGATACCTTTTACCCCCGGAGGTGCATCTGGTAAGCGTGCCAGCACAAATTGAACGACATTATCTGTCATGTCGTGATCACCCCAAGTAATAAAGATTTTACTACCAGTAATTAGGTAGTGATCATCTTTTTTCTCTGCCTTTGTGGTTAACGCTGCCAAATCTGAGCCCGCCTGCGGCTCGGTTAACAACATGGTTCCGGTCCATTCACCACTCACCATTTTTTCTAGATACGTTGCTTTGAGCTCGTCACTACCATGAGCAATTAATGCATCAATACCACTGGCAGATAACATGGGGCATAAAGCAAATGACATATTGGCACTGTTCCAAAATTCACTCGCTGCCATATGTAATGAGAAAGGTAAGCCTTGGCCACCATATTGTTCAGGTTGTGCTAAACCTAGCCAGCCACTTTCAACAAATTGTTGATAGGCCTCAATAAAACCTGGGGCTGATTTAACACCCTTATTATCTAAAGTAACGCCGGCTTGATCTCCCGTCCAATTAAGGGGCGCCAAGACTTCTTGAGAAAATTTCGCCGCCTCTTCTAAAATGGCGCTCACCATATCCGGCGTTGCCTCTTCAAAACCGGGGAGTTTTTGCAAGGCCGGCAAATCAACCAAGTGCTCTAAAACAAAATTAACATCATCAACAGGTGCAGTATAAGTTGTCATAAAAGTCGCTCATTTCATATCAGGGTTAACAAATGTAAAATCATATACCGGACGATTACGCCCTACATTGCGTGGGGAATAAACCGGCCTTTTTCATTTTTTTCTATTCTGGCTCGGCTCACTTTTTCATCATGTGTAAAAAATAAGCTGCCATTACGTTTGACCAAATCATCTAGCAGTGCCATTTTTTCATCAATCACTTGTTCTGGATACCGATCGTAGCCCATCGTAATCGCATGATGCACCCAAGCCATACCGGGAATAAGATCTGAGCAAAAAATCATTGGCCCTTGAGGCGTCGCCAATTCAGCTAACATTAATCCCGGAGTATGGCCATCCGAATAATGAAAACGGACATGCTCCCCTAGTACAGGATGCGTTTCGCCCTCGACCAAGAATAAGCGACCACTATCACTCAGTAAGCTGAGCATGTCAGGGATATACGAAGCACGATCACGAGCGTGTGGATTATTGGCTCTTTCCCACTGTTTTTTTGACACAAAGAATTCAGCATGAGGGAACAATAAAGAAAGGGCTTCGTCTTCTTTCCATGGACTTAATATGCCACCCGCATGATCAAAGTGCAGATGTGACAAAATCACATAATCGATCGTATCGTGAGGACACCCAATGTCTTCCAAATTTTCTAGCAAGACGTGTTCGGTTTCTTGCACGGCAAAGCGTTCTTTCATTTTAGGATCAAAAAAAGCACCAACACCCGCTTCAAACAATGCCGTTTTTCCATTATTAAATTCAACAAGTAACGCACGTGTCGCTAAATGAATACGGTTTTTTTCATCCGCTTTGCACCATTGTTGCCACATTGCTTTTGGGGCATTACCAAACATCGCGCCGCCATCTAGGCATTGCGTATTGCCTTCTACTGCATAAAATTTCATGGATTTATTGCCTACTATTTTTTGTCTATTACTCGCTTACATCTTGATTTTTAGATTAACGCCCGGTAAAAACAGCAGCTCTTTTTTCTAAAAAGGCGTTAACGCCTTCACGCATATCTTCACTGCTAAATAATTCACCAAAGGCATCTTTTTCTTTTAATAGGCCATCATCCATCGAGACCTCATCGGCTTGATTCATGACTTGCTTAGCCGCAGCAATAGCGAGCGGACTATTTTTTGCAGACTGTATAATCGTTTTTTCTGCAGCTTCTAATAGCTCAATTTTTGAAGAGAAAACACGAGCAACAATACCGATGGATTCTGCCTCTTGAAGACTGACATTACGACCCGTAAACACGAGTTCTTTCGCTTTACTTTTACCCACCAAACGAACAAGACGCTGCGTACCACCAAAACCTGGAATAAGCCCTAGCTTAGTTTCTGGCAAACCAAATACGGCATTCTCTGTGGCATAAATAAAATCGGCGGCCATAGCTATTTCAAAACCGCCCCCTAATGCAAAGCCATTAACAGCCGCAATAACAGGAATAGGCAATGTAGAAAAACGGCAAGTTATTCTATGCCCTTGTGCACTAAAAGCGACGGCTTGATCCTTGCTCATAGTACTCATCGCTTTAATATCGGCACCAGCAATAAAAGCCTTATCCCCCTCCCCCGTAATGATCAATCCTCTTACCTGTTCTTCAAGGCGGTTAAGGCAATCATCAATTTCTTTGAAAACATTATCGTTTAATGCGTTGAGTTTATCTGGGCGGCAAATAGTTAATGTCGCAACACCGCCGTTAACGGCATAGCGAATAGTATCGTAATTATTATTTGAGCTTGATGATGAATTAGTAGGCATAAAAACCTCGACCCGACTTCCGTCCGTAACGACCCGCTAACACATATTTTTTAAGTAACGGACAAGGTCGATATTTCGTATCGCCTAAGCCATCATAAAGTACATTCATAATTGCTAAACAGGTATCTAAGCCAATAAAATCAGCGAGTTCCAGTGGCCCCATTGGCTGATTAGTCCCTAGTTTCATACCAATGTCGATATCTTCGATACTGGCAACGCCTTCATAGTGTGCATAAATCGCTTCGTTAATCATGGGCATTAAAATACGATTGATGGCAAAACCAGCCACATCATTAACCTTAATAAACGTTTTACCCATCGCTACAGAAACGGCTTCTACAGTATTAAATACCTCATCACTCGTTTCCAAACCACGAATGCCTTCAACCAATTTCATCACCGGCACAGGATTCATAAAATGCATACCCACAACGTTTTCTGGGCGGCGAGTCACTGCGGCAATTTCGGTAATTGATATCGATGAGGTATTGCTTGCTAATATGGCGCCTTGTTTAGCGACGTCATCTAGTTGTTCAAATATCTCAAATTTTATTTTTTTATTTTCTGTCGCGGCTTCGATAAGTAAATCGCAATCAGATAAAGTAGCTATATCGGTCGTTGAAGAAAACAGAGCCATCGTTTGATCAACATAAGGTTGATCCCATTTTTCTTTTTCTATCCCACGATTTAATTGTTTTAAAATGAAGTCCGATGCAGCATTAATCGCAACTTCATTCACATCAAACAGGTAGGTTTCATAGCCACTCATCATTGCCACTTGTGCAATACCACGCCCCATTTGACCAGCGCCAATCACACCTATTTTTTTAATGTTACTCATCATTCACCGGTCTCTTAATATTTTTATATTGATTGAATATTTTAAGCTATTTACATATTGGGATAATTAGGGCCACCACTACCCTCAGGTGTTACCCATGTAATATTTTGCGACGGATCTTTAATGTCGCACGTTTTACAATGTATACAGTTTTGTGCATTAATTTGTAAACGCATCGCTGCACCTTCACTTGTTTTTGACGCGCTATCTATCGTGGTATCTTCTACCATTTCGTATACGCCTGCAGGACAATAACGTTGTTCAGGCGCATCATAAATAGCAAGGTTGTGCTGTACTGGAATACTGTTATCCCGTAATTGTAAATGACAGGGTTGATCTTCTTCATGATTGGTATTGGATAAGAAGACAGATGACAGTCGGTCAAAACTCAGTACGCCATCTGGCTTAGGGTAAACAATGGGCTTTGTCTTTTTTGCAGATTTTAGTTGTGCATGATCCGGTGTTTTTTCTCTAAAAGTAAACGGCAAGCGGCCGCGAAAGATATTTTGATCGATAAAATTATAAGCGCCACCTACTCGTGTACCGAGCTTATGTAAAGCTCCACCAAAGTTACGCGTGTTATGCAGCTCATCATAGAGCCAAGAAGCTTTAAATTTTTGGGCATAATCTACTAATTCTGTGCCGCCTTGGTCACCCGTACGTAGTGCATCAACAATCGTTTCTGCAGCTAACATGCCCGACTTCATCGCAGTATGAGAGCCCTTAATTTTAGCAACATTTAGTGTGCCGGCATCACATCCCACTAACAAACCGCCAGCAAATGTCATTTTAGGTAAAGAGTAAAATCCACCCTTAGCAATGGCTCTCGCACCATAAGAGATACGCTCTCCGCCTTCTAAAATACGAGCAATTTCAGGGTGGTGCTTTAACTGCTGAAACTCATCATAAGGGCTAATATGTGGGTTGCTATAGTTAAGATCGGTAATTAAACCAACAACCACTTGATGATTTTCTCCATGGTAAAGAAAGAATCCCCCTGTCGTACCATGTCTGTTTAACGGCCAACCGGCACCATGTACTACTAGCCCCGGACGATGTTTATTCGGATCTATCGTCCAAAGTTCTTTAATGCCTAGGCCATAATGCTGCGGATCACTGTCTTCATCGAGTTGATAGCGACTCATCAACTCTTTGCCTAAATGACCTCGACAACCTTCAGAAAAAATCGTGTATTTTGCATGAATGGCCATACCAGGCTCAAAGCTCTCTTTTTGTTTGCCTTGATCATCCAGCCCCATATCACCTGTTGTCACACCCACCACACGATTTTCTTCGTCATATAAGATAGTGGATGCAGCAAAGCCCGTAATCACATCAACTTCTAGCGCTTCGGCTTGCTCTGCCAACCACCGGCAAACATTGCCTAAACTCACAATATAATTGTTATCGTTATGTAGTGTCTTGGGAACAAATAGCGTGGGAATTTCTGTGTAATGACGCCCATTGGGGAATAGAAAAACCTCATCACGCGTCACTTTAACGGATAAAGGGGCACCCTGTTGCTGCCAATCAGGAATCAATTCGTGTAAAGCGCGAGGCTCAAAAATAGCGCCCGATAATATGTGCGCGCCCACTTCAGAGCCTTTTTCTAACACACAAACCGATAACTCTATATTATGTTCAACCGCTAATTGACGAAGTTTAATCGCTGCGGATAAACCTGCGGGGCCAGCACCTACGATGCACACGTCATATTCCATGACTTCACGTTCGATATTATCGTGATCATTATTAGGATTAACCATGGGCACACCTGCTATTGTTTATAACAAAAAATAACGATTCAAAAATTCTTAACTCGAAGGACATTCAATGGCAATGGCTGTCGCTTCACCACCACCAATACATAAACTGGCAACACCTTTTGTTTTTCCTTGATTGCGCAACGCATGAATTAAGGTAACCACAATACGGGCACCCGATGCGCCAATGGGATGCCCTAACGCCGTTGCACCACCATTCACATTCATTTTATCTACCGGCAAACTCAGTGCCTGTTTAGCGGCAATTGCCACCATGGCAAACGCCTCATTAACTTCAAATAAATCAACATCGTCTATAGACCAATCAGCTTTTTGTAACACTTTTTGGATCGCACCAATCGGCGCATGAGTGAATTTTTCAGGCATTTCCGCATGAGAAGTATGTGCTTTAATAACGGCCAGTATTGTTAGACCTAGCTGCTCTGCTTTTTTTCGACTCATTACCAATAAAGCGGCAGCACCATCAGAAATAGAACTAGCATTGGCTGCTGTTACCGCACCGTCTTTGCCAAAAGCTGGCCTTAAGGTCGGAATTTTTTCAGGTTTTGCTTTGGGCGGCTGCTCATCCCTATCGATTATTAATTCGTCTCGCCGAGTCTTTACCACTACCGGTGTGATTTCATTCACAAATGCACCTTGCTCGATAGCCACCTGTGCACGCTGCAAAGACTCTATGGCGTAATCATCCATTTGCTCGCGACTAATACCATCAAGTTTTGCATTCTGATCGGCAAAGCATCCCATAAGCTGGCCATCGCTAGCATTTTGCAAACCGTCATAAAACATATGGTCAAGCATCTCCCCATGCCCCAGACGCTGACCCGAGCGTGCATTGGGTAAAATATAGGGTGCCTGAGACATACTCTCCATACCTCCCGCAACCGCAACATCAATACTGCCTGCCGCAATTTGATCAGACGCTAACATAATAGCCTTCATACCAGAGCCGCAAACCTTGCTCACAGTAGTACACGGTGTCGATACGGGTAGCCCCGCAGATAAAGCAGCCTGCCTTGCTGGTGCCTGGCCTACGCCTGCACTTAGCACATTACCCATAAGCACCTCGTCAACTGAGACATTTCCTTGCTGAGAAGGTACAGCCAGTGCCGCCCTTATGGCGATAGAGCCCAGTTGAGTCGCTGAAACTGTACTTAATTCACCCTGAAACCCACCCATTGGGGTTCTAACAGCACTAACAATAACAACTTCTGCGGACATAGGACTCTCTCTACTCTTTTATCAACTGCATTTTTAAACCGTGCAACACAACATCAACAACGACTAAACAACACGATATGAATGAATAATAAAAGATTAACTTAATTGCTTGCTGCAAGCAAGTAAATTGATATAAGATGTTTTTAATCAAGGCTGTTAGTAATAACACGGTTAAAAAACGATCCCATAGTAGAAACGATAGAAAGAAAAATATAACCGTGGGTCTATACTTTATTAGGATAAACCTATCAAGCTAAGAGGCTTAAAACGGTCTCAAAGAGGCATATCAATAGATACTAGTAGACATCGACCATTGTTGATGACTATTAGAGTTAGGTAACTGGTCATTAGATGATTAGCAATACATAAAAACATGAGGCAGAACATGAAAATTGTCGTCGCAGTTAAGCGCGTTGTCGATTACAACGTTAAGGTAAGGGTCAACGCTGACAATAGCGGCATTGACTTAAGTAATACAAAAATGTCGATTAACCCATTCTGTGAAATTGCGGTTGAAGAAGCGGTGAGATTAAAAGAGCAAGGAATCGCCAGCGAAATTATTGTCGTATCCATCGGCGAAAAAAAGTGTGAAGAGCAACTACGTTATGCCATGGCACTCGGTGCCGACAGAGGCATTCTTATTGAAAGCGACACACCACCCTCTTCTTTATATTGCGCCAAATTACTTCGCCAAATTGTTCAACAAGAAAAACCCGACCTTGTCATTCTTGGAAAACAATCCATTGACAGTGATAACAATCAAACAGGACAAATGCTTGCAGGTTTATGTGGAATGCCTCAAGGAACATTTGCATCCAAACTCACAGTTAGTGAAGATAAAGCGATTGTTACTCGAGAGGTTGATGGCGGACTTAAAACACTATCTCTCTCATTACCTGCCGTCATTACCACCGACTTGCGCCTCAACGAACCTCGCTACGCAAAGCTACCACAAATTATGAAGGCAAAGAAAAAGCCCTTAGAAAAACTACCCGCTAGCGATTTAATTCCAGCCTCAGATGCAGCAGCCACAATTATTGTTGAACGTGTTGATACTCCCTCCCAACGACAAGCGGGCATAAAGGTCAATAATGTTGACGAGTTGATTGAAAAACTGACCAACGAAGCGAAGGTGATCTCATGAACGTTTTAATCATTGCAGAACACAACAACGCCCATTTATCACCAGTTACACATCATGCTGTTAGCGCAGCTCAACAACTATCGACCTATAGTATTGATATTCTCGTTGCTGGAGATGATTGTGTGTCTGTTGCTGAAGAAGCGGCAACTATCACTGGTATCAACCGTGTAATTATTGCCAACAGCAGTGTCTACAAGCACCAACTCGCCGAAGCAGTTACTCCTCTTATTCTGGAAATAAATACGCAAAATACATACGCTTATATATTAGCCCCCGCCACCACTACGGGGAAAGATATTTTACCGCGCGTTGCAGCATTACTCGACGTTGAGCCCTTGTCAGATATCATCAGTGTAGAGACAGATAAAACATTCAAACGCCCAATTTATGCGGGCAATGCAATCGCTACAGTATCTGTTAATAGCGCCGTTGTTATCGCCACGGTTCGTGGAACAGCATTTGATGCTGCCGTTTGTGATGCAAGCAATTCTGCACCCATAATTACAGTAAATAGCCATCAAAACAATTCAATATCGGAATGCATTAACGAAGAATTAACGGTTGCCGATCGCCCCGAACTATCGGGCGCTAGAGTGGTTATTTCTGGTGGGCGAGGTATGCAAAGTGGAGAAAACTTTGCACTAATTGAAAGAATTGCAGATAAACTCGATGCAGCTATTGGTGCATCACGTGCAGCGGTTGATGCCGGCTATGTATCTAATGATTTACAAGTCGGACAAACGGGTAAAATTGTCGCGCCTGAACTTTATATTGCGGTTGGTATTTCTGGCGCGATTCAACATCTAGCCGGAATGAAAGAAAGTAAAGTCATTGTCGCTATCAATAAAGATGAAGAAGCGCCTATTTTTCAGATAGCAGATTATGGTTTAGTTGGCGACCTGTTTGACATTCTTCCTGAGTTAGAACAAAAGTTATAAGCGTCTATCGTAATGAGTATACTACTGCACGAACTGAGTGATCTATTAACACTAGAACGTATTGAAGAAAATACATTCCGGGGCCGCAGCCAAAACATCGGTACCGGCATGGTGTTTGGTGGACAAGTACTTGGGCAAGCCATTAGCGCAGCGCAAGAAACGGTAGCAATTGATCGAAAAATTCATTCTGCCCACGCTTATTTTTTACGTGCGGGAGATTATCACTTACCCATCATGTATAGCGTTGACCGAACGCGAGATGGCCGCAGTTATTCATCACGTACAATAACGGCGATTCAAAATGGTCAACCTATCTTTACTATGATGTGCTCTTTTCAAACCAAAGAAGAATCGGATTTACACTATAGTAGTAACACGGTTATTCCCAACTTTAACGAAGGGTCTTTTGAAGAAATTAATTTAGAGAGCGAATCATTAGCAGAACGCAGTGTGCGTAGTAAAATATTAAGTAACCAACCCTTTTTATTGCGTATCCCAAAAGAAGAAACGAATGGTCAGGTGCATCACGAAATACAAGAAAATTATTGGATTAAAGCCAACCACTCGCTACAAGAGAATACGTTATTACAATACTCTCTTCTGGCTTACACTTCTGATTTTCGTTTATTGACATCGACGCTTCGACCAGTTAATTATCGCTATCGCCTGAATGAAGTTAGCCTAGCCACTGTTTGCCATACCATTTGGTTTCATCGAGAGTTTTCGCTAAATAATTGGTTATTTGTCCAGTGTGACCCGCTATCGGTGTGTAACGGTCGCGGATTATCAAAAGGCAGTATTTATCGTGAAGATGGAAAATTAGTCGCAACTACTATGCAAGAAGGTGTTGTAAGAAAATCACTCCGCTAACCTGCTTTTTTATTCGAAATTTCAGAATGCACTACAGGTTCTGCTCGTTAACTCAGAGGCCTAAAAAAGTATTTTTTATATCAGTTTTTACCGATGCGATATAACATCTATTGAACACGTTTATTCGATCATCATAATACGTTATAGTCGAATTATTCATTGAGTCGTTGCAGATCCAACACTCAGTTAAAACGAAACATGACAAAGTATTTTGCAAACCAAACCTTTCTCATGTTTTTTATAAAACCACAGGGCATCGGCTGGAAAACCCAACGCTGCCACAGTGAGGTAATTGTATGACCCAAACACCTAATAATGGCGGGCTAAGCCTGCGCATTCCCGAACCCCTCACCCGTCCAGGCGATAGCCCAGACTTTTCATACCTCGACATACCGGCAGCCGGCAGTGTGCAGAAACCCACTCAGGATGCACCGTTAGCTACCTTTGATGCTTTATCCAAGAGTATCATTCGCGTGCTTGACGATAACGGTAAAGCCTGTGGAGAATGGCAACCAAAAATCTCTATCGATCAATTAAAAACTGGCCTGCAGGCGATGGTAAAAACCCGTGCTTATGACGATAGAATGATGGTGATTCAGCGGCAGGGGAAAACGTCTTTTTTTATGAAGACAACCGGTGAAGAAGCCATCAGCGTTGCACAAACCATGGTTATGAACCAAGGGGACATGTTTTTTCCAACGTACCGACAAGCAGGTATTTTAATCACTAACGAGATCATTCGCGGAACTGGCTGGTCTATGTTTGACATGATGTGCCAGGTGCTTTCAAATTCAGGTGACAAACTAAAAGGTCGCCAACTACCAGTATTTTATTCTTCAAAAGACGCCGGGTTTTTCTCTCTTTCAGGTAATTTAGGTACGCAGTATACCCAAGCCGTTGGCTGGGCAATGGCCTCAGCCATTAGCAACGACAATAAAATTGCCAGCACATTTATTGGCGATGGTTCTACAGCAGAAAGTGACTTTCATGCGGCTCTAACCTTTGCCAGCGTATACAAGCCACCCGTCATACTTAATGTGACTAACAATCAATGGGCAATCTCATCTTTTCAAGGCATTGCGAACAACCCCGAAACCACTTTTGCAGCACGTGGTATTGGCTATGCCATCCCTGCTCTACGAGTCGATGGCAATGATTTTCTTGCGGTCTATGCTGCATCAGAATGGGCGGCTGAACGCGCCCGACAAAATTTAGGCCCTACCATGATTGAATGGGTGACCTACCGGTCAAGCGGACACTCTAGCTCCGATGACCCATCAAAGTATCGCCCTAAAGATGATGAGAAAGCATGGCCCTTAGGCGACCCTATCGAGCGTTTAAAAAATCATTTAATTCAACTCGGAGAATGGTCTGAAGAACAGCATACTGCGCTTGAAAAAGAGATGAAAGAGACGGTATTAAGCCTTGTCAAAGAAGCACAAAAACTCGGCTCTCTCGCTGATCTACCCGACTTACCCGCGAGCTCTATGTTTGAAGATGTTTATAAAGACGTTCCGTCACATTTACAAAAACAAATTGCACGCGTTGAGAAAGGAGAGTAAGCATGAGCACAATGAATATGATTCAAGCCATTAACTCTGCGCATCACAATGCGATGGAAGAAAACGAAAAAGTTGTCGTTTTTGGTGAAGATGTTGGCTACTTTGGTGGCGTATTTCGCTGCACCGAAGGATTACAAGCGCGCTTTGGCAAACAACGTGCCTTCGACACGCCTATTTCTGAATGCGGTATTATTGGTGTGGCTGTTGGTATGGCCGCTTATGGTTTACGCCCTGTTGCCGAAATTCAATTTGCCGACTACTGCTATCCCGGCTATGACCAACTGGTATCTGAAGCAGCGCGTTTGAGACATCGATCAGCCGGTGATTTTACAGCGCCACTCACCGTAAGAATGCCAACCGGTGGTGGTATTTTTGGTGGTCAAACTCATAGCCAAAGCCCCGAAGCCTTACTCACCCATGTTTGCGGTTTAAAAACTGTCATCCCCTCTAACCCATACGATGCCAAAGGGCTATTACTCGCCGCAATTGAAGATGACGACCCCGTCGTCTTTCTTGAACCTAAGCGTATCTATAATGGCCCTTTTGAAGGCTATCACGATCGTCCATTAACTCCGTGGTCAAAACATCCTGATGGTGAGGTACCTGAAAGCCACTACACAGTACCTTTAGGCAAAGCAAAGGTATCTCGTGCTGGTAGCGACGTTACGGTTCTTGCTTATGGCAATATGGTGCATGTCGCTCTTGAGGCCGTCAATGTCTCGAGTGTTGACGCCGAAGTTATTGATTTACGAAGCCTATTACCACTCGACATCGACACCATTGCAGCATCAGTAGAAAAAACCGGACGCTGCGTTATTGTCCACGAAGCCACGCTCACCAGTGGTTTTGGAGCAGAGCTATCCGCACAAATTCAAGAGCACTGCTTTTACTCTTTAGAATCACCCATACAGCGTATTACAGGCTGGGATGTTCCCTACCCTCATTGTCAGGAATGGGATTACTTCCCAGGCCCTGCACGTCTCGCTAAAGCCTTACAACGTGCGATGGAGAATTAAACATGAATAATATAACCATTACACTCCCCGATATTGGTGAAGGTATCACAGAAGCTGAATTATCAGAGTGGCCGGTATCTGTAGGTGATAGCGTTTGTGAAGACGACACCCTTGCTGTTGTGATGACTGACAAAGCCGCCGTTGAAATCCCATCACCTGTCGATGGAAAAGTTGCCGCTATCCACCACGATGTCGGCGAGATCGTCGCGGTAGGTTCAGTGATTATTGAGATTAGCGCTGAAGGTATCGCTACAAACACGGATGAAAGCTCCGATAAACCTGTAGAGAACTCTCTTGTACAAGCGGAAGAAGGCCGTGTTAAAACCAATGATAGCCACATATCTAATCAGTCAGACTCCGATACAGTTATAGAAACAGGGACAATTATCAATGACAAACCACTTACCTCACCCGTTGTCAGAAAGTTAGCCAGAGAAAATGCTATCGATCTTCGACGCGTTCAGGGTACAGGTAAAAACGGCCGTATTTTAAAAGAAGATTTTTTACAATATTTAAGCCAAGTCGTCACAGGGCAACCACCGACTTTCAAAAAAACGCTTGAAGAACAACAGAAATCTACCATTGAAAGTGAAATAACGATTAAGAAAATGGTAGGAATGAGACGTAAGATTGCTGAAAAAATGCAGCTTTCCAAGCGGAATATTCCACACTTTAGTTATGGTGAAGAAGTGGATATGACTGAACTAGAAGCACTTCGCGCTCATCTCAATACCCACAAAGACGACGAGCAAACCAAATTAACTTTATTACCATTTATCACCAAAGCTGTGGTTAAAGCACTACAAAAATATCCGCAAATGAACTGCCGCTACGACGACAACGAAGGTGAAATGCTCATTTATAACAATGTTCATTTAGGAATAGCTGCACAAACCAATATGGGCTTAGCAGTGCCTGTGATTCATGACATGCAGCAATACAATTTATGGGACTGCGCCTATCAAATTAATGATTTAACATCGCGCGCTAAAATGGGAAAAGCCACACCCAAAGAAATGTCGGGGTCAACGATTACCATTAGCAGTTTAGGCCCTATTGGTGGGATTTTTAGCACACCGATTATTAATCATCCTGAGGTTGCCATCATCGGGATTAATAAATTATTTGATAAGGTAGTGCTTATCGATGGTGAGGTGTCTTCTAGAAAATGCATGAATATATCAGCATCGTTTGATCACAGAGTGGTTGATGGCGTTGAAGCCGCCGAATTTATTCAAGTTATCAAAAAATTATTAGAGAATCCTTCTCTAGTTATTATTTGAGGAATTTCTATCAATTAGCTGCTTATTTTTTAAGGTTACTGGCTCTATAAGCAGCTACTCTATTTAAAGAATATTACTTATCATTTTTCATAGAATCAATACAACGACTTTCTGCTTCATTTAAATCTTTTATCATTAAATCTATCTCTACTTTTTGGTTATCCAAAAAATCTAATTTTTCCTTTATTTTTTCCTGCAATATCACTAGCTGTTCTTTATTACCTGAAACAGGATCATACAATTTAATAATACTCAGGCTTTCATTAAGAGTAAAACCCAAACGCTTACCTCTCAACACAAGCTTTAGCATTGACCTATCATCAATACTATAAACCCTATTTTGCTTTTCTCGTTTTGGATGCAAAATACCTTTTTCTTCATAAAAGCGTAAGGTTCTATGGCTAATAGAAAACTCATTAGCTAAATCAGATATCGAATACATAAAGTGCTCTCATTTGATACTAGTACAACAACATATTATATAAGGTTAACGCAAAGAAAAAAACGCTGTATCTATTTGGAAAAGTGATAAAAAAACAGTGAACCAAACTCACTCTACTATCTAAGACAACACTTAGGACTACTTAGCACAACTCATTGTCATTATAACTTTTAGTTAACTGAGTATATTTCTAACCTGAAAGGTATCAATGGCGAACTAATCGACAGCATTGCCACGGAGATTTACGACTTAATACCGCTTTTATTTAGATATACCACCGACTAGAATGATACTATCTCACTATACTTCTTTTCACAGACGATTATTGGCAACACTTTTTATGAGTATCAATTGGTATCCGGGCCATATGCATAAGGCTCGCAGAGAAATAGCAGATGTTCTTAATAATATGGATCTTTTAATAGAGGTCGTCGATGCACGCTTGCCTTATAGTAGCCAAAATCCAGTTATAGAGAGTTTACGGCGCAATACACCCACAAACACTCCAACTATTGTAGTCCTGAATAAGTGTGATTTAGCCGATGAAAACGTCACCCAGCAATGGCAAGAACATTACCTTGCTCAAAAAAACATCAAAACAATCACCTGCCAATTAGACTCCCCGGAGAAAACACGTCAAATCTTAACAATGTGTAAATCGATAGCAGGAGAAAGAGATGCGAGTTTTAAAGCGATAAATGCAATGATTGTCGGTATTCCAAATGTAGGGAAATCTACTATCATTAACACTTTAGCCGGTAAAGTAATTGCTAAAACAGGTAATGAACCTGCCGTTACCAAACGGCAGCAAAAAATTAATTTAGCTCACGATATTATACTACACGACACGCCTGGAATTTTGTGGCCTAAAATTGAAAACCCTCACAGCGGTTACCGTTTAGCCATTTCTGGAGCGATTAAAGATACCGCCATTGAATATGATGATATTGGCTACTATGCTGCAGAATACCTTCTCAAGGAATATCCAGAAAGACTCTCGATACGCTACAAAATAGACAATTTACCTACTGATGCAATATCCTTTTTAGAAGTTCTTGGAGAAAAGCGAGGAGCCAAACAATCAGGGGGAAGAATCAATTTACATAAAACTTACGAAATTTTGTTACACGAATTTCGGCAAGGTACTCTCGGTTCTATCACTTTAGAAAAACCTGAAATGATTATTAACGAGATGCAAGAGGTTGAGAGAAAAAAGCAAGAAAAAGCGGAAAAAAAATCACAAAGAAGAAAAAATCACACCAAGAAATAGAACAAAGAGACTCAATAACGCTATGTCTAATAAAGCAGAAGAATCTGAACATGCTATCCCTCAAGGTTGGGATCAAAATATTCATTCCATTTTTGTCACAGGAGAAGCCAATAAAGCTATTGGAGCGTTAGTTGAACAGATAAATCTCAATAAAGATAGCAAGCCTAAAGGTTTACTTGAACAATTAAGCTACTATCTTTTTCTGATAAAAGATTATAAAGGTGCTAGCCACATATTAGAAAGCGCCCACAAACTACACCCTGAAGACGATGCACTTTTAATCAACTTAGGCGTAGCCCTTTCAAGAAGCCAAGAATATAAAAAGTCAATACATTACCTTGGACAATACCTCAAGAAAAACCCTTCAGAATACGGAGCTTGGGATTCCTTAGCCTCAAATTATTACCATATTAATGAAGAAGAGAAAGCAGCTCGATCAGGAAGAAATGCATTAATACTAAAAGATAAAAAATTTGGTGCTCCTGACGAAAAATGGAAACTACCCGACAAACCGGTAAAAGAACTAACAGCAGGTAAGAAAAAAGTAATTTCCTTTAGCTTATGGGGTAACGAAAAACGTTATATCTTCGGTGCACTACGTAATTTACTATTGGCACCTGATTTTTACCCTGAATGGGAATTATGGTTTTACGTAGACAGCAGTGTTAGCCCAGGTTTTATAGAATTAATAGAAAAATTGGGCGGAAGAATTATTTTACAAACAAACAACCAGAACCTACGTGAAAAATTATGCTGGCGATTTGCTGTTGCTAGCGAAGACACTGTAGGGTACTTTCTAGTACGGGATGCTGACTCTGTATTTAGTCTTAGAGAATGTTTAGCTGTTCAACAATGGATAAATTCAGGAAAACATTTTCATATTCTTCGAGACTGGTGGACACACACCGATTTAATTCTTGCCGGCATGTGGGGTGGAATTAGTGGTATCTTACCGGATATAAAGAAAATGATAGATAACTATTCCCCCAATGCCATGGCAACACCTAGTATTGACCAGTGGTTTTTACGAGACTGTGTTTGGCGATATATCAAAACAAGCTATATTGCACATGATAGATGCTTCAAATTCGGAAACGCTGTAAGCTTACAATGGCCTTTACCTGAAGGCAATCAACATATTGGGGCTTGCGAATATCATCAAAGACCAGAATTTCAAGAAAGTATATTAGCGGCTTGGCTAGATCGCGGTAGAAAAAAAGCAGAATACAGACCAAACCCTTTACCATAAAAAAATATCATATACCCCATAGCTACGGCCAATTGTAAAAAATAATATAACAACACATAATGGCCAACGTTATAAAAAAGTAACGGCAATAGAATAAATACATTCACTGATTATCAAATAATAATTATAAACAGATAATCATCATGAATGGCATCTTTACCGGCTTCTATGAAGTCGGTTAAAACAACACGATTTATCATGCTTCAAAGTAGAGGATACCTTATATGTTAATTGGCATACCTAAAGAACGCTTCTCGGGTGAAATGCGCGTTGCCACTACACCTGACGCCGCGCAGCAATTACAAAAATTAGGCTACAACATTGCCATAGAGACTGGAGCCGGTGACAGTGCTAAGTTCCGTGACAGTGACTATAAAGCTGCTGGTGTTAGTATAATCGATAACATTAACACTCTCTTTGAAACCGCCGACATTATTTTAAAAGTACGCGAGCCGAGCGAAGAAGAACTAGCACTTTTACGTGAAGAGCAATTGTTTATTTCTTTTTTAGCTCCGGCGCAAAACCCTGAATTACTACAAAAATTAGCCGATAAAAAAGTGACTGCTCTCGCTATGGAGAGCATTCCTCGAATTTCTCGCTCGCAAAAAATGGACGCGCTCAGTTCGATGGCAAATATTGCGGGTTACCGTGCCATTATAGAAGCCGCTCAACATTTTGGGCGCTTCTTCACCGGTCAAATTACTGCTGCAGGCAAAGTGCCACCAGCAAAAGTATTAGTTATTGGTGCCGGTGTTGCTGGCCTTGCGGCCATTGGTACTGCACAAAGTATGGGGGCCATCGTAAGAGCTTTCGACACTCGCCCTGAAGTAAAAGAACAAGTCGAAAGTATGAATGGTGAATTCTTAATGCTGGAATTTGAAGAAGACGGCAGCGGTGAAGGCGGTTACGCCAAAACCATGAGTAAAGAATTTATTGATGCAGAAATGGCACTATTCGCAGAACAAGCAAAAGAGGTTGATATCATTGTCACCACCGCATTAATTCCTGGCCGCCCTGCCCCAGAACTCATTACCGAAGAAATGGTTAAGTCGATGCGTGAAGGCAGCGTGATCGTTGATCTCGCCGCAGCAATGGGTGGCAATTGCAAACTCTCAGAGCCTGACAAAGTGGTCATCAAACACGGAGTATCTATTATTGGTTATACCGATTTACCCAGCCGTCTCCCGACACAATCAAGCCAGTTATACGCGACGAACTTGCGTCACTTATTAACCGACATGACGCCCGAAAAAGACGGTAAATTTATTGTCGACTTTGAAGATGAAGCTATTCGTGGTGCAACAGTAACAACTGCGGGTGAGATTACCTTTCCACCACCAGCACCTAAGTTATCTGCCGCACCTAAAACAAAAGTGGAAGCAAAAGCTAAGACCAACACTGAAGATATTAACGAAAACGCTGAAAAGACACCCTCTCTTACTAAGCAATGGTTACCGCTCATTGCTGGGGCGGTATTGCTCACTTGGCTGGGTAACGTTGCACCTGCGAGTTTTACCGCGCACTTTACGGTGTTTATTTTGGCCTGCTTCGTGGGTTATATGGTGATCTGGAATGTATCACCTTCACTACACACTCCGTTAATGAGTGTCACCAACGCGATTAGCAGCATCATTATCATCGGCGCTTTACTACAAATTTCATCACCATCACCATGGGTTATGTGGCTCTCTGGCATTACCGTCTTAATTGCCAGCATCAATATTTTCGGTGGTTTTGCAGTGACTCAACGTATGCTCGCCATGTTTAGAAAATAAATGCTTTCAATTGCCTTGGGGTTCGTTAAAGGCTGACACACTTACACTATTGATAACGCTATACAGAGAAATATTATGTCTCAGAACTTCGTTAACATCGCCTACATTGGTGCCACCATTCTATTCATTCTTGCATTAAGCGGATTAAGCAAACAAGAAACCGCTCGCAAAGGTAATTTATTTGGCATGATTGGTATGACCATTGCCTTGCTGATAACTGCCGTGGGCATTGTCACTGATAATTACACACTTCTGATTGCTGCACTCATAGTCGGCGCTGCTGTCGGTTTACTGCTCGCTAAAAAAGTACAAATGACACAAATGCCAGAACTTGTCGCTATCCTGCATAGCTTAGTCGGCCTTGCGGCTGTATTGGTTGGATTCGCCAATTTTTTAAGCCACGAAGCCGCATTATTTGGTGTCGAAAAAACCATTCACGATGTAGAAACCTATATCGGAATTCTTATCGGTGCGATGACTTTTTCTGGCTCCGTTGTTGCCTACTTAAAGCTCAGCGGAAAATGGGGTGGCAGGCCTTTATTATTACCTGCAAGACATTGGTTAAATCTCGGTTTGCTTGCACTCGCCATTTATTTTGGCATCCAGTTTGTGTCCGAATCCTATCTCGGTGGCGGTTTAACTCCTTTAATATTAATGACGATTGTGGCATTACTTTTTGGAATTCACATGGTTGCCGCTATTGGCGGTGCAGATATGCCTGTGGTCGTCTCAATGCTCAATAGTTATTCTGGCTGGGCAGCAGCAGCTCTGGGGTTTATGCTATCAAATGACTTACTCATTGTTGTCGGTGCACTTGTTGGTAGTTCTGGTGCGATTCTGTCTTACATCATGTGTAAGGCCATGAACCGTAACTTTCTTTCTGTGATCGCTGGAGGCTTTGGCAGTACATCTAAAACATCATCGGGAGCAGAGACTCCAATAGAAGGCGAAGTTACCGCGACTACAGTAGAAGATGTCAGTGATATGGTCAGCAATGCTAAAGAGGTCATGATTATTCCCGGGTATGGAATGGCTGTCGCACAAGCACAACACATGGTCAGCGACATTACCAAGACACTTAGAAAAAAAGGCGTTAATGTTCGCTTTGGTATTCACCCAGTCGCTGGGCGCATGCCAGGACACATGAACGTATTACTCGCGGAAGCAAAAGTACCTTACGATATTGTTTTTGAAATGGAAGAGATAAACGAGGACTTTCCCAACGTTGACGTCTCTATTGTTATCGGTGCCAACGACATCGTTAACCCTGCCGCACAAGAAGTACCCGACAGCCCTATTGCCGGTATGCCTGTACTAGAGCCGTGGTTAGGTAAAACAACTATTGTTCTTAAGCGCGGGATGGCAGCCGGATACGCCGGTGTCGAAAACCCACTATTTTATAAAGATAATACGCGTATGTTATTTGGCGATGCTAAAGAAAGTTTAGAGCGTTTATTCAAACACATTAGTTAACCCGTGGTGCATTCTAAAATTTCGAACAAAAAATCATGTACTATTATTTTGTCTACAGGGATGTAGGCCATTATTATTAATCAGAAAAATAAATTACATCAAAAACTTACACCTATCACTCGCTTAGCCGAATCAACCACAAAATCACCATACTTTTCTTCTAAGCTTTCTCTTTCTTTGTCATAACGTAGCTTTTCTTTTGTCGATAGTGCTTTCCATTTTTCCAAAATAGGAATATGGGCAGTGGCTTCCGCTAGCTGAAAAAACGCACTATATTCGTCTTTTACTGCATCACTCACATCTAAAAATTCTAACAAAGCCCCTATCCGAATGGCCGCTTCCGTTTTACTTAACTGCCCCTCAACCAAGCCTTGTGCCAGTATTTGAATACTTCGATTCATTGAATCTCGCTTGTCTTGTACTTGCTTATCGTAAGCTTGTTGCTGTGCTAATTTTTTTTCTTCGGCTTGCTTTACCTGTGTTTGCAAACGAAAAGCAACCACGCTTAATACAGCAATAATCACTAGGCCAATACCACTCACCATTAACCACATATTTTTTCTCTTTAATTAATTAACACTTTAATCAAAACAGCACTGCTGTTCTATTAACTATTTCAACAATAGATTACCAATCATTGGGGGGAATTATCGCCCATTGTCTCTTTACCATCTTCCTCTTGGCTTTCTAGCAATGCCTTAGAGGATGGGGGCAATGCTTTTTTAGCTTTTGCACCGAGTTTTTTCAATTTTTCTACACGAACCAATAAATTGCCGCGACCATCTGACAAGCGATTACGGGCTTTTTGATAGCTATTTTGTGTTTTCTCTAGTTGATTTCCTAAATCATCTAGGGATTCTAAAACCAGCACAAACTGGTCATACAGACCACCTGCTTGTGTTGCAATTAATTCTGCATTTTTATGTTGCTTATGATAACGCCAAATATTAGATACTGTACGCAGCGTTGCCATTAATGTCGTCGGGCTCACTAATATAATCTGTTTATCATACGCTTCGCGGAACAAATTGGGTTCGTGCTGTAATGCCAACATAAACGCCGCTTCTATCGGCATAAAAATAAAAACAAAATCAAGCGTTTGAATCCCCTCTAAACGTTCATAGTTTTTACTACTGAGTCCACGAATATGCTGCCGAACAGAATCGATATGATTTTTCAGCGCAATAGATTTTTCTGCTTCATCATCGCTATTAACATAGCGTTCATAAGCGACCAGTGATACCTTCGCATCAATCACGAGCTGTTTATCTTCAGGAAGGTGAATAATGACATCTGGGTTACGACGCGCCCCGTCTTCACTTTTAAGAGAAACCTGCGTGTCGTACTCCCGCCCTTTTTGCAAGCCCGACTCTTCCAACAACCGCTCTAAAATCACCTCTCCCCAATTACCCTGAGATTTATTATCACCTTTGAGTGCTAACGCTAAGTTAACCGCATCTTCGCCAATTTTTTGTGTCTGTGATTGCAGCTCACCAATTTTTCCCATCAACTTATTGCGTTCAGCATTTTCTTTCTCATACGCATGAGTGACCTGTTGCTTAAAATCGTTAATCTGTGTTTTAAGTGGATCTAAACTATGGGATAAGGTTTTAGCATTTTGCGCATCAAACTGCTGCTGTTTTGATTCAAAAATACGATTCGCTAAATTTTCAAATTCATTACCTAACTGTAAGCGCGCTTCTTTTAGCAAAGTCGATTGCTCATCCATACTTTTTTGTACATAGTCGAGCTGACCTTTAGCAACCGCAGCCTCTTCTCTTGCACGATGACATTCCTGTTCTAAATCTGCTTGAATTTGTCGAATCTTTGTATTGGCAGTGGCATTACTTACCAGTAAAGTCACTAATGACGCTATAGCGGCGCCTATACCAAAGCTTATCAATAGCAAACCTATTTCCACACTGTCACCTGTTAAAAAATTATCCAATGAACGCCTCTATTATGTGTTGTTGATTGAAAACTGTTAGGTCGTTTTATCCAATCAGATGGCTCTTTTTTGGTATCATGTGCGCCTATTAATAAGAACCATAGGCCACCCTATTTATGCCTGTTATTCAGCATACCGACAAACATCCACAAACACCGAGAATCTTAGTCTTTGATTCAGGCGTTGGCGGTTTGAGCATTTTACAGGAAATACGTCAGCAGTATCCTCATTGCGCTTACTTTTATGCATCAGATAACGCGGCATTCCCCTATGGCACTCAACCAGAGAATACGTTGGTTGATCGCGTCGACCATGTCATCCATCAATTACAACAGTGCACCCAAGCAGATATCATTGTTATTGCCTGCAATACCGCAAGTACTGTCGCTTTGCCTCGAATACGCGAGCGTTTTTCGCAACCTATTATTGGTGTAGTGCCCGCTATTAAACCCGCAGCGGCAATAAGCCAATCCAAAACTATTGGACTATTAGCAACCCCGGGGACTGTTGCACGAAGTTATACGCAGCAATTGATTAATGAATTTGCATCCGATTGCCAGATTATCTCCGTGGGAAGTAGTGAGCTGGTATTGCTCGCAGAAAAAAAACTCCGAGGTGAAACAATTAGTCCGCAACAACTTAAAACCATTGTTGAGCCATTCACAGACAACCATGACATTGACACCCTTGTACTCGCTTGCACGCACTTCCCATTATTAAGAGATGAATTACGTAGGGTATTACCTACTATCAAACACTGGATAGATTCCGGAGAAGCGATAGCAAGACGTGTGGGATATTGGTTGAATGAATCGCCTGTACTATCAGAAGTGACAGCAGCCGCACAACAAAATACCGTTTTCTTTACAGAGCAGAGCTCCTCTATCGAAAGCCTAGCACCAGCCTTGCAACAATTTAGCTTATGCAATATCGCTATTGTGCCTAACACGCAAATACATAACGCACAAAATACGGGCGCCAAATAATATGCCAACCCTTCCCTCGCTCTTTAATTTATCGAGAATTTTACCGCTAGTTGAAAAACAACAATTGATTCTTACGCCTAATAATCGCCTACGCAGTAAAATCCTGCAGGCTTGGGGTCATCATCAACGCGAGCAAGGTGTATCGGTATGGGATACACCGCGCATTTTTACTGTCGAACAATGGTTTGAGCAGCAATGGGAAATGTTACAGGCACACGGTCATCCAGACTCCGCACAAACTATCATTAATAGTGAACAACAGCGCATTATTTGGGAAAGTATTACGGCCGATTGCGGTCTCATGCAGGTAGATGCTGTCGCAAAGCAAGCCTCCAGTGCCTACACGACACTCGTACGTTGGAATCAGCCGGTGGATACGCCGAGTATTCACGCCGATATCAACCCTCAATTTAAGGCATGGATTCAGCGCTTTCAGCAACGCCTAGAACAACTGCATTTTATTACTCTTGAAGATAGCTACGGTATTATTGGTCAAGCTTTTGCGCAGCGCTATCTCAAAACTGAAGCCACTATTCACCTGCTTGGCTTTGATGATTTACCGCCATTAGTAGAAAAACAACTGAATAAGGCCTGTGAAAAGCTCGTATTACTCTCTCACGCAGACTATTCCCCTAGCAGCACACAGCGTATGGAATACGATACTCCTGATGCCGAAATGCGAGCAGCCGCTCAATGGGCGCGCACAATCATCCAACAACAACCCAATACCCGTATTGGAATTATCGTGCCGAACCTTGGCCAATGCCGACAGCAAGTCGAGCAAGCTTTTATTGCTGAGTTTGAAGCCCATAGCCTCTTACCCCAACAAGAGCGTTATACGCTGCCTTTTAACTTTTCTGCGGGTACACCACTGGGAGATACCCCACTGATTGCCAGCACATTGCAATTACTTCGATTACAGGAACAGCGTGGCCAACAACAGGCACGGGATGTTGAATTTTTAAGCCACTGCTTGCTATCACCTTTTTGGGGGAAGTACAGCGAAGAGCTTACCCAGCGCTGCGCTTTAGTAAACAAGCTGACATCATTGGGCACATTTACTATCAGTGGGGACACTCTACGCTATTGGGCACAACGTATCGGGGAACAAAGCGATAGACAGAGATACCGGGGCAGACCCGGCATGACGGGTTCAACTAAAAATAACAGTATGACGGGTGGATATATAGACACAGGCATGGATGCAAGCACGGGTGCAGGTATGGGTGATATGATGAGCAAAGATGGTGAGCATCATCAGCCCGTCATTTCGGCGAACGCCGGAGCCCATTCCCCCCCCAAAACTACATCGTCATTCCGGCGAACGCCGGAATCTATGGAAGCCGAACAAACCGTATTCGATTATCTGCATGCGTTTCACCAATACACCAACCATACTCGCAATCAAGGTAAACACCTGCCCTCGCGATGGGTGGAGATCTTTCTAGAACAGCTTGATATTCTGCACTGGCCGGGTGAACGCACACCGGATAGCCAAGAATACCAACAGACCCAACTGTGGTATCAATTGCTAGAAACATTTGCGAGTCTTGATAGTGTCTTGCAAGCTATCGACAGCAGTACGGCATTACAACAACTACAACGTATGGCGAATCAGCTCCCGTTTCAGGCCAAAGTACCCGATTCACCCGTACAAATTTTAGGTATTCTTGAAGGCGCCGGTTTACATTTTAACCATTGCTGGATCATGGGTTTACACCAAAAAGTATGGCCGCCAGCACCCGCGCCTAACTCACTGCTACCCATTCGCTTACAACGTGAACACAATATGCCCCACGCCAGCAGTCTACGTGAACTGGCTTATGCACAATCACTCACAGACAATTATCGCCACTGCGCCGATCATATTATTTTTAGCTCACCCACCCACGAAGACGATAGCGAACAAGCCCTACTCGTGAGTCAACTCATTCGCGATATACCGCTCGCCAGTACACTCGCACACACATCCGCTCATGATTCACCCTATGATTCCTCCAATGACTCTTTAGACCATTGGTATAGCACCCTAAAAAGCACACAGGCGCTTACTCTTGTCGATTGCGCAAACGCACCTACGTACACCAGTGATACACTCACTGGCGGCTCTGGCGTATTTAAAGCACAAGCCGACAACCCTTTTGATAGCTTCGTCAAATATCGCTTGGGTGCTCCACTCCCCATTGAGCCGAGTAATGGGTTTTCGCATATAGAGAAAGGCCACATTCTGCACAATAGTTTAGCGGCAATATGGCAAGAACTGCGTACTCAGGCAGCCTTGTTAGCACTTAGCGATGATGAGTTAAATGAAAAAATAAACGAGCAACTCACACTCGCCATTAATGACATTCGCCGACATAAACCTAACCACCTTAGCGATGTACTCTGCAATATAGAGCGAGAACGCCAACACCGGTTACTGCAACAATGGTTTACCGTAGAGAAAGAACGCCCACCCTTTACCGTTGTCGCTATCGAAGAAGCGCATACCGTTGTGTTTAATGGCCTCAACATTAACATTCGTATCGATAGGGTCGATCAGCTCCTTGATGGCCGGTTTTTAATTATTGATTACAAAACCGGTAGCGCAACGCAAAATGCATGGAAAGGTGACCGCCCTAAAGAGCCCCAATTGCCATTGTATGCACTGACATACAATAAGGATTGCACCACGATTAAAGGCATTAGTTTTGCGCAAATTAATGTTAAGGCGCAGCAGTTTAGTGGACTGGGGGATGGTCAGCTTGCCAGCGGAATTACATCTATCGAAAAAAATCGTTTGAGCCTGCCCGACACATGGGAAAGTACGCTTAATCATTGGCAAGCCGTACTCGATCAATTACTCCAAGAATTTATCCAAGGGCAATGCACCATCCACTACAACGATGATGTTGCCAAGCGCTATGCCGGCGACTATTTACGCATTAACCGCTTTTATGAAGCCGATGCCATTAACACGTTTGATACCCATAAATTATGAACACACCGCCGATTGATCAAACAGAACGTAGCCGAGCATTAAGCACCACAGACTCATTCGCGGTTAGTGCGCCCGCAGGTTCGGGCAAAACCGGGTTACTTACACAGCGCGTCTTAGCTTTATTAGCTCAATGCGACGAGCCAGAAAATGTACTCGCCATTACGTTTACCAAAAAAGCGGCTGCCGAAATGCAATCGCGTATACTCGATGCCTTACGCGATGCTGAACAACAGCCCCACGAACCAGAAGCCGATTATCTCAAAACTACATGGCATTTAGCACGGGCAGTGTTAGCGCGTAATAGCGAAAAGCAGTGGGAATTATTTAGCTGTCCTAATCGTTTACGTATCACTACCATCGACAGCTTGTGCCGTTCTATTAGCCAGCAAATGCCGTTTGAAAGTAAGCTAGGACATACCCCTGAGATTTTAGACAATCCTAATGTTGCCTATCAATTAGCCGCGCGCGATACGCTAGCACAGCTCCATCGCAATAGTGAGCTGCAAGCTCATCTAATTTCACTCACTCAACATGTAGATAATAAACTCGACACCATTGAGCAATTATTTATTCAGTTACTCGGTAAACGTGATCAGTGGCTACCGGTATTATTTCAATCAAAAGATCAACGCCATGCGTTAGAGCAAGTACTTGCTGATGTGATCGAAGAACATCTGCAACACACCCACACATTGCTCTCGCCTTTTAGCAGTGAACTCGCATTATTAGCCGATCATGCCGCGCTTAATTTTTCACGCGTCGAGTTATCCCCTAAAAATCCGCAGTCACCGGTTAGTCATTGTGTCGGCTTGCAGGCTAGCCCAGAGCCTGTGTTGGAAGCTATACCTTTATGGCTGGGGGTGGCTGAGTTATTACTCACACAAAAAGGCGAACTACGAAAAAGTGCGAATAAAGATATTGGATTTTTTGCACCATCGGCGAAAGGTTTATCCTCCGAAGAAAAAGCCCAAGCAACGCATTACAAGCAACGCTATCTCGAATTCATCGAGCATATTAGTAACGACCCCGAACAAGCCGAGGCACTGGCAAGCGCGTTGCACCAAGTACGTCATTTACCTGCCCCGCACTACCCCGATGCACAATGGGCATTGCTCGATCACCTCACCCATATTTTAGTGAACCTGGCACAAAATTTAAGCGTGGCTTTTCAGCAGTTAGGGAAAACCGATTATCTTGCCGTAACATTAGCCGCACTCGATGCCTTAGGTGAAAGTGATAGCCCTAGTGATTTAGCGCTCGCGTTAGATTATAAAATTCAGCATATTCTAGTCGATGAATTTCAAGATACATCAAGTACCCAGCTGCGATTGCTAGAAAGACTCACCGCCGGTTGGCAAGCCGACGATGGCCGCACGCTATTTGTGGTGGGCGATGCCATGCAATCATGCTATCGTTTTCGGGATGCTAACGTCGGTATTTTTTTAAATGTGCGTGAATACGGCATCGGCGATATTTTGCTCGAGCCACTCGATCTACAAGTTAATTTTCGTTCGCAACAACATATTGTCGATTGGATAAACCGCAGTTTTAGTGAAATTTTTCCACAACATAACGACAGTAATAGAGGTGCGGTACGCTACAACCCATCGGTTAGTGTTAATGCAGCGTTATCACATACCGCAGTGCATACACACCTACTCGCCTACGAAGATGGCGCACCCGATACACGCAGCCATGAAGCCGCTACCGTTGTCGATATTATTCAACACTGCCGACAAAACCATGCCAACAATCTTGTAACAGAAGAATTAACAAGTGACAGTATTGCGGTACTCGTACGCAGCCGCGCTCATGCGCAAGCAATTATTGCCGCATTACGCAGCGCTAATATTACTTATCAAGCAACCGACATCGACAGTTTAGCCACCTGCATGCCAGTACTTGATTGCCTATCGCTCACCAAGGCATTACTTCACCCCAACGATCGCTTAGCGTGGCTAGCGGTACTTCGCGCACCGTGGTGTGCTCTTGATATGGCAGACTTGCTAGCACTCGCGGAATACAACAAAACCGATAAACAATGGCCCTTATTGATAAATAGTATCAGCGAGCTTTGCGTCGATAAAAAAACCATACAAGCCATCAAACTCTCCGCCATTGGCCAGCAAAAATTACAGCGCTTTAATAAGGTCATTCACCATGCACGCCAGCAACAAAAACGTCATCGTTTAAGCCATTGGCTACACGGTATTTGGTTAAGTTTAGGTGGCCCAGCCTTATTATTGAACTCTAGCGACAAAGATAATGTACATACCTTTTTTAATCTGCTCGATCGCTATGAGCACGGCGGCATCATTCCCCAATGGGATGATCTAGAAAAAGCCGTTAGCGATTTATACGCAAAACCATCACAAGATACCTCATTAGAGTCTGCGACTGTACATTCGACTGTTCCTCCCGTGCAAATCATGACCATTCATAAATCCAAAGGTTTAGAATTTGACCATGTGATTATTCCCGGTTTAGAAAAAGGCAGTAAAAGTAACGATAAAGAATTACTGTTATGGTTAGAGCGTATGGCTTACACGGAAGGCTCGCCACACAACTATGCCAACCATCAATTATTAATTAGCCCTATGAATGCGACGGGTGCTAAAGATGACCCTATTTATAATTTTATTCGCGCTCAACAAGCCGAAAAAGAACGTATTGAGGCCGACCGCGTACTTTATGTCGGCTGCACTCGCGCCATTAAACATTTGCATTTACTTGGCTACGTCGCGATTGACGCCAAGCAACTAGCGGATGAAGCCAGTGATACAAACAGGCCAACACTCAACCAGTTAACACTCAAGGCCATCAAACCACCCGGCCAGCATACCTTACTACGTCGCCTATGGCCGAGTATTATTAACAGCGAAGAAAACAATAGTAGCTCTCTATTGAGCCAAGTATCTATTACCCATTGCGAAAGTTTATCGACCACAACATCGTTTAACAATAACCCACAAAAACTCAGCCACCCTAATAAAATTGCGAGTTTATCGCCGCATTGGCAAGCACCCGTGATACGCACAAACAACCTGCTTGAACATTATCGCGGCAATAATGCTCTTGCTTCATTACACACGACTGGCGCAAATAGTAATCTTAATACCAGTAACTACAGCCAGCAAAATCTATTCGATCAGGCGGAATCAAAAAATAAAAAGAATATAAACAGTAACAACCAAGCAGATTTATTTGGTGATAATAATAACCAGAGCGATAACAACGAACCATCACCTACCCCGTCGAAGTCAACGACTAATAATGAGAGCAAAAAAAAATCGACGCGGGATAATATCGCCTCACCCGATGCACTCCGCCAGCGTGAACAACGCTATATCGGCATTGTGATTCATTTAGCATTACAACATATTACCAATACCGGCTATAAGCTCTGGAATCAACAGCGCATTCAACAACAACAGCTCATTTGGCAAACACAATTAGCACAAAAAGGCATTAGCCCTCACCGACTCGACAAGGCATTAGATACCGTTATACAAGCCGTTAACCATACATTAAATGATAAAACCGGAAGATGGCTACTCGATAATACACACAGCCACAGTGCGACCGAACTAGAACGCTGGGATACCAAAGGCCAACATATTATTGATCGTACCTTCGTAGAAACGACGGCAGATACTAAAACGGTAACCACAAAAAACAACAACAAAAAAACATATACCCGCTGGATCATCGACTATAAAAGTAGCCAACCTAAGCCCGATGAAACTATAGAAGCCTTCACCCAACAACAGGCCAATGAATACCGATCACAACTAGAGCGTTATAAAACATTATTTAAAGACGAAGGGAGTGAAATACGTGCTGGACTGTATTTTGTTTTAGAGGGTGTATTTGTAGAGGTGTAGAATGCGCACTGCAGCATTTTTAGCGTAATACCTAAAGAAATACGTTACGATTTTAAATCTGTATTAAATTGACTGCGATAACGCAAAGGGCTTAAATGGTATTGACGCTTAAAGTGGTGTCTGAGTAATTCAGCAGAAATAAAACCAGTTTCATGCGCAATTTGATTAACACTTAAACGGGTTGTTTCCAATAACTCCCTCACTAAGGATAAACGCTCCATAATTAACCATGTCGCTGGCGTAGTACCCGTCGCGTCTTTAAATCGCCGAAGTAATGTTCTAGATGAAGTCGCAGCACTATGAGCCATACGTTCAACAGGCCAATGCTCATTCAGACTTGCTCTCATTTCATCTAATAACGGAGAAAATAAATCATTATTTTTAGGTGAGGGACGAGGCACATATTGCGCCTGCCCCCCTTCTCTATGAGCGGGTAAAACCAATCGCCGAGCAACCGTATTAGCCGTTTTTTGCCCAAAATCATTACGCACAATATGTAAACACAGATCAATTCCTGCTGCTGAGCCTGCCGATGTAAGAATACTCCCCCCATCAACATAAAGAACATCCGCATTAACATTAATATCCGGGTATTCTGTTTGAAGTTTTTCAGCATAGCGCCAATGTGTTGTGGCCGTTTTCCCATCTAGTAAACCGCAAGCAGCCGGAAGAAACACTCCAGAACAAATGGTCGCGATACGAACTCCATTATTATGAGCCTTGATTAATGAGGCTCTTAATTCATCACTAACCTCACCACTCCAACCGGGTACTACGACTAAAGAAGATTGAGCAAGTAACGATAGATCTTTACTCGCATCAATGCTCACGCCACCAATGGCATGAATATCAGTTTTATGGCTTGCAATCACCTTATAGTCATACCACTCAGGTAATTCAGGTCGCGGCAAAGCAAAAATTTCAAGGGCTATCCCGTACTCAAACATACACAAATTGTTATAGGTCAAGATGCAGACTAATGGCTTAGATGAGGCGTTATTCATAATGGCGAAATATTACTGTATATTGTCATTTTTGCCAATTCTTTCTTTTTTCAAGCTGCGTATAGTTATAGACATTACTCACTACTAAAAAGAAAGGATAATTATGAAAAATCAAGCACTGTCACAAGCCATAGACACTTATTTAGATGCAATCTACTACTGTGATGTTAACAAATTAGATGCCGTTTTCCATGAGAAATCTAGCTTGTTCGATGCTGATCAAGGCACTATATTTGTTGATCCTATCGCCAGCTTTCGTCAAGATGTAGCCACTCGCCCCTCTCCCGCTAGCATTAACCAAGAACGTGAGGAAGAAGTTCTCCTAATTGATTTTTTATCACCTAAAAGTGCTACGGTTAAACTAAGAATTAAAGCGCATAACAACATATTTGTTGATCATCTCAGCTTTGTTAAAAATGAAAGTGACGACTGGAAAATAGTCGCTAAAGTGTGGCACTTAGAAAGTGTATCAACCGTATTATAATACGCTAAACCACATAATCGAAATGCAATAGCACCACATTCTTTAATAATAATGTGGTGCTATTATGACAATAAATACTACGGCGCAAGTACCATAATATACCCACCTAAGTTTTCATCATCGGTGCCTAAGATAAACCCATCGGATGGTTGACCAGTGAGTAACTCTAGAGCTTCTACTTTTTTACCCTTGCCTTTAATAAATAACGGCATTAGTGGCGGATAAGGATCACTATTAAACGTCACCTTGCTGGCACTTTGAAAAGTACCGGGGTTATATAGCGTTGCTCCAAAGGGGCCGTTATTACCACCATCGAAGGCAGATGAAACATAGATGGCACCATTGGGGTTGCTGGCAACTTTTAAATCAGAAATTAGACGACTATCACCATCATCACTCCAGATGGGGCGCGGCCAATTAAAATTTGTTTCTTGTATTTGAAAACTGTTGTGATCGTTATAGCCCACTTGGTTACTATTATTTTCGAAATCGGCAGCAAATAAATAAGCGGAATGATCTCTTGATCCTCGTCCTGCCCATACCAGTTTAATGTTGCCGCTGTTGCTATTAATAAAAAATCCGACTGACTCAATTTCTTTTGCGGTGCTATTAGAGCCTTCTTGATCAAGCTGCTCATCGCCCTGTACAACATTCACGACTTGTTTATTGTTATTAACAGTAAAACGCCAAAAATAACCACTAGATGTAGCTGCCACAAATTGTTGCTGGTCGCCCGTCTTATTGTTGGGTACGGCAGCTACACTTTCGAGATCACTTAAATGTGAAGGGTAATCATTAGCCCAGGGAATAACGGGCACTTTACCATTCGTTAAATTAATAACATTAAAGTGGCTATCTAAGTTAATCAGTATAGTGCGCGGTTCGTCATCGTTTTTATTATCTATAACGCCAAGAAAACTATAAGCAGCACCATCGCGTGCGGGATTCATCTTCGCTAAACCAGATACGCTATAACCAATATTTTGCCAACGCCCAGCTGCACTATCAGCCATACTAATTAAAGAGAAGGACATACCTAAAAGAAAAGAAAGGCACAGTATAAATTGAGGAAAATGTAAGAAACGGGTCAATATTTTTATCATTATTTTCTCCTTTAAAGAAAGTCATTTAGAACTAAAAAGGGAGACTAACGATATTTGTACTGTTTAGCTATTAATGAATTCGCAAGGAATTATTTGGCGACAAAAATAAAACAAATGGTGACAAAGTATTTTTTATACTCATAAAAAAGCCCCCTAAATAATAATATTTAGAGGGCTTAAGATAACAACACTAACCGTTAGGTTGCTACAGGAGGAAAGAAACCATCTTCGCCACAAAATGGTTGTATCTCGCCGCAAAATAGCCCTATGCTAAATTCAATAAAGACCCCATCACCCGTAAAAATATTAATTGATATTGATGTTGTGCTTGCACCACTAATATTCCCTGCGCGAACCTGAGAAGTAAAGAAAAGCCCATCTTTGATAAATTGGTTATCGTCGAAAATGGGTGGCCCTACATCTGGTATAAGTGTCGGATCAATTGTTAGCTCACCTGTATTATTATTGAATGACAACCAAACAGGCAAATTATCCTCACTTAATTCCCAATTAACTGCTGCTCCACCAGCATTGTATTGATTCAAATTAATCACAACAAGGTCATTAGTATTTGCCGAAATAAAATCCCCTCCCGAAACTAGCAATGGGGGTTGCACATCTGGACTTACTAAAATGTTGACGTTAATTTCATCGATATTGCCTTCGCTATCCGTTGCTAAAATAGTGGCATTAAAAAGACCCGACTCAGTACTGATACCCGAGATTTCGGCCTGTGTGCTGTTAATTGTAGACAGTACTACCCCTGCTGGTAATGCGCCCGCCGACAAGGAATAAGTCACTGATGACTCTACAGAAACAGGCGATAGGATGATGGTATCGATCGGACTTAACAAGAAGTCTGACAAATTAACCACATCACTTGCATCACCCGGCAAAGCTAACACATCGAGAGGTTCACTCGATCCAGTACCAAAGGTTAACGATAGCTGCTCATTCGCTGTTGGCGTCACGCATTGCTCTGATGTGGTTACTGATAACCCACTATTAAAGTTAACTTCTGCCCATAGGCACGTTTCAACATTACTAGGGATGGGTAACGGCGACGTTGTGCCATTCACCGGGATAGTGGTATCTACTAAGCTAGGACGGAAACCAATACTGGCAAGCGTTCGGCCAAATACCGTAGCGGTACCATTGTCTGTACCTAATACGGTCACTTCAACACTGGCAGCATTCATACTTACATCACAGTTCCACCAAGAGAAATGGCTAACGGTTGCACTTAACGCTAAGCCAGTTGGAGAATCAATAGAGGCAATGACTGTACCAGTGCCTTCTTGATCCCAAATACCGGTTTCTTCATCTAACGACCATAAAGGAATGGTATCACCCACCGAAATATTGCTCCCATCTTGATAGGTAAAGCTGTAGATAGGAATGATGACATCGGCGGTAGCACCCGGTGCCAAGTTAATAGACTCACCATTTGCCGTGAACTCATACTCTACCGTACCAAAGCTGACAATCGGTGTTTCTGTACCATCGCTTTCTAGAATGCCACTAAACTCACCGGGGAAAGCCGCGAGTGTAGCCGGTTGAGACACATCAACAGGTGTGATCGTTAACTGAATATCACCGACAACAGGATTGCCTGCTGCATCGACAAAATCACTGGTAGTAAAGCTAACTGCAGCACCATCATTACCCTCTTCCGCAAACGAACCCGCGCCACTAATGGTAATAACTTCGCCACGAGGAATTAAGGTAATATCTAGATCAACATTGCCGTCTTCGATAGCTGACCTAAATGGGATGACTTGTACTGCAAAGCCTGCTGCATTTGTTCTGATTGAATAATCTGTATTAGCATCAATAGTTAACACGGCAGTTTCATTGACAAGGCTGGTGAGGTCATCACGCCTAATACCATCAATATAGAACTCTAGTTCTACACCCGACACTAATGAAGCGTTAAGCGTTCTCACACGTACATTGGCTTGAGATGTTGGAATCACCGGCTCTACCGTAACATCGACGGTATCAGTCGCCATATTATTGAGTGCATCGGTAACCGTTAACTCAAACGTGAGGGTTTCAGCAACAGCCACATTCGGTGCGGTAAAGCTCGCTGTAGCAGAGTTATCATCTGTAAGCGTGACGCTACTACCTGCTGTTTGTACCCACGCGTAACTCGCAATATCATTATCCGGATCACTGCTAGCGGTACCATCTAACGTCACTGCGGTACTTGCGTCGACAGTTTGGTCGATACCCGCATTCGCTACTGGTGGCTCTGATGCGACAACGGGCGATACAGTAATAATGACTTGATCCCGATCACGAGCACGGCGATTATCTCTTACTCGTAATACAAAAGTCAGCTCTGTCGTTTCCGTTACTTCTGGAGCGGTAAATGTCGCTGTTGCACTTCTGCGGCCTAACAACTTAACGCGTGGGCCACTAGTTTGCCTCCAACGATAGCGGATGATGCTTCCATCTTCATCGCTGCTAGCTTCAGCATTTAGGGTAACTACATCACTAACGACAACATCTTGATCTTCACCCGCATCAGCTACTGGCGCTTGATTAGGACAGTGATTATGCCACCAAAAAAAACGTGACCAGTAATAATGGCCACTATAATTACCTTGATGCGTATGACATTCATGATTATGCCCACCAAAAAAGTTATTCCACCACGAATAACGACCTGAATTTTGTGCATAAGCGCTCGAAGCCACTAATACACTCAATAAGATAGAACTGATAAAAAGTATTTTTTTATACATAGATGATCCCTTATCAACGCCATTAGGCGATGATCAAATGTACAACATGATTAGAAAAAGTAGTTACCTTAAGAAAAAATAAAAAATATAGAAAAGGTAACATGATAGAAAACGGGCAATGAGTATTACGATTTTATTGCTATTATTTACAGCGTAAACACTTTGCCGCATTGCGCTGCGACAATAGAGTGAGGAGATGAGACTGTCAAACGGAAAGAGACTGAAAGCGCCAAAATATTCTAGGAATTTTTGATAGTGTTAACTGGAACACGCTTCTAACGTCTAGGAAGATAAATATTATTAATAAAAAACTTTCCTGCTGCCCCGTTAACTTTTCAATAGTGGAATGCCAGCCATTAGGCAAAGCGTAGCTTAATGGGACAGCAGTGAAAAACTTAATAGCTTGATGTTCGCCCTTCTATTAAATCACGCTGTTGCTCGATAATATCGATAAGGAATTCTCGACATACGCGTACTCTTGCGGTTGATCTTAAATCGACATGGCTTAGCACCCACAGCGCCCATTCAGATGATGGCAATGGTACGTTAATTCGGCGAAGTTCGAGCTCGGTGTCTGCAATATAACAAGGCAGCCGTGCAATACCGAAACCTTGTTTCACCAGTGATAGCATAGTGGTTATTTCTGTTGTTCTTACCATCGCCATTGCACCCGAAAAGTGCTGAATAGCCCACTCAGGCAACGTACGTTCTTGCTCCCATAAAATGAGCTTATCTTGCTCGCGATGCTGGTTAAGATAATCCGCACTGGCATAAATACCATGTTGCATAGACACCACTTTTTTTCCAACAAGATAGTCTGGTGGTTGAGGAGAAAAACGTAGAGCAATATCTGCTTGGCGGCTTGCTAAATCAGCAAGGCCTGTAGACGTCAGCAATTCTAGATTGATATCTGGATAATGACTCGTAAATTGTGAAAGCTGTGGAATGACTAAACGAGAAAAAGCATTATGAGATGCCGTCAGCTTTAAAGTGCCACTTAACTGAGCATCCATCCCAAAAACTTCTCGATCAGCCAGTTGTATGACCTCTTCTACTGCCAATGCATGTTTATAAAGGTTTTCTGCCACTTGTGTCATTGCATAACCGCTGGGCAATCGATCAAATAGCCGACTTCCCATCTGCTGTTCCAATGCTGCAATCCGTCGAGCAACGGTAGTATGTTTTACGGATAGCACCCTACCCGCACCACTCACTGTTTTTTCTCGAGAAAGCGCTAAGAAAAAACGTAGATCATCCCAATTCATTTTGACACCTTTATTTTTCAATTAACGACTTCTCGTTATCGATGCAGGTAACCTTTAATTACTGCCGCGCATACTGATAAATAAAACGATCCATATAAACAATCGTCAATATTGTGCATTTTTGCACACATTAAATGCTTTTTTAATTATTCTATAACCATAAAGAACAGCCTAGTATAGGCTTATAGACTGCAAAATCAATGAACATAAACACATTGAACAAGCATAAACGGTCATTAATTGAACGAGAGGAGGCAGTACATGCGCCAAAAAAAAGATCTTGATACTCTTTTAGAAGATTATGAACAAATTGAGCGAATGGCACGTCATGAAAGAGCAAAAGCATTCAAAGAGCTGATTCTGTCGCTTAAAGCACGTATCAAATCACGACAACAGTGGATAGTAAAACAACGAAACCATCACCCCACATAGGTAAGTATCTATCGTAAAGCCAATAGAATACGATTACATAACCACACATAAAGTAGACAGTACACAAAAATATTTATTAAAATCATATTAACCATTGAAAATAGCTATCAACATACGTCTTACTAGAACCCTATTACTGCCACTCATTGGTTAATTTGCAAGCATCCTACAAGCGCCATATACTCGGTGATAAGAGTCAGGTAAAAGTATAAATTACTCTATATTTTAACCTGAGCACTTTTCAAGCTGATAAAAATAACGAGTTATGATGCCTAAAAAAATAATTATCCCTGCAGCTCTATTATCGATAACCGTGATTATCGCTGTATATGCTATCTATTCTTTTAATTCTCGCGTCAGCGAACTAGCAGCAAGTTATAGCGTGTTAGAGGAAGAAAGTAGTCGGGCAAATATTTACGATAAAACTCGGTGCTTATCCCCTGTATCAATACAAGACTCGCTAACATCTATTAATCGTATACATAGCCATACATTACATCGCTTACTACTTTCTGAAAAAGTGAAGAATACTCTCAGTAATAGTCTGAATATCATGATTACACAGGGTATTGATTGCCAATTAGCGGCTAAAGAAGCACGTTTATTAACTTGGCCTATTAGCCCCATTTCTGCGGCACAAAACAGCGACTTTTTAGCAACAGGTGAAAACCTTCAAGCATTTATTAATGATTTTAATGCTTTTGAAGAGATGATTGAAAAACGAAAATTGCTATTTAGTACATCGGACGACACTTCAACTTTACAGCTAACTACCTTTAATCACTTATTAAAAGTGCTGTATTTAAAAAATCAACAAGCTCAGTTACATGGTAATCAATTAATTATAGCCAATGAATTAAATACCTTTACTATCAGTTCTACGTTTGCAAATGAAGCGGCTGAACATATCCAATTATCATTAAATGCTATCGACTCTCAAATTCAAGAACAGCTCAGCATGGGAACGCTTTGGATTAAAGAGTTGCAAGACGCTACCATTGACAGCAAAAATATAACGCGTCTCGCTCAGTGGTTTTACTGGGTAGACGGCTTACCCAATCAGTGTCAGCAATTAACCGAAACACTAACACCCTTATTAAATACCGCGTCTATATCTCCTATTATTCTCAACAATAACTCTAACGGCAGTGTGCTTTTTAATATTGAAACACATCTCATTAACGACTGCCCTAGCGCTGCACAAAGGCTAACCACAGAAATAAATAATACATTAAGTAATGAGCCCTTTTTATTAGCCGCGCGAGGAGTGCGTTCGGGCTTGGTATCGCCAACTTGGCTAACTATCGCGGAATCAATAGAATCACTAGCACAATTACCGTTTATGGTGCATTCGGTGTTAGCAGAAAAAAGCGATTCTATTTTTATGTGTAAAGACACAACGACTGATTGGGATGATCAGACTGCCATTTTAATGGAGAAGTACACGCAAGAAGCCATTGATTTTTTAGCGCAACACTCAGTGCAAAAACAAGCAGTATCAAACACCGTTAAAAATAGTAATTTTGAAGAACGGTTAGCCATAAAAAAATTAACGATACTCATGAATACATTAGGAAATACTGCACAAAAAAATCTTTCCATTACTCCCAGTACAAATCTCGCTGGGAAAATGAGCGAACTCTCACAAAACAGTGAGCGTTTTTCTCGATTTTTAACGCCATTTTTAACCGCTATTAATAATACGAAAGCTTTGGCTATTAATAGCTCACTGACCGATTTAAGTGCCTGTACTATTAATCATACACGTAATCGTTTTTTTAGCTTAAGCAATATTATTAATGAACACTCACTATTGACGATGCCAGTAACTAAAATAGATAGTACAGAGGAAGATAATATATTGCGTCACTTTTCAAACAATGAAGCATTTGAGCAATGGTGGGATAAAGAGCAGCAAACCGTCGCCTCTCTTATTGAATATAGTGAGCCCTATACAGTATATCTTTCTACTGCCGATCAAAGCCGTGATACAAAAAATACTCAGCAATGGCTATTTTGGCAAAATACAGTCAGAGAATATCAATATTACCAAAATGCAAATGATAACAACCAAGTATCTCAGCTTTATGGTCTTTACAAAAAAACTATCTCTTTAGAAAAATCACAATGTGATCAATTGTTATCAAAAAATGGAACCTTAGCCATTGCTGACAACAATAATTTATACGCTCAACGTTTAAAAGAATACGCCAATCATTTAAATGATTTCTGTAATCGTTAATTAGTCGTTAAACAATTAGTTTTAACGACTGCTCAACGTTTAACCGATAACGTTTTCTTTCTTTTTGATCGATAGAAGAGCGATAGAATAAAGCATTAATATCTTTGCACAGGCCTTCCAGCAAGGCTTGATGTTGAGGAAACGCGACTATAGCTTTTTGGCACACCGTACTCACTGAATCACTATCTTTTATTTCGACTCCCTTAGCTTTTAGCTTTTTTATCAAGCGTAGGTAAATCTTTTCTTCAGCACTGGCACGCTGAAAATATCGAGCGATAAAACTCTCGCGAAATAAACTAAAGCTTATTATCAGAGCGACAACAACTAGCGGAATAGTAACGACAGTGATTACTTTTCCGATGGTCATCTCTCCAAAGTATTTTTCCAATAAATTTTGCTGCGCTTCATTGTCGTAACTGACCACCCAACGCTGCCAGCGATAATCGATATTTTGCCATTGCTGATGTAATTTTTTTACCCACTCAAGCTGTGTAGAACGATTACCGCCCACTAACGAACGTTCTCGCTGCGGTAATGCAGCACTGACACCTTGCTCTATACGAGAAAACGCTACAGCCGCTGTTGGATCCACCCTAATCCACCCTTTATTTTTCAGCCAAACCTCAGCCCATGCATGAGCATCTCGCTGGTAGACATTCACATAAGATTGATCGCTATTCCATTCACCACCATGGTAGCCCACTACTACACGAGCAGGGATGCCGACTGAGCGCATTAATACTGTAAAGCTGCTTGAGAAGTGTTCACAAAAACCACTTTGCGTATCGAATAAAAACTCATCAACGGTATGAAAGCCTAAAGGTGGTGGTGATAATGTGTACTGAAAATTTTTCCTGTAATAGGTAAGCACTTGGTCAATATAAGCCTCTGGGCTACTAGACTCTTGCCACCATTGAAGGGCTAAACGCTGAGTTTTTGGGTTACTACTGGAAGGTAATGCTGTAAAACGACGATAATCAATCGTCGATAAAGGGTCTGTATTAGCTACTGCCGTATTAGTACTAACCCGGTATTGTATGCGTTGATTAATAGTATTCTCTTGAAAAATTTCAGACGCATTAGAATATATAGGCGATCGAACACCTTGGATCACACGAGCATTAGGTACGGCATATAACCATTGTTGGGTTGTGGCTTCTAGTAAAACATCATAGTCAATCGGCCTTACATCTGGCTTATTTAACACTGAGGAACTTATCCTAGTAGCGTTTTTATTACCTAATCGAACTGTTTGCTCAACGCTTTGGGAGCGCTGCCAACGCCGACCATCAAAGTCATCAAACACAAGTCCACGCCAATACATATCCTGCCGATCAATAACATCATCAACAAATGTCACACGAAAAGCTAAAGAAGGGTCTTGAATTAGTGAGCTAATATCGCCCGGCGACATACTATCACTGATACCCGTTGTTGCTTGATCCGAATGTATAGGAACAGACCACAACGGATTAAGTCTTGGAAAAAGTAACAATATCACTGCCGCTAAAAAAACGCTTTGAAAAAGTAATTTTGCGCTGAGTTTTATACTATTAACAATAACGTAAGATGTCGGCTGAGCAGCTTGTATTCCACCCTGCTGACTACTATATAGCAACACCAACACAGCAGTGATCAAAACAGTGACAAGTGCACTCGCTGCGCTATAGATAAGTGATTGCTTAAATAGAAAGCCGCAAGCCACTAAAAAAAAATAAAGAAATGCAATAACAAAAATATCCCGACGGTGGCGAATCTCCAGCAATTTCAAACTAGAGGCAACAAGTAATAGCCCAACGGTAGGTTCCACTGCGACCCACTGTTTATAATAAAAAAATAAAAACAAACAAAATACTAAAGAAAAGCATGTTTTTACTAAGCGATTAGGTGGAGCCATTTTTTCACGTAATATCTGAATACGCCACGCTATAATCAGTGGTGATGCAACCAACAATAAAGCGGGCAATTGTGAAAAGTGTAATAAGCACACGCTACTATAGGCGATGAGTAGACTAATCATTAGTGGCCTGGAATTTACACTAGGATCACCAACATAACTATCTGATTGAACTCGCTGAAAGAATATACCCTTAGATGAGTCAGTTACCGTATTATTATTTTTAGCGATCATGATAAAGCCTCTTTATCACTATAAGCTTTGTGCTGTCTCTGCGTATCAAAAACAGCTAAAGCAAAAAGTAATGCTTCTTGATGTTTTTTTCCTTTACCTAGTTTTATAGTGCTGTTCGGAAGTTCTAACCCATAACGAACATTAAGTGACTCGGCCTGTAATATACAATCACATAATTTTGACAGCCTAAGCTCTGTAGGCAAACCGGAAAATCCATGCCACGTTAACCACAATTCACTAGCAGCAGCGCTATGATTATCATACTGTTTAGTGGATAAACCCTGCCCTTTGGCATAACTTTTCCACGCAATTTGTCGAAGCGAATCACCGAACTGATATTCTCGAAGATGCGATATTTCATCCTTCACATTATTTTGATCGACATATTGTGCAAATATTTGCGGTTTCTTATTGTCATTATCTACAGATCGTAGCGTATTTTCGGGCAGTTCAGCCGATAACGGCTGAGGATAAGTGAGTATGTCAATCGCCATATCTAAATGCGACCAGGCCGTTAGCAAGCCTAATGGATAGCTTGAAGCAACACGTATACGTTTTGCTTGATAATAACCACGATGACTGGGTGATATAAGCAAAGTCAGCATTTGTGGTTCGTTTTTGTTAAGTGTTAGCGTTGTACTTAACAAATCATCTGCCGACAAAGTGACTTGGTGATGCATACGACCACTATCACTACTTATTCGACATTGCACTTTTGCCATTTCGCCTAAAAAACAAGGTTCTATAGAAACAATATCAAGCGAAAGCCCTGACAGACTCGCATACGTGTAAAACATACAAGTATGCATCAATGACAACAGTAAGAACGCAAGTATTATGGCAAGATTATTTTGATAATTGGTGCCTAATAACCAAACCAACAGCAATACCAATAAGAAGCACATGCCGGTTATTGAGGGCAAGATAAAAATATTTTTCCGGTATAAATAGTGTTTTTTACTAGGTGGGATACGGCGATTAAGCCAACGCTGAAAAAAAGTCAGTGAATTTTTTTTATTAATTCTATTGATGGCGCCTTTACTAGTATTCTCCATTATCGCCTTCTCGAACGTTCATCTCATCAACCTTTATCGTTAGCGAACTACAGGTACTGTTTTCATAAACGTCTCTATCTTAAGGGCTGCACTATCAATACTATCCATAGGCAAGAGGCGATGACCAATCACTGGTAACATGACAGCTTGTAAATCATCAGGTGTTAAATAGTCACGCTGCTGTAATAGCGCCCATGCTTTAGCACAATGTAACCACGCTAAACCCGCACGCGGGGACAAACCATTATCAAAGGATTGATCATGGCGAGATTGAGTTAACAATCGATGTAAATAATCGATAACATTATCGCTAACTTCAATATTTTTTACGGCTGTTTGCAACCGTTGTAATTGCTCGAAAGAAATAATCGCCTTTGTCGCTTTAACAAGGGATTGTGTTCCACCTTGCTTAAGCAGCAAACGTTCAGCTTTTTCTGTCGGGTAGCCTAGCGATAAACGCATCATAAAACGATCGAGTTGCGACTCAGGTAAAGGGAATGTACCTGATTGGTGCTGGGGATTTTGTGTCGCTATAACAAAAAAAGGAGAAGGTAGATCATAGGTATGGCCATCAGCCGTTACTTGTCGCTCCCCCATAGCCTCTAAGAGAGCACTCTGTGTTTTAGGTGATGCACGGTTAATTTCGTCTGCCAACAATACTTGAGTAAAAACAGGCCCTTTGTGAAAGGTAAATTCGCCTGTTGTTTGTTGATAAATCGTACTACCAGTGACATCCGCAGGGAGTAAATCACTAGTAAACTGCACACGCTGATAATCTAAACCAAAGACTTTTGCTAAGCCTTGTGCCAAGGTTGTTTTTCCCATGCCGGGTAAATCTTCAAGCAATAGATGGCCGCCCGCTAACAAGCCACATAAGGCATGCTCTGTAACCGCTTGCTTACCATAAATAATTTGCCCCAATGCATGGCTCAATGCTTGTAGCGGCTCTTTTAACAATGTTGCCATAAAACTGTCCTAACTAACGATCAAAAAAATGAAAGGTGGTATAGAAGCTCAGAATAAGTCTGAATGATATTTTCGATGAGATAAAATCACGTATGACTTGTTCGGAAGCTTCTTATGTTAAGAATCAAGATTCCACTCGCGGCGTAGCTGTTCACACCAACGTTGAACACGCATCTCCGTTAATTCATCTTGCTGATCTTCATCAATCGCTAAACCAACAAAGCAAGGCTCGCCGCTAATGGGGTGAGTGGTCTCAGCCTTTGAGGCTTCAAATTCATAACCCTCCGTAGACCAGTAGCCAACAATACTCGCTCCATTGCTTGCAACAACATCATGCAACATGCCCATAGCATCTAAAAAATAGTCACCGTAACCGAATTGGTCACCTAAACCAAATAAGGCTATCACCTTATTATTAAAATCAATGGCTTCAATATCTTCCCAAAATTCTTCCCAGTCGGACTGGATTTCCCCAAAATCCCACGTGGGTATCCCTAATATGATGTATTGATACTCTGAGAATTCGACCTGTGTGACATCAGCAATGTCATATAAGTCAATTGAGGAGGAAGATAATCCTAAAATGCTCTGCAATTGATGATGGATAAGACCTGCGACACGCTCTGTATTACCTTCGTCACTACCGAAAAATATACCAATACTCGACACAAAAACCTCTAAATAACCATCCAATTAACAGCCAGCGATTGTCCCAATCTTAGTGTTTATACGCAACCTAAAGTGGCAATATATTGCCTTGACGAATTTATGGAGTGATATCTTGTAACGCAATTGGCAAACTATGGTGACATTCACTATGCCAGAATTTTGTCGCTTATTTTTCATGCAATAATTTATCTGTCCTAACTCTATATTTTTACTCGATTTTTTAACATAAATAATAATTTGGTACGCAATTAGCATGTACTTTTTGTACACTAATTAGGCAATATGTAGTTTCAAGCATTTTTTCCTAAATAATTCTTGATATAGGTCGATAACTCGTTTTAGCAGCGACTATTTTAGATAGGTATTACTATGTCCACCCAAGTTAATCCATCCGCAGATGTACGCGACACATTGTCTACCGACTCTCTCGCCCGTAAAGCTCATTCTGGCAACACGGCTATGGAGACAACAGCAAGAGTAGTGACGTCTAATGATTCGAATATTCAGCTCAAATTAACATCGTTGCTGCAAACAACGTTAAAGCTAGAACCTTTATTCGACTTATTTTTTGGTCAATTACAGCACCTCTTGAAGGTCAATAGCTGCGCTTACAGCTTTCAAGAAAAAAACATCACGGTTAAATTAGGTAAAGGCTCGACACATACCACTGATTATTCTTTACGCCTACAAGATAGTTATTTAGGCAACATTGTCTTTAGCCGCAAACAGCGCTTTACACACGCGGAGCTAGAGCAATTAGAAGGTTTGTTAAGCATTTTAATTTACCCCTTACGCAATGCGTTAAGTTACCGTGATGCTATACAGCAAGCCTTAAGCGACCCACTGACAGGGTTAGCGAATCGCGGAGCACTTGAACAAGCCATATCGCATCAATGGCAAATGGCGCAGCGTTATGACCAACATTTTTGTGTATTGATGCTTGATATTGATCATTTCAAAAAAATTAATGACACTTATGGGCACAGCGTTGGTGACAAAGTCATTAAGGCCGTCGCCAACAGTATTAGTTCAACAACAAGACAAACCGATGTCGCTTATCGTTATGGTGGTGAAGAGTTTGTGGTTATCTTGAATAAGAGTGAATTGTCAGGTGCGATGATTATTGCCGAACGTATACGAGAAAATGTTTCGGCATTGAGTATTCCTGTTGAAACTCAAAAAGGCAAAAACATTGGCGTCACTATCAGTATTGGCGGGAGTTGTTCAGCCTACTGCTCGGACACACAAGAACTGATGCAGCAAGCAGACAAAGTATTATATTGTGCAAAACATGCAGGCAGAAACCGCGTTGAGTTTTCATCAAAAGAAGGAAACACACACACGCAACGCGATTTATTAGTGACTGCTGACGGACGTCAGCACTAGCGGCACACCAGATTGCCGATAGTGCAGCGTACCAGCCGACAAGTTACCGCTTATTTTTTTTGCGGTAGCTAGTCGGCTGCCTATTAGAACGCAATTTACGCTGGTGCCGCTGATGAGTATCGAGCTGGGCACGCGTTAATGGTTTTGATGATGGCGCTGCCACACCCGCCGTACCACATAGTTCCTTAATTTCTGATTCGGTCATTTCAATCCATTGCCCTACACGAACATGAGATGGAATAAAAATATTTCCATAACGCACACGTTTCAAACGGCTCACCGACACACCTTGTGACTCCCACAAGCGCCGAACTTCACGATTTTTTCCTTCCATAACCACACAATAAAACCATTGGTTACGACCTTCGCCAGCACCGTCTACAATATCTGTAAACTTAGCCACACCGTCATCTAGTTCAACACCATCGCGTAGGCGCTGCTTCATGTCGTTATCAACGTCACCCTGTATGCGGGCAAGATATTCTCGATCAATCACAGAGGATGGGTGCATCAATTTATTGGCCAGCTCGCCATCGTTGGTAAACAATAATAAGCCACTGGTATTAAAGTCTAAACGACCAACTGATATCCAGCGATCGCCTTTTATAGGGGGCAAGCGATCATATACAGTCGGTCGATTTTCAGGGTCTGAGCGAGTACAAATTTCCCCTTCAGGTTTGTTGTAGAGTAAAACTCGAATGCGTCGCTCTTCTGGCTTTTCTAATTTAATACGACGGCCATTAACATCAATTTTATCATTAAGACTAACGCGATCGCCCAAGGTTGCCACTTGACCATTAACAACGACCTGGCCTTGCTGGATAACACGCTCCATTTCTCGACGAGAACCCAAACCTGCACGCGCAAGTACTTTTTGCAGCTTTTCACCTTCGGGACTGGGTTCTGTTACTTCTACATCATCATTCATTAATTATATTACCTGCTCGTCATCCGAGGCGTGATTATCTGTTTCTGTTTCTGTTTCTGTTTCTGTTTCTGTTTCTGTTTCTGTTTCTGTTTCTGTTTCTGTTTCTGTTTCTAAAATATTTTGCTGAGCAGGTGCATCTGCAACATCAACCTCTTCTTCATCATTTGTCGGAGGCACGTCTTGCAAATTTAATTCAGGGTTAAGTAAATCAATATCCGTCAGCTCTTGTAACGACGGCAATTGCTCTAAACTTTGTAAATTAAAATAATCTAAGAACGTTTTAGTTGTTGCAAATAATGAAGGCCTACCGGGAACATCACGATGTCCAATGACTTTAATCCACTCGCGCTCGGTTAGTGTTTTAATAATATGGCTACTAACAGCAACACCACGAATTTCTTCAATGTCCCCACGCGTAATGGGTTGTCGATAAGCAATAATCGCAATAGTTTCCATCAATGCACGTGAGTAACGTTGAGGTTTTTCATCCCACAACTTATTCACCCAAGGCGCCGTTTCTTCTTTCACTTGGAAACGCCAACCACTTGCTACTGATTTAAGCTCATAGCCTTTATCTTCACAGCTTTGTTGAATTTCTTCCAAGGCGCTAACAATGTCTGCCTTATTCACTTGCGACTCAACTGGTAACTCATCACCTTCTTCGGTATCCGTCGTTTCTGTCACAAATAAGCTATGCAGCTTATCGAGCGTCAATGGCTGGGCATAAGCTAGCAAAGCGCCTTCGAGTATTTTTTTAAGTTGAGACTTTTCTATCATAATTTTTGCTACTAACTAGTTTACTGTTATCCAATAAGAACCATGGGCTAAAAAGGTCGGCAAGTCCAGTTAATCCACCTTGGCTTTTACATGGATAGCACCGAAAGATTCATTTTGTACAATATCAACGAGTGACTCTTTAATGAGTTCCATAATAGCCATAAAGGTGACAATCACACCGAGGCGCCCTTCTGCAACACTGAACAAACTAACGAAGGGGACGAACGTTTTTTCTTCACTTAATCGCTCAAGCACTTGCGTCATTCGCTCACGCGTAGACATACGTTCCATTTCTACCTGATGGCTTTCAAACATATCCGCACGACGGAGCACTTCGGACAACGCCAATAATATTTCTTTAAAATCGACTTCTGGGTCTGGGCGAGTAAGGTTTCGGTCGGGAGCATCGGCACTTGCTTGATGCACATCACGATACAATCGTGGCATCTCTTCGATATCTTCGGCTGCGGATTTAAAGCGCTCATATTCTTGTAGGCGACGGATCAGTGCCGCACGAGGATCATTACCTTCGTCTTCTTCTTCCTCTTGATTACGAGGCAAAAGCATCCGCGACTTAATTTCTGCAAGCATAGCCGCCATCACTAAATATTCTGCCGCCAATTCAAACTGTAAATTACTCATCATCTCAACATATGCAACATATTGATGCGTAATATCTGAGACATTGACCTCAAGAATGTCAAGATTTTGACGACGAATAAGGTAGAGGAGTAAATCAAGCGGGCCTTCAAAGGCCTCAAGAATAACTTCTAATGCATCTGGCGGGATATAAAGATCTTTAGGAACATCGGTATAGGCTTCGCCATTCACCAAAGCAAAGGGCATTTCATCTTGTTCTGGCTTTTCAGCAGAAGAGGATTGAGACGTCGCCGTATCAGTGGGCTCACCCACAGTAACGGAGCTATCTTGGGTGGACTCAGGCTGCGCGGCTGATTCAGGGGCAGAGTCCGTCGCGGATAGTGTGTTATCGTCAGCAATGATAGTCATTATCTTCCAAGTCTTTATAGACTCTCACGAGTCGCCAATGTGTGGGCGGATTATAACGACTTTTGCCAGTCGGCAATAGAGGGAGAGTGGTGCTAACAACGATAAGGTCAGTTATACCTCACTATACGAACAAACTAAGGGGTATTCTGGAGTAGCAAAGCATAAAATAGAGGCTTTATGGATTTTCACTAATGAATTTTGCACAATCTACCAAAGGTACATCTGTTATTTAGCCACTGGCCACTGAAGAGTGACTCAACAGCGGCTAAATCTTGGTAAAGATAGTTATTTGAGGGGCCTATGCTGGGGAGTCAGTGCCCTAACAAACTACGCAACATCCACGCTGTTTTTTCGTGTACGACCATACGGTCAGCAATAAGGCTGGCGGTTGATTCATCATCAACATCTTGTGCTAAGGGTAAAATTCTACGTGCCGTACGAATAAGTGTTTCATTGTCGCTCGCGAGAATAGCAACCATCTCATCGGCTGATGGCACACCTACCGTTTCGTCGATCGATGTCAGGGCAGCAAACTGTTGGTAAGTACCCGGCGCAGGAAAACCTAGCGTACGAATGCGTTCTGCAACATCATCAACCGCCGTCGCTAGCTCGATATATTGCTCTTCAAACATTAAATGCAGGTCATGAAATTTGGGGCCAACCACATTCCAATGAAAGTTGTGTGTTTTAAGATAGAGAGTGTAGGTATCTGCGAGTAATTCACCTAAGCTAGCGGCTACTGCCTGACGCTGCTCTTCGCTGATACCAACATTCATTGTATAGTTAACTGACATGATAGTTATTCCTTATTGATTTGATTAACCGTAAATACATAATAAAACTATCAGAAATGCAAATATAATATTAAATAACTATCGACCTTATAGTGCCTATGTAATGTTAGGTGATCTACAGTAATCGTTCTACTGGAAAACACCGCACCCCTGACGAGCAATAACCGGTTCATCCCCGGTCATATCGACCACAGTTGTTGCCTCCATTCCACAAAAGCCACCATCAATCACTAGCTCCAACTGGTGCTCCAGAGATTCTCGAATATCATAAGGCTCGGTCAGTGGTTGAGATTCCCCGGGTAATATTAAGGTACTTGTCATCATAGGCTCATTCAGCTCTTCAAGTAGCGCTTGCGCTATCGGATTGCTGGGTATACGCAGACCAATAGTTTTTTTCTTTGGATGCTTTAATCGTCGAGGGGTTTCTGTGGTTGCTTCTAAAATAAATGTGAAGGGCCCCGGCGTGCAATTTTTAATCATGCGAAAGGCTTGATTATTTACTTTAGCGTAGGTGGCAATTTCTGAGAGATCTCGACATACCAAGGTAAAATTATGATCTTTATCGAGCTGACGAATACCTCGAATACGATCCAGAGCAAACTTGTCACCAATATGACAACCTAAGGCATAGGCAGAATCGGTGGGATACGCGACTAAACCACCTTTGCGGATAATATCAACCGCACGAGTCACAAAACGTGCCTGTGGGTTTTCTGGGTGAATACTGAATAACTGAGCCATTGTTTTCCTTTTTATTCGTTTAAGACGTGAATTGCGTCCATACCGGTGCGACATCATCCGGCAAGGCGGAATAGCCGCCGAGTGATTGCCAAGTATTATTAGGGCTATGAAAGTCACTCCCGCAAGAAGCCAGCAATGAAAAATCGTTAGCAGCACGCGCTAATTTTTGTGTTACGGTTTTATCTTGATGGCCGCTCACCACCTCCATGGCCTGCCCTCCCGCTTCTACGAAATCACCAAGTAGTTCGTACAGTTTCGTGCGAGTGAGGTCATATTTATCAGGATGTGCCAATACGGCAATTCCGCCTGCGGCTGAAATCCATTGAACGGCCTCGTCTATATCCGGCCAGCATTGTTTAACATCGCCCACTTTTCCTGCCCCTAAATAACGCTTAAACGCTTGCGGAATAGACCCAACATAGCCTGCATCCACCATATATTGTGCAAAGTGTGGTCGGCCAATAGCACCCTGCCCTGCATAATGCCTAGCGCCGTCTAATGCCCCTTTTATGCCCGATTTTTCCAGTTTGTCGGCAATCGTTTGCGCACGCTTAATACGCACCTGCGTTTGCCGCTCAACAGCTTGCTGCAACTCAGGAGAGTCAATGTCGACATTAAGGCCAACAATATGGATGCCTCGACCTCGCCACTGAGTTGAAAGCTCAATACCTGTGATAATGGTCATATCGTCTAATAGCTTATTTGAGGCTGCTTCGCTTGCCTCTGCTATACCCTCTAAGGTGTCGTGGTCGGTGAGCGCGAGCACACGCACACCATTGGCATGAGCAGTGCGCACCAATTCGGTCGGTGATAACGTGCCATCAGAGCAATAACTATGGGTGTGTAAATCGTACACAAAACATCCTTTGAAAGTATAAAGTAGGTATAAGCCTGATAATAAAGTAACAGATAACGTTTACGCTAGGTAGTTTACGTAATATAGTGCATTTTTTAACGTATAGACCATCTAGCCCTTTTTATGGCTATTCATGGCGACCCATATCTTGTCTAACGGTTGCCTCCACCCAACACCAACGATTTATTAGCTACTGAATTATGCACAGTAATACACCTACTCCTGAAGAAAATAACATACAGGTATCCGCTAACGATACCATCAACGCGGAGCCTGAACCTCAAAATGCTCCATCTAAAGATAATGTCACTGCCAAGCCAGAAAAAAAAGAAAATCTTTTAATTAATCTCTTGGTTAATATTTTAATTCCCACGCTTATTTTATCGAAATTTAGCGGAGAAGATGATTTAGGTGTGGAACTCGCAATTGTTGTTGCCTTAAGTTTTCCACTAGCATACGGATTAAAAGAATTTTTTAGCGTTGGCAAATTCAATTTATTCTCAGCAATTGGCATTGTCAGTATTATGCTAACTGGTGGTATGGCTTTACTCAAGCTTCCTCCAGAATATATTGCTATTAAAGAAGCCGGTATCCCTGCGTTATTCGCTATTTTTACACTATTATCATTAAAAACACGCTTCCCTCTTGTAAAAACATTTTTGTATAACGATAAAATTTTACAAATCGATAAAGTGGATCAAGCATTACTTGTTCACAATAACAAAACGGCTTTTGAACAAGTATTAAAAAATGCTTCTTATCTTATTGCCTGCTCATTTATCCTTTCTTCGATACTCAATTACATATTGGCTATCGTGATTCTAGTTAGTGAACCAGGCACCGAAGCATTTAATGCAGAATTAGGAAAAATGAATGCACTTAGCTTTCCTATTATTGCTATACCGGCCACCATTGTAATGATGTTTGCTTTATTTTATTTGTTTAAGCAGATCAAAAAGCTCACACAATTAGATTTAGAAGATATTTTAAAACAACATTAAACACAACATAATGAAAATTAAACCTGTGATGTATTCTGACTGAATTACACTCATCGAATAAAAGGTCAAGCTGCCGCGAAGTTTATAGTACATATTTACAACGTGTTGCTGAAAAAGCAGCCTGATCTTTTATTTGATGTTTTGGCATACATCACGGGTAAATTAAGAATATACGATTAAGGAGTTAACCCCATGTGGTACGTTTTTATTTGCGAAGATAAACCCAACACGCTTGATTTACGTATGGCAACTCGCCCCGCTCACGTTGAACGCTTGAATGCATTAAAAGAACAAGGACGTCTTTTCGTCGCAGGCCCCTGCCCCGCCATTGACAATGAAGACCCCGGCCCCGCAGGTTTTACAGGCAGTGTTGTAATTGCCGAGTTTTCTTGCTTAGAGGACGCACAACAGTGGGCAAATGACGAGCCCTATTTAGCGGCTGGCGTTTACGAATCAGTTATCGTAAAACCCTTTAAGAAAGTGTTACCGTAAAATAAGGGGTTGTTGCAAAAACAATCTCACTCATTACTTATCGATTACTACTATTGACTACTTTTTATTATGGCCACAGTACTTAGCGTTAACATGAATAAAATCGCACTTCTCAGAAATTCACGAGAAGGTAATTATCCGGATGTCGTACACTTTGCTGAACAAGCGATTAAAGCTGGAGCCAAAGGGATTACTGTACATCCCCGGCCCGATCAACGGCACATCCGACCGCATGACCTAAAAGCACTTCGATCGCTCACTAACAGCATAAGCGGATGTGAATTCAACATAGAGGGCAATCCATTTGAAGGGCATTTAGCGTTTGAAATGGGTGAAGACTATCCCGGATTTATGGCACTTATTGATCAATACCGTCCTGATCAAGCGACGCTAGTGCCGGACAGTAATGAACAATTAACCTCTGATCACGGTTTTGATTTACGCCAAGACACTGCCGCACTAGAAAAAGTTATTCAGCAACTGAAAAGCTGGGGAGTTCGCTGTAGTTTATTTATGGACCCTGATATTGAACAAATTAATCAAGCCAAAGCAATAGGCGCTGATCGCATCGAACTCTATACTGGGCCTTATGCCGAGCACTACAATACGGAAGCACACCAAAGTACACTTAATACTTACCAGCAAGCAGCGCAGCATGCGAATAATATCGGCCTTACTGTAAATGCCGGGCATGATCTCAATCAAAAAAACCTCTCCGAATTTCTGGCCATTGCGCCAATTGCTGAAGTCTCGATTGGTCATGCATTAACGGTTGAGGCGCTAGAAAACGGTTATACTGCAACAGTATCGGCTTATAGTAATATTTGCCAATTCGACTACAATAAGAAATAACTTAATGGTGTACTACTGAATACAATTTAAAATAATACTCGGAGAGCTGCCTTATGCATTCAATACTTGTTACTGATTATATGGATCACGACCCTCATGCTATTCACGCCTCAACGAGCATTAAAGAGGCCGTTGCCATGATGCTAAAAGAAGGCGTTATTGGTGCACCCGTTATTGATGAAAAAAAGCAGCTTATTGGGTATTTATCAGAACAAGACTGCGTAAAAGATATGCTAAATGATGCTTTTTATTCTGAAGAACCCGGCGCCGTATCCAGCGCTATGCAAACCGATGTGGTGAGTGTTACACCAGAAACCAGTATCGTTGAAATTGCACAAACCATTATGACTAACCGCCCTAAAAACTATCCCGTTGTTACCGATGGAAAACTCGTCGGCCTGATTAGCCGAAGTGATGTATTACGCGCATTGCTTGAACATGAAGAAGACGGTTATTTTACAAAACCAAACGTACAAAGGTAGCCAAGCCTCTTGGTATAAAGTCAGAGCTATTTGAAAAAATAGACTCTGGCAGCGCTGCACCATTGCTATCTCAACTTTTACGGGTATTGAAAAAACACCACGATTTTGGTGCTTCTCTTCTAGTACGCCGTTATTTTAAAAGCACACCACATATTTTATGCCATCTGATACCGAACAATACAAACAAAAAAAGCAATTTTTTAATCAAGTCGTAACACTCTTTGGTCGAAAACCTGTGTTAGAAATACTACAGGACAAAACACTAACTATTTATCGTTTGCACCTTGCGGATAGCAATAAACCCCAAGGTATCATTCAAGATATTGTCGATATTGCTAAAAAACGTAATATCGACGTGCTTTATCATAGTAAACAGGCACTATCGCGACTTTCAAAAAATAGTAAACAAGACCAAGGCGTGTGCATTGATGTGCTCTGCCCACAGCACCGCTCTTATAAGGATTTTTTACATCATGTGGAAAATGCTAAAAAGCCCATCCGCCTGATAGCATTAGATCGTATTACTAATCCGCAAAATCTCGGCATGATCATCCGCTCGGTATGTGCTGGGCAAGTGGATGGTTTATTGCTACCGGATAAAGGTTGCGCAGCGATTGACTCACTGGTTGTCAAAGCCAGCGCAGGCACACTATTTAAAGCGCCTATCTTACACTGCAAATCATTAGCTGAAGCGCTAGCAGAAGCCAAGCAACATAACGCCTGTGTCTATGGCTTATCATCTCATGCTAAGCATTCGATTAATGACCCAATAGGTGAAGCATTTATTATCTATGTATTAGGGAATGAAACCGATGGAGTGAGCAAAGAAGTGGCTCAGCAGTGTGATCGCTCGATTGCCATACCGATGAATAACGGTGTGGAGTCACTGAATGTTGCGGTAACCGCTAGTTTGTTAGCGTTTAAGGATGTGTTCTCTTAGTGTTGCCCTGTATAGGATACGTATCAACATTGGGGTATAGAACACTACCCGGCAGTATTTTTTCATACTCTTGAAAACGCTCGTTAGCATCAACGGCATAACGATCAGCTGCACGTGTAGAGTCTACTTCTAGCTGCTGTAAATAGTGCGCCCCCGAAGCAGTAATAACGCCGGCAACCGCCATTGACATAATCGTATTAAACACTTTCTTCCCCAAACGCAAAAAGCGTATTAAAGCCAACGATAAGCATCGCGGCAATAAAATAGTCATTAGTTAGGATGATCAAATACTTGGAATTTCTAGATTGTTTGTTAAAGAGGCTGAAGTGTAAGTGCCACTTTTGATTATAATTTTTGACAATATAGAAAAGAACTCAGTAAAGAATGGGCTATATGCTAATGCCAAAATGGTTGAAATTCAAGCAATAAGTATAGTTTTTGTTCTATACACACTCATCAAGGCTTATTAACGCTTGTCGTTTCCACATCCCATAATGCTCTAACCCCCATTAAAGCCGCGAACATCAACAAACTGGCAATACCACTCACTTTTAACAAATCCATAACCCCCCACCATTGCACAGCGTAACCAGCAAATAGTGCGCCGAGAGGTGCAAAACCGAATAGACATAACTGATAAAGAGAAATCATATAGCCGCGACAATGATCCGGTGCCATTGATTGCAAAATTGTGCGCCCCATAGTAGCCGAGACACCCACCACAACCCCCCAAAAAAATAGCAATACAAATAAACCAACAATGGTGGGCTTTGCACTAATGGATAGGAGAATAACACCGCCATAAAGCAAACCAAAAATGACCCTGCGACCCGGTGAATCTAAGCCCTTCTTAAAAATGACAGCCAAGGTGGTCACGATTGTCCCCAATAAAAAAACAAGCTGTAAACCGCTAAAATAGATGACTGACTGCCCATACACTTGCTGAACAATTAATGGCAAGGCAACAATAAAAACACCGATATGAAAGAAACCATTAAAGGCAACAATACACAGTAAACTGCGCAATGCAGGTAAACACCACATCTCTTCCCAACTTGTTTTTAGCAACTCGATTATTGGTTGACTACGATGACTTAACGCATTTTTTCCACCAGTATTATTATCGATTTTATTAACCGCAAGCGAAGAGAGCAAATGTTGTACCCGATAAAAACCGAAAATAGACAAGCCTACAAGGCAGAGCTGAATAAGTAATAACTGCTCAGAGCCTATAATATCCATCGTTGATGATAAAAAAACACCAGCCGCTTGCCCGATATAAACACAAAGACTCGACTTTGCCACTAATGACGGTAAACCGTCGTCACTATGGCTTTCAGAATGATGATTAACCTGATGAAGCAAATATTCGCGCCAAGGCTGAACAAACGCATTGGTAATACCTAAAGCACCGGCATACCCCAGTAGCAATACAATACTTAACCAATGTGAATGAATAATATAAGCGAGCATTCCATGTAACAGACCATTAACAAGCAATACAAGCCACAAATAACGGACACCATCTCGATCGGCCGACAAACCACCTAACAATAACAACAATAAGTTAGGGATCAACACCGCCGCTTGTATCCACCCTACCCAAACAGAAGACAAAGACAGTTCATCAATCACCAACCATGGTAATAGAATAAGCTGAATGCCCAGAGCGACAGATAAAGCTGACAAAGCAAAAAGGTAAAAAAAATGAGGAGTCACGCAATATGCCTATAAAGGTGATGAACGAAGTGGGTAATATTAGAGCGTGTTGGCACTAACATTATCTCGCAATCATCCGTTAGTTTGTGTTGCCAACTGACAGCTTTTCACCCTTTAAGTCTTTGGCTATCAGCATATAAATAGAGGGGATAACAAATAGGGTAAATAAAGTCCCAATAGCCATACCACTCACCAACACTATACCAATAGAGTTTCGAGCTTCTGCACCAGCACCTACAACAAGAATAAGGGGGAAATGTCCGGCGACAGTGGCAACACTTGTCATCAAGATCGGGCGTAGTCGAGTCGTCGCCGCTTCCTTAACCGCGGCGAGCTTTTGCATTCCTTGCTCTTGCAGCTTATTAGCAAATTCAACCACTAAGATACCATTTTTGGCAACGAGACCAATGAGTGTTACTAAACCAACTTGCGAGTAAATATTTAACGTTGTTGTCCAACCGTCTGTCCAAAAAGGCAGTTGCGGGTTAGGCATTTTCAGAAAAATAAAAATCAATGAACCGAACATAGCTAACGGAACAGAACCGAGAATAATCACCAGTGGATCGCGAAAGCTATTAAATTGCGCAGCTAAAACAAGAAAAATTAACACGATAGCTAGTACAAATGCCGGTAAAAATTTATTCCCTTCTCGCACCAACTGTCGTGACTCTCCGGTGTAATCAATACCATAATGCGATGGCATTATTTGGTCTGCTTCATTTTTAAGAAAGTCTAAAGTTTCGGCAAGCGGCTTAAGACTAACGCCACTCAGCTTTACTGCATTTTGTTGTTGGAATCGATTTAAACTGCGCGGCACAACCATTTCTCGAATACTCGCAACGGTACTCAACTTAATGAGACTGTCATCGGGGCCAGAAATATACAGGTTTTCTAACTGTTCAGGGTTAAGACGTTCAGAACGTTTTACTTGAGGGATCACCCGATAACTGCGCCCCTCGATATTAAAACGATTAACAAAATTACCGCCCAACAAGATGCCTACATCTGTACCGACTTGCTGCAAAGTTAATCCTAGATCAGCAACTTTGTCACGATCAATCACCAACTCTGCTTGGGGTTTATCTATTTTAGTATCAATAATGGGAGGAAACGGAAATAAACCGGCTTGCATTCCCTTTTCTTTTAATTGCTCAACAACACTAAGAATATCAACCGCTTCATCGGTTGAGGTAATAATAAATTCCACTGGAAAATTACCTCCACCGGGTAAAGCAGCGGGAGTAATGGGGAACATATTAATACCTGGAATGGTCGATAGCTCGGTTTGCACATCGAGCAGCACATCAAATACCGTTCGTTCACGCTGATCCCAAGGCTCAAGTACCATACCTCCAAACGTTGCGCCTGGTGCAATTAACTGAAAAACAAAGTCGGTTTCTTCTGGTGAAGAAAAAATGCGCTCCGCCTCATCTGCATAGAATATCGCCTGATCTAAATTTACATTCGCGGCATCTTCTACAATGCCAAAAATTACGCCTTGATCTTCGGTGGGCGCTAATTCACTAGAAGACATCATAAATAATGGAACACAAAGTAAACTAGCAACAATCCATACACCGAGAACCAAAGGTCTGGCTTCTAGCGTCGCATCCAACCAACGAGCATACCGCGCTTTAAAACGATTAAACGCTTGATGTACTTTGAGTGCAAAACCGGTTTCATCATCACCTTCTTTCAATACCCTTGATGACATCATAGGTGAAAGCGTTAATGCCACAATACTCGAAATAATAACCGCACCAGCCAGTGTAAAGGTAAACTCTTTAAACAAAGAACCCGTTAAGCCGCCCTGTAAACCAACCGGTAAATAAACCGCAACTAGTACGGCTGTTGTTGCGATCACCGGCCCGACTAATTCGCGTGCGCCCTGCAGTGCGGCTTGCACTTTACCCTGCCCCTCACTAATATGCCGCTGTACGTTTTCCACAATAACAATGGCATCATCCACCACTAGTCCAACAGATAAGACCACCGCGAGTAATGTCAGCAGGTTTAAACTGAAGCCCATCATTTGCATAAGAAATATGGCACCGATCAGTGAGATAGGAATAGCAATTACGGGAATAAGAACGGTGCGTACTGAGCCTAAGAATAAAAAAATCACTAAAATAACAATCAATAGTGTTTCAATTAGCGTATTGCGTACTTCGTTAATCGACGTATCAATATATTTAGTGGCATCGTAAGCAATACGCGCTTGCATGCCCGAAGGCAATGTTTCTTGAATAGCCTCCATCTCTTCTCTTACTAGAGCGATCACATCCAAAGAATTTGCATTGGGTAATGGCCAAATCCCCATAAAGGTAGCCGTCTGCCCTGAAAACCGAACTTCTGCATTATAGGACTCAGATCCTAATTGAACATCAGCAACATCGTTAAGACGGATAACAGCGCCTTCGTCTGACGTTCTTAACACCAGTTGCTCAAACTCTTTGACGGTTTGCAAATCGGTATTGGCCGATAAACTCACCGTTACCAATCCGCCTTTTGTTTGCCCCAAAGCCGATAGGAAATTATTAGCTGCCAATGCCTGCCTAACATCCGTTGGAGAAATATTGTGAGCGGCTAAACGTTCAGGTTTTAGCCATATACGCATAGCAAAATTACGCGCCCCTAATACATCCGCACGCTGCACACCATCAAGCGCAGATAAACGCGGTTGCACAACACGCACAAGAAAATCGGTAATTTGGTTGCTATCAAGAATATCAGAGGTAAAACTCAGGTAGGCAGATGCAAACTGGCTATCGGCCGACTCGACATTAATCACAGGTACTTCGGCCTCAGCAGGTAAATCATTACGTACCTGATTAACTTTCGTATTAATTTCGGACAGTGCCTTTATCGGATCGTAATTTAACTCTAGACGCACATTAATCGTCGATATACCTAGTTGGCTAGATGACTCGATATAATCGATGCCTTCGGCTCCAGCGACTGCTCTCTCGATCGGTGTTGTGACAAAGCCGCGAACAAGTTCAGCACTAGCGCCAATATAACTTGTTTGAATGGTAACAACGGCGTTATCACTCCTTGGGTATTGGCGAACAGAGAGGGAGCTTATCGCTTGTAACCCCGCGATCACAATCACTAAACTGACCACAATAGCGAGTACTGGGCGACGAACAAAAATATCAGTGAAACTCATAAGAATGCTGACTCGTTAATCTTGGTTTTAAGCAATCAACGTCGTATCAAACGCTGTATCAATAACAATGACTTATTGGTCTTGTAACGTGGGGGCTAGGTTAAACTCGGGCACAACCTTATTATTAATAACAACCGAAGCACCATTGCGTAATTTAAAGACGCCGGCATTAACAATTTGCTCACCTTCGCTAAGACCTTTCGTCACAACAACAAAATCACCTCTAGCCTCGCCTAAACGCACAAATTGTTGGCGAGCGATAAGTGACGGTTGCCTATCAGCATTTTCCGTATCACTTACGTTATCTAAAGACGCTACAGCCGTATCCTTTTCTGTTGGTTTAGAAAGTGAATTGTTTGAACCAGCAGTATGACTGTCACTATCAGGCACTGCTTCTGAAGCATCATCGATTTTTTCTTCGATAACAAAAACCGAATCACCATAAGTGGAATAACTCACTGCCGTAATCGGTACCAGAAGCACGCGCTGAACATCAGGCAACATAACATCAATACTCGCGAACATACCCGGCAATAACGTGTTATCTGGATTAGATAAAATTGCTTGAATTTCGACACTACGCGTATCGCTGTCTATTTCAGGATTAATCGCGTTAATGGTGCCGGTAAATACCGTATCGGGCACAGCATCACTCGTGAGACGTATAGTCAAACCACTAGCTAGCAAAGGAAGATTTTGCTGTGGCAAGAAAAAATTAACGAACATTTGATCGGTCGCTTGTAGTGAAACAACCGGCTCACCGGCTGAAATCGTTTGCCCTAAATTAACCAAGCGAATACCTAAGCGACCATTAAAAGGGGCTCTAATACTTTTTTTCTCGATAGAAGCATTAATATTATCAACATCCGCTAATGCGGATTGGTAAGTGTTTTTTGCATTATCGAATTCAGACTTGGAGGCGACTTTACGCTCATAAAGTTGACGAATGCGAGTAAAGTTACTTTTAGCTAATGCCGCCGCTGAAGTTGCTGATCGCAGCTGTGCTTTTTCGACGGAAATATCTTGTTCAACCAGTAAATCACCCGCTTCAACTTCACTGCCTGCCTCAAATAAAATACGATTAATTCTACCCGATAAGTCTGCGGTCACCTCTAAGCCTTTTGCTGCTTCTAGAGAACCAATTGCTTGTAGAGTCGTTTCCCATTCATGCGCTTCAACAATACTCGATGAAATTGTCGTCGGGGGTTCTTGCATCGCCTTTCCGGATTCAATCAAGGCCGATATTTGTAAACCCTTGACGAAGGCAATAGCGCCAACAACAAAAATAATACCCACAAGCGTAAGAAGCACACGTGTAATAGTCATTAAAATACCCTGAGATAGCGTTGTACTAATGAGTTAACGATAAGTTGATTAATAGTAACGTTGATTATAATTAAACCCACGTAGTGTCATTCATACGACAAGACAGCGATGTGGTTTTATATTAGGTTAAATTATTGGCAAAAAAAGATAACACACCGTTAAAGTGCAGCGATGCCTCGTTGGCAATCCGCAATAATATCGTTAATGTCTTCTAAGCCAACGGCAATGCGAATAAGGTTTTCGGTAATCCCTGCCTGCGCTTTTGCTTCATCCGATAAGCGGCTATGCGTGGTGGTTGCTGGGTGAACAATCGTCGTTTTCGTATCACCTAGATTCGCCGTTAACGATAAGATCTTAACTGCATTAATAAAGCGCCATGCTTCTGCACGACCGCCCTTTACACGAAATGATAATACACCACCAAAGGCTTGTTGTTGCTGACGAGCTAATGTATGTCCATCGTGAGTGGGTAAGCCGGCATAAAACACTTTTTCAACAGCGGCTTGTTCATTCAACCACCACGCTAGTTCTAGTGCGTTGTTTGAATGGGCTTGCATGCGTATACGTAATGTCTCTAAACTTTTCAAAAACACCCATGCATTAAATGGGCTCAACGTCATACCGCACGTACGTATCACGGCCAATACTTCGTCCATTTCCTGTTGTCTGCCAACAACCACACCGCCCAAGCATCGCCCTTGCCCATCAAGATATTTTGTTGCTGAGTGGATAACGATATCAGCGCCGAGCTCGATAGGACGTTGTAAAGCCGGTGTACAAAAACAATTATCAACAACTAACAAACAATTTTTTGATTTAGCCAGTGTGGATAAGGCGCTAATATCAGCCACTTCACATAAGGGATTAGACGGGGTTTCTAAAAATAGTAAGCGTGTTTTATCCGTAATAGCTGATTGCCATTCATCATAATCCGTTAATGTGACAAAACTAATATCAATACCAAATTTACTGAGATATTTAGTAAATAACACATCCGTCGTACCAAACACACTACGGGAACAAACAATATGTTCTCCGGCATCTAACAAAGCAATACATGTTGTTAGTATCGCCGCCATGCCTGATGAGGTAGCAACCGCCGTTTCTGCGCCTTCTAAAGCGGCTATACGATCTTCAAAGGTACGCACTGTCGGGTTGGTATAACGCGAATAAACATTACCGGCTTCATCGCCGGAAAAACGTGCGGCGGCCTGTTCAGCAGAGTCAAACACATAACTTGAGGTGGTAAATATCGGTTCGCAATGTTCGCCCTCACCGGTACGAGAGATACCCGCACGAACAGCTAAAGTATCTAAGCCTAGGCTAAGCTCGTAATCTTCGATAAAAGATTCTTTAGGGCTTTCATCAAAAGGATTTTTAAGAGAGTCGTCTCGGTTAAGCGATGTATTATTTCCGATATTAACGGCTAATTGCTCTTGAGGCTCTTTACTCATTTATCCGTTTTCCACTGAGTCGTTGTGAATACCGACAACACTACTACTATCTAAATCTAATTCTCTTTGTTTGGTTTGCGCTTTTTCATTGCGCTTTTCTGCCAAGCGATCGAGATATGATTCGTCCACATCATGGGTCACATAATTACCATCAAAAACCGCGCAATCAAAAGATGTGATTTCAGGATTACCTTCCGACGATGCCATCACCAAGTCTTCTAAATCTTGGTAAATAAGCCAATCAGCACCTATGGCTTTACACACTTCTTCGGTCGTCAAACCATGGGCTATCAGCTCTTGTGTGGTTGGCATATCAATACCATACACATTCGGATATTTAACAGGAGGAGCAGCTGAAGCTAGATAAACTTTAGCCGCACCCGCATCTCTCGCCATTTGAATAATTTGTTCAGACGTGGTGCCTCGAACAATTGAATCATCAATTAACAAGACATTTTTGCCTTTAAACTCAAGAGAAATAGGATTGAGTTTTTGTCGAACCGATTTTTTTCGTTGTTGCTGACCCGGCATAATAAACGTACGACCAATATAACGGTTTTTTACTAAGCCTTCTCGAAACTTTACCCCTAATGTATGCGCCAGCGCCTGACCTGCAACTCGGCTACTATCAGGAATAGGAATCACTACATCGATGTCATTTTCAGGAAACTCTCGAAGAATTTTTTCTGCGAGCTTTTCGCCCTGACGCAAGCGTGCTTTGTAGACTGAAATACCATCAATAATTGAATCTGGGCGTGCGAAATAGACATGTTCAAAAATACACGGGGTGCATTCTGCAACTTCTGCGCATTGACGAGTATGTAATTCGCCCTCTTTGCTAATATAAATCGCTTCACCGGGACGAACATCACGAGTCAGCGTAAAGCCAGCCACGTCTAACGCGACACTCTCTGAGGCGATCATATATTCAGTACCCAAAGGCGTTTGGCGCTCGCCAAATACTAAGGGGCGAATACCATGAGGATCACGGAAGGCAACTAAACCGTAATTAGCAATTAAACTAACCACTGCATAACCACCAATAATACGTTTATGCACACCTTCAATAGCGCCTAAAAAATCTTCAGCGACGGGTTGGTGTTTATGAATTTTTTGCAATTCCTGTGCAAAAACATTCAATAACACTTCGGAATCAGAATCGGTATTCATATGACGTAGATCAGTACGATATAAATCTTCACATACCGACTCTGCATTGGTTAAATTACCATTGTGGGCTAACGCAATACCGTAAGGCGAATTCACATAAAAAGGCTGAGCAAGCGCGGGACCAGAGCTTCCTGCTGTGGGGTAGCGCACATGAGCGATACCATAGTTACCAACAAGACGCTGCATGTGTCGAGTACGAAACACATCTTTAACTAAGCCATTCGCCTTTTGCTGTGAGATACGGCCGTCATCACAAGTGACCATACCTGCCGCATCTTGCCCACGATGCTGTAACATCGTCAGCGCATCATACAATTGAAGATTTACGTCACTTTTACCAACAACGCCAACAACACCACACATAGGCTATAACTCTTAGATAATAAAACGGAAACTATACAGGTTGAGAAAAAATAGCAGAAAGACTAGAAATTATGCCATGAAAATCTTCTTCCATACTGAGGAAGTAAGGGATTAAAGCAGACTCCATCCACCAACTATCTTGATCAATAGGCACAACAATGGGCACGTATAATACAATCGCTAATATCACCAACACGCCTCGAGCAAAGCCAAAGAATACACCGATTACTTTATCTGCATTAGATAAACCAGCAACACTAACCAAAGACGCCAGCAGATAACTCGCCGCACTGCCCAGTAGCAAAGTCACAATAAATAAGGTAGAAAATGCAGCCATTTTTTGAGTCGATGGTGCCGAGGTATAAGCTTCAAAATGAGGTTCTAGATGAACACTAAACGTCGTCGCAACAATAAAGGCAACTACCCATACCGCAAGCGACAGTGCCTCTTTTACAAAGCCACGTTTTAAGCTAATAATGCTAGATATCAGCAAAATAAGAATGATGACCCAGTCAGCCCAGTTCATTGCCATGATTACACGCCGTGCTATCGAAGATGCGGCATTTTAACAGAGCCTACCTTGGGTTTATAGCCAAGTGTGCGAGCTTTTACTGCCAAAAACCTTTATTTAGAAGAAAATCGCAGTATTTGTCCTTTAACCTTATAGGTTTTATCTACCACTACCTTGTCAGTCTCCGCTCGCGATTGGCTAATATAGGGGCCAATTAGCACTCTAAAGAACTGGCCCTTGGAGGTTTTAACGGGTCGTACATAGGCTTTCAGGTTTTTGCCACGCAGCTTATTCATTAAAGCCTCTGCATGTTCTTTCGATTGAAAGCTCGCAGCCTGTATCACCCAAGATTTCGGTAAACCGCTCGTATCGATGCGCAGAGCATTATCATCAATAGTCTTTTTCTCTGGTGCTTTCGGCGATACTTTAGGCTCGGTCGATGCCTCAGGCTTATCATTATCCACATCACTATTACTTGAAGATGCCGATAATAAATGCTCTGTTGATGGTTGAAAGGCATCACTGGGTTTAGCTGCTGGAGGTTGCTGAGTCGCATTGGGCGGCCTAATAACAATAGTGCGAACCACAGGTTTAGGAGGGATAACTGATTGAGTATCCACAACGGTACGCTCACCTGTATCGCGATAAAATAGCGATGGTAAGAATATAATACCTAACGATAGTAGCACCATAACACCTACAAGGCGCTGCTTTAGTGTTATATCCAACGTTTTCTCCTAATTTGAACGGCTTTGATTCGAATCCACAGTGTATACATTTCTGTGACGAATATGCTCTTGTATTGCAGCAACAGTAAAAAATGATCCAAACACAACGATTCTATCATGCTCTGCTGATTCGCTTAGCGCCTGATCAAAGGCCTGCTCTATAGTTTCCACACCGTAGTAATTCTTTGTTTGTTCCTTTAACACGTCAATCACAAGGCTCGCTGGCGCACTACGTAGATTATTCGATAAACCACCAAGGTACCAATGATTAATAACCCTGTGTAACGGGTTAACAATGCCAACAATATCTTTGTCTTCCATAACGGAAAAAACGGCAAACGTCTTTGATACTATATTTTCCTTATCATTGCTGGCTTTCTGAGATAAGCGATGAGCCAATACCAATGAAGCTGCAGGGTTATGCGCTACATCAAATATTACCGTACGATTGTCAATACACTGCTGCTGATAGCGACCCGCAAGAGATAATACTGACAGTACCTGGCGACATTGTGCGATATCCGGTAATAGATCGCTTAATACTAACGCCTCCATCGCTGCTGCAACACTGCTAAGTGGAAGTGATGGTAACGGTAAGGAATAACTGGTTTCACGATGCTGCCATCGCCATAAATTTTGACCATCGGTAGTTGCAGAAAACGACTCATTAATCACAGACAGATCGGAAGACTGACGATGTTGAGCAATAAACTCATACAAACTATCCGTAAGATGCTGTTCAGCAATCACTACAGGACTGTTAGCTCGAGTGACACCTAACTTTTCTCGTGCAATTTGCTCTCGATCACTGCCCAACCATTCTTCATGATCAACAGCAATAGATGTCACTACCGCAATATCAGCATCGACTATGTTCACTGCATCCAAGCGGCCACCTAAGCCCACTTCAAGAGCAATATAAGGGATGTTACGCTGTGCAAATATCCAGAGTGCAGCTAAAGTGCCAAACTCAAAATAAGTCAGAGAGATGTCACCTCGCGCCTGATCAATCGCTGCAAATGCCTCACATACCAATGATTCGGCCACGGGTTCGCCGCCGATTTTTATCCGTTCGCAATAATGGTGTAAATGCGGTGATGTATAGCTACCCACTTCTTTTCCCTGTGCAAGCAGCAGGCTTTCTATTGTTGCCACGCAGGAGCCCTTGCCGTTAGTGCCTGCAACAATAAAGGTATAGGCGCCACTGGTTAATGAACCAGAATAAGCGTGACTTACAGAAGAAGGAGGGTTTAGTAATTTAAGCTGTTGAGCAACACGATAAACGCGTGATAACCCTAAATCTATCGACTTAGGGTGAAGGGTTTCTAGCCACGCTAACCAATCGGATAATAAAGTAAAACGCGGCATAGGCTATAAAACGAAGAATAATGAGTTAAGCTGCGGAATAATGTGTGAATTTTGCCAGCAGTGCTGCAATTTTTTCTTTCGATTCTTTGCGATGAATAATCATATCAATCGCACCATGATCCAATAAAAACTCACTGCGCTGGAAGCCTTTAGGTAACTTTTGGCGAATGGTTTGCTCAATAATATGAGGACCCGCAAAACCTACTCTCGCGCCGGGTTCTGCCGCGTTAATGTCGCCAAGCAACGCCAAGCTCGCTGACACACCACCGTAAACAGGATCTGTCATAAACGAAATATAAGGCGTTCCCTGCTGTTTTAAACGCTCAATCACAGCACTTGTTTTTGCCATTTGCATTAACGAAATCAATGCTTCTTGCATGCGTGCACCACCAGTAGCAGCAAAACAAACAAAAGGAATATTTTCTTCAAGAGCCACTTGAGCCGCGCGTGTAAACTTTTCGCCGACAACATAACCCATTGATCCACCATGGAATGAAAATTCAAATGCTACGGCAACAACGGGGCGGCCATTAAGCAGACCTTTCATCGCAACCAATGCATCTTTTTCACCCGTTGACTTTTGTGCGGCTGATAAACGATCTTTATATTTTTTAACATCTTTAAAGTTAAGACGGTCAATCGGTTCAACATCTGCCGCGAGCTCTTCACGAGCGTCTTCATCTAAAAAAATATCTAATCGGCGACGGGCGCCCACTCGAAAGTGGTGATCACACTTAGGGCAAACATCGAGGTTTTTTTCCAACTCTGGACGATACAGTACAGAACCGCATTTAACACATTTTTTCCACAAACCTTCAGGTACACGGCTGTTACTACCACCTTTAGAACCAGAACGACTAGGAACAATCTTATCTAACCAACTCATTGCAATCTCTTTTACTGATCAATGAATAGACAATATATATATTCATTTGATGATGTTAATTACACGCGCTTACGCGCATGCTCAATCTAGCTATCCAGACCTTGACGAATACCTGCAGCCAGCTCACCTACAGCAGACACAATACATTCTCTAGACTCGCTTTGCAGTGCGCCCATTTTATCAACAAACACACTGCCAACAACAGCACCATCGGCATATTCAGCAACAGATTTTGCTGATTCACCATCTTTTATGCCGAAACCGACGCAAATAGGCAGGTCTGTATGCTGACGAATGATAGTTAATTTATTTTTAACTGATTCAAGGTCTAAGTTCCCTGCACCCGTGACACCTTTTAGAGAAACGTAGTAAACAAACCCACTGGCCAAACTCACAATTTCACGAATGCGCTGAATAGTGGTCGTCGGCGCCAACAAAAAGATATTTTCTATCTCGACACGCCTTAACTCATCATTAAGTAAGGATGCTTCTTCTGGTGGTAAATCAACAGTTAACACACCATCGACTCCCGACTCTGCTGCTCGACGCGCAAACTCAACATAACCCATACGCTCTATTGGGTTTGCATACCCCATTAATACTACCGGGGTATTATTATCTGTTTTTCTAAATTGCTGAACTATCGCCATGGTACTTTTCAGACTGACGTTATGTACCAGCGCTCGCTCGTGACCGAGCTGAATAACAGGCCCTTCTGCCATAGGGTCAGAAAATGGAATACCTAATTCGATAATATCCGCACCATTAGCAACCAATGCATGCATTGCGTCTAATGTAGTGTCAGGCGTTGGGTCTCCACTGACAATATAGGTAACAAGTGCTTTTTTATTCGCTTCTTTAAGCGCTTGCATGCGCTGATTAATACGATTCATTTATACTGTGATTCCGTCTAGTTCAGCCATTGTAAGAATATCTTTATCGCCACGCCCTGAGAGATTCACTACGATAATTTTATCGCTTGGCATATCTCTCGCCATTTTTTCAGCATAGGCCAATGCATGGCTGGTTTCTAAAGCTGGCATAATGCCTTCAACTTGGGTCAACTCTCTAAAAGCGGCCAAAGCCTCTTGGTCGTTAACGGCCACATACTGAGCGCGACCTATATCTTTCAACCATGAATGCTCAGGACCAACACCGGGATAGTCTAATCCGGCCGAGACTGAGTGCGTATCGATTATTTGCCCATTTTCATCTTCCATTAAATAAGTACGACTACCATGTAAAACACCGGGAATACCATCATTAAGTGGCGCTGCGTGACGACCGGTTTCTACGCCATCACCACCGGCTTCCACACCATACATTTCAACGGACTCGTCATTAAGGAAAGGGTGAAATAAACCGATGGCATTAGAACCACCACCCACACATGCGACTAGAGCATCGGGCAAACGTCCCGCTTGATGTAAACATTGCTGTCTTGCTTCTCGACCAATAATGGCCTGAAAATCCCGCACTAATTCTGGATAAGGATGTGGGCCTGCAACCGTCCCAATAATGTAAAACGTATCGTCAACATTAGTAACCCAGTCACGCATAGCTTCATTCATGGCATCTTTAAGTGTACGTGTACCCGACTTAACCGCGTGTACCGTTGCACCTAGCAATTTCATACGATAAACATTCAGTGACTGCCGACGAACATCCTCTTCGCCCATAAATACTTCGCACTTAAGCCCTAAACGAGCGGCAACGGTAGCGCTAGCCACACCATGCTGACCCGCACCGGTTTCGGCAATAACACGTGTTTTACCCGAATATTTAGCCAGCAATGCCTGGCCAATCGTATTATTAACTTTGTGAGCGCCAGTGTGATTAAGGTCTTCGCGTTTCAAATATATTTGCGCGCCCCCCACTTTTTTACTCCAACGCTCTGCATGATAAAGCGGCGATGGGCGCCCCACATAATGCGCCATATCTTTATCAAACTCAGCCTGAAAAGACGCATCATTTTTAAGGCGCTGATACATAGCCGCCAAATCATCTAAAGCCGATATTAGAGTTTCAGAGACAAATCGACCACCATAAATACCAAAGTGCCCTGTATTATCAGGAAAACTGGAAAAGTCTATATCTGCAACATTTGTTAAATCATTCACTGAGAGATCACTCCACATTACTTAAATCGCAATGCTAATACATTGCATCACAAACTATTATTGTATTGATTTTGCATTCGCTATAAAACGAGCGATTTTTGCTTTATCTTTTTTACCTGCCGCATCATGAGACTCAATTTCAACTCCGCCACTCACATCAACACCATAAGGAGAAGTCGCATTAATCGCATCAGCAACATTAACGGGATTTAAGCCTCCCGCAAGAATAATGGGGGGCAAACTCTCATCACCGACAGGAACCCTTCCCCAATCAAAAGTTTCACCGGTGCCGCCAGGCACACCTTTTCTATAAGCATCAAGTAATACGCCCACACTACTAGAGTACGACTCGATTGCTCGTTTAAGCTGTAGATCAGGCTTCATACGAATAGCTTTCATGTAAGGGCGATGAAACTGCTCACAAAATTCTGCCGACTCATCACCATGAAACTGTAAAACGTGTAGATCTACCGTTTCTAACACATGATTGATTTCTGCCTTACTAGCATTCACAAACAGGCCTACTACGGTAACAAAGGGGCCGACACGATTAGCAATAAGAGACGCCGTATGCTCATCCACATAACGTGGGCTAGGCTGATAAAAAACCAGCCCAATAGCATCTGCACCGGCATTAACCGCGGCTAATGCATCATCGACGCAGGTAATACCGCATATTTTTACGCGAGGAATAAACAAGTGGTCTTGCACAGTTAAAGGTTTTCCATTCAATCAGAAGCTGGGAGCATAGTCGTTGGGGTATTGATAAGCCATAAAGAAAAGTAGAAACAACTATATAGCCTGTAAACAAATCCACGCCCAGTAAATAACAATCAACTTAATAGATAACCATGTTAGCAGACTTCACGATGCTAAGAAATAAGGCCCTTTGGGTCTTAATGATAGATTATGCGTCTTCTCGTAACACACATCGACAAGATACAGCCCATCTGGGGGCGCTGTCACGCCAGCAGCTTGTCGATCCCTTCCTTCTAAAACTTCTTGAGCCCAAGAAACGGGGTGATCACCAGCACCAATCGCCGTTAATACACCAACGATATTTCTCACCATATGGTACAAAAATGCCGTTGCCTGAATTTCTAAGATAATAAATTCATCTTGGCGCGATAGTGTAATGTAGTGAATGTTTCGCACCGCATTTTTAGCTTGGCATTGCGATGCCCTGAAAGCACTAAAGTCATGGTGCCCCACCAAAGCCTGACTGGCTTCATACATTGCCTGCATATCCAGTCGTCGCCTATCCCAAGTCACGAAGTGTTTTAGCAACGCTGAATGCGTCACTGTATTATAAATAACATAACGATACGTTCTGTGCAGAGCACTAAAACGAGAATGAAAAAAGGGCGAAACTTCTTGCGCCCAACGAATTGATACTCCGTCGGGTAGCTTCGCATTTGCACCTCTTAACCATGCCGTTTCTCCACGCACGGCTATAGTATCAAAATGAACCACTTGGTTAGTCGCATGCACACCCGCATCGGTACGGCCAGCGCAAACCAAGGTAATCGATTCATCAGCAATTGAAGACAATGCATTCTCTAATGCTGTCTGCACTGTATTAGCATCGTGAGGTTGCGATTGAAAACCATGAAATACATGCCCAACATATTCAATACCTAAAGCGATACGGTGCATCCCTTCTGGAAAGCCATCAGTCATTGCGATGTCACAATTGCGGCGGTATGGCTTTATTTGTTTTTGCATATTTTCAATAATCAATAAATGACTAAATAACACCTACCAAACAAGAAAATTATTTACCCCAATAAAAAACGACCGCCAATGCGATCGTTTTTATGTAACTAACTTCATGGTAATGGTGTTTTTAGATAATTTGCCTTAACTAAATGTTTTGAAGTAATTTTTCAGCAGCCGACTTTTGATTTTCGTCACCCTCTTCCATCACTTCCTTGAGAAGATCTTCAGCACCTTCTAAGTCACCCATATCGAGGTAAGCCTGCGCAAGATCTAGCTTGGTATCAACTTCACCGTCTACCGTTTCAAATTCATCATCAATGTCTTCTTCGATGCCTTGAATATCAACTGGCAAGCTTAATTCATCATTCTCATCTTCTGAAAGATCCAGCTCATCATCCAATACATCAAGAGAGAAATCTTCTAACCCATCAAGCGCGTCAGTCTCAGTCTCAGTCTCAGTCTCAGTCTCAGTCTCAGTCTCAGTCTCAGTCTCAGTCTCAGTCTCAGTCTCAGTCTCAGTCTCAGTCTCAGTCTCAGTCTCAGTCTCAGTCTCAGTCTCTAGTATATTTTGATCAAGAGGTTCTTCGTCAAACAAGGCTGACATTTCATCAAGCTCTTGATCGAGAGACGCCATATCAACATCATCCGGCGGCAAATCTAAATCAAACTCAGTATTTTCATTTTTTTGAATGTCAAAAGGCGCCAGATCGTCATCACCTTTATCACTCAAAGACGTCTCTTCCAAAATCACACTATCAGCTTCTTCTACAGCCTCGACCGGCTCTTCTAGATTGAGGTCTTCTAAGGCAAGCTCACTATCTAAGGAGTCGAATGTTTCCTCCAAATCTAACACTTCCAAGTCTAACTCTTCATCATTACTTAATAATTCTTTTTCTAAAGAAGTGTCGTTATCTTCGCTTAAAAGGTTATCTAGCTGAGTCTCTGTCAGAGTCACTTCGCTATCAAGTTCACCTGAAACTAAATCATTATCTAAATTCACAAGTGAAGAGTTTTCATCATCAATATCTAACGACAAATCAATATCACTTAAAAAGTCTTCATCTAGATCTAAATCTTGTACCTCGCTTTTTTCAAGACTCACATCTTCAAGATGACTATCATCTTCATTTGTTACTTCAGCAACATGCCCAGAAGAACTCTCTTCAAAACTATCACCGACATCCGACAATTCAGCATCTAAATCAAAATCCAACAACTCATCTTCTAAAGATAACTCCTCATCTAAATCCTGTACATCTTCAAGATTGCTATTTTCAACATCCAGCTCTAACAACTCATCATCTAGCTCTAAGTTGATTAAATCAGTGGACTCGTTGGTAAAATCACCAAGACCAACATCATCATCCGTACTTAATTGCTCATCTAGTTCTGATAGAATTTCCTCGTCATCAATATCTGACAAATCGCCTATTAAATTTTCCGCTTCTAATAACTCACTATTATTTTCACCCAAAGAATAATTATCGACATCAAAATCACCGTCGACATCAAGTTCTTCACGCATAGCGTGCGCTTTATCATTTGCAGACTGATCACCCAACGGGATTAATTGAGCATATTGATCATCAAATGCCTCTGTATTACTAGATTTAACATAAAGACTTAAGAGTGCAAGGCGAGCTTCTGCATTACCTGGATTTTGCTGTATCTCTCTTTGTAATAACCCCTCTGCTTTATCAAGTTGATCCAGACCAATATAAATTTCGGCCTCGGACACAGCATCGTCAGTTTGAGCCTCAATATCTTCTTCATGAGACAACTCATCCAGCGCTACATCATCCAACTCTGCTATGTCTTCTAATTCTGCCTCCTTATATTCATTCAACTCCTCATCTAGAGGAATAAAAGAGGAGTCCTCATCAAATTCATCTTCGTCTAAGGCATTAGATTTAGAGCGAATTAAAAATAGAATCAGCAGAACAATGACTAATAAAACGGCAGCGATATAGAGTAAATTACGCGATAAAAAATCGCCCATTGACGCTTTAGAAGACCCATCAACACTCGAGTTGCTATCAGTTTGAACAACAGAATTCGAGTTATCTCCAGCTAAGCTTTCTTCTTGGGAAGAAGGCATCACGTCAGTTTGACTACTTGCACTTGTAGAAATTGCTTCTAAGGCTTTCAACTGATCATTGGTGACAGACACTATTTCCTCTAGTGTTTGTATTTGCTTTTCCAATTCATCAATTTTTTCTTTCAAATTAGCGTTTTCTCTAGAGGAGCGATCTAACTCCTCTTCGGCAATAGCAAGTTCGTTTTGCAATGATTCATTAACGCCTTGCTGACCATTAGTTCCTATACGCTCAGAACTGTTAGAAGATTTAACGGCTCCCAATGTAACCCTTCCCTCTTGCTTTTCGGGAGCTGGGGGATCAATGAGATTTGGCGACACTGCTGACAATACTGGTCGTTTTTGAGACTTTTGTTTCCATGTTTCGGTTTGCTGCTTAACCGCAGCCACTGCATCACCTGCACTGTTTTTTTGGATATCTGATAAAGTCGGAGCTCGTAGCACTTGGCCTTTTTTCAGCATATTAATATTATTGCCAATAAAAGCGTCCGGATTACTTTGCTGAATAGCAAGCATCGTTTGCTGTACGCTAACACTTCTGTCGGGACGCATTTTTAAGGCTAATGCCCATAAAGTGTCGCCATCCCCCACTGTTAATTCTTTAAGAGGCAACGCATTACTCTGACGCTCTGCCTTTACTGACGAAAGTTTCGGTACTGTCGAACTCTTGATCAAGGCCGGTGATTCAGCCTGAGGAGTAGAAGCACTCACAGTTTTTTGATCAATAACTCTTACATTTTTCGTTTTTCTAGCTGATGCTTTTGGCTCTATAGAAAAGGAAGACTTTCTTTCTGCTGCTTGCTTTGATAGCTGCTTAATAAAGTCGTCAGCAGCTTCACTAGCTGTCGAAAATTTAGGAGGCGCTACAGTGGTTTTTGGCGCTAAATCTCGCTCTAAATTATTAGCCTCTTTAAGCAGAGCTGGCTCTGCTGAAGGCTGTGGTGATATTGACTGCTCGGAGACAGTATCCGTAAGTGGCTCAACAACTTCGATCAGTTCTGGCTCAAGCGTTTGTGTAGTTGGTACTTTTAATGACTCTGAAACACTCTCACTAGCTTCGAAAACAGGCAAATCGAGTAATAGCGTGTATTCACGCAATAGACGACCGCTAGGCCATTGCATGTCTACCAAAAAATTAAGATAAGGCTCCTGAACAGGCTGGCGAGAACTGATTTTTACATAAGGGTTATTTGGATCATCAAGGACAACTTCAAATTTAAGACTACTAAGAAAAAAATCGCGATCCAACCCAATCCTCTCGAAGTCTTCACTGGATGCGAGGTTAACAAATATTTCATTTTCTGATAGTTCTTGAGCCTGAAGAATTCGAATCTCAGCATTAAGCGGCTCGTTATAAGAAGAGTTTAGTGTCACATCCCCTAACCCCAACGCAACACTTAATGAGGAGGTAAATAAGCTGACCAAAATAACAATGAGTGTGCTTAGCTGACGCAACTGCATGAATTTACCCTTGACTAGTGAATTTCTAATCATTTTTATATCTTATTTTTTAATTAGTGGTAAACACTCAGCATATTAGGCGACTCACAGCCCAACCCACACACTCAATATTTACAGACTCGTCTTACGTATACTTAATACAGCAAAAGCTCGAATAAACTTTCACTATCACCGCTAAGTATTCATTATAAATAGCTTTTTTTCAACTCTTGTGCAATAAGTATCGTATTTACTGCAGCCCCACGTCTAACATTGTCTGCGACTATCCAAAGGTTTAAGCCTCTTTGGTGCCCCATGTCGTTACGAATACGGCTTACAAAAATACTATCGTTGCCTGCTGCAGAAGTCACTGGCGTTGCAAACCCTTCTTGTTCAGCATTGTCTAACACTTTGATTTGTGGATGATTTTCCAAAAGAGCCCTTACCTCATTAGCATCGATGGGGTCACCCGTTTCAATATTAACGGAAATACCGTCTGCATAAAAAACCGGCACTTGAATACAAGTAGCATTGACCTGCAATTGAAAATCGTTAACTACAGCCTGACTTTGCCTCACTATACGTTGCTCGACATCAGAATGGCCGCTTTCATCTAATTTACCGACATTCGGCAACACATTAAAAGCAACTTGCTGAGAAAAAAACTTAGGATCCGCACCCTGAGCATTTAATAAACTGGCCGTTTGTGTCGCGAGTTCATGCGTTGCTTTTTTACCCAAACGTGATACCGAATCGTAAGTACTTACGTTAATTCGCTGGATACCCACAGCATCATAAATAGGCTTGAGTACATTCCACAAGCTAACCACTGTACTATCTGGATTGACCACAATTTCCGGTTTTTCGTTCGATGCTAATTGATCACTATTAACACCCGGAATAACCAGCTTTGCGCAATCATTCACAAGAGGGTCAGAAAATGCTTGGCTATTATCTATCACTAAGCAACCGGCTGATTGCGCTTTAGGAATGTACTCTTGAGAAACGCCATCTGTTGCGACAAAAATAGCCAAGTGAGCCTGAGAGAAATCAAAAGCATCAAGCAAATTCACCATAATCGATTTATTGCGGAACATTAAGCTCGTTCCAGCCGTACGATCACTTGCCAACAAATGAAGCTGATCGACGGGTAAAGTACTTTTTCCTAGCAGTTCTACGACCACTTCTCCAACAGCGCCCGTTGCACCAACAATAGCTATATTCACTGAATCCATAAACATCCCAAAACTCTACTTAAAAAAACCAACAACATACCGCACTTTTAAATGGTGAGCAGATCATACTACTCACCATTAAGTGTAGCTTACTACTCCGATTTAGCGGTTAAGCAAAATTTGCAGCATCCTACGTAGAGGCTCTGCCGCTCCCCACAACAATTGATCACCTACAGTAAATGCACTTAGGTACTCTGGACCCATATGCATTTTTCTCAAACGGCCCACTGGAATAGACAGCTTTCCCGTTACCGCTGTTGGCGTTAACGCGGCCAAACTATCTTCTTTATGGTTGGGAATAACTTTTACCCAATCATTAGCATTTGCAAGTAACGATTCGATCTCATCCATCGGCAGGTCTTTCTTAAGCTTGATGGTTAATGCCTGACTGTGACAACGCATAGCCCCTACACGAACACAAATCCCGTCGACAGGTATGTGTTCGGCAGTTGCAGATGTACCGCTAACAATTTTATTAGTTTCGGCATCCGCTTTCCATTCTTCACGGCTCTGACCATTATCTAGCTCGCTATCGATATAAGGCAAAACACTACCCGCAAGCGGCACACCAAAATTGTCTTGTGGCAAACTACCATCACGCATTTTATCGGCAATTGCCTGATCAATATTAAGAATAGCCGAAGCCGGATCCGACAGTTCATCTGCTACGGTATCGCGCAGCGCACCCATTTGAGCAATCAACTCTCGCATATGACGAGCACCACCACCGCTAGCGGCTTGATAGGTCATCGCTGAAACCCACTCTACATGACCAGCGTTAATGAGCCCGCCTATCGCCATAAGCATTAAACTCACGGTACAGTTACCACCAATAAAGTTTTTAACGCCGTCGTTAAGCGCAGCATCAATAACTGAAGCATTGACAGGATCCAGTACGATGATGGAGTCATCGGCCATACGCAATGAAGATGCTGCGTCAATCCAATACCCTTGCCAACCTGAAGCACGTAAAGGAGCAAAAACTGACTGCGTGTAATCACCTCCCTGACAAGAAATAATGGCATCCATATTTGCAAGTTCGGCAATATCGCTAGCATCTTTCAGTGCATCAATGGTTTTGCCAATGTCAGGGCCTTTACCACCCACATTTGAGGTTGTAAAAAAAACAGGCTCAATGTTTGCAAAGTCGTTTTCTTCAATCATACGACCCATTAATACTGAACCCACCATGCCACGCCAACCAACAAAACCTACTTTCATTACCTTATTCTCATCCTAACGCTCAAAAACAATAATCATAAGCGCTCTACACGCTTAAAATGAAGCTTGCAGTTTACCTTAGAACGCTACGATAACAAACCGAAAGGCTTAAAAACCAAGCACTTAAGCGGGCATTCATCACTTTTGTGTTAATATTCTCCCAATTAACGACTTAGCCCACACACACGCAGCTAACAACCGCTTCCCCATGCATACATTTAAACGCCTTTTGATTTTTTGCCTAGCAACGCCTTTTGCATTTTTGCCACTTCGTTGGTCCCAAGGTATTGGCCACTATTTGGGCCTTTTATTGATCCGCTGCAATAAAAAACGCCAACATATCGCATTAACTAACTTTAGCGTTTGCTTTCCTGACGAAACAACTAAGGAACATCAACAACGCTTACGAGCAACGGCTATAGAGGCCGGCAAATGGTTTATGGAATCTGCTTATGTATGGTTTCGTAACCCCAGCTTTTTATCCAGCAAAGTAAACATAACTAATCCCGAATTATTGCAGTCTGCACATGATAAAGGCAACGGCGTCGTTGTCGTACTACCTCATCAGGGAAATTGGGAAATGCTTAACTTTTGCATCCCTCAGCACTACCCCTTTGGCGCTATGTATCGTCCTATTAATTCGCCACTTTTTGAAAAAATTATTTTTGATAGCCGCAGCCGCGTAGGCACAAAAATGTTCGCCGCTAACAAACTAGGCGTACGTAAAGCGTTAAAAGCATTAAAAAACAATCATGTGGTTGCGGTACTCTCTGATCACTTACCTTCGGAAGACGCTGGTGTGTATGCCCCATTTTTTGGACGACCCGCACTCACCGGTAAATTGACGCACACGCTGGCAAGATATAATGCATCTGAGGTATTAATTGCCACAGTGATACGTTTACCCTACGGGAAAGGATATGAAGTTTGTTTTTCTTCAATCGAAGGGATAGATACGAAAAATGCTATTGAGGCGGCAGGAGCGCTCAATCAAGCAATAGAAAAAAGTATTATGTTGGCACCCGAACAATACCAATGGGTCTATCGACGTTTTGCTAAACCACCCAAAGGGGTGGCCGACATTTATTGACATGAAAAGTGTATTGAGTATCAATACACTTGATTGCTTACAAAGAGTGTTAAGCTAACGCTCGAACCACCGCATCACCCATTTCAGATGTGCTTACCCTTATCATATCACCAGCTTCACCTTGTGGAAGAATATCAGCAGTACGCAAACCTTGATCAAGCACCTGCCCAACGGCTTGAGCAATAGCGTCTGCGGCTTCTGACATTCCGAGCGAATAACGCAACAGCATCTCTAACGACAAAATAGTCGCTAATGGATTAGCAATGCCTTGATTCGCAATATCAGGCGCCGAACCATGTACCGGCTCATACATTCCTAAACCATCTGCATTAAGAGAAGCCGATGGCAACATACCAATTGATCCAGTCAACATAGCAGCACAGTCTGATAGAATATCTCCGAACAAATTGCCCGTAACAATCACGTCAAATTGCTTCGGCGCTCGTACGAGCTGCATTGCAGCATTATCAACATACATATGCGATAGTTCGACATCAGGATATTCGCTCGCCAATCCCTCCATCACCTCGCGCCACAATCCAGAGACTTCTAACACATTAGCCTTTTCGACAGAACACAAACGCTTACCTCGCTTTTGCGCAATTTCAAAAGCATTACGACCGATACGTTCGATTTCACTTTCGCTGTAAACCAAGGTGTTATATCCCTGACGCTCACCATTATCTAGTGTTCGCACACCGCGTGGCTCACCAAAATAAATACCACCGGTTAGCTCGCGAACAATAAGAATATCTAAGTCTTCAACCAATTCTCTTTTTAATGAAGAGGCATCCGCTAGCTGAGGGTATAAAATGGCAGGACGTAAGTTGGAAAACAAATCCAGCTCTGCACGAATTTTTAACAGCCCTTTTTCGGGGCGAATAGCACGATCTAGCGTATCCCATTTAGGCCCACCAACCGCGCCCAACAAAATACCATCACTCGCCCGGGCCTTGCTAATAGTCTCATCGGTAAGCGGCACACCATATGCATCAATAGAACAACCACCCATTAACCCGTGTTCGTACTGAATATTCAGTGAAAACTTTTCATTGAGCTTATCAAGCACTTTGACAGCTTCATTAACAATCTCTGGGCCGATACCATCACCGGCTAGAAGAAGAATTTTTTTTGACATAGTATTTTCTCAGTTTCTATTTTTTAGACGGCATCACACACAAAGGAGACACTCGTCATGACAAACCTGCCTCAATATAGCAAGCAAAGCTAACTCTTAATCGCATTAAACAGCCAAGGTGACTGCGCTTTTAGCTTATCTTCATAGGCATGAATCGCATCAGCATCTTCTAAGGTCAAGCCAATATCATCCAAACCATTTAGCAAGCAATGTCGACGAAACTCATCTAACTCAAAAGAAAAACGCTCACCTTTAGGGGTGACAACACATAATTTTTCCAAATCGATAGTAAGCTCATAACCTTCTTCGTCGTACATTTTATCAAATAATTGATCGACAATTTTTTCATCCAAAATAACCGGTAACAAACCGTTTTTAAACGAATTGTTATAAAAAATATCAGCATAGCTCGGTGCAATAATGGCACGAAATCCATAATCATCCAACGCCCACGGCGCGTGCTCACGGCTAGATCCACAACCAAAATTTTCACGCGTCAATAAAACAGACGCGTTTTGATAACGCGCAAAATTTAAGGGAAACTCATCATTTAATGGCCGACCATCACAGGATTGATCCGGTTGCCCTTCATCTAAATAACGCAATTCATCAAAACAATTTTTGCCGAAACCACTACGTTTAATAGACTTTAAAAACTGCTTGGGAATGATCATATCCGTATCGACATTCGCGCGATCCATTGGCGCGGCAATACCTTTATGTATAGTAAATGCTTTCATCGTGTTTACTCTATCTATATTTATTAACGGTTAATCCATAAGTATGTATTTGTAATTACAAACTACAGCCAGTCACGTACATCCACAAAATGACCAGCAATAGCGGCTGCAGCCGCCATTTCTGGACTGACTAAATGCGTACGACCACCATAACCTTGACGACCTTCAAAATTTCGATTTGAAGTAGAGGCACAATGCTCTCCAGCGCCTAGCTTGTCAGCGTTCATAGCCAAACACATTGAGCAACCCGGCTCTCGCCATTCAATGCCTGCAGCAATAAATATCTTATCCAGTCCTTCAGCTTCAGCTTGCTCTTTCACTAAACCTGAACCCGGCACCACTATGGCCTCTTTGATTGATGCTGCTTTTTTTCGCCCCTCTACAACCTTGGCCGCAGCACGCATATCCTCTATACGTGAATTAGTACATGAACCAATAAAAACACGATCCAACTGTATATCGGTAATCGCCTGATCCGCTGCTAACCCCATATAATCTAGCGCCCGCTCCATCCCTGTTTTTTTCACAGCATCCGTCTCATTTTCTGGATTAGGAATAAGATCCAATACAGAAACCACCATCTCGGGAGAAGTCCCCCAACTTACTTGTGGAATAATATCATTACCGTTTAGTTCAACCACACGATCAAAAACGGCATCGCTATCACTGGATAGCTTTCGCCATGCACTCACTGCAGCCTCCCAGTCATCACCTTTGGGGGCAAAATCACGATTCTTTACATAATCAATCGTTGTGTCATCAACAGCCACCATCCCAGCGCGCGCACCAGCTTCAATCGCCATATTACACACCGTCATGCGGCCTTCCATCGACATATCGCGAAATACCTGCCCACCAAACTCAATAGCACAACCATTACCGCCGGCGGTACCAATTTTAGCGATAATCGCTAAGACAACATCTTTTGGCGTGACACCTTTACCCAATGTGCCATCGACCTTAACGAGCATATTCTTCATTTTTTTCGCAACAAGACATTGCGTCGCCAATACATGTTCAACTTCACTGGTACCTATACCATGCGCTAAAGCGCCCAAGGCACCATTAGTTGCTGTATGCGAATCTCCACAAACCACTGTCATTCCCGGCAAGCAAGCACCCGACTCTGGACCGATAACATGCACGATACCTTGGCGACGATCATTAATTTTAAATTCTGTTATCCCAAAGCTATCGCAATTATCATCTAGCGTTTGGACTTGAATTTTGGAGACAGGGTCTTCAATACCCTGCACGCCAGATGCTCGCTCAGTTGAAGTCGTTGGCACATTATGATCTGGTGTCGCCAAGATACTGTCCACTCGCCAAGGTTTTCGGCCCGCTATCCGCAAACCCTCAAAAGCCTGAGGGCTGGTCACTTCATGAACGATATGGCGATCGATATAAATTAACGCAGATCCATCATCACGTTGCTTGACTAAATGTGCTTCCCACAATTTATCGTAAAGTGTTTTTGCAGTCATTGGGTTTGTCCTCACAAGAATATTCATCACTCTTTGCGTAGATAGATTTCACACAAAGCGTTTATTTAAACAATAAAGAAATTTTACGCTCTCCATAATCACAACACAAATTCATCTTTTTCTCACCTTGCATTCCAAATAGGAATGCAAGAGAATGAACGTATGGATATTCAATTACTACGTGCATTTGTCATCGCAGCGGAAGAGCATTCATTCTCTTCCGCTGCCGAACGCTTACACATCACACAATCTGCCATCAGCAAACGTATTGCTTTATTAGAGCAACACATAGGTCAGATACTATTTGACCGTATAGCCCGCAAGGTTCACCTCACCGAAGCTGGACAGCGATTGCTACCCAGAGCTCAAAGCATTATTAATGCGATTGACGACACTCAACGCTATATGTCGGCATCAAACAATACTGTGAACGGTGAATTACGTCTGGCAACCAGCCATCATATCGGCATTCATCGACTACCCCCTATTTTGAAGAGTTACCGTCAACGTTATCCAGACGTGCATTTACAACTTCAATTTATTGATTCTGAGCATGCTGAGTCTCTGCTATTACAAGATAAGTGCGACTTAGCCATTACCACACTACCGTCACATAACGATGACATCGTAAACAATGACATTCAGTACCATACACTATGGCATGACCCTCTTCAGATAGTCATTAATCCACAACACCCTTTATTACAGAAGGCAAAAAAAAGACAAGTACAACCATCCATTGCTGAGCTACTTTCCTATCCGGTGATTTTGCCCAACATGAGCACACGCACCACCCAATTGATACTGCAACAATTTAATACTAAGCAACGCCAACTTAATATCGCGATGACGAGTAATCACTTAGATGCGATCAAAATGATGGTAGCGGTTGGGCTCGGCTGGAGCGTGCTCCCAGAAATCATGATAGATAATAGTTTGGAACTTCTACACATCGAAGAGTTTTCAATAATTCGTCAATTAGGCTGCCTTCATCATCGCCATCGCACACTCTCTAATTCGGCTAGAGCGATGCTGCACAGTATGCAAGAGATACCTCAACAAACAGAATAAGAGTAAGCTATGATATTAAGTAACGTATAACAAACATTCATCACACTATATCTGTTCAACATTAACAATGTAAAAACAAGAGGAAAAAAACATGGGCAACCCCTTTAAGTATGGCGATATTGCTTATCAAGATATGCAGCTGGTCAATCGCAAAGATATGTCAGATATGTCAGTTGACCCCATCGCATGGGGAAAAATGGCAGAGACACTACAACTGATACCCATTAGTGTTAGCGAATGTAAATTTGTTTGCAAAACACTCCCCATTGTATTTTCGCCCGCAGACAAACCCATGCCTATTGCAATCACAGGGTTTTCCCCTCAAAAAAACACCTTAGTAAAACAAGGACGCTGGAAAAACAACCACTACATCCCTCTTGCAGCTAAGCGCTACCCTTTCGCACTAGCTCAAATCAATGAAGAAGAAAAGCAACTGCTTTATGTCGATGCCAAAGCAATTAAAAACAACAAGTCTACAGATAGCGCTGACTATCGTTTATTTGATGAGAAAGGGGAGAATACTGAAACACTCAACCAAGCTATTAAGCAATGCAAAATTTTTGATGAGCAAATTCAAGCAACCAGCACCATTGTGCAAACTATCGACGCTATTGGCTTATTCAAAGAGACCCAATTAATCATTACAGATAAAGACGGTGTCGAAAGAAAAACCAGTCCATTCAAGATCATTGATGTGGAAAAACTGACTCAACTCAGTGATGAAAATATTGTTAAGTTACAAAAATGCCGAGGCTTATGGTTGATTGACGCGCACATCATATCGATGACCAATATAGAATCTATCGCTCAACAATCATTATCGCTTTAAACAATCTACCAAGCCGGCGCAACGGCTGATAAATAGGTGATATAGGCAATCAATAAGGCTTGCTGAGCAGTAATGGCACTCGTTTCTGAAGATACCCGCGTTTGTTCTGCCAAGATAACCGAGGTGTAATCTAACTCACCGGCTTTAAAGAGTTCTTTAGAAAGCTCAGCCGCTTCATTTGCACTCCCCGATGCTAATAAACGCTGCTCATAGATCGTGCGGTTTTTATCAATTGATACAATTGATGTATCTAACTCACTCATAACCCGAAGCGCCGTTAGCTCAAAGGTTTTATGCGCTTGCTGTAAGCGTGCCGAACTCGCATCAATAGCCGCCAACAAACGACCTCGACCAAAAATAGGCATTGCCAGATTAGTCAATATCCCACCGGTAATAACATCTAACGCCGGAAATGCACCGGTTGTTCCACCATCCGGTGCTTTGCCTAACTCTACTCGAAAACCCAATGTAGGATACAAAGCCGCCGTCGAAGCGTTCACATTGTATGCCGCAGCAACCAAATCTCGCTCCACTGCACGCAAGTCGGGCCGATGCTGAATAAGTAAGGGAATAGAAGGAAGAGGCGCTGTTTTTGCGGGAACAATCAATTCTCCGGTATTGACAACGTGCTGTCGCATAGTAACACCATCCACGCCCACCGAAACTGACAATTGATTAAGTAGTCTCACCTCTTCCAGCTCAAGCTGAGCCAACAATGCACTAGCTTCATAGAGCTGGCTATCAGCTCTCGTCTTATCAAGTGCTGTCGCATAGCCTTGAATTAGCAGCTGGTTAATACGTTCAACATTCTCTGCACGGCGTTCAACACTGGTTTTTGTTAGCTCAATTCTCTTACGAGTACTCACTAATTGATAATAGTTTTGCACTACCTGCCCAACAATGACACGCTGAGTATCGCGCACTCTCGAAGACTGCCCTTGAAGCCGCGCTTTATCCGCGCCCGATAAATTGCGCAATTGCCCAAACAAGTCCGACTGCCATGCCAATACGAAATCAGCAGATGCTGTGTTTACCCTATTGGGATTAGACTGCAACCCACCCTCTTCCAAATCTGTACTACTAACCCCTGCTTGCGCATCTAAATTGACTGTTGGAAAAAGCCCAGCCCGCGACCCTCGAGCGGTCGCCACCAGTTCATCCAATCGAGCAGCAGCAAGTCCAATATCTTTAGAATTTTCCAAAGCCAAGTTAACAACATCATGCAGTACCGGATCATCAAATTGCTTCCACCAAGGCTCGGCATCTCCTGCTAAATAATGCATATCTTGCCACTGTACCTGGCTCTTTTCTAAACTTGGCAAAGAAGTGTTAACCGACTTAAGCGCAAGCTCACTTTGCTCTTCGGGCGGTTGACCAACACAAGCGACAAGCACAAATGGAAGACCAATAAGCAATACTAAATGTACCCGCATAGCCCGTATACATACAGAATATTTTGTTTGAAAAGCCATTAAAAAGAAGCGCATAAATACATCATTACTTTGTTAGTTACGTCCACTAAATACTCGATGGATCATGTAAAAACTGTTATAAAAAATCAACAAGATTTCACCTAAGATTCAGGTAAAATAAGCTATAGGAGTCTCTAACTAACCTCGGATAACTGCTGGCTTTCAGACGCTGCCGAGATCAAGGCGTCTTTTGACGCTAATGTCTAGACCTTAGCAAAAGAGACAACGCAGAGATTGGTAGCGCCTGAAAGCCCCGAAGGGCGTGGCTAAAATTCGCTTATGCTGCGTTGGACTTCTTGCTAAGGACGACGGCCATTAGCGACGAAGCCCGCCTTGCCTAAGCGAATTTTTGACTCACGCAGAAGTCATTCGAGGTTAGTTAGAGGCTCCTATATTATTAGTTATCAAATACCAGATTTACTAGAATCTGAATTCACTCGTAAAAGTATAAACCATTCCGGTAATTATACGCTGTTTTAAGGCAAATATGCTTTATACTCCTTTACAGCCATAAGTTATTGACTGTATTACACCACCCACCAAAAGATTATTCATTATGTCGCCACTTTATCGTCTACTACTCGTTTTTTTATTAAGAAAGAACATATTGCTTTTTGGACTATTAATCTCTTCTTTTGCATCTGCAATGGCTATAGCAAGTAATGAAGAATATGAATTATTTAATGGTCGTTATCACGCCGTATTCGAAATAAAAAAAGAACGACTACACGACAAATATACTCCCGACACACATTCACAACAGCTCGGCGTACTGGGCTGGGAACGCATTAAAGCCCTTTTCCCCCCTCAATATAGAGAAGGCATCATACAGTTCAATGTGATGGCGGGCCGCCGTTGGGCTGGGCAATTTAGTGGTGACGGTGAAAACGATATTGGAAGAAAGGGCTATCGTTTATCAATTGCTAAATATTTATTAGAAAAAGAGAACAACTTACGCCTTTCTCATCGACCGGTAACAGCACGGCGCGCAACACTAGACTGGACACTAGTCCACGAAATGGGGCATTACATTTGCCTAACACGTAATGCTATTGAATTATTTTCGCAATCCTTTGATGGCGATATGGTTGAACAACCGCCAAGAAGAAAGCGCCCACTAGACTACCCTGTAGATGGATCACCAAAACTGGATGGCAATTTTGTGACTTCTTATGCCGAACGCGTTGGTGGCGACGAAGAAGTGGTAGAAAGTTTTACAACCTATATGACCGTGAAAAAACTACCCACAAACAACTCATTAGCCGCACGAAAAATACGCTTTTTTGACTCACTCGAAGGGTTCCCTGAATTACGACAGCACATTCAGTCCATTTCGAAAAATTAACAATGAATAAGCCGGCCTCGAAACACAATCATCCCCCTAAAATGCTATAATAAGCAATGATAATCAGGGAGTATTTTTTAGGGAAGATGTAACCGATGACGACTATTCACATGCCTAATATCACTCAGCTCCCGCCTAAAACACCCCTAGAAGCGCGTTTTTTTTGGTTCAGACGTTTGCGCTCTATGATACTGTTTTCGTTCATCATAAATTTGCTATATCTAACCAGTCCTTTATTTATGATGCAAATTTATGATCGCGTTCTCGCGAGCGCTAACATCCCTACTCTTGTCGGCTTATTATTAATTACCAGTTTGCTCTATTTATTTTTTGGCTTACTGGACTATATTCGATCGCAAGCGTTAAACGCACATGGTGAGATTACAGCCAACACCTTATCTGAAAAAGCCTATACCACTGCAGTACTTAATAACTGCGAAAAATCACCCAGCCACGATAAAAAGCAAGCGTTAGCTGACGTCACTAATCTACGTAGCTTTTTAACCTCTCCAACGTTTGCTGCATTCTTTGACCTGCCTTGGGCCCCTATATTTTTATTGGTTATATTTGGTTTACATCCAATGTTAGGGGTCTTTGCCATTATCGCTAGCATTGTGTTGGCTATTTTAGCTTTTTTAAACGAAAGGCTCTCACGAGAGCAATTACAAAAAGCCACAGCATTAAGTATTCAAGCCAGTGAACGAGCACAAAGCGCTCAACGTAATGCTGTCGCTTTACGTGGCAATGGCATGGTAGAAAACATGCATAGGCATTGGCAAAGTAGTGATTTAGAAACGAGAAAGACAGCATTAAAAGGCACTGATATTAACGGTCGCTTTTCAACAGCAACAAAAACATTACGCATGATGATCCAATCCTTGATGCTTGGCTTGGGTGCTTACTATGTCATTAAAGGCGAGCTTTCGCCCGGTAGTATTATTGCCTGCACAGTAATTTTATCCCGCGCTCTTGCCCCTTTAGAAAGTATTTTAGGTAGTTACTCCAGTGTGGTAAGAGCGAGAGATAGTTGGGACAGTATTAAAACATGGCTATTCGAGGAAGATGCCGATATTGAAAAGCATAAATTGCCCGCACCCAAAGCATCACTTTCGATAAACGAACTCAGCGTCTTTGCTCCCAATAACAACAGTAAATTTATTATCAACAACATTCATTGTTCATTAAAAGCTGGCGACGTGCTGGGTATTAGCGGCCATAGCGGCTCAGGAAAATCAACACTAGCCAAAGCCCTAGTAGCTGCTTGGCCCGCTGCAAAAGGTAAAGTGTGCTTAGATGGTGCTGACATTCAACAATGGACAAGAAAACAACTCGGCAAACATATTGGTTATCTGCCTCAAGAAATTGAACTATTTGATGGCACAGTCACGGAAAACATTGCACGCTTTAGTGAAGATAGCGACTTTGAAAATGTACTCGCCGCCAGTGAACTCGCCGGAGTTCACGAACTTATTGTAAGTTTTGATGATGGATATAACACGCGCTTAGGTGAAAATGGTCAAGCGTTATCTTCAGGACAAAAACAACGCATTGCACTTGCTCGCGCACTCTATAACAACCCCTTTTTAGTTGTTTTAGATGAGCCTAACTCAAACCTTGATAGTGAAGGTGAACAACGCTTAAACCAAACCATCAGCCTATTACAAAAAAATCAAAAAATTGTAGTTTTTGTTTCTCACAGACCTCAACTATTAGAGAAAGCTAATAAGTTACTCATTATGCATGAGGGGAATATGAAAGCATTTGGCTCACCTAGCGATATTGTTAATGCAGCCAAAAAACAACAAAAACAATAGGCATTCACCTTAACAAAAGTAACGAATCACATATTATGAACGATCAATCTGATAATCCGTCAGCACATTTTTTTCAAGAACAATATAGGCGACACATACGCACGGGATATGTCGTGTGCATTACATTCATCATCGCCGCCTTACTCTCAGCCACATTAATTAATATCAGCGGTGCAATTACAGCTAAAGGAACTGTTGTGCAGATAGGAGAAAACAAGCCCGTACAACACGTTAAAGGCGGGCCAATTAAAGAACTACTTATTGAAGAAGGCGATTTAGTTGAGCAAGGCCAGACTATTATTATTTTAGATAGCGTTAGCATTGATTCAAAACTTTCTCGTTTGAAAAAACAAGAGTTTGAACTATCACTAACTCTAGATCGCCTTAACACTATGATTCAAGGCAATGAAACCTTCATCATAGACGAAGCCAAATACGACAACAACCAGCTAATAGACTATCCAGATATTATTAACACTGAACAAGCTGTATTTTCTGCACAAACCAACTTATTCAAAACTAATATAGAAGAATTAGCAATACGCCTGAGTGGTTTGAAGAATGAAATTAAAGCGCTCAAAAAACAACGAAGAACCAGCCAGCAGCAATTGGCCATATTAGATGAAACGATTGAAGAACTTACTGCCCTTTATGATCGACAGCTTATATCAAAATCTCGTCTAACCACATCTGAAAGAGATAGAGTGACGGTGCTAACACAGCTAGAGTCGTTAAAGGTCACTGAATTACAGAAAAAAAATACATTAAATGAAACCGCTCAGCGTATTGAAAAATTAGCCAAAGAAACTAAGGAAAAAATATGGCAACAAATTGAAAAGACAACGGAAGATCTCGCAAAGGTTCAAACCGAAATACCCGCCACTCAAGATGACGCGACACGGCTAGAAATTACCGCACCCGTTAGCGGTCGAGTACATAATCTTATTGTTAACAATACCAATGCGGTAATAAAAGCGGGTGAACCTATATTAGAAATAGTGCCTAACTCGGGTAACTTTATCATCCACTCAAAAGTAAAGCCGGCTGATATTGAACAATTATATTTTGCACAAGAAACGAGGATCCGTTTTGACACCTTTAACCAACAATCGACGCCAGAAATAACCGGCCGAGTTCTTTTTATCTCTGCAGACAGTATCACTGACGATAAAGCAAAAGGAGAAAAACATTTTTTAGTAAAAGTTAGCTTAGAAAAAGAAGAGCTAAAAAAGATAACCGACGCCACTATCAGCTCGGGTTTACCGGTTAGCACCATGTTTACAACAACAGAAAGAAGCTTACTCAACTACCTTATCAAACCGCTTTCTGAACAACTTTTTTCAGCATTTAGGGAAAATTAATATAATGAGACCTGATTAAGCCTCATCGCCATATCAGGCTTGACCTACTATCTCTATAAGACAAGCGTTTACTAGATTCCATAAAAAAGCCTCGCGACATAACAGTAACGAGGCTTTTAATTCAAAACAGCCTATCCGAATCAGAATTTATTTTTTAACTGGGTATTGAGACATATTAAAACTAATAATAACACGCTCAGAATCTTCTTGAGTCGCTTCCTCTGCTAGATTTGGCATAACTGCATGATACAACCATGCAGGGAAAATAATCATTTTTCCGGCTTTAGGTTCATACTGCACCTTGGTCCAACATTGTCTTGGTCTTTTTGCATCGGGCTCAAATTTTGCTTGATCCATTAAATGTTGAGTTCTAGGTTCAGTAAATTCTATATGTCCAGAATTTTTAGGCGCCTGCACATAATACACCCCACTCCATAAGCAGCCTGGATGAATATGACTACGATTAAAACTTCCTGGAGAGTTAATAATTGACCACATGGTTCCAATTCCTAAACGGTATTTAGAATCATAACCACAATCTTCTGAAATTTTTGCTGCTGTAGCTCTAACCCTATCAGCAATAACCTTAAATGCTTTTTCTTTATGTAAGTTATTATGACTATGCCAACCACCTAGATTGGTAAAATTAGAACGTTGAATGCCTTTACGATCTTTTTCTTGTTCCTTTCGAATATCAATCAGCAACTGCTTATTTACATCTTCAGCATCGTGTAATTTGCTGCTATAGATCATCGTAGGAAAATACACTTCCTGAAGAAAAGTATCTGATGAATTGCTTTTTTTAGTCACGAGTTATGCCTCTTATTATATCTTTGTCATTGTTTCATTATAGCGCCGATATTTTATATGAGTAGAACTATTAGCACTTGATTGAAAACAACTTTTTAATACTTATAGAAAAAACCCCCGCCAGCAATGGCGAGGGTTTTGTATGGCTAAGAGTTAAACACTCTTAAGAATCACCGTGATTAGCAATCGCCTTCATCATAGAGATCAATACCTACGATAAACGGTTGAGTAAACCCAGGCGATGTAACTGGGTCAACAAATACACCGACCAAGTCATTTTCACCCGCTTCAAAGCCTTCACCGTTAGCAAGCGCTAGATCGACAATTTCTTGAGCATTATCGACAGTACCAAAAGCGGATTCAACATACACACCACCAGGTTCACCATAGCTCGCTAATTGCTCACCATTAGTTAGTGCCCAAATAGCACCTTGAACTTCTGCTCCCGTATAGGTTTCTCCTGTACCATCACCATTATCGGTATTTTCGAAATCTTGATTAATAATCCAATTAATCAAATCTAAATTTTCGAGGCCTGTTTCACCGTTAATGCCGTTATGACTCAAGAAACCTTCTTGATCATCGTTCAAGAATTCTTCATCTGCTACATCTAAAGTGGCTCCAACAGTAAAGGCATTGTTGATATCAGTACCAAAACCACCCGGCAATACCGGCGCAAATAAATCTAAGCAATAAGCTTGCGCATAAACACCATTTTCAGAATCCGCATCAGATAGCTGAATAGTAAATGCTCCCGAACCCACGCCATTACCTACGTTAAAGTCTTCTGCTAATAGCTGTAACCCAACCAAACCATCTTCTAATTCAGCATCAACCTTCGCTAAAGTATCAGTTGCTCCATCAAATGTGACATTTGCCGTTGCGGTTGCAACACCGCCATTGCCGTCACTCACTGAGTAGGTAAACGATTTTGTTGCCTCTTCACCTGCCACTAAACCAGCGTAGGCGGTAGAACCATCAACGACAAGCTTGCCAGACTCTAAAGTCACCATAACACCAGCAACATTAACCGCTGGGCCACCTTCACTAATAGCTTGGCCATTAACAGATGTGATAGTTAGATTATCGCTATCTGCATCGGTATCGTTGGCAAGCACATCAATATGAACGGCTTCGTCGTAACAAGTGTCGGCTGAGTCATCATTAGCAACTGGAGCGGCGTTTTCATCACCTTCATCGCCCTCATCACCTTCGTCATTCTCATCGCCTTCATCGTTTTCGTCGCCTTCATCGCCCTCGTCGTTTTCGTCGCCTTCATTCCCTTCGTCGTTCTCGTCGCCTTCATCGCCTTCGTCGTTTTCGTCGCCTTCATTCCCTTCGTCGTTCTCGTCGCCTTCATCGCCTTCGTCGTTTTCGTCGCCTTCATTCCCTTCGTCGTTTTCGTCGCCTTCATCACCTTCGTCGTTTTCGTCGCCTTCATTCCCTTCGTCGTTTTCGTCGCCTTCATCACCTTCGTCGTTTTCGTCGCCTTCATTCCCTTCGTCGTTCTCGTCGCCTTCATTCCCTTCGTCGTTCTCGTCGCCTTCATTCCCTTCATCCTGACCATCTAAACCAGCATCGATGCCGGAGATATCTTGATTAGGATCGACCGTGAAAACGCCGGTTAAGCCGTTAGCATTAACGTCAGAGTCAATATTATCGTTATTACCAACATCCTGAGATGTAAATATTTGACCATTTGGCGCCTCAAACTGAAGCGTGTATTCACCCGGAGGAACATCACTGAAAGTATAACTACCAGACGCATCGGTTAAAGTTGTAATGGGTTGACCATTATCATCTAACACAGCAACACCCGCAGAATTTAACAAAGATACCTCTATCCCCGCTTGGCCCAATTCGGTGCCAGCATCAAAGACGCCATTTTCATTTGCATCGTCAAAGACTTGACCTGTGATTGACCCAGGTTCATTACCTTCATCACCCTCGTCGCCTTCATCACCTTCGTCGTTCTCGTCACCTTCATTCCCTTCGTCGTTCTCGTCGCCTTCATCGCCTTCGTCGTTTTCGTCGCCTTCATTCCCTTCGTCGTTTTCGTCGCCTTCATTCCCTTCGTCGTTCTCGTCGCCTTCATCGCCTTCGTCGTTTTCGTCGCCTTCATTCCCTTCGTCGTTCTCGTCGCCTTCATCGCCTTCGTCGTTTTCGTCGCCTTCATTCCCTTCGTCGTTTTCGTCGCCTTCGTCGCCTTCATCGCCTTCGTCGTTTTCGTCGCCTTCATTCCCTTCGTCGTTTTCGTCGCCTTCATTCCCTTCGTCGTTTTCGTCGCCTTCATTCCCTTCGTCGTTTTCGTCGCCTTCATTCCCTTCGTCGTTTTCGTCGCCTTCATCACCTTCGTCGTTCTCGTCGCCTTCGTTCCCTTCGTCAGCACTATCGACACCAGCATCTACACCTGAAGTTTCTTGTCCAGCCACAACGGTTACAACATCCGATATGCCTGCACTATCGGCATCTGAGTCAATTGAATCATCAGAACCAACATTTTGAGTCGTGAACTCTTTCCCATCAGGTGTTTCAAATTTAACGGTGTAATCACCTGGGGCAACGCCACTAAATGTATAATCACCATTGGCATCTGTTGTCGTCGTTATTTGCTGGCCATTCCCGTCTAGCACCGGCACACCGTTTGCGTCGAGTAAAGTGACTGTTAAATCTGCCACTACTGGCTCAGTTACCACCTCTTTACTCTGAAGCTTAACGTTATCGATAATCGTGCCTATGCTGTCTGAAGTGCCCGCACCTTTAAAGTCAATTCGTGTATTACCCACATCTAAATCGATCTCAAATATTAACGTCTGCATATTTTGCGACGTAGGATAAACCGTTTGCTGTGCAACACCATCAATGTAAACAGTAAAGCCGTTAGTGCTTGTGTCAGTACCACGCATAGCATAATCAACGCTGAATTGATAAGTACCGGCTTCGGTGACATTCACCTCCTGACAAATAATGGCATTGGCATGAGCATCAAGCTCAACGACTGCGTTATCTGCAGCGTTGATTGTTCCACCAACCGCACCTTCTTGAATTTCTATCTTGTCTTGAAGTGCAACCCAGCCTTCAATATTGTCGAAAGTACCCCAGTTACCATTTTGAAGTGCACCGTGACTTTCAAAATCACCGTTAACAACAAGATTGTCTCCTAAGACACAGACCTCATCGTCAATGCCATTGTCGTTGACGTCTTCAAATACGTGACCGGAGATAGAACCAGACTCATCGCCTTCATCACCCTCATCACCTTCGTCGTTCTCGTCGCCTTCATTCCCTTCGTCGTTTTCGTCGCCTTCATTCCCTTCGTCGTTCTCGTCGCCTTCATTCCCTTCGTCAGAGCCATCTGTATAGTCAGCTCCCCATGCATTACTTAAACCACTGTAATCTTCGACCGATAACGTTACTTCTCCTGTATTTGTATCAACTTCGTAGACATCGTTACCATCAATTGCGTACAACTTACCTTCTGGTGAGCTCGCAAGACCGTAAGTTACATTCAAAGGTTGACCGTTGAGTGTCAATTCACCCACTTCAGTTACACTATTCGTTGTTAGATCGACTTTAACTAGCGTGTCTGCGCCATAATGACTGCCTTTATCGCCAACAATGAACAGGTCATTACCAATAATCGCAATATCACCACCAGAATTAATCGGCAAATCAGCTACTTTTGCTGTACTACCGTTAGTTAGATCTAATTCGTAAAGACCATTACCACCCGCAACGTATGCAGTGCCATTATCACTAATTTCTAACGCATTAAGACCACCAACACCAAGGTCAGCGATGAACGTAGTGGCTCCTGTTGAAGAGTCTACGGAATAAAGATCATTAAACGAAATACCGAATAGCTGATCACCATTACCAAAAGCAATATCGGTTAACTGAACACCGGTGTTTCCGATGACGCTAGTTTCGCCGGTATCAACATTGATGGTGCCAAGGGTCTTGTTGGAATCAACGATGTATAACTGACCTTCATCGCCCTCATCTCCCTCATCACCTTCGTCGCCCTCATCGCCTTCGTTGCCTTCATTTCCTTCGTCGTGCTCGTCGCCTTCGTTTCCTTCGTTATTCTCGTCGCCTTCGTTTCCTTCATTCCCTTCGTTATTTTCGTCGCCTTCATTCCCTTCGTTGTTCTCGTCGCCTTCGTTCCCTTCGTTATTCTCGTCGCCTTCGTTCCCTTCGTTTCCTTCGTTTCCTTCGTTTCCTTCGTTTCCTTCGTTTCCTTCGTTTCCTTCGTTTCCTTCGTCGTGTTCGTCGCCTTCGTTATTCTCGTCGCCTTCGTTCCCTTCGTTATTCTCGTCGCCTTCGTTCCCTTCGTTTCCTTCGTCGCCTTCGTTCCCTTCGTTATTTTCGTCGCCTTCGTTCCCTTCGTTGTTCTCGTCGCCTTCGTTCCCTTCGTTGTTCTCGTCGCCTTCGTTCCCTTCGTTATTTTCGTCGCCTTCGTTCCCTTCGTTATTCTCGTCGCCTTCGTTATTCTCGTCGCCTTCGTTCCCTTCGTTATTTTCGTCGCCTTCGTTCCCTTCGTTGTTTTCGTCGCCTTCGTTACCCTCATTCCCTTCATTTTCTTCGTGGTGTTCGTTACCCTCGTTTCCTTCGTCGCCTTCGTTACCCTCATTACCTTCGTTGCCTTCATTCCCCTCATTTCCACCATGAGGAGGGCACCACCAACTTCCTTCGTTACCTTCGTTACCTTCGTTACCTTCGTTACCTTCGTTGCCTTCGTTGCCTTCGTTGCCTTCGTTTCCTTCGTTTCCTTCGTTTCCTTCGTTTCCTTCGTTTCCTTCGTTTCCGCCGTGGTTCCACCAGTTATAATAAGTCATGAAAATTCCCCAATTATAGTTTTGTATGTAAATACTGTTAGTAAGAAAATAAAACGACGAAAAGCACCAAGGTAGGCCTGCTCACTTAAAAATTGCTCAAAAAACAACCTATAAACACTTCAATATGTTAAGTACGTCACAAATTTTGAAGCATTATGTCAAAAGGTTATTTCAACAACAAGCTAAGAAACAGGCTTTTTAATGCTTATTTGGAATAATAAGCATGCCCATTCATCACAAATAATGTGATGCGTGTCACAAAACAAGAGTGTGACCTGTGTCACACAAATGGATTTATCCGTCGCTAATGCTTTAAGACATTAAAGCTCTGAGAAAGGGGGCATTATTTTTTAAAAGATGTTTATCAATAATGAATCATTAAAAAGAAGGGATGTGATTATAAGTCTAAGTTTATTGATGTCTCCAATAGAGGATGCGATCATGACCACGATAGCTTTTAAAGCGTATCGTTGCTGCTGGGAGTTCATTATCATTATTATCGTCACCATCTTGCCTCCAATCGTGGCTTAACCAGAGGGTATCGATCAAATTAACATCGATAGAAAAGCTGTCTAATGCAATACCAACACCCGGAGCACTAAAAGACAATCCTGCCTGCCCTTGGTTAAAGTTGATAAGCAGAGGGGATAATTCAGAGAACTGTGCAGTGGTCGCTCCTCCACTGAGATCAACGGTTAATTGACTATCAGCACTAATGGCTACGCCACTAAAGGAAACCCTATGTCGAGAAATTGAAGTGCAGTCATCAAAAAGATGCGTAACATATTCGGCTCCGTTCCAATATTCTGTGGCAAAATTAACAGGCAAATCGGCCGTTTCTGGGCCATACGCCGAATCCAATTTTAGGCGTCCATAGTAAAAAGAACCTGTCCCGATTATACCAGCGTTACAGCTATTATCTGTTTCGCAAATAACATCAGTGCCTGCATTCATTGTCATAGACTCCAATAACACACTATCTGCATCGTCTATACGCACACCAAACTGTACATTTAATAATGGGGCTTCTGGGTTAGATGCTCTATTGAGTACGGCATTATTATCCAGAACCGAGTATTCCCCAGCTTGCCATACAGCACTAGCCACTTGCAGGCGAGAAGCAATATCGAAACCATTATTCGCGTATTCTGCAACATAAGTAATATTCCCTACGGGGTACCCTAATCCATCATCGTAATTTTGAACCACCTCACCAGCTTCGTTAATAGCCGATAAGGTATAAGCGATACTCAGCTCAGGTTGAGAAAGATAAGTGAAATCGATACAGCTATTGGTGACCATATTTGACCCCAATAGGAAGTGACTGGGGTAAAAACGACCAATCGCGGTGGACTCGGAACTCGTAATATTACCGGCACCTAAATAATCGCCGTCAGATACTTGTGCATTTACCGCTATAGTCCCTACCTCGTTCCAACTTAGATCAGCATTCTCAAAGTAATCTTTATCTTGATTAGCGATATATTCACAGCGCTTTAATACGCCAACGAGTGGATCACCAAACACACTATTACTACAACTAAATGCCCCAGTCATATTATCGACAATCGTATAAGTACCGTTGGCTCCATAACGAACAGTAGCTACTGACGGTAGCGAACAGGTGCTATTTTCTATTGCGCACTCAACCCAATTGTTATCACCCAATGCTTGCTTACTAAAGCTACCGGCATTACTCAGCGAACCCACATTGCCACCACTAGGAAAAAGTAAGCTATCAAGTACCAAACTAATATTTTCAGGGGGCGTTTCATTGCCATAATTAGGCGCCACAATGCCATCGGCATTCACCGCTTGCACTTTGGCACTAAATGCTGCACCGGCAGCAATAAAGCCATCGCCACTTTGAGCAGTTGCAGGGTTATCATCAATGGCGACAACAAAATCAGCGGGTTTAACAACAAAAGTATTACTCTGACCACTGATATCTTCATCTAGGTCGGTAAGGCTTAGTTGAATCTGCCCTACATCATCGTACTGCACCGCTGTTGATGCCTGTCCATCAACAAATGTAATACTACTTGCAGCCACTGCCTGAGTATTGCCTGTAGTAGGGTTACTATAAATAGTACTCAACGTTAAATTTTTATCGCCGGTATAGTTTTCTATAATGCCACATTGACCATTTTCAGGGTCGGTGCCGTAAGCGGCGATATGTACGGTAAAGGCTTGTGCCGATAGCTGATGATCAATAGGGTCATCAATCAGCACTGGCGGTGGATTAGTCAATGGGCTGGCGGTAACACTAAAGCCAGTGGCAGAAAAAGATAAGGAGCCCTCGGTGTCGTCATCACGCGCACTGCTATCATAAACATCGATATCTATTCCATTATCGCCTTCTGGGTAGTAGAGAGAAAATTGCGCTGAGCCATTATCACTCGATGCAAAGGTATAGGTGGCAATACCGTCATCTATCGTCGAATCGATCAAGGTTCCATTACCGCTCACTAAGGACCACGAACCATGGCCTGTTTGAGTATTCAGTGTGACCGTATCGTTATAATTGGTAGCCACAGAAGCGTCGCTATTGTGCGCGGTCACAGCTAACGGCTCACTAAGGCAGTAAACGGCTGCATTATCATGATAAATAGAAAAATAGCCTGCAAGCGCGCTCGTACAAAGGTGTGTTTCGTTCATGATGCTCACGACCTGAGCAGTTGTTAGTTCTGCATCATATACTCGCACTTCATCCAAATTGCCGTGAAAACGATAATTTGTACTATTAACGGCTCCACCTAAACGTAGCTGGTTTCCTGCAGAGCGATAGCTTGAAGAAGGCGAACCAATACGCTGAGATAGCACTTGCTCAACACCATCCACCCAAAGGCGATTTTCACTGACGACAGAGCTACCGTTGGTAAATTCAGCTGTAATATGGTGCCAACTATCACGTAAAGCCGAAGAGCTAATACCGTAAATATCGTTGTTCCATGTATTAAAGCCAAAGCTACCGTTATAAAACCATAAATCGTAGTAGGACCAACCGATAGGCATAGAGCCATTGGTACCATCCCAACGCATCCAAAAACTCACGGTTGTTTTTTCGCCGTTTGTAGTCTCAACAGGTAAACCGTCTATCGCGATAGCGCCAGAAGAAAAGCTGCCATAGGCACAGGTACCTTCGCTACCCGATAATGCAGGAAGGCTACTTTCGGATGAAGCGTTATAGAGTAGTTGGCCGTGGTGATCGTTCCCGCTGGAATCGATAATCTCATCTGCTTGACCGCTCCAACTATCTTCTTCTAATCGCCACTCGGCTATTAGTACTGGATCACAATGGCGCTCAGACCCATCCCAACTATTACCGGCAAGCTGATTGTTATAAATACTTTGCACTTGATCAGCATCGATAACGGATGCAAAAACTAATACCTCGTCTAGTAAGCCCGAAAAATAACCGGGCGTACCGGCGGTATCTTCAATACGCCCTAAACTACTGAAGGTAAGAGGTATACCACCCAAACGCCCTTCTACAGCGCGATTAAACGTACCATTAATATAGATGGATATATCGCCACTCACATCATCACGCGTAAGTACGATATGCTGCCACTGTGAATTGTTGACAGAAACAGAAGAAGCTACATGATGTGAACCGCCTTTACCGAAACCTAAACGACCATTACGACTTAAATACCCCCAAAAAATGTCGTTACTACTTCTATTCGCTTCTTCTATACCAGTGATTCCTGGAGCTCGCCAATAGGTATTATCTCCTTGCTGTTCCGTTTTTATCCAAAAGCTCAATGATGAAGACCCGTTCAATGTATCTGATATACCTGAGACAGTCACATAGTCATCAATACCATCAAATGATGCTGCCCGACAAATTAAGCCATCAGCCACCGTATTAGCACCATTAACAGCGATGCCATTGATAGCGCCTTGATTATCAATCACCTCGTTATTCGCGCCACTCCATAGCTCTTCATCGAAGTGCCATTCTGAAATTAAATTAAGCGGCGTATTGGACGTCCACGATGCGGAAAAACCCGAACGCTGAACAGAAAAATCGGTACTATGAACAATATACATTGCTCCTGATATAGCAGTTAATGACGCCGGTATAGACGTACCCGTAAAGCTACCAAGAAGAACGCCGCTATCGTCTGTGCCATCGTAAACATAAAGATAGTCAAAAAAGTTTTCATAATTAAATGCCGAAAAGCTTAATGTTATATCTCGCTTTTCAATAGGTTCAATAAGAAAACCACAATTTTCATTATTATTATAATTAGAGGCATTGCCGCCTGAATCAAACAGTACACCTGACTCACTAACACTGCTCGTATTACTGCAGATCGCATTACTTTGCACTTGATAAGAAAAAAGCCACAAACTAAAAGCAAGTAAATAACGAATCGATGTAAAGCAGTAGCGCATTATAAGCTCGCCCCCACTTCAATGCGGTGGTGAGATAATGTAGGCTCAACACCACATTGAGCACGAGAGCTAATAGTATAAAAGCTATTTGTCACACCGGTTAGACCTAGGTAATTAGCGCTATTAGTGCTATCGCAACTATTACCATTTTGATAATGACAGGTACAACTCACAGCAACGGTACAATTTTCTAAGCCAATTGCCGATAGCGTTTCAGATATAGCCATAGCCGCACAGCGTCCATCGACTAACTGACGATCATTATCTAAAAAATACAGTGCATTAAGCCCTGCTTGCGCACCACTCTCGGCGGCATAAAATGTTTGTGTCGACAAACCCGCAGAGACATAACTAGACGCACTTTCAGAAACTTTTTTAGAAACAAGAATAGCCATAGCACCTAATACAATGATAATAAACAAAGCTACAGGCATTAAAAAACCTGACTGCTTATTCACGGATACGAAAGCCATTGTCAGCGAACCATGACGCTTATTAGTAGAATTAGGGAACATTACGCACCACCACTTGTTTAACCGTATCCATGTGATGCTGACCATCAAAAAAACGTAACGATAAGGTAACTCGAACATTACGGTCTTCTACAGCAGATGAAATGGAAAAGGCATTTTCCAGCGCTTCTACATTCTGTGATAACAAATCATAATCATCACTTGAATTAATGAATGAGTGGCTGATATCGACACTTCGATATAAACGCAACTCATCGCTAAAAACGCAGAACGCACTGGGTGAGGCGGTAATATAAAATCGTTGATTGAGAGAGTTGCGCAACCATCGTTTATCTTCCGTTAATGTAATGGTATTTGTAGTAATAGCATCTATTTCAGCGATAGAGCCTTGTGCAACACCATATATTTCGTCGGCGCTACTTGCGGCGATGGTGAGGAACTCAGGGCTACCTTCGTAAACAATAAAAGGGGAAACCGAAATCGGCGTAAAATTTCCTGAAGGAAAAGCGCCATTGGCTTCTGAAGGCAAGGTATTAAGGTATAAACCACTAGAAACAACGGGCATAAATTGTAAACACGCCCCATCGTTAATCACACGCAAGCTGTAAGGCAACGCATTGCGTAATCGACGAACCATATACTCATTAGCTAGTTGGCTATTACTGAGCACACGATTTTGCTCATTAACCATCGCCGTGCTACGCATGGTACTTACTACAAACGTCGTACTAAAGGAGGCAACAGCACCAAGAATGACCATAACGGCAATCAGCTCTATTAGTGTAAAACCATTCGAATAACGTAAAACACAAGCGCGTGATTGAATATATGAAGTTGGGCAACCGCCGAAAATATTCATCGTCATGACTTAGAAATTAAAGCGGTAGGTAGATAATGACATAGATACACCTTGCGGTGATGTAATAGTGACCGTAATACGTTTAGCTTGATCGTTACTCACACCAAAATCATCCCCAGCCATAACAACCACAACTTCGCGCAAAAATCCGGTATCAGGTTCATCTTGATAAAGATGAAAATCATCAACATCATCTAACGTTGATGACGACGTTAATATTTCTGCCGTATCTAAACCAATACCAGAACAGGCAACAGCGTTGTTAATCGTTGTATCGCAGGCAGGTACGCCACCTGTCGGAGTATTTTCATCGAATTTTCTAGAAGAAATTTCGTCAAGCTGAGATTGTGCCATTGCCAACATACGGCTATTAATTAATGGATTTTGACTGCGCTCGGTGGCATAAAGAAACACACTGCCAATAGCTACCATACTGACACCAACAACCACAAGAAACGCAATAAGCTCAATCAAAGTAAAACCACGATTAGTATGCATAACCTGCTCCGCTTATTGTAATATCTACTGATCGCTCGCCCTCAGTTAAGCTAATAACATTCGCCGTAGTTTCCCCTAACGCGCTAAACGTTAAGACCGATTCTTCAGACGTCAATGACACATTATTTTCAAAGATTAATGGATAGCGCTGATTTAAATTATCAATACTTGTGCCATTATTTCTTACGTCAACACCATTATCGGATATAACTACAGTAATAACTGCGCTACCATCTGAACGAGCCATGGCTGTTTCACGCGCAAAAATTAGCGTTGCCATAGTTTGGTTTTTCGCTCGTTGTAAATTAACATCACCGGGCGTAAATCGAATCAGCGCTGTTGTTGCCAAAATACCAACAATCACTAAAACGGCCATTAATTCAATTAATGTAAAACCATAACGATGGTATAAGATGGTATGAGTTGTATCTTTCAAAATGACATCTAGCCGCTAACTAATAATCGATATTTTAGAAATCTCTGATTAACCTCGGATAACTTCTGGCCCCGTAGGGCGTGGCTACAATGCGCGTAGACTCACGCATAAGTCATTCGAGGTTAATCAGAGGTTCCTTTAATTATAGTCGAAGATAACAATGGCGCTTTATACACAAGACCCTAAAAGAGATCCGCGCTAAATATTGGAGATATAAAAGAGAGAAAAGCTAAAAGAGAAAGGAGCTAAAAGAAAAGAAGAAAAAGGTAGCTGCCATATTTTTCAGTACTACGCTAAAGAAAAATACGGCAGCTAGAGCAGAAAACTTATGAGCTTGGAGGAACAGCACCGTAAGCCGTAAAAGTTGCATCGGGCGTATCGGTTGCATCGTATTGGTTATTACCATTTGAATCAAAACGTACCGTACATGTTGCCGTAGCGCCTTCAGCGATAGCCGTTGTCACGGTATCAATATAATAATCATCGTCCAAACCACCATCTAACAAGCCTCCTACATCATCACAAGTATTCACCAAGGTTGGCACGTCCGATGTTAAGTTTGCATCATTAGCAATATTTTGTGCATGATTAAGACTTGCCGCACTCGCTAGCGCGCCGGCAATACCTTCTACCGCAGCGCTTTTCGCCGAGCCCGACAGGTCTACAAAACGGGGGACGGCGGTTGCAGCAAGAACACCTAAAATAACAATGACCGACATCAATTCAATTAAGGTAAAGCCTGCATTTCTTTTACGCATTGGAAACTCCGTAACAAACTATAAATAGTAAAGTGTTATTACTAATAATAGCGATACAATAAAAGAATGCTATCCGTAAATTAGATGGATATGGAATAGAAGTAAGCAGAATATGGAATAATTTTTATAGATAAAAAATTAATGACATTACTTTGTCACTTCCAAAAAAATCCATGAAAAAAATTGGATAATGTCAAAATCATGATGTGATTTAACACGCAATTTAAATCACTTACGATTGAATACTAAACATTTCCCACATGGGTAAAAATATTCCTAAGGCAAGCACAACAACAAAACCCGCCATGACAACAATTAACAAAGGTTCTATTTTTGCACTAAGGCTTTGCAAGTCGTAATCAACTTCACGCTCATACGACTCTGCCACCTCCATTAACAAGGTATCGACCTGCCCACTACTTTCACCAATATTGATCATTTGTAGTATTAATGGTGAAAACATATCGCTTTTTTTATGCGTGCGGTACAAGGTATCGCCCCTTTCAACACCTTCTTTTATTTTTTCTATTTTTTGAGACAAAAAAGTATTGTCTATAATATCCGCACAAAGACCAATCGCTTTGTTAATAGATACACCTGCTGCCAACATCAAAGAAAATGAACGGATATAACGAGATAACGCCGCTTTATGAATTAACGCCCCAACGATGGGAATGCGCAACTTATACCGGTGAAAAAACAATTTGCCTTCTGGTGTTGCTCTCCACGAGAAAGCACCCACCAATAAAGCAGCTAATAACAGAATGACCAACCACCAGTAATCGACAAAGAAAGTAGACGTAGCAATGAGTATTTGAGTAGGCACAGGAAGAGCGGCATCGAAACGGCTAAACATATCGGCAAATGCTGGAATCACCATTAAATTCACCACAAACAAAGCAACAACCATGGCACTTAATACAAATGAGGGATACCTGAGAGCCGCTTTAATGGACTTTTTCGTTTCAACATCACGCGTAATATAATCACTCAATTGCAAAAATATACTATCCAGCTTACCGGTTTGCTCACCAATCTTAACCATACCGATAAATAAGCTACTAAAAATCGTTCTGTGATGACCCATAGCGACCGATAGCGTCACGCCAGTTTCTAATCGAGAAGTAATATCCACTAAACACCGTTTTAGTGAGCCGGATGCAATACTTGCCGATAAAGCGGATAATCCCTGAATTAGCGGTATACCTGCCTTATTGATGGTGTACATTTGCCGGCAAAACATAATCAGTGATTCATCTGAAACCGATTGCTTTTCAATATAAGTACGAACATTTTTAACTAACGAATGCTCTTCCTTGATCACTGTAATCGAGGTAGGCGTAATGTTTTTCTTTAATAAGTAATTGGCAACATCACTATCTGTTGCACGATCTACAGTCCCTGCCACTGCAGCACCGTATTGGTCTCGTCCCGTGTAAGAAAAGTCTGCCATATTTTTTCTCTACGCTCTGATCACAGTGATAAACGTTCGACTTCTTCAAGTGATGTGTGCCCAGACACAGCAAGCTGCATAGCACTCTCGACTAACGGAACATAACCCGTCGAAGACATCGCTAGCTCTGTAAATTGCTGAACATTATTAGCACGTAATGCACCCGCCAGCTCATTGGTCATTGATAACTGCTCAAAAACCCCTAAACGGCCTCGGTAGCCGGTATTTAAACAACGAGTGCAACCGACCGGCTGATAAAAAACGGGGGGAGCTTTAGATGATTTCGGCAAGAGTGACAACAAGTGGCTATAAGCCTCTGTCGAGGCCAGTGGTTGTTTACAGGATGGACATAAATGACGAACGAGTCGCTGTGCAACGACAGACTTTAATGAAGAGGCGACTAAAAATGCGTCGACTCCCATATCGATAAGTCGCAAAGCGGAACTTACCGCATCGTTAGTATGTAGTGTTGATAAGACAAGATGCCCTGTCATGGCAGCTCGCAAAGCTATTTCTGCAGACTCAAGATCTCTAATTTCACCGACTAACAGAATATCAGGGTCTTGCCGTAACGTTGATCGCAGTACTTTAGCAAAGTCTAAACCAATTTTAGTATTAATTTGTACCTGACTCAAACGCGGCAAACGGTACTCAACGGGATCTTCTACCGTAATAATTTTCTTATCGGGAGTATTCAGTTCTGATAAAGCTGCATAGAGTGATGTTGTTTTACCACTACCGGTAGGGCCTGTAACCAATACAAGGCCATGAGGGTTAGCGATTGCTTGAGAAAAGTGCTTGAGCGTATGTGCATCCATACCTATATCAGATAGTTTTTTAACGCTATCATCTAGTACTAAAATACGTAGTACGACAGATTCACCATAATGAATGGGCATCGTCGATATACGTACATCGATACTCTTTTTGTTAATTTTTAAGTTAAAACGACCATCTTGCGGTATACGTTTTTCTGATATATCTAAACCTGACAATAGTTTTAGCTTAACAACCAACGCTGTTGCCACACGTTTTTCATTCAATACTTGTTCACTTAGCACTCCATCAATACGCTGACGGATGCGTAACACCTTTTCATCGGGTTCTATATGTATGTCAGAAGCATTATATTTGACAGCCTCTTCAAAAATTTTCACCAGTAACTTCGCGACAGGGGCTTCATCGTCATTAGAATCACTGATTATTTCGTCAATATCAATGGAGTCTTCGCCAAGATCTTCATTAATTTCTTCTACCAACGATGCTATTTTTTCAGATTCCCCGTAGGAAATATCGAGCACATCTAATAATTCAGACTCTTTAACAATCACCGGTTCGATAGGTACGTTAAAAAGTTTTCCTACTTCATCTAAACAAAATATGTCTGTTGGATCAGACATACCCAAAATAATTTTTTCATCGGTTTTTTTCAGAACTGACACACGAAACCGACGAGCAATTGTCTCTTTTAATGCTCGTACATCATTACGTTCATAATTAAAATTTTGTATGTCAACAAAAGGGATATCTAATTGCTTCGATAGAATATCTAATAAAACATTCTCATCAACAAAGCCCAAGGTAACCAGTGTTTTACCAAGCTTACTACCCGATATTTTTTGCTCTTTTAGGGCGTATTCTAATTGTTCATTGGTGATGACCTCCTCTTCAACCAATAAATCACCCACACGTATTTTTTGAGGCATTTTTGCAGTTAGCATATAACTACCTATGGCTTGTTATCACGTAGAGACTCAAATCGAGCTTTACTGGCTTTGAAATCGTCTACCCAAGAATTTTGATCAACAACCGTGGGTTTCAGTAAGATAATTAGTTCTGACTTAACACGTGTATCATTAGTACTATTAAACAGCCGACCAATAAGCGGAATATTACTCAGGCCCGGCCGGGTTCCTTTAACGTTATTCAAGCGCTCCTGCATTAAACCGCCCAATACAATGACCTCCCCGCTTTTTGCCTTTACAATACTGTCAGACTCTCGAATATCACGTAGCGCTAATGGCAATGAAAATGCCGAATCACCAACAACAATATTTTTTTGCTCTTCGCTAACAGTACTAATAACAGGGTGAATATGTAGAATGACATCACCGTCACTAGAAATCTGCGGCGTCACATCTAAAGAGATTCCACTAAAGAAAGAAGATAACTCTATATCCGGCGACGTGGTGGTTGAAGATGCATTCGACACTGTAGAATTAGAAATTCCGGTAACAAAAAACTGATCCGTACCTACACGAATAACGGCTTTTTGATTATTAACCGTTGATACTCTTGGGCTAGATAGTACTTGTAAGTTACCTTGCGTCTCAAGTAGAGACAACAATGTACCAATATCTGAAATGCGCAGCAGTGAGGAAAACACTTCACCCACCCCCTCTGAAACTTCTTCGATAGAGACCCCAGTATCAAAGGTACTCACATTGTTACCTAATAATAATTGGCCATTAATTGAGTCCCAATTAACGCCTGTTTGATGATTTTTACTTAGTTGAATTTCTAATATCTTAGCTTCCAATATCACTTGGCGTTTTAAACTCAAACGCGCATCATCTAAGAAACGTCGAACGGCAGAAAGCTCGTTAGGCATTGCGGTAACAATAGCGACACCTGTCTGAGGATTTACAATCACTTTGCGTGGATTAGTGGCATCACTAGCATTACCCGATGCTTGATCGCCCTCCTGAATAAGCTCAGATAAAGCCTCTTTTAGTGAACGCCAAAAATCTGTTTCACTCCGTGTTTGAATACGAGAACCAGGGTTAATATTGCTGCCATCTCCCGACAAATTGGTCGATTGTGTACTCGTTTGCCCACCCGCCTGCGCTGTTGACTCAACATTACCGGTTAACACACTGGTGTCGGACACACCAATTCGTTGCACGTCAATATAGTTAATAGGGAATATTTCTGTACGTAATGCATTGGGATATATCGTATAAATACCATTGCTGTATTTATAATCGTAACCATAGACTTCACGAACCACATCAAGGACATCAGAAAGAGTGACTTGGGATAGCTGCAATGATATTTTTCCCTCAACTCGTGGATGAACAACGATATTTTGCTCTGTCCCCGTCATAAGATTGATAAAAAACAAGGGGGCGTCGACGTTTTCGGTATTTACATCAAAGCGTAAACTTTCTTTATCGTCCAATTCTTCGCTATTTAGTGCCTTTATTTTGTCAATTTCCTCTTGAATTAAGGCCTTTTTTTCTTGTTCTTTTTTAAAGACATCCACATTTTTATCTATTTCATTCAATTCGTTATTCACTACAGGTTTCACTGGCCCTGAAGAACAAGCAGTTAACAAGATAATGCACAATGAAATGATGTACCACTGACTATTTTTCACGCTTTTCACCTGTATGCTTATCAATATAAATTTTTTCTGAAATAACCAAGGTTATTGACTGGCCTTTGTATTTCAAAACAACCTGTCTTTTTTTAACATCGTGTAATGTGATGCCGTCAATCATTTCTCCCTGTTTAAAAACAGTATCATTAATAATGGCGGATTTTCTTTTTGCACTATAAAAAACTGACTGCAACAGTAATGGCATAGTTTGCGCTACAACAGGCTTAACCGTTACAGTAGATGGTGTGTGTGTTTCAAATATTGGACGCGTAGGATCATTCACGACTGTAGACGCTATCGCGTTAGGCAGTATTAAAAAAAGAAAAATAAATAAACTACCTTGAGGCATAACGTTCCTCCTCGATAATAGATAGTGTATATATTTGTATTGTTATAGTCGCCATTGGGTAGTCTACAACCGAATACTCTACGTCTTCCCAAAAGACACTCCACTTAAGTTCTTCCATCTTCTTTAGATAAGAAAAAATACTCGAATAAGTTCCGGTGAGAGTCATGGCAATCATGCTTTTTTCAAAAGCATCTTCAAAACTTCCTTCTTTTCCTCTGTCATTTCTAATAATTTCTGAAGGGTATACTTTAAGAGATTCTAGGCTGAGCTGGCTATTAGCCGTGAGTAAGTCACGAAGTAAAAGAACGATTTGATCAATAGGAATAGTTTTTTGGTTAAAGTCTTTAATTTCTCTATCAATCAAGGTCATTTTTGATTGAACCGATGAAATACGCTTATCGATAATGGCAATATTACGCTCAACATCTTTATTGTCTTTTGATAACGCATAACTAGACACTAGCTTTTCTGATAATGTGAGTAAGTTTTCACGCTGTTTTTCGGCGCTTTCTATCGCTTTTTCTAACGGTGAACCAACGAACACATACCAAACAAAAAAGAGTACACAGCATGAAAGGGCCAGTAATAAAATACGCTCTCTTAAGGCTAATGCATTAAAGGCTGTAGGATACTGGCGAATACGTTGATTAATAGGGCTAAAAGACACGTATTACCTCCCACTTACTAACAAAGTATTGGACTCGAATTTTTTTCGATGCGAACGGCCAATCGCCGGTGAATGAGCATCGACTAATGGCATTTTCATAATTTCAGAAATATCAATGCTTCTATTATTCGGTGTCGAAGTATCTTGCTCGGATATTTCTTGCTTATCTAGAGAGAACATTAATATGGAATGCCCATCCAATTTCTCTATCGACAGATGACCGAACACGACGCCATTTAAGGCCTCCTGAGATTTAAGCGCATTGATATAATTAGGAATTTCTTCTGCTTGGCTCGCATAGCCTTTTAGTGACAAATGATTACCTCTATCAGATATACTGATTTCATATAGTGACAACTTGTCTGTTGCTAGATTGGCAATATGATAAAAATACTGAGAAAAGCCATCTTTTCCTGCCTCGGTAATCTGTTTATACTTTGCCCATAATTGATACCTACTGAGCAATTTTTCTTCTAAGCCGGTTAGCTGATTTTTATAAACCTCTATATTAGTCGGCGATGTAGCAAGTTTTTGATTGAATAGGTTTTTTTCCTCTATTTTTTCAATGTCTTGTTTAACAACAGTCAGCGCTTGTTTTTGGTGATACCCCATTCCACTAAACATCAATATCGATAACAGAGAGCACACGATAAGCGCTGTAAATGAAACCGTCGGTGCTTTTAATTTCTTAGGGCGATTGAGCAGGTTAATTTCCTGTCTCAAATTAGTGGTATTATTCATGGCGACATCCTTGCTGTGCCATGCCGCAAAGCGGCACCATATGTAGCGAGGAGACGACATGACGATAAACTTTCTTCTTCTGAAAAAGTATATTCAGACAAACCGCCTTGTGTAACATTAACTATTGATACTGATTGATTGAGGTTATCTTTTATTGTGCTCGTAATTTTTTCGTCAACAATGTTTTCGCCCACAATAAATATGTCAGAGGGCATTGCCTGTTTAAGCTGACGTTCGTAGTAATCTAAAGAACGCTGTAACTCCAAAACAATGTCGGTATCCGGTAATTCATCAAATAAACCTCCCCTATAGTTCACCGAAAAGCTACGAGAAAAATACACTGCATCACGTTTAATAACGATGAGCTTACCAAAACCTTTTTTGAGCACTACTAAAGCTAAGTTCTTTTCTTTAAAGTCACTATTTTCTATATAATTTCTATAGGCCAATTCGGGTATATCAATAGAGGTAATGGTTAACCCCAATGATTCGATCCATTGGCTTTTTTCTTTAATAATGGCTTTTTTAACAACGACAACATTAGCAATAAACTTACCGTCTACTTGACCATCCGACTGTAGAAAAACATCGATAACAGCGTCATCAACAGGAAAAGAAAGTAAATCTTTTACTTTCCACTTAACCGCTTCAGGCATTTCATCAGCGGTAACAGGAGGAGCCTCAATACTCAATAGTTGATAATCGTTATCATCCAAAACCAATGAGGTTTCGGCTTGAATCAGTTTACTGTCTTCAATAGTCTGCTTTATTTCTTCTAGTTGGGGATTAACGTCCCCTTCGCGGTTTATTAGGCAATTCATGTAGTGAATAATGATCGGATTTGAGTCACTATTATCCAGAACCATAATCGATAGATTATCGTCGGATAATTGGACACCAACTGATGTCGTGCATTTTTTTTTCTTTAGGAACTCAAACATATATTATTCAATATACTTAATTAGGCCTTAATTGAAGCATTCCCCTAAGCAGTTAACAGAACTATTAAGGCTTAGGTTGAATATCTAGAACACATCGAAAAGAACAAATAGTTACTTTAAGCGTAGCTCTTATATAGCGTAATGCGAGTAATCTTGATGATGTTATGCATAATAACGAGCAGGAATTGCCTACTTATAGAGGGAGATCAATGAAATACTGACATCTTAGTGACGATGCTATGATGTCGAACTGATGAGTGATTTTTGTGTCAAAAATACGGCGTAACGCGACACCATAAACTCAAAACAAACCAAGTAGTATGCTATGACTCAACTGATTGATCGTTTTAATAGAAAAATTGACTATCTACGCTTATCTGTCACCGACCGCTGCGATTTTCGTTGTGTTTATTGCATGCCTGAAAAGACGACCTTCTTACCGCGCAAAGATATATTAAGCATCGAAGAGATGGGGGCTATTGCTCGACAATTTGTTGAATTAGGTGTTAAAAAAATTCGCCTAACCGGCGGTGAGCCATTAATTCGAAACGGCATTGAGAAGCTATTTAAAGATTTAGCAACGTGTAAATCCCTGCAAACCTTAACGCTAACCACTAACGGTTCTCACCTAGATCGCCATATTGATCATTTATTAGCAGCCAATATCACACGTATTAATGTCAGCTTAGACAGTTTACAAGAAAGACGCTTTCAGCAACTCACCCGCACAGGAAATCTACATCAAGTACTCAGTAATATAGACCTTGCCGTAAAGGCAGGTATTAAGGTGAAGTTGAATAGCGTAATACTTAAGGGAAGAAATAACGATGAGGTGTTAGATTTAACTGAATTTGCTTTACGCAAATCGTTAGACATTTCGTTTATAGAAGAAATGCCTCTCGGTCATATTACCGAGCATCAGCGGGATGAGACATTTGTTAGTAGCGCGGCACTACGCCAATTAATCACCCAAAAGCATCGCTTAACCCCTAGCCAAATAACGACAGGAGGGCCCTCACGGTACTGGAGCACGCCCTCATCAAGTTCATTGATTGGTTTTATTTCACCACATAGCGATAATTTTTGTAGTAGCTGTAATCGACTGCGTTTAACCGTCCAAGGACGACTGTTACTGTGCCTTGGAAATGAAGATAGTGTGGACTTAAAAACGTTGATTCGCCGTTATCCCGATGATGATAAAAGACTTAAGCAAACTATTATTGATAGTTTGAATAAAAAGCCTGAAAAACATCATTTTGATATGACAACGGCACCCGATATTGTCCGATTTATGAATGCCACTGGTGGATAAAGCGTTCTACGGGATAGGAATACTATCGGTATCTTTCACCTCTTCCATCACAATATAGGTGCGTGTTGAATTAACATGCGGAAGAGAAAGCAGCGTTTCACCCAATAACGTTCGGTAGGCAAGCATATCAGGCACTCTAGCTTTCAAAAGATAGTCAAAGTCACCAGAAACAAGATGACATTCCATAATTTCAGGCAATTTTAATACTGCTCGACGAAAGTTATTAAACGCATCTCTTGATGTTCGATCTAGGCGCAGTTCGACAAAGACAAGCAAGGCCGCATCAATATATTCTGGGTTAATACGTACGGTATATTGTTCAATACATCCGATTGACTCGAGGCGCTTCACTCTATTTAAACAGGGCGTCGCACTTAAACCAACACGTTTTGCTAGCTCTACGTTAGAGATACGTCCATTGGACTGTAGCTGCCTCAAAATACTCTTATCTAGTCTATCAAGCTCATACTTTGTCATTACACAGTACCTTTCGCTATATTAATGTGCATGACTATTATTACTCATTGGCAAATAGCCAATCTGTAGTCAGTAACACTCTTGATTAATCGGAAACCAATATAACTCAATAACAGCGCAAACTTAAAGCATATAAAACTATTTATACAGCATAAAAAAGTTTATTAAACCTTATTTTTTTAAAAAAATAACACATAAACCTTAAGATGAGGAATACAATAGTGCATAACTTAACAAAGGAGTTTTCCTCATGATTATAGGCGTACCTAAAGAAATTAAAAACCACGAATATCGCGCAGGCATGACCCCCTCTTCTGTTCGCGAATTAACCGTCCGCAATCACCAAGTCGTTGTAGAAACCAACTTAGGTTCTGGCATTGGCTATAGTGATGAAGATTACATTGCTGCAGGTGCAACCGTACTTGCCACAGCAGATGAAGTGTTTAACCAAGCAGAAATGATCGTTAAAGTGAAAGAGCCATTAGCGGTTGAAAGAAAGCGCTTAACAAAAGATCACCTGTTATTTACTTATCTTCATTTGGCACCTGATGCAGAACAAACAAAAGACTTAGTCGATAGTGAAGCGGTATGTATTGCTTATGAAACAATTACTTCCCCTAACGGCCAATTACCTTTACTAACACCAATGTCTGAAGTTGCTGGTCGTATGTCGATTCAAGCCGGTGCAGCTTGCTTACAAAAATCTAATGGTGGTAGCGGCGTTTTACTTGGCGGCGTACCGGGTGTAGAACCGGCTAAAGTTGTGATTATTGGCGGTGGTGTTGTTGGTTCGCATGCTGCTCAAATGGCGTTAGGTCTAGGAGCCGATGTCACCATTCTTGATAATAATTTGCACTCACTACGCAACCTTAACCAAATGTTTGGTACATCGATTAAATTAGTACATTCTAATAAGGCTTCTCTAGAAGAACATGTATTAGCAGCTGATTTAGTTATTGGTGGCGTATTGATTCCTGGCGCAGCGGCACCTAAATTGGTTACTGCGGAAATGATTAAGAAAATGAAGAAAGGCGCTGTTGTTGTCGATGTTGCGATTGATCAAGGCGGCTGCTTTGAAACATCAAAAGCAACCACTCACCAAGATCCAACCTATATTGTTGACGATGTTGTTCACTATTGCGTGGCTAATATGCCTGGTGCCGTTGCAAGAACATCAGCACAAGCACTTAACAATGCAACACTACCGTATATTATTAAATTAGCGGATAAAGGTTGGAAAGAAACATTAGCCAACGATGCACATTTCCTCAATGGTTTAAATGTATGCGCGGGTAAAGTAACTAATGAAGCGGTTGCTGAAAACCTAGGTTATGACTATGTTAACCCTGCTAGCATGGTATAAACGCTGTACTCAATCAGTTCATTGATATTGATGAACTGATCCATAAAAAAAGGAGATCTATGACACTACTGTCCCACAGTTTGATCTAGATAAGAAAGCCTGAACCTCACTTGTTATAATGATTCTGCGAAGAAAACATTACTAACAAAGGGGTTCAGGCTTTGTCACATCATAACACCGCATTTCATCAGTTACTAAAACCATTATCTAGACATGAATTTGAAGGGCTTGCTAAAAAGCATCATGTAGGGCAAAAATTAAGGTCGGCCACTCGCTGGGATCAGTTTATTGGTATGGCGATGTCGCAGCTATCTGGCCGCCAAAGCCTACGAGATATTCAATCTAATTTAGAATCTCAACAGGATAAGCTGTATCACTTGGGTGCAAAACCCGTTTCAAAATCAACGCTATCTCGATTAAATGCCAATCAACCTGCAGAACTCTACGAAGCACTTTTTTATAAACTACTGAATCGCTGTAAAAACCAATCCGGCCAGCACAAATTCCGTTTCAAAAATCCATTGTATTCACTGGATGCAAGTGCGATTGATCTCTCACTAAAACTGTTTCCTTGGGCAGCTCATCGAGATGATACCGCTAATGTAAAACTCAGCGTGGGCTTGAACCATGGAACACTGATGCCTGAGTTTGTCGCACTGAGTGATGGCAACGAAAATGATATGGTTAAAGGTAGAGAATTCACCTTTCCAAAAGGAAGCATTGTTGCTTTTGATAAGGGGTATGTGGACTACCAATGGTTTGGAAGTCTTACACAGCAAGGTGTATCGTTCGTAACGCGCCTACGATCTAAAGCCGTTTACCGCGTGTTAGAGCGCAGAGAAGTCAACAAAAAGAAAGGCGTTTCAAGTGATCAAGTTATTCAGCTGAGCAGTGCTCACGCCATCAAACGCGGTGCGCCTACGCTACGACGGATAGGCTACCGAGACAAAAATAGCGGTAAGTTCTATACGTTTTTAACCAACAATTTAATACTGGCGGCGAGTACGATTGCTGCCATTTACAAAGACCGCTGGCAAGTCGAATTATTCTTCAAAGCGATTAAGCAAAACTTACAAATCAAAGCGTTTTTAGGCTTATCAAAAAACGCCATATTGACACAAATTTGGATAGCAATGATTACCTATTTACTACTCGCTTTTGCTCGGCATTCAGCAAAGAAAGGGTGGACAGTGCAGCGCATTCTTCGGGTGATCCAACTCAATTTATTTGAACGAAAAGCCTTGAGAGAGATACTTGATCCAAGTCCTCCTCCTAAACAAAAAGACCAACCTCAAATGAGGTTGGTCTTATGATTTCAAACTGTGGGACAGTAGTGGATCTATGATCTCCTTTTTTTATGCGTTATCTATTAATTAGAGGTGGTATTCTTTGGCATTAAAAAATGTATTACATCGTTTTTATAGATCCGATTTCAAAAAGTCGCCGTCGATAATGAGCAAGTGCACACCACATTCCGTTACTGACTTATGAGAGCTAAGGTCATCTGACACGATGTAAGACATACCCTCTTTTAAAATAGATTGCGTACCATCGCGTAGCTTATTGATTACTTCACCTTTTATGCAATAAACGATATGGCCTTTTTCACACCAGTGATCTGCTTCGTAATTTTCAGAATACTCTACATACCTCACTCGTAAGCCACCAAAATTCATTGTTTGCCAAAAAGCCTTACCCGAAATACCCGGATGCTCTGTTTTTGCAATAGTTGACCAATCAATAGTTTGAAAAGGTATGTTTTTCATAAAAATGTCCTAGTATATTTATTCCTAATATGCGCTAAATTAGGACGACGACTATTTAAGGTAGTGACAAGTGATAAGAGGGCAATGCATTAATAAGCGCTTTACCATAACGTTTAGTGACTAGTCGTTTATCTAAAATAGTAATAGTGCCGCTATCGTTCTCACTTCTTAATAAGCGTCCACAAGACTGTACTAGTTTAATCGATGCGTCCGGCACGGAGATTTCCATAAAAGGATTTCCACCACGACTCTCAATCCATTCAGCGAGCGATGCCTCAACGGGGTCATCAGGCACAGAAAAAGGAATTTTAGCAATAATTACATGACGGCAATAATCGCCGGGTAAGTCAACACCTTCAGCAAAGCTGGCTAAACCAAATAAAACACTGGTTTTTTTCGCATCAATATTTTTTTTATGTTCCGTCAACATCGCCTGTTTACTGTGATCCCCTTGCATAAGAATTACATCTTGCCAGAAAGCAGAGAGGCCATTAAAAACATCTAGCATTTGTTTACGAGATGAAAACAACACTAGGCTTCCTTCTTTTTTTTGTAACAGCTGCGGTAAGTATTCAATCATATTATCCGTATGCGCTACCGCGTTATTCGCTTCTATTGCTGTTATAGGAACTTGTAATGTTGCTCGTGAAAAATCGAAGGGGCTAGGCATCACATTATAGTGATGAGATGGCAATGTACCTGCACGCATCATAAAACGATCGAATCGACCTAACGCAGATAGTGTTGCTGAAGTAACAATCGCACCATAGCAATGATTCCATAGGCTATTCCTTAGCGTATGCGCTGCCAAAATAGGGCTTGAACAGATTTCGTAGTCGATATTGCCATTGAGGTCCACTAAGGTAACCCAACGAGCCAGTGGTACGGCTTTATTGTCGCCGTTATTGTTTTTTATTCCTTCTTTCTGGGTTTCGCTAACAATATCTGTCGAACAATAGCTGTACCACAACTGACGATTGGCTTCTGCACGCGCCTGCCAAGTTCCCACCACCGATAACCATGTTTCTAAATCAACACGCGGCACGCTGCTATAACCATCTTCTAATGCCGCTTGAATTTCATTCACGATTTTTCCAATCAACGAATGTAGGCGATCAAACTCTTGATGTAATGTTTCTGCATAATCAAACAGACGGGCATCAATAAGACCACCTTCAAAACGATAACGCTGCGCATCTCCCTCACGAAAAAAGGGTTGCTGCTCTGCAATCAATAATTGTTCGTCAAGTAATTGCTGACAATACGGATATACCTTATCCATGGTTTGCTTAGCAGACAAAAATAAACTCGGTAACTGCTCTGCATAGCGATCGATATTACCCGCCCCGCTAATGTCACCTAGCATGGATGATAGCGTTTTTTGATTTTGCTCTAACCATTTGGCAGTTGAGTTAACCCGCGTATGATAAGCAAAATGACCCAGTGCTTTATCGGGAAGGTGATGTCCCTCATCAAAAATATAAATTGTATCTTGAGGATCAGGTAAAATGGCGCCTCCACCTAGAGCAAGATCAGCCAATACCAAATCATGATTGGCAACGATACAATCGTAATTATCAATCGCCTCTCGCGCTTTAAAAAAACTACAACTGGTAACATTGGAACAACGGCGGCCAGTACATTCGCGATGATTAGTGGTAATGGGAGACCATACAGCCTGATCAATTTCTTGAGGCCAATTATCTCTATCGCCATCCCACTTTCCGGCACTCATGGCATCGACCATGCTGTTATAAATGGTCACTGCTTCTGCATCAACTGAAGGGTATTCATCTTCGTAGAGTGCTTGGTTAAACGTATTATAAGCATCACTATCCATCAACAATCGATCTAGTTTACTTAAACAGAGATAGCGCCCTCGCCCTTTAGCGAGAGTAAAATTGAACGATAAATCGGTATTTTTTTTTACATCAGGCAAATCTTTATGAACGATTTGCTCTTGTAAAGCGATGGTCGCGGTAGAAATAACCACTTTCTTTTTTAATGATTGAGCTACCGGCAATGTTGCCAATAAATAAGCAACGGTTTTACCCGTCCCCGTGCCAGCTTCTATAACACAAATATGATTATCGGTCGTGCGTACATGATCTTCGTCACTTTCAATGGCTGACAATGTCCGAGCAATATCAGCTATCATCAATTTTTGGCCATAGCGGGGCTGCAGTGATTTATTATTTAAAAACTGGCGATAAACAGACTGGATCGTTGTTTTAACAGCATCAGCAACCATAGAAAACCTTGTAGGATATGGCCATTAAGACCAACAATAAAACGTGCATTCATCAATAATGCTGTGTTCAGGTACGGATCACCGCACCCTATAAAAAACAATAGTGTTATTGTTTTTTTAACATATGCTGGCTAATCAACGGGTTAGCATACATAGCAATCGCTTCCTCGCGCCAACGAGCATCTATTTTAGCCATTCGTTTTTCAAATTTTTGTTGATGTTCAAGCAAAACATTGGTGTGGCAATCGGGCAAGATAGCGGTATCCGCATCAGAGTTGCCATGCAATAAACGATAAGCAACAATATTGCTTGGGTGCAGATGATAATTTTCGATAACAGCTTTATCGAGCTCTTCAACGACATCATCTGTTGTTTGATAATTACCCTGTAATGTTTTTCCAAAATGAACATGCACATCACCTTTAAAACCTGTAATGCCTTGAGCAATACTTGAAGCATCTTCGTGCTCATCTTTTTCGTACTTCCCTTCGGACTTATGTGAATATAATTCTTTTGCTTTCGCCTCATCACAAGGATCATATTCATAAGAAATAGACACCGGCACAATATTTAACTCATTAATATAATCTGCAAGTGTGACTTTTTTTGGCTTACTTAAACCGAGCATACCAATCACTGCACTATTAGTGCGATCGACTCCGTCTTTCGCTCGGCCTTCGCGCTGAGCAATCCACACGTTAGCATTGTCGTCAGTAATAGACTGATGAATGTAGGCCGATAAATGTTTAGCCGCTTTCAACTTTTCTCTAGGTGCTGTCGCAGAACGATTAACAATAAAACTTTTGTTCGCTCGCATTAAGTCAGACACATACGACTTGGTGAGTAGGTTATCACCAATAGCAATTCGTAGAGTGTCATGCTGATGAGTATATAGCGCCCAATTAACTAACGCGGGATCCATAGCAATATCACGATGATTACTAATAAATAAATGGGGTTTACCATCTTTTAGATTTTCGACACCCGATATGTGTACACCCGATGTTGTTTCATCAATCATGCGCTGCATATAAAGTTTAACGACCATTTGCAAGTCATTCACTGTGTTGATTTCACATGATTGCTTTTTTACATAGCGCTTAACAAGTGGGGTAATTAATGGGAAAAAAGCATTAGGTAACGATGGAAAGCGAAAACGCGTCAGTGCTTCGATACACTCTTTATCATTGACCAAACGATCAATGGCAGGCCGAATTTCATCATCATTATAAGGGCGGATATCGTCAAATTTACTCATTTTTATTATCGTCGTCAGTTATCAATAGTAGAGGCCGTTATACAGTTTGCTTAATTTCGGTGCCCCGAAAACCAAGGTACATCGTAGGCACTCTGATCAACCAAATGAGCAACATCTAGTACCAATACAAATAATGCCATCCTCACAAGCACACCATTATCAGCTTGCCTAAAAATGGCTAAGTTAGGGTTTTGATCTAAGTCGCTGTCCAGTTCATTGGCTTCGGCACGAGAATCACGAGGCAGTGGGTGCATAATAACGGTATTAGGCTCACAAAATTGGGTATAAATAGATTGGTTAAGGCGAAAGCGGCCTCGATATAAATCGGCTTCTTCTTTCGTTTGAAAGCGTTCTTCTTGTATTCGTGTTGAATAAGCAATATCGACCTGAGAAATACTGGCTGTCAACTCTTCCGATATCACAACACGATGCCCAGCTTGGCGTAAGGCTTCTACTAAATATTCTGGCATCGCGAGTTCTTTAGGCGAGACTAAACTCACGTGAACATTAGTGTATAAACAAAGTAACTGACATAAAGAATGCACTGTACGGCCATGTTTAAGGTCACCAATCATTGCAATACGTAAACCATCAATATTGCGCCCCTTGGAAACCAGCTCATTGCGAATGGTGTACAAATCTAACAGTGCTTGGGTAGGGTGTTCATTCGCACCGTCACCGCCATTAATCACTGGAACACGACTGGCCTTGGCAAATTCAGCGACAGAGCCTTCTTGTGGATGGCGCATACAGATTACATCGCTGTAACCCGAAAGGACCCGTGCGGTATCGTAAAGTGACTCCCCTTTCGATAAAGCGGAGCTTTCAAACCCGGTAGTTTCTCGAACTGCACCACCGAGTAAATTAAATGCACTACCAAAACTGACGCGAGTTCGAGTACTAGCCTCGAAAAACATATTACCTAGGATAGCGCCGTCTAGTACCCGCGTTGCTCGCTGTCGTTGAGCATAGGGCTTCATCGAATCGGCAACCGAAAATACCTTATCGATATCATTACGCTCAAACTGTTTGATAGAAAGAATATTTGCACCGGTAAAATTCATATTATTTCGCTATACCTTACTGTCTATACGATTGGGGAAATGGTTGAAAAATTCAGATGCCAAATAAATAATTAGCAATGGCATTGTAACGGGATTTAGATGCTTATTAAACGTGATTCACAAAAGTCATGAGTAGCTCACAACGATTAACATGTACTACCGAGGGCTCGCTATTAAGCGCTCTCAATTCACTTCTCATTCAACAAGTGATCGCCATAGTCAAGTAGATCACGCACGATATTTTGGTTCACCGACGGATCATCGCTGTAGGCAGATAAACGCTCAAAATAGACGTCCAAGGTAATACTTGCCCCTGCGTTATCATCCGTTAAGCGTAAATATCGCCACTCTTGCCACTGCTGCCTCTCTTCTGCCGTTAACGTATCTGGGTAATGGCGCGCCCGATAGCGAAATAACAATGCTTTTAAGCGACTATCTTTTAACTCCTCACTGTAGTGCGCTAATGTTTCTGGTTCTGCCCCCCTGATCCGTTGCATTACCTGTTTATCATGGGCGCTAATAAAACCATCATACAACTGCTGCTCAGGATCTACTTTGGGAGCGAATCGCTGGCTAGAAAACACTGAATGTAGCTTTTCTGTGATGTCGACTTGCTGTAGCTGCTGCCAGTGGCGCTCACATTGAGCCTTATCAATATGTAAACGGTGGGCGGCATCATCAGTCAATAACTTGGTGGTAGCAATCATGGGAGATTTATTGCTATGTATTTCTTTGAGAGGTATGCGGGTTAAACCATCACTTAACTCACTCTGTTTGATATATAAACGTTCAGTAATTTCTTGTGCGGAACATGTGATGAGTGGTGTTGGATCTTCTGATAAGTCATACACAATGACACTATTTTTATTTTCAGGGTGTGGTGCCAGAGGTACCACTAAAGCAGTACATCCGTTGCTTACAGGAAACCGAGACGAGATATGTAAAATAGGTTTTCGACTAACAGTATCAATCAGTGCATTCACTTTTTGTTTATTGCGTAACTCGTAGGCATATTGATAAAGCTGGGGTTCACGTTGCTTTATCAACTTAGCCAGTGCAATCGTCGCATAAACATCAGATAAAGCATCATGGGCAGCATCATGAAGTAAGCCATTCGCTTGGCTTAATAACTCCAATTTAAAACTAACCGCACCTTTTTCGTTGATAGGCCACTCTAGAGTGTCTGGGCGCAAAGCGTAACATAAACGCACCATATCAATAATGTCCCATCGGGAATTGCCGTTTTGCCATTCACGCTCGTAAGGGTCATAAAAATTTCGATATAAGCCATAACGTGTCATTTCATCATCAAAACGAATACTGTTATAGCCAACACCACAACTCTTAGCTTGTGAAAGTTCGTGATGAATTTTTTCAAAAAAAATAGGTTCAGAAAGACCATCATTCAACGCTTTTTGCGGAGTAATACCGGTCAATAAACAGGCTTCAGGATGGGGTAAACAGTCATCGCTAGGCTTACAATAAATAACGAGAGGGTCACCAATAATGTTCAAGTCTTCATCCGTTCTGATCCCCGCAAATTGGGAAGGCTTATCTTGGCTAGGCGTTGCACCCCATGTTTCATAATCATGCCAGTACAATGTATTCATCAGCGGCTCTCATTTATTAATCTTGCTCATCATGCAGGCAAAAAAATACCCCACCAGAAAACTGGCAGGGTATTTGTGTATAACATCAGCAAACTATGGCTTAGTGTAGCCTCTTACTGTGATGTCTACACGACGGTTTTGAGCACGACCTTCTTTAGTATCGTTAGAAGCGACGGGAGAAGTTTCACCCTCACCTGCTGCACGAATAAGTGAACCAAGAATACCTTTACCTTCTAGGTAAGATTTTACAGAATTTGCACGTCTTTCTGATAAGTCTTGGTTATATGCAGCATCACCACGGCTATCTGCATGACCAACAACACTAATACCTGAAACATTTAATTGCTTAGCGCGTGATGCGAATAGGTCTAGAGCAGCTTTACCGCCAGTGCTTAATTCTGCACTGTTAGTCGCAAAGTTTGCATCGCCACTCAAAGAAACCGCTTGAGAAACCGCTTTAGGAGTTGGAACCACTTTTACTGGCTCGGCTTTATGACCACAAGCATCAAGGTGTGCACCGCTGTTTACTTTTACACAATCAGTATAACTACTTGCTACCGCATTACCAGAGTTGCTTACCAAGCCACCACCAGATACGTGAGCAGACGCTGTAGTCGCTGAAAGCGCAGATGCTAGAGCAATCGCTGCTATCGAAATAGATTTGTTCATGATTTATGGCCTCCAAAGCCTTAAAAAATTTAGTTTTCTTATTAATTTATGGGTGTTTGCACATAAACACTGGTGAGCAATATACAACAGCCGGAGAAGATGTGCAGCAAAAATCATGGATTCGTAAACTCAGCAATAAATATTGCTTAAAAATCGTACACTTCTTTGCAAAACACATCTATTTGACGCCTTTTTCTATATTATTTAACGCTAATAGCGCCTTCTTCTATTCTAGCTTTCCATATCTGAGGTCCTGTTTTATGTACCGATTCACCATTAACATCAACGGCAACTGTCACAGGCATATCTTTAACTTCAAATTCATAAATAGCTTCCATTCCTAAATCTTCAAAACCCACAACTTTTGATCCGACAATAGCTTTAGAGACTAAATAAGCCGAGCCACCCACCGCCATTAAATACACGGCTTTATTATCTTTAATCGCTTCAATAGCAGTATCACCACGTTCAGCTTTACCTACCATTCCTAGCAATCCAGTTTTTTCTAACACAGTACGAGTAAATTTATCCATTCGCGTTGCTGTTGTAGGCCCTGCGGGCCCAACGACTTCTTCTCTAACCGGATCGACGGGACCTACGTAATAAATGAAACGCCCCTTCAGGTCGACGGGTAATTCTTCACCTTTTGCTAGCATGTCGACTATTCTTTTATGCGCTGCATCACGACCCGTCAATAATTTACCCGATAGTAGTAAGGTATCACCGGGTTGCCATTCGGCTGTTTCTTCCGGAGTGATTGTATCTAGGTTGACCTGTCGTGTATTCGGATTAACGTCTCGGGTAATTTGTGGCCAATCCTTGAGATTCGGTGGCGTTTGTAATGCAGGCCCAGAACCGTCAAGAGTAAAATGTGTATGACGAGTAGCTGCACAGTTAGGAATGACTGCTACGGCTTTATTTGCCGCATGGCTTGGGAAGTCTTTCACCTTAACATCTAATACTGTTGTCAATCCGCCAAGCCCTTGAGCTCCAATACCTAAGCGATTTACCTTATCGTACAACTCTAAACGTAACTCTTCAGCACGGTTATCAGCACCTTTCTTTTGCAGGTCTTGAATATTAATCGGCTCCAGCAACGCTTCTTTCGCTAATAACATGGCTTTTTCTGCAGTACCGCCCACACCAATACCTAAAATACCTGGAGGACACCAGCCTGCTCCCATCGTCGGCACAACATTAAGCACCCAATCAACCACCGAGTCTGACGGATTAAGCATCGCAAACTTCGACTTAGCTTCGCTGCCACCGCCTTTTGCAGCCACATGAATATCGACAGTATTACCCGGAACAATTTTATAATTAATTACCGCAGGCGTGTTATCGCCGGTATTTTTGCGTGCACCATCGGGGTCTGCCAATATTGATGCCCTAAGTACGTTATCAGGGTGTTGGTAGGCACGTCTAACCCCTTCATTGATCATGTCTTCTAGAGCCATGTCACCTTCAAACAATACCTGCATACCCACTTCAACAAACACCGTAACAATACCTGTGTCCTGGCAGATAGGCCTATGGCCTTCAGCACACATACGAGAATTAATTAAGATTTGAGCCATCGCGTCTTTAGCCGCAGGGTTTTGCTCTTTTTCATAAGCCTCATGAACGGCGTGAATGAAATCAACTGGATGATAATAAGAAATAAACTGCAAGGCATCAGCGATGCTAGTGATTAAATCGTCTTGCTGAATAATTGTGGGCATAGTCATGTCTCTAGGTAAATAAGTATTTTTTAAGGTCTTTTGAGTTGCAATAATTCGCGATTCGTCGTGCGGCGGAATGCTTCCAATGACGTAATAACCTCTTCCGTCTCTTTAACACGCTGTTCAAGTGCATTGAATTTATTCGACGCAGATACGCCTTTATTGGCTTGTGATCCAAGCACTTTAAGTTGCTCAGTATGTACGGCCAACTTTTCTCTGAGAGCACGTAATAATATATCTTGCTCTGCTGCCGTTTGACGAGTTGATTTTACGGAGCGTTCGAGTGCTTGTAGCTCGTCGATAGCGCTTTTTACATCTTGCAAAGAGGCTTGTAGTGACAGAAGTTTTTTCTGTTCACTCTGTAATTTTGACACATCACCCGCAAATTTTTTGCCCAAAGTAGTAACTTTTTTATCCAAAGACCCTATTTTTTCCTCTGCGCCTTTTATCCCGTCACGATTAACATTTCTCGTTGCCCACAATTTGGCAATTTCTGAATCGGCTTGTATAGACTTACTATTCAGCTCTCGCACTTGAGCGCTAACAGATGCCAGCGACTGGCTTGCACTATCATCAGAAATCGCCAATTTATTTTCGAGCTGCACAATACGTAAACGCTGATCTTTAATCGTTTTTTGAGTCATATCTAACTGTAAAAAAACATAGGCTGTCGCTGCCCCTACACACAGAGTTAGCAAAAATACAAACCATGTAAAACCAGACGAGCCAGTGCGTTCATTTGGCGGTGTGGTGTTCTCATTTTTTATAGCCACACGACTTGTTGGGCGAGAGGTCACTTGAGCACCACGTGCAGCAGATGCACTGTCTTGGCTAGTCGCAGAACGTCGCATTTGCTGAGTGGCTTTTGCGCGCCGCCCCACTAAATCCTCTTTGTCGTCTAATACCGATGATACCGTCGGTTCTTTGCGTTCACTCACGATGACATATCCTCACACTATGGTTATCGTTACACCTACTAATCTACAGATTATACGAGATTATCAAAATAAACCCTATGATGAATGAGAATATTTACATTAATGCTGCTGACCTATCAATAATCCGTTAGAATAACTATTGGTTTCCGTTGTAATAGCAAATACTGTATACGGAATACTAATTATTATAATTTAACTTATTGAGGGGTAAGTCATGGATTTTCTGGATTTTTTGGTGCGCTGGGCACATTTATTATTCGGCATTACATGGATAGGTATGCTGTATTACTTTAACTTTGTACAAGGCGGCTACTTTAAAGCGGCTTCTCCAGAAGCGCTTGCAGATGCAAAGGCCAAATTGGCGCCAAGTGCGTTATGGTGGTTCCGCTGGGGCGCGATGTTTACTTTTGTTACCGGTGTTTATCTTTTATACTATGTAGGAAAAATTAACGCATTCAATGATTACATTGCCATCGGCGCTTTGATGGGTACACTCATGTTTTTAAATGTGTGGGTAATTATTTGGCCGAACCAAAAAATTGCTTTAGGTATGGTTGAAGGCGATGCGGCTGCAGCGGGTGCGAAAGCTCTTCTAGCCTCACGTACCAATGTACTCTTCTCTGCACCCATGGCTTTCGGCATGCTTGCTGGCCCACACTTTGTTGGTCAAGGCTATGGTACGGGCGCTGGCGGTATCGATTTATGGATTGCTATTGCCATTATCGCGTTGCTCGAAATCAACGGTCTGATTGGTAAACAAGGGCCAATGACTACCGTCAAAGGCGTTATACACTCAAGCCTTGGTTTAACTGCGGTACTAGTGGCTATTTTATACTTTTTATAATAGACCATTAAAATACCGAAAACGGCCTGTTACTTAAGTAACAGGCCGTTTTTTTATGGCTCAGTATTTACTTTAAAAAAGAAAAGCATTGAACAGAGTAGCCAGTAAGAAGCTATAATAGGCATCAGTAATTATATTTATATTTTGGAGAGAAGAATGAATTTAGAATATTATATTATTCACGGTCGTGGCGATGGTGGACTGAAGTTTCAATTAGCCAAATTAGAAGATGAAAGTGGGAACAACTATAAAGGTGAATATGATATGGCACGGCATTTTGCCAGCGTCGATGAAATGAAAGAATATATTGCAAATGATGTAATAAAGAAGCCCTTAGCAGAATTATCGATAGAGCCCATGAATATATAAGTGGTTATATTTAAATAAAACGCCATATAAGGCGTAAGTAACATGTAATAAAAAAGGGGCTTAAGCCACTACTGTCCCACAGTTTGAAATCATAAGACCAACCTCATTTGAGGTTGGTCTTTTTGTTTAGGAGGAGGACTTGGATCAAGTATCTCTCTCAAGGCTTTTCGTTCAAATAAATTGAGTTGGATCACCCGAAGAATGCGCTGCACTGTCCACCCTTTCTTTGCTGAATGCCGAGCAAAAGCGAGTAGTAAATAGGTAATCATTGCTATCCAAATTTGTGTCAATATGGCGTTTTTTGATAAGCCTAAAAACGCTTTGATTTGTAAGTTTTGCTTAATCGCTTTGAAGAATAATTCGACTTGCCAGCGGTCTTTGTAAATGGCAGCAATCGTACTCGCCGCCAGTATTAAATTGTTGGTTAAAAACGTATAGAACTTACCGCTATTTTTGTCTCGGTAGCCTATCCGTCGTAGCGTAGGCGCACCGCGTTTGATGGCGTGAGCACTGCTCAGCTGAATAACTTGATCACTTGAAACGCCTTTCTTTTTGTTGACTTCTCTGCGCTCTAACACGCGGTAAACGGCTTTAGATCGTAGGCGCGTTACGAACGATACACCTTGCTGTGTAAGACTTCCAAACCATTGGTAGTCCACATACCCCTTATCAAAAGCAACAATGCTTCCTTTTGGAAAGGTGAATTCTCTACCTTTAACCATATCATTTTCGTTGCCATCACTCAGTGCGACAAACTCAGGCATCAGTGTTCCATGGTTCAAGCCCACGCTGAGTTTTACATTAGCGGTATCATCTCGATGAGCTGCCCAAGGAAACAGTTTTAGTGAGAGATCAATCGCACTTGCATCCAGTGAATACAATGGATTTTTGAAACGGAATTTGTGCTGGCCGGATTGGTTTTTACAGCGATTCAGTAGTTTATAAAAAAGTGCTTCGTAGAGTTCTGCAGGTTGATTGGCATTTAATCGAGATAGCGTTGATTTTGAAACGGGTTTTGCACCCAAGTGATACAGCTTATCCTGTTGAGATTCTAAATTAGATTGAATATCTCGTAGGCTTTGGCGGCCAGATAGCTGCGACATCGCCATACCAATAAACTGATCCCAGCGAGTGGCCGACCTTAATTTTTGCCCTACATGATGCTTTTTAGCAAGCCCTTCAAATTCATGTCTAGATAATGGTTTTAGTAACTGATGAAATGCGGTGTTATGATGTGACAAAGCCTGAACCCCTTTGTTAGTAATGTTTTCTTCGCAGAATCATTATAACAAGTGAGGTTCAGGCTTTCTTATCTAGATCAAACTGTGGGACAGTAGTGGGCTTAAGCCCCTTTTTTATTACATGTTACTGTATCTCTTAACAAGCAAAACACTACATAAATAGCAGAGATGCTCCCCATAATACATAAAACACACTCACTATAATCGCAACTGACATCATTAAGACCGGAGGAATATTAAATTTAACAGCATAATCACCCGTTATCTGCCAACCAGCTAATATAGAGTTTGCCCCCGCTAAAATTAATGTAATCATTGCATAGACTTTAAATACCGTCGTATTAAATAAGCCATTTAGCGCATCGTAAGTCAGACCATTTGTTAGAATGGTCTTTAGTAGCACCACACCAAAAATAATAAAAACAACGTTGCTAACGCGCTGAAATACCCACTGCTGAACACCGCTTGTCATTATGCCCATACCAGTACTCCTGCCAATACACTTAATACAACACCCAAGACAATCGCTGCCCAAGAAATACATTTACCGCCAGCAAAGTCTTCAAAAAAACCGAAGTCTTGTATTAAATGCTTAATGGTACCCATACAATAATAAGCAAATGCGGTTAATAAACCCCAAGCAACAAACTGTACAATGAAGTGACTATTTAAAGCGTCTGCTAATACATAATAGTCCTTAGGTGACGACAACACATAGCAAAGAGCACACAATAGAAAGCCCAAACCAACCCAACTGATCACAGCACAAATACGATGTAAAATAGATGCTATTGCAGTAATGGGAAAGCTAACAGTGCCCAAATCAAGATTGACGGGACGATTATCACTCATGTTATACCTCCATTGAGGAAAATTTTAAAAAGAAGCTTCAAGATAGGGGTCAGAGTCATTGATTTTTAAAATCAATGACTCTGACCCCATGATTACTGTGATTACTTAAACTTGTAGCTAAGAAAATTACCAACCAGTAATTTCTTTTAATGCACTGCCAATGTCTGCGAGACTACGAACCGTTTTAACACCCGCATCTTCAAGCGCTGCAAATTTTTCATCAGCAGTTCCTTTACCGCCAGAAACAATCGCACCTGCGTGCCCCATGCGCTTGCCTTCAGGTGCTGTTACACCGGCAATGTAAGAAACAACTGGTTTGGTTACATTCGCTTTAATAAAGGCAGCCGCTTCTTCTTCTGCTGTACCACCAATTTCACCGATCATAACAATCGCTTCTGTCGCTGGATCTTCTTGGAACATGGTGAGAATATCAATAAAGTTTGAACCCGGAATTGGATCACCACCGATACCAACACACGTCGATTGACCAAAGCCGTAGTCAGTTGTTTGCTTGACCGCTTCATAGGTCAATGTACCCGAACGCGATACAACACCCACTTTACCAGGCAAGTGAATGTGGCCCGGCATAATACCGATTTTACATTCACCTGGTGTGATAACACCTGGGCAGTTAGGGCCAATCATACGCACGCCTTTCTTCTCGATGTACTCTTTAACAACAAGCATATCAAGCGTGGGAATACCTTCAGTAATAGTAATGATCAACTCAATGCCGGCATCAGCGGCTTCGATAATTGAATCTTTACAAAAAGCAGCCGGTACATAAATAACGGTTGCTGTTGCACCTGTTGCTTCTACGGCTTCTTTAACTGTGTTGAAAACCGGTAAACCTAGGTGAGTTGAACCACCTTTACCTGGTGTTACACCACCTACCATTTGCGTACCATAGGCAATCGCTTGCTCAGAATGGAAAGTACCATTAGAACCAGTAAAACCTTGGCAAATAACTTTTGTATCTTTGTTAATTAAAATAGACATTATTATTTGCCCTCCGCAGCAGCAACGACTTTTTCAGCTGCATCCGTTAATGATGTTGCACCCACTAAATTCAGTGTGCTTGCATCCAATAATTTTTTACCTTCTTCCGCATTGGTACCTTCAAGGCGAACAATCACTGGCACTTCAACACCCACTTCTTCAACCGCACCGATAATGCCTTCAGCGATCATGTCACAACGTACGATGCCACCAAAAATATTAACCAATACCGCTTTTACATTAGAATCGGAAAGAATTAACTTAAACGCTTCGATAACACGCTCTTTCGTCGCACCACCACCTACATCAAGGAAGTTCGCAGGCTTACCACCGTGAAGGTTAACAATATCCATTGTACCCATCGCAAGACCCGCACCATTAACCATACAGCCAACATTACCGTCTAGAGCAACATAATTAAGTTCAAAAGAAGCAGCATGCGCTTCACGCTCATCTTCTTGTGAAGGATCGTGCATTTCACGGATTTTTGGTTGGCGGTAAAGCGCATTAGAATCGATGTTAATTTTGCCATCTAAGCAATGAAGATTACCTTCATCGGTAATCACTAATGGGTTGATTTCTAATAAAGCAAAATCAAAATCTTCAAACATTTTCGCTAAACCTAAAAAGATCTTAGTGAACTGTTTAACCTGAGTAGGGTTTAGGCCCAATTTAAATGCTAATTCGCGACCTTGATATGGCTGAGCGCCAACCAATGGGTCAATGATTGCTTTTAAGATTTTTTCTGGCGTTTCTTCAGCCACTTTTTCAATCTCAACACCGCCTTCTGTTGACGCCATGAATACGATGCTGCGAGTTGCACGATCGACAACGGCACCAAGATATAACTCTTGATCGATATCAGTACAAGACTCAACAAGAATACGACTAACAGGCTGACCATTCGCATCTGTTTGATAGGTTACTAAGTTTTTACCTAACCAGTTTTCAGCAAACTCTTTTACTTCAGCTTGTGAGTCGACTAACTTAACGCCACCGGCCTTACCACGGCCACCCGCGTGTACTTGTGCTTTAACAACCCATTTGTCACCACCGATTGTATCGGTCGCTGCTGCCGCTTCTTCTGCTGTTGCAGCTGCAACACCCGTCGAAACTGGCAAACCGTATTCAGCAAACAATTGTTTAGCCTGATACTCATGCAAATTCATAACTTTTTCCGTTAAATTGATGCTTCTTACGAAGCGGTTAGTTGAAATCAAGATCAAGGGGTCAGAGTCAGTTGATTTTTAATTCAATCAACTAACTCTGACCCCTTGATCTTGATTATTTAATGAGAACTTTATTTACGCTTTTTACGGTTAGGCATATGGATCGCGTGGCCATGCACTGACAATGCTGCTTCTTTAACGGCTTCTGAGAAGGTTGGATGACCAAATACCGTCATGCCAATATCTTCCGCCGTTGAACCAAATTCCATTGCTATAGCAATTTGCTGAACCAAATCAGACGCACTTGGGCCGACAATGTGGCAACCCAAAATACGGTCTGTTTTTGCATCTGCGATCATCTTAACCATACCATCTTGCGAATCGGCAGCTACTGCACGACCAATTGCTAAGAACGGGAAGGTACCGATATTCACTTCAATGCCTTCTGCTGCTAGCTGCTCTTCTGTTTTACCAACAGATGCGACTTCAGGATGTGTATAAATCACGTTAGGAATAATGTCATAGTTCATCATCGCTTTCTGGCCAGCGATACGCTCAGCAACAACAACACCTTCTTCGGAACCTTTGTGTGCCAACATAGGGCCACGTACAACATCGCCCACTGCCCACACGCCATCAACCGCCGTTGCACAGTTTTCATCAACCGCAATAAAACCTCGTTCGTCAAGAGCAACGCCGGTATCATCAGCAAACAAGCCTTGCGTGAACGGGCGACGACCAACACAGACAATCAGTTTATCGAAGGTTTCTTTTTGCTCATTGCCATCTTTATCGGTAAAGGTAACTTCAACTTCCTCACCTTTTACTTCGCTACCTGTCACCATGCAACTCAGGCGAATATCTAAACCTTGCTTGGTAAAGATTTTTTTCGTTTCTTTGGCTATCTGTTGATCCATCATCGCAAGGAATTTATCCATCGCTTCAAGACAAACCACTTCAGAACCGAGACGCGCCCACACACTGCCAAGCTCTAAACCAATAACACCCGCACCGATAATACCCAAACGTTTAGGTACTTCTTGAAATTCTAATGCGCCTGTTGAATCAACAACAATCGTGTTTTCTTCAGGATTAACTGGGGCAACAGGAATATTAACGGGCACAGAACCGGTAGCAATAACAACATTATCGGCATCGTAAGTCGTTACGTTACCGTCTTTATCAGTCACTTCTACTTTTTTACCGGCTAGCAATTTACCGTAACCAAAAATTGAGGCCACTTTATTGGCTTTAAAAAGACCGGTGATACCACCGGACATTTGCGCGACAATTTTTTCTTTACGCTTAATCATGGCGGGAACATCAATACTTAATTCGCCCGTGCTAATGCCATGGCTGTCGAAACCATCATGCGCATCGTGATAACGGTGTGAGCTATCAAGTAGTGCTTTCGATGGGATACAACCCACATTCAAGCAAGTACCGCCGTTAACCAGTTTACCTTTTTCGTCGCTCCATTTTTCAACGCACGCGGTTTTTAAACCCAATTGCGCAGCACGAATGGCAGCTACATAACCTGCTGGCCCAGAACCTATTACGATCACATCATACTTTTCAGACATTTTATTTTCCTATGCTGTTCGGTGAAAAAGGAATTAAGGTTAACCCATTTCACCATATATTATCGAAAAATTGGAGTGCCAGTATTGTTAACACTTACACACTCTAATTTCGTGATTTCTCTTATATTTCTAATAAGAAACGAGCGGGATCTTCTAATAGATCTTTAATTGCTACCAAGAATTGTACCGCCTCTTTACCATCAACCATACGGTGATCATAAGACAGTGCCAAGTACATCATTGGACGAATTTCTACTTTGCCATTAACAGCCATTGGACGCTCTTGAATTTTGTGCATACCCAAAATAGCCGTTTGCGGTAAATTTAAGATAGGGGTTGATAACAATGAACCAAACACACCACCATTGGTGATGGTAAATGTTCCGCCAGTCATTTCATCAATACCTAGTTTTCCATCGCGTCCGCGTAGGCCCAAATCTCGAATAGTAGATTCAACCGTTGCCAAACCCATTTCTTCAGCATTACGTAATACAGGAACCACCAAACCTTTAGGCGTCGATACGGCAACACCGATATCATGATAACCGTGGTAAACCACATCATCACCATCAAGTGAGGCATTGATCGCTGGATATTTTTTCAGTGCTTCGACCGCAGCTTTAACAAAAAAGCCCATAAAACCAAGACGAGTACCGTCATTGCTTTTCTCAAAAAGGTCTTTGTATTTTGCACGCAAGTCCATTACTGGACCCATATCTACTTCATTAAATGTAGTTAACATAGCGGTTGTTGATGTCGCTTCTAATAAACGTTCAGCAATACGCTTACGTAAACGCGTCATCGGCACACGCTTTTCAACGCGATTACCTTCGGCAACCATGGCTACTGGAGTCGCTGCGCTAGCAGTAGGCGCTGGTGCTGATGCCGCTTTTTCAACATCGGCTTTTGAAATAAGGCCATTTCTTTCAGAGCCTGATACAGTCGACAAATCAACACCCTTTTCAGCCGCCAATTTACGTGCAGAAGGACTCGCAGCCGCACTATCATTACTCGATTCAACCACAGAAGGTGCTGCTGGAGCTGCAGGCGCAGAAGATGCTGAGGCGCCTTCAATAACGACGGCAATGACTTCACCACTCTGTACGGTATCACCTTCACCTTTAGCAATATCTCCCATAGCACCATCAGCTGGCGCAACAACTTCCAGTACGACTTTATCCGTTTCTATTTCAACTAACAGTTCATCACGCGCAACGGCATCGCCTGCGGCTTTGTGCCATGTGGCGATCGTGCCATCCTGAACAGATTCAGGGAAAGTCGGCGCTTTAATTTCTACACTATTGCCCGATGTCGCCGGTGTTGCTTCAGCGGCTGTAGAAACAGGAGCACTGTCAACCGCTGCCGCTCCACCATCAAGAATAGAGGCAAGCAACTCATTACTGAGCACAGTATCACCCTCGCCTTTGGCTATGTCACTCAATACGCCATCAGCTGGTGCAACCACTTCCAACACGACTTTATCCGTTTCTATTTCAACCAATAGTTCGTCACGGGTCACTGTATCACCCGCTTTTTTATGCCATGTTGCAATGACACCATCTTGTACAGATTCCGGAAAAGTAGGAGCTTTGATTTCATTCGCCATTGTTGTGTTCCTGTTGTCGTACGTAAAATTAGTCTGTATGTAAAAGTATGTATATAAATTAGCTAACGGTTAGCGCAGCTTCGATTAATGCGTTTTGCTCTTCCAAGTGCAGAGACATATAACCACACGCAGGAGCCGCTGAAGAAATGCGCCCTGCATACTCAACGGTTACTGCAGGGTAAACTTCTGCCATAGCACCTTCGATACGATGCCTTATTTGGAACCAAGCGCCTTGATTTCTTGGTTCTTCTTGACACCAAGCAATCTGTGAAACGTTTTTGTATTTGGCTAAAACGTCGAGAAGCTCTGCTTTAGGAAATGGATAAAGCTGCTCGAGACGAATAAGTGCAACATCATCTTGACCAGATTCCATGCGTGCTTCTAGCAGGTGGTAATACACTTTACCGCTACACAACACAATTTTCTTAACCTTATCGGCTTCAACTAAATCATCAGAAAGAACATTATGGAACGTGCCTTCAGACAATTCTTCTAATGAAGATGTCGCTAATTTATGACGTAGAATCCATTTAGGACTCATAATGACTAGCGGACGACGCATCGGCCGCACAACTTGGCGACGTAAAATATGGAAAATTTGTGCTGGTGTTGTCGGGATACACACTTGAATATTATGTTCCGCACACATTTGCATAAAACGCTCTAAGCGAGCAGATGAGTGCTCAGGGCCCTGACCTTCATAACCATGCGGAAGCAACATCGTTAAACCACATAAACGGCCCCACTTATGTTCGCCGCTAGTGATAAATTGATCGATAACAACCTGTGCGCCGTTGGCAAAATCACCAAACTGCGCTTCCCAAATCACTAATGTATTAGGCTGGGTGGTTGCATAACCGTATTCGAAAGCAAGCACTGCTTCTTCGGAAAGTAAGGAATCATAAATATTAAACGCTGGCTGACTAGCGGATAAATTCGCTATAGGCGTATAGCTTTGACCGTCTTGCTGGCTATGCAATACTGCATGACGGTGAGAAAACGTACCGCGACCAACATCTTGACCGGTTAAGCGCACAGCGGTGCCATCATCAATCAAAGTAGCATAAGCCAGTGTTTCAGCCATGCCCCAGTTAAGCGGTAATTCACCACTCGCCATTTTACGGCGATCATCATAAATTTTGGATACTTGACGCTGTACCTGAATACTTTCTGGCACTTCGCACATTTTTTGAGCCAGTGCTTGTAGCTTATCCATGGGAACGCGTGTATCACCTTCCGCTACCCAATCATGTCCTAAATACGGTGTCCAATCCACAAATAATGAGCTATCAGGTTCGCTCACTAAACCATCAGCCACATGATCACCTCGATCAAGTGACGCTCGATATTCCTTCGCTAACGCAGCCGATTCCTCGGTACTAACAACCCCCTCATTGGCTAATTGCTCAGCATATTTTGTGCGGGTAGTTTTTAACTTTTTGATGATTTTATACATCAACGGTTGGGTCGATGACGGCTCATCCGTTTCATTATGGCCACGACGTCGATAACAAACCAAATCAATCACAACGTCTTTTTTAAACTCGTAACGATAATCAACCGCTAACTGTGTCACAAACATGACCGCTTCAGGGTCGTCACCATTAACATGAAATACGGGCGCACCCACAAATTTCGCCACGTCAGTACAATAATGAGTAGAGCGTGCATCAGCAGGATTACTCGTCGTAAATCCTACTTGGTTATTAATGACAATATGCAGGGTTCCGCCCGTTTTATAGGCGCGGGTTTGTGACATTTGGAAGGTTTCGAAAACAACACCCTGTCCAGAAAAAGCCGCATCACCATGAATAGAAACCGGTACAACGATATTTCCATCACTATCCTCTCTTCTGTCTTGGCGCGCACGAACCGAACCAGAGACCACTGGAGAAGCAATTTCCAAGTGAGATGGATTGAACGCCATGGCCATATGTAATTCACCACCCGGGGTCATTACATTGGAAGAAAAGCCTTGGTGATATTTCACATCACCTGATGTATCCACTAATTTCTTGCCTTCAAACTCGTCGAATAAATCGGCTGGGTTTTTACCAAAAACATTTACCAAGGTATTTAAACGACCACGATGCGCCATACCTAAAACGATTTCTTTAGCACCATAAGTACCCGAACGTTTAATAATGCCATCAAGCATTGGAATGAGTGACTCACCCCCTTCGAGACCAAAACGCTTAGTACCCGGATATTTACTATCAAGATGCTTTTCTAAACCTTCCGCCGCTGTCAATCTTTCTAAAATACTACGCTTGGTGTTGGCTGCGTATGACGGGCGACCACGCGCACTTTCCATACGCTCTTGTAACCACTTTAATTCTGTAAGCTCAGTAATATGAGTAAATTCAGCGCCAATAGCCCCACAGTATGTAGCTTCCAGTTCTGTAATAATTTCTCGAAGCGTGGCTTTGTCTTTACCGAAAAATAAATCACCCGTTGCAAATTCACTGTCTAGATCAGCGTCGCTTAAGCCATGAAATTGTAGGTCAAGGTGCTCTAAGGAGGGAGGTGAAGTAAGCTCAAGAGGATCTGTTTTAGCCTTTAAATGACCCCCACGACGATAATGCTGAATAAGCTGAGCAACGTTAATTTGGCGCGCGTGTTCAACTTCTGCTACATGCGATGATGATTGTGCGGCATACGCTCTAGGCTGTTTAACAAACTCTCGAAACTGCTCACGAATACGAGAGTGTGGCGTATCTTGTGCAGTGGAGGTATCGCTAACCGTAGGCAATTGTTCAAAATATACCCGCCATTCATCTGGGATACTAGAGGGATCGTATAAATATGCATCGTAGAGTTCTTCTACATATGATGCGTTGCCACCCGAGATATGACCGGTGCTCCAGAGCGCTTCCATCTGACTTTCGTGCATTAGTTACTCGCCTACTTTTTATCCGTTAACAACGGATGTATTAAATTCTTTTACTACAAACAAAACTCCGGCAGTACTTGGCGCACTGCCGGTTCACTCAATTAATACGGCAAAATATAACGCCGCTTTTCAATAAAGCCTTTTAAAGCAGCATACCGCGAATGTGGCCAATCGCTTTCGTTGGGTTGAGCCCTTTAGGACAAACTGACACACAGTTTTGAATCCCATGACAACGGAACACACTGAAGGGGTCACGGAGATTATCCAAACGCTGTTCGGTTGCCGTATCGCGGCTATCCGCTAAGAAACGGTAAGACTGTAATAAGCCGGCAGGCCCAATAAACTTATCAGGGTTCCACCAAAAAGATGGGCAGCTCGTTGAGCAGCAAGCACATAAGATGCACTCATAAAGGCCATCTAACTTTTCTCGTTCTTCAGGTGACTGTAAACGCTCAATGCCTTGGACGGGTTCGTCGTTCTGTAGGAATGGCTCAATCTTACGATACTGCGCATAAAACTGGCTCATATCAATCACAAGATCACGAATAACAGGCAAGCCAGGTAAAGGACGTAACGTAAGCGTGTTGTTTTTTACGCATTCGGATAGCGGTGTAATACATGCCAAGCCGTTTTTACCATTAATATTCATGCCATCAGAGCCACAAACACCTTCGCGACATGAACGGCGAAACACTAAGCTGTTGTCTTGCTGAGCTTTTAACAACTCCAGAATATCTAGCACCATATAGTCTCGACCATTCGTTTCAACTTCAAACGTTTTCATCGACGGTGTTTGGTCTGTTTCGGGATTGTAACGGTATATTTCTACTTTCAACATAGTTTCTCTCCCGTATTAATAAGTACGTGCTTTAGGTTCAAAGGTATCGACGGTAGTCGGCGTAAAATTAACGCCTCGCTTGGTGACTTTTTTGTCTTCTGGGAAGTATAACGAGTGACACAACCAGTTTTCATCGTCACGTTCTTGGAAATCATCACGAGCATGAGCACCACGAGATTCAGTACGCACCTCTGCAGGAATCGCCGTTGCTTCCGCTACTTCTAGCAAGTTTTGCAGTTCTAAAGCCTCAATACGCGCAGTATTGAATGTAGCACTCTTATCTTCAAACGTCACATTACCGATACGCTCACGAAGGTCAGCTAGCTTTTTAACACCCTCAGCCATAAAGTCACCGCGACGGAAAACGCCAAAATGGTTCTGCATCACCTGCTGAAGCTCAGTACGCAACGCTGCGGCTGATTCTCCGCCAGTATTATTATTAAGGCGATTAAGATTAACCATCGCTGCTTCGATATCAGATTCTGACGCATCACGATGCTCAATACCTTCTTTTAGCGCTTTCTCAATAAATAAACCTGATGCTCGACCAAAGACCACTAAATCAAGTAATGAGTTGCCACCTAAACGGTTAGCACCATGCACAGAAACACACGCAGCTTCACCGCAAGCATAAAAACCTTCGATAACTTTATCTTCGCCATTCACTTGCGTTAGGGCTTGCCCATCAACATTCGTGGGGATACCGCCCATCATGTAATGGCAAGTAGGAATAACAGGAATAGGCTCTTTGACGGGGTCAACACCGGCAAATGTTCTTGATAGCTCTAGAATACCCGGCAGGCGCTGATTAAGTGTTTCTTCTCCTAGGTGATCTAATTTTAGCTTCACATGGTCGCCATTTTCACCACAGCCACGACCCTCTAAAATCTCCAATACCATTGACCGTGCGACAACATCTCGGCCGGCAAGGTCTTTAGCATTTGGCGCATAACGCTCCATAAAACGCTCGCCATCTTTATTGATGAGATAACCACCCTCACCACGGCAACCTTCTGTTACCAATGTGCCCGCACCATGAATACCCGTTGGGTGGAACTGCCACATTTCCATATCCTGCACGGGATAACCCGCACGCAATGCCATGCCAATGCCATCACCGGTATTAATATGAGCATTCGTTGTAGACGCGTAAATACGCCCTGCACCACCAGTCGCAAATACCGTCGCTTTTGATTTGATATGTACAACTTCACCATCTTCGATATTGATTGCGATAACGCCGGTTACAACACCGTCTTGGTTTTTCACAAGATCAACGGCAAACCACTCATTAAAGAAAACGGTGTTGTTTTTAACATTACCTTGATAAAGCGTGTGCAATAACGCATGACCTGTACGATCCGCTGCCGCACAAGTACGTGCTGCCTGCCCACCTTTCCCAAAATCTTTAGACTGACCACCGAATGGTCGCTGATAGATTCGACCTTCCTCTGTGCGAGAAAACGGCAAACCCATGTGTTCAAGCTCAAATACAGCTTCAGGACCTACCGAGCACATATACTCGATAGCATCTTGATCACCAATGTAGTCTGACCCTTTAACGGTGTCATACATGTGCCAGCGCCAATCATCATCTTTATCTGCGCTACCAATTGCACAGGTAATGCCACCTTGCGCCGAAACAGTGTGAGAGCGAGTAGGAAAAACTTTAGTGATTACCGCTGTTTTAAAACCTGATTGCGCCATCTGTAATGCTGCGCGCATACCTGACCCGCCGCCACCAATGACGATACCGTCAAAGGAAACTGTTCTAATCGCCATAGGACTTACTCCAAATAATAAGCATATACGTTGTCTGTTACATGCAGACAGCAAGCGTTGGTAACGATAAGCTACCTCTCACTGCTTCACACTGCATAAATTCACTCTCTATTTATTTAAGCCCGCGCACAAACTTTTATTAAAAAATAAATGCTGGCGGGCTCAAAAAACAAAAACATGTCATACATCACGGATTATTACGGTTACCAAACAACGATGGCTCACCGTAATCACAAATCCAATGACTTCCACTTCCAGAGATAAACTTACGTTTATCAAGATAGCTATTTAGCAACCGACGCTGACTGTTGACGAGAGCAACGCACCAGATAAAACCAGCACATTTATATCGTTAACTCAGCTATTGCAGTCATAAATACTATTGAGAATAGACAAGCTATACTATAAATACCAGCACAGCCAAAAATAACGGCCGAGATTATAGTGAGAGCACCATAAAAATACAAACAAAAACCGGCATTTAGTGCCCGAAAAATGGGGATTTCTCGATAAAACGAAAAGGCGATTATTTTTTAAACAATGATGAAGCTATCTCATGGTTTTTCACACTCAAAAGCACAGCGTAACAACCACATTTCAAACCACTGCTGCCTCACTTAGAAACGCTTAATTTAGAAAAACGATAGAGCTCACTACCCAACTCACACATCAACCTACTCACATCTAGGCGGCACACACTATAAAATTCAATTTTATACTGCCCTTCTCTCTCATAAGCTATGCTAATACGCGCTATAAATATTTAGCATACCATGTAGTAAAACTACAAAATACCGCATCAAGATCAGAAGCATGCCCTCCTATTGATTTTTCACTTTAACGCGCTAAAGCCCATAGATTACAGGCTATCAACACAAATTAAGATACAGAAAAAAACAACCCATAGAGCATCGACATTAGAAAACAGCGAACAACAATATCTCAGCCGCATGGCATACAGGCGCCAGTAGACTTATATAATTCAGTTAAATAACAGGTTAGTATTACTACACAAAAGCGAATAGAGCGGTAGGAAACCAAAAAAACACGCATAAGGAAGATCAATCTTCAAGGCAACATGCAAAACGCAGGGTTTGTCCTATAATGGATATTCAGCTTACTGCTGTTTATGTCATATATGTTTGTCTGCGGTAACCGCTTTTATAAATCTCTGAAGAAATTTCGAGATAGCTCTACTGAGACATTGATGCGTTTTACGCCGCATGAGGACAAAAGACCTTGCATGCAAAAGTCTCATATTTTTGAACACTTTTTACACCCATTGTTAAAGGTTTACAGTAATCAATGAACACGAGAGGGTTTCATTTTTTACTGGACACCTCATTAAAAAGCAGGAGTTTTTATGAGTGACAAAACAGCCCAACTCACCATCGACGGTCAAACATTTGATTTGCCGATCCTATCAGGCTCTACCGGACCCGATGTTATTGATGTTCGTTCACTAGTTTCTCAAGGCTACTTCACCTTTGATCCTGGCTTCATGTCCACCGCTTCGTGCGAATCAGCAATCACTTATATTGATGGTGGCAATGGTGTATTACTTCACCGTGGTTACCCTATCGAGCAACTTGCCGAACACTCTGACTTTCTAGAAACTTGCTATTTGCTACTTAACGGCGAATTGCCTAACGAGCAAGAGCGTGAAGCTTTCAGAAATGACATCACCATGCACACCATGGTCAATGAAGCGATGGCTAGACTGTTTCGTGGCTACCACCATGATGCCCATCCAATGGCAATGATGTGTGGTGCTGTAGGCGCACTATCCGCCTTCTACCACGACTCATTAGACATCACCAACCCAGAACATCGGAAAATTTCAGCGATGCGCTTAATCGCTAAAATACCCACATTGGCCGCTATGTGTTACAAACACCATATCGGCCAGCCGTTTATGTATCCAAACAACAACCTATCTTACGCAGAAAACTTTTTGTACATGATGTTCGGCACACCGTGTGATGAGCCCAATATCAACCCCGTACTGGCTCGCGCCATGGATAAAATCTTTTTGTTACATGCGGATCACGAACAAAATGCATCGACATCAACAGTACGCCTAGCTGGTTCTTCGGGTGCAAACCCATTTGCGTGTATTGCATCGGGTATTACTGCTTTATGGGGCCCTGCTCACGGCGGCGCCAACGAAGCAGTACTGACCATGCTTGCAGAAATCGGACACGTAGACAATATCGATACTTTTGTGGCTAAAGCGAAAGACAAAAATGACCCATTCCGCCTTATGGGCTTTGGACATCGCGTTTATAAAAACTTTGACCCTCGTGCAAAAGTCATGAAAGAAGCCTGTGATGAAGTGCTCGCTGAATTAGGATTAGAGAATGACCCTCTACTCGCTATCGCTAAGCGACTAGAGCAAATCGCATTAGAAGATGAATACTTCATCGAGCGTAAACTTTACCCTAATGTTGATTTTTATTCTGGCATCATCATGAAAGCGATTGGTATTCCTACTGATATGTTCACCGTGATTTTTGCTACCGGTCGTACCGTAGGATGGATTGCTCACTGGGCAGAAATGATTAGCGGCAGCTACAAAATTGGTCGCCCACGTCAGTTATATACCGGCTACACTAGCCGAGATTATGTTAGCATCGAAAAACGCTAACAAAAGGCGATCAGTAAAACCAAAAAACCGCGCCAGTGATGACGCGGTTTTTTTATAACTTTCTTTTTATGTATTTAATCCACCTTACAGCTTTATAATAATCACCGATATATGGTGTTCACTCACCGCTAATGCTATTTACAACAGTTCTCTTTGCATACGCTTATTAAGGCGCCCCCAACTAGGCAAACTCTTAGCGATATTATTACCTGACGCCATACGTTTGGTTGATTTCGCCAGCCAAATACCTTCGCCATTAAACCCATAAACAGGCAATAAGTCAGTACGCCGAGAAGCTGGCAATATCGAACGATTAATATTATCGAGAATCAATGGTTCTGACTGAGGTGTAGGATAGTAAGCTAAAACCATATGCGCTAAATTCAACTCAAGCGCTTTGACATAAGTAATGCGTAACTTATTGGTATCCATCCCCATACTAATTAATGAAAAATACTTACCAATAGAAAAATCTTCACAATCACCGGCATAAGTTCCTAATGTCTCGACCGGTGTCGCCCAGTAATCTTCGACCCCCCAATGATCTGAATCCCACTTCCATTCAACTTGATTAAAATAGTCATTAGCAAAGCGCATCAACTCATCATCCGAAGAAGACTCACTGCTCGCAAAACGGTCAAGTGTCTGGCTCCAGCGGGCAATGCGATTCTTTGCCGTACGGCCATAGGTATTTTCGATCGTTGTTAGTGCACGATCATTAATATGTCGATAACTTGGCATTGCATCAACCACAAGAGGAAGCATCAATACCAGCGACAAAAGTACGCCGCTTATAGATTGCATATACAACACAATGAATTAACTCACCCAATAAGTTGACTAGATTAAGCGATAACAAACGCTTTAAAATACGCTTACACCTATTGAGTATAGACAAACATTATTTGAGCAATAGAACCATCGAGTCTTAAAAGGAAAGATAGCTAATTAAAATGTTACAGTGGCATCTAATCACACAGCGCTCGCGTAAGTTTTTAGTGTGGCAGATAAACAACAATGGCACAGTTAAAAAAGACTGAAAGCCCTATGCTAAAAACTCACCAATAACACCGGAACAGGTAATGACACTCATTGTATTTGATCTAGATGGCACACTGCTCAACAAACATTCTGCCATTTCAGACTTCACCAAACAGATGTTACAGAAGTTACACCACAACAATATTGCTTTTACTGTTGCTACGGGGAGAACCTTTAATTCTGCACAAACCATCATTGCCGGTCACCCCTTTGTGCTTCCACAGATATATAGCAACGGCGTTATTATCTGGGATCCAAACGACAACACATTATTGCTAGATAATTGTCTCGCACACGAAGACGCACACTTCATTTTGAACACCACCCTACTACAAAAAATTACACCGTTTATTTCAGCCGTCAATGCGGATCATCAGCACTTTATATTCCATCCAGATACTATCCACGATGCCGAAAAAAACTTACTGCGCCTTTTTCAATCCCGCGACAACTTAACCGTACTTCCTCTCAAACAGATGCCTGCAGATATGGCGATTACCAACATCAGCATGATTGGCGATGCGAGCGAAATTGACCACATTCATCACCAGGTGAATACACAAACACACCTTATTGCCTACTCTGGCCCAGCCATTGAAGGTAACGGTTTAAAATGGATGGATATACACCATAACAATGCCAACAAGGGCAACGGCATTTCGCAACTACGCAAACGCCTAAAGACTGAAAAAATTATTTGTTTTGGGGACAGCGATAACGATTTAAGCATGTTTGCTCAATCTGACGAAAGCTACGCCACAGCAAATGCTAAACAAGATATTCAAGACGCGGCTAATGATGTGATAGGTCATCACCACGAAGATGGTGTTGCACACTATTTAACAAAACGTTTTAATTTATAAAAGTCTTGCTTAGCGCTTCTCTAGTTTAAGATGCAATGCAGATAAAGGCGTATCGCCTTGCACATAAGCCCTATGTCCATGTACATTCGTATCGAAGCCAATACCAGCATTTAGATAGTCTTGAGCAATAAAATAATCGCCTGCAGAAAAGCACCGACTTTGCCCATCACGCAACTCAATCGTGATCGTCCCCGATAAAATGATCAGTAATGTGGGGTCACCAGCGACATGAAAACCCGCGGAATAATTTTTTGGGCTTGTACGCCAACGAAAATTAACCGCTTGTTGCTGATCTGACAACAAACGCTCAACACTGCCTGACAACGGCACTTCACGCTGCGCAAAATATGACAACCCATCGCCATCATTTGTCACAACTGTAATAATTTGCGTGCCATGTATTTGCTGATTGTTATCATCATTCACTATTTTTATTCCCCAATCGCTTTTTATTCCTCAAGATAAGCAACACCAAAATAAACCCCACTAAAGCGCCACCTAAGTGTGCAGCGTGGGCAATATTTACACCAAGTAACGAATGTCCTGTCGCGAGCGCATATACATCAAGGCACAATAAAAGAGGCACAAAAAATTTAGCGGCAATAGGAAAAGGCAATAATAAAAAAATGAGTTTATGATTAGGAAAACGTAATGCAAACGCTGCCAATATGCCATAAATAGCGCCCGATGCACCCACAACAGGCGATGCAAAAATTTCCACTGCGCGCTGCGACGATGGGTACTGAGGATAATACCGTTCATTAGAAAATAACTGAAACAGATCATGGCTAGAAAAACCTGCGGCTAGCAATGGTTCTATCGCTGCATGAAATTGATAATAGCTCACGAGCTGGTAAATAGTGGCCGCGCCAATACCACACGCAACATAGAACAATAAAAAACGAAGACTTCCCCATAAGCCTTCCAACACACGACCGAACATCCATAACGCCATCATATTAAGTAATAGGTGTAAGACGCCACCATGAACAAACTGATGGCTTAATAGTTGATAGGGGGAAAAAGAAGGCGACTCCCAATAATATAAAGCGACACCATCAACCGAATACCCACCTAAAAACTCGGCAAGGAATACCATTGCACATAACGAAATAATGACATTACTTACCGTAAAATTTTTATACATAGGAGATAAGGCTATTTTGCCACCTTATTAGGAGGAATATTGTTATGCAGCCATTGTAAAGTATCAAAGTAAGTCACGTAATGGCGAATATATTCGGGCGATAAATCATGGATTTGGCTTAACAAACGAATAGCCAAGGTTTCTGGGTTAAGTGGGCCTGGGGTTTCTGGTTTTGCATTCAGGGCGGTATCCATAAATTGATCAACACGCTGCTGGTGTTGTAAACGATAATACGCTGCACTGGATTTTAATGCTGGTAATACTGTCGAAGCGGCATGCTCAGTCGATGTTGCAACCGCCGACTGCGTAACGCTATCGGCTTTTTCTAACTCCGGCTCAACATGCAAACCATCAACATATTTCCGTAACGTAACCAATGCATTAATCGCCTTGCTATGAGTACTTTTGGATAGGCGAACATCATTGGCTGCCGTGTCTTCAACGATAGCTTGATCGCTCACAATCCTCTCATCTAGCTTATATTGCTGAACATAACGGTTTAATGCCTGCTGTGCTTTATTAAGTACTAACACACGTACTTTTTCACGCTGAGCAGCCGCACGACTGACTAACGATTCTATACCGGCAAATGCAACGACATCATACCGATGAAACCCTTTCTGCTTTAATGAAGCTAATGCTTCTACCGAAATAGGTAATATAGATTTAGCAGATAACTGGGAAGAAGGTGTCATATACGTACCCGCTCACCCTTCTGTTGCTGGCTTTAGCAATGCAGAAGGAACATCTATCGGCTCAACACTATTACTAGTTGAACGGTTATGATCAACCTTATCAATAACATCACTACTGGGGGGCTTTGCCAACCTAGGAACTGGCGCCATTTCAACACGACGATTTTGCGCACGACTGCTACGGTCGATATTCGGCACAACCGGTTGCTGATCACCAAAGGCCGCCGCAAACACCATCGACGATGGCATCCCCTCTTCGATCAATGCACGAGTCACCGTTAATGCCCGTTGCGCCGACAAATCCCAGTTATCTGTAAACGTTAAATTACCGGCTTGTATTGGCTTGTCATCCGTAAAACCGCTCACCATCAACAACTGCTCACGCTCACTTAAATATACTTTTAAAGGCGCAACCAAAACAGTCAATAATTCTCGCCCTTCGTCTTGTAAGGTCGAAGAATTATTAGCAAACAAAACACTGCCACTAATCCCTATGCGTCCATCACGCAAGGTAACTCGCCCTGTTGCCAGTGGATCCGATAGCGCTTCTTCTAGGGCAATACGCCGCTGCTCTTCTTGCTTACGTTTAAGAATTTCGTCTTCTAGATTTTGTGCCAGCTCCAACTGAAAACCTAGCGCCCACACCAATAACAACACAAACACGCCCACAACCCCGGCCATTAAGTCACCAAAGATAGGCCATACGGGTTGATCATCAATACCTTCGTTTAAGCGGTTCATAGATAACCTACGACGCCGAGCGACCAATTTGACGCAATTGCTCCATCATCTCTTGTTGAGACAATAGTGTGTGATCAATAATTTCTCGTGCCTGCGCCACATAGTAGCCCATCTGCTCATCACTTCTCTGCCCTGAATCGGCAAGCGCTTGCTCTATCTGTGAAAGAGTCGCTTTTATATCGCGACTCGACTCACCAAATTGCTCAACGGCGACACCAAAGGCATCACCTAAACTCGCTAACTCAACGGCACTACCACTAAATTGATCGGCAGCATCGGATAAACGCGTAGATTCAACATTCACCGTTTGACCAAAGCGCTCACTTAGCTGACTTAATGTCTCCGCCGATTGCGAGGTTAAACGATTCAATGCCTCTTGTTGCTCGCGAGAAGAGCTTTCTAAGGTATTCGCCACTGTCGTGAGCTGTTCAAAAATTGCCTGACGTTCAGTTAATAGCTGATTATCCCGCTCCACAGTATTCGACATTTCTTCACGCAATTGACTGATAACTTCAGCAGCAGCACGCGGGGTTTCTGAAGCCGTTTCGATCAATTGAGTCAACGGTGCTTCAAGCCCCTGCCCTAAACGCTGTAAATGCTCTGCCGCCTTATCGCTCAAACCCGCTAACTGGTCAACGACCGCATCGCCCCTACGCGCCTCATCATCACGTAGTGTATTCAACTGCTCACTAATACGTGAAGTTAGCTCACTTACCTGTGCGTCATGGCGATCCAACCACTGCGCTTCACCCGCCGCACGCTGCTCAACCAGCTGCTCTGTCGTCGACAATAAGGTTTGCATATCATTTGCTATAGAGTGCATTGTCTGCTGCTGGTCGGCCACAAGGCGGTTAATCACCGCCTGTGTCGCATCAGTCGCTTGTGCTAAATGAGAATCTAACTGGTCGTTACGTTGCTGATCTTGTGCTTGCTGTTGTACGAGCCATTGTGTGTTCATCTCGCTAAAGCGATCAATCAATGAGCCTGATGTTTCACTTAGCGTCTGCTGATACTTCTCCGCTTGCGTTTGTTGCTGTTCAGACAACTGCTGGGTGATAGCGTGATAATCATTCACTCCTTGCTGCCAAGTATTTGCCATATGCTCGGTCGTTGATGACATGTGCTGCGATACCTCAGCAGTATGCTGAGTAAGCTGCTCTGCTATCTTTTGGTGAGTCACGCTCAAGTCACGATTAACACTTTCTGTCATCGTCTGGATCAATGGCTCTACTCCACTAAACGATGCCGTTAACTGCGCACCCATTTGCTCACTACTCGTTTTAACACTGTCTTGAAGACTACGATCAAACGATTCGGCCAATTGACGATAGTTATTACGCATTTCATCGTGAAATTGCGTTTGCTGGCTAATAAGCTGCTGATTAATGTCTTGACTAAAGGTTTCCATACGCGCCGCCATCGTCGCCAAGGTATCCGCAACCAAGGGTAGCGATTCTGCCTGTGATTGCATTGCTTTAAAGGTTTGCTCTCGATTATAGGATAGAGAAAAATCCTGAAAGGCTGTATTCATCGCGCCATCGATGTGCTGCGATGCCAATTGTCGTTCACGACGGCTAAGGGTAGAAATAAACCCCAACATCGCCGATGCACTAACACCCGCAACAGAGGTGCCAAATGCTAAGCTCAAGCCTTTAATCGGCGCACTTAAACCTTCACGGATAGCTGCCAGCTCTGTTGTGCCTTCCAAAGCAGACACCGCGCCTTTTAAGGTATCGACCATACCGGCAAATGTTCCCAGCAAACCCAACATGACTAACAGGCCCACTAAGTACGGCGTCAACATAGGCATCGGTAAAGGGGCAAACTCACCCTTGATACGCAAACGCACGCTGTTACGCAATGCCGGTGCAATCAGCGACAACCACTCGTCTAATACCGATATTTTTGACTCTGCCCCTAATGTATCAATCGTCGCCAAGGCATCATCTAAGGTGCGCGTCGCTTGCTGAAAACGCATCAACTCCATAAAGCCAATCACATACACCACTGCGATAACCCCCATCACCGCAAACGCTAACGCATTCGAGCCCACAAAGCTCGCACCCATCCACAACACAATAATGCCACCTAAAATAAAGGCGACGATAGACAGTATTCTTGTCATGCTACTTGTTCTTCCTCTTTAATCAGTGCCTCAACCAGCCCCAATGTCGGATGGAGGCGAATGTCTAATTCTGCCAGTAATAACATTTTCATCTCGGCAATAAACGTCGATAAGGTTTCCGCATCTAACGTTGCATCAGGTAATCGGCTTAATACTTCATCAAATCGTTTTGTCATCAAGTGCCCAATAGCACCAAAAGCTTTACGGCTATGGCTTGCTAAAATTTCAGCTAATTTATTATCTAGAGCGACTAACTGCGCAAGCTGTGGAGAATAGCGGGTTAACTGGCGACATATTTGCCGATGCAATGTCAGCACACGGGACTCCATCTCACTTTGCTGCAAGCTATAAAATCGCTGATGGACTTTTAATGAGGCTTCTGCCGTTTGTTCCGGCTCTTCCAAAGCTGCTTCACCCGCGACTTTGCTCAAGTACGCTGATGTGCGCTCTTGAATATGCGCTCTACCATCATCACGAGCTACTGTATAAGCTAACTGGATAGACTTAGCATTAATAACCCCACTATCTAAGCCCTCTTTCATTGATACACGCGGCAATGTCGCCAAAAAATCAGCTAAACCAAACGCCCCACCAAAATCAATAAACTGCCCCACCGTAGCCACAAACTGCTTATGCGGCACCTTAGTATCCACCAACGCCAACGATTGCAAACCACTAATAAGAGCAGATTGAGAAAACGACAAAGATGAAGGCTGAGCAGGCATACGCGACGTGCACACAAACAATAAATTGATAAAAATAGGATTTTAAAAAAGGGGCGCATTCTATCACCGTTCACCACATAACGTCTGGTAAACCGTCGATAAAGGCCGAAAGAAAAGAGCGGAAACACTTAAAGCATAAAAAGTGGAGCCCCATCACCACCTGTAGAAATATAAGCCACACGCAGCCACTATGCTAAAAGTGTCGCGTCAAACCTTAGCCAGGCGGCTAGAAAAGAGGGAACACTCTGAAGACTAGCGTTTGAAGAACTGATCAATGAGAGCTACTGATTCGCCCATAATATGATCCTCAAACTCATCCAAGCTCTTACCAAATATATTAAGGTATTTATCGGCTTTGTCATGAGTGAGCTGCTTGCTTCTTACGTGATACTGCATTTCGGGTAGGTTTTTATCAGTCCGCGGCACAATTTTCCAGCAAATAAAATCGGGGTCTAGATCCACCACTTTTTTTTGCGCAAAAACACAAAATGCATCCACATAACTCTTCCCCTCAGGCCCCAAACAGCCGGGCTCTACACGGTAAGTAACCGTGAGTTTTTGATGATCAGGCAAAGGTAAACTGACATTCATAACGCGTAATACAACTCCACTTACATTAAACAATAAAGCTATAGAATAAGTGTAGATCATCAAGAGAAAAGTGGCGTAAATTTCAAGAAATAATAGCGTATTTTTAGCTGGTTAAAAATCACACACAACTTGCTCAAAGGTTCACTATGTAAGCTTGCTACGCATATCAGCCTTAGAAGGCGAACGAGACACCTGCCCCGTCGTTTTTGAATAGTGATACGCCCTATGCTTACCACCACTGGGGTCCGAATGAGTTTCTGTAATACTCCCCGAGCGATGGCGCGTCATCGTCGCCGTCCGCGTCCCCTCCATAATACTCTGACTCCATGTCTCGCCTTCAGACAATTTCCTTCCCCCCTTATTCGCCAAAGCTTGGAAGTCCTGAACCCCAACACCAGGAGGAGCGACCTGATCATCTGTTGGTTTAAACAATGAAAATGCAGTAGTTTGTGCTGGTTTAGGTGATGATGTTGCTGACATACAAGCCCTTTTTAATCACATTAAATGATAAGCAAGAAGCAATTCTCATACCTACAACAAATAGCCTTCTAAAAATTATAAGCTACTGTTTTTTCTAGCAATATTTTCAAGCAACGTGAAGAAGGGGTAAATATGCCCCTGTTATGGCATATAAAGTGGGTCTTAAAAGTACCGGCTTTATTAGAAAGATGAAGTGTGAGTGGACATACTCAAAAATGTCATGGTATTTATTTATACGGAGGGGGAATAAGATGAGCCACCCTCCATATAAACGTTGTAACTTTCGCTTTAATTCTCTTCTAACGGCTCAATTGCTTCTGGCTCTACGTCAGATAAAGGCAATCCTGCGCCCTTTTTACGGTGATCTTTTAGGCGGCCTAGCGTACTTTCTAAGCGATGCGCTAACTTTTTAGCCGCACCATTAACCGCTTGCTCCAGTGTTTCTGCATGGTCTGTTACCGCAACGGGCTGACGGCCTTCAATGCGCGCTTCTAACATACAACGCTGATCATGCGGCCCACTCTTACCTTTGCTTTCGTCACTTAAATGTACCTCTACTCGAGTAATATGATCTTTAAAGTGATCCAACGCATCCTCGACCGAAGCGGTAACCTGTGCTGCTAGCGCTTCTGTACCATGGATATTTGCATCGGTATTAAATTGTATTTTCATTCTATTCTCCTTATTTTTTTTTGGGGGGGGGAAGACTTTTTATAACCGACTTAATCAGCCGTTATTGTATTTTTTGTTTTTACGCTTATACATTTACATGCGACTAATACCAAGGATTTCAAGGCATAGACACCTTGATTCGTAAGAATAATTAATGGTGTAGTAAATAAAGAAGGAGAGCATCATGGTAAGACACAGGAACACATACCTGCCCAAGAAATAGACAAGAAAGCCTGACTACACTTAGAAAAAAGACAGCGACTATAGACTGTCATAACACCCTACTCGCTCAAAAAACCATGTTTCACTCATCGTAGCACCCAGTATGTACACGGCTATATGATTTTTTATCTTCACTACTGCATTACCGTATGGTTCACTCTTAGCTTTTTACATACGTGTGATGTGTAAGCTCCTCACTCCATTTATGAAACATCATTGATACAAGTCATATTGATACAAGTAATACACGCATAAAATTCAGCGATAAAACTCACACCGCACAGACTAAAAAGCCCAACCGTTTATGAGCGACTGGGCTGGGTTTTGCTCTGAATCCTCTTAATACGAATGCGAGAGAGTACTGTATTTTTACTCTGACCCCACTGACCCTTGATCACTGACCCTTGATCATATTATTTCTTTTCTCGTTCTACCTTATTTCTGCCCTATTCTGATTCTTCGCACATGCTCGTGAAAAAGGGCTTTAACCCTTGGGATTTTTCTTGGATTTTTGCCGATTATTATCGTAGTCACCACTAATCACGGTGGTTACGGGGATGTTATGTCGTGGGTATATTGCTTAAAAAGGGCTCTGAGCCGTTATAGACTATTAATTTTCTTGGTAGCTTAGCTCAATAAGGCTTTTGGTCTTTTCAAAATCCTCAACCGATTTAATTTGTACTTCTAAATCGCCTGTACCCCAATGCCCTTTTTTACTTACATCCTCAATCAAACCTTCCTGCAACACGATATGCCTTGGGTCTAACTTGAGATAAAGACGAATACTCGGATCTTGTACTGGTGCCCATACCTGCACACTGGCAAAATTTTTGATACGTTTAAATGCGGTATAAAACTTTAACTCTTTACGTTGTACTTCATCGCCCAACGAGAGCGCATAATCACACACCAAATCGTATAAGGCTGTTAGCTCTTTATCGGCAGCGGCTTTGCGATGGTCGTGAGTATCCTTTCTTCCCGAATCTAAAGACCTACTGCTTTTTTGCGTAGATGCTAGATTTTTTATCGTTAAAGTATTAGCCGTTTGGGCATTTACTAACTCCAGTAATAATAAGTCATCACCAAAATAACGATAACGCATTAATTCAATATTACGATTCATTTGCTGTACGGCATGCTCATCGTATTTATTAAAATCTGAAGCAATACAAATCAAACGCGTACCGTTCCATTCAATATCTTCGGCAACCTCTCGTCCCAACTTGTCCATTACCAATAACTGAAACTCGGCCTGATGATCCAGCAACCAATCTAAATAAAACAAACCTTGGTTAATTACATTTTCATTACTATGACGTTTGTATTCAATAATAACTGGACAACCGTTTTCATCCAAGCCCAAGGAATCAATACGGCCACTATGGGTTTTTCCCGTAGTGTGTTCAGTTTTAATCAAGCGCACACCGAGAAAGGTTTCCATATTGGCTTCGAGCAATACTTGCAAATCTTTTTCTAAGGCGGCATATTTTCCCACCAGCTCGGTAACGAGTTGGTTGTTGGTATTAATGGAGAATAGCTTTATGTCACTCATACGTGAAATACCTTTCCAATAGTTTACGTCGCTGTTGCCCAACCCTGCTCAACTAATACTAACCACAGGCAGCGTAACGCCAATTGAGCATCCTCTTCAGATAATGCTCGTTTATTTTGTTTTTTCTGTTCATTGGGCTTACCTCTAGAATGTAGTCGAGCAACTACTCTTCCAGACCAACTGCTTAAGTTTTCATTTTTTTTCTCTTGCTGATTTACATATTGTTGTACCGCTTTGCCTAAATCAATAGTTAAGTTATCAACTAAACACCCAAAAACAATGGATAATGCATCGCGACAACGATCAACTACATCGACAGGACCCAAACGATGACTACTATTAACCACCTTTTCTAAAGCATCACTCAACGATCGTACTATTTCTGATGGCACATTGCTTTCGAGTAATTCAGGCACAACACCAAAAGAACGATGCGACTTTAAGGTGATGACAGGCACATCAAAAGCAGATGACTCAATGCTTAATATTTTCCAGATAGAGTAAAAAGGTGTTTTACCTAAGAGTAACTCTGGAAATATTATTGAATTTCTTAAATTATTTAGCGGATCACGTTGATAAGCAATTACATTCACCTCTTGCGCCACGCCACCTGCCCATGAGACCTGTTTCAAATCTGTACGCAATGAATCTTGAACACGCCATTTATCAGGCTGATTGCCAAATTGTTTGAAAATGCTACCCCGTCTTATCTGAGTAATTGGATCAAAGTAATCTTCTTTAAAAACACAATTGGGATAATGTAATACTTCATCTGAACCCCCGGCCATACAGTCATAATCGTCACTTTTATGCACAAAGGTAATCGGCAACAGCAATGGCATAGGTGATAACGGCGTTGCATGGCTGGGGGTTCCTTGATAAATAAGGCCGCTATCTCGACAAATGCCTAAAAAATTCATCTAACTACTCCAGATTATCTCACATCTACTCATTGCTCGACGGCAAACCATCAGCGACATCTCTAAACGAGGCTAACGCGGCTTCTAAATGATCAATAATTTCTTGTTGCAAAATAGCAGGGGATGGCAAGTTATCCAAATTATCTAAGCTATCATCTTTTAACCAAAAAATATCTAAGCTTGCTTTATCTCTTGCCATGAGTTCAGCATACTTATAAAACTTAAAACGCTCCGATTCTTTACGACGTTTCGCGTGATAACATTTAATAAAATCGTGTAAATCATTAACACTTAATGGCCGTTGCTTAAGGGTAAAATGTTTATTGGTGCGCAAGTCATAAAACCAGATACCTTTGGTATGCACTTTGCCATCTAAGGGCGCTTTATCAAAAAACACCACATTAGCCTTTACACCATTAGCGTAAAATATACCCGTGGGTAAACGTAAAATGGTATGCACATTACACTCTATTAACCATTTACGACGAATGCGCTCACCTACGCCACCTTCAAACAATACATTATCTGGCAGTACTACCGCCGCCTTGCCTGTCTCTTTCAGCATGGTAATAATATGCTGTAAAAAGTTTAATTGTTTGTTGGTGGTAGTTGCCCAAAAATCTTGACGTTCATAGGTTAAGGTGTCTTTATCTTCTTCGCCTTCTGCGTTGGTAATAGTCATGCTGCTTTTTTTACCAAAAGGAGGATTTGCCAACACATAATCAACAAATTCTGTTGGTGTACTTAATAAAGCATCTGCACGCTCTACCTCTGGATCACCATCAAGGCTACCAATATTATGTAAAAACAAATTCATTAAACATAAGCGGCGAGTGGATGGAACGATTTCATTACCGTGAAAAGTATCGTCGCGTAAAAAAGCCGTTTGCTTTTTATTGAGTTTATGGTTTTCAGAAATCCAGCGAGCGGCACTTAAAAAGAAGCCACCTGTGCCGCAGGCAGGGTCTGCAATGGTTTTCATCGGTTCAGGGCGAACACATTCCAACATCGCATCAATTAATGGACGCGGTGTAAAATATTGGCCCGCACCACTTTTCGAATCTTCCGCATTTTTTTGCAGTAAACCTTCGTATAAATCGCCTTTAGTATCCGTACCTAAACTCACCCATTTTTCTTCGTCGATCATTTTAATAATGCGGGCTAATTTAGCTGGGTCGGGGATTTTATTTTCTGATTTATAAAAAATAGCCCCTAACATGCCATCTTCATTACCCAGCTTTTTTAACACGCGGCGGTAATGTTCTTCGAGCTTTGTGCCCGTTTTATTGCACAAGCTAGGCCAATTGTGAGTTTTAGGCACTTTGGTGTCGCGATTATAAGGGTCCACCGAATATTCATGAGCCATTTTTAAAAATAGCAAATAGGTCAGCTGTTCTAAATAATCGCCATAACCTACCCCATCATCCCGTAGGGTGTGGCAATAGTTCCAGACTTTTTGTACCAGTGTTGACGCATTCATTTATTATTCCTGATCGTGGCTTGTAGGTGGTTCTGCCACGTACTGCTGTTGCGCGTGATCAATGGCTTGTTGCAATCGTTGATGCAACAATTCACGCTCGGGTAATTCAGTGAGGTATTCCGCAATATGAATGCCGGCATCATCTAGTTGTAAAAGCTCTATTTGTTCTTGGCGGTTTTCGGCGCATAAGATAATGCCTAACGGCGGTTCTTCTTCTGGCTGGCGCTCGTGTTTATCTAGCCAGCGTAAGTACAACTCCATTTGGCCTTTATAGTGGGGCTTAAAGGCGCCTATTTTTAAATCAACAACTACCAGTCGCCTTAACTTGCGGTTATATAGTAACAGATCAATATAGAAGTCTTCATTATCTATTTGTATACGCTTTTGCCTGGCAACAAAAGTAAACCCCGCCCCTAACTCCAAAAGAAAGCTTTCGAGGTCGCGGAGGATAGCGTCTTCAAGATCTTTTTCAAGGTAATGATCTTGTAAACCCAAAAAATCTAATACATACGGGTCTTTTAATACCCAATCGGGGGCTAATTGATCGGTTTGAGACAAACGCTGCAATTCTTGTTGTATCAGCGTTTCTGGTTGTTTGGATATAGCGGTACGTTGATAGAGCATCGAATCAATACGGCTCGATAAGGTGCGTACACTCCAGCGCTCGATACGACACATTTGCGCATAAAACTCACGCTGCAAAGGGTCTTTTAAGGGGATTAGATGCGTAAAATGGGTCCAGCTTAATTGTCGCGTCAGTGATGCGACAATCTGTTGATCGGGAAACACCTGCGCAAACTGCATAGTTCGCCGTAACTGCTTCTCGGAATACCCTCGCCCAAACTCAGCGGTTAATTGTCGCGCCAGTGATACGACAATTTGCTTACCATAAGCCGCACGTTCGCCGCCTAAGACCTCTTGGTTGATTCTATCGCCTATTTGCCAATAGAGCTGGGTGAGGGAAGCATTAACGACAGTGGCGGCTTGCTGTTTGGCTTGGGAGACTAGAGTGCGGATTTCTCTCAGTAATAAAGGGGCAATATCTATATTGTTTGGCATTAGATAGCTCCTGCTAATTGCTTCATCCATGGGTGTGCTTTAATCTCTCGATCATTTTCTAATTTATACACTAAAAACCCTATATAAGCAGCCGGATTACTGGGATTTAAATATTGCCTAATGCGCTTTAACGCTTGTTGAAAACAGCTATGGGCACCGGCCTCTTGACTAACAGTTCTCAAGTACCACTTTTTAGCATCTTTTACTAACGGCTTTACTAATGCCCATTGTGCTCTTCGACCTTCATTTAAACCCCGATTATCGAGATGTAGAATCCGTATAGAATATCTTACTTTGCGGTCTTCCTCGCTACCCGGTTCAAACCGTGAAAAGGGTTTTCCATCAATATTATAAGATAACAAACGCCAATCCAGCACATTGCAAGGGTCTAATATAGCGGGAATTTCATAATCCTGCTCTGCTTCGCTATAAGCTCGTTCAGACTCATTTATTAATGGAAAGTAATTCCACTTCCCCCCTGAGCTACCCTCTATATCTTTACGATATTCATTACAGTGCTGACAAGAAAAACGAAAATTATCCAAAGAAAAGGTACACCAATCATAGCCTTTATGTTCTTCTTCTAGATCAATATGGCTAAGCTTTTTTCCATCATCACTTAGTACGACGCCCCGTACTGTACCTTTAGGCCGATAATGATCAACCGCGTTATCCGTTCGTGGAATGCTAGTTTCACAGTACCAACAACAGGTGTGAGATAAGTCACCTAAAATACCTTTTAACTCACTCCAAATATGCCGTTGTTGTTCCGCCGTTCGCTCCTTATTACATAAACGCTCTTGAGCCTCCTCAGCTTTTTCTTCCCAGCCTTCGGGTAAAGCAACAAAGCTGCTATCGATATACCTCATGATGTTTTTTCTTCTGCCAGTAGTTGTTGAATGGCCTCACGGGCTACGCGTTCGCGCTCTTCTGAAGATAAACTCAGCGCAAACTTAATTAACTTTTGATAATCATCCGTATCCGCCTCTTGTGAAAGTATGGCTGTACGCAGTTCCAAGTAACGCTGATAATCATCGTCACGTTGATTAAGTGTAAAACGATCTTTATCTAACCATTGCTGAATTACCGTAAGACGCAATTCTTGCATCGGCGTACGTTGCTGAATACTGGCTAACACCCGATAAATTTCCAAACGCTTCTGGGTTCTAGAATCCAGTGACGATGGCAGACCAAACATATCGCTGGTCACAATACCGGTATAGCCCATCCCTCTTGGATCGAATTCAGGTAAGTGTGATGTGATAGTTAAGTACTCAGGATCACGATAAAGTATTTGTACCTGTTCACGGGATAATTCGGCCACTGCGAGGGGGTTATGCGTATTTAACACAATATGACTAGACGCATTATCGCTATGCCCCGCATCCACAAATAATTTTAAATACTTAAAATAATCCACACTCCATTGTGGGTTTAGATGGGTGTCGGGTTCATCTAATAAAAACAAGCCTTCTTCTTCAGCAGTAAAACGTAATAAACCTAAGACTGTCAGTAATTGCTGCTCGCCTTCACTTAGTTCTCTAAAAATCACCGTGCCATCATTATTTTTAAGTTTAACCCGAATACGCACTTCATCTATTAACTCAGAAACATAAGTGCTTTCCAAATCTCGAAAGAACTCACGGGGCGCTTGATCACCCACTAATTGTTTAAGTGCATCTAAATCTTTTACATAAAGATATAAATATTCCAGATTAGTGGAATTCCATAAACTGGTTTTGGTACGGCGTTTAATGCGGATAGGGGCAAGTGCAACATCATATAAGCGTGACAAAAAGTTTTTGACTACCCCTCTAGCCATCCAAAATCGAGGGTCACCGTCGGGCGCTTTAGAATTCCATGAGGGTTTATTTAATACAAATAGTACCGAATCAATACCTACCTCGGTATCAATACCAAAGTGCCCTTCCAAAAACTCCTTTACAAAGGTTTCATCATTTAACATAAAGGCCAATAAGGCAAACTGGCTATGAACGGGTCTAGCATAAAACAGTTGGCGTAAGCCAGGGTCTACACCATTACGTAAATCATTATCGTATTTTTCCAGATAAGGGCGAAATACTTCGTACATGCGTTCGCTATGACCAGAGTAATAACCAAAGATATATTTAGGTAAAAAGCTTTCTTTTTGACGCCTAAAATCAGAAAATTTTATGGCGACTAAAGAAGAGGGTTTCGAATTAGAGCGATCGAACAATAAGCCTTGCTCTTGAGTTTCTTCATCAACATTAGTTACATCTAACTCACGAAAATGAATATGATAAAAATCACCCTCTCTATCTGGGTCTGCATCAATAGCAATATCTTTACCGTGGCAAAAATAACGAATTTTATAAGCAAAGCTAGGCTTATTCGCGACACCCCATTGATCTTTAGCCATAATCAGATCACGAAACAAAGTGGCTAATGCTTCTAAAACGTTTGACTTACCCGTACCATTCCAACCAATAACGACCGTAATCCATTCGTTTTCATCAAAATCAATAGACACATTTTTTAGATTCTTAAAGCGTTGCTTGTCGCCTTTTTTATCTGACCCTATGGTAAACGAGGCTAAACGCATGGTCTCATTCGCCTTTTAATTTAATCATATCGTAATATCCGTGGCGCTCACACTCTAAACGCCCCACCTTATCTAAATGTCGTAGTTCTGCATACAGCGCTTCAATGCGATCGGTATCGGTACCATCACCCACACCACAAGCCCTGAATGCTTCTTGCGCATCAATCCAATCATTCTTGGCTTTTAATACTTCCAGTAAGGTTTCCATAATATTTGCCTTAGGGTTTACTTTTTTTTTAGGCCTTTTGGGCTTAGGTGCTTTAGCACGTAATGCGCGTTCGGCTTTTATTTTTTCTAGTAAAACGCTGGCGGATTCGTCATTGGAATCTTGTGGTACTAATTTGCCTGAGAAGGCATCTTTTAGGATGTTTTTGCGTTGAGCTTCGGATTCATTAAGTGAAGACTCTACGGCTTTAATTTGATGATCTACATTATCAATCTCAATAGATAATAACTCTGATATTTTTAACTGTTCAATATAAGGAGATAAAGGCACAGGGAATGACTGCAAAACCCCCTTATTAATTGAAGCCAAATTAGTAGTTTGCTTTCCCGCATTTTGAAACCACAACTTACCAAAGGTATTACCATAATAAGAAACAAGTTCTGGAATAATTTCCTTAACAAACGGCCTCATTCGAAACACATGGTTTTGATGTATACAATTATTTACTTCGCCATACCAAACCCAACCACGACCTAATTTATCCCTATCACCGCCCTCATTAAATAGAATATCACCTTTTAATAAAGTGTATTTTTCTATATCTGCTTGGCTAGCAGGAATTGTTTTAATCTCAGATAAATTTAAATATCCTCTTTGAACATTGGCTACTCGTAAATAAGCTGTTTCAAACATTTCAACAGGGTTTTTACGCTTTGTTCCTTTCGTCACGCCAGAAACAATATCTCCTAGCATATCTAGGCTCGCCCACACCCACCCCTCAGGCAACTCTGGCAATTCACTGGTATCCGGCTTTACAGGCTCTGGGTATTTTTTTTGCCAATCTTTGGGGGGTGTTTTATTTTTTGCGGCAAACTCTTCGCGTTTTTTTTGCTCCCAACGCTGGCGGCGTTCTTTTAGGATGCGGGCGAGTAGTTGCTTGCCGGTTTCTTGAATGGTATCGGCATTCTCTTCTCGCCACTGCTGGGTTAGCGTGCCTTCTACCGCGCTTTTTAATAGAGATTGGCGGTATTGGGTGAGTTTCGCTTGTGCGGTTTTAAGCTCAGCTACGCCGTTATCGAGATCGGAGAGAAGTTCTTCGAGTTTATCTACTATTCGGGTTTGTTCATTATATGGTGACAAATTAACATGTACGTTTTTTAAATTTTCTTGTGTGATTTGTGGTTGAGCGGTCCCAGTAATAACATCAGATAGGCCTCTATGAATTAAAAAATATTGCAAATAAGTGATTTGACATGCGTCAACAGCGAGATTATCAAGAGTCATTGCATTTCCATTAATATAAGAAAATGGACCAGAAACATGGATATTCCCACAAGAAGCTCCTCGACATGTAATCATCAGTGTAGGCTTTTCGTGTGTATATTCGTTATAAAAACCAATAGCACCATTTGCACCGTAAACTACATAACCAGCGGGCAATAAATCTTTTTTAGAAATCGTTTTCCATTGTTTAGGTGTGCATAGCTCAAATAAATTGGCTCTCTCCCACCCCTCCGGCAATACCTCTAAATCTTCACTCACGCCACCAACTCCCCATTTAATTCATTCATTATTTTATCCAAATCTTGTTCAAATAAACCCCATACCTTTTGCAGGCCGCCTTTGTCGGCGAAAGGGCTGTAGTCAAAGTCGTTGCGTTCGATGCAGCAACTGGCGGCGATATGGTCTTTGATTAAGCGCAACCATTCGGTTTGTTCTAGAGTAAAGGCCGTGGCGCGCTGGGCGTTGTGGCGGAATATCCAGTGTTTAAATTTGCCGTCTACTTGGTCGGCAAAGGGCTTGAGTTCTTGGTCGATACCGATGGCGAATTTCACCAAGGCAATAATATCCGTTAATTGGCGCTTTTGATTTTGGCCTTGGGTTTTTGTGGGCTGCACGCGGCTGTAGGCACTCCACAGTTTTTCGGTAGTGAGCAGCAGTGGTGGTTTTTGCAGTTGCTCGTGTAGGGTTTCGATCATGGCAAAGGTAAGTGCACGGCGCTGGTACGGTTGCTGATAAAAAAAGCTCAGGGCGGCGATTTCGTCTTTGTGCTGTTCGATAAAGGCGGTGAACGTTTGTATGAGTTTTTCGGCATTATGTATGGCTTGTTCGCTAAAGTCAGAAACCAGTACTTGATCTAGGTTCACATGATCAATAATTTGTTCGCGCTCGCGGCGCGCAGTTTCGATGCCTTCGCGTAATTTGGGGTCATCAAACGGTGCACAGGCAGCATTAACTAATTGTTCACGGGCTTGTTGGCGCTCATCTTCGGTTAGGCTATCTTTATCGCGGGTAAAGCCATTGGCCTTGGTGGTGATTAAGGCTTGCTGGGTAATGGTATCGGGGTCTATGGCCTTGAGCAGTTGCTTAGCTAATTGACTTACTGGCTGGCCCGCTTGCTGCTCTATTACTCGAATGGCTTTTGTATTCAGTTGTTTGTTTAAGCGCGTTAAGCGATTGGCTAGGCTTTGTAGGGTGTCGTCATCGCGGTGCCCCATGGCAACGCCTTGGAGTAATTCTTTAAGGGCAATATTCGGTTTACGCTCTAGGGGGCGGCTTTCGGTTTTTAGGGATTTTTCTACGCCGACGGCATCAATCAATATAAATTTATCTTTGGCGCTGGTAGCGCTTTGGCTAATGTGGTGTAGCTCTTCAAAGCTCAGGCTGCGTACGCCTCGGCCTTTCATTTGTTCGTAATAGCCTTTGCTGCGTACATCGCGCATAAATAATAAGATTTCTAATGGTTTTACGTCGGTGCCTGTGGCAATCATATCCACGGTAACGGCGATACGGGGGTGATAGCTTTTTCTAAAATCACTCAGTACTGCATCGGAGTTTTTGGCGTTATAAGTGACTTTTTGACAGAATGCGTTGCCTTCGTCGTAGGCATCGCGCACGGCTTGGATAATATCGTCGGCGTGGCTATCGGTTTTGGCAAATATGAGTGTTTTAGGCACTTCTTCGCGGTTAGGAAATATTTTGGTTTCTACCGCCACTTTCATGGCTTTGATCACTTGGCGAATTTGGCTGGGGTTGACCACCGAACGATCCAATTGTTTGGCGGTATAGGGGGTATGCTCTTCGGTTTGATCCCAACGTTTTTCGCGGGTGAGTTTGTCGCGGTGGTCTACCCATTCTTTAGCGTTTAATACGGCACCTGTTTGGGTGATGTCGGTTTCGATTTCGTATACATCGTAGCCTACGTTAACGCCATCCAGTACGGAGTCTTCGTAGCTGTATTCGGCCACAACATTTTCGTTAAAAAAACCGTAGGTACGTTTATCCGGTGTGGCGGTTAGGCCAATTAAAAAGGCATCGAAATAATCGAGTACTTGTTTCCACAGATTGTAAATAGAGCGATGGCATTCATCGACAATAATAAAATCAAACGTTTCTATGGGCACTGCAGGGTTGTATTGAACCACTCGGGCTTGCTTAGCGGTGGGTTCGCTATCCATTTCATGCAAGGAGATATCGTCAGCGCTGTCATCAATGGTTTGCCCACTGAGAATGGAGTACATGCGTTGAATCGTACAAATACACACCTCTGCTGCACTATCGATAGTATTGCTACTTAGACGCTGCACAATATGATTTTCGTGAAAGAAGGTTTGTTTACCTTGGGGTTTAAAACCGTGAAATTCTTGCTGGGCTTGTTTGCCAAGGTTGCGAGTATCTACCAAAAATAAAATACGCTTTGCACCACCGTGATTGAGCAAGCGATAGGCTGCATTAATAGCCGTAAAGGTTTTACCCGCACCAGTCGCCATATGGATAAGTGATCGTGGGCGATTTTGCCCTAGCGATTGCTCTAAACCCGTAATGGCATCGACTTGGCAGCTGCGTAAATTAGCCTTGGGCAATTCGGGCATATTATGACGTATTTGATAACGGCTAGACTCGGACTGCTCGTACCATTTTTGTAGCGTTTCGGGTTGGTAAAAATGGAAAATTTCTCTTGCACGGGGTGCTGGGTCACGGCCATCGGTAAAGTGAATCACTAGGCTGGTAGCTTCAAATAAGAATACGAGGGGCTTGTCCTCTTTATTCCATTTAATTGCACTGTTCGCGTAGCGGGTAGTTTGTGATTCGTGGATAGTGAGTATGGTTTGGTCTTTTTTGGCTTCTATTACACCTACGGGTACGCGGTTAACATAGAGCACGTAGTCTGCTGGCCCAGTATCGGTTGGATGTTCGCGAACCGCAATCCCTAAGCCTGCACCTAGGTTGGTCTCTCGGTAATGCTGAATCAACCAACCTGCTTGCTCAAGTTTTTGATCAATCACTGCACGGGCTTGCTGTTCCGGTGTCATGTGTTGAGCTACTCCTTGGGTAAGCAAAGTTTTATTGATTATTTTTGTTGGTATTATTCCATAGCGCTTGAAGTATCGCACTGAAATATAAGGGGTTTTTTGTGTTAAATGAGCGCTTACGTGTTATTTTGCGCCAACCTGACCTTATTCGTACAACTCCCCTACCTCTACACCCAATGCCTTCGCTAGCAAGGCCACTTCCTCATCGTTGATACGACGTACTTTGGACTCGATTTTGGCGAGGGTGCCGCAACTAATACCCATTTGAGTACATTACATTTAGCAATAGTCGCTTTTGTTACATTGAGCGATAACACTTATTGTGTTTTTCACTAATACATACTATTCCGATGTTTCCTGCTGGTTAATTAACGCCACCAAGGGTTTATTTATATAATAATTATTTCTGCCCACTTTATACTTTTTCAAAATACCCTCTTGCTCTAAAGCATTAAGGTATTTGGTGGCGGTATTTCTGGTTATGCCTAATTGCTCTACCACAAACTGTACTTTGGTATAGGGATGAAAAAATACGTTATTGAGTAGTTCTTGGCTATATATTTTAGGCAGCTTTTGGCGCATGGTCTGTTTGGTATGCAGAATAAGCTCGCGAATTTGATGAACAAACGTAATCGTTCGCTGCGAGGTTATGGTAATACCATCAATCATATAGCATATCCACTCTTCCCACGCGCTTTCGTTCGCCGCCGCGCTGCCCGCTTCTAATGAGTCTCTCACTAGCTGTAGCAATCGATAATATTCTGATTTAGTTTCTACGATATAACGGCTGAGGTAAAGAATAGGCAAGTCTAATAAACCTTGTTGCACTAAATACAAAATATTGATAATTCTGCCTGTGCGGCCATTCCCGTCATAGAAAGGGTGAATGCTTTCAAATTGGTGATGGATAAGCGCCATTTTAATTAGTGGGTCAATGTTCGATAGCTGGTCATCATTAATATAATCCGCAAGATTCGCCAATAAGGCAGTTATATCGTCGGCATGTTGTGGTGGCGTATAGATCACTTCGCCGGTCTGTGAATTACCCACAACAGTACCCGGAATTTTTCGTATGCCGTATTTTTTCGGCTCTATCATTTTTTGTATTTGCAGAACGTCATCAACACGGATAAGTTGTGTATTTTTTAATTGGCGATAGCTTTCTCTTAAGGCTAGCCGATAATTCTCTACCTCTTTGGCCGCTTGGTTCACGGTTTGACCTTGCTGAACATCCGTCCGAAAAAGCTCATCGTGGGTAGTGATAATATTTTCGATAGCCGAGCTATCCTTCGCTTCTTGCATAATCAGCGTAGAAATTAAGATGCCTTCATTGGGAATAGTTTTGGCAACACCTTTTAGCTCGGCAAGGTAGCGGTGAGCTTGCGCTAGCTTTCTCAATACATGCATAGACTCGATTCTTGACTCATTATCAAGAGGAAGCATACCTAATGGTGCTACCGAAGAAAGACTCACGCTCATGCTCACTTACCGCCAAATTTTGAATACATCGCTATAATATGCCCAAAAAACTCAATTTTCTATACACAACAATAAAATATGCGCAAAAATTGCTATTTTTTATACATAACTATCATTATTGGTTACACAATTGATCAAGCTCTATCTAAGGGCAAACTTTGTAACGATACAACCCTCCTACTCCAACACGCAATAGTTTAGCCATTAACACGACTTTTTTATCAGTTATCCTTCTTAACTTACCTTCTATTTTGGCGAGGGTGCCGCGGCTTTGACGAATACGAGGAAAACATTACGGACAGAACTTAAAGTGATACGGCAGGGTCTGAGCATTTAATATGAGCCAAATAAATACTCTATTCTGCTCATTAGGGAAGTGATGCCTAACACACTCATATGCGCTAAAAGACAATCCAGACAAACAAAAAAAACCGCACCATGTGCGAGGGTTTTACTTGAAATAAAAAGTGTTTGGTGGAGCCTAGCGGGATCGAACCGCTGACCTCAACACTGCCAGTGTTGCGCTCTCCCAGCTGAGCTAAGGCCCCGTATTTGGGTTTTCGTGGGGGATGTTCGTGATGAACGTTACGAAAGAGGCGGCATTCTACCGATTCGGTTTATGGCTGACAACCTCTTTGTGTGCCTGAGGGCGATATCTCTTTATAGTCAACATAATCCGATGTTTAGATACCGGTTTTCACCGGTATGACGATGCCTGCATAACAATGATAGAAATTAGGCTAATCAAGTGCCTGATAAGCCTTTTCGAGCTTTTTCTGTTGTTTCTTACCGATCTCTCCGAATAAACCATTAAGTGCGTGGCGTATTCTGGCTCGCGACATATCGGGGCCTAGTAAGGCCATTGATTCCATCACGGAAAATGAGCTTATCGTGCCAGAAATGGCGATAAATAACGGCGCTAAAAAATCTTTAAGCTTGATGTCCATGCTATCAGCTAGGGCTTTTAAGCTAGCGAAAATAGCGTCTTTGTTCCATTCGCGTAAGCCTTCTAATCGCCATAAGGCAAATTGCAGCACGAGTTTTTGCTGCTCTTCGTCGAGCTTAAGCGCTTCAAATTTACTGTTATCAACGGGCAACATACCGGAAAACATAAATGCGGCGAGTGGTGCAAAGTCGCTGAGGGTTTCCATACGCGGTTGCGCGTGTGGCAGTATGGCTTTGACGTTGTCGATGTTAAGCGCCCAGTCTTTTAAGCGTTGGGCGAGCTGCTCGGTGTTGAGTTCTTCACGAATCCATAAGCCATTGAGCCATGCGAGTTTTTCTACATCAAAAATAGGCCCACCGAGAGATACACGCTGAATATCGAAAGCGGCGATCATATCGTCGAGAGTGAATTTTTCACGCTCGTCGGGCATTGACCAACCCATACGGCCTAAATAGTTCAGCAAGCCTTCGGGTAGATAACCCATTTTTTGATAGTACAAAATGCTGGTAGGGTTTTTGCGCTTGCTGAGTTTGGATTTATCGGGGTTACGCAATAGCGGTAAGTGGCAAAGCGTAGGCATCTCCCAATCAAAGTATTGATACAGCAGCTTATGCTTAGGCGCAGAGTTGATCCATTCTTCACCCCGTAATACATGGGTGATTTTCATAAGATGATCATCGACTACATTTGCCAAGTGGTAGGTTGGCATACCATCGGACTTGAGCAAAATTTGTGCGTCCACCTGCCCCCAGTCGAGCTCTATCGTGCCGCGCAACATATCATCAACGGGGCAAGGGCCTTCGCCTTCAGGAACGTTCATACGTACCACATAAGGCATACCGGCGGCTTTGCGTGTAGCCACTTCTTCTTCCGAGAGTTTAAGCTCGCTGGGCTTTAGTGCCGTAAAACCACCCTGCTCTCGGCGCGCAGCACGTAACTCATCGAGTTCTTCTGTGGTGCGATAGCAATGAAATGCATGACCCGCATCGACGAGCTGCTGCGCATACTTCGCATAAATATCACCGCGCTCGCTTTGGCGATACGGCCCGTAGTCACCCCCAACATCGGGGCCTTCTGCCCAGTCTAAGCCTAACCAACGCAGGCTATCAAAAATGGCTTGTTCCGATTCGGGTGTTGAGCGCACTTGATCGGTATCTTCGATACGTAAAATAAACTCACCCCCATGCTGGCGAGCAAAACATAGATTAAATAGGGCAATATAGGCCGTGCCTACGTGAGGGTCACCGGTGGGTGATGGGGCGATACGAGTGCGTACAGTCATGATAGAAAATCGTTTGGTTAGAAATAGGTGGATACCGGCATTCGCCGGCATGACGATATTTACGTTTTCGGCAGTGTCACGCCGCGTTGACCTTGGTATTTGCCGCCGCGATCTTTATAAGAGGTGTCGCACACTTCGTCGGATTCAAAAAACAACATTTGTGCCACACCTTCGTTGGCATAAATTTTTGCGGGTAATGGGGTGGTATTTGAGAATTCTAGCGTTACATGCCCTTCCCACTCAGGCTCTAACGGGGTGACGTTTACAATAATACCGCAACGGGCATAGGTCGATTTACCCAAGCAGACTGTCAAAATATTACGTGGAATACGAAAATATTCTACCGTGCGCGCTAATGCAAAAGAGTTAGGAGGGATAATACACACATCACTTTTTACATCGACAAAGCTGTTTTCATCGAAGTTTTTAGGATCAACAATGGTGGAATGCACATTGGTAAAGATTTTAAATTCATCGGCGCAACGCACGTCGTAGCCATAGCTAGATGTCCCGTAGGAAATCAAGCGCTCGCCGTTAACTTCGTCATTATCGCTATAACGTACTTGGCCTGCTTCAAATGGCTCGATCATTTGTGCGGTATCGGCCATGCGGCGCATCCACTTATCTGACTTAATACTCATTGTTGCTCCGATTGTTTGATTTGACGCGCAATACTAAAGGGGGATGCACTTACAGGCAAGCGCCTTGTGCGATATAGATTATTCGCGCTGGCTACGCTCTATTTTTTCTTTAATGGCCTCGCAAACAAATGCATTAAGGCTTTGTTCTTTAGCATGAACAACCGCCGCTCGATGTAGGTCTGGGCCGGTGCGCACATTAAACGAGCCTTTAAAGGGAATATTTGGTGCTTTACCCAATTTTTCACACTCATCGAGATAACTATCGACCGCCTCTTGAAAGGCTGCCTCTAATCCTGTGGCACTTTCGGCTTCATAATTCACTAAGTCACGAATATAGGCGACTTTGCCATAAAGACACTGATCTTCTTGGCTGTACTCTACAGTACCTAAATATCCTTTATATTTAATGAGGCTCATATAAATCCCTCGTCATCCAATATCTGTTTGATTTAATGCCTAAATAACGTTGTTAGCTCTACCCACTTAACTTGGCCTTTAGTCGCTCTTTAGTCGGTCTAAACTTCTCCAACAGCTTCCTTGCTTTAGTCATTACTCGCCTCCCTAGCTTTCAACAATACATGCAACTATAAATAGTTGCAACCTGAAATATTTAAAAATCCATTCTCGCCATTATCTTTAACAGAAATATCAACGGTTAATCGTCACTGGTAGTGATCAACGGCGCATCATCCGCTTTTTGTTGAATCCATAATTCAGCGGCTACTCGTTGGGCGATGTTTTCATAGGTACGTGTAATACCACTATCGGGGTTAGCAACCACGCTTGGCTTACCGCTATCGGCGTCTTGCCGAATTGACAAGTCCAGTGGTAAAGCACCGAGTAACGCCGTGTCGTAATCTTGCGCTATACGCTCACCGCCGCCTTCACCAAAAATGTGCTCTGTATGACCACACTGGCTACACTGATGCACCGCCATATTTTCTACTATACCCAAAATAGGCACACTCACTTTATTAAACATTTCTATGGCTTTTTTCGCGTCTAGTAACGCAATATCCTGCGGTGTCGTAACAACCACCGCGCCACTTACCGGTACCTTTTGTGACAATGTGAGTTGAATATCGCCCGTACCCGGTGGCATATCAATTAACAGGTAATCAAGATCTTGCCAGTCGGTTTGAAAGATCAACTGCTGTAATGCACCGGTCGCCATTGGCCCGCGCCATACCATGGGGGTTTGCTCATTGACCAAATAACCCATCGACATCGACTTTACGCCATAACTCTCGTGGGGCAGCATATATTTTTGTTCACGCACCGCCGGGCGCTTAGCGCCGACACCCAGCATCATCGCCTGGCTTGGCCCATAAATATCGGCGTCAAGAACACCGACTTTTGCCCCTAATTTAGCCAATGCAAGCGCAAGGTTCACTGTCGTCGTTGACTTTCCCACCCCTCCCTTACCGGATGCTACCGCAATGATATTGGCAACACCGTTTAACAATGGCTGATCGGGCACATTCACATGCTTTGCAGCCGACCAACCTGCATCGATATTGACCGCATCGACATCAGGCAATGCACTCAGTGTTGACCACAGCGTTTCACTCACCGTTTTTTGTACCTCACTGCCAGGATAACCTAATGTCAGGGATAAACTAACGGTGCGATCCTGATATTGCATATTACTCACTGCATCTATCGCCAGTAATGATTTCTGGGTTATTGGATCGAGTATTTGATCTAAGAGAGGAATAAGCGTGGTATGAATAAAATCTGACATAAACAGTGTCCGTGAGACGTGAAAAAAGAAGGATAGCTAAGAGTATACTGACAGGATCAAGGCACGACTATCAGCATCAAAAAAGGAATAAGGAAATTCCCATAAAATCTACCTTAAATCAAGCACTCAGCACTGCTTAGTAGCGTATTAGCTGCTATAATTCGCCGTTTTCGTCTACAACCCTTCGACTCGATAACATTTAAGGCAAACTTTTCATGGCAGCATCTCAGCCAACGCGCAAGATATTAGTAACCAGTGCTTTACCCTATGCCAATGGCTCTATTCATCTTGGGCATTTAGTAGAATACATTCAAACCGATATTTGGGTGCGTTTTCAAAAAATGCGTGGTCATCAATGTACCTACGTCTGTGCCGATGATGCACACGGCACTGCCATCATGCTCAAAGCAGAACAAAATGGTATTACCCCAGAAGCGCAAATCGCCAATGTGAAAGCTGAGCACGAAAAAGACTTTGCAGACTTTTTTGTTGAGTTTGATAATTTTCACTCAACACACTCAGAAGAAAATAAAACATTTTCCGAACTTATCTATAACCGTCTGGTGGACAACGGACACATTGCCTCGCGCAAAATAACCCAAGCCTATGATCCCGAGAAAGAATTATTCCTCGCTGACCGCTACATCAAAGGGACTTGCCCTAAGTGTAACGCGGATGATCAGTACGGTGATAACTGCGAGGTCTGCGGTGCAACTTACTCACCGACAGATTTATTAAATCCTGTATCGGCTATTTCGGGTGCAACGCCTATTGAGAAAGAATCGGAACATTTCTTTTTTAAATTGCCTGAGTTCACCGAATTCTTAAAAAGCTGGACGCGTGGCGGACACCTACAAGATGAAATGGCCAATAAATTATCAGAATGGCTCGATAGCGGTTTACAAGAGTGGGATATTTCTCGCGATGCACCCTACTTCGGTTTTGAGATTCCCAACCAACCCGGCAAATACTTTTACGTTTGGCTTGATGCCCCTATCGGTTATATTGCGAGTTTTAAAAACCTCTGTGATCGTACCGGCGAAAACTGGGAAGACTATTGGGTTGATGATGGCAGTGGCGATAGCCGTTTAAATAATGGCACTGAGTTATATCACTTTATCGGAAAAGATATTGTGAACTTTCACGCGCTTTTTTGGCCAGCCATGCTGCATTCAGCAAAATTTCGTACACCAACAGCCGTGAATGTCCATGGTTTTTTAACGGTTAATGGTAAAAAGATGTCGAAGTCACGCGGCACATTTATCAATGCCCGCAGTTATTTAGATCACTTACAACCTGAATACCTGCGCTACTACTTTGCCGCTAAACTCACTAGCGGTGTAGACGACCTAGATTTAAACCTTGATGACTTTATCCAGCGTGTTAATTCCGACCTTGTCGGCAAGGTGGTCAATATTGCCAGTCGTACCGCTAAGTTTGTACAAAAAAGCGGTGGCACTTTATCGGCAAATATAGAAGACCCTGAGTTATGGAAAACTTTTGTTGCCGCTAATAGTACGATCGCCGAACTTTATGAAGCCCGTGAATTTGCTAAAGCCATGCGCGAAATAATGAACCTCGCAGACGCAGCCAACGAATATATTGCTGCAAAAGCTCCGTGGGCATTGGCAAAAGAAGAGGGCAAAGAGCAAGAAGTGCTAGACGTGTGTACATTAGGCATTAACATGTTCCGCGTCATTATCACTTATCTTGCCCCTGTACTTCCTGAGCTAAGTAAACAAGCCGCCGCTTTTTTGAACACAGAACTCCATTGGGAAAACGCACTAACCTTTGCCGGCGCACAAAACATCGAAGCCTTCAAACCACTGATGCGACGTGTCGAGCAAGCGCAAGTAGATGCCATGGTAGAAGCCAACGTGGCTGCTCAAGCAAAAAATACTGACACAACAAAAGTTTCTGTGAGCGCCGTAGAAGATGATAGCGAGCAACTCGATGAACCACTCGCTGATGAAATTGATTTTAACGCTTTTGCTAAAGTGGATTTACGCGTTGCCAAAATTGTTAAGGCTGAACACGTTGAAGGTGCCGATAAATTGTTACAACTCACTCTCGATATTGGTGGTGAAACACGTAATGTTTTTTCGGGTATTAAAAGCGCATATCAGCCATCTGACCTCGAAGGCAGATTGACGATCATGGTGGCTAATCTAGCTCCAAGAAAAATGAAGTTTGGCGTATCCGAAGGCATGGTGCTCGCAGCAGGCCCCGGCGGAAAAGATATTTATTTATTAGAACCACACGATGGCGCCACACCGGGTATGCGTGTGATGTAGATGGATACCGGATCAAGCCCGGTATGACAATGAGATAGTAACGAAAGTGAGACGGTTACGAAATTGATCAACACTCCACGTCATGCTGAACTTGATTCAGCATCTATACACAAAAGTAACATCAACAAAAAGTAACAATGTTTAAACAAACGTTTACGCAAAGAGCAACACATTATGATGATTGAAATGGCGACTATTTTAGTCAGCACCATTCTCGTAAATAATTTTGTTTTAGTACAGTTCTTAGGGCTGTGCCCATTTATGGGCGTTTCTAACAAACTAGAAACCGCGATTGGCATGGCGTGCGCAACAACGTTTGTACTCACGCTGGCATCTATTTGTAGCTATCTTGTACATAGTTATATTTTAGAGCCGCTATCACTCACGTATTTAAAAACGATCTCGTTTATTTTAGTGATTGCCGTAGTCGTGCAATTTGCCAAAATGTTTATCGAAAAAACGAGTCCACTACTTTATCGTGTTTTAGGTGTTTTCTTACCCCTCATTACCACTAACTGTGCTGTACTTGGCGTTGCCTTATTAAACACGACCAAAGCACATAACTTTTTTCAGTCTGCGATGTATGGTTTCGGAGCAGCGATTGGTTTTTCATTAGTATTGATTTTATTTTCTGCCATGCGTGAACGTTTGGCCGTTGCTGACGTACCCACACCCTTTAAAGGTGCAGCAATTGGTATGATTACGGCGGGGCTTATGTCACTTGCCTTTATGGGCTTTGCGGGTCTAATACAGCTATAAATACTTTTTTTCAGACAATTTTTATTAAGTAAAAATGACAACATGATAGAACTGATTGTTAACAACCCCATTCTTTCTGCACTTATTGCTCTCGGCGGCCTAGCCCTAATCTTTGGTGGCATCTTGGGCTTTGCGGCGGTGCAATTTAAGATTGAAGGCGATCCTATTGTCGAACAACTCGATGCATTATTGCCACAAACCCAATGCGGCCAATGCGGTCATCCTGGCTGTCGCCCCTATGCTGAAGGGATCGCCAATGGTGAGGCTATCAATAAATGCCCGCCCGGTGGTCAAAGCACTATTGATAATATTGCTGAGCTGATGGGTGTCGAAGCACCATCACTCGATGCCGAACACGGCGAAGAAGCCGAGGTTAAAACCGTTGCCTATATTCGAGAAGACGAGTGCATCGGTTGTACCAAATGTATTCAAGCGTGCCCTGTCGATGCCATTTTAGGTGCAGCGAAACAAATGCATACCGTGATTGTTGACGAATGTACTGGTTGTGACCTGTGTGTTGAACCTTGCCCGGTTGATTGTATTGATATGCTACCCGTTGAAGAAACCCTACAAGATTGGAAATGGACATCGCCCAATAAAATGTCGAACCTTATTGCCACCGACCGCACACCTCACAATACGGATATTCACGAGGAGGATGCGGCATGAACCAATTAATTGCCAATGATCGTTGGGTAGGTGAAGCTATTGGAGATTTTCATGGAGGTATTTATCCCCCTGAAAACAAAACCCAATCGATGCAATTACCTATTGGGGAACTCCCTATCCCACCGCTATTGCGCTTACCCCTCAATCAACATATGGGAGCGCCAGCGCTACCTATCGTCAACGTGGGTGATAAGGTATTACGCGGACAAAAAATTGCTGAAGCCGCCGGCGGCTTTAGTGCGGCAATACATGCGCCCAGTTCAGGAACAATCAGTGCCATTGGCGACTATACTCTACCCCACCCTTCAGGTATGAGTGGGCCGTGCATAGAAATCACTACCGACGGCAACCATAACGCGATTGATTTTGAGCCCTGTAACGATTACAAACAATTGACTCCGCAAGCCTGTATACAAAAAATACGCGATGCGGGTATTACCGGTTTAGGTGGCGCAGGTTTTCCAACGGCCATTAAACTACAGCCACAAGATCAATACACGATAGATACCTTAATTTTAAATGGTACAGAGTGTGAGCCCTACATCACGGCAGACCATAGCTTAATGCTGTATCACGCCGAAGAGGTAATTAATGGCGCTCTGTTACTTGCACATATACTCGGTGAACCTAAACAGATTCTGCTAGGTATTGAAGATAACAAACCTGATGCCATTAACGTGTTTAGAGCCGTTCTTGATCAGCGCAATGATTGTGATCGTATCAAGATACTCACCTTCCCAACCAAATATCCGTCGGGCGGAGAAAAACAACTCATTCAATTACTCACCGGCAAAGAAGTCCCTGCCGGTGCGATCCCTGCCAGTCTAGGGATTGTGATGCAAAACGTGGGAACCGCCGTTGCTGCGCATCGCGCAATTGTTAAAGGTGAGCCACTCACCTCACGTATCACCACATTTGTAGGCAATGCACTTAATACCCAGCGCAATGTATATACCCTTTTAGGTACACCCATTGCGTTTATTCTTGAACAATTAGGTTTTGCGACTGATAACAATCAAAAGTTGATTATGGGCGGCCCCATGATGGGCTTTGCATTAAAAAGTGCTGACGTGCCCGTGGTTAAATCAACCAATTGCATTATTGCGCCATCGATACAAGAGCTACCACCACAACCTGACGCACAAGAATGTATTCGTTGTGGTATATGCGCTGAAGCCTGCCCTGCCAGCTTATTGCCTCAACAGCTTTACTGGTATGCCAAAGCGGAAGACTACGACCGCGCACAAAATCATAATTTATTTGACTGTATTGAATGCGGCGCGTGTTCTTTCGTCTGCCCATCCAATATTCCTTTGGTGCAATATTATCGCTCGGCAAAAGGCGCGATCAAACAAATTGAGCAAGAAAAGGTCAAAGCTGATCACGCCCGTCAACGCTTCGAGTTCCGCAAAGAGCGCATGGCCAAAGCCGAAGCCGAAAAAATAGCCAAACGCGAAGCGCGCAAAAAAGCCGCTGCTGAAGCTAAGCGCCTACAAGCCGAGAAAAAGGCACAGCAGGAAAATAACTCAGACTCAAGCGCACAACCCGATGCAGCAATAGACCCTGTCGCTGCAGCAATGGCAAAAGTAAAAGCCCAAGCAAACGACCCTGCAGCACAAGAAGCAAAGCTAACACGCGCGGTTAGTGCGGCAAGCGATCGTATTGGCAAACTCAATAGTAAATTGGAACAAGCTGAGGATGATGCAAAGAAGGATCAGTTGCGCGCACAAATTAAACAGGCAGAGCTACGCTTAGACGATGCACAGAAACAACTCGTCAGCCACCAAGAAAAAAACATTACGCCAAAAAAGAAACAAGAAAAAGATGCCGCCGAAGAGCCCACTAAAAAAGCAGTAGATACAACAACAGCACCCGATGCTGCTAGTTCAGCCATAGAAAAAGCTAAAGCCAACAGCGCAGCAATGGCGGCGCTGTCGCCAGAGGAAAAACGTAAAAAGAACATTGCATCACTAGAGCAGCGTCTCGATAAAGCCAAACAACGTCTCGCTGATGCAGAAAAAGACAATAGTGAACATATTACTGCCTTTAAAACAGGTGTCGAAAAATTAGAACAAAAACTGGCTGAAGCTAAAGCGGATGTTTGATGAAAATATTACGTTAAAAATGATTAATAATAGAAAGCCAAAAAAGTACGACAATTATTCGAGAACATAATGAGTTTTATCAACGCATCATCATTACCTTCATCACCCCATACGCATCACCAGCGTAATACACAGAGTGTCATGCAGTGGGTTATTCTTGCTACGCTGCCGGGGTTTATTGCGCTCAGTTATTTCTTTGGCTGGGGCACGCTCATCAATTTACTACTCGCTGGTAGTACGGCAGTGGCTTGCGAAGCCGCTGTTTTACGCTTACGCCATCGCCCCATTAAACACTATTTAAATGACTACAGCGCACTCGTGACTGCCGTACTGCTTGGTTTAGCGCTACCGCCTTATGCCCCATGGTGGCTAGTGGTTGTAGGTACTGCTACCTCCATTATTTTAGCCAAACAACTGTATGGTGGTTTAGGCCTTAACCCATTTAACCCTGCCATGGTGGGATATGTGGTTTTGCTGATTTCCTTTCCGGTAGAAATGACACGTTGGATAAATCCTGTCAGTCTATCGGCTGATGGTCAGCTACCTAGCCTAATAGAATCATTAAATGCTGTTTTTTATAGTAGCAGTGCAGTGGATGCTTATAGCGGCGCAACGCCACTGGATTTATTTAAGAATGAAAACGGTATGCTTGTTGAACAAGTGTACGAACAGCACGCATTATTTAACCAATCGGTATTTGCCGGTGTAGGTTGGGAATGGGTTAATCTGGCATTTTTAGCCGGTGGCTTAGTACTACTACAGAAAAAGATCTTCACCTGGCATGCGCCCGTTAGTATGTTGGCTGCTCTTTTTATTATGTCGGTGATTTTCTATAACGATGGCAGCTCAACCAGTGGCGGCTCTCCTCTGCTTCACTTGCTATCAGGCGGCACTATGTTGGGGGCGTTTTTTATTATTACCGACCCGGTGAGTTCTGCCGTGAGCAACAAGGGTCGCATTATTTACGGTGCCGGCATCGGCATTTTAATTTACATTATTCGTGTGTGGGGTAATTACCCCGATGCCGTCGCTTTTGCTGTTTTATTAATGAACTTTGCTGCTCCGTTTATTGATTACTACACCGTACCTCGAACCTACGGCCACAAAAAGCCACCTCAAGCGAATAAAAAGCGTGACTAGAGAATTAACCGTATGAAAATGCCAGCGTCTATTGGTAAAAATAGCCTTTTATTATTTTTGTTTGCACTGATTACTGCAGGCATATTGGCGTCAACTTATGAAGGCACTAAAGAAACCATCGCCTTAGAAGAACGCCGCGCAGCCGAAAAGGCTCTACTAGAAATTGTCCCTCAAGCACGCTTTGATAACGATTTACTCTTAGATACTATTACTATTGACGAGACGGCTATTCCTTACTTAGGAAAAGTGGCCGACGAAAATATTTATGTTGCCCGCAAAAACAATATCGTCGTCGCAGTCATTATTCCTGCTATCGCTCCCGATGGTTATAGCGGTGATATTAAATTAATTACCGGCGTTAATGTCGATGGTTCGATTGCCGGAGTACGCGTACTTAGCCATAAAGAAACACCGGGATTAGGCGATAAAATTGATCGTAAAAAAAGTGACTGGGTGACAAGTTTTAACGGCAAGTCGCTTAATCAGCCAAAACCGGAAAAGTGGGGCGTGAAAAAAGAGGGCGGTGTGTTTGATCAATTTACCGGGGCTACGATTACGCCACGCGCTGTGGTTAACCAAATTCAACGCGTATTAAGTTACGTGGAAGATAACAAAGATACCCTTTTTATTGAAAAATGATGATAAAACCATGAATGATATAACGGCTAACGGTACAGCAGACAGTGACGTTGACAGCAACACCGATGCTTCAAGTAACAGCGACGTGAATTACCCAGAAATCACAAAAAATGGTTTGTGGTCAAACAACCCCGCGCTAGTGCAACTATTAGGCTTATGCCCATTACTCGCGGTTAGCGGCTCAGTCGTCAATGCATTAGGGTTAGGGCTTGCGACGATGCTCGTACTCATTGGCTCAAATATCGTGGTGTCATTAATTCGCAATGTTGTCAGCGATGCCGTCAAGCTCCCTGCTTTTGTTATGGTTATCGCCTCGTTTACCACCTGTACCGAACTATTAATGCAGGCCTACACTTACGAGCTGTATCAAATATTAGGTATCTTTATTCCACTGATCGTCACCAACTGTGCCATTCTTGGCCGCGCTGACGCCTTTGCCTGTAAAAACACGGTAATACCTTCCGCTGTTGATGGCTTTATGATGGGTTTAGGTTTTCTGCTGGTACTACTCGCACTAGGTGCCGTACGTGAACTTCTCGGCTCAGGGACTTTGTTTGCAGATATGCAGCTATTATTCGGAGAAAGTGCAAGAAGCTGGAAACTTGATATTTTTGGTGCGAGCTATCCGGGCTTTTTAGTCGCCCTACTGCCGCCCGGCGCATTTTTAGTGACGGGTTTTTTAATTGCCATTAAAAACGTGGTAGATGATAGAAATAAGCGCAAACAAGATGCCTTAAAGGCCAAGCCCGTTAAAGGAAATAAACGCGTAAGAACAACAGGTGTTATTAGTTAAGCACCGTTCTGGAAGTAATCGTGAAATTTTAGAGCGCTGAAAAAGTAAGCTCAATACGATGCGATGCATCGGGCGCTAAGGTCACCACATCGTCAACGGCATTGGCTGTTTCGATACATAGCATGCGCGTGTAATCGGATGTCGTAAACTGTGATAATGTGCGCGCTTTGTCCAACCAAGGGTTCCATACCACTGCGCTTTTACTTCCGCTACTTGTTAGCTCCAAGACCCTATTATCACCATCTCGAACCTGAATAGCCCCTCCGGTTGTCTGATAAACACGATCCGTTTCTTGTGAAAAAACAATATCACCTTCCTGCTGTTTAAACAGCCAATTGTTTTCATCGTCGCTTTCAAGCGCATCATAATAATGACAGCCATCTAAGCCACTCACACGAGTATGAGCGATATCATTGATCGACAAATAGCTATGTAAGGCACCGCTATAGGTCAATGCTTTATCACTTTGATTATGCACATGTAGGCTAACTGATAAGGTTTTACCTATAGCAATACGATAACTCAGCAATGTATTAAACGGCCACAGAGGTTCATCGGTTACATGGTAGGAAAGTTCGATAATTGTTAAGTTATCCGCCGGTGTGCGAATAGACGTCACTGACCAATCTCGCTCGCGGACAAAACCATGAGCAGGAAGAGAGCCCTTAGCGAGAAGAGAGCCAGAATCTTCAGCGGACAAAAACCCCACAGATTGCCGAACACTCGACGGGTTTTTATCTAGCAGACCAAACCACGGCCAACAAATTGGGATACCACCCCGTAGTGCTTGGCCAGACTGATAGTCACAAGCATCACTTAGGAACAAAAACGGTGAGCTATTATTAGGCTGATAGCGAGTAACTTGTGCCCCTTGCAAAAAGACTTCTGCCGTGGCCGCTTGGTTTTTAATGCCAATCGCCACCAACTCCTTTTGACACTCTATGGTCACGCCTTTAAGCTGACCGTAGTCAGCGTAAAGCGCACTTATCGTATTCGCAAGAGACACCTATTCATACCCTCCTCAAAAAACGATGGAAATAAAACTTCCATCACGCCATGCAACACTGAACAGTAAAAGTACCAATAATTGTTACTGTCATTATTAGCGGTAGTATACACATATACCTAATGGCGTGTGCCGACGAAACGATTAGTAAAATACGGTCATTAGATCGCATTTACACCACTAACAAAAAAGATAAGTCGTTTGATAAAAGTCTAGAAAAAGTAAAGAGAGATTTTTCTTTTGGAAAAAATGTAATATTATAACATTTACAAAAAACAAAGAGCTTACAACTATGAAATCCTTATCACTTGCTTATTCAACCCATTTTCTTAAAACGGCCGTTCGCGGCATAGCGGCTGGAGCGCTATTCACAGCAAGCACTGCGTGGGCAGCAGGCAAACACGTACATGGAGAAGCCGAACTGTTTATCGCTGTTAATCAGCAACAAGTTCTGATTGAGTTAGAAACCCCTGCAGCCAATATTGTAGGATTTGAACATAAGCCAAAAACGCACCAACAAAAACAAATCATAAAGAATGCGTTAGCCAAACTAGAAGACTATCGAAACATTGTTAACTTAGAGGGCGATATAAGCTGTAGCGTTAACAATGTTTCGATTCAAAGCCCTTTCGAGACTACTGATGATCATGCAGACCATGCAGACCATGCAGACCATGCAGACCATGCAGACCATGCAGACCATGCAGACCATGCAGACCATGCAGACCATGCAGACCATGCAGACCATGCAGACCATGCAGACCATGCCAGCAAAACCCACAGTGACTTTCATGTCAACTATGATTTAACCTGTACGAAGGTATCAACCCTATCGGGTGCAGTGGTTGTCGGATTTGAACACTTCCCTAATATTGAGAAAGCTCAGGTGTATTGGACAGTCCAAGAAAAACAAGCCACTAAAACCGCCACTGCAGCAAATAACCTTATAACGTTTAAGTAGCCATTAGCGTTTTAATAAGTAGCCATAGCGTTTTAATAGACTTGATGAAACCTCTCCGTCATACCGGACTTTAATCCGGTAGGTGAAGAGGTTCTTGGGAGAGAGGAGCAGCCTAGAGGATGGAGTGACTAATTCTGATACTCTTCGTAAGGCTTAATATTACTAGCATCAATACTATAGGCCGACAGAGCTATATTATTTTCCACTAGCTCTGTTTTCATTTGGCCTTCAATCCAAAAAGGATCATACAACGCGGTTAACTGTAAGCCCTGCGGATACTTTACGTAGATAATTTGATTAGGCGGTGGTGGCGGCACATGAATACAAGCGCCAAAGTAAGGTACGAGAAAAAACTCCGTAATCACTTGATCATCGTTATACTCCACAGGCACCACAAATCCGGGTAAGCGAATATTTTGCTGATCAAACTGTTTATTCACATTGGTTGATTTCAATGCGGCTGCGTAAGCCTGCTCCTCTGGCGAAGGAATTGCAGGTGCAAGGGGTTCGGCGCTATTATTAACGGCATCACCAATCGCTGCAGTAATGGAGTTGCTGAATTGATCTAGCTCATCCCCTGATGGGAACTCAGAAGAGAGTTCAGGGAAATCTTGTCCATGAGGAATATCGGTAATAGATTTTGGTGGATTAGTCAGTATTTTAAGATCTTCAGGTGGAATTAAGTCTACCCACTCTATAGTGGCCGCATCCGTTACTGTAGAGGCCTGAGCAGTCAAAAAGAATAAACATGCTAGTACGAGCGTTAATATTTTTGATAACGCATTTTTACATAATGTGTGTGTTGATAACTCGCAAAAGCCAGCAACAACGGCATGAACAACAGGCATAATAGGTTCCTTAAACACTATCGGCTAAAAAAATAACCGCTAATAACTCATTAAAGTAAAACGAATGACTAAAGCTTTGTCAATTAAAATAGAACAACTGCGTTTTTTTTGGAAAAACAAAAAAATATCCCCCTCCCCGGTGTTAGCGATTTCCCAATGGCATATCCAGCAAGGTGAAAATATTTTTTTACATGGCCCTTCGGGCTCTGGCAAATCAACCTTACTCAATCTAGTGGGGGGAATCCTCACGCCTAATGAAGGTAATATCACATTATTAGACACCGATATTCATACACTGAGTACCAGCCAGCGCGACCGTTTTCGAGCTCAGAACATGGGGGTTATATTTCAGCAGTTCAATCTTGTACCTTACTTATCTATCATCGATAACATTCGTCTAGGTCAACAGTTTTCTGGTGCTAACTATGACATCGCACGTATTCATGACTTGTGCGAACGGCTCAAATTACCCGTGCACTTATTAGAACAAAAAGCCAATCAACTGAGTACTGGCCAGCAGCAGCGTGTAGCAATGATAAGAGCACTGTATCACCGCCCTCTTATCATTATTGCTGACGAACCCACCTCGGCATTAGATACTCATACTCGCGATGAGTTCATTGAATTACTATTACAAGAGAGTCGACAAAATAATAGTACCGTTCTATTTGTCAGCCATGACCAACAACTCGCTAAACATTTCGACAAAAGCATCGCATTAGAGGAGATTAATCATGTTGATTAAACTCGCATGGCAAAGCTTATTACATCGCCGAACAACCGCTAGCTTGACCGTTTTTTCTATCGCTATTGGTATGATGATTATGTTAAGTATTCACCATATTCAGCAACAAACAAAGCAAAGTTTTACCAATACTCTATCCGATACCGATCTCATTGTGGGCGCCCGCTCTGGCTCCATCAACTTATTGCTATACTCCGTTTTCCGCATCGGCAATGCCAGTAATAATATTAGCTGGGATAGCTACCAACGCATTAAACGCCATAAAAATATCCGCTGGACGATTCCCTTATCTCTGGGTGATTCCCACAAAGGTTATCGTGTGGTTGCAACCACTCCCGACTATTTCACTTACTATCGTTATAGCAAAAAACAAGCACTGGCTTTTGCTCAGGGCCAACCATTTAATGGCGTATATGATGCCGTAATTGGCGCAGAGGTTGCCAAAAAACTAGGGTATACACTTAATCAAAAAATGGTCTTGTCTCACGGCGTTGCAGCAGTCAGTTTTACCAACCATGACGATAAACCGTTTACTGTTGTTGGCATATTACAACCTACCGGTACGCCTGTTGATCAAAGCATTCATATTAGTCTGGCCGGAATGGAGGCCATACATATTGATTGGCAGAATGGTGCGCCTATATCCGGCTTACGCATTAGCGCAGAAGAGGCCTTAGAAAAAGATTTAACGCCAAAAAACATCACCGCTTTTTTGGTCGGCCTTGATAATAAAATTATGACTTTCCGTCTACAGCGTGCCATTAATGATTATTCTGACGAAGCACTAATGGCAGTACTACCCGGTGTTGTACTCAGCGAGCTATGGCAAATGATGGGCAATGTCGAAAAAGCACTCGCTTTTATTGCTCTACTCGTTGTGGTCGCTTCACTGTTGGGTATGATAACGATGATGTTATCAACACTACAGCAGCGGCAACGAGAACTAGCGGTTCTGCGAGCGATTGGCGCGCCCCCGTGGTTTATGTTTTGTCTTATACAGTTAGAGGTCTTTTTATTAGCACTCGCCGGTTTACTGGTCGGCACACTATTACTATGGATAGGTTTACTCGTCGCTCAGCCGTTTATTCAACACCAATATGGTCTGCTTATTAGCAACAACCCTTTCAACATGACCAGCTTATTTTATGGTGGAGCCATGTTAGGGCTTGCTTTATTAATGGCCTGTGTCCCCGCCTTTACTGCCTATAAACAGTCATTGGCGCAGGGCTTAACCACAAGAGAATAAGCATAGGCATTGATATGACGCCCACACCAACACTGTATCGCTGCCCTGTATGCGAGCACACATTACATGATGATGGAAAACGCTTAGCCTGCGAGAATAATCACAGCTTTGATAAACACAAGAAAGGCTATATCAATTTATTATTAGCGCACCATAAAAATTCACTATCACCGGGCGATAATATCGAGATGGTTAATGGCCGGCGAGAGTTTTTACGTGCCGGTTACTATCAACCGTTTGCCAATGCGATTACTCAGTTATTAGCAGATCACTTGCTCAATCAACCGCTCACCATCGTCGATGCAGGATGTGGTGAGGGCTATTATACCGAGCAACTACAAGCAGAATTTTCTAACGCACAGGTTTATGGTTTTGATATTTCAAAGCCAGCCATTCATTCTGCCTCTACCAATAAAACTGTTCATTGGTCGGTCGCATCCAGTCATCGTCCACCTATGCTAAATAGCAGTGCCGATGTTATTACCAGTATCTTTTCACCGATTGAGTGCGATGCCTTCCACACACTATTAAAACCGGGCGGTTATATTCTTTATGCAGCACCTAATCACAACCACCTAAAGAATCTCAGAAAAATTATTTACGATGAGGTCAGAGATTATTCGACAGAAAAACATCAACACTACTTTGATCATCGCTTTAAAAAAATTGAGCAGCGATCATTACAAATACCCATTGAGCTCCCCAATCACGAAACCATTATTCAATTACTGAATATGACACCACACGCCCATCGAATATCTGCTGCTGGCCACCAACGATTAAGCAACACAAAAACACTGCACGATATAGGCGACTTTGTTCTTTATTTTTACCAAAAAATAACGGACTAAAGCAACATAAAAAATGTTCCTGAAGAGCTATACTTAAAACTGATTCACTCGATTCACCTTTTAAATATGACGCCACATCTGACAATGGCGACTTAAAATTATACCTTTATCAATAAGGGCTTTAGTCTAGGCAACATTCTGCTTGTAGAAATTCAATCACTTCATCGAAGTAATCATATTTAGCCACACAAAATAACACCCTCCCTTCCCGCCTCTGTATGATGAGGTTAGCAGAGGCTAGACTGGAAATATGATGTGACAGTGTAGATCCCGGAATATTAAGCTCCTGTTGGAGCATTCCCACCGCTAACCCCTGTCGCCCCGCCTTCACTAAGCGCTTAAAAATACTTAACCGTGTGGAATGACCCAGTTCTTTTAGTGTTTTTGCTGCGATATCTATATCCATTAAATGCCTCTCTTTCAAATATATTTCGATATTACCAGAAATACCTTGACAGCAATAGCGGCAATCTTTATATTTCGATCATTCTAGAAATTAAGTAAGGACAACAACAATGCTCACAAGTAATGAAATCATCCAAAATATTATCGACATGTTTATAACTCTTAGTATTGAGTTAACCGTATTATATTTAGGTATTAGCTTTTGTGTAGGCATACTTCAGGAGTACATCCCACCTACTCGCATAAAAAATATATTAAGTAGTAAAAATGGCAAAGGCTATATAGTTGCAGGATTCTTAGGAGCAATTACCCCATTTTGCTCCTGCTCAACAATTCCTTTTTTAAAAGGATTATTACGTGCACAAGCGGGATTTGGCACGGTGATCGTATTTTTATTTTCTAGCCCATTACTTAACCCTATCGTGATCGGATTACTGACTGTTACATTTGGTTTTCCTGTTGCACTATTTTATTTTACTTTCGCGATGGGCGTATCCATTGTGACTGGATACACTCTAGAAAAACTAGGATTTGAACGATATATTATAATAGGCACCCACTCTTTTACACCTAATACCTGCTCACAATCATTAAACACCGCTAAACAATGGGGGAAAATTTGGTTAAGCACATGGAACGATTTTGTTTCTGTCTTGCCCTATTTAATGGTTAGCATAATGATAGGCTCTATTATTTATGGTGCTGTTCCTGTCGATTTCATTTCTCAAACAACCAATAAATATTCTGCATTTGCAATTCCTATTGCCGCCATTATTGGCATCCCTCTTTACATTAGAGCTTCTATGGTGATCCCCATCAGCGCCGCCTTAGTTGCAAAAGGTATGGAGATGGGAATCATTATGGCGTTTATTATTGGCAGTGCTGGCGCAAGCCTGACCGAGGTAATTTTACTTAAATCTCTGTTTAAAAAAGAAATGATTATAGTATTTTTAATCGTCGTCTTAACGATGGCGATCAGTGCAGGATATAGCTATCAAATTTTAGAAGCGTATCTTTAAATCATGCATATAGATAACGAATACTTTTTAAAACGAATATATATTGAACATATTGGAGGATATTATGGATAGTAAAACCAAAGAATTGATTGCGATAGGAGCATCTATCACGGCTAATTGCATGCCTTGCTTAGACTTTCATATTGCTAAAGCAAGGGAATACGGTGCTACTGAAAAAGAACTTATTATCGCCTCAAAAATCGGCCAACATGTAAAAGATGGCGCGAATAAAAAAGTTAGCGAACATGCTGCCAAGCAACTTAGTGATTTTCATAAAGAGCAAGTGGATGACATCTGCCAATGCGACTAAAGACGTCTATAGCTTTAGCATCTTGTTCAGAGGCTTCATATTAATCAATTATCCATCACTAACTTCACCACACTGCATATTTGCATTAATTGCCTCTGTAAATTTTTTAGGGTTCGCTAAATTTAACTGGCTTAAAATGTCGTCTAACGCCTGCCAATCTTTTACCTGCAAGCGTGGATTATGCTTTTTCTCTTCACCAATCGTCGATTGATTCATACCCTTATAATCATGACCAGGAAAAACAATCGTTTGTTCTGGCAGTGTTAGCAGACGGGCAAATAAACTATGATAAAGTGCTTCTGATGAGCCACCCATAAAATCGGTTCGACCCGTTCCTCGAATAAATAATGTATCGCCTGTAAAAACATAAGGTGGATAATAAACATCACCATACTGACCTGCTTCTATATAAAAACTATAAGAATCGTTAGTGTGGCCCGGCGTATATAAAGCATGAAGTATAATATTCCCACAGTAAATACGCGTATCGTCAGAAAACCGACCATCCGCACAGGCAACGTTGGACTGTTCACTCACCAGCGTTTGGCATTGTGTATGCTGCCTTAAATCCCCCATTCCTGTGACATGATCGGCATGGAGATGAGTATCCAAAGCATAAATCAGCGTTAAATTCAGCTCCTTTAATTGCTGTAAATAAATTGCCAAACAGTCTTTCACCGGATCAATAAGCAGGGCTTCTTGCGTCTGCATATCGGCGATTAAATAACTAAACGAAAATGTGTCTTGATCATAAAACTGACGAATTAACATAAACCACTTTCTCTCTTATTTCTCTCTTACTTCTCTCTTACTTCTCTCTTACTTCACGCATAAAAACGGACACTAACAATCAATAAACCATCGTTTATCGTGCGCAAAAAACTATCGATATTTAGCCATTTTTAACTAACATTACCGCTGCCATTAGCACCATAATTACCGAAAATATTTTCTGTAATTTTTCACTCGACATACGACGACTTAAAATAATACCTAATCCCATTCCCACCGCACTACCCGCCATTAAAAAAGCCATAAAATTCGTATTGATGATAGGAGTGAACAATAAATATTGATAAAAACCAACACTACTTACCAGCGTAATAATCACTAAAGAGGATGCGACTGCGTGACGCATACTCATTCCCAACAACAGTGTCAGTGCAGGTACAATAACAAAACCACCACCAACACCTAACAAGCCTGAAAGCACACCGGTTAGCGCTGCTGCCACAATGACAGACAACATGGATTTGGCTGAAAACAAAACACCATGCCCCCGATCATTAATATCCTTGTTATCCGAAGAAGCGTTCGCTCTTAATACAGCTTTTCTCGGCGACAATGACTTTTTCCACATCGTGACAGCAATAATGAGTGTTAATCCGCTAAACAGAAGCGTAATAATTAATGAAGGCAACCACTGGCCTAACTGATACCCCAAAGGAGTAAAAGCACTCCCAAATACGGCAAAAAATAAGGTAGGCGGCCAAATAACCAGCCCATGTTTAAAATGATGAAACGCGCCAACCATCGCACTAAAAGCCACCACAGCAAGAGAAATACCTATCGCTTCTGGTAGCTCAAGAGGTAGCAATACCACGAGTAAGGGTACTGCCAGCAAAGACCCACCGGATCCAGTGAGCCCCAACACCAAACCAATTAACACCCCGATAAAGAGCAAGATAAAAGATAACGTTGTAGGTAACGTCATAGAAAGTGCAGATGTAACCCAGGCCCATTCCATCATAAATCGTCCACTATGATCCGTGTGTTAATTTGTTAGGCGAAATATCTTGAGGTAAGGTAAACCAACGTAGCGCTTCCACCTCATTAGATACATCAATACGGTAGTGTTTTTCTGAAGGGTCGCTTTTCTGTAACACCTGCTCACCCGCCGTTAAAAAGTCCGCCAATGCTACCGACGTATAGTGTGTATTATCTTGAGGCAATAAATCCCCAGCAGTAATAGCGAAAATATCATTGAGGTTGGCCGCAAGCGCGACCTTTTTCGCCTGATAACGCCAAACACCACTGCCTTGGTCAAAGTGGTAAGCCGGTAATAAACGCCAACCATGTTCAGCCACTAACTGAATCGCCTTTACGATATAATCAAATGTCTCTTCATCAATAAAATAATTAAAATTAACACGCACCCAACCCGGTCTTAATAGCATATTGCCACCAAGTAATTCTTGCTCTATGGCTTTACTATAAGCCATATCCATACCCAATAAGCTATGACCATAAGGCCCTGCACAAGAGCATCCACCGCGCGCCTGAATACCAAACACATCATTTAGTAATGCAGCAATAAAACCGTAATGTAAATATTTATCGGCGTGCTTAATACGAAAAGAAACAATCGCTAAACGGTCAGCCTCTTGATTTCCCAACACATCAATATTGGGTGATTGCGACCATGCATCCATGGCCTGACGCACAAAGCGCGCTTCTCTTCGTTCAATTTCGCCGGTGCCCACTTGTTGTTGTACCGAAAAAGCTAGCCCCGCCCTAATTGACTCTACAATAGCGGGCGTCCCTCCCTCTTCTCTTCGTTCTATATCATCCGTGAACACATGATCTTCTGGTGTCACATAAACGACCGTGCCGCCACCCGGCATTGCCGGTACGCGATTGCTTAATATCGATTTTTTCACCACGAGTACACCCGGAGTACCTGGCCCACCAACTAATTTATGAGGGGAAATAAATACTGCGTCTTTTGCGTAGTGCTCAACATTACCGCTCGTTATTTGCGGGTTCATATCTATACCAACATAAGGAGCCGCTGCCGCATAATCCCAAAAAGCCAATGCACCCTGCTGTTTCAATAACGCATTAACACGATTAACATGGGTTTTTATACCTGTAACATTAGACGCCGCAGAAAACGTCCCAATGACTAAAGGGCGATCAGAATATTCAGCGAGTGTGTGCTCAAGATAATTGATATCTAAATGCCCCATATCGGTGAGCGGAATAACGACAACATCAACAATCGACTCCCTCCATGGCAACTCATTACTGTGGTGCTCATATCCTCCTAATAAAACGACTGGGCGCTCATGGGGAGGAATACGTTCCAGTAATTCATAGCGGTCATTAAGGTTTGCAGGCAGACGTAAATTAAGCATATCAACGAGCTTGTTAATAGCGGCTGTGGCTCCAGAACCACATAGAATAACTGCATCGTCATCACTGGCATTAACCGCGTCTCGTATCATCTCGCGCGCTTGCTCACGTAAAGCGGTTGTTTGCGCACCGGTATACGATGTTTCGGTGTGAGAATTGGCATAAAAAGGCAACACATGTTCGCGAATATAGTCTTCAATAAAGCCAATACTGCGCCCAGAAGCGGTGTAATCTGCATAAACCAACGGCTTTTTACCAAAACCCGTATCAATATAACGTTCACTGCCAATCACAGATTCTCTAATGCGTTTAATCAGTTGATCACTGGCTTCTTGTGTGTGTTCACTATTGCTTTTCATCTCATTTCTCCTACCCCGATTCACTAGCCACCCTATGCCTGACTATGGTTATGCATTGCCAAACGCGGAATAGGTAAAACTATACTGTGAAGGCCGGCAAATAGTGTCTCTAATAGTGGATAAAATAGAACGCAAATTGAAATAAAATATCTTAAAAACAAATAAAATCGAGAAAAAGTGCTAAACTTGAAAAATAAAAGAAATAATTTCACAAAAAAATGAAAAAATATGACACAAAAAAAACAAGATATTTCAGTATCTGAGGAACATAATGGACAATCAAGACAAGGCAATTCTTAGCCTGGTACAAAAAGATGCCACCCTCTCGGTGGGCGATATTGCAGAAAAAGTTAACATCTCAAAATCCGCCTGCTGGCGACGACTGCAAAAACTAGAAAGTGATGGCGTAATACTCCAGCGCGTTGCCTTGCTTGATCAAAACAAAATCAACCTACCACTCACCGCTTACATATCAGTATGCACCAACCAACATAACGAAGAATGGATTCAGGCCTTACAACGCGTTACCGAATCCATACCGGCTGTATTAGAGGTCTATCGAATGAGCGGGGATTTAGACTACCTCATTAAAGCTGTCGTAAAAGATATGCCAGACTACGACAAACTCTATAAAAAGCTGATAAAAGCTGACTTTTCAGACGTGAGCTGCAGCTTTGTCATGGAAACCATTAAACAAACCACCGAAATGCCAATATAAGCGGCACCATTCCTCAAACGCATAAAAAAACATCACCTCCATAATAAAAAAACTGAACCTTTTTTAGCCAACACACCATCTCTCTTCTACACTTCAATCAGGTGTTATTAAAGCTGCTCGCTAGCCGTTTCATTAGATGCCATTCATCCATCTTTGTATTATGTGAGGCCGTATGTCTTTATCACTTCGTCAAGCACTGCTCGCTGGTTTCGGTATCGTATTAACATTATTTTTAGCGACATCTATATATGTGAACTACGAGACGAGAAACATCCATTCAATTGAAGAACGATTACTCGACGTACGTGTACCCACCGTATTAACAGGCGAAAAATTACTAGATGGCATCGACCTTTCTCTTGCTGGTTTGCGCGGCTATATGATTTTAGGAGGAAGCCCTGCGGGAGCCGATAAATTTAAAACTGAGCGAGCCGCAGGCTGGGAAAAAATAGACCGCATGCTGGTCGATTACGAGCGGCTTTCTACTCAATGGAACAATACCGAAGACCAAGCGCGATTAGATGAAATGAAAGAACTCATCGAAACTTTTCGTCAGGCTCAGCAAGAGGTTGAGGATATTTCTCACACACCCGAAAATATTCAAGCGATCAATGTGTTACTCACCGATGCCGCACCACAAGCAGCAAAAGTAGTCGCGGCTATTTCTGCCATGATAGACATTGAAGAAAATTTATCCGCAACCCCTGAACGTAAAAAAGCACTAAAACTTATGGCCGATAGCCGAGGTTCTTTTGCCTTAGGTTTAGCCAGTATTCGCGCTTACTTACTATCCGGCGATGCGACCTTCAAAGACGAATTCAGCAACAGATGGAAAGTGAACGAAACACGTTTCCAGCAACTGAATCAACAAGCGAACCTATTTGGCGGTGCACAAAATATCGCTTGGAAAAACTATGTCGATGCACGATCTGCATTTACCCCATTACCTGAAAAGATGTTCACCCTGCGTAGCCAAGACGACTGGAATAAAGCCAACTATTACCTAGCAACCAAAGCTGCACCTGCTGCCGGAAAAATTAAAACTTTGTTAAACGAACTCGCCACCTCACAACATCGCCTTAGCGAAGTAGATAAAAAGGCCCTATATGCCGAAGAGGTACGCTTAGAAGTCGTCAGTATTTTGATGTCGGTGATCTCAATTATTATAGGCATAGCCATCGCCTTGTATTTAAGCCATACCATTGCCGCACAATTAAAAATTATGATACGTAATGCGCAAGAAATGGGGGAAGGCAATTTGATTGTACCGACCATCGCGCATGGAAAAATTATAGATTTTAACCATCTAGCAACGGCACTCAACAACACACGTAACAAGCTCACATTATTAGTGAATAAAATTAGTTGCTCTAGCGATAGTCTATATGTGCATTCAGAAAAGCTCCAAAAACTGATTAACGAATCACAGCATGCTGTAGAAAATCAGCAGCAAGAAACCGAAATAATTGCCACTGCCATGAATGAAATGAGCGCAACCGTTAAAGAAGTCGCACAAAATACAACCGAAGCCGCAGAGTCGGCTGAAGAAGCTGACACGGCTACTTGCTCAGGGCATGATGTCGTCGTTGAAACCGTCGACAGCATTAATTCTTTAGCCGGCGCCATCGAAAACGCGGCAGAAACGATCAACCAATTAAGTGAAGAAACCAACGCTGTTGACACCATATTAGTCGCCATCAGCGGCATTGCGGATCAAACTAACCTACTCGCACTTAATGCGGCCATTGAAGCGGCGCGTGCAGGCGAACAAGGCCGAGGGTTTGCGGTAGTGGCCGACGAGGTACGTACACTGGCTGCACGTACCCAAGAATCTACCGGCGAAATACGAACCATGTTGGATCGCTTAAAAACCGGGGCAACTGATGCTGTTGATGTGATGGGGAAAGGCCATAAACAAGCACAATGTAGCGTAGAAAAAGCCGGCATCGCTCGCGAAACATTACACACCATTGCTGATACTGTTAAGGTCATTAAAGATATGAATACTCAGATTGCAACTGCCACCGAAGAGCAGAGTTTTGTCACGGAGGAAATGAGCCGAAACATCACGACCATTAATTCAAGCTCTCATATTATTGTAGAGCAAGCACAAGCCAGTTTATTATCAGCCAATGAAATGGCGAGTATGGCAAGCCAGCTCGCCGAAGGTGTTGCACAATTCACCATCGATAAACAAAATCTAAACTGCGAGAATATGTAAATAAAACAGCGTTCATTCGGCTTATCGCGTAAACGTGTCACCGGGCAAAAAGCAAAACCATCAATTTCTGCAATTGCCCAATGTTTCTCGCGGCTACTGTTTAAACCCTCAATAATAGATGAGACACACTAAGAGAAATATAAACGCTAAATAGCACTTGATTACTGGATAGTTTTACGTATGGTGAATAGGTATTAACACCAGCCATAACAAGATGATCTAACGTGAAATATTCCTTTTTTATGAGCGGCATTCGCCATACACTGCCATTGCTCGTATCCGCTTCACCCTTTGGTTTAATATTTGGCGCACTCGCAGAACCCAGCGGTATTCAATGGCTCACCGCTCTCGCCATGTCTATTTTTGTCTATGCTGGCGCATCGCAATTTATTGCCATTGGTTTACTTGCCGCAGGCGCTCCCATTATTGTTATTTGTCTCACCACATTTGTCGTTAACCTACGCCATTTATTATACGCCGCCGCCTTAAAAGAGGCCGTTGCCCATTTATCATTACCATGGCGATCGCTACTTGCTTTTGGGATCACCGATGAAACTTATGCTGCCGCAGTCAGCCGTTTTGGCAGCCAATTTTCTCATTCACATTTTCATTGGTTTTATTTAGGCTCTTGGCTGTCTATGTACCTTAACTGGATTGCTTGGACAGCCATCGGCATTTGGCTCGGCACAAAAATTCCAAATATAGATAACTGGGGCTTAGAATTCGCTATGGTTGTCACATTTATTGGTATTGTATTTCCATTATTACGCTCACAACCTTTTTGGCTAGCCGCAATAACCGCAGGCACACTAAGTATTACCTGCGCTAACTGGCCTTATCATTTAGGATTATTATTTGCCGCCTCAGCAGGCGTAGCCGTAGGCTATGGTTGGTCGGTCATTAAATATAAAACCATACCTATATCGACCAAGGGTAATACTAATGCACCGTGACTTACTGCTCATCATCGGCATGGTCATTGCGACCTACTCTGTGCGCTGGATACTGTTTGGCTTTGCACAAAAAATTGTTTTCCCCACGTGGTTTACCCTCGCGCTACGCTATGTACCGGTTGCAGTATTAACAGCATTGTTTATACCCATCGTCTTAAAACCTAACGGCGAATTATGGCTGAGTCTATACAACCCTTATTTAATTAGCGCAATTGTGGCGGCAGGTGTTGCTTGGCAATGGAAAAATTTATTACTCACAATTAGCATCGGTTTAGGCCTATTTTTATTCTTACGTTTTTTAGGCGCCTAAGCAGTAAAAATGACCACATGATATCTCATGGGTATACATTCAAACCACCCATCACTGATATGCCTTAGCCTGTAAATTAAATAAGCGTGCATAAACGCCTTTTTCATTCAATAATTGCTGATGATTACCTCGTTCTACAACAACGCCCTTATCAATGACTAAAATTTCATCTGCCATACGTACGGTCGAAAAGCGGTGTGAAATTAACACCACTGTTTTCCCCAGTGCAGCTTCTTTAAACCGATTAAAAATATCAGCTTCAGCCTGAGCATCCATCGCTGCCGTCGGTTCATCTAAGATAAGAATATCGGCTTCTTGTCGCATAAACGCCCGCGATAAAGCTAGCTTTTGCCATTGACCACCCGACAATTCTTGTCCATCTTTAAACCAACGACCGAGTTGCGTATGGTAACCATCGGGTAATCGTTCGACAAAGTCTTCAGCTCCCCCCTTGTTAGCGGCTTGCTGCCAGCAAGCTTCATCATCAAATGCACTTAACTGGCCTACGCCTAAGTTCTCTCCTACAGTAAATTGATAACGTAAGAAATCTTGAAAAATAACACCAATATGTGCGCGTAAGGCCTCACTATCCCATTCGTTCAAATCAGTGCCGTCTAACAAAATACGCCCCGAACTGGGCTGATATAAACGGCTCATTAATTTAATAAGCGTTGTTTTGCCCGAACCATTTTCACCCACTATCGCCAAGCTATGTCCTGCTGGTAAATGAAACGATACAGACGCTAGCGCCAACTGCGATGCTCCGTTATAAGAAAAACTCACATTCTCAAAACGAATACCATCATCGGGCTGGCACCCCTGCGTTTTACCACCAATAAATTCCTCACCCGGTTGCTCTAGGTATTCATAAAGATTAGAAACATATAAATTATCTTCATACATTCCACTTATCGATTGTAAACTCGCAGTAATCGCACTCTGGCCTTGTTTAAATACCACCAAATACATTGTCATGGCACCAAGTGTAATCACGCCCATAACCGTTTCAACAATCACCCAAAGATAAGCCGCATAAAATGTAATACTGGCGATAATGCTCATCACAAAACCCCAACCATCACGACGCAATGTTAACGAACGGTCTTCGTGATAAAGACCATCAAAAATAGTCTTATAGCGATTTAAGAATAAACCACCTAAACCAAACAGCTTAACCTCTTTAACAGAGTCTTCTCTGGCGAGTAACGTCTCTAAATAATTTTGCTTACGTGATTCAGGCGAACGCCAACGAAATAAACGAAAGGCTTGACCTGAAAACTTGGCCTCAGCTAGAAATCCCGGCAGTGCCGCTAAGACCAGCATCACAATGACCCAAGGAGAAAACTGCCACAACAGCACCGAAAAACCGGATAACGCAATAGCGTTTTGTAAAAGGCCAAAGGTTTTATTCACCAGCGACAAAGGACGGGTCGACGCCTCTCGACGTGCGCGCACTAACTTATCGTAAAATTCAGAATCTTCGAACTGAGACAAACTAAGCGTTTGCGCTTTTTCCAAAATCATCACATTAACGCGATGCCCTAGTAAAGCGCGCAGCAAAGATTGCACGGCAGAGATCGCCCGCTGTACACCCACCAACCCTATAACCAATAAGGCTTCGACTAGCAGCAGCCAAAGTAATAATGTGGTTTGTTCACCCGCAAACTGCTGTGATACTTGATAATAGCTACTGCTAAGGATGACCTGATCCACAATCAATTTACCAAAATAAGCAATCGAGGCAGGCAGCAGACCCGCGACAACAGTAAGCCCCGCCAATAAATAGGTTAGATGCGGTGATGTTTGCCAAACCAAAACCATCGCACGGCGACTGTAGGAAAAGACACCTAAAAATTGCTGTAAAAGGTTTTTAGGCGGTTGAGTTGATTCTAAGCTATTAAGGAAAATTCGCACGATAGGTTTACTCATCTACATTCATTTCACGAGTGTAAACTAATGGTTAGAAAACACCTACTGCACTGAACCCATATAGCGTTATAATTGCTTGCTAAGGTAACAACCTATCACTCAAAGGCCGGTATGACTGACAACAGCGACATCAATTACAAAAGCAACCCATTACATGGGCTTAGTTTAAAAAACTTACTGGTAGAGCTCGTTGATCATTACGGCTTCGAGATCCTTTATGCCTATCTTAAAATTAACTGTTTTAAGACTAACCCCAGTATCGAATCGAGTATTAAATTTCTGAAAAAAACCGATTGGGCAAGAGAGAAGGTAGAAGGCTTTTATCTTTACCAATATAAAAGCCTTCCCAAAGCATCAAATGAGCAGTTCGAGCTAGCCCCTAGAGACCGCGTCATACCTGAAGGGCAAATTCCGGGTGAACCCGCCGAACTCAATCTAGAAGACGCCGCTCGTTTACAAGAAAAACGGGCAAAAAAAGCGGCTGACTACGGCCGAAATACCACGAAACCACACACTCAAAAATCACACCACAACAAGACAATGAACAAAGAAAATACCGACAATGACGACCCTTGGGCAAAATGGCGATAGAGGCATCGCTTTATCTCAATTTCACATTAATTAAAAAACATTCTCAGGCAATATAAGTAACACATTTATGAGCACTAGTACCCAACAACACACCCCCATGATGCAACAATATCTAACGATTAAGGCAGAGCATCCTCACGAAGTGGTGTTCTACCGAATGGGTGATTTTTATGAGCTATTTTTTGATGACGCAAAACGCGTATCACAAATTTTAGATATCACCCTAACCGCACGAGGGAAGTCAGGCGGAGAGCCTATTCCTATGGCGGGTATCCCCTACCACGCGGCCGATGGTTATTTAGCGAAGCTAGTGCAAGCAGGTGAGTCGGTCGCTATTTGCGAACAAGTGGGTGACCCTGCCACGAGTAAAGGGCCTGTTGAGCGCAAAGTCATGCGTATTGTTACTCCAGGCACAGTAACTGACGAAGCGCTACTCAACGCCAAACACGACAATTTATTGGTCGCGATTAATATCGAAAACAATGGTTCGGAAAATACCTACGGTATTGCTTCATTGGATGTGGGCAGTGGTCGCTTTTACGTTTTAGAAGTAGAGTCAGAAGAAGCGCTAGTGGCAGAGCTTCAACGCTTAAACCCTGCCGAACTACTATTAAACCAATCGCTAGAAAATACGAGCATTGGCTCACAAAACCGAGGCGTTCGTTATCGCGCACCGTGGGAGTTTGACATTGATACTGCACAGCGATTGCTATGTGAGCAGTTTGGCACCCGAGACTTGATCGCCTTTGGTTGTGAGGAACTGCCAACCGCCAAAGGTGCTGCGGGTTGTGTGATGGCCTATGTACAAGAAACTCAGCGAACCGCTTTACCTCATATCTGCCGATTACAACGAGAAAACCGACATGACGCCGTATTGATGGATGCATCAACACGACGCAATCTAGAATTATGTACAAACCTATCGGGTGGTGAAGATAACACGCTCTTTTCCATTTTAAACACCTGCGCAACTACCATGGGTAGCCGACAGCTATCGCGCTGGATTAACCGTCCACTCACCCAACAAGACACACTCATTCAACGGCAACATGCTATTGGACAGTTACTCAGTCATTACCGTTTTGAACCCATGCACGACACCCTGCAAGCAATTGGTGATTTAGAACGTATTTTGGGTCGTGTCGCTTTACGCTCTGCCCGACCAAGAGACCTATCTCGCCTCTGTATATCCTTGGCCACTTACCCTCACCTCCAAGAACAGTTATCGACACTTACAGCAGACAACGGAAGTTCTTTGCTCGCACAACTTAGCCAGTCAATCAGCACCTTTCCAACGATTGTGGCCTTATTAGATAAAGCCATTATTGAAAATCCACCTGTCGTTATTCGTGATGGCGGTGTGATTGCTGAAGGCTATGACGATGAACTCGATGAGTTACGCAATATTAGTAGTCATGCGGGGCAATTTTTAATTGACTTGGAAAACCAAGAAAAAGAACGTACGGGTATATCGACGCTTAAAGTAGGCTATAACCGTGTGCATGGTTATTATATTGAAATTAGCCGCGCACAATCTGAGAAAGCCCCTGCCGAATATATTCGCCGTCAAACGCTTAAAAATGCAGAACGCTTTATTACGCCAGAATTAAAAACCTTTGAAGACAAAGCACTCTCCGCTAAAAGCCGTGCTCTTAGCCGAGAAAAAGCACTATATGATGCTATTATTGAAACGCTCAATGAGCATCTATTTGCCCTACAAACATCGGCCGCTGGCGTGGCTGAGCTTGATGTACTGACCACACTCGCAGAACGTGCAGACCGCCTACAATTTACTTGCCCCACACTAACCACAGCAGAAACCAACACCATTAATATAGAGCAAGGCCGGCACCCGGTAGTAGAAGAAGTGCTCGCGGGCACCGCGCCCTTTGTGCCCAATGATGTCAGCCTACATCAGCAACGGCGCATGCTAATTATTACCGGCCCTAATATGGGGGGTAAATCGACGTATATGCGACAAACCGCCCTAATTACATTGCTGGCTCACATAGGCAGTTATGTGCCTGCGAAAAGCGCCTCCATTAGTATTGTTGACCGAATATTTACACGTATAGGTTCATCGGATGATCTTGCCGGTGGACGCTCCACCTTTATGGTAGAGATGACAGAAACCGCAAATATCTTACAAAATGCCACACAAAACAGTCTGGTATTAATGGATGAAATTGGTCGAGGCACGAGTACATTTGATGGCTTATCGCTGGCTTGGGCTTGTGCGCACCATCTTGCAAACAGCATTCAAGCATTGTGCTTATTTGCCACCCATTACTTTGAAATTACGAGCTTACCGGAGTCTGTCGACGGAGTGGCTAACATTCATCTATCTGCGACCGAGCACAACGACAACATTGTTTTCTTACACCGCATCGAAGAAGGCGCTGCTAATCAAAGTTATGGTTTACAAGTCGCTAAACTGGCTGGAATTCCTCACATTGTTGTGGCACAAGCCAAGCAACAACTCGCTCTTTTAGAAAGTGGCCAGCACCCACACAGTATTGCCGCTGATAGCCAATTACATTTATCGGTTAATGACGGCAGCACGGTAGAGCAGCAAAACACACCATCGCAAACAGCCGAAAGCTCGACACCGTTACAAGATGATTTTTTTGCGCAAACACCACACCCTGCGATTGATATGCTCTCATCGATTAACCCTGATGATCTTTCACCAAGGGAAGCGCTTAATATTCTATTCGATTTAAAAAACACAATGCGGTAGTCACTACTTTTTAAACCTAGAGGGTAACTGATCTAGCTATAACGACGAACAGATTGGTTCTAAACAATTGACGAGAAAAGATTTCACTACATAGCAAAAAGCGATAGAATACCGCGCATATTTGTCTTACATCATTTTTTTAACAGAACGTTAGGAGCTCTACCACCATGACATTTGTTGTTGGGGAAAACTGTATTAAATGTAAACACACCGACTGTGTTGAAGTTTGTCCGGTCGATTGTTTTTATGAGGGTCCTAATTTTCTAGTCATACATCCTGACGAATGCATTGACTGCGCGCTTTGCGAGCCAGAATGTCCTGCTGACGCTATCTTCTCGGAAGATGAACTGCCTGAGGGTCAAGAAGTCTTTCTGGAACTTAATGCTGAACTTGCAGAAGTGTGGCCAAATATTACAGAAATGAAAGATGCACCGGCTGATGCTGAAGAGTGGGACGGTGTAGAAGGTAAGCTAGAGCACCTAGAACGTTAATATACGTTTACAATAAACCATAAAAAAAGCCGCTAGATAGCGGCTTTTTTTATGGTTAGCGTGCCAACCAGTGGCACGCGGACAGACACAGCTTATAGCGTATCTGCATTATCACTAAGGTAAGAAGCAACACCGTCAGGATTCGCTGTCATACCTTGATCACCTTCTTTCCAGCCTGCGGGGCACACTTCACCATGCTGCTGGTGGAATGCTAAGGCGTCAATCATACGCAACATTTCATCAACATTACGACCTAACGGCAAGTCATTCACAACTTGATGACGTACTTGACCGTCTTCGTCAATTAAGAAAGAACCACGATAAGCCACTCCACCCTCTGACTCAACATCATAAGCCTGACAGATCTCATGTTTCATATCAGCAACTAGGGTATATTTTACTTCGCCAATACCACCCTCATTCACCGGTGTGTTGCGCCATGCATTGTGCGTCCAATGACTATCGATAGAAACGCCGATTACTTCAACATCGCGCTTCTCAAATTCAGCCATGCGGTTATCAAATGCCAATAGCTCTGAAGGGCAAACAAAAGTGAAATCTAGCGGGTAGAAAAAAACGACCGCTTTTTTACCTTTAGTCGCTTCGGCAAAATTGAAGCCTTCGTTAATTTCACCTGATCCTAATACTGCAGGTGCGGTAAAGTCTGGTGCAGGTTTGCCAACAAGAACAGCCATGTTTATCTCCTAAAATATAATGATGTATGAGTAGTCATACATATAAAAAATGAACGGGCTTACGCCCAAAATGGACATCGAATAATAAGGCTTTGCTGAGCAAAAGCCTATAGATTCTATTTATGGTATCAATAGCTATTATTAAGCGACCGATACCCTTGTTACTATTGATCGGATTGTATATTGCCATGGCTGTCATACACCCATTTGGGCAACAGTAAACAACACCTATGCTTTTGTAACATTCACATCCATAGTTGGATAAGGAATACCAATACCCACTTCTTGGAAGCGTGCGTTAATTTTTTCGTTCAAATCAAATTTTACACCCCAATAATCGGCAGCGTTTACCCAAGGACGGAAAACTAAATTGATCGAAGAATCTGCAAGTTCTGCCACTGCAATCGTCACGTCTTTATCTTTCAAAATACGCTCGTCAGCGGCAGCTAATGCTTTAAGTTCATTCTTAACTTGTTCAATATTGGAATCGTATGCAACACCAACCACAAGATCCACTCGACGTGTCGCTTCTATTGAGTAATTAGTAATATTACCACCAGACACATCAGCATTAGCAATGATGACTGTTTTGTTATCACCGGTCAGTAATGTGGTGCAAAAAATTGAAATATTAGACACGCTACCCGATACACCGGCCACTTCAACAAAATCACCCACACGAATAGGACGGAAAAGAATCAACAATACACCCGCAGCAAAATTAGCCAACGAGCCCTGTAAAGCCAAACCTACAGCTAAACCGGCAGCACCCACAATAGCGACAAACGATGCTGTTTGGATACCCAACTGACCTAATGCCGCAATAATAACTACGATTAATAAAATGTAATAAACAATATTATTAACAAATTGCGACAATGTTGAGTCAACGCCTTTTTTATCTAAACCCTTAGCGACAAGCCCTGCTAGCATTTTTGCAATCCATTTACCGACAAGGTATACGACAATTGCCATTACAAATTTAATACCATAGACCACGGCATATTCGCTCACTACCGGCATAATTTCTTCAATATTCATTGTGTTCTCCATTATTGTTTTTAAAAAGTGGAGCCAAGCGCTATCAACACTTGGCCCTTAACGATATACCAAAAAACTTTACTACTTCACATCAACCTGTAGTGTTTCTTCGACTTCTACTGTGATTGATGCCTCTACACGACGATTGTCTGCACGACCTTCCGCTGTATCATTGCTGGCAATAGGCTGAGACTCACCATAACCAATAGCGGATAAACGGCTGCCTTCAATGCCATAATTAGCACTTAATAAACGTACGACTTCATTAACACGACGTTGCGATAATGATTGATTATATTCAGCAGAACCGATTGAATCTGTATGCCCGCCAATAACGGCTGTTGCGCTAGGGTATTGCTTCATGAAATCAGCCAAACGTCCAATTTCAGGTATATAAGTCGCTTGCACTGTATCTGAATTCGATGCGAACTCAACATTTAAAGTGACCTTATCCGTCGACACTGAATTTTTAACACAGCGATCGGCATTAACAACACCACCGGCACTACGACAACGATCAGCAAAAGAAGGCAACTCAGGCTCAACAAATGCGACTGTTTTAATAGGCTCAGGCTCAGGTTTACTGGTATTACCTAAGAAAATTTGTAAGGCTAAACCAAGATAAGCATCAGCCCCTTTAGTATCACCAACACCACGTAAATAACGTGCATCGCCACGCAACGCAATACGATCCGTGAAGTGATATCGCGCACCAAAACCGGCACTAATCGCGCCTTCGTCATCAACGACTGTCGCATTATTACCAAATTCAGTACTTGCGGCACCTAGAGCAATATAAGGACTAAAATTACCCACATCGCCAATATCGTAAAGCATTTCTAAACGATACTGACGTAAATCACCAATATCGGCGCCCGCTTTTGTTTCAGCGTCACCACTGGCATACACAAATTCAACCATATAAGGATCAACGAAACGATAGCCTATACCAAAGCCCACTATGGTGTCTGAATCAACATCTCGGCCATCATCAAGGTTTAAGTTACCAATCATCGGGGTGAATGTAAGACCACCTGAACGCTCATCTTCAAGCGTTGGGTATGTAAAGCTGTCTGCAGATACGGCTAAAGCAACTGACATAGACACTATGCCAACAGACAAGCCTTTTAGAAAAGAATGTTTCATAATTATATCCCCATTAATAAGGTTGTAAATTTGAGAGATGGCTTAAGCATCTTAGTGTTACCGACAGTACAACATCAGTACTGTACGGCATCCCAGAGAAGTTTCTGGCCATCGGGTATATGTTTTTCTAATTAATTTTTTAAACCAATACGTTGCTTCTATTATTATGAAAGCCCTAGCTGGCATCGCCTACAAGGCGTCGTTTACTCACCTTATAAAATTATAATTGTAAATCAAACGCATCAGCATCTTGAGCAACAGGAAAATTTTGTCTCGCCAGTTCTAAATGATCCATAGACCATTGTGAAGACAGAATACACTCATGACCGTCTCCACCGTCCGCAAGCAAATGTCCCTGATAGTCAACAAGCATAGAATCGCCATTATATACCAAGCCGTTTCCATCCTTACCCACACGATTACTTCCGATCACATAAGCTTGATTTTCAATGGCTCTTGCCTGTAACAATGTTCGCCATGCATGCCGACGGCTTGCTGGCCAATTGGCTACACAGATCATCGCATCATAATCTTGTTGATTACGGCAAAATACCGGAAAGCGTAGGTCATAGCAGATGCTCAACAATAAACGCCAGCCTTTGTAATCGATAATTCGACGCTCAGTCCCGGCGGTGTAACGCTTATGTTCGCCCGCTACAGCAAATAAATGTCTCTTATCATAGTAAGACACCTGCCCCTCTGGCGTCACAAACAATAAGCGATTGACAAAATTGCCGTTTTTTATCGGGTACGCCACACTCCCCGTTATCGCCGCATCGTGATGTTTAGCTAATCGCTTCATCCATTGCAGCGCATTGCCATCATTACCACAGCTATCGACCGATTCAGGCTTTTGCGTAAAGCCTGAAGTAAACATTTCAGGCAGCACAATGAGGTGAGTATTTTGTGGCACTAACTTCATTAGGTTAGCGAGGTGTATGAGATTTTTTTCAGGTGCCAACCACATAACATCAGGCTGAATAACCGCAACACACAAGTTGCGCAATGGCGACTCATTCAACGACACCTTGTTATTCATAAAAGTCGTACTCACCAAAACGGAGACTTATTCGTTCTCTTCTGCAGGCACCGCTTCATTCAACAGAGTTTGCAATTCACCTTTTTCATGCATTTCAGTAATAATGTCACAACCACCAATAAGCTCACCATTCACCCATAATTGAGGAAAGGTTGGCCAATTGGCATAAGTAGGTAAGTTAGAGCGCACATCAGGATTGGTCAGTACATCAACAAAAGCAAAGCGTTTACCACACGCCATTATGGCTTGCGACGTACGCATAGAAAAACCACACTGCGGTGCATTAGGCGAACCTTTCATATACAAAATCACCGGATTTGATTCAATTTGTTGCTTAATGGTATCCATAATTTCCATAAGAGATAACGCCTCATAAATAGATAAAAAATAAGTCACTAATTTTATGGCTATTTGACCGTGATAAAATAGCCTACAGCTCGATACAAAAGCTTCAATTTTAGCAAGAGAGTAAATAACGGCGCATATTCTAGCGTATTCACACATCGATGTGGTTAAATTTGTCTTGTATCGAATACTTACTTCTTAAATAGCCCCCTATCCACCGTCGAATTCAAAGCAATAACGACGTAATTACCACGTAGCCCTCGACTCTAACTAGCCCTTACTAGGCATTGCATATTATTAATGTCCGTTCACTCACAGTATTTACTACTTTTTTATCGATATTAGGCAGACATTCCCCTTTATATCACTGTAAAAGCAGCGAAAACCTCACAACTTGCTAAAATAAATAACTTACAGGATAATGTTAGACAAACAGGCAGCATTCCACTGCCTGTTTTTTGTTTTATGCGTTTTAATTTGTGGGGAAACAACAGTATTCACCATAATACGGGTCATACAGTGATCCGATAGACACAAACGAACTTGATACACCTCATTCACAAACAAAATAATCACCCATACAAAAGTAAACACTTATGACCTCTGCATTGATGAACACTTATGGCAATCGCGCACTCACCCTAACAAGAGGTAAGGCTTGTCACGTATGGGATACAGAAAACAAACAATATCTTGATGTGCTTTCGGGGATTGCGGTATGCGGACTAGGACATTGCCACCCTAATGTAACGCAAGCCATCACTGAGCAAGCGCAACAACTATTACACACATCAAACCTGTATAACCTTCCGCCCCAACAACAAGCGGCTGAACTATTGTGTGAGTTGAGCGGTATGGAGAAAGTATTTTTCTCCAATTCAGGTGCTGAAGCCAATGAAGCGGCAATCAAAATAGCCCGTAAGTTTGGACATGAGAAGAACATCGCTACACCAACAATTATCACGACAACCAATAGTTTTCATGGCCGTACAATGGCAACACTGAGTGCTACAGGCAACGACAAAGTGAAGCACGGCTTCGCACCTTTGGTTGCAGGTTTTTTGGAAGTCCCCTATAACGATATTCCCGCCATCATCAATCAACAGGGCAATAATAATATTGTTGCGATCATGGTTGAGCCCATACAAGGTGAAGGGGGTATTCGTATTCCTGATGCAGACTACTTGCCGCAACTCAGAAGAATCTGTGACGAACAAGGCTGGCTACTTATTCTTGATGAAATTCAAACAGGTAATGGACGTACGGGGGAGTATTACGCCTTTCAACACCACAATATAATGCCGGATGTTCTAACCACCGCTAAAGGGCTAGGCAATGGCATGCCTGTAGGCGCTTGCTTAACGCGAGGAGATGCCGCGTCAATCTTACAGCCAGGAAACCACGGCTCAACCTATGGTGGCAACCCTGTCGCTTGCGCAGCAGTTAACGCAGTACTCAACACACTGAAAGACCATCAATTGTGCCAACAAGCAAAGCAACGAGGCCAGTACTTTTTTGACAGCTTACAAAAGGCATTGGCAACGAAAACATGCATCACCGAAATACGTCACCAAGGGCTCATGATAGGTATTCAATTAGATCACTCATGCGCTGAACTCGTTGGTCAAGCAGCCGAGCATGGTCTGCTCATTAATGTTACAGCGGGCAATGTTATCAGGCTGTTACCACCGCTTATTATTTCTGAAAAAGAAATTGATCAAGCGATCGAAATACTCGCAACTATTATTAAATAACCATACTAATGTAGACACTGAAGCAAAATATCCTTTGCTCACTTCTATTACAGAAAAGATACCATCGTACAGAGTAGAATTATTTTATGTCCATACGCCACTTTCTAACATTAAACGACCTTTCTCAGCACGAGCTAAGCCTCATTATCGAGCGTGCAATTGCGCTAAAAAAACTGCGTAAACAAAAAGCTCTGCATAAAACACTGGAAGGCAACGTGCTGGGTATGATTTTTGAAAAGTCATCAACGCGCACTCGCGTTTCATTTGAGGCAGGCATTTCACAACTAGGAGGGAGCGGCCTTTTTCTATCATCTAATGATACGCAACTAGGCCGAGGCGAACCTATTGAGGACTCTGCACGCGTCATCTCTAGCATGGTCGATATTGTGATGATTCGTACGTATCAGCATAGTGACATCGAAAAATTTGCTCAATATTCACAAGTGCCCGTCATTAATGCACTTAGCGACGACTACCATCCATGTCAGCTACTCGCTGACATTCAAACCTACACCGAGCACCGAGGCAACCCCAAGGGGAAAACAGTCGTATGGATTGGCGATGGCAACAACATGTGCCACTCATATATTAATGCCGCTAGGCTTTGTGACTTCAATTTACGCATTGCTTGTCCTTCAGGTTACGAGCCCAATGCAGATTTACTCGCCGCCAATCAAGATCGCGTTACACTTTATGGCAATACCGCAGATGCAGTAACAGGTGCTGACTGGGTGGTTACCGATACGTGGGCGTCGATGGGCCAAGAAGAAGAAAAGAAAATACGCGAAGCAGCATTTGCTGACTTTCAGGTTAACGAGACCCTAATGGCTCGTGCCAACGAAGGCGCTGTATTTATGCATTGCTTACCCGCTTACCGTGGTTTAGAGATCAGCGACACCATTATGGACTCTGACTACTCAGTCGTATGGGACGAAGCTGAAAACCGACTACATGCACAAAAAGCATTAATGGAGTTTTTGTTGGGCGCAATCTAGCGCCCCCATTCTCCCTGCGTTCATTTCAGGCCTATTGGCCTACATCACTGACCAATACTAGCCTCACAATTAACAAGCGCTAATCGTTTTTTTTGTGATACAACACTCATTATTTATACCACTAAAAAAAAATATTTATAGTCGCAAATAGTATAAGCACCTGTCATTGCCATCTCTTTTTTAACCATCCAATTCTTCCAACGGCTATTGGGTTAATGCCCACTAACACTTTTACTTTCACACACTTTATCCACAAGAAAAGCGCAATGTCATTGGCTTGATTTTTGGCTGAAAGCGCATTATCTTGTGCCTCTAAATTAAACAACCCCTATATATAGGGGTAAAAGAATAACGACAAATCATCTACTATCGATAGGTAGACGAATAAAAAGACACTCTTAGGCAACAAATAAAGAGTGAATACAGCGTCGAGAAAGAGTTCAAGCATAAGAAACAGATAGCCAACGCCTAGGGCATGCTTCTATACATAAAGAACTTTCTCACACGAACCATGGCCATTAACCGCCACATTTTAAAAGTAATGACAACAACGCGTAAGTGAACCGACTACGACCTCTAATTGGAGACCATAATGTACACTGAGTCTGACTCAAGCACACCAAGCACAACCCCACTAGATAAGCCTAGCAGCGGATCTTATCAAACCAGCGTTACTGCAACGGCACCCGGCAAACTACGCGTTATTAAGCGTAACGGAACGGTTGTTCCTTATGCTGAAGACAAAATTGCTATTGCCGTCACTAAGGCATTTTTAGCTGTGGAAGGGGGAACTGCTGCTGCATCAAGTCGTGTTCATGAAACGGTTAAATTATTTACACAGCAAATTACCGATACCTTTCATCGTCGTATGCCATCGGGCGGTACGGTACATATCGAAGATATTCAAGATCAGGTAGAACTTACGCTGATGCGTAACGGCGAACATAAAGTCGCCCGCGATTATGTACTCTATCGTGCTGAGCGTGCCAAGGTACGTGCTGGCTCAGCACCAACAGCCTCCACAGAAGAGCTCTCTAAATACCCCAGCCTTAAAGTCACACTATCTAATGGTGAAACAGCACCTTTAGATATGGGGCGTATTCACACTATTGTTACCGAAGCCTGCGAAGGCCTCAGCGACGTCAGTGTCGATACCATTCTTGACGAAGCCATGCGCAATTTGTATGACGGTGTTGCATTGGATGACATCAACACATCCCTAGTAATCACTGCGCGTACACTGGTCGAAAAAGAGCCTAACTACACTTATGCTACGGCTCGCCTTTTACAAGATAAATTGCGCGCAGAAGCCCTTAACTTTTTAGGCTTGGCCCAACAAGCAACTCATCACGAAATGGAGCACTATTACGCTCAAGCCCTACCCGCTTATATCAGCAAAGGCATCGAACTAGAGTTACTATCTCCAAACCTAAAAATGTTTGATTTACAGATGCTCGGTGAAGCCTTAGATCATACACGTGATAACCAGTTTACTTATTTAGGTCTACAGACCTTATACGACCGTTACTTTATTCATAGCGACGAAGTACGTATCGAGCTCCCGCAAATTTTCTTTATGCGTGTAGCCATGGGCTTAGCCGTTGAAGAAGATAAGCCAAATGAACGTGCGATTGAGTTCTATCGCTTACTCTCATCATTTGACTACATGAGCTCAACACCTACCCTGTTTAACGCCGGAACATTACGACCACAATTGTCTTCTTGTTACCTCACAACCGTACCCGATGATCTTCATGGTATTTATGGTGCCATGCAAGATAATGCCATGCTATCAAAATGGGCTGGTGGCTTAGGTAATGACTGGACACCCGTCCGTGCTCTCGGTTCTTATATCAAAGGCACCAATGGTAAATCCCAAGGTGTTGTCCCCTTTTTGAAAGTCGCCAACGATACGGCTGTTGCTGTTAACCAAGGCGGTAAGCGTAAAGGCGCGATGTGTGCTTACTTAGAAACATGGCACATGGATATCGAAGAGTTTTTAGAACTACGTAAAAATACGGGTGATGATCGCCGCCGTACTCACGATATGAATACCGCAAACTGGGTTCCTGACCTGTTTATGAAGCGCGTCTTCGACAAGCAAGATTGGACATTATTTACACCTAGCGAAGCACCCGACTTACACGACCTTTGTGGTAAAGCATTTGAAGCTCGCTACGAAGAATATGAGCGTATGGCCGACAGTGGCGAAATCAAACACTTTAAACGTATCCCTGCAGAAAACTTATGGCGCAAAATGCTAGGCATGTTATTTGAAACAGGCCACCCATGGATCACTTTCAAAGACAGCTGTAATTTACGTAGCCCACAACAACATGTTGGTGTCGTTCACTCGTCGAACCTATGTACCGAGATTACGCTAAACACCAGTGCTGGCGATGAAATTGCCGTATGTAACCTAGGCTCTGTTAATTTGGCACAACATATTGACGATGGCGTGCTCAACATTAAAAAGCTAGAAAGTACTGTGAACACGGCTGTACGTATGCTGGATAATGTTATCGATATTAACTATTACGCGGTAGAAGCAGCTAAAACCTCAAACATGCGCCACCGCCCTATCGGCCTTGGCTTGATGGGTTTCCAAGACGCTCTATATAAGCAAGGTATTGCTTATTCATCTGACCAAGCCGTTGAGTTTGCAGACCGCTCGATGGAAGCGATTAGCTACTTTGCGATCAACGCATCAAGCAACCTTGCGGCTGAACGTGGGCAATACAAAACCTTTGAAGGCTCACTATGGAGCAAAGGTGAACTACCCATCGATTCGATTGAAACCTTGGTGAAACAACGCGGTGAGAAATATATTGAAATGGATCGCAGCCAAACGATGGATTGGGCTGGCCTGCGCCACAAAGTACAAACTCAAGGAATGCGTAACTCAAATGTTATGGCGATTGCACCCACAGCAACCATTGCCAACATTACCGGTGTTTCTCAATCGATCGAACCGACTTATCAAAACTTATATGTGAAATCGAACCTATCTGGCGAATTCACCGTCGTTAACCCTCACCTAGTACACGACCTTAAAAAACGTGGCCTTTGGGACAGCGTAATGGTCAACGATCTGAAATATTATGAAGGCTCAGTACAAAAAATTGAGCGTATTCCTAATGACCTAAAAGCAATGTACTCCACTGCCTTTGAAGTTGAGCCACGCTGGATTGTTAGCGCTGCTAGCCGCCGCCAAAAATGGATTGATCAAGCGCAAAGTCTCAACCTTTATATTGCCGGTGCTAATGGTAAAAAACTCGATGTTACTTATCGTATGGCATGGTATAGCGGTCTAAAAACGACCTACTATCTACGCGCGTTGTCTGCCACAACGACTGAGAAATCTACGGTCAACAGCGGCACATTAAACGCCGTATCCTCTGAAGCCGCTGCAGCGCCAGTTGCTGCTGCCGTGCCTCAAGCGTGCTCGTTAGATGACCCTGATTGCGAAGCCTGCCAGTAACACAATCCCGTAAAAACTCAGTTGGTGCCACTGGTTCGGCGCTGACTGAGGCAATAGTAAAGAATAGGCTAATCAATCAATAGCCGCTAAAAAGTATGAGGTAACACCATGTTAAATTGGGATGAATATCACGAAGACGATGTTGCGGTTGCTCCGGCGCCTGCAGAATTAGAACAAGCAGAAGCTAAAACAGCAGCTACTGCTCCACAAATACCGGCTCAACCAAGCACCACAGAAAACGTTGCATCAACCGCTAGCAATACTCAAATTAGCAACGCTCAAACTAGTAATAATCCAGAAAGTAATACCCAAGAAAATAACGCTACTCAAGCCAATGCCGAAGTACAAGCAGATGCCATCGCTCAAGCAAAAGCAGCTATTAACAATATCGATCCAACCCCAGGTATTGAAGAGCTAGAAATGGGGGCAGCGCGCGTAGGTGTTGATGAAAAAGCAATGATCAATTGCCGTGCAGACCTCAACCAACTGGTTCCCTTCAAATATGATTGGGCATGGCAGAAGTATCTTGACGGCTGTGCTAATCACTGGATGCCACAAGAAGTGAATATGACGGCTGATATTGCCTTATGGAAAAACCCAGAAGGCCTTAGCGAAGATGAACGACGCATTGTTATGCGCTCTCTAGGCTATTTTTCCACGGCTGATTCACTCGTCGCCAACAATTTAGTACTTGCGGTTTACCGTTTAATTACCAATCCAGAGTGCCGCCAATACTTATTGCGCCAAGCATTCGAAGAAGCGATTCATACCCACGCTTACCAATATTGTATTGAATCACTCGGTATGGATGAAGGTGAAATCTTCAACATGTATCGCGAAGTGCCTTCTGTTGCTAACAAAGCTTCGTGGAGCATCGCGCATACACAAGGTATTAGTGACCCAACATTTACCACCGGCACCACCGAAACTGATCAGGAACTATTACGCAACCTTATTGGCTTTTATGCTGTCACTGAGGGGATTTTCTTCTACTGTGGATTCACACAAATTCTGTCAATGGGGCGTCGCAATAAAATGACGGGCGTTGCCGAGCAGTTCCAATATATTTTGCGCGATGAATCAATGCACCTTAATTTTGGCATCGATATTATCAACCAAATTAAATTAGAAAATCCACATTTATGGACAGAAGAATTTAAAGCCGAAGTGACCCAAATGGTGTTAGAAGGCACCGAGCTAGAAATTGCTTACGCGCGCGATACTATGCCTCGCGGTGTACTGGGTATGAATGCAGCCATGATGGAAGAATATTTACAATTCATCTCGAACCGCCGTCTAGCGCAACTTGGCTTGACTGAACAATACCCCGGCGCACAAAACCCTTTTCCTTGGATGAGTGAAATCATGGACTTGCGTAAAGAAAAGAATTTCTTCGAAACACGTGTCATTGAATATCAAACCGGCGGCGCTCTTAGCTGGGATTAAACCTTGAATGCGGTGCCTAGCAATAAGCTGTTATCGCTAGGCACCGTAATGAATACCGTAGAAAAAATAACTCAAGTAACACACAAGATGTAGTTCTCAATTGATCGGTTAAGGAACCTCTTACATTTCCCAAGAGGCACCTGAAAAATAACGATAACATCAAACTATCTAGGAGCTAATCATGGGGCAAAAAACACAAGTATCGCAAAAACAATGGATTAGTCAGCGAGAAGATTTGCTCATCGCGATTGACCAACTATCACAGATGACCGAAGTCATGAATGACGTGCTCAGTCGAGTTAAACAACAGGTTGATATTCTGGATAGTAATCACTACACCCATGATACATCAGAGAATGCGGCGCACGCTCAAGCGGTTCAAACAACGAAAAAAGACACAAGAGAATCATCAAAAAACATCTCAAAACCAATAAATAATAATATATTAACTAGAAAAAAAACAAAGCTCGTTCACTGAACAACATCCCCACAAACCAACAATTACGTTACCTCTAGAGAGCGTTGCATGCCGTCTATTGTCCCTAGAAAAGAAAACAACTTACCCACATCACAACACAATAGTAGTGGCGACCTTCAAAAACCGGAAGAAAAAAGTGCATCATCTCAGTATCGTAAGCGCAAACAGATCAGCCGAATCATCAAACACTTAGCACAACAACTGCCGTCCAAGATTTCGTTGCCCGACGACGCTGTCATTGATCAATGGGTGCATACCGCGCTACGCCATACCTATATTGAAGGTAATGACTGGCAAAAACTGATTTATCATACGCTTCAAGCGATACACCATTTGAACAAAACCTCTCCTTTGCACCTAGAACAAGGCTTTATGCATGAGCCGAAAATATGCACCAAGGTCAATACCCTACTGCTACATCTACTGCTGTCAACCGACACAAAAACTATGTATTTTCGCTAATACGCTAAAACGCGAGTGAACAATTAAAAATTAATAATAGTAATAGCGAATCAATGCTGATTGAGCGCTACCTTGATCATCGGTGATATTGACCGACCCTGAAAACATGATTAATCGTTGCTTATCGCGTTCGTAAACTAAAGTAATCGGTTTAACAAACCAGTTTAAAATAACATTAGCCGCTTGCGCAGTGATACATAAATGCGTGCTGTCGTCATAAACAGTAGTAGGGCTTAACTTATTACAACGACGTATACTTCGCGACTTAATGGATAAGTTAACCGTTGTTTGCTGCGCAGGAGCAACAAACTCTACGATGACTTTATTGCCTGCCACAATATCATCCCAGTAAGCTCTTATGGCATTATCAAAACCTGCATCGATAACAAGCCCATTGCCAGCATCTACTATTGCTTTTTTTTGCTCAAGCGTATTGGCAGCTTGATAGATAACAGCAATGTCAGCATTGCTCTCCTCGCCCACGGTTTGAGGCTGCATAGACAATTTTTCACCGTGTCTTTCATCAACCTGCTCTACATTCGGCGCTAGCTGACTACTAGAAAAGTCGGCTAGCTTAGTTGCGATAAGTTGCTGGGATTGATTACGGTATTCCACCTTAGAAGCCATTGCATCGCCCATAGAAACCACCGAAGGCATCAATTCACCGGTGGTATTTTTTAGGTAATGATATTCGCAATACAGTAGTTTATCGCCAGCCGTCGTTTGAGCGACACCAACAATGGCAACATTATCACGTTGAGGGCAAAGCGTTATGCCAGTGGTATCGGACGTATTAGGAGTATCTGACGCAAAAGCTATAGGAGATAGAAAAAAAGAGAAATAACTTAATAAGAAATAAACTCGCATAAGCGTTGCCTAATAGAATGATAATCAGAAGTCATTTCTTTTACGCACGACTTATAGTGATAGTTTCCCAATACTCATTAATTTAAGAAACCTCTAAACAATAGAGACTCTTGGTTTCAAGTAATAACAGCCTCAATGCATCGACAAATAAATAATGGAGCGCTAACAATTACGCGGCTGCGGATTTACTCTTCATCGTTTATGTTCGCCAAAGAAACGAACTGACGCATCATTAAAGGAAATGCAATAGCCCAACTGCCGCCAATCAGGAATAAGCTAAACCCTATATTTTCATTCAGCGATACACTGGCATTTAGATTAGCACCCGCCAAATAACTCATCGGTGCAGCAATACCAGCAAAAATCGCAGCCAGTATCAGCTTAGGGCGCAACCATTCTAGGCTATAACGAAAAGTGGTAGCGAATAGCAGCCAAATAAAAAGCAGCCAGATAGGCGGAAGGGAAGACCCATCAACAAGCACTAGTGCATGAGACCACAAATAAAAACTCTCTATTAGCACACCAACTATCAAAACACTGCCAATTAACAAACATTCACTACCTCGCTTAGCGTGAGGCACAACAACGCTAAAATGAGTAACTAGTACAGCAATAACAATACCGAGCGACCAACCGATAGGTAATAATAGACAAGCAAACCATCCTGCTTGAAATAAGCCGATATTCAGTATTAGCTTCCAAGAGTTTTGTAGTGGATTATGCATATTTTTCACTATGAGACTAATCGCTTACTTTTAATGTCTAACCACCGCAGGTAAATGATGGCAGCGCGGTTTCGCCATCACTAACTGAACCGTACTAATGGCTCTTTCTCTAAACCCACCTTCACAGTACGCTAAGTAAAAATCCCACATACGAATAAATACGTCATCAAAACCTTGTTCTCGTACTTGCTCCAACTTAGCAATAAATCGCTCACGCCATGCGGCCAATGTTTTGGCATAATCAAGAGTAATATCATCAATACCAACAATTTGCATATCAGTATCTTTTTCAACGTGGTCAGACATGATTTTAATTGATGGCAATTCGCCGCCAGGAAAAATATAGCGTTGAATAAAATCAGTACTTTTCTTAGTGATTTCATAACGCTGATCGGGCACAGTTATCGCTTGAATCAACATCAGGCCATCAGGTTTTAGCAGCCGACTACACGCCGAGAAATAGCGTTGATAAAACTTATGCCCTACCGCTTCGATCATTTCAATAGAAACGGCTTTATCAAACTGTCCATCAAGATCTCGATAATCATCGAGTAGCAATGTGACTTTTTTGTCGAGGCCAGCAGCATGCACTTCTGCTTTAGCATGTTCGTATTGTTCTTTAGAAATAGTCGTTGTAGTGACCCGACAACCATAATGCTTAGCTGCATAAATAGCCATACCTCCCCACCCTGTGCCAATTTCCAATAGGTGATCACTCGGCTTTAGCTGTAAGCGCTGACAAATATGTTCTAGCTTATATTCGGCTGCCTCTTCTAACGAGGCATTTTCTTTTGGAAAAATCGCCGATGAATACATCATGCTTTTATCAAGAAACAAATTAAAAAAGTCATTACCCAAATCATAGTGAGCGGCAATATTGAGCCGTGAGTTTTCTTGTGTGTTTTCTCGAAAATAACGCTGTATAAAACTTGTCGCCCCCTGATTGATCGACGACCATAAACTACGACTTGACTGCATAGTATTAAAATTTGCAGAAAGCACCCTAACCACCGCCACAACATTTTTCGAGTGCCATGCTCCACGCATATAGGCTTCGCCTGCACCCACCAAACCATTAAAAACAATATCACGATAAACAATAGGCGCAGTAACCACGACGGTTGCCTGTAAGACAGACTGATTTGATCCAAAAACTTGCGTTTGATCGCCATCAACTAACGTCAAACACCCTTCTTTAATATTGTTCAACCAACGAAAAACAAATTGTTTACATCGTCTATCCAGCCAATGATTCTGATGAATTTCAGTATTTACTTTTGTTTTATCAATGCTTACTGCTCGCATTATTGCTCTCCTGCTCGCATGGTTTATCTTTTCTGTTCATCATATACGTCGGCACTATATTTCGTAGATTTATACTCAGGGGCACCATAAAAAGGGATTTTTTTTACCCACAATTTCATCGCTTGCCAATAGATAGCAGCGAAAACTTTAATAGTCATCAAAGGATAGCGAAAGATTTTTTTGTTCATTTCGTTCTTTGTCATCGGACAACGTTTAAGTAGTAACGTCGCATCAAAAACCGGAGACGATGCATCGCTAGCTAACGCAATCTTACTCTTTTTAACCTTTGGTCTACTACCATCGGCATCAATCTCGTTTTTAAAAACATCTAAATGTATGGCTAATTGCTGCGTGGGCGCCTTTCCTCTCCAACCATACACTAAATCCATTGGTTGAAACGGTGACACATGCATTGTTTTTTCAAAAAGTACCGCTGGTGATGGCATTACTCGCTTCTGCTTACTTAACGCGTGAGTATCGCTTTCACTTTCCCGATGCGTATGTTGCAGATCAATAATGTAATGACGACGCTGCCCCCAAGGGGTATTGGTCACCTCAGCAACAACGGTTTCTAATTGTTGTCCCTCTTGATCAAAACAGTAGTAGCAAGTAATAGGGTTAATTAAGAAACCAAAATAGCGTAAGTTAGTTAGCATACGTATCGCCCCCACAGGGCGGCGGCTAGTTTCTTTTTCTACATAATTTGCTACCGCGTCATAAAGATTAACGCTGGCTTGTCCATCAAAAAAATCTTTACGCCTAAACCACGCCAACGATAGTTTTTTGCTCGACCACCATGGTGTTTGTGAAAACACCGAATCTATTTCTTGTAAATCAACATAAACCATAAATACCCGATACGTAAACTCATGGTGTTTTGGTGTATATCGACGATGGCGTACCGTACCTTCATAGATAGCACTGTACCAAGGATCCTTAATCGTAGAGGCACCTTTTTCTCTAGCGGCACCAAAAGAATCAACAGTCGTGGTTAACGGCGTAGAAGACGGTGTGACGTGTACTGACGAACTCATCATGAAGACAGCGTAATACCAAATTTTTCCGCAACACGTGTTGCACTTTTAACTCCATCTTCATGAAAGCCGTTAGCCCAGTAAGCGCCACAAAACCACGTATTTTTCTGGCCATTAATATCGGCCCAACGTTGCTGGGCGGCAATCGCCTGTAGCGAAAACACAGGATGTGCATATTGATAACGGCCAATAATTTTTTGGGGATCAATTTGATCGGTATTATTGAGTGTGACACAAAAAGTACAAGGCGCATCAATCCCTTGTAAAATATTCATATTGTATGTGAGTACAGGCGGCGTATCGTCATGAGTGGCCGATTTCGGTATCGAATAATTCCAACTGGACCATGTTTTTTTGTTGTGAGGTAAACATCTTTCGTCGGTGTGCAGTACTACATCATTATTGCGATAAGCGATATCACCCAACACGCTGCTTTCATCATTGGTAGCATCACTCAATAGCGCCAAAGCTTGATCACTGTGTGTCGCTATAATGACATGATCGTATTTCTCTTCACCGTAGTTGTTGCTGGTAATCGTCACTGTATTTGCGCCATCGATGTTATCGCGAACAATAGAAGTCACCGGTGTCGATAAGCGAATACAATCTTTGAAAGATTCAACAAGTGGCGCAATATACGATTTAGAACCACCATTAACTACATGCCACTGAGGTCGATGATTAACACTTAATAATCCATGATTAACAAAAAACCGAACAAAAAATTGTAATGGGAAAGCTTGCATCACAGAGGTGCTTGCCGACCAAATGGCTGATCCCATTGGCACAAGATATTTATCAATAAATACTTCACTGTAACCACGGCTTGTCAGATAATCACCTAAGGTCATCGAGGAAAACTCCCCTCCTTTGTCAACATCAATAGGCGCCTGTTTGTTAAAGCGCAAAATGTCTTTAATCATCTGCCAGTGGCTAAGACTCACAATATTGCGACGCTGCGCAAACAACGTATCTATACTATCACCGCTATACTCCAAGCCACTCGCTTCGCAACTAACACTAAAGCCCATCTCTGTTGGCTTGGAGGTCACACCTAATTGTTCAAGTAACTGCTGAAACAGCGGATAAGTCCAATCATTAAAAACGATGAAACCGGTATCTATAGAATAGTGCTTACGTTGATACTCAATATCCATCGTTGCGGTGTGGCCACCTAAGCGATCACCCGCTTCATAAAGAACCACATCATGTTTTTTAGACAAGAGATAAGCAGAGGTAAGACCCGAAATGCCCGATCCTATAACGGCAATTTTCATATAAGACTCTTCTAATAATTTTTATTGTTATGCATAGGTTGGTATTAAAACACTGCCCAAAAGCGGACTAGTCTCTACTTGTTTTTGGCCCCAAGCAGTTATACCAGAAACCCGGTATGCACGATAGTAAACGTAAGATGAATGAAAGGCGTTTAGGAAAAACAATCAGTCGTTTACGCTTTTCCATGCCACGTAAAATACGATCCGCGGCCTTATCAGCATTCATTAAAAATGGCATCGGAAAATCATTCACCGATGTCATTGGTGTTTCAACAAATCCTGGACGAACAACACTGACATCAAACTGACGACGAGGCAGATCAATCATCAAGGCATGTAAAAAATAATCAACCGCTGCTTTGGATGCACCATAAGCCTCAGCTCGTGGAAAACCAATCATCATTGATTGACTACTTAAACCAACAATGTGAGATTTTTGTGGGGCTGCTTCTAGCAAAGGCTTCGCTATTGCTAAAGCATTGACAGTACCAAAAAAATTAACATCAAATACACGACGATACATCGCCGTCGTTAACGATACATCATCTTCATACTCAACCGTACCAGCAGCAATAACAATAATATCGATATGCTCGGTAATCCCTCGTAGGCGCTGCTTAATATCGTCAACATGACTATCTTGGCTAATATCTGCCGGTAAGGCTGTTAAATTATTAGGATGCGTTTTCACCAGTGCGTGCAGCTTCTCTTCACTACGAGCACTAACAATCACCGTATTGCCTGCAGCAGCCAGTTTGATTGCCATTGATTTACCAATACCTGAGCTTGCACCCACGATCCAGATGGTTTTATCGGTAATAGAGGTTGAGTAAGTCATGAGTGATCCGAATACCTGAATTATTTAGCTTAGGCGGCTTTAGTGAGCTGCTGCTTTAACCAACTCACACAACGCCCAAGTATCGGCGTATGTTCATAAAGCATGCTCCCCATATCATAGAAATCTTCATGCGAACAAATACGTAACCCTGACGGAGTATCACAAAATTTAATGTAAGTGGCACCGGTGAGTAACAGCGGGGAATTATTTTTTAGCCTAGGGTGACGATAATGCATAACCCACTTAAACCAAGCACTACTGTCACCGATAGTTTCACCGACAAACTCGAAACGACATTCTGTCAAATTATCGCACATAGAAGAAAAATACTGCTTTACGTCGCCCAGCGACTCTATTTGGTGTATTGGGTCTGAAAAAATCAAATTTTCACTATAAAACGTATTAAGAGCATCCATATCGCGGCTGGAGAAATGACTGTAGTACTGTTTAAAGTCATCAATCACGGTAAGTATATCGGCCTGCATTATTTCTCCTTATCCTATGAGCGCTACACCAGCGGTGCTTTAACTATAATTGTTCATTTTGCGATACATACGCACCACAAAAATTGATGGATCAAATCCTATCACTAAGAAAGCATACGACATCGTTCTCAGCCACCTAGTAACCAGTAAAAAGAGCCTATGTTAGCGAGTCACCAATTATTATTAGATAACTTTATTAGTCATCCAGTAGCTTCTAAAGAACGTAAAGATCGTAGTGTGAAATAAACCAACCAGACAATTAATTGGAAGCAATGAAAATGTCATCTGCAAGCGCTATACTGGAAAACCCATCATCCAATCAATCCGCTGCAAGTGTAACGGGTTCAGTTAAGGGTAATGTTTCAACAATGAATACCCAGCCCCCTACCAGCGCGACCACTAAAAGTACGACTAAAGAGTGGAACGAGCATCTGGTCAAATTGAGCAAGTCTCAAGATCGCGTAGCATTTAAAGCGCTCTTCGAGCATTTTTCACCACTGCTTAAAAACTACTTTATTGGCAAATACCCCACGCAGAGCTCCTATCAGATGATTGAGGAGCTGATACAAGAAGTGATGATTAAAGTGTGGCAAAAGGCCTCTTCTTACGACCCGTCAAAGGCCGCCGCTAGCACATGGATCTTCACTTTGGCACGTAATACTCGTATTGACATGTTAAGACGTCAAAATAAGTATGCCAACACTACATCAATAGAAACGGAAGATATTTGGGAAGACACCACTGAAAACGGCCCCTACACTTTTCTTACTCACAAACGAGACGAGTCGCTGATAAAAGAAAAACTGCTAGCACTGCCAGATGAGCAGCAAGTCGTGATCAGAAAGGTTTATATGGAAGCGAAATCTCATACCGAAGTTGCCACCGAGCTAAGCCTACCATTAGGTACCGTAAAGTCTCGAGTGAGACTGGCTCAGAAGAAACTGCAAGTCATGCTTGCCGATACCAAACAAAACGAGCAATAGCAAAACCACTCAACACACACGCTATTGAAAACAACGACCACCAAACAATGTAATGCCTAGCTATGAATACATCACCACAACATCATCCAGACAAAAATTTACTCATTGAGTACGCTGCCGGGACACTGGAAACAGGGCCCGCTATCGCTATTAGCAGCCACTTACACTACTGCAGCCATTGCAGAAATGAAGTCAATAAACTGGAACAATTAGGTGGTGCGCTGCTTAGCACAATGAGCGAGGACGTAGTTAGTGTATCTTCTGATACAAAAAATCTAGGCAGCATCGCAGATCAAACCTGTGATAACGACGATGCTTTTACTGCGTTAATGTCGATAATAGATAAAAAAACCTCTGCACCGGTAGGCACATCCGCGACAAACGCACCAACGGTACCTCTTGCTAAAAAATATGCGGCATTACCCAAGTCCGTAAAAAAGATGATGCAGTACAACCCGGTTAACTGGCGACGGGTAACACGTAATTTACATTCAGCAAGCCTAGTTGCCGGCCAAGATAAATATGCTGTGTCACTACAAAAAATCCGATCGGGTGGACAAGTACCCCAACACGATCATAATGCCCTAGAAATGACTGTCGTATTAAAAGGCAGCTTTTCTGACGAAGATAGCGTTTATCAGCAAGGTGACTTTTTACTGAAACAACCCGGTGACAAGCATCAACCCATGGCATCAAGTAACGAAGACTGCCTGTGCTTATCCGTTGAACTCGCACCGGTTAAGCTAACCAGTATGGTGGGGCGATTGATCAACCCATTTTTACGTATCACACCTGCATAAGCAGGTGTTCAACGCCCTATTTTCGCCATTCTTCCTCACTTGGCACCCAAGCGATCAATTCACAGACCAATGTCTAAAGCTCACGTAGACAATTTATCCCTACAATTCAATAATTACCCGCTATAATCTATGCATAAAGGTGATTTACAGTGGTTTCGTACCATTTGTTTTGATCACAAACAGATAATAGGGCATCAATGAGCGACTCTACTTCGATTAACTGCGCCGACGGTAACCTCTGCCAGCGCAATCAAGAAATAAAAACACTCAGTGATGAAGTTGATCGTCTATCTCAACTCGTCAACACCGACCCACTCACCCACTTATTTAATTATCGCCATTTTAGCCAAGTACTTTCGCAAGAGATTGAGCGCTCCCAGCGTACGCTACAAGCAACAACATTAATTATGGTCGACATTGATCACTTTAAACGAGTCAATGACGAATGGGGGCATGAAAAAGGCAATGATGCTCTCTGTCTAATTGCGCAGTGTATTATCGACAATGTTCGTAAATTAGATATTGCCTGTCGCTATGGCGGTGAAGAGTTTGCCATTATTTTACCGAGTACCGATATTGTAACTGGCGCACGCGTGGCAGAACGAATTCGTCAATCAATTGAAAATTCACCACTTGAAGTCACCCTTAAAGATGGTAGTGCATCGCATATTACGCTAACCGCTAGCGCGGGGCTCAGTGTTTACGATGGCACCAAAGACCCTGCAAGCGGCAGTCTTATCGAAGCCGCTGACGAACAGCTCTATGCCGCCAAAGAACAAGGCCGAAACCGCGTTTGTTTCAATAAACCAGAAGATGAAAAAGATCAACAAGTCAGTACGGCAGAGAAAGAAGCCCTGTCTATGCTGTTTAATAACAGGTGATAAACAACGACCCTATACCAAACAGGCTTTGGCTTTTAATAACGCCGCTACAGAAATAGCATCTCGTATTTCGCCTTGTAATACCATATCTATTGCTTGCGTTAACGGTAAGCGCCACACCTCAATATCTTCCGTCGGCTCTAACGCATTGGCGCCTTGAGTAAGTGTTTTTGCTAAAAATACTGTCGCTTGCTCATCGGTAACAGAGTTTGACAAGTCCATTTCTAAAAACGGCTGCCAATCTGCCGCCAATAAGCCAGTTTCTTCTTTTAACTCTCGCTGTGCTGCATCAATCAGGGCTTCTCCCAATGGACAACCACCTTCGGGTATTTCCCACGTAGGTTGGCCTAACACATACCGTGTTTGCTTCACTAGCCACGTATAGTCCTCGTCATCGACGGCCAAAATACCAATCGCATGGTTTTTAAAGTGAACCACGCCATAGATACCGGGGGTATTAGCTGGTGTGATTACTTCATCGTGAGAGACTTGAATCCAAGGGTTATCATAAACCACCGTCGAGTTTTTTTGGTGCCAACCAGAATGGCGGCTAGGTTTATCATCTTTATTATTCATCAATACTACTCATCTAGATTTGTTTAAACCACTCGCAAAAATGGGAGTGGCTCATCAATGCGAAAGAGGTTTTCGATCAAATAAAGTCAACGGTATAGAGTAAAGACTACACCAGCAACCCGCTATTGGTGCAATAAGTAACCAAAAAACACCTTCCAATAACTTTATCTTAACCCTTTTACCTACCTTATCGCTCAGAGATATATCACCGAGTATTCACCAAAAAAAATGCGCTCTTTATTGGAAAAAGCCTAATTTTTCAGCTACACCTAATAAGACGGTCTGAGCTTTTAATAATTCGAGCACTCAGTACTATTAAATACACATTATTAACGAGACATTGGTTGTAATATGAAAATTCAAACGAAGCTATTAATTGGTACTTGCTCACTTATTACCGTAGCACTCGCATTTACCTCGTTATCTATTAGTCATATTGCGGGCAAACAATCGTCCGTGGCTTTGGAAAAAATCACCCTCAAAGAGCTAATATCGGTGCGAGAACTCACCTCTCAAGCCCTACAAGACTACTTTGAGGGCATAAAAGGGGTTGCGCAAATCACCTCGTCTGACCCTCGTGTGGTAGAGGCCACAAAAGCATTTACCACCAGCTTTGCCAGTTATACACAAGAAGCTCAAGGCTTACCGCCTGTGAATGCACAAAAAAAAGCCGTGCAAGACTATTACACCAACCAATACGGAAAAGAGTTTCAGCGTATTAACCAGCGCGACATCAACACGAACGCGATGTTATCTCAACTCGACAATACTGCACTAGCACTACAATACAGCTATATTGCCAACAATACGCACCCTTTAGGTAATAAAGAATTATTAGATAGCGCCGCCAGCGATGGCAGCAGTTACAGCAAAACGCATGCGGCTTTTCATCCACATACTCGCGAATTTTTATATCATTTTGGCTTTTATGATGTTTTTATCGCGGATATTAACAACGGTAATATCATCTATTCCGTGTACAAAGAATTAGACTACGCAACATCACTAAAATCTGGCGCCTACGCGAACAGTGGTATTGGCGAAGCCTTTAAAAAAGCCGCTAGTGCGAACAACCCCGAATTTGTCTATCTGACTGACTTTGATACCTATACCCCCTCTTACAATGCGCCTGCCGCTTTTATGTCCTCTCCTATCTATGATGGCACCCAAAAGATTGGCGTACTGATTATTCAAGCACCCATAGATAAAGTGAATGTCTTTATGACACACCACGAAAAGTGGCAACAAGCCGGTTTAGGCGACACCGGCGAAACCATGTTAGTTGGGGCTGATGGAATAGCGCGCAGTAATATCCGCACGATAATTGAAGACTTGCCCGGGTTTATTAAACTTGCACGTGATTTAAAATTAACAACAAGCGATAAAATTGATCGTATGGAGCAGCTCGAAACCAATATCGGGTTACTCGACCTTAATAATCCCGCAGTAGATCGGGCCAAAGCAGGTGACGTAGGCACCATGCACTACATCAAGTACACAGGCGAAGAAGTACTCGTCGCTTATGCTCCTGTCAAAGTGCTCAATCAAAAATGGATTATTTTGAGCGAAATGGACTTGGCCGAGGCCGTATTACCCACTCAAGAATTATTAGGAAAAATTAATTCTACCGCGATATTTACCGCTTTAATTGCGATTGTTCTGTCACTCGGCGCTATTTATGTATTTGCTAAAATCTTAATGAAACCGTTACACCGCATGATAGACCTAGTACGTGACCTCGCGAAAGGAGATGGCAACCTATGTAGCCGACTTGAAAACAATAGCGAAGATGAAACCGGTATATTGTCTGGATTAATTAATGAATTTATTGAAAAAATTCAACAATTAGTCGCCAGTATTAGTGTAGAAGCAAAAAGCCTAAAACAGGTTGCTGAAACGATGGAAGCCATCGCCCAAGACAATGCCAGTGGTGCTGAACAGCAATATATTTCTTCTCAACAAGTGAACCAATCTATCGTTGAAATGAGCTTAGCGGCTAATGAATCTGCCGAGAGCGCCACCAGTGCCGAGCAAGCCGCCTCGCAGGCAATGGTTGCGACAAACCACGGTACCGAAATTATGGGACTAACGTCTAACTCTATTCAGACAGTGGCAAGTAATGTAGAAGAAGCCGTGACTATTATTCGCGAATTAGAACATACCAGCGAAACCATTGGCTCGGTAGTCGGAGTCATCAATGGTATCGCCGAACAAACGAATTTACTCGCACTCAACGCCGCTATCGAAGCTGCACGTGCAGGAGAGCAAGGCCGTGGCTTTGCGGTAGTTGCCGACGAGGTAAGAGCACTAGCTAGCCGCACACAAGAATCTACCCTTGAAATTAATAGCATTATTGAAAAGCTACAGCAAAATGCCAATACTGCCGTTAATGTAATGAACAATGGACACGATGCCGTTAACAGCTGTGTTGAAGAAGCTGAGAAAGCACAAGAGGCATTACAGTCAATTCAAACGCAGATTAGCGACATTAATGCCATGAATTTACGCATCGCCACTAGTGCCGAAGAACAAAGCGCCGTAAGTGAAACGGTGAAAGGAAATGTAGAAGAAATCGCCCAAATTTCTACTAAAAACAATGAAGGCGCAACAATGGCTATCGAAAAAACCCGAGAAATGTCTGCCTCTATAGATACATTAAATGACGCTGTAGGCCAGTTTAGTATTGATGAGTGTGATATTCGATAACTCATTACAAGTAGACTTGATTTATTAGTTCTTAAAGAGATAGCTATCCAGGATATTGTGACCTCTCAATGTTTTTACTAACATAAGAGAGGCCGCAATATAGCAACAATGCTTTACACAAAGTCGGTACACTTAAATGCCCCTCTTTAGCGTCACTGGCATAAACTCAAACAAGTGTTAATCAAACAGTTTTAATTGATCATACCCAGTAGTACCTGCTGAGAAACGAACACCTATACCCAGTAATCTGATGGCTTTTTTATATCTTTGCCAGCCTTGTTTAAACAAAGATTGACACAATTCAATCGATAATTGTTGGCTTTGTATTTCTATTGACGTTTTAGAGAAATCATCAAATGTGATTTTAATGAAGACTTTAACAAAGTGCTGCTGATCATTAGGAAGGCGCTCAATACGTGTTAATAACCGTTCTCGTAATTGACCTATCTCATTCAAGCTATTTATCCATTGAATATTACTCTCTAGCGTTTTCTCAACACTAAGAGACTTTCTATCTGGATTTGGGTTTACACTACGATCATCAATTCCCTGAGATAAATCATAAAGGCGCTGACCAAACTTACCCAATACCTGAGTAAGAGCAGGTATTTGATAATGGACAATATCCGAGCACTGATAGATTCCCATATTATTTAATTTTGCTAGGGTCTTTTTACCCACACCAGATATACAGCTCACGGGTAAATTTTTCATAAAAAAAGGAATGCGTGATGGTTCTATCACTGTCAATCCATCAGGCTTCTTCCACTCACTCGCAACTTTAGCCAAAAATTTATTAGAGGATACCCCTGCTGATATAGTAATGCCCACTTCTGATCTTACCCGTTGGCGAATCTCTTTAGCTATTAACGTTGCACTCCCGTTACATTTTCCACTTGCTGAAACATCTAAAAATGCTTCATCCAGTGATAGACTCTCTACAAGATGCGTATAATCCTTGAATATTGATATTAGCTGTTGAGCCGCCGCACGATATTTTTCCATATTATGCGGAACAATGTGTAAATGTGGGCATAATTTTTTTGCATAGGCAGAGGCTATAGCTGATCGAACACCGAATATTCTTGCCTCATAATTACAGGTTGCAATCACCCCTCGGCGTGAAGGGTCACCACCAACAGCTAAAGGAATCCCCCTGAGGGAAGCATGATCTCGCATCTCTATAGCCGCAAAAAAACAATCAGCATCGCAGTGAATAATTTTTCGTTGCAAAAAATATTTTCTCCTACTAGTTTGTTACCTTATTTCTACTCCACTAAAAATGGAATCTAGTGATCGAATACCATTTATTGATGCCATTATTTAAAAATAGAACTAAGTATAAAGTCACAAATGGCCCACATGAAAACTGTATATAAAAACAGTGTAATTTATCATGGCGTATAGTAGAAGAGCCAATTACACTGAGCCCTTAAAAACAATTAATCTTATTTAAGAAATACCTGACTAAATCTGAATTCAGCCTTCTTTAAAGTAAAGTGGGCCGTTATCAAGAAAAATGATTTTAATAATAGAAAAAGCCGTAATAACTTGATCAGAGATCACTTAAATATCTCGTTTAAAACAGTAACCAAGGAGTACTAGCGAAATGACCGACACTACCAACGTGAATACATGGAGCCCTGAACAATCTACACAAGCAAGTACAAATAAGTACTGCATAAAGAATGACTTTTTATTACGTACCATTAACTTTATGCTGGATAAAAACGGCTGTGACATTCGTTCCTTTTTAACACCTCAGGAGCAAGAACAGCACCGTGCCATCATGCAGCAACCTAAGGCGCTCTGGATAACTATCAGTGAAGGCTTATCTAACGAAGCGATTATCGCACTCATTAAATTTTTTACATTAGCTGAAATGCAATACTCCCAATGGCGAGCTGATGAGTTATCCCCTGTTATTGGCCTGACAAGAGGTTTAAAAAAAAAGGGCGAAAAGATAGACCGCGAATTACTTACGTGGATAAAAAAAGAAAGTGATAATAAGTTTTTACCTAATGGTCCATTATGAAACGATAAGTAAACAATGAATTCTTTGCACGTTTAGGTAAATTTTTCAAAAAGTACTAAAATTTATTCATTACAAAGCCTAGTTTTGATATTTATTCACCAAAAACATGTTTTTTTTATCAAAAAAACGAAAAAAACGAAAAAAACGATGAATTTTTCTTGCAAAATATTTATTCTGCTATTATTAGCTGTATAATTCGCGTTGTTCAGAATTTATCATTAATACAACCCAACATAGGAAATTTTCCATGGCCGTATCTAAAAAAGCAGCTGATCCTGTAAAAGAAATTGCATCATCTATCGCTAAACTAGAAAAACAACTAGCTTCTGCACAACAGAAACAATTAGCTTCGCTAAAGAAAGAAATTACAAAAAATTCTAAATCTGTTGCTGATGCGACCAAAAAATCAAAAGCAGCGGCTGCAAAAGTGAGTGCACTCGCTAAAAAGAAAAAAACAGCGGCTACAGCTAAACAAGCCATCGTCGCTAAAAAGGCTGTCGTTGCAGCTAAAGCGAATACCGAACAAGCAAAAGCTGCTCTTGCTAAAGCTAAAACTGACCTACAATCACTGTCTGCAGAAATAAAAGAAGCTGATGCAATTAACAAATCTGTCGCTAAAGCTAAAGCAGCCCTAGCTAAGAAGAAAGCTGCAGCAGAGAAGAAAGCTGTAGCAAAAGCCAAAGTAGCGGCTAAAAAAGCAGCGGCACGTGAAAAGGTAGCTGCCAAGAAAGCTGCTGCTAAGGCCAAATTAGCAGCAAAAAAAGCAGCGGCTAAAGCTAAGATAAAAGCTAAGAAAGCAGCAGCTAAAGCCAAAGCAGCCGCTAAAGCCAAAGCAGCGAAAGAAAAGGCAGCCGCTAAAAAAGTAGCCGCTAAAGCTAAAGCAGCAGCAAAAAAGCTAGCCGCTAAAAGCAAAGCTAAAAAGGCGGTCAAAAAACCTGTAAAGAAAACCGCTAAAAAAGCAGCTAAGAAAACAGTAAAGAAAGCATCTAAAAAGAAATAACGATTAAGCAAGTTCTAAAAAACCGCGTTTATATCACCATATAGACGCGGTTTTTTTATGTTTTTCATATACTTACAGAGTCATGAAAGCCAATGCCAACTTACTAATCATTAGCTATTTAGACAATACGTACAACAAACAAGCAATCACTAGAAATACTACAAAGGGCGAATAGAAACATTACATTTTTCTAGGTTATGTATACTTGCCGTTGCCAAATAATTTAATACCGTTTTTTTTGAGCTTAATGTTTGAAACTCAATATAATAGATATATTCACCCACTTCATTGACATCTGGCTCTGGTGGCATTTCAGAGATTACCTTGGCATTAGTAAATAAATTGGCTTTTCGGGTAAATACCTCCTCACATATCCCCCAGTACTGCTCTTTTTCTTTCTCTTTTCTTAACTTTTCTTTGAGTAATTCAGCTTGTCTCTCAAGCTCTTCTTCTATCTTTTTTTGCTTTATCCACTCTTCTAAAGAGTTTGTTACATGTAATGTGTGCGCATTAACATTAAGGGTAAACAGGCGCCTTTCTTGTGTCCTACAGCGAAACGTAAAGATAATATTTCGCATCGAGGATTCACTTTCATTTAAGGAGCCATCGATAAATTGATAACAATAATCATTGTTATGGGCTTTATCGGCGGCAGTCAACATTTCGGGGTAATACTGCTGGTAAGAAATAGGGAGCCAAAGCCGCTTTTGCTTTATTTGTTCATCTTGAGAATCATTAGTTTCTGCTATTGCCTGCTGGGGCAATGCGAACAATAATAAGTACGCATATAGTACGATAGAATGAGTAATACGCTGTGTTAAACAACTAAAATAAACAACAATCACAAGTAACTACACCACTTCGGTTAGATATAACTATCATTGAGTATAGAAGTGATTCGTAAATTTAGCGCTTTTCCTTATTATTGATCGCTAAAAGAACCTACAAATAATCTGAAATCGGTCTCACCATGAATAAGCACTTCGCCAATATCGACCAAACTGGAGCCATCAAGCTACTAAAAAATATAACTATAATTGATATACGTGACCAACACAGTTATCTCACGGGACATATCGAAGGCGCCCTGCATATTACGGATAAAAATATTGATTTATTTGTACAAAATACTGAATTTGATCAAACTATTCTGGTTTATTGTTATCACGGTCACAGCAGCCAGCATGCTGCTGGGTTTTTATATGAACAAGGGTTTGAAACAGTGTATAGCTTGATTGGAGGGTATGATGCTTGGCAAATAAAAGGTGAGTAACACTCACCTTTTATTTGATAATAATAAGCGCTTAGAGGTTAAGATCTGGAGACGGTATTTCGCCATCAGCAAAATGCAGACTACCAAAGCTCGCATTCCATTTTAACAGCAGTTGAGATAAGTCAACGACCTGCTTAAACAATGCACGTAATTCTTGCTCGCCATCTTTAGGACCAGTATACAGAGTGATCCCTCGGTGTTGGTCTGCCAGTGGATGACTACGATACTTTGATCGATACATTTCTAGCTTCCAGCGCACGCTGTGTATAGCATGGCGATAATATTCTAACTTTGTTGCTAAAGAAATACGGCTATAGTCAGTGAGCTCACCAAACATACCAAAATCGGTGCCGAATAAAATAGCTTCTCGGCAATTTTCATCGACATGAACATCTGCCGTTCTTGGCATTTCTAAATAAACTGACAGATCACCTAATACCTCACCGGGGGTTATGTAATTGACATGATGCCCCTCACCCTCATTGGTATTGTCATTAGGTAGCGAAACGATAAGCTGACCTTTAACAATAAAATAACTCCACGTATCTAAATCGCCTTTTGATATAACTTTTTCACCGGACGTAAAATGAATAATACGCGAGAAACTCATTAACTTAGTGAATTGCTGCTGATCTTGTTTTTTTATTGCCTTATAAAACGGTATTGCGCTAAGCAATGCTTCAAGTGCGTCGCTAGGGATAGTGGAGACTTCACGTATTTTCATTTACAGGAAAACCTAAAAAATTATTGACGATGACGCAGAATACCCTGCATATTTGCTATAGAACGACTGCCTGTATATTGTTTGTAGAGATACAACTCAGTCTGTTAGGTTTCCAATTATAGCAGTAATTGCCTATTCGGGTGCTATGTGGAATATATTTCTTCTTTTGTTACGTATTATATTTACCGATTAGCGACTCTGGTTAATACACTCAAGTATATTCTCTATACATTCTTTTTTTTAGTCTACACTTTATGTAAAAAGCACTATTCAATTAACAGCAAAAATATACCTACCCAACGGTTAAGTGTCGACTACATAAGGTTTACCCATGAATTACAACTCCGCTTATGCCCGATCCATTGCTGATCAATTAGAAGCTGCAATTACGGCACAAACCATTGACGTCCCAGTACTTCCTGATGCTACACATAAAGTGCTAGCACTTACTCAGGATCCCGATTCGGATGCCTTACAACTCGCCAACATTTTGCAATCAGAACCGACACTATCTGGGCACGTCATATGCATTGCAAACTCAGCCGCTTACTCGGCTGCATCCAATATTGTTTCGCTGCAACAAGCAATTACTCGTTTAGGCATGGTAGAAATTAGTAATATTGCCATTGCTGTATCACTCAATAACAAGCTGTTTAAGGCATTGGGTTATGAACAGCATGTTGATGCTATCTGGCAACATGCTCTGTTAACGGCTCTATGGTCAAAAGAGGTCGCACGTAAACAACGAAAAAATGTAGAGGCCGCATTTTTGTGTGGTTTACTACACAGTATTGGCAAAATAGTGATCTTACAAACCATTGCAGACTTTCGTGCATCACAAGAAAGTATTATGGGCGATTACGACTTAACCGTTCTATTTTCACAATTTCAGCGCGATGTATCTGAAGTCATTACTGATTCGTGGAGTTTACCCAGTATTATTGCGGAAGCTGTCACTTTCCACCATCACTTCGATGATGCACCGAATCACTCAGATGTTGCTGCTGCCGTTATGTTTAGTCGTCAAATCGCAACACATACAACCGATGAAACACAATTAAGCGACGAAGCATTGCGGCAATCACCCGCATTACGTTTATTGAACTTTTATCCGGATGACATTGATGAACTCTTAGCATTAGTTCCTAAAATCAATGAAGATGTCAAGGCACTTGCGCTATGAGTAATACCAACAGTTCAGAGAATATCATCAAAAACACAAGTTTCGATGTCATCGTAATTGGTAGTGGGCCTGCGGGTCAAAAATCAGCGGTGCAAGCTGCAAAGTTGGGTAAAAAAGTGGCATTAATAGAGCGTGATCGTTACTTAGGTGGCGCTTGTGTGCACCGCGGCACAATTCCTTCAAAAACATTACGAGAAAATGCCCTACGTGTCACTCACATGCGAGCTAATGCTAAATTATCTAACTTTTCATTGTGTGAAAATTTAGAAATGTCGGTACTGATTGATCGTTTAGACGACGTACTAAAAGCTCATGACAACTACATGGAAAAACAAATCAGCCGTAACCATATCGAACGTATCCATGGCTGTGCTGAGTTTATTGACGAGCATAGTATAGAGTTGGTTCGACCTTTAGCGGAACCTATTACCTTAACCGCCACACAGTTTGTTATTGCTACAGGGTCTTATCCCAGAACTCCCGACCATATTCCTATTGATCATGAATATATTTTTGATAGTGACTCTATTTTATCAATGCTGTACTTACCCAGTAGCCTCACTGTATTAGGCGGAGGGGTCATTGCCAGTGAATACGCCTCTATTTTTCAAGCGCTTGGGGTTAAAGTCACCATGGTTGATAAATACCCACAACCTTTAGGTTTTTTAGACGGCGACCTCACGCATAATTTTGTGCATGCGTTTGAAAGTATGGGGGGCACTTGGCTGGGTAATACCAACGTTACTAGCGCGCGCTGGGATGGAAAACAAGTTGTCACGAGCTGCGAAAACGGTGAAGAAATCGTCAGTGAAAAACTGCTCTGCGCTGCAGGCAGGATCGGTAATACGAGCAGTTTATCTTTAGATAAAATTGGGATTACGCTTAACAACCAAGGCTTGCTCTCTGTTAATGATCAGCTACAAACCTCCATTGCGCACATTTATGCCGCAGGTGACGTAATCGGGCCCCCTGCCCTCGCTTCTACCGCAATGGAACAAGGGCGACGCGTATCCTGCAATGCCTATGGTATTCCTGTGGGGGATATGAGCCAAACCATTCCTACCGGTATTTATGGCATCCCCGAGTTATCATCTGTTGGGCTTAGCGAAGGTGCTGCTCGTGAACAATATGGCGATATTATTATTGGCAAAGCCATTTTTGAAGAAATTGCACGCGGGCAAATATCTGGCATACAAGATGGTATGCTAAAAATTGTCTGTGATGGAGAAGGGAAGAAAATACTCGGTGTGATGATCGTTGGTGAAGGCGCTACAGAGCTTATTCATATCGGACAAATGGCATTATTATCTAACGCAGATGTCGATATATTTGTAGAAAGTATTTTTAACTTCCCAACCCTCGCAGAAGCTTATCGTGTTGCTGCACTAGCAGTGATAGGCCAGCGAAAGCAAGGGATTGATTCATATTAAGTCTTAATTTATATTTTGTAGCGTCGTTAATACCGTAGAGCTATTCAACATTCAATTTATATTCTTATTTTTATTATCTAAAAAGCAACCTCACTCACTAATAATGCCTTCGTAACTTTAGTGTGTAATCATCATAAGATGGCTAATAAAGTATTTATTAGTCCATCAACATAAAAGAGCTAGGTAGTAAGTAATTTTTTTCATTGGAAAACACCTCTGATCAAGGTGTTGAGATACATTGGCTGTCTAAATAGACTCTATGTTTCGATATCAGTTTTATCTCCTTGATCTTGTGAAAACTGTGAAACTAGATCTTGTAGCTCATTCGCCAAATCTGATATTTTGCTACCGATACCATCAATAGCAATTGAAGATTCCAGCGTCGCTTCTGTGACTTCATTCGCTGTGTCGATATTATTATTAATGGTGTGAATAATCACATTCTGCTGTTGTGTAGCTTGTGCAATTTTTTCGTTCATTTGGTTAATTTTACTACTACCTTCAACAACCATTTCTAACACTGTTCCCGCTTCAGATGCTAGTTCTACGCCACTCTTACTTTTTTCCACACTACGCTTCATAGTTGATACCGCATCACCGGTACCAGTCTGTAATTTATTGATCGTTTCAGCAATAGAATGTGTCTCTGTTTGAATTCTGTGCGATAAGCTGCGCACTTCATCGGCAACAACTGCAAAGCCGCGACCATTTTCACCCGCTCGAGCAGCTTCAATAGCAGCATTAAGCGCAAGAAGATTAGTTTGATTTGAGATGTCATCAATAACAGATAATACCGCTGCGATATTTTTGGAGTCATCTTCTAAGCCCTGCAGAGCTTCTGAAGTAGCGCTCACTTCTTTGGAGATTGTTTCTATCGCAATCACCGCCTTATCTGTTGTCTTCTTACCTTCATTCGCTTTCTTATTAGCATCAACAGCCGCTTCTGATGTGGAATTAGCATACTCATTGTTTTGATCAATATTTGACGTAATTTGATGTATCGAATCAACGACATTCTGCATTGTGTCTTTTTGTTTCAACGACTGATCTTTACCTGATTGCGATAAATCGAGTAAGCCAGAACTCTGCGTTAATAACAGCGAGGAAGTTTCAGCCACTTGTTCCACAATATAATCTAGCTTAGAAATAAATAAGTTAAAACTCGTTGCGAATTCAGAAATTTCATTATCACCTGCATCATCTAAACGGCTTTTCAAATTGCCATCTCCGCTAGCTATCTCGTTCATACGCTGGGTAATAAGATGTAACGGTTTAAAGATAATATTAGCTAGCAATAGGACAACAACAATCGATACCAATATAACGAGCACTGCTATCACCGCCAATGAGGAATTGAGCTGTTTCGCAAGCTCTGTCGCACTTTTGAAGGCCTCATCGCGGTCGATTTCACTCACAATTGCCCAATCAAAACCTTGCACATTAATAGGTGAATAAGTGGATAACACTTCATGTCCATCATAGCGTTCAAATATGTTAAAACCGCTTTCTCCCGCCAATGCCGCTTGTGTAGAAGGCGTAACAATTTTTTGTAAGCCAATATCTGTACCACTAGAAATAATATCGTCCACTGGTTGAGGATTAACTTCATTATAAGCACGCAATTTATTAATATACGCATCAGGTTGCTCAAAGTACAAGCGGCTGGTATTACGCAATGTGTAATCAGAACCTACCAAATAATTTTCACCGGTTTCCCCTAAGCCCACCTTTTTCCATTCTTTATCATTGGTCATAATCGCGTCAATAACATCAATAGGGAACTGAACGATAAAAACACCTCTTACACGCCTAAATTTAATTAATGGCGACGCCACAAAAGCGGCTGGCGAATCTAATAATGGCGCGTAACGGCTAAAGTCTTCAATAACGATTTCGCCCTTTTTAACTTCCAATGAACGATTATAAGCTCTCGCTAAACCAGAGTCGGCAAAAGGACCATCCACTAATGAAGTGCCTAATTCAAAGCCCTTACGGTATGAATAAGTAATTTCACCATCAGCATTAACAAAATAAACATCGCCATAACCAAGATCGCTAACATAACTGCGAAATACTTCATGATAGCTTCGATGGCTTGTACTATAAGCCGAAAATTCGTTGGCTGGAGCATCCATATCGGCTTTTTTATCAAGCTCATTAGGATTAGCCACTATATATTGATATTGCAGCATCCAATGGTGTTCTTTAAAGCCTTTAAAATACTGCTCAACAGTAGGTGCACTTTTTCCATTTTTGTTCTCATAAGGCGCTAAGTAATTTTCAATATAGTATTGCTTTACCAATTCTTTTTGTTCTGGCTTTATCTTTAATTCTTCACCTAGTGTCGTAAATTGATTCGCAAAATGATAATTTGCTTGGTCGGTATTATGCTCAATAGCGATTAAGCGAATTTGGTTTGATAGGTTGGTAAGGTATTGCTCTATGTGTGATTTTTTAGCCTCCAATATAGAAGACATTTTACCCTGCGCCTGTAGACTCATTGCTTCGTTAGTATTTGTTTGGGCAATATAATTAGCCACGATACTCACAACTCCGACTGAGCAAAAAGCCAGCAGTAAGGTACCAGTAATCAACTTAGTTTTAATTTTCATTGAAGTGTCGGCCTCCACCGGAAACTCTTATACACGCACGTGGTGCTAGCCCTATTGCTATAACAGAATTAATTAAATAACGTTACTTTAGGTTTAGCAGTTTTTTACAAGTACCGCAAGAAAGTGGTGACTTTTTTTCAACTAACAAGAATACTAATTAAAACTTAAAAAAACATAAGTCATTGAAAATAAAAACTTTTACATAAATTATAATTTCTCAAATTATGGATGCATAGAGAATAACGATGTATGAAGAACACTTAAAAATAATGAAAAAGGCATATAAATCAAAGAGTAACAGATGATTATTACTCATGTTTCATAAATAGTTCTCTGCTTTTCAATTGACGGTTTTTTAAGTGGGGAGAAAGCGCTATTCGCGCAATTGACTTTGCCGCTTGTCGCACAGTAGTAGAATGGTAATCACGCTGACCAATAGATATCACTGCTTGCCCACTAAAAGTGGCTGCTCGAATATCCGGATGTAAATCGGTTAGAACAAAGCCTTGATCCGGTAAAAAGTAATAATGCTTAGCCGGATCTATGCTTTCGTAGTGATCACTTTCATGCTCAAAATCGATACCATACCCTAACTCAACAAGCAGCGAAAACTCAAACGGACGCAGTACTGCTTCTATCGGTAAGTCCTTGCACGCTAATAACTGCAATGTTTTTTGGTAGATTGCAAATATGACATTACTGGCATCATCATCTTGTAATAAATAAACCAGTAACTCGTTCACATACATCGCGCTATATAAGCGATTACCTAAGAGATTTATTTGAGGGGAAGTGGCCTCCATTGAGGTCAGAGTCTTTAATGCACTTTTCCCTTGCCAAGATAACGCTAAGGGAATAAAGGGCTGAAGTAAATAGCGAGGGTTTTTTGTTGATTTGGTCGTTTTACGTGCACCACGTGCAATCAACGTTAATTTTCCATGAGTCTCGGTTAACACCGTAACTAATAGGCTGGTATCGCGGTAGTGGCGAGTATGAAGGACATAAGCAGAAGCTAGATCAACGGATACCGGAGACATTACTAAACGGCAATGAGTGAATAGCGGCCATAAAATAACGCTTTAGCGATCATCATAGCCGAGGCTACGTAAGGCTCGCTCATCATCAGACCAGCCAGACTTCACCTTAACCCATGTTTTTAGCATAATTTTGCTATCAAATAAGACTTGCATATCTTCACGTGATTGCTGTCCTATTTTTTTCAGGCGATCGCCTTTATCGCCGATAAGAATACGTTTTTGCCCTTCCCTTTCTACTAATATTAAAGCGTTAATATGTAGTATTTTACCTTCATAGGTAAACTCTTCGATTTCAACCGTCATCTGATAAGGAAGTTCGTCACCTAGTTGACGAGTAATCTTTTCACGGATGATTTCGGCCGCTAAAAAGCGAGAACTTCTATCGGTAATTTGATCTTCGGCATAAAAAAAGTCATCTTCAGGTAATCGCGTGCGAATAATCTCTTCCAGTCGATCTAAGTTTTGATTATTCAAGGCAGAAACTGGAATTATCTCTGCAACATTGACTCGCTCTAACATTTTTTGCATGTGCGGTAGCAGCATCTCTTTATCATCGATCGTATCAACTTTGTTTATGACCAAGATAACAGGCGTTTTTAAATCAGCTAAACGCTGTGCCACTACTTCATCTTCAGGCAACCAGTGGAGCTTTTCGATCATAAATAGAACAACGTCTACATCTTGAATAGCCGTGGTTACTGCCCGATTCATATAACGATTAATTGCTTTCTTTTGGCCCTGATGAAGACCCGGTGTATCAACGTAAATATACTGAGTGTCTTCTGTTGTCTTAATGCCTAATAGCTTATGACGGGTAGTTTGCGGCTTGCGCGATGTGATACTAAGCTTTTGACCTAATATATGATTCAGCAATGTCGACTTACCTACATTAGGACGCCCCACAATTGCAATGTATCCACAACGAGATGAATTTTTTGTCATAAGTTTTGTATCAACGGTTAAGTAATTTTAAAACACAGGTTGCAGCTTCCTGCTCCGCTTGGCGACGGCTGCTAGCAGTAGCTGTGACTATATCCTTCAATAAAGCCACCTCACAGCCTACGGTAAAGCGCTGCTCATGAGAAGCCCCTTCTACATGTGCAACAGTATAGGCAGGCAAAGGCTTTTTTTGCGCTTGTAACAATTCTTGCAAGCGTGTTTTTGGGTCTTTAAGCTGATCGTGTGATGACAGGTTTTGCAAGCGATCACTAAACCAATGCAATATGACACTTTGGCATTGCTGGATGTCGCTATCTAAATAGATAGCGCCAATTATGGCTTCAACAGCATCTGCCAAAATAGAATCTCTACGGTAGCCACCACTTTTTAACTCCCCCGACCCCATAATAAGATAATCGCTTAGAGCAAACTCTCTCGCTAACGCAGCTAATGTCACCCCTTTAACGAGTCTTGACCGCTGTCGCGACAAAATGCCTTCTTTCACATCAGGAAATTGTTTAAATAACTGTTGAGAGATCGTCACACCCAGCAGAGAGTCACCCAAAAACTCCAGCCGCTCATTATTAGATGAGGAGAAACTTCGATGTGTTAATGCTGTTTTAAGCAATGATTCATCAGAAAACTGGTAGTTAATGCAGTGTTGAAGTTGCTGTAAATTCGGCTTAGCTATCACAGGGGATCACAACATTCTGAAGGTTTAGACGTATCTAAATAATGACTGAACGTTAATTGGATAGCTGCATTGGCGATCAAAGGGACATCAATCGCATAATCAACGGTCACCACGTAACGTGAACCTACTTTTCTCTTAATAGAGAGAGCATTTAACGCCTTTTGATTAACCTCTTCTTCTCGAAAATTTTGAGCCAATATCTCACCTATCTCTGAACCAGACAGAGACGATAATCTAGGGTCTTCCGATAAATATACTATTGCAGCGCGAACAGAACGGTCATCAATATAATAAGGTGTCAGTTTTATTGTGTATTGAATAAGTATGCCAGCAACGAGTAAATATACCAGCCAGCTGACAAGGGAGGCACCTTTTTGATTCTTAACCAAAAGTTTATTTCTCAACGTTTTCATGATCAAATATTATTATAATTTTATATACAGCAGAATTGATGAAATTATTTCGTCATTCTACTCTATAGCACCCACTCTTGAGAAGCTTGGGAAGTCGAATAAACCTTTCCAATGCATCCATATCGCAAATGCCTCTCCAACAATATTTTCTTCCGGAACAAAACCCCAACGGCGGCTATCATCGCTATTATCACGATTATCCCCCATCATAAAGTAATGTTTTGCAGGGACTTCCCACGTTTTATCTCCAGAAAAGGCAACCGCTGTCGTACATTTGCGTATTTGGTGTGTTGTATCATCAATAGTTTCATCAAACAATTGATAACGAGCATTCACTCTAGAGCAGCGGTCGTATGGACCCGCATTCGACAATTTAGCTTCTGAAGCGACAAAATCGTGCTGTAACAACTCACCATTCACAAACACCTGGTTATTAAAATAACGAATAGTATCGCCGGGAATTCCAATAACTCGTTTAATAAAATAGCGTGACTCATGAGGCGGAAAGAAAACCATCACATCACCGCGCTGAGGCTGGTTAATATCGGCAACCTTTGTACGAATAACCGGTAATCGAATACCATAAGTAAATTTATTAACGAGGATAAAATCGCCAACTTTTAAAGTAGGCACCATCGAAGGAGATGGAATTTGAAAAGGCTCAACAATAAAAGAGCGCAAAATAAATACCACGAAGAGTACAGGAAAGAAAGATTTGGAGTATTCAACATACAAGGGCTCAGCCGCTATATTACCCTTACTATCCGCTTTGCGACGCGGAGCAAGAATAATAATATCTAGCAACCAAATAAGGCCACTGGTAAATACCAACAAAGCTAAAATAAGGGGGAAATTAAAATCCATAATCGACCTGTTTGTTATCAAAGGCTATGTAAAAAGCAACTAACTATCCATTTTAAGCACAGCTAAGAATGCTTGCTGCGGGATTTCAACATTACCCACTTGTTTCATGCGTTTCTTACCTGCTTTTTGTTTTTGCAGCAATTTTTTCTTACGCGAAATATCACCGCCATAACACTTTGCGGTTACATTTTTCCTCAATGCTTTTACCGTAGTACGCGCAATCACCTGACCACCTAACACCGCTTGCACAGCAACATCAAACATCTGTCGTGGAATAAGCTCTTTCATTTTTTCTGTAAGATTGCGCCCCTTTGCTTGCGCATCTTCACGATGAATAATTAATGCTAACGCATCAACTTTCTCACCATTAATCAACACATCCAAACGCGTTAGCGCCGCTTGCTGAAAACGTACAAAATTATAATCAAGTGATGCAAAGCCACGGCTAACCGACTTTAAGCGATCAAAAAAGTCCATGACAACTTCATTCATGGGCAATTCATAGCGTACCGCCACTTGATTACCAATATATTGCATATCTTTCTGAACACCACGTTTTTCAATGCATAGAGTAATAACAGCGCCTAAATGATCGCTGGGTACAAGAATATTCGCCTCAACAATAGGCTCTCGCATTTCATCGATATAAGTAGGGTCAGGAAGTTTTGATGGGTTAGCCACACTAATGACTTCGCCATCATTCTTAAGCACTTCAAACACTACGGTAGGTGCCGTAGTAATAAGATCAAGATTATATTCTCTCTCTAAGCGCTCTTGGATAATTTCCATATGCAGCATACCCAAAAAGCCACAACGGAAGCCAAAACCTAGCGCATCAGAACTCTCGGGTTCAAAAAACAAAGACGCATCATTCAACGTCAGTTTCGCCAATGCTTCACGAAATGACTCATAGTCATCCGAAGATACCGGGAACATGCCCGCATAAACCTGAGGTTTTACTTTTTTAAACCCGGCCAATGCGTCAACATCATCATTATTAACCGAATGCGTCAGTGTATCGCCCACTGGGGCACCATGAATATCTTTGATACCCGCCACAACAAAGCCCACTTCACCGGCTTTTAATACTTTGGTCTCTATACGCTTGGGGGTAAATATACCGACACTATCGACAACGTGTGCCTTACCAATAGACTTAGTAACAATTTTATCTTTGACTTTTAATGTACCTTGAGTCACTCGTACAAGAGACACTACACCTAAATAATTATCAAACCACGAATCAATAATCAGCGCCTGTAATGGCGCATCAACATCGCCTACCGGCGCTGGGACTTTATCAACAAGCTCTTCCAATACATCATGTATACCCAAACCAGACTTAGCACTACAACGCACGGCTTCAGTGGCTTCAATACCAATAATTTCTTCAATTTCTTGCGCTACTTTATCTGGATCTGCCTGCGGCAAATCCATTTTGTTGAGAATAGGAATCACCTCCAGCCCTTGCTCAATAGCGGTATAACAATTCGCCACCGACTGAGCCTCTACGCCTTGTGCTGCATCTACGACAAGTAGCGCACCTTCACAAGCCGCGAGTGAACGCGATACTTCGTAGGAAAAATCGACGTGCCCTGGGGTATCAATAAAGTTTAACTGGTAGGTTTTGCCATCTTTTGCTGTGTAATCGAGTGTCACGCTTTGCGCTTTGATCGTAATACCACGCTCACGCTCAATATCCATAGAGTCAAGAACTTGAGCTGCCATCTCCCTTTCGGATAACCCGCCACACTCTTGAATAAAACGATCAGCTAAGGTCGATTTTCCATGGTCAATGTGGGCAATAATAGAGAAATTTCGGATATGACTAAGGTCGGTCACTACAAATACACCGTTATGTGAAATCAATATAGATCATTAAATGTTTCGAGACTAAAGCCTCGTTTCTAAATACAGGGCGCGGATTTTACCCTATCGGTCGATAATACGATATAGGCAAGATTAAAGGAGTGGATAGGGAAATGATAAGGTAAACAATGACTCAAGAACGATAGGCGCCAAAAAGCGCCTGTGCCGAACAATTAACTTACTTTTCAATCACTAAACTTCTAAACAAAGAAGTACCCTGACGTATCACGCGAACAGGTAAAGGCTTATTACTAGGCAACGCTTTCTCTACAGAGGTAAATATATTGACCGACGTCACATCTTCAAAACCCAACTGCACAATGACATCGCCTTGACGTAAACCCGCTTTTTCTGCTGGGCTAGATGGCTGAATGCTAACAATAACGACCCCTTCACTACCGACAGCTTCACGCTCTGTATCAGTCAGGCCTTGTACCGCAGCACCAATACGGGACTGCTGAGCTTGAGAATCACGGTCTTGGGCTGTGGCAGGTTTACTTCTTGAACCAACAGTAACGTCTAATTCAACGAGTTTGCCTTTACGCATAACTTCTGCCGATACTGTTGTGCCCGGCTTAATAGGACCAACAATATGAGGTAAATCCGAGGAGCGCTGAACCGACTTACCGTTAAAGGACACGATAATATCGCTTACACGTAAGCCGCTGGCCTGACCAGGGCCATTGGCATCAAGTTCAGCAATTAATGCACCTTGAGGCTTATCAAGCCCAAACGACAGGGCCAAATCTTTACTCACATCTTGAATCACGACCCCCAACCAGCCGCGATCAACGCTACCGTTATCCTTTAATTGAGCCACAACGTTTTTTGCCAAGTTCGCCGGTATCGCAAACGATAGGCCAATTGATCCACCGGAGTTGGTATAGATTTGTGAATTAATACCCACAACCTGCCCTTCTAAATTAAATAATGGGCCACCTGAATTACCGGGATTAATCGCAACATCTGTTTGAATGAACGGCACATAGTTTTGTTGCTGACTAGAAGGAATGCTTCGGCCAATAGCACTCACAATACCTGCACTCACAGAGTAATCTAAACCGAAAGGCGAGCCTATCGCCAACACCCACTCACCGACCAGCAAATTATCCGAATTAGCTAACTCGACATAGGGGAGATCCTCTGAGTCAATTTTTAACAATGCGAGGTCAGTCTGAGGATCAACACCGATAATCTCTGCTGTAAACTCTCTTCGATCAATCAAGCGGACCGTAATATCAGTAGCCCCCTCGACAACATGGTTATTAGTCAATATATAACCGTCCTCAGAAATAAAAAAACCCGAGCCCATAGAGCTACTTTGTCGCTGACGATTAGGGTTACGCTGCTGAAATTGGGGGTGCTCAAATAAATGCCGAAAAATTTCAGGAATATTATCCGGTAGTTGGAGATTGGGCTGCGCTGTCGATTGTGCGCGCGTCACCGTTTCTATCTTTACAACTGCCGACGAATGCTCCTGAATTAAACCTGTAAAGTCAGGTAACGGGGCACTATGCGCCTTAGCACTCAGCAATAACATCACCAACACACCGGTTAAAAAAGAACTAAGCAAGGTAGACATAAAAGATAACTCCTTATTTTTTAGCAGAATAAATAACCACACCACTCACGAGAGATTCCGGAGCAACAACTGTCGGCTGGTAACGGGGATCATTTTTATATCGAAGCCCATGTAAGCGAATAATATAAGCTCCACTTAATAAGCCCAGAACACCTGCAACAATTAAAATACTATCAGCCATAAAATATGTATGGGCAACCCCAGAGAAAACAACCAATAATAAAAGTGGCAAACAATACACCAGCAACGAACTCACCACGATGATGTGCTCTGGGATAGCAATATTCACAACATCGCCAACCGAATATTTAGTGGTATCATTTTTATCAATAAGCGCCTTAACACTGGCTGAACCGATGCCGGTACTCGATAGTAACCGCTGACCACAACCTTTGCGTGCACGGCAACTACCACAAGTAGACTGCTGTATGGTTTCAACCCACACACTATCGTTATTGACGGAGGTCACCGTACCCGTTTCAGTAAGCATTATGATCCTATTAGTATCCGACGATTTAGAAGAAGCATTCAATATTTTACGAGCGAAAAGATATATTGTCTTGGAGACACCAAGTTAAATGATAGTGAACAAGCGGGACTTATTTTTCCTGCACAGAAACAGCCATACGCCGAGCGGTCGCCGTAGGGATTTCGCCAACGACAGCAACGAGTTTGTCTTTATTGAAAGACAAGGGTGACAACACCGCAATCGTTGCACCACGCCGCGCTGTCACTTTTGGCAGATCTTGATGCTGTCGAGAGGTAATAAATACCGAAACAGAAACCAACCCATCAGTAAACATTAATACCTGTTCACCCTGAGCTGTAATTCGGTTACCTGCCGAAGAAAAGCCTTCGGGCAGCCACTCGACAACCCAGGAACTCTGAAATTGTTCCGTATGACAAGGCTCAACTTCTGGCACTCGCCAAGAAATAGCGTAATTTTCACCATCCGTCGAATCCGACGGAACCGATGGTTGATTCAGGCTCAAAGAAACAAACTGCATTCTCTCAACAATATTGGCACTTTCAACAACTGCCGAGCGTAATATTAACCCTGTTTTTTGATCAATATCGAATCGGTGTGCATAGCGATCATCATTTTTCGGCGCAAAGTAAATACTAAGAGCTTGGCGCCCTGCTACACGAGACTGCCCCTCAAATCGAACATCATAGGAACGTTTTAGCGCTTCCTGATTAAACACACTAGGCCATAAACCCCACCGTGTATTCCCACCAACGCAATAATTAAGCTCTTGTTCTCTCAAAACACGTCGACTTTCACCATTAAGAAAAGCAAGCGTTTGATAGACCCTAGTAAACTCACCCGATGCATCAATACGCTGATCTAAGCTTAAAGTGTTTAAAGAGCCATTAGCTTCATAAGTAAGTAGCCCTTTGTAGCTAAAGTGCCGATTAGCATTAACCACATCATTCAGCAGGTTTTCTATCGTTAATTCTTTATACGATTGCGAGGAAGGCGTAACATGGCCATTAGCGGTCTTTTTTGAGTCTATAACGCCCTGAGCCTGAACAGAATGAGACAACAACAGTGTTAGCAATAGCAACACATAGTGCATTATGCTACGTCGAGTAAATAACAAGGGAAGCGATGACAACATTAACGATTTAATTCATTAGTATAAAAATGATCAGTGTAATACAAAATCATTTCGTACGCGCTGGCTTTAGGGAAAAATGAAGAGATTAAATGAGGATGAAACAATATTGTATCGATGAAAGGTCACTAGGTAAGCACCACAAAAGACTCCTTAAATGTGATAACTAATTACTATCATTTAAAGAATCGGAGGGTTTATTGTTTATTCTGCTGAGTTTTCAGGCACGCGAGCATACGGCAATACACCCTGCTGTGTATTTTGCGATGCATTCTGTGCATGCTCTAGCATTAAGCGATTAACCTGCTCTTCCGCTTGCTTCAACTGCTCTTTAGTATCCTCATTTAAAGTAATTGGAGCACGTTGCTCATTAACCAATGATGAAGTTGCTTCATTGCTAACCGTGCTCACTACAGTATCGGAAGGGATACCTTGCCCAAAACTCGAAGGTGAGCTGGCAGATGGCAATGTCACCGGATCACTATCAACAATTTGATTATCTAAGCCCGAAGGCGAAAACTGAACGCCTAGAACGACTGCTCCAGCGACAGATGCTGCAACGGCAAAGCGCCCAACTCCAGACCACATCTGGCGAACACCTGATTTTTTAGCCGCGCTAGCCGACTTCTCTCCATAAGTTGGCTCTTCATCAATAGCAGAGCTAATAGCCAGCGAAAGGTCAATAGTAGAGAAACCTACAGCATCATCAGAACGGTTAACCGCACTAGCCGAGTGATAACGAGACCATTTTTTCCTCAACACTTGAAAGTCGCCGTCATTCGCTTTTAATAAACGACGTAGCTCCAGCTCACTGATTTCACCATCCATCAGACCAGACAGGGATTCCTGTAATGTTTCAGAAACATCGGTATGGGAGGACGCTTTATGATTTGTTTGGCTCATTGATCTACCTTTAAATAGCATGTTGTGTGCTTTAATTACTAACAAAGCTGCAATATATGACGTTTTGTTATTAGCAAAGTTCAGTTTTTAGTAAAAATTTTTCGAAATAATTAATTTCTTTGTTTATCAAATACTTAAAAATCATCGGTCATTGGCTTAATCACTTTATCGATCGCTTCTCGCGCGCGAAATATACGAGAACGCACCGTACCTACAGGGCATTCCATAATTTCCGAAATCTCTTCATAGCTAAGCCCTTCCATTTCACGCAATGTAACGGCTGTTCGCAAATCATCAGGCAACCCCTGAATAACTGAATGCACGGCTTGCTGTAGCTCATCTCTAAACAAATTATTTTCCGGTGTATCCACGTCATGTAAATTATCATTACCGGCATAATATTCCGCATCATCTACATCTACATCCGAGGATGGCGGTCTACGCCCTTTTGAAATCAAATCATTTTTTGCCGTATTAATAGCGATACGATACATCCACGTGTAAAAGGCGCTTTCTCCCCTAAAATTAGGTAACGCTCGATAAGCCTTAATAAAGGCTTCTTGTACAACATCGTGTACATCGGCTGGATCACGCATATAGCGATGCACAACCGATATGATTTTGTGCTGGTACTTTAGTACCAGTAGATCAAACGCACGCTTATCACCTTGCTGCACACGTTCCACTAAAAGCTGATCAGCATCTCTTGCCGATGGCTCTTCTACTGATGATTCCCCCAAAACGTTCCCCTAATCTTAACTAAATTCTTTTAATCGACTATTTAATCGACATTCAATGTGTAGTATTTATTTTTCTGAGCTGTAGGACTCACGCCATAACAATAAGTTCCGCAATGGTATACTAAAGAATCAAACGAACAATAACGAGTAGCTTATTTGATGAAAAACCATTTTAGCCATGATGTACTTATTATTGGCAGCGGTGCAGCAGGGCTCACATTAGCACTTAATCTCGCTGCAGTAGGCCGTGTAGCCGTTATTAGTAAAGATCGCCTTAATGATGGATCCACATGGTATGCGCAAGGTGGAATAGCTGCTGTTTTAGACGACTTAGATTCGACTGATGCACACGTAAAAGATACCTTAGATGCAGGAGCAGGGCTATGCCATGAAAGCGCCGTGCGTTTTACTGTTGAAAATAGCGTTGATGCGATCAATTGGCTGATAGAACAAGGGGTTAACTTCACACGTAATGATAATAATCAACATTACCACCTAACGAAGGAAGGCGGCCATAGTCATCGTAGAATCATTCATAGCGCCGATGCCACAGGCAAAGCCGTACACAGCACTTTAATTGAGCGTATTGAAGCCAGTAAGAACATCGATATTTTTGAACAACACATTGCTATTGATTTAATTCAACAGGCTGATGCACATAAGCCACGCCTACGTTGTAGCGGTGCCTACATCTATAACCGAGTGGCTGATACTGTGTGCACATTTGATGCGAAGGTCGTTATCCTAGCGACAGGCGGCGCCAGTAAAGTCTATTTATACACCAGCAACCCTGACGGTGCGAGTGGCGATGGCATTGCTATGGCTTGGCGAGCGGGTTGCCGTGTAGCCAATATGGAATTTAACCAATTCCATCCCACCTGCTTATACCACCCCAAGGCAAAAACCTTATTAATCACTGAGGCATTACGCGGCGAAGGCGCTCACCTCAAATTACCCAATGGCGAACGCTTTATGCATCGCTTTGATCAACGTGAAGAATTGGCGCCACGAGATATTGTTGCACGCGCCATCGACCATGAAATCAAACGTCTAGGCTGCGATCACTTATATCTCGATATTAGCCACAAACCGGAATCTTTTATCAGCAGCCATTTCCCTACGGTACAAAAACAATGCTTACAGTATGGCATCGACATTACTAAAGAACCGATCCCCATTGTTCCTGCTGCACACTATACCTGCGGCGGTATTATGGTAAATCAGCATGGTGCAACAGACTTAGAAAATCTCTACGCCATTGGTGAAACATCATTTACTGGCCTGCATGGCGCAAACCGCATGGCCAGCAACTCCTTACTCGAATGTATTGTCTATGCGCGCTCAGCGGCAGAACATATCCGAAAGCAATTGAGCACTATTGAAGCAACAACGACACCACCAGAATGGGATGAATCTAAGGTGACAGACTCCGACGAAGACGTGGTTATTGCGCACAATTGGGACGAATTGCGGCGATTTATGTGGGATTATGTCGGCATTGTACGCACCCATAAGCGGCTAGAGCGCGCCCAGCATCGAGCTAAACTGCTCCAAAAAGAGATTGCTGAGTACTATAGCAATTACAAAGTGGGCAACGATTTAGTCGAGTTGCGCAATCTGGTCACAGTAGCGCAACTCATTATTCGTTCAGCACTAGAGCGTAAAGAAAGCCGAGGACTACATTACTCTTTAGATTATCCTGAGTTAGGTAAAATCACTCGCGATACTATTTTAGTCCCTACTAACTTTGCTGGACAGAATATTATTGTCGACCAACACTAAAGCAAACGGTCGGAATGATTGGGTGGCGAAACCATGTATTTGATAACCACCTTTAACCAACGAAACTCGTCCGACCGGCAGCTATCAAAGGCTACAGGAAGATAGCGCAAGCGGCCTTCCGCACTTTGCACAGATAATATGAGTAGAAACCGAGAACAATATGACCAACCTACCAGGCTAAAAGCGCCCTCCTGACTCCATACATTGTTACCGTAATATTTTGCTCGCTGCTGAGCCTCTGGCATCAATAACCAATCACCATGAATATGGTGCAAACTCAACAATGGCATAGAAATATATCGATAAAAAAGATTGAACAAGGAAATGCACAATAATAAGAGGCCCATGGCGACCACTACGACTGGAATTGAAGACAACACCAAACAAAACAATGCCGTGATATGTAACAGCAAAGCAATGCCAAACAATCGTAGCGAAGGAGATAAGCGTACCAACCTCGCGCTAGGCGATACACACGCACGGCCGAAGTGAATACTACTCGTTGGGTTGCATACCGGTGTTTTCACGTATTATCTTCACTATCCTTAGTAAATCGGGGTCGGAGGGGTCTTCCCTTCGCATAAACCATCCAAATAAGTCTTGATCCTGCTCTTCTAATAATTGATGGTAGCGCTGTTGATCTTCATCAGACAGTGTTGAGTAAACATTCTCAATAAAAGGCATCAGCACCAAATCTAACTCTAACATGCCACGACGGCTACTCCAAAACAAACGATTTTTATGCATAATAACCCACTAGTATTTTGACTGTTTATACGTGATTATAAGGTATTGTGTTGGCATGTATAACTAATATAAATGCCAACAACGACAAAACACGACCTTTTAACAAAGACTTCAATAATTGACTATACGATACCAGCGCTATGACGTTCTACCCTATTCAACATGCCATACTTCTCATCAAAGGAATCGATGCAAAGAAATTTTTACAGGGCCAAGTCACCTGCGATATTGATGCGCTCAGTGACGATAATAGCTCACCAGTACTTGCCCCTATCGGTGCTCATTGCACTCACAAAGGACGAGTACTTTTCAGTTTCAGAGCATTACAGTTACCCAACATAGAAAACAACGAGGTAAGCGAGCCAGTTATTGCACTATCAACCCCCTCTGATATGGGTGATGTCGCGCTAGCAGCATTGCAAAAATACAGTGTTTTTTCAAAAGTTGAACTATCTCTTGCATCACCGCCCTATCGGATCTTAGGCGTTCAAGGAGAAGAGGCCACACAATCATTAAGATCATTATTAAGCAATACAACGACCAAGAATTCAGGCGAAAAGGATTTACTTCCCTCTGAGCCACACACAGCGATACACACTACGCTAGGCACTATCGTTTGTGTTGCAGAAGCGAGCTATGAATTATGGCTGACCGAACAACAAGCCATTAGCTTGACTGAAAACACAACAACGTCGTATCCACTAGACAATAACTATTGGCATACCGTTATGATTCAATCAGGCCTTGCGCATGTTGATCAAAGTACCAGTGGCGAATTTACACCCCACGATTTAAATTACCCGAATATCCCTCATGCAGTCAGTTTTAAAAAAGGTTGCTACACGGGGCAAGAGGTTGTTGCTCGGATGCATTATTTAGGCAAATTAAAAAAGCATGTGTACTTGTTTACGGCTCCCGCAAATCAAAATGAACCTTCTATAAACGGCAAGTCCGTATTTAGTTCAGAAAAGACACAAGCCGTTGGAACCATTATTGATAGTTGTATTAGTGAACAACAGTATATTTTTCTAGCGCTCGTCACAAGTGACTATATTGAACAAGGCGATCTATACTTAGATGAAAACCAGACACTTGCAATAGAGTTATTATTGAAAGAGTAATTATCGAAAAATAAATCGTGGCCTGATCAAAGGTTCAACAAAAATATAGAACAAAAGGAGCTCAACATGAGCCTGCGAATTAAAGTTATGTGCGCACTACTCATTCTTGGATGTGCAGGGTTATTTATTTTAAAAAAGCCCGATGGCAGACCGGTTTTATCTATCGATGAATTTTTACCTGACACATCAGAAATAAGTACCTTAGCTCAAACACTGCTTGATGAATTTGACAACATTTATAATGAAGCAAGCACTATTCTGGCGGAAACAGAAAATAGCGATATTCAGCAATCTGTCGAGCCTGCTAATGACTCAAAAATCTACCGCTGGAAAGATAATAATGGCAATTGGCAATTTTCAGATACACCGCCATCCAACCAAACAGCAGAAGCCATTCAGGTCAGCGGTGATCTTAATAAAGATTTAAGTGTAACTTACACCGCCCCCGAAAAAGAAATAGTGAGCGATGATATACCGGCTAGTGCTCAGCCATCGTCGGTACTACCGATGACGGTTTCACCTGATAAGGTATCCAAATTGATAGAAGACGCTAACAACATCCAAAAACTAATGGATGATCGAGCAGACACGCTGAATAATTATTAGAGATTTTACGAAAGCCATTTCACTCTCATGAGGCTCTTATCCCACAGAGAGGTTACGAGAAAAATGTACTCAATCGGCCACTTTTTCCTTGTTTAAAGGTATCTCTTAAAGTGATAGCCAATCAATAGGAACGTCACCTTTTTGAGTTAAATAGTGATTAGCTGCGGAAAAATGCCCGCAACCAATAAACCCTCGATAGGCGGATAATGGCGATGGATGAACTGACTTCAGCACACAATGTTTTTCTGTATTAATCAGCTTACCTTTTTTGTGTGCGTAGCTACCCCACAATAAAAACACGATACCTTGCTGCTGCTCATTTAAAAGCGCGATAACCTTATCCGTAAATATCTCCCAACCCTTGCCTTGATGTGAACCAGCATTGGCTTGCTCAACCGTCAAAGTTGCATTCAATAGCAGCACTCCCTGCTCAGCCCAAGACTGCAAACAACCATGCGTTGGAGCTTCACCACCAAAATCACGATGCAGTTCTTTAAAAATATTTATCAGAGAAGGCGGAATGCGCACCCCCTTAGGTACCGAAAAGGACAAACCATGCGCTTGACCACTACCGTGGTAAGGGTCTTGCCCCAAAATAACCACTTTCACATTGTTAAATAAAGTGTATTTAAAGGCGTTAAAAATATGCGCCCCCCGAGGAAAAATGGCTTTACCCGCCGCTTTTTCTTGCTGTAAAAACTGCTTAAGCGATTGCATATAAGGCTGATTAAACTCATTTTGCAAATGCTCAAGCCAGCAATCTGGCAAGTCAACGTTATTCTTTTTGGTGGATGACATTAAATACTAGGAACCCCTAAATAAGCCAATTAAGGCAATATTACCGCTTCTTTTATATAATCAGGGTTGGTCACTTTACCATTATCCGCACTCGCCCCTTTTTTAATACTGTTAACAACTTTCATGCCCGCCACGACTTTACCAATCACGGTATACTGTCCATCTAATCCTGTTTGAGCATCCGTCATAATAAAAAATTGACTATTGGCAGAATGAATATAGCGACTACGCGCCATACCCACGACACCTTCCTTGAAAGAAATATCAGAGAACTCTGCTTTAAGATCATCGTATTCAGAGCTGCCAGAACCCACTAGGCTTTCATTAAATCGTTCGCGCCCACCAAATTCGACATCTCCGGTCTGAGCCATAAAACCCGTAATCACTCGATGAAAAGCCACGCCGTTGTATAAACCCTCTTCGGTTAGCTGTTTAATTCTTTGCGCATGATTGGGAGCAACTTTAGTATTTAACTTAATGATAACAACACCCTTTTCCTCTCCTTTAGAAGAGGCGATCGTCAGTGCTAGACTGTCAGCATGGCTAGCAAGTGGCACGAACAACAACGTTATCATCAATAGTAATATGCGTGGGTGGCGGGACATAATCATTTCTCTTTATATTTTGAAATACCGTATTATTAATTAATACCTGTCATTGAAAAACGGGATAAAGTATATCGTACCTGTGGTGCATTCTGAGCTACATTGCATTCATAGAACAGAAGAGCAGGTTATTTCTTCAGCAACTCTTGGCAGCAGGGAAGCTGCCACGAAGCTTATAGGATATATTTACAGCGTGTTGCTGAAGAAATAACCTGCTTTTTTGTTCGAAATTTTATAATGCACCACGAGTATATCGTATTATTTTCTCTCACACGAACAAAGACAACCGAAACAAAAACACAGCAAAGATCGCTAGTACTCGACACAAGGATACGCTAAGCTGCGCTGCCCATAGATCGCCAGCCATTTAAACAAGTTCATCGTACGAATATGCGATCACGACAATATTGATGGAATCCCTTACATTTACCACCACAATGGTTTAGTTAAGTGTTTCGCTATAACCTATCAACTTACTCCAATTGCACTACAAAACACCACTAACTGGCACTTACTGACTAAAAAGAGACATTATGCATTTTTCCGATTTGGGGCTTTCAGATCCCATATTACAAGCCGTGACTGACAAGGGGTATAACACTCCTTCACCGATTCAAGCACAAGCAATTCCCGCCGTCATCAAAGGCCGCGACGTGATGGCCGCTGCCCAAACAGGCACAGGTAAAACCGCCGGGTTTACCCTACCTTTGCTTGAGCGTTTATCGACGGGCAAAAAGGCTTCGCCTAATCATGTTAGAGCGTTGGTGCTCACGCCAACGCGTGAACTTGCCGCTCAAGTCGCCGAAAGTGTTGCTACCTATGGCAAATATTTATCGCTCAAATCAACCGTGGTCTTCGGTGGTGTAAAAATTAACCCTCAAATGATGAAGCTGCGTGGAGGTGTTGATGTACTCATCGCCACACCCGGGCGACTTCTCGATTTATATCAACAAAACGCCGTCAAATTTGACGAGCTCGATGTGCTCATACTAGATGAAGCCGACCGCATGCTAGACATGGGGTTTATTCATGACATTCGACGAATACTCAAAGCGCTTCCCAGTAAACGCCAAAATTTAATGTTTTCTGCCACATTTTCTGACGATATTCGCGAGCTAGCTAAAACGATCGTCAATGATCCGATAGAAATATCCGTCACCCCCAAAAACAGCACAGCCAAAACCGTTAAACAATGGATACACCCCGTCGATAAAAAACAAAAGCCCGCCCTGCTGCTTGAGCTTATCAATCACAATCAGTGGGAACAGGTACTCGTCTTTAGCCGCACCAAACACGGAGCGAATAAGCTAGCGACATTTTTGGATAAAAATAATGTAAAGGCAGCGGCGATTCACGGTAACAAAAGCCAAGGCGCACGTACCCGCGCCTTAGCCGAGTTCAAGTCAGGAAAAGTGCGTGTATTAGTCGCGACTGATATTGCCGCTCGCGGCTTAGATATTGAACAGCTTCCTCAGGTTGTCAATGTCGATTTACCCAACGTGCCCGAAGACTATGTTCACCGTATTGGCCGCACAGGTCGTGCCGGTGCAACAGGTCAAGCTATTTCTCTGGTGAGTGCCGACGAAATACAGCAACTGAGCGATATTGAACGCCTAATACAAAAGCTACTACCGCGCGAATTAGTGGATGGATTTGAGCCTATACATGATGTACCTGAGTCGCGATTACGCCCCCCTGCACGTCCCAAAAAGCCTAAAAAAAGTCGCCCTACAGATAGTAATAATGCCGACCATAGAAATAAGCGCGGACAAAATACCCGAGGCAATCGATCATCCCAAGCGAAAGGGACTAACAAAGGAGCTAATACTAAAAGCCGTCGCAATAACACAGCATCAACCCATAATGGGCCAACGGCGAAAAAGCCAAGCCGTCGTTCATAATGAATAAAGTCGCAGTATTTGTCGATGTGCAAAATATTTATTACACCACACGCGATACATACCAGCGCTCGTTTAACTACCGACAATTTTGGCAAAACATTAGTCAGCAATCCACTATCGTATCGGCGTATGCCTACGCCATTCATCGAGGTGATGAGCAACAACTGCGATTTCAGCAGGCGTTAAAAAGCATAGGGTTTACCGTAAAATGTAAACCCTACATTCAACGTCAAGATGGATCGGCTAAAGGCGATTGGGATGTCGGTATCACCATTGATATTATGGCTATAGCGGCGGAAAAATCCGTCGACAAAATAATCTTACTCTCTGGCGACGGAGACTTTGATTTACTACTCGAAAAAGTAAAAAGGGATTACCACATCCCTGTCGATGTGTACGGCGTGCCAGCACTCACAGCAAAAAGTTTGATCGACTCCGCGTCGGCGTTTTTGCCTATCACCACCGACATGCTCATGAACTAGATAAACTGAATGAGATAGCACACCCGCTGTTCTGAGCTTGTTTTAGCTCTTTATTAGCCCCGTATATGACGCACTCGGAAAGAACGTCCTTTTAATTTTCCTTGCTCAATTTTGTAGAGTGCCGTTTTTAATTCGCTGCGACGCACTGCCACATAAGCACAGTGATCAAAGATATGAATTTTACCCACATCACTGCCTGACAAACCATCGTTACTGGTTAACGCACCTAAAATGTCTCCGGGTCGCACTTTTTGACGCTTACCGCCGTCAATTTGTAAGGTTGCCATTGGCGGTTTATATGTTGGCGTATCCAGTACTGTCGACGCAGGTAATGATGATGCAACAATCGTCTTTGATAAATGTTTTTCCAGAGCCTCTATTTTGTAACGCTCTTTAGGGCTATAAAGCGTGAACGCAATACCTTTAGCCCCCGCACGCCCTGTGCGGCCAATGCGGTGAATATGTACATCGGTCTCTCTTGATAACTGGTAATTAAATACTGCATCAAGCTCATCAATATCTAAACCACGCGCAGCAACATCGGTAGCGACCAAAATAGAGGCACTTTTATTTGCGAAACGTACCAAGGTCTGGTCTCGCATTTTTTGCTCCATATCTCCGTGTAGAGCCAGTGCCGAAAAGCCCATACGAGAAAGCTCATCTGCAATGTCTTGTGTTTCCCGTTTGGTATTACAAAACACCACTGCCGCACTCGGGCGATATTCAAGCAACAACAATTGCAATGCCGACACTCTCGATAAACGCTCATCCAATTCAAAAAACTTTTGTTCAATACTGACATTATCATGTGTTGCCGCCACACTCACCCTTATAGGGGAAGACATAATACGTTGCGATATGCTCTCAATATGATCAGGGAATGTCGCACTAAATAGCAGCGTTTGACGTTGTTGACGAGGAAGATAATCAACAATCGCATCTAAAGAAGGCTGAAACCCCATATCCAACATACGATCCGCTTCATCCAGTACAAACGTTGTCACATGCTCCAAACGCAATGTACCTTTACGACAATGCTCCTCGATACGCCCCGGCGTGCCCACGACAATGTGAGCGCCATGTTCTAATGAACCAATTTGTGGGCCAAAAGGCATACCTCCACAAAGGGTTAACACCTTAATATTATGAATACTTCGCGCTAACCGTCGAATTTCTTTAGCCACCTGATCCGCCAACTCACGAGTCGGACACAGTACCAAAGACTGCACACGAAACTGCTTTACCTTGAGTTTATGCAACAATGCAAGACCAAAAGCGGCTGTTTTTCCTGATCCCGTTTTTGCTTGCGCAATGACATCTTGGCCATTCAGCATAGCAGGCAGGCTTTGCGCTTGTATCTCAGTCATCACCTTATAATTAAGTGAATCAAGATTTGTTAGCAGGGAATCGTGTAAAGGGAGTGACTGAAAATCGGTACTCATTAGCTAAAGGCTCTATCAATGAGGGAGAAATATAAAAAAGGAATGAATATTCACTTAGCGTAAGATATATATTGTACGACTTACAGAACTTATCGCACGACAACAAAAAAGGGCAAAACCGAAGTTTTGCCCTTTTCGTTAACCACTGTTTAATAAAAATTAAACAGGAGTAATGTTCTCAGCTTGAGGACCTTTTTGGCCTTGAGTTACTGTGAACTCAACTTTTTGGCCTTCAGTTAAGGTTTTGAAACCTGAACCTTGAATAGCACTGAAGTGTGCGAAAACGTCTGGACCTGATTCTTGCTCGATGAAACCGAAGCCTTTTGATTCGTTAAACCACTTAACTGTACCAGTAGTAGTAGACATAATGTGTATCCTATCTTTTCAAGAGTAATGTAAATTTTACGCAGTATTACGTAAAACTGTTGGGCTAGAAGTGTTGCTATTACTTATGGAAAAACAGAACCAGTGTGTAGAAGTCTACCATCGAGATTTTGTGCATAAATATAAGACGTACTTTCAAGCAGTGAGCATTGTATACCTATCCCATGGCTTGTCAACCAAACTCAAAAAAAGCCGCAAAAAAGACGGTTATTTGGCGCAATAATACATTTATTAGATGATTGTTGCCCCACAATAGAACGAGAAGCGAACAAACGTATTCACATTAAGTAAATCTATTGCTTTGCACCCGCTGCTTAACGGTATACTTGCTATCGAAATAACTATTATTCAGGGTATCCGCTTACCATGTACCACATACATATCGCAGACGATCATCCATTATTTCGTAGTGCTTTATTAACGGTTGTCCATCAGCATTTTTCTGACGTGAAAATCAGCGAATCATCAGATGTCGATTCTACCCTTCAAGCTCTTCACGGTAATGCCGACATTGATCTGCTCCTATTGGATTTACACATGCCCGGTAGCGAAGACCTTTATGGCTTAATCACTATTCGAGAAAAACACCCTAGCGTACCTGTCGTGGTGGTATCAGCCAGTGAAGATAAAGAAACGATCAACCGAGCAATGGGTCACGGCGCCAGTGGATACATCACTAAGTCACTATCGGCTGAAACACTGCATGAGGCGATAAAGGCCGTCTCTGAGGGAGAGCAGTGGCTACCGCCATTGGTGAAGCATCAAATAGTCCCTATTAGCACGGAAGAGAAATCTCTAGCAGTAAAGATGTCAACGCTAACACCTCAGCAGTACCGTGTGCTTTGTTATATCAAAGAAGGCTGGCTCAACAAACAAATAGGTTTTGAGATGGGTATTACCGAGGCAACGGTAAAAGCGCATATTACGGCTATATTTCGTAAACTAGGTGTAAGCAATCGAACGCAGGCTGTCATTGAGTTATCAAAAATTGCATTACCTAAACAATAAGCACTCGGCGACGCTGCCATTATAGAATTCGCGATAACGTCACAAAAGCCCACCACTACACCTAATAGTTACACGACTCGGCGCTCATAAATATGCGCTAATAGCGCACGTAAACGGCCGGGCTTGACGGGTTTACGTAGAAACTCAAATTCGCTATGAGACACCCTCTCAGGCAAACCGATTTCAGACGAAGCAGAAACAATACATATAGGCAATAGCGATTCATGCCTACCGCAAACCAGATTTTGCATTTCCTTAGCTAGCGTAATTCCGTCGATTGTTCGCTCACCCAATTGATAATCCATCAATACTATATCGGGTACAGCCTTCTCACCATTACCAATAGCTTTACAATAATTTCTAGTCTCAGCTACCGACGATAAAGGCACCATTTCGCAATGCCAGCGATTTAAAAGCACTTCAGTCGCTATCAGATTTTCGGGCTGGTCATCGACATACGCCACAACCATACCTGCAAGCGCTTCCTGACCCAGCGCTACCTCACTGTGATGATTAGACGTTATTTCGGTTTGAGACAACACAGGAACACGCACCGAGAAACAACTCCCCTTAGCCATAACCGATTGGCAACGTACCGGGTGCTTAAGCAACTCACTAAAGCGACTAACAACGGATAAACCTAAACCTATCCCGGGAATATGTTCTTGATCAGCACCGTATTGCTTAACAGACGGCACTCGATAAAAATCGGAGAAAATCAATTGCTGATCCTCTTCAGAAATACCCAAACCAGTATCCAGTACACAAATATCAACATAGGACGTTGTTCGATCATCACCCGCCACACGACGACATCCAATAAGCACCTTTCCCGAAGGTGTATATTTAATGGCATTCGACACTAGATTTTGTATCACACGGTATAAATAGTGCTGATCGGTTGTCACCGATACAGAGGTAGGACAATAACGTATAAGCTGTTTTGAAGTACACTGCAAACTGGCCTCATTCACAATAGCCAATAGCATTTTATTGAGATCAACAGCCGTTATTTGCGGTTTAATTTCTCCATGATCAACTTTAGATATTTCTAATAATGTCGAGATAATAGATTCCGTATTGCGGATAGAGGATTGTAGCTTTTCAATAATACCTTGATCTTTCGTCATCCCTTGCTGATTTTCATAACGACTAGAAAGCGCACTAGCATATAAACTGGCCGCATTCAGTGGCTGCATAATGTCATGACTCGCTAGCGCAAGAAATTTAGTTTTTAATGCGTTCGCCGCCTCTGCCGACTTTTTGGCCTCGCGCAACGCGATTTCAGTCTCACCTCTGCGCAAAATTTCTTTCAATAAATTGCCGTTAATTTCTTCAATCATTTGTGTTCTGTCTTGCACTCGCTCCTCGAGTGTGACGTTCATTTCTTCTAAACCCTGCTGGATCCTAATAAGTGAGGTGATATCATCATAGGTCGTCACATAACCACCATTAGGCAATGGGCGACCTTTAATTTCTATAACAATATCACTATGATGCTGGCATTCTGCTCGATACTCTTTACCCTCCACCATATATGTGAGCCGCTGTTTAACGTCGTTATCATCTTCATCAAACAAATGTCTGGAGATGTTAAAACGCATCACCTCGACAACAGGAATGCCAACAAAAAGCATGGTTTCAGGGTAACTAAAAATTTCCTCATAACGACTATTCCATGCAATAAGCCGCATATCTGCATCAACAACACTAATACCTGAGGATACATACTCAAAGGAAGTGGATAGCGCTTCTTGTTTAAAGCGTAATTCTTTTGTTGTTTCACCAAAGAGACTAACGACATCTTCTACCGCCATTTTTTTACCGCGGCAAACACCCTCTATCATAGACTGAGCAGATGCGACGCCGACAATACCAGCCAGTATTTTTTGTGATTGCTCAACAATATATTGATTCGCTTTATCATTGGCGACGTTATCATTCAATGGACGAGATAATTCTAAATCATTGGTCGATGAATAACGCTGCTTAGCGTAATGGGTAAACATATTGTCTACTACAGGCTTATCAACAAATTCTCTCAGTAATACACGTAAATCATCGGTATTAATATCTTGATAATGGCTATGTTGCCCCTTGGTCAATTGCGTAAATGCAATTGCCTGCACTTTATCAATTAACTTCTCAAGTGAAAAAAGAGAGCCCACGATATAAAACAGAATATTAGCTGATAAACTCATTACCACCGCTCGCGTAAAGCTATCGCTAAATGATAAGCCAAATAATAACTCTGGACGCAGCCACCAAACACCCAAAAAACCCTGATCTAAAATCTGGCTACTGATCAAACCCGCACTTGCCAACAAAGGAATGATTAAAGTGTAAACCCATAAAAATAGACCAATCAATAAACCCGCATATAACCCTACAACATTACCTTTTTTCCAATACAGCCCAAATAAAATAGCGGGCGCCAATTGCACAACCAACGCAAATGCAACTAAGCCAATACTGGTTAAAGCCGCATTTTCCGCCAATAATGCTTGATACAAATAAGCGGCAAAAATAACGAATATTACGGTACTACGACGAGAAAAAATTAAACGCTGAGAAAATTCCTGCGCCACTTTATTTTGTGATTTACCACGTAAAAAAATGGGCAAAACGACATCGTTACTTAACATATGGCTCAACGTCATAGTCGATACAATAATCATTGCTGTCGCCGCTGAAAAGCCACCTAAAAATGCCAACATAGCCACCCACGGAAAACCTTGTGACATAGGCAGAGCGATAACATAAGTATCTGCACTCACGTCAGTATCATTACCTAACAGCACATTGCCTGTTGTAGCAATAATGGCTATACAAACACTAATCAACAATAAATAGGCAATAAATACCCAACGAGAAGAACGCATATGCGTACGTGACAAGCATTCAACAAAGGTCACATGAAACATTCGTGGTAAACAGAAGATGGCACACATCGCGAGCAATGTTTCGGTAATAAAACGCGGCCATGCGATCGGCTGATAAAATTGACCTGAAAATAAAACGGATGATGACGTCAACGATGTCACCATCATGTCCTTCCATGGCGTGCCTGCAAGCCAAAAAAAGCACAAAGCCGATACAAAAATCAACACCACTAATTTAACCAGTGATTCAAAGGCGATAGCGGTCATTAAACCTGAGTGATAACCCGATACATCAAGACGTTTCACACCGAATGATAAAGTAAAGGCCATCATGCAAAGAGCGATAACAAATGTTAGATCCTGAGTCGCCAAAAAGTTATCGCCTAAGGTGAGCAATAACGTGTCAGATACCGCTTTTAGTTGTAATGCGATATAAGGGATTGTAGCAATGAGGACAACAATACTGACTGTTGCGGCGACGCTTTGACGCTTACCGTAACGTGACGCTATAAAGTCTGCCACGCTATGAATATGTTCCTGCCGACAAACTCTATAAATACGCTCTAGTAGTGGATAGCCTAAGGTGAATAAAAGAATAGGCCCTAAGAGAATAGGAAAAAAATTCCACCCTTTTTCCGATGCAGTGCCCACCAAACCATAGAACGTCCACGATGTGCAGTAAACACCTAAGGCTAGTGCGTAAACAATGGGGTGCCTGATCCAACGCACCTTATGAAAATATTGCTGATCCCCCCATTTCGCAATTAAAAATAATAGCGCGATATAAAGAAAGAGAACAATAAATAGGATGGCTGGCAGCACAGACTAACTCTTATTATATTTCGAAAGACTAAAGGGTATCATTTCCCATTAATTAACAACGGGTCATGTAGAGTCTACACCCTTAAGTCTGATAGGAATATAGCATTTGAACGCTAGCCCTAATGACTCACACGTATTGCTATTACATCAATAATTGGGAAAAAACAGCAATACATAGACATAAAAAAAGCCCGCACAAGGCCACTACTGTCCCACAGTTTGATCTAGATAAGAAAGCCTGAACCTCACTTGTTATAATGATTCTGCGAAGAAAACATTACTAACAAAGGGGTTCAGGCTTTGTCACATCATAACACCGCATTTCATCAGTTACTAAAACCATTATCTAGACATGAATTTGAAGGGCTTGCTAAAAAGCATCATGTAGGGCAAAAATTAAGGTCGGCCACTCGCTGGGATCAGTTTATTGGTATGGCGATGTCGCAGCTATCTGGCCGCCAAAGCCTACGAGATATTCAATCTAATTTAGAATCTCAACAGGATAAGCTGTATCACTTGGGTGCAAAACCCGTTTCAAAATCAACGCTATCTCGATTAAATGCCAATCAACCTGCAGAACTCTACGAAGCACTTTTTTATAAACTACTGAATCGCTGTAAAAACCAATCCGGCCAGCACAAATTCCGTTTCAAAAATCCATTGTATTCACTGGATGCAAGTGCGATTGATCTCTCACTAAAACTGTTTCCTTGGGCAGCTCATCGAGATGATACCGCTAATGTAAAACTCAGCGTGGGCTTGAACCATGGAACACTGATGCCTGAGTTTGTCGCACTGAGTGATGGCAACGAAAATGATATGGTTAAAGGTAGAGAATTCACCTTTCCAAAAGGAAGCATTGTTGCTTTTGATAAGGGGTATGTGGACTACCAATGGTTTGGAAGTCTTACACAGCAAGGTGTATCGTTCGTAACGCGCCTACGATCTAAAGCCGTTTACCGCGTGTTAGAGCGCAGAGAAGTCAACAAAAAGAAAGGCGTTTCAAGTGATCAAGTTATTCAGCTGAGCAGTGCTCACGCCATCAAACGCGGTGCGCCTACGCTACGACGGATAGGCTACCGAGACAAAAATAGCGGTAAGTTCTATACGTTTTTAACCAACAATTTAATACTGGCGGCGAGTACGATTGCTGCCATTTACAAAGACCGCTGGCAAGTCGAATTATTCTTCAAAGCGATTAAGCAAAACTTACAAATCAAAGCGTTTTTAGGCTTATCAAAAAACGCCATATTGACACAAATTTGGATAGCAATGATTACCTATTTACTACTCGCTTTTGCTCGGCATTCAGCAAAGAAAGGGTGGACAGTGCAGCGCATTCTTCGGGTGATCCAACTCAATTTATTTGAACGAAAAGCCTTGAGAGAGATACTTGATCCAAGTCCTCCTCCTAAACAAAAAGACCAACCTCAAATGAGGTTGGTCTTATGATTTCAAACTGTGGGACAGTAGTGGCACAAGGCAGGCTTTGGCTCTACATCATAAACGGGGGACACCGGTATTTATTAAACTTGATTTTCTGACGATCAATTTAATAGAGGCAACCGATGTCCCACGCAGAAACCATTATAGGCCTTCCCGGTCTTAAAATAGAACGTGTTTACCGTAAACCTGCATTTGAAGTCTGGGCTAAGCCCACTCATCGACCTCAATGCTTGTATTGTCATCGTCATGGATTAACCATTAAGGCGACTCACCAGCGCACCATTAAACACACTCGACAAGGCAATCAGGTGATGACTATTCATCTCCAAGTGCCCAAGTATTACTGTGCGCATTGCCATCGCTATTTTCGTCACCGTTTCACGGGCATACGTCCTCGTTATCGCGCGTCTGAAGCGTATCGATTGGAAGTCTTTGAGGCACATGATGGTGGGGTCACTCAACGTAAATTATCACGGACACACCAGATAAGCCCTGCCACGGTTGAGCGCTGGTATCACCACCACATTGCCCTCAAGCGATCTGAAATGAGTCACCGTCCTTGCCCTCGTGTATTGGGTATCGATGAACACTTCTTTACGCGTAAGAAAGGCTATGCCACTACGTTTGTGGACTTGAGGAATCACAAGGTATTTGACGTCAAGCTGGGGCGCTCAGAAGCCAGCTTACGTCAGTATTTAAAGGGCTTAAACGAACGCGACAAGGTACAAGTGGTGGTGATGGATATGTCTGAGACTTATCGTCGTATTGCTCAGCGTTACTTTCCTAATGCGATTATTGTGGCAGACCGCTTTCATGTGGTTCGACTGATTAACCATCATTTTTTGAAGGTGTGGAAAGGGCATGATGCAGAGGGAAGAAAAAACCGAGGGCTCATCAGTTTGATGCGTCGTCACCAATGGCGATTAACCCCCGAACAGCAAGCGAATCTGATGGATTATTTAAGTGAATTTCCGGTGTTAAAAACGCTATATGAAGCAAAGCAAAAACTGATGAGATTTATACTGCTCAAAACACTCACAGCCCGCCGTACACGTGAAAAATTACCCGGCTATTTTGAGTTGTTGGAGCAACTGAAAAATAGTCCGCTACGGACGCTCGCCAACACACTCACCTCATGGATGGAGTCTATTGTCGCTATGTGGCGTTTTAGTAAAAGTAATGGCATTACGGAAGGGTTTCACAACAAGATGGAGATGATATCAAGACGAGATTATGGCTTTAGGAATTTTGAAAATTATCGATTAAGAGTTCTAGCTCATTGTGGCTGGGATGGTATTATTAACCGAGTGAGATAAATGCCTATCCCCCGTTTATGTTACAGAGCCCAGGCTTTTAGGTAACTTAAAGTAGTATATGGCGGAGAGGGAGGGATTCGAACCCTCGGTACCGTGAGGTACACACACTTTCCAGGCGTGCTCTTTCGGCCACTCAGACACCTCTCCAAAATCAGAGGCAGCACTCTACACAAGGCTTTTCAAAAAGGCAACTGGTGGTCTACCCTAATATAGATGCTGCCAGTCAAATATCCATGGCACCGTCAAATACCCATAGCACAATGACGATGCAAGCGACGTATTGACCTAAAGCTCGTTTGCACAACTACATTACACTTAAGCAGCGAATAATAGATGCGATTAGGCACGAAAAATGCTATTTTGGCTGACCTGAAAAATATAGGATAACCGGATTTATCTCCATGGCGTATTATCAGACCGACAACACTCACCTTAGCGGAGATCGCCGCAAGAGAATCGCGATATTGAAGAACTCATGTCGCTCGGTGATCAGTGTTGCCGTTATTATCGCCTTATTCGGTAGCGTACTCACTCACCAAACGCCTGACATTCTAAGTATTGGTCTTGCTTTGGCCATCTTCCTGTACACACTTATCGCTTGGTTTATCAACAATCATCAAACGAAAACTTCCACGCTAGTTATTATTCTTGCGATTGATGGTTTTTTAACTGGCCTAATTATTAGTGAACTTAATTACAACCCTTGGCCGAGCTTGGTATTAATTTCACTCATCTATTTTAGCTCTCTCTACTATGGCGGTATTAAAGATTGGGGGGTTGCCAATATAGGGCTTGCCATCGGCATTGGTGTGGGCTTTTTTGTGCTAGGAAATCAAACATTGATATTAGCCAGTAGCGCTATACATCTCGTCATTGCCGTTGGTGCTATTACTTATATGTGCTTATATAGCTTTTTTAACCATCGCCAAGCCCAAGATATCGAAGATGAGCACAAAGTCCTAGTTAACGAAGTTAAAGAGCAAAAGCTACGTATTTACCAAATCTCTCAATACTTACCTAAATCTGCTTGGGATATTATCGAAGGCAAACGCAAAGCCAAGATCCAACGTAAACCCATCACTATTTTCTTCTCTGACATTGTTGGCTTTAGTAGCCTTAGTGAAGAGCTAGAAGCTGAAGTACTGTCCAATGTGCTAAGTAGCTATTTGGCTGAAATGAGTAATGTCGTTTCGCAGTTTAATGGCACCATTGACAAGTTTATCGGCGATGCCATTATGGTCACGTTTGGTGATGACAGTGCGATATCATTAGGTGTCAAGCAAGATGCTACCGCCTGTGTATCAATGGCAATTGCAATGGGCAAACGTATGCGTGAATTGCAACATACCTGGGTTGAAATGGGTATCAAAAAACCTTTACAGATTCGCATGGGTATCAATACAGGCTATTGTACGGTGGGTACATTTGGTACCAGCAAGCACTTAGACCATACTGCTTTAGGCGTACATGTTAACTTAGCCAGTCGCTTAGAATCGGCTGGACAAGCGGAAGAAATTTTAATTTCTCACGAAACATGGAGTCTTATTAAAGACACCATTCTCTGTAAAGATCGCGGACACATCAAAGCAAAGGGCTTTACTCACCCCGTACAGGTTTATCAAGTGATTGATCATCGTAAAGAAATGGGCGTTGAGCAAAGCTACTTCTCACAAACTGCCGATGGCTTCTCAATGCACTTAGACATTGAAAAAGTCAAAAACTATGATCGGGAGAAAGTGATTTCCAGCTTAGAAAAAGCCGCAGAGAAACTCAAAAAGCAACTCAGTATCTAGCGTATACACTCACCTATATACTTCGCTAATCAGCAATATACTCTTCGACACTCTTGTAAAGTCTACTGACGAATAGTGCGTAACACCTGGGATATTAATTGGCTGGCAGGCTCACCATTTGCCGCCTCCATCTTATAACTAGTCCGCAAGGGATTAATATCCAAGCCTCCTCGACGAGTATAACGCGCATATACCGTGAGCTGATCAGGTTTACAAAAACGTTTTAAATCACAAAACAAGCGCTCAACACTATTTTCGTGAAAATCCTGATGTTCTCGAAACGAGATAATATAGGCTAACAAACCGCTATGGTCGATTTTAAAGCCTGAATACTCAATAAACACCGTCGCCCAATCAGGCTGATCGGTAACGGGGCAATTAGTCTTTAGTAAATGGCTATACACTAACTCGCTGACTTTTTCTGTTGTCGATACGGATAACAACTCAGGTTTTGGTTCATAATTGAGCGCATTTACCGGTAAATCATCAATACACTGCCCAATCGGTTGGCTCACCGCCAAAGGCAGTGCGTCATCCAGCGGCAATAAATTCACTAATACTGCCGCACCAGCCGCGACTGATAAATCATTCGACATTACTGAAACCACATCATTCTCTTGCGCGAAGACCGTCTGGTTAAATGAATTGAGGTACAACTTAAAAGATTTTGATTCAATAATATTGGGGGAATCACAAGCCACTATAAACTCTGCCACTCTCACCTGCGGCTTACCGCTTTCGTCTAACCACGACACCTCATAAGCCGTCCAACGATCATTCCCCTGAAACGGTAACTCACCCGACAACCCCAATTTATCACGCGACTCCGTACGTTTAATCGGAAATAGTAGTGTTGCATCATAAACACTGGGGTAAACCGTATGATGACCTAATGGATTTTCAACCGACATAAAAACATGAACCTATTGTGTAGAAGTCATTGGCATAACATAAGCGATTCACCCCTAGAACTAGGAACACAACCGCGTCCCCTTCGCTAGCAAACGCAAACAAATAATGGTGAGCAAAACGGTAAATACCAATACGCCCGCAAATGCATAGCTAATATTGATATCTGAAATACCTAAAATACCGTAACGAAACGCATTCACCATATATAAAATAGGATTTAACTGAGATACCGACTGCCAAAAAGGTGATAGTAAAGTAATCGAATAAAACACACCCCCAAGATAGGTTAGCGGGGTTAATACAAACGTAGGGATAATTGAAATATCATCAAAGGTGCGCGCAAAAACAGCATTAAAGAAACCCGCCAAAGAGAACACAACGGCTGTCATAAATACGATAGAAATTGTAATCGGCAGGCTATGTATACTTAAGTCTGTAAAAAATAATGACACTAGCGTTACCACTAGTCCAACTAACAATCCTCGGCATACGCCGCCCAATACATATCCTAGCAAAATAATATAATTAGGTGTTGGTGAGACTAATATCTCCTCGACACTGCGCTGAAACTTTACACTAAAAAATGACGATACAACATTACTGTAAGCATTGGTAATCACCGACATCATAATTAAGCCCGGCACCACAAAATCCATATACTTAAAGCCATCCATTTCACCAATACGTGAGCCGATAAGCTGACCAAAAATCACAAAATATAAGCCCATTGTGATCACAGGCGGCAATAAGGTTTGCACCCAGATGCGAGTAAAACGAACAATTTCTTTTCTAACAATTGTGCTTAATGCGACCCACTGCTCTGAATATTTCATCATTCTACTCCCACTGTAGCACTAGCCTGTGAAGGTACATCAGTATCATCGACCATATTCTTTTCCACCAGTGACACAAACAGCTCTTCTAAGCGATTCGCCTTATTACGCATACTCATCACATCAATAGATTGCTCAGCCAATAAAGCAAACACCGGGTTTAGCGGTTGGCCTTTTTGCAATTCAACTTCTAAGGTTTTTTCATCGATCCATGTTACCGAATAATCACCCAGTACCGGCGCCGATGTGACTGCGCTTTGCAAATCCAACACAAAAACTTCTTTATCTAAACGATTCAACAATGATTTCATATCCGTATTTTCAACAATCCGTCCTTGATCAATAATGGCCACGTGCCGACATAGATTTTCAGCCTCTTCCAAGTAATGCGTGGTTAATATAATCGTGATACCTTCAGCATTAATTTCCCGTAAAAATTGCCACATCGAACGACGCAATTCAATATCAACACCGGCCGTCGGTTCATCGAGTATTAACAACTTAGGTTCATGCACCAATGCACGAGCGATCATTAAACGGCGCTTCATTCCACCCGACAAACTACGCGAGGGGCTATTACGCTTATCCCATAAACCCAATTTGCGTAAATATTTCTCTGCACGCTCAACCGCTACCGCTCGTGACAAGCCATAATAACCCCCTTGGTTGGCCACAATGTCAATGACTTTTTCAAACTGATTAAAATTAAATTCTTGTGGCACGATGCCAATGTCTTGTTTCGCTTTAGAAAAATCATCGTCAATATCCGTACCGAAAACCTTCACCGTACCCGCGCTTTTCACCACCAACGAACAAATCACACCAATCGTGGTCGACTTACCCGCCCCGTTGGGGCCTAACAAGGCAAAAAAATCGCCTTGCTGTACGCTTAAGTCGATATTTTTTAATGCTTCAAAACCATTATCGTAGGCTTTCTTAAGACCACTGATGGATAGTGCTTCAGTCATAATCGTTCTCGGTGAGTAAAAGTGTTCGTTGCCCGCATCAAGTACTTTATAATGCGTTAATATTATTTATTGAAGTGATTTTTCAACTATGACGCATTATACGCAATACCTAAAACATCATGTAGATTTACTCAAAGAATTTAAGGCCGCGTGTATTCACTTACCGCCGTTTCGTCGTAGCGATGACACGTTGGATACCAACGACGACGAAACGACCGAATGGCTGAATACACTTGACCAACTATGCCAGATGGGCGAGCACAGTGAATCCATGAGTGAAAAAGGACAATGGTGGGCAGGACGGGTGGTAAGCACTTATTCGCACTTGATGCCTTTTTTAAATCGAGATCTACTCTGGTTTTTTGGTGGTAACTGCCTACATTATATGCCCGATGAAGAGATTACCTTTTATCAGCAGCTTGATGAATTGCGCTTTAGTGCAGAAGAAGCCGGGCATGATTTTGACTACACCGCAGCTAAACAAAGCTTATCGAAACCACACTAACGAGTGCTGCTATACTTATTATCTATGTGGCGCATTTTGGGCTAAATTACACTCATAGAACAAATAGCAACACCCTCTTTAATACTGAGAAAACATTATGTCTGAAGAAGATGCACTGGGACGACTCACAACACGCACACTTGCCATGCCCTCGGATACAAATGCCGCCGGCGATATTTTTGGGGGCTGGGTATTATCACAAATGGATATTGCAGCAGGTATTTGTGCTGGCCAACGTGCTCAGGGGCGAGTAGTCACTGTAGCTGTAGAAAGTATGAGTTTTATTCGCGCCGTAAAAGTCGGGGATATTCTTGGGCTATATACCCACATTGCTCAATTAGGCACAACCTCTATGGTCGTTCATGTCGAAGCATGGGTACGCCGTGATCGTATTGGCTCAAGAGAAAAAGTAACCGAAGGACGTTTTAAGTTTGTAGCCCTCGATGAAAACGGCTCGCCAACTCCTGTACCCAGTGCAGACGAGTTGCCAGACTACGCTAGAGAGGTGTGCCAGCTCTAAGTTCAATCACTGTAGGTTTTACACAACTTCTATATGTTTCACCATAAATTGCACCGACTCCTGCCCTCTGAACCGGTTCACGGCTAACTGATAAGCCAAATGCACTCGCGTTGCTTGCGTATTTGGCCACTGTTGGGTGTCGATATTAAAAGCAATCGCATCAACCGTATGTTGGCCCGACGCATCAGGAGAAACCACCAGCTTTAAATGTTTTTCACCCACAATCCGCTGCTGAATAATAAAAAATTCGCCATCAAATAACGGCTCTGGAAACCCCTGCCCCCACGGCCCAGCTTGCTCGATAGACTGTGCCACCGATAACGCGATTTCTTGCGCTGACAAGATGCCATCACTTAACAGGGTTTCTTCAAAATCTTGGGCAGAGAGCTGTTCTTGTACGGTTTGATCAAACAATGCTGTAAAGGCATCGTAATCTTTTTTGTGTAAGGTTAAACCTGCGGCCATTGCGTGTCCGCCAAATTTCTGAAGTACCTCAGGGTGACGAGTCGCAATCACGTCCAAGGTATCGCGAATATGTAAAGGCGGAATAGAACGTGCCGAGCCTTTTAAATAATCCGACTCGGTATCCGAAGGCGCAAAGGCAATCACAGGGCGATAGTATTTTTCTTTGATACGCGAGGCCACAATTCCCACAACGCCTTGATGCCACGAAGCATGATACAAACAAATACCAGCAGGCACTGCGCTGTCATTAATGGTCATTTCATCAAGGTGGGCAATCGCTTCTTGCTGCATCGAGGCCTCTATTGCTCGGCGATCTCGATTGAGGCCATCCAGCTCTGACGCTAACTCTTGTGCCACATTAGGATCTTCCGTCAATAAGCAACGAATGCCCACCGACATATCATCTAATCGCCCTGCTGCATTTAAACGCGGCCCTACAATAAAACCAAAATCACTACTGGTAATACGTTGGTAATCTTTACCGGCAACGTGTAATAACGCCAAGATACCCGGTCGTGTGTAACCTGCCCGTATTCGCTGTAAACCTTGATGCACCAACAGACGGTTATTACGATCTAACGGCACAACATCAGCAACCGTGCCTAATGCCACTAAATCAATATAGTTCGCCATGTTTGGCTCGGCGATATTTTGTTGTTCAAACCATCGTTGCTCACGGAGTGCAGTACGCAGTGCCGTTAATACGTAAAAAATAACACCCACACCCGCTAAATTTTTGCTGGGAAATTCACATCCTTGTTGGTTAGGATTAACGATCGCATCCGCTTGCGGTAATACATCGGGCGGTAAGTGATGATCGGTTACCAACACATCAATGCCCATGGCTTTCGCTTTAGCGACGCCATCAACACTGGCAATACCATTATCAACGGTGACGATTAAATCAGGCGCATAACTGTTTGCAACCTCAACAATTTCAGGGGTTAACCCATAACCGTACTCAAAACGATTAGGTACTAAAAAATCGACCTGCCGCGCACCCATGGCACGTAATGCGAGTATCGACAAGGCGCAACTAGTAGCACCATCAGCGTCAAAATCACCCACTATAACTATATTTTTTTGCTCACGTACCGCGTTACTTAATAAAACCACCGCCTCGGGTAAGCCTTTGAGTAATGTCGGTGGATGCAAGTGTTTAAGCTGGTAGTTAACGTCATCATCTTGTGTGACACCACGAGCAGATAGCACACGTTGCAACAATGGGTGAATAGCAGAAGTCAGTTGATGGGAGACCGGCTGACGCCGAGAGATGGCAGGCATAGTAGAGGTATCAAAAGATATTATTACTTTAAAAAATCGAGGGCACTAACACTGCCCTCGATGCGTTACACGCCCAATACTAACGGATATTATCACCAATAAATTGCTGAACCGTTGAAATATCGTTATCCAAGACGGTGTATCTTTCTTCACGATCAAACAAATCTGCCATATGGTGCGGCAACGCTGGATCTTCTGATTGCCCTGCTTTACGCACCGCCTCTGGGAATTTAGCAGGATGTGCGGTAGCCAAACACACCATAGGCGTTGTCGATGAGCGACGTGTTTTACGCGCAGCATCAATACCAATGGCCGTATGCGGATCGAGTAAATAACCGGTACTTTCGAAGACTTCAGCAATCACGTTCACCATTGCTTCATCATCTAAGCGATAACTCGAAAAATGCTCTCGCACCTTGGCTAAAGCTGCATCTGATAAGGTCATCGAACCTGAAGCAAATTCTTCCATTAACTGCTTAATTGCAGCACCATCACGGTCGTAAGCATCAAACAATAGGCGTTCGAAGTTACTCGAAACCATGATATCCATACTGGGTGATAGCGAGTGATTCAATGTTTTTTTACTGTGGTCATTCTCAGCCACACAACGATGAAGAATATCATTCGAGTTGGTCGCGATAATTAATTGATCAATGGGTAAGCCCATTTTTTTCGCCAAATAACCCGCAAAAATATCACCAAAGTTACCCGTAGGCACAGAAAATGATACCTTACGATGTGGGCCACCTAATGCAAGAGACGCATAAAAGTAGTACACAATTTGCGACATAATTCGCGCCCAATTAATCGAATTCACTGCGGCTAATTGTCGACCATCGGGTAAAAACGATTGATCGCGGAAACTGGCTTTCACCATGTTCTGGCAATCGTCAAAATTGCCTTCTAGGGCGATATTAAATACATTATCAGCCAGTACCGACGTCATCTGTGTACGCTGCACATCCGATACACGCTGATGCGGATGTAAAATAAAAATATCAATATTGTCACTATGACGACAGCCTTCGATTGCAGCCGATCCGGTATCACCTGACGTTGCCCCCATTACAACCACGTGTTTATTACGCTTCTTTAAAAAGTGATCGAGCAATAAACCTAACACCTGCAAAGCAAAATCTTTAAACGCTAATGTAGGCCCTTGAAATAACTCTAACACCCATTCGTTATGCGCGGTTTGCACCAGCGGTGCAATCGCATCGTGGCGAAACGACGAATAGGCTTTGTCGATAATTGCCTGTAACTCTTCATCACTAATTTCACCGTCGACAAACGGAGAAATCACCTTAAAAGCCAAGGCTTCATAAGATAAACCTGCCCATGAGGCAATTTCGTCATGGCTAAATGTAGGCAACGTTTCAGGGACATATAAACCACCATCGGTGGCTAAACCTGCTAAAACGGCTTCTTCAAAATTCAACGTGGGCGCATCGCCACGCGTACTAATATATTTCATGATTGTTCCTACTTATTAGCCTAGGCTTTCAACACGGATTTTATACACATTACTCGTAATCGAGTCTAGACCTTCAATTTCACTAACGGCGGATAACAATTTATGTTCTTGTATTTGACTAGTAATTAACACAATCTCCGCTTGCGCTTCTCCTTGTTCAGGTTCAGCCTGCTGCATACTCTCGATACTGATACCGTGATCACTCAAAATCGTGGTGACCTTGGATAACACACCAGGCTTATCCATCGCCATCATACGCAAATAATAAGCGGTGCTAACATGGCTAATATCCACCAGCAACTGATCACTAACCGTATTGAAACCTAATAACGGCACTGCAGGCTGATTATTTTGACAAGCGAGACGTGCGATATCAACAATATCGGCGATCACTGATGAAGCCGTCGCTTCATCACCCGCGCCGGGGCCATAATACAATGTTGGCCCTACGGCATCACCCTTCACCAACACTGCATTCATTACGCCATCAACATTAGCGATCAGACGCTTTTGAGGAATTAGCGTCGGATGTACACGCAACTCAATACCGTTTTCGGCACGACGCGCAATGCCAATATGCTTAATGCGGTAACCCATTTTGCTCGCGTAAGCGATATCGCGGGTTTCTACTTTGCTAATACCTTCGGTAAACACTTTATCGAACTGCAATGGCATACCAAACGCTAGCGACGCTAAAATCACTAATTTATGCGCGGCGTCAATGCCTTCAACATCAAAGGTAGGGTCTGCTTCGGCGTAACCGAGTTGCTGAGCTTCAGCGAGCACATCATCGAAGTCGCGATTCTTATCGCCCATCTCCGTAAGAATAAAGTTACCCGTTCCATTAATAATACCCGCTAGCCACTCAATACGATTAGCCGCTAAGCCTTCGCGCATCGCTTTAATAATCGGAATGCCTCCTGCCACAGCCGCTTCATAAGCCACTGTTACACCTTTTTCAGCCGCCGCGGCAAAAATAGCATTGCCGTGTTCGGCTATCAGCGCTTTGTTCGCCGTGACCACATGCTTGCCGTTAGCAATGGCTTGATCAACAATGTCTTTAGCAACAGTTGTTCCCCCAATGAGTTCAACAACAATATCAATGTCTGGATTGTTAACCACATCGAAGATATCACGAGAAACATTAATACCCGTAAGATCACAAGCAGGGTTATCTCGGCGCGCACCCACTTGCGCGATGGTAATGGTACAGCCAGCGCGTGCTTGAATCGCTTCAATATTACGCTGTAATACGTTAAACGTACCACTGCCCACAGTGCCAAGACCACAAAGCCCTACTTTTACCGGTTTCAAAACTTTCTCCTCAAATATGCAATAGAAATACCGCCCAGAATAGGCAGCATAGGATCAAAAAGAGAGCAACCTTACGCGTGAGAACTCAGCGTGTCAACCGCATAAAATGCAGGGGCATCAAGCGTTGCCCCTAGGGAAAGGGAGATAAAAGCAAGAGGGAAATATCACGGTAATAAGCCGCTAGAAGCGACCGTAAAAGTACAGTTAAATACCCATTTCTCGCGCTAAACGCTCAGGGCTAACAGCACCGGGTATCAGCTGACCGGACTCCAAGACGATTGCTGGCGTACCGGTTACACCCACATCTTGCCCCAACATATAATGATCAAAAATGGGGTGACGCTCGCAATTACTTAATGCGATATTTTCTCCGCGCTTAAAACGCGTCATCAATGATTGCGGATTATCCGAACACCAAGTAGTAATCAATTTTTCTGCGCTGCGTGAGTTCACTCCGGCACGAGGAAAAGCCAAGTAGCGTACTTCAATCCCCATAGTTAACATTTGATCAAGTTGGCTATGTAGACGACGACAAAAACCGCAGTCGATATCGGTAAATACATAGATATGCCCCTTCTTCTCTTCCGGTGAATAAACGATCATTTCTTTCGTATCAATGGCCGCCAACATCCGTGCACGCTTAGGCGCAAATGCAACCTCTTGTTCACGCCGCTCTTCTTCTTGCAGATTCAGTAGATAACCGGGGTTAATTTGGTACATTTCACCGGATATTAAAAACCCACCATCTTCACTCACAAAGGCCAATTGACCATTAAGATCGACCTTATAGATACCTTCTAAAGGGGATCGTCGTAAATTGGAAATTTCAATATCAGAACGGGCCTCCTGTAAACGGCGAATAATAGTATTGGCAATACCTTGTGGGATCGCCTCTTCGGTGTTTTGCACAGGTAACTTAATCGGCTGCGCTACTACGCTATGGCTAACCATAAGGCTAGCCAGTAACAATGCCGTAAACAGCACAGCTAAAACATAAGGCGACTGAAAGGAAAACCGAACTACAGACATACTCACTCCTAAAAATACTTCTTTGGGTGGCTGCGTACACCTGCACACAAAAACCACGACTCAACGGCGAAACTATACTCATGTTTAATATATACGCCAAAAATGCTATTAATGCCCTGTTTATGAAGGCTTTATTCGAGGAAAGTTCACTGGGCATTTCGTTTATTTGAAATAGCACCTCGTACTAACGGGCTACATCAGTACTTTCAAAAATCTTATCTGCCGATTTTGCTACAAAGCCTTGGTACAGATCACCACTCGGCAAAGGGTAACGGCGAGCAAATTCATAATAACAACTGGCAATACGCGCTGCTTGATCACTAAACACGACATCAATGGTATTAGCTAGCGTTGACGACTGCTCAAGATATTGCTCGGGACTACCTTTAATCTCACCACCGGCAGTATTCAATTGAACATCATTTGCGGCCAGATAAGCGTTGAGCGACTCTAAACTATCATGAGAAGACAGAGCATTCACAAACACCGTAAAGTGATTGGGACGATAACCAAATGCTGCCATCCACGCGGCATACTCACTTTCGGCCAATAACTGTTGATAATCCGCATAACTCACATGCCACGGCCGCCCTGAATAACAAAAATCATCACGATCTAATTGTGATGCATCAACTTGCTGCACCAAACCCTCGATACACTGCTGGGCACTTTTCGATAACAACCCCACCTTCAGCTCACTGATAAACACCTTAGGCAACCGTGAGTCGCTATGCTCCAAATGCTGGGCGTAGAGTTTTTTCTCGGTAAAATGATACTCACCGGCGTAATCATAACCCTGCACCAAAAACGGCGCGGCTAGCGTCGCAATACCCAAGTGATGACAATCAAACGTACGCAACGCGATATGATCATTCACAATATCGCCATTATTCTGATCCGCTAACAGTTGGTGTATACGCTGCACTTCAGGGTTAAACGCTAAATAGTCCCGCCACATTTCATCGAGTAAAGTATGTATGGTCATGTTGACATCCTTTAGTTAAGTCATTGATATAATACAGACGGATGAATTAATGTTCTTCGCGCACATCATGGTTGTTAATATTTCGTGAACACAAGATATCAACACAATAATTTGCAACTCAAAAAAATCAAGACTGTATTAAACCAATAGACTTTATACGCTTCTAAAAGCGTAAATGCGATCTCAATTTATCACTACATACAAACTCCATGCATAAAAAAACCGAAGACAATGCTTCGGTTTTTTACGCAAGAGGCGAACCTCTTGAAAAAGTCGATTAACCCAACTTTTCTTTAATACGAGCTGCACGACCTGTAAGTTCGCGAAGATAGTATAGTTTCGCTTGACGGACATCACCGCGACGCTTAACCGCAATGCTATCAACGAGTGGGCTATGCAGTTGGAATGTACGCTCTACGCCTACGCCGTGTGAAATCTTACGCACGGTAAATGCAGAGTTTACGCCACGGTTACGCTTGGCAATAACAACACCTTCGTATGCCTGTAGACGCTCACGGCTGCCTTCTTTAACTTTAACTTGAACAACAATAGTGTCACCTGGTGAGAACTCAGGCACATCAGTTTTGATTTGCTCTTTGTCTAATTCCTGAATGATTTTGTTCGTCATGATGTTTTCCTAGTCAATAAAAATGTGTAGCTTCACAGCTAGAACATGTAGTGTTGGATTAGTGGGGTCAGAGTCGTGACTCTGACCCCACTAATCCTTTAATCTTTGAGTAAATCCGGACGCCGTTGCTTCGTCCGTTGTTGCGATTGCTCTAATCGCCATTGTTTAATCGCTGCATGATTACCCGACATAAGCACTGACGGCACGTGTTGGCCTTGGTACTCTTCGGGACGCGTATAGTGAGGGCAATCTAACAAACCATCGCTAAACGAATCCTCTGCGGCTGAATCCTGATGCCCTAAAGCATTGGGCAGCAAACGTATGACAGCATCTAACAACACCATTGCTGGCAACTCACCGCCACTGAGAACATAGTCACCAATAGACCATTCCTCATCGACACTGGTTTGCAAAAAGCGCTCATCGATCCCTTCGTAACGACCCGCAATCAACACAAGGTTTTGCGAAGTTGCACTGCTTGCTAATTCGGCCACACCCGACTGATCTAACACTCGCCCTTGGGGTGACAAATAAATCACCTTGCAAGGCGTACGCTCGGCGTCCAACCATGTTTTTGCTGCTGCTAATGCAGCCGCTAATGGCTCGACCATCATCACCATACCAGGGCCACCGCCGTAAGGGCGAGCATCCACTGTTTGGTGACGGTCTTGCGTAAACTCACGAGGGTTGATGGTTTTCACCTCGACCAACGTATTGTTCACCGCTCGACCAGTAATACCGTAATCGGTTAATGCTGCAAACATTTCGGGGAATAATGTAATAACGGCAACGCGCATTGTTCACTCCCCAATTTGCTTAATAATTCTAAAATTCAGGATCCCACTCAACACGAATAACACCTTCGGTGATATTAATGTCGGTAATAAACTGTTCTGGTACGTAGGGTATTAATCGTTCTTTCTGATCAATACTTTGCTCATCACCGATAACCACTAACACATCGTTAGCACCCGTCGGCAAGAGCTTTTTCACTGTACCAAAATCATGGACTTGACCTGAGAACTCACTAATGACTCGTAAGCCTTCTAATTGATGCCAATAAAATTCGCCATCATCTAGCGTGGCTAGTAAGTCTTTCTCTACCGCGATGGTCACGGGGCATAATAGCTCCGCAGCATTACGATCATCGACGCCCACAATTTGTGCAACAAACCCTTTACCGTGAGGCCGCCACTCGCTCAACTGAGTTGGCTTTACGCCATGCTGAGTTTTTAAATACCACGGTTGGTAGTTAAAAATATTTTCGGGTGGCTCGGTTTGCGAATGGATTTTCACCCACCCTTTAATGCCAAAAACACTAGTAATACGCCCAACGTTTAGTAGATTAGACATGTAAACGAGTTATCCTAAACGTATTACGAAACAGAGGCATTACGCCGCTGCTTTTGCCTGATCTTTTAATAATTTTGCAACGCGGTCTGACAACTGCGCGCCTTGGCTGACCCAATGATCAACACGTGAATTATCAACACGTAAACGCTCTTCTTGACCACGAGCAACGGGGTTAAAGAAACCTACACGCTCAATATAACGGCCATCACGCGCTCTGCGGCTGTCGGCAACCGTTAGGTGGTAAAACGGGCGTTTTTTAGAGCCGCTACGGGCTAAACGAATCGTAACCATCTTAATTTAATTCCTATCATTCAATAAAAGAGTATTGCCTCACGGCAAGACAAACATAATATTTTCAGGATGCACAAACGTATGCGGCACCATGAAGGCGGCGTATTCTACGGGAAATAACGAGATATGTATAGCATTAGACAATAAAACAACCACGGCAAAATGCGGCTGTTTTATCTGTTCGAATTCACTGGCATTAAGTAGATGGGATTACTTACCTAAACCCGGCGGCAAACCACCACCTGGAGGCATTCCACCGGGAGGTAAGCCACCACCGCCTCCCATCATACCGCCAAGGCCGCGCATCATTTTAGCCATGCCGCCGCCTTTCATCTTCTTCATCATCTTTGCCATTTGCTTGTGCTGTTTGAGCAAACGATTAAGGTCTTGCAACTGCGTACCCGAACCTGCGGTAATACGACGCTTACGCGAGCCATTAAGCACGTCAGGGTTTTTACGTTCTGCAGGCGTCATCGAGTCGATAATCACTTCCATCTTTTTGAACTGACCACCCATATCAGCCTGCTCAACCATTTGCCCCATGTTACCCATACCGGGCATTTTTTCCAGCATGGCACCCATGCCACCCATATTGTTCATTTGCTGAAACTGATCTTTTAAATCATTGAGATCAAAGCGCGTACCTTTTTGGACTTTTTCGACCAACTTCTGCGCTTTCTCTTTATCGACTTTGCGCTCAACTTCTTCGATCAGTGACAGCACATCGCCCATACCCAAAATACGCGATGCGATACGATCAGGGTGGAAAGGCTCTAGGGCGTCAACTTTTTCACCCATACCTAAGAATTTAATAGGCTTGCCCGTGGTTGCACGCACAGATAAAGCAGCACCACCACGTGCATCGCCATCGGCTTTCGTCAATATCACACCGGTTAGCGGCAAAGCATCGTTAAACGCTTTTGCGGTATTAACGGCATCTTGACCAATCATCGCATCAATCACGAAGAGGGTTTCGACAGGGTTGATGGCTTTTTGTAGGTTTTGAATTTCCGCCATTAAGGCATCATCAATCGCTAAACGGCCAGCGGTATCGACAATCACAACATCAAGGTGTTGCTTTTTAGCCGCACTAATCGCCTCGTTAGCAATCGCGACTGGCTGCTGCTCGGTTGATGACGGATGAAAAACAGCACCCACTTGTTCAGCTAAGGTCTCCAATTGCTGAATCGCCGCTGGACGGTACACATCGGCGCTCACGACCATGACTTTTTTCTTTTCACGCTCGCTTAAATATTTAGCTAACTTGGCTACCGAGGTCGTTTTACCCGCACCCTGCAAGCCTGCCATTAAAATCACTGCCGGTGGCTGCGCCGCCAAGTTCAGCGTTTCATTGGCCTCACCCATCATCTCAGTGAGCTCATCTTGCACAACTTTAATAAATTGCTGCGATGGGTTCAGCGAACGCGCAACCTCTTGCCCTACCGCGCGCTTACGCACTTTATCGATAAAGCCCTTAACCACCGGTAAAGCCACATCCGCTTCAAGCAAGGCTTTGCGCACATCTTTTAATGCATCTTGAATATTCGCATGGCTTAAACGCCCTTTGCCGGATATTTTTTTGAGGGATTTAGATAAACGATCTGACAGGTTCTGAAACATAACTTCTCTAACAGTTAACGTGAATGGTAAGCGCCCGAAGCACTTTTGCGGCGATTATAGCAGGCGAGTTGTCCGGGGGCTACGCGGGGATACTCGCGATCGTTTTATACAGTGCAGGAAAACCCATCGCCTCACAAAAGATACGAATAGCCGCTAAATCAGCCGACTGCCTATTTAGGGCATTAACACTATTAATCAGCGGCAAATCCGTCACAATCGTCGCGAGCTGTTGCGACATGGCTATTTGTTCACGATGCACATCTAAGCGCTCAGCTATTGAGCGCGCACCGCGTATACCTAACGGTGGCGTTATCACCCACGAAGAAATATCGGCTAATAATGTCTCTATCGTCTGGTAACGACTCAGTAGCGTAGCAGCTGTTTTTGCACCAATACCGGCCACACCAGGAATATCATCAATCGCATCGCCTACCAATGCCAGGTAATCAACAAGTTGATCCGGGCGAACACCCATTTTTTGCGTCACATCTTCAGGATACAAACGCTTATCTGCAGCATAATCCCATAGACAATCTTGCGGCCGCTGTAATAACTGCCCAAGATCTTTATCTCGTGTGAGTATGGCAATAGGCGCCACACTGCGCTGACATTGCCGATAAAGGCTGCCCAATAAATCATCCGCTTCATAACGTTCACTAGCGTAAGTCGTAATACCTAATAATTGAGTAATGGTCTGGCAGGCACGCAATTGAAAAGCGAGAGCTTCGTCGGGTAATGCGCGGCTGCTTTTATAGCCGGGATAAATTTCATTACGAAAACACTGATCAAGGCTTTCATCAAAACAAGTGGCAATACGTTGCGGCTGGTGTTTTTTAAGCAAACGTACTAAAAAGGTCGTATAACCATAGACAGCAGCCGTAGGGTAGCTATCATCTTCACTAAACCAATGGTCGGGCAGTGAAAAATAATACTGAAAAATGTAAATAGAGGCATCAATGAGAAAGGTATGCACTGGCGACACTGATACTTCTGACATAACTGATTTGGGCATAAAATAACAAAAAGTAACAAGGCACGCGTGATTAGAAAAAATGACGGTATACAGTACCCTATTGAGACAGGCTTTGTAATATACTTGTCTACTGATATTTAGCGACAGTGATTGTATTTTCACGCATCAAAGGCTGTTGATTAAAAACAGTATAACCCGATTACTCGACCGATAATGGCTACCCAATAATGATCAAAGCACTCGGCACATTGGTACTCATTTTACTCGCCATAGGGGTTGGGTTTAGCCTGTACCTACCGCCTTATTCTGCCGATACCGATATACTCGCAACACCCACTCCTCGCTTTACGATCATAGACGATTCGCTCACCACGCCATTTCCTGCAGATGCTCTACGCTATTCGCAATCGTTACTGGCAATAGAACCAGATGATAAAACACCGGCAAGCTATGGCTTGCAATTAGGTATTTTCGGTTCACTAAAAAATGCCGCTTTCGACGCAGAAAAAATCAGCGACAAACTATCAACGCTACTCATTACCCCTGCTATTTTCAAAGTAGAAAACCAACAACGACAGTGGTTCGTGCTAGCTCTAGGGCCACTTGAGAGTAAAAATGAACTCACTCGCTATCAACGCCTATTGAATGATCGCTATATTAGCAGCACGCATATTGTTTGGCCGGGGACGACAAAAACAAAATAGAGTCTTATATACGAGCCCCTTGTTATAATATTCTATAATTAGTGGCATACTATAAAATGATCACGATACCACTTGGTCAGATACTAATGTGAAACGATAGGGTCAAATCAAATCTATGAGCCAAAACACTCCACCACCGCTAAGAAACTACGCACAAATGGTTCGTGTTGTGCGTGATGATTCTATGGGAAAGGGCTCTGTGGGAGGTGATAACAATCCTTTTCAGGCATCGGTGCCTTATCAATTAGGCAAGGCTTACGGTGGCGCGGCCTCTTCGGGGGCGGAAACCCGTATTCGTTCGTTGGATGAAATAGGGATTAGTAGCCGTTCGCCAAATCAACTCCAAGCCCCTGATACGCAGACTAATTATGATACTCGCTCATCGACGGTGCTCTATCACCAACTTAGCGATGATCAACAGTTATATTTTGATGGCGTCAGCCCTAATAAAGCACCTACGCGTCAAGACGCTATGCCGGGCACTAAAACCAGAACCTATCTGGGTAGTACCAGCAGCCAAGCGGCGACTCAGCAGATAACGGTGAGAGCCGCAAGCCAAGGTCAACCGGCAACGAGCCGTTCTGGGTTAAGTGGCTCTGAGTTAAGTGGCTCTGGGTTAAGTAACTCTGAACTAAATGCTTCTAAACCGTCATCCAATGCTGCCACAGTAAGACCGCAACCCACCGCGTTACAAACCCACTCGTTACCCGTTGATAGTAGTTTTAGCCATGAAAAAGCTGCGCCGAAACAAACCCGCTTGCCGTTTGTGACTCATCACTCGCTGGAAGGGACTGCAGGTAATGCATTAGGGTTTTCGTTAACATTTTAAGCCCATCTCATGTAGAAGCATATATAGAGATACTAACGGGGCACTTGAAAATAATACACTTGAATTTCAAACACGCTGTAAATATATCCCTATACGCTTTACGTCGGCTCCTGCCTCCGAAAGTCTGAAATCCAAGTGTATTATTTTCTTCCGACTCAATAGTGTGTGTCTTCAGGCCTTCTATTATTAAAACCAAGCCTTCCTTTTGTCCATTAAGAAAAATAAAGCACCTTCACTTGTGAAGGGCTCAGTGTGCTGCCGGGAATATTCAGCGCCATCCCATTTTGACCTGATACCGATAACATTTTAGTCGCAGGCATCACACTACGAAAAATTTTTACACTACCTAATAAATGAATCGTAGGGCCACAAATTAATTGAGATACAACACCTAATAAAGTTCCGGCTTCGTTACCGTTAGAAACCGGTACGGTTGTCATCATATTATGTACCGGCATGCAGGTAATAAATTGATTAAAAATATTAGGGATAGCGCTACTGGTAAATGACATATTCGGATAAGGAATGGGGACTACTGCAAGCGCCACTAGCGTTTTACACACATCGGGAAAACCAAGGTTTAATGCATAACTTTGTGTATTAGCGAACATACTTTTTACCCCATATTGATTCGTTTGGCATCCATGCGAATATCGTCTTCAGCAATAATGACTTGCTGCCGGCCATTTAAGCGCATGAGATCTTTGGCCGTAACCGAATAATTTTTAGCGTGCTGGATCATATTACGGGCTTGCTGCACAAAGGTTCGGCTGGCACCCAATACCATATCAGCGGCTGATAACGTTAACTTATTAGCCGATAGCAATTCCATTTCTTTAAAGGCTTTAAAACGTAAAACCGGCGCAATATATTCGATAGGTCGTGACGATGACATTACCAGTGGCGTAGATGATGGGGCGCGCTGTATCACTTGCGTGATAAATAAAGCATTATCGATCTCGACGCAGAGTATCGTATCCCCCACTTCGGCTTGTACTAGTAAACCTTCTGCCGACGCAGCAGAGCGTTGAACATCACCTAATTGCAGTTGATACTGCGATTGTTTTTTACCATCAACGGCTAACACAACAGCACTGTAACCTAGCGCAACGGGCATAGAAGGTTGATGATTTAAATGAGCAACTGAGTTTATCGACTGCAATCTATTTTTTTGCGATTCGTTTGAATAAATGAGTGCGCTCATAAGGCAATTCCTCGTGCTTGTAATTTTTCATCGATGGCTTGTTGATCCGGTTCGGTTGTCACCATATCTTTTCTATTGGTGCCACTCCAATCACAATCAGACTCTTGCATGCTATGCACAATCGCTCGTTGAAAGTTGGATTTTTTAAACTGACAGTGATCTAACGTGCTATAGCTTAAGTTGCTATTGGATAGATCGCTGTCGATAATTTTGGTTTGCTGAATAGACACCCCTTTCATCCATGCATCGTTAATTTTTGCATGATTCAATGCACTTTCTTTAATAACAGCATATTGAAAATTAGCGCCTTCAAGCGCAGCTTCATTGAACGTACACTCGGTAATCGCAGACTCAATAAATAAGCCCCTCTGTAATTGCGCACCATCAAATTGGCATTTTACGAGCGTTGATTTAGACAAGTTAGTTTCTGTCATATTCGCCTGAGTAAATAAACACGCTTCAAAGACACTATCGTTAGCGGTACAACGGGTAAAGGTAGTATTAGAAAAATCTTTTTTGATCACCGTGCTTTCTAGTAACAGTACCTGAGTGAATTCACATTGTTTTATAGCGGTAGTGCTAAAGTCGGCTTTTGTCCATGTGACGTTATAGAAAGAACACTGATTAATCACAGCACCATCCGTCGCGCACTCCATTAAGATACTGGTTTGAAAAAAGCAGTCTTTTAAATGAGCATGTGAAAAATCACAATTAGTTAATGTGGCTTTATCTAACTCGACTTTATTCCACTGACTGTTTTTGAGGCTAGAATTACAAAAAGTAGCGGCTTCTATAGCACCTGAAAAGATGGCTCCCGTTAGATCACATTCAATAAAGCTCGATTGTTGCATCACGCTATTATTAAATGAGGCATTCGGTAATTGGCATTGCGTAAAAACAGCACGCTCGATATTAGCATCAGAAAAATTGCATTCAGAAAACTGACAATTTAAGAATATAGCGCCTTCTAGATTTTCACCGAAGAAATTAATACCACTAAGATCGACCTTCATGATAGGCATACCTTGCGCAAGGGTATTTTTTAATTCTTCTAAAGTCATTATTATTACCTTTTGTATTAATCACTTCGCTAGATAGTACTTAGGCGACAGTTGACATCGTATGGATGCTGAATCAAGTTCAGCATGACGGATTTTTTTACTTTCACTCTATCTTTACTTTTGACTTCGCATTTACTTTTTACTTCGTCATACCACCGCCACACCACCGTCATACCATCATCATGCCACCGCCACACCATCATCGTCATGCCGGACTTGATCCGGTATTGATCCGGTATTGACCCGACATCAGCATGACGGACTATATTTTATCAATATCTCACTCTACCCTTTCCTCATACCATCGCCACACCATCGTCATGCCGGACTTGATCCGGTATCACTATTTAAGTGACGCCTGCGGATTCACATTGATATTTCTTGTTAAGGTGTGCTGTAAAATATTATCTTCTAGGGTGCAGTTAAAAAATGTTGCGCCTACTATGTCACTATTTTCAAGGTTCACTTTTCGCATAACTGCCTCATTGAATAATGCGTCGCGGCAATGGGCAGAATCAAGTTGTGCCATGCTCATTAAACTGCGTTTGATAATGACTTGAGCCAGATCGGATTTATGCAGTTTTGCATCGCCAAAATCGCATTCAATAAATACTGCACGGCGCGCGCATAAATGTTTAAGGTTTACATTTCTAAAACCACAGCTTGTACAATGTGCTTCGCTAAAGTTGGCAGACGCTAATGTGGCCTCGCTGCTAAACTGGACTTTATCTAATAGAGCGCGGCTAAAATTAGCGCCTTGCCCCTGCGCATCAACAAAGATACATTTTTGTAAATCAGCCGATACCCAATGAGATTGCTGCAAATTAGCTTGCATAAAGATGGATTCTTTAAGCACTGCTTCTTTCCACTGAGAATGAGAAAAATCGGTGTCGTTAAATAGGCTTTTACTGATCACTGCTGCAGTAAATAGGCTATGAGTGAACACAGCCGTTGTCGCCACTATATTGTCGGCCTGAGTAAAACTAAAATCAGCACCGGTAAAATGGCTTTCAGTTAGCGTACTGTTATCAAGTATTGCACGAGTAAATTGCGTTGCCTCACCTTTTGCTTGGCTAAAATTTGTATTGTTGAGTACTGCATCACTCAAGTTGGCATGATGTAATTGTGCTCCGGCAAAAACTGCACCGGCCATATTGGCGTTAACAAATAAGCAGTGATCAAGAATGGCATTTTCAAACATCACATCGCGTAGATCTAAACCGGAGAAATCAACACCCGATAAATCAAGGTGTGATAAATCTCGTCCGGCTAAACTTTCGCCAGTACTAATCAGTTCAAGCACCCATACTTTTGCTTGTTGTTGCACATCACTGCTTAGTAATTTTAGCGGTGTGCTTTGCACTGCCGATTGCCTAGCCTGTCGTTGCATGACTAACAATTTGTCGTAGGCTTGCGCCAAAGTATTGGGATCGAGTTCGTCAGCATTATCGAGTTGTTGTTTGGCGGCTTCGGGCAAATCTTGAATAATATCGCCAATGGTTTTTGTTGCTGCAGCTTGCTGCTTTTCCTTTAAATCTGTAGCCATTACGTAAACAGGGGTTAATAGACGCAGTTTGACATCATCTACTGTTTCTTCGGTGGCAGCGGTATGGTTAGCCGGCTGATCCGCATACTGTTCTTGATACCCCCCTGCCAACGTTTCTAACTCTGCCTGCTTTTCTGCCATTTCTTGTTCTAGTGTGACTTGTAATTGGTCAGTGGCTGCCAACATATCAGTAAGATCAAAATCTCCACTGGCAAGTACGGCGCTAGGAATAGTCGGTATATCATAAGGAGAGTTTTGCGAAGAAGGTGCTTGGGCAGAAAGTGCTTGAATAGAACCATCTGCAGATTTCGATTGATGAACCGCTAAAGCGTCACTGGCTTCTTGTTGCCCGGGCGCGCCTATTGGTAATTTTTTTTGCACGATCTCTTCTGCTTGCTGCAAAATCTGTTGGCGCATCTTATCTACCGCCACTTTTTCTTCTTTCTCACTTTGCGTAACTAACTGCGCTAATGCTTGCTTTTCTTCTTCGGTTTTTTCTGGCATCAATTGTGATTCGTTAAACACATGCGCCATCGCTGTTTTCATATCGGTACGCAGAGATAGTACATTCTGGTAATAGTCGATAGACCGTGGGGAATCATCCGCACTTTCATAAGCGAGTAGCAAAGCATTAACGTCGAGGCCATCACTATCTTGTACCGCAATTTCTCCACGAAAAATAGCCACACCAATATCAACTTCAGGAAAAAACCAGAGGGTTTCTAACACAGTATCGATTTCGGTAATATCCTTATTCGACGACTCATTGAGTTGCGCAAATGCACGTACGCGAATATTGGGAATATGCCCCTCAATACAGGCTTTATCCGCATGCATATCCGTGAGGCGATAAGCGGTATTGGGTGAAAAATACGGCGTGGTTAATAAGCCCTTTTTCAGTTGCTGATCTTTACTGGCGGTATTAAATAAACGTTCATCGGTATCTGTGGGCAGCCCCGGATGCACGGTATCCAACCACTTTTTATCATAGGTACCGTTATAACGGCTGCGCTGCTTATCGAGCACATCTAAGGGCATAAATTGGTTTAAGGGATTTTTTTGTGATTGTTTAAAGCGAGAAAAATGAGGTAATCGTACGGATTTTTTGATACCACCTATTCCAAGCTCCCCCAATTCAAGGCCCCCCACCTCAAGGCAAGGCGATGAGCGATAAAACAAACCGTGCTGGTGAAAATATCCATTAGCACATACGAGGGCTTCTCCACGAGGCTTAACATAACCAATATCTAATGCTTGCCCCTCTGGTAGCTGCCCCATCACTCTCGGCCACTGGTCGTACTCAATAAGTGGGTGCTGAGTATTTTTTTGCAAACTAAAAAAAGCCAACGCCCCGACTGCAAAACGATGATGATGCAGGTGGTAGGTTTTATGGATTAAACCTAGGCGGTTGGATTTAATGATTTGCATTATGGCGTCCGTGATAACTCAGTAGTATCACGCCAGTTTTTACTTGGTATATATCGAAAAACTGAAAAAATGGATTCCGGATAAGCAAAAAACGCTTTCCAGAATGACGAGATATTTTTAAAGACTACGTCATACCGGACTTGAGCCGGCATCCACTCGACATCTAAAAACATGGCCTTAATATAACGTTTAGCCAGATACATCATACTTTTAAATCCATACCCGATACCACTTCAGCAATCGTGGCTCTTAACTTAGCTTGTTGGCGAAGATCAGATTCGGCTTTTGTCACACCGTTAATCATTTCAAAATCAACACTGGCTTGGTTAATGATTTTTGCAGTGGCGGCTAGTGAGTTAATTAACTCGACACTAGCACTTGCCGTATTAGTTATAGAAGCGGAGGCGGACAGGGTATTAGTTAGAGCAACGCTGGCGCTTAAGTTCAAGCTCATTGAGGTGGAAGCGCCGATATTTAAACTGGTATCGGCTTTTGCAGCGATGGATACATTCGTGGAATTACTCGCAGCTAAACTAATCGAGGTATCGTCTGATACGCCCACAGAAATACTCGTCGATTTACGTGCGGCTACGTTAATTGACGTATCATCGGTTGCGCCTACAAAGACGTTGGTCGATTTTTTGGCGGCAACATTCACCGACGATTCATTACTCGCACCCACGGTGACACTGGATGAATTTCTATTCGCGACATTGACAGACACATCATTGGTTGCACCCACGAAAGTACTGGTCGAATTTTTTGCGCCAATATAGGTAGAGGCATCAGTTGCACTACCAATGGTGGTGCTAATATTTTTAGTATCCGTAAGATTAGTTTGCATATTAGTGCTAGAACCAATCGTCGTTGATTGAGAAAAAGTATCGGCAATTTGTAAACCGTAATTAAAGGAAGGGCCAATAGTTGTTGATAGACTGGTCGTGCCAGCGATGCGGGTATCTATATTCATAATGGCACCAATAGTGAGGGAGTTACTAAACTGTGCCGCACACGTGATGCTATTACTAAAAGACATTCCTACCATTAACGAATCGTTAAAGGTAGCGCCTAAGGTTTTGCTAATATTTTCGCTAATGCCCAAAGTGATTGAAGAGTTATAGTGCGTACCGGGTATTAAACTCCCAATAGACACATCCGGCGCGCTGATACCCACACCGTTGCAATTGATAGATCGCCCCAGCACTGATGATCGGCTAAAGGTATCGCCGTTCGATAATTCATCGGTATATTCACTAATATCTTTTGGCAGTTTTCCATTAATAAAACTCGGATTTTGTAAATCTGGACTTGGAGTGTACTTGCCCACAACAGAAACATTAGCGCTCTTACCCGTTTCGGAATAACCTTCACTAACCTTGGTAGACCCATAGTTATAACTATGAGCGGTGTGAGATTCACCAAAACTACTGCCTTGCGAAATAGAAGCACCAATAACACCTACATCTGGGTTGGCCTCATTGCCACTGAGCGACACGCTCCACGAACCACCTTTGTTATAACTGGTACTCCCATACTGTGTACCCGCCATACCAATATTATCGTAGGCGCCTTCAACCAGACGCACTGCCTGCGGTAAATTAGTTTGCGCCATATGACCAAAATGGATGCTCATATTATCGCCATAACTGGTGGAGTAGCTGCTACCCCAATTGGTATTAGCCTGCCATGATGCATTGCGACGATCAGGCGGCTGAATCACTTTTGAACCATGAGAGGCTAACACCTGCTGTAGCTCCGGCTGCTCGCTCTCATTACTGCCGCGCCCAATCATCACCATGGAATTAATTTCTGGCACAGATTGCGACGAACGCGGTAGCACGACCCAGTGTTTTTGTCCGGTCGCCAATTGCACTAAACAGCCGGCCTCACCGTGACACTCTCCATTGTGTTCGAGGTTCCCTTCAAAAAACACTTGGCCTTTTTCGGGTTGAAAATTATTTTTACTGCGATAGCGCCAGCCAACGGGCTTTTCGTGGTCGAGCACTTTGGCCAATACACTCCCTTGCTGTGTACTGTGCATAGAAAAAGGCGTTAAAAATGTTTTTTCCGTTTCGTCACCCTTTGTTACAACTTCAGTCGATTCTATACTACCGGTATAACCTGTCTCGCCACTAAATTTGTGCTCAATTTTAGTGACGACATAAATTTTCTGGTCGAACTCAGGCCGCCCCTTACCTTCTACTTTTTCTGCGTTATCGCTTTTATCCAGCAGGGGGTTAAAGAGTTGAAAACAGTAACCCGGACTTAATAGTGGGTTATACACTGAGCCGGTTAAGGTACCGGTTTCAGTACTAATTTGTTGCGCAATTTTACGTTGTTGATCTTTGGCTTCGTTATCATTAACGCCGTAATCATAATTCCAGTAATGCTGAAAACCGACTGTCGATGATGCGCTATTATCTTGCGCGCTATAACTATTAAAGTTAGCTACCGTATTATCTTTCCATTGAGGGTCTACTTGGCTTAATAATGTTTGCACTTTGGCGGGCATCATTTTTACGGAATAACGTAAATTAGCAAAAACATCATATTGCTGTGACCGCAGCGGCTCAACAGAGCTAAAGGTATAGCGTAATGGTAATGGCCCGTGATGAAAGCCCGGAATCGACACGGTATCGGGCGTCAGTGTTTTATCCGAAAACACCAACACTAAACGGCTTTCTTCGTGAATAAAAAAGTAGTTAAGAAACGCTTTTGCCAAAATGCGCTGCAACATATCCATCGACGACTCACCCGCCTGCATCCAGTCTTGAGTACGTGTTAGCGTCGGGCTATCACTTAAATCAAAGCGTAAGGCAAAACGCGGATCTTGTAGTTCATGCTCAAGTAAACGAGTAATTAACTCACGAATATCGCAGCCACTATAAATATAGTAATTATTACGTAGCGTGAGTAGATGCAGGGGGGATTGCAAGGTGAGTGTATAAATGCCGGGCGCACCCACGGCTATTTCGGTAATCACCCCACGAAAAAAACGTGGGGTAAAGTCACCTTCTTCTGGCATGGCTATGGTTATCTTCGCCCAGTGCCCCATATAGTGTGCATCTAATAAGGCACCCGCGTTGCTCGTGTCATCAGCGCGTAATTCCACTGACAATTGAAACGGCTGCGAGACCGACTCCTGCCCTTGTATCGAATGCACACGTATATATTGGCTGCCAATAGTTTCTCTATTGGCATCGCTCTCGATCTCGATAATCGCTAACTGATGATCAACGTCGAGAGACTCAATATTAAAAGGAGGAAAGCTGTCGACCATAACATACGCAAATTTGCTGATAAAGAATAAGAGCAATTGCAGTTTTAGTGCCAATATGTGAAAGCAGCAAGTACGGAGTCAATAGTCATAAACGTAGGGGATTAACCCTTATTCAAGGGCTAAGAGAACAGAAAAAAGCGCCATACGGGTTATTTTTGACCCGCCCAACATGGGTAAAAAGTGATGATTGAGATAGAAAAGAGCGTTACTGTCTACCAACGACCACCCAGCGCCATATATAAGTCAGTTCTTTGATCAAGCTGCAAGCGCTGCAAAGTAGTTAGGCTTGTTTTTGCGCTAATTAAACGTTGCTGAATAGCCAGCACATCTAACAAATTAATTTCGCCTTCTTGGTATCGTAAACTCGCAATACGATAAGCTTCTTGCGCTTCTTTTTCTACAGTAGCGAGTTCCCGCTGACGCTGTGTTAATACAATACCTTGATCTAGTGCGGTTTCAACTTCACTAAACGCTGTTAGTGCCGACTGACCATAAGTCAATAGCGCTTGTTTTTGTTCTGCTGATGCAGCATCAATCTGTGCCTGCTTAGAACCGCCGTCAAAAATAGACACTAATAAATTAGTGCCTAAACGCCACACCGTATTGGCAGGATCTAATACATCCGCAAGCGAACTAGACGAACCACCAACGCTACCGGTTAAGCTAAGTGAAGGTAAGCGTGCCGCTTTTGTCGCTTCACGTTTATTAAAGGCCGCAGCCACCCTTCTTTCGGCGGCGACTAAATCTGGGCGACGTTCAAGTAATGCCGAGGGTATGCCTGCAGGTGGCGCAGGTGGTGGTGCAGGCAATAGAGAAGCAACTGTCAACTCTGCGCTAGGATAACGCCCCAATAACACCTCTAAGGCTCTCGCTGCATTTCGCTGCGCACCTTCTAAGGTGATTAGTTGCTCACGCGCACTGGCACTATCGGAGCGCGTGAGCGATACATCCTGAGCCGACACGATGCCATTTTCATATTGAACATTCACGATACGGGATGTTTCATCCAGTATCGCTAAACGCTCACGTGCAACCTTAATTTGATTGTTGGATTCTACTAAAGAAAAATAGGCTTTCGCTGTGGTTGCCGCTAATGAATGCTGGGTATAACGGAAATCTGCTTGAGCTGCTTGAGCACTATTGGCCGCAGCCTGTTCGCCACTGCGAATACGCCCCCATAAATCCACTTCCCAGCTAGCTTGCAAACCAATACCGCGACTATCAATAGGCGCAATATCGCCATCTCTAGAGCCTGAGCGCCCACCATCTAGACTTAAGCCGACATTAGGCAATAAAGTAGCGCCCGCCTGTTTAGCTAATGCTTGTGCACTTTCGACACTGGCCGCTGCGGCTAATAAGTTACGGTTATTGGCTTGTGCCTCACTCACTAGTGCTCTTAGTCGTGAATCATTAAACGACTCAAGCCAATTAACTTCAATGTCGCTGGCATCTGCTTTAGTGGCCCATTGAGCAGCAGTAATAGCGGTCTGTTCTTCTAACTTATTTTTTATCGTTGATTCGCTTTTTTCCCCCGACATAAACCCACAACTAGATATCAGCGTGGTCACGGTTGACATAATAATAACGTTTGAAAGTGTCGATTTACTCAATGAAAAGCGGTTCAATGAAAATAACATAATTTACGTCTCTACCTTTCGTCGGCTTTAATATTAAAGAAAATACTATATAGCACTGGAATAATAATCAGCGTTACTAGGGTTGCGAATAATAATCCAAAAATCAGTACGACCGACATCGATTGAAAAAATGCATCCATATAGAGTGGCAATACACCTAATACCGTCGTCAACGTCCCCATCATCACGGGTCGTAAACGGCTAGCGGCTGACTCAATAATCGCGGTATAACGTGGCTTACCACTGCTAATTTCAAAATCAATTTGGTCCACTAACACAATGGCATTTTTAATTAACAAACCAGATAAAGAGAGTACGCCTAGTATCGCCATAAACTCTAAAGGCAGTTCCATTAACAGTAAACCCGCGACGACACCCACAATGGCTAAAGGGACGACTAACCAAATAATCACCGGTTGTCGCACCTTACCAAATAACACAAATACCACTAAGACCATTGCTAACAAACCTAACGGCAGTGTCGATGCTAAATCTTCATTAGAATCTTTAGAGTTACCATATTCGCCATCCCATTCTAGTGTGTAGCCATCCGGTAAGGCGATAGCTTCTATCTCAGGCTTTAAGCGTTTATGTAAGCTTGATGCTAATTCACCGGGGAATGGATCTGATTGCGCTTTAATCGTCCATATTCTATCTTCTCGTTTAAGCACACCATCGCGCCATACGGTGTTAAACCCGTCAACAACTTGTTGAATAGGCACAAGCTGGCCCGTCGCTGAACTTAAAATTTGAATATTGCGAATATCCTCAATACCGACACGTTCATTAGCTGGCGCTCTAGAAATAATAGGAATAAGTTCATCACCTTCACGATAAACGCCCACCGAACGACCTGAAAAATTCGTTTGTAGTGCCTGCGATAAGTCGGCTCGTGAAATACCCGCTCGACTGCCTTTTACTTCGGAATATATAGGCTCGATGATACTCACAGGTTGGCGCCAATCATCTTTAATAGATAATGCACCACCGTCCGCAATCATAATCGTTTTCGCTTTGTTAGCGAGTTGTCGCAATACCACAGGATCAGACCCTTTAAATGTGGCCTCAATTTTAGAACCGCCACCGGGTCCTAGTTGAAAGCGCCACACTTTAGATTGCGCATTAGCGTAATTGTCATCAAGGTAAGTTTGAATTTGAGGAATTAACCCATCAATTTTTTTATAGTCATCGACTTTAATTAATAGCTGACCATAAGCTTCGTTGGCCGACTCTGGTGAATACACCAACATAAAGCGAATACCACCTGCGCCAATACTAGTTTGTATATCCGTCACACCGTCCAAGTCTTTAACAAATAATTCAACTTGCTGAATATCGCTTTGTGTTTTGGCAATGTTAGCGCCTTCGGGCAACCAATAATCCACAACAACTTGCGGTGTAGTCGATGCAGGAAAAAAGCCCTCTTTCACAAACTGCAAACCCCAAACTGATGCCATAAAAATACCGACAACCGCACCAACGGTTATCCAACGAATCGAAATGGCTTTATGGACACACTCTTTATAGACCCGAAAAAAGGCGTTATCAGCTACGGGTTCATTGGCTGTCGCTTTCAACTCATTGAATAACCAAAAGCAAAACAAAGGCGTTAGAGTGATAGCAAACACCCAGCTATATAATAAGGAGATTAATATCACCCAAAACAAATGCCCCGTATATTCAGCGGTCGAACCCGGCGCTAAGCCAATGGGTGCAAAGGCAATAATGCCAACTAATGTACCGCCTAATAATGGCCACTTAGTTTGAGTAACAATTTCTTTCGCTATGGCTAACTTTTTACGTCCCTTCTGTACGCAAATTAAAATACCTTCCGTCACGACAATAGCGTTATCAACCATCATGCCTAAGGCAATAATTAATGCACCCAGTGAAATACGGTGCATAGGAATATCAATCATACTCATGGTGGCCAAGGTCGCCGCAATAGTCAGCAATAATATGGCGCCAATTACAATGGCAGACTTTAACCCCATAAATATCAACAAGGTCACTATCACAATCGCTAATGCGGCCATCACATTAACCACAAAATCTTTTACGGCTAGATCAACAATATTACCCTGATGATAATACTCGTGCAGCTCCATGCCTAATGGTCGACGACTCTCTGCTTCTTGAATTTTTTGATCAATCGCTTCACTTGTTTTCACAATATTACCGCCAAGTTGACCCGCAATACCAAGGCCAATAGCCGTTTCACCGTTATAACGATGGAGTAAACGCGGCGGGTTTTGGTAACCGCGCCACACATGCGCAATATCTTTTAAATAAATCAGTTTAGAAGACGAGCCTTGGGTTGTTGTCGTCACTACTAAATTTCTAATCGCTTCAACAGAATCAATACCACCCGACGGATCTATCGTAATACGCTGGTCACCTACCACCACATTACCTGCAGAGGTAATCGTGTTTTGCTGCTCTAACGCCTGATAAACATTGTTAACCGAAACACCTAAAGCTGTAGCACTTTCTCGTGACACTTCAACAAAAATAGCTTCTTGCAACGTACCGCTTAGAGCAACTTTTGCGACACCATCTACCTGTAATATTTCATCTTGCAAAGATTTCGCATAGGTTTTTAATTCCGCTGGTGTATATCCATCGCCCGTAATGAAATAATATAGACCGTACACATCACCAAAATCATCGTTAACAATTGGCGCTAGCGTGCCGGGTGGTAATGATGACCCTGCATCGTTAATTTTATTGCGTAGCTTTGTCCAAATTAATTGTAAATCCGCCTTAGTCGGTGAAAATTCATATTTAATATCAACAGTAATCTCAGATACACCCGCACGAGATTTCGATTTAATCACATCCACTTCTTGTAATTGCTTAATGGCTTTTTCTAAGGGCGAGGTGACTTCTTCAGCGACTTGCTGCGGGCTTGCACCCGGGTATTGGGTAATAACCAAAGCACTGCGAATAGTAAACTCAGGGTCTTCAAATCGCGGCATCGATTCATAAGCAGTCCAACCACCGAGTATGGCAAGCAAAATTACAATAACGCTTAATACGGTATTTTTTATGGTGAATTCAGCAATGTTTATCATTATTTATTCTCAGTAAAGGGGCGGTAAGCGTGAGTATCTGTCAGTGGGGGTTATTCCCAACTTCTCACCGTCATCCCCTCGGCTAAATAAGATGCACCGGCACCGGCGATCATTTCACCCGGAGCCAAGCCCTTTTTAACAATCAAGTTGGCCCCTATCCCTTGCTCTAATATCACCGCACGCTTTGATACCCTCATTGACTGCTGATCCACCACCCATACAAATTGCTGATCACCATCAGATAAAATAGCCGCTAAAGGTAAAACAACCGGCACCACTTCATTTGCCGTAGACGATTGCGTCACAACGGTTGCATTCATGCCGGGTAAAATAGTTAAGTCACTAGGAGGGGTAAACGAAAAAACAACATTATAGGTTTGCGAAACTGCGTCAGCTATTAAAGAGGCTTCTTTAAACGTGGCCTCTATAGAGGTATTAGGAGCAGCATCTAAAATAACAAACGCTTTCTTATCACTGCGCTGCTCAATCGTAGCAATAACACTGGCAGGAATATCAATAGAGGCTTTAAGGGTTTGTAAATCGATGAGTGACGCTATTGTGGTGCCGGGCTGTACGCTTTCTAATTTTTTAACCGGCACTTTGGCAACAACACCCGTAAATGGCGCGCGTAATATCGTGTCTTCAAGGGCTTTTTTAGCACTATCCAAACTCGATCTCGCCACATCACGCTGTGCTTTACGTTGATCCAGCACATTTTTTGCGATGGCATTCTCCTTAGACAAGCGTACTGCTCTTTGGTATTCATCGTCAGCATTTTTAAATTGTGCCCGCGCAGACGTCACATTATTGCTAAAGTCTCGTTGACGTAAAGTGGCGATAACAGCACCTTTTTCAACGGGCTGAGATTCTGTTACCAATACATCTTCTACCAAACCTGACATTTCAAACGTTAAATTGGATGACTGCGCCGCATCAATCACCGCAGGGTAACGAGTAGACACCGTCGCGCTCGCCTCATTAACCGTAATCAGCTTAATAGGGCGAACAAGCGGTTCGGCAGACTCGGTTTGAGTATCATTACCACAACCAATTAATAACGTAGCTAATGCACTAGCCAATAAAGTCTTTCGTAGGGTGAATACACGAGTGGGCATAAGAGACTACCTTTGTTACTATTGGGTTAAATGGCGACTACATTATAATTATGAACTGGTCATTCTACAGACATAAACTTGTGCACGAATAATAAAACAAATAGATCAGGAAAACCAAACAAAACACTTCTTCTATAAGGTATATTACGCTTTTTACACGCTAAGATGGCTACCATGATTAATCAATTATTACTGGGCTCGTTGATTATTGTTGTCACGGTTATTATTCAAGTGGCATTTTTCAATATCGCTATAAGCCGCCTTGTTCGCATTGGGCAATGGCTGGTTACTCCTGCATCTTTTTTAAAAACCTCCATGATCATGGTGGTAGTCGTATTATGGACATTACTCGGCATTACACTCAGCACGTGGATCTGGGCAAGCCTATTACTTATGGTTGGTGCCCTTCCGTCGTTTGAAGAAGCGCTGTATTTTGCTACCGTGACATTAACAACCTTAGGCTATGGTGACATCACCTTAAACGTCGATTGGCGTCTACTTTCTAGCCTAGCAGCAGTTAATGGACTAATCATTTTTGGGCTGAATACGGCGTTTTTAGTCCAGTTTGTCGAAAAAACACGAGGCCTGCACCTTAAATAACTCTCACCTTCAAAAAACCATATTACACAAACCTTCAACCCTCGCAGTAAAGGAAAGTAATTTTGTATGAATAATTATGTTGTTGATGACTTCTTAACTTACACGCTAGGTATTTTGGTGTTTTTCATTGGCGTCAACATTAATAAACGTGTCGCTTTCTTACGAAAATATAATATTCCCGACCCGGTTACCGGCGGTTTACTGGCCACTCTGTTCACCTTTTTGATTTTTCTCGTCACCGATACAGAAATCACTTTTCAGCTAGAAACACGCGATACCTTACTCATCTATTTCTTCACTGCGATTGGCTTAAACGCGCGCTTTTCCGATTTGATTAGTGGTGGTAAACCGCTGTTTATCATGCTGATACTCACACTATCGTATATTGTCATTCAAAATATCGTTGGAATTGCAGGTGCAACATTAGTTGGAAGCCCTCCTGCTGTGGGCGTACTGGCAGGCTCGGCCTCATTAATTGGCGGCCACGGAACGACTATCGCATGGGCACCCGATATAATGGCGCTTGGCATAGACAACGCATTAGAAATTGGTATTGCCTGCGCGACCCTAGGCCTCATTATCGCTAGCTTAATTGGCGGCCCCATTGCGCAGTATTTATTATCTCGCCATAAACTGAGTGGGCAATCGGGCGAAGAGCCTATGGTGGGCATTGCTTATAAAGAAGCCGACAGCAATAGTGGCTCTATTAACCATATGCACCTAATGGCAGTTATTCTGGTACTACACATTGCCATCATTATTGGCTACATACTCAATGAGCAAATTACCGCACTCGGCTTCAAACTGCCTTTATTTGTGACCTGCTTATTAACGGGTATTGTGTTATCCAATAGTATTCCTTATTTACTGCCTAAAGTGCACTGGCCTGCACGCACACAAGCGCTGGCATTAGTGTCTGACTTTTCATTGGGTTTATTTTTAGCCATGTCGTTAATGAGTATGCAACTCTGGACAATAGCTGGCCTTGCTGGCCCATTGCTCGTTATTTTGTTATTACAAACGATCACCGCAGCGGTATTTATTATTTTTGTGCTATTCCCTTTAATGGGCAAAAACTATCAAGCCGCCGTATTAAGTGCAGGCTTTGGCGGCTTTGCACTGGGGGCAACCCCCACAGCAATCGCGAATATGACCGCAGTAACAAAATCCCACGGCCCTGCTCCCGCCGCTTTTTTAATATTACCCTTAGTCGCCGCTTTTTTTGTCGATGTCGCGAACTCATTTGTGATTCGTTTTTTACTTGAGTGGTAAAGGCATACAGCGCATGAATAATAGTGATCAATCTTAAATAAACATTTGATTCATCATCAGCGTTCAACCAATGTAAAGAGCAATTTTATGCACTTAAATACAAACGTAAAAACCAGTAAGAAACACGTCCTGTTTATTTTCCTACTCGGTTTTATTGTTATTAACGGGGGATGTACCACTCCCCCACCTAAAAATAAAGCCAGCATTCTCACTATTAATGATTTAATTATCACCAACAAAACATCCACATTGATAGAAGATGTGACCTTGAGAGACTTGGCAAGTCATACATTTTTTTCATGTAGTAAAATATTAGCTAACGCTGAGTGCTCGATGGGATTCCAAACAATAGACGCCGAAGATCACGCGGCAATTATCACATGGCGACAAGGAACACAGTCTTACCAACATAGAGTAAAAGCAGAAAACACACTATCAAGCCCCGAAGCGGTTCAAGTACATATTGATATCTACTATGGAGGCAAACTTCATACGTATTTTAAAGCGCTATTGGATATTGACTGAATCGAACTTCGTTAATGGTGGTATCAGTCCTAAGCATGTCTAGAATATGTTATATTAAAATTCTCTTTTACTTAATCTTCGAAGTATAGGTAAACTAGCATCGCATTACAGGCATCACTTTCAATATCATCACACAAAAATTTTCATTACACATCACCTACAAATAATTATAGGAAAAAATATGAAGAGTGGATTTATTGTTTTTATGAGCATATTTTTTTCTGGCTGTATGTTTATAGGTCTTAGTGAGGATGTCGAGAAACTGGAAGCAGCCACGTCTATTACTGGAAAAATAGAATTAGCAAACAACAGTCATTTACCCATAGTGGTGACGTTAAGCCGCTCAGAGGGTGGAGAAAATCCATTACAGTCCTATACCGTTGTTTATGATTCTAATGATTTCTTTTTCTCAGTTCCAAAAGGCAAGTACTACTTGTTAGCCTTTGAAGATAGTAATCACGATTTCACCCTGCAAGACAATGAACGTGTGGGCTGGTATGGTTCCCCAACGCTAATAGATACTGATTCGAAAAAAACTTATACCAACATAAGTATTACACTGCGCGAGCCTACAGATGCTAAAATCATACTCCCTTCGTTGTACACCCCAGAGATGGTGCACAAGCCCGTTAACATCGATAAAATAAACCTCGGAAAAGTAGTCGATACATCGGTATTCAAACCGGAGCTAGGCTCTCTTGGCATGTGGGAACCGGTTAAATTTCACCTTGAAGGCCATAGCGGCATTTATTTTCTTGAACCATATAACAAGAAAAAGATACCGGTATTATTGGTGCATGGGATCAGTGGCTCGGGGCATGACTGGCTATACGTTCTTGAAAATTTAGATCGTGAAAAATTTCAACCTTGGGTTGTGCAATATCCTTCTGGTATGCGACTTAGCTTATTGAGTAAGTCCTTGAGTCAATCTATTAACGAGCTCAAAGCAACGTATAACTTTACTGAACTAGCCGTTGTTGCCCATAGTATGGGAGGGCTTATATCGAGGGGGTTGATTAATCATCAATCGGTAAGTGATGAAAAAAGTAATAGTATCAATACCTTTATTACGATATCGACACCTTGGCTTGGTCATAATGCCGCAAGTCAAGGGGCAAAGTATGCACCAGTAGCGGTGCCATCATGGTTTGATATGGTGCCTGAAAGCCCGTACTTAAATTCTTTGTATAAACAAGCTTTACCAAAGAACATACAATTTCACCTACTGTTCAGCCACAAAGGTAAAGGCGGTGGCATTATAAAAAAGGCTAATTCAGATGGAACCGTCACATTAGCTAGCCAGCTTCCTAACAAAGCCCAAGAAGAGGCGGTTAAAGTCATAGGTTATGATGAAACTCATATTGGTATTTTAAATAGCGTAGAAGTTATTAAAAAAATAAACAAAATTCTTAAAAAAGCCTATTAAAGTAAAAAAACGACGATTAAGTTTTTATAAAAACCTAGCTGATACATAAATCATAATGATGGAAATTCGGTTTACGTGCTTATCACCCTAAGCAAGAGAAGACAACGCCCCATCACCAATAAACTAAGGAAGGGAAATCAACCTATCAAGCCGCTATGGTTTGCTGATTCGGTACGGGCTGAATATCACTGTTCATGGCATAAAGTAAATATTTAAGCCCTTGGAACAATTGGTGTTCTGGTTTATTCGCACCGCGATAGTAAAACACTTCGTGCTCGTCGGGAGCGGCGGCAGCAAAAGGTAATGGCTGAAATCCTATTTTTTGAATGGCTTTATGCGAGGGAATATTGTCTGCATATATTTTTGCATAGCAGCATGTCATACCTTGCTGCTCTCCCCACTGCATTAATAACTCCACGGCTTGAGGGCCTAAACCCATACCCTGAAAGTCTTCACCTAGCCAATAGTAGAAAAAACCAACACCATCATATAATTGCAAACTAACACTGCCGATAAACCCCCATTCTTGATGAAAAATAGCGAATACTTCTCGATGGGGATCGTTTTGCATATCGTCGAGCCAATAATGCCAATCGTCATTTTCGGTAAACACCGGAAGATTACACAATGCCTGTATGGATTCATTATATTGCCAAGCAAAATCGTACAGGTGCTGAACTAATAGAGGAGTAATCCATAAATCATTTTTTTCAGTACACACCAAGGGCGTGCTCGACTCACAGGCATAACGCCATGCCTGTTGCTGTCGTTGATCGTCAGGGTGAGCTAATAAGGCAAGCCTGAGAACGTGTTTCGCCAAATCATATCGACCCATATGTTGATAAGTTTCTGCTAATAAAGTAGCGGGATCACTATTATTAAATAACTGGCTGGCGTCGGGCTGCTGCATATACTGTTGATGCACAACAAGGCGTAACGGCCAATCGCATAGTAAATCAGCGAGCTCCACTAGCTTGGCCAGAATGCTAATGGCATTGGCTGAATTAGAGGTATGACTACTATCTGCAAGTATAGAAGGCAACAAACGACGGAGTTCTAATAAATAGGATAAACGCTGAGAACCATCAATACATCGCTCTTTAGCGTCGCTCAACCATTGGTCTACGGTGTGGCTGCAAAACTGATTCGCCATCACGTGATTATCTTTAGCTGAATGCTGATTATCGTTATTCATACCATTAACCCTACGAGCGATTAGGAGAGTCATAAGTGCTACACACGGCACAGACTTTCATGTCTCGTTAGCTCAGCAAGTCAGCGGCAGCTTGTGCCGATGCAGAAACACGATTACACATTTTTTGTCTCTCTTGTGGTGTTGCAATACCAACCTCTAATTAAAATTTAGAACGCAATATCTATTGTTATTTACCCAATTTTTTCGTCCAATAACTCACTGAATGCTTAGCCGGTTGTTCACCTTTGCCAATACGATCTAATTGTCGATCAACATTATCGGTAAAGGCAGGGAATGCTTTTTTGACTGCAGCACCATATTTATTAATTTTTTGTAGCTTGCCTTGAAGATCTTGTGGTGAATAAAGATCATGCTTCATTGCATGTCTGAGCTCACGATTATGTGCGTGAAATTCCATAACCGATCGATGTTCTTTACCACTCATCCCTTGATCTAATTGCTGTACATGAATACTCTCATGATACATCGTAGCCTGTAGACGCTTATCGGTCACACCACTGGCCCAATTACTATTGACCGTAATGCGTCCTGTTGACGGGTTAGTTGACGCATGCCCAGATGGTTTAGGAATACTTCTTACTTCACTGCTGCCCACTCTTGCTTGAATACTAGGTACATCGGCAACAATTTTTTGTACTCTGCGATTGACATCATCAGCCATAATTTATTCCTCTTATTGTTAAGATGAGAACCTACCGTTATTCATTTTTTTCTTTATCGGATAAGCCCATTATTTCAAAAATATTGAGCTGCCCTGCTTTATGTAAAAATAATTCTTGATACAAGTCAGGCGCGGATTTTTCTCCCCACTGACAGGCAGTATTGACCATATAAGGTACAGGGCTATGCGGATCATCTTTCATTAAAAACGTGGCCGCTTCTCGCAAGCGTGCAAAAGCATCAGCACGGTTACGAATCACGCCATTATTAGGTGGAGCGTCATCGCCTGAGCCTGCCCCACCAGAATTACCTTCACCTGAATCATCACTATTCTGAGCATCGCTATTTGCTGCTGCTTGTTGCTCACTATGTTCATCTACTACCGCTAACTCATGAGCAATAGCATTAACGTGTAATCCCCTTCGGTGCAGTTCGTTTTCAGCAACCGAAGCAATATCGCCCATTAAACGTGTCATTTCATTAAGGCTGGGGCTATCGTGTTCACATTGCTGATCAAACCATGCGATTAAGTCATCGATCGCTTGATTGGCATCAAAAATATCAAGACATAATTGCTGTAAAAAGATTTCATCAGTAGCTGCTAAGCGCTGCCTAAACAATTCAGTATTAACACCTTCCCACTTAATTTGTCCCTGATGTTGACGCTGGAGTTGTTCGTAGCGTTGTGCATTTTCCCAGTCATCCCATGTATATTCTTTACCATCAAGGGGAGTATGAGTGATTGGCAGTAAGCGCAAACACAATGACAGTTTTTGATTCATCCAGTTGATGGGGTTCGTTCTAAACTCGATGTCACCATCTAGCATTTGTGGATGCATGGTATCCCAAAAGGTTTCACATAAAGCACGCAATAATACGGCAGCCGGCGCAATACCCGCAAAGCCGTAACGATGAATACTTGACTCCATTAACCACACACCCAATTGCAAATCTTTGCTTTTAAAACACAAGGCTTCAAGTGCGGTAAATTCTACTTTTTCCCAGTCAGCAGTTTTGAGTTCGTGTGTCCATACGCCTTGCGGCAAGCTTGCATCATCTTCTCGACGCGCTTCTTTAATTTTGGCATAAACCCCATTGTGACGAACCGAATCGCCCACGTGCGAATCACCAATAGGAGTAAGCAGTTGCTCTAAACTACGGCCAAAGCGTTGCTCAAGATAGGTATTCACTTGCTCATTAAATACCATAGGCTGGTCATGAATTAATTCTGGGAGGCGCATCATATTATTGGTCTCCTCCCGGTAAACCCGGTGCGGATTTCGGAAATTGCACAGGTACAGCGATATATTTTTCACTGCCGCTTTCTGTCATTATTACCAGTTGTAAACCAAGATGAATACGGCTGGTATAAGCGACTTTTTTTGCACTATTTAATGGTTGCTGATTAGCTGTAGTTACTGGTACTAAAAACTCCAACCATGTCTGGTTTTTGGTTGATGGGTGACTAAATTGCTGTGCCCATTCAAATAATGCCCACTGACTCGTCGAACGAAAATGTGCCATACGTTGATCCGCAGATACCGAAAATTTAGAGTCTGCACTCGCTAATGGTGTGAAGACGGATCCGTTCGCCCAGCGTAAAGACAGTGATAAATCATCTCCTGCCTGCCAACGAATACGATTGTCTCCATTGGGGAAAATAATACGCTCGTCGCCGCTAAGCAATTGCCATTCGATAATCTGGTCTTGCCCTTTGGAAGAGGCAACTAGTCCATCAAAGGCTACGCGTAAGTTGACCAAAGCGGTGTCTTTATCCCGTATCTGCTGATAAAAGTTTGCAAACTGATCGACCTGTTTGACGAAACGCAACCAATGATCCAAGCCACTATTCGGATTCTTTTGTAGATAACGCTTTAGAGCTGTGCGTAACGGCTGACCTTCTGCAGGTTGACCCCACGTGGTTTGATAATCGTCAAGAAAACGATGCAGTACAGGTAACGCGAGATCACGCCGTGGCTTATCATTAATGTCAGCGAATGGAAACCGACCTTTAAGGTCTTGGTTAAACCGTTCGGCTAGCGCAAAATACTGACGTACAACACGATTTTTACCGTAGTTTTTACAGACATAACGTACCTTACTATCAATATCGTAATGGCGTTGAGAGAACAACCCACCTTGGCTAATTAATTGAGGTTGCTCTAATAAGGCTTCACATCCAGCCCATGTTTGCTGACCTAAATCTTCAGCGACATATTGTTGCAACTGATTAATCGTATTGGCGGGTTGCTGGCGATCATACTGTGTCAGTTCGATTAATGTGTTGTACCACAAGCGTGCATTATTTTTAGTTTCTGCAATGGTGGTACTATCAATCAAATAACTCACTAATGGTTTAGCATAATTTTGTGCTAAAAAACTCAAACGCTGGCGCTGGTTATCCAAATAATTAGCCAGTGCAACTGGGTTGCTGTAGTCAAATAATGCTTGGGCTAAGTTATCGCTTTTCCAGTCGATACGCTGTAGGGGAACATATAAGCGATTGCTCCCCGTCACTTCGGTTAATTGATCTAATTGCTGGTATACAAAATCATTGGTTTGATTCACCAGTTCGGTAGCGTTAGTGGCATCACCGGTTTGATGTAACAAGGTGGTGAGCTGACGAATCATACTCTCGGCTCTTTCAAAGCTAACAATACTCGCACTCATTGTTGCCTCGCGATCTTGGGTACGCGTAATGGGCAGGGGTGACTGAGTATATTCGCGCACCTGTGCTTTATTAACGAGCTGCTTAACAATTGCACGTAAACGATCGCGTAGTGCTGGCGCATAAAAAGGTTCACTGCGTGATGATGTGGTACTTGTCCACCACTGCTGGCTAAAACGTTGAAATTCTAATACCGCATCAATCGCTTCACCCAGAGGGGCCGTATTCCACGCAATCACCTGACCGACTTCTTCATCCTTGGCGTTTAACAAGTCATCATAAGAGAGCAAACTCAGTGATTCTAATGCCGTAAACTCATCGACCCAACGATTAAGTTGCGACGAATAAGTGATATTGCCATTGCCATCGTCGGCAAATAGTTGACCAAACGGCGATACGTTTAAGTTAACAAGATGACGACGAATGGTTGCATCACAATGAGTCTCACTAAATTCAGCCGCTGCCGTATTCACAGCAAGCTTAGGATAACCTGCTGCACTAAGCTCATCTGCTAGCTGACTCATGCGTTGATGAAAATGACCACACGGGCTGTTGTAAGCATTAGAGCTTAGCCACGCCTGAGAAATATAGCGTAACCACTCTTGAAAGGTGTTGATTGATGCGAGCATATCTTCAGATGCATTAAGCGAGAATCGAGGTGTATTCGATGCGTCGTCATCAATGTTATGTGCTAAAAATGCACGCCGAATATCATCAAGCGGTGGCGACAATGCCGCCTCGTTTATTTTATCGCTAACACGCGTACTCAATGTAACAAGGTAATTGGCTTGATCGGTTGCATCAACCAGATCGTTGGCTTTCCATTCTATATCGTAGTGTGCATCCATTACCCCGCCAACAATAATTGCTGTACCAAAATCAATAGAGGCGGGAATCGTACCGTCATATAAATAGTCTGTCAGTTGGCGCAAATCACGCACAACATGTGTTGTATCCGGCAACGGTCCTGCCAAACGAATAAATTGTGTTTGTGCTGTTTGATAGGCCGATAATGCTTCGGTGTAATCTGTTAGGTATTCGCTGAGTGCTTTTAGGTCTGCACTACGCGGTAATGTTTCTGTACTCAATTGTGTGAGTTCTTGCGCACGCACGTGCAAACGACATTCATAAGCGGGAAATAATATGGAAGGAAATACACTCTCTGCAGCGGCTTGGCGCATAGCATGAATTTGCCCACCTCCCCATGAAAAAGGAATCGTTAATGTGGTCGGCTGATCGTCAAGCAAAGTTAAATTATTGAGTAAACGCCAAGTCTCTATCCCTTGGCTATGGCAATAACGCGAATACGTGTTTGAAACAGAGCCAGTTGATACAGCACTATTAGCTTGAGTCGCCGCACTGGTATTACTTTCTAGCGCACTAGCACTCGGAAATTGTGAGTTATTAAAAATAGCATCCCACGATTTTTGTGCAGTATAGGTGTAATTATAGAGGCGATAAGCATCTATAATTAAGCCGATTGCCAGTAGCGCACCAATAATGACCGAGACATATTGTGCTTTACGCAACGTTTTATTTGAAGAAAAAAATCGCTGTTCTACCGGATGTGCTAAATGTTTTTCTGGCCAAATTTTTTCAGAAAAAAGGTCTTCGCTTAACGATACCTGCCCACCAATATTGCCGCTAAACCAGATACCGCGTAACGGTAGCGCCTCTTGAAAACTGCTACTAGCAAAACTATGTTCGATCACTTCAGTCAGTGGCGCTTGTAGTGTTTGAAATTCTCGATCAAACAACATAAAACGATCAATATTATCAATAGCCTCACCGGTCGCCGCTATTGCGAGCTGCGCTTTACGGATCGCCTCAATAACGTGATTAAAGGCATCATCAATCCACGATAGAGAAAAAGCGGCATCAACACGGGATGGGTTAGACCAGCCAAACATATCATCAGCAGGGGTATTGCTCCACGCATTCCAAAATGTTGAAAAACCTTCAATCGCCTCACAATCAGTCACTACTAAATAAACCGGTAAGATAAAACCGGTAATTTTTTGTGTCGTCCACATTTTTTGGTAAAGGTTTTGCCCAAACTCATGTAACGTTGCCGTACTCTCTTGAGCTGCAAGTAATTGCTTGGCAGATAACGTTAGAATAATACCGTCTAGAGGCCGTTCTGGACGATAGCTATTAAGCAGTTCAACACCTTGCGTAAAATCACTATCATCTTCTATATCAATCACAACGCCATGATCAAAAAAATGCCAGCCGCTACCATCGGAAACCAACTTTTTTTCACGCGCCAATAAATGGCTTCGACGGCCTTGTTGAACATCATTAATCCATGCACTTCTACTTAACGCAGGTTCCTGCCCTGTTAACAAATACCAATACGACTGATAACGCCAATCCCGACGCGTGGTCAAGTAACGAGCCGTATCGAATGCTTGCTTAATGCGAAAAGGGCTTAACCAAAAACGGTTTTGTGCAGGACTCTTATCTTTTTCTTTATTCGGCGAGGAAAAAATTATTTTCCACAGGGCAGCAATACCTGAAAACAGAATATTTTTAATGCCTTCAGCAAAGGCAGCCAAACCACCACCCACCCATCGCAACACCCAAAAAAGGATAATAAGGCAAATAACGATAGCTAATATCGCGCCTAAAAACTGCCATAATGGATCACTCCATATCGGCTGTAATTGCACAATAAGGGGCTCGAACCGTGTAACAAGATCGTCAAACAAACTATAGCCATCATTCAATACCGCATTAAATGCACTATTGATATTGCTATTATTATTTAGCGCTGGTTCAGCTAACTCTTGTTTCATTTAATTTGATGATCCTAAAAAATACTATTGATAACACAACACATTGATGACCTTAATCAAAGGCCTTTGTCATACTGGACTTGATCCTGTATCTATTTAACCCGAGTATTTACTCGATTCCGGTTTTCACCGAAATAACGTATTAAGCAAACACCTTCGTCATACCGGACTTGATCCCATAACTGTCCGGAATAAATATTCATAGAGCAAGAGCTCCTTGCATGGATTGGTAATACAAGACTTTCTTACGCCTCTTTTTCTCTATTTGCCACTCTGTTTCAACTCTCTGAAACAGAGTCGCTCGCAAGCTCATTAGGCACATCTTCAAGCTCACATCTTGTCGAAAATTGCGCTGATACAATTGCACCAACAAGTACGTAATAATGGCGCTATAAATTTGTATTTTTACCGCATTTTTACTACGACCCAAGAACACTTTTATTTTTAAGTGTTGCTTGATCCATTTAAAAAACAATTCAATTCCCCAACGCTGTTTATACAACTGAGCAATCTCTTTCGCTGACCGCGTCATGTCATTGGTCGCGATAATTAACGGCGTATCTTTATCCGGCCGACTCACTGTAATCTTTCGTAGTGGCGTACCGTGATAATGATTAACCCTAGCGCCTCCCGGACGTTTGTTTTTAAAACACACTATCGCATCTTCTAAAATTATCGCCTCATCTTTGGCTTCGATTGGACGATACGATTCAACCACTAAAGACGCATTACGTTTAAAACGAGAGACGAATACGCTACCTGATTCATGTAAACGATACCACCAGTTATAGTCGGTATAACCCCTATCAAACACATACGTCGCGCCTATTTCCGCTTCCGTTTTTCTACCTACTTCAAGATCACCTATCTTAGGTTCTGTTATTTCAAGGTTGACCGGAGTATTACTCGGAGACGCTATCGTTAAATGCGCTTTTAATCCCTGAATACGATTATCTTTTTCTGCTTCAGCCCACTCATCGTAACCTAAACCCACTAACGGTATCGGTGTGGAATCTAGTAAATACAATAGGTCACTGAGTTCACCTTTCACTTTTTTGTGTCCGCGCTTTAAGAGCAATGCACAGATATCAGCAAACACGTTATTCGAACGATATTTATTCGCATCTGATAATGTCGAACGCTTAATTTTACGACAACCTAAATGGTAATGATGCGTCTCCTGACTATTAAAACCCGCCTCTAATTCTCGTAAGCTTTGGCATCCTGATACCTGCGCATAGATCATTGCGAGCAGTTGATTCCAGCAACGAAATCCTTTGTTGTGCTTATCTGCTTTATGCTTTGAAACCACTTTTTCTACTGCTTGGCGAGGAAGTGCTTTCATTAATTCAGTAAATCGTGTATTTCTATACATATTGCAGCCTCTAGGTTATGAGTCGTGTCAGTGGGTTTTACCCTTTAAACCTAGAGGCTGCAACCTCTTCAGCAATACGCTTAACTTTTATTCCGGACAGTTATGGGACTTGATCCGGTACCCCTCCAACACAGCACCGACTAGATTCCGGTTTTCACCGGAATGACGTACCAAGCAAACACCTTCGTCATACCGGACTTGATCCGGTATCCCTCCAACACAGCACCGACTAGATTCCGGTTTTCACCGGAATGACGTATTAAGCAAACACCTTCGTCATACCGGACTTGATCCGGTATCCCTCCAACACAGCACCGACTAGATTCCGGTTTTCACCGGAATGACGTACCAAGCAAACACCTTCGTCATACCGGACTTGATCCGGCATCCCTCCAACACAGCACCGACTAGGTTCCGGTTTTCACCGGAATGACGTACCAAGTCTCTTAAAGCGATATATCCCACACACCGGTTAAACTAGCCCATACGCCCCAACTGACTAATAAATAGAGCAACACACCATTAACCACCATTTTTTTCCAACGGGTTAATGGCGCTAAGCGATATTCTTGCATCGACGTAAATAAGTGCTGATAGGCTTGCGGGCATACCCACGCCTCTTTATCGTCGACACCATTATTAATACGTTTAAATAGTCGTTTACGCACAATGTCTAAATTTTTCGGTTGATCACGATAGCGCCCCGCAAAACCCAGACGTAAAGTTAAAAAATACACTGCCATTAAATTACGTTCTTGAACATCAATCACTCGGTCGTTAAGTAAAGTGAGCACATTGTTAAAAAATTGTTCGCCTGCATAACAGCTATGAAATACTTTTTCTTCTAATAAGACTAAATGCCAATATTTTTTCCCTGCCCACTGAATATCCAAAATAAATAGTTCATCAGCTAATGCAGCAGCAACATACAATGTTTCGTCGATACGGCTATATTCTTTTTCTGTGAGAACTTTTTTAGCGGCCGCACGTTTTTTATCTATCCAGTGTTGCAGCCGTGCGCTAACAACCTCGGCCATTTCTTGGTCGGTGGGCTGTCGGTCAACTTGTAAAAACTGAGCTACTTCTTGATCTAAACGATGAACTTCTAGTGACTTTTTAATCAGCACAATTTGGCGATAAAAATCATTAAGCACCTGTAAAGGATCAGCTAATTCAGCGATATGATTTGTCTCACTCATTACCTTATTGACTCACTCTTTGGTCGTTGCTCAACGCATTACTATTCATGGGCGATATGCACGAGTATTGTTTTCGGACACTGATCTTGTACTTTACGGCTGGTAGCCATAATCACTAATTTTGCATCTGAAGAAATTAATTGTTTTTCGGCTTTTATTTTAAATAACGCATTGCTCGGTGCAGGAACAATATCGGACGTGTCATCTCGCTCGATATATTCCGATTTTGCGCCTAATAAGCGACGCTCTGATAAGTTTTTATGCAAATGAGCACTCGCGATACGACTGGAGGCCACCCATTGCTTAACCCCTTCTCGACTGCCATTACTATTTGGACATACCTCGATAATCAGGTCTTTACCTTCCCAAGATTTTTCAAACAACAAGCTAAATACACCTTCTCTTTTTTGTTCAAAACTCAGTGTGGTATAACGTAAATTAACGCGATTGACCTGCTCTTTAATATAAGCCATGGCTTTTATCAGGGCAGGTAAATAGTTGTCGTGCTGATAGGCCGGGAAACGCGGCGGGATATTATTAGGCGCGAGCTCACTAATCGGCCCAGCCATACGCACAATGCTTTGGTATATTTGGCTTGGCGTACTGCTTGTCGCGTCGGCAAGCAATTCAAAAGCCGGGAGTTCTTGCACCATCGCACGAATCCAGCGATGGTGTCGTTGATTAATATTATGACCCAACTGCTCTCCATCTTCAGCAACGCCCGCTAACTGCATCGCTTTATGGCGAATAGTTAATGCCAACTCTTTTGCGAGTTGTTGTATCGGCTTGATCGACACACTTTCTTCATGACCTGTTCTAAAATTATCCGCCCCAATCGATAACAATGGCGGGCTATATTGTGGGTCTAATTGAATACTTCCTTCTTCAGGCTTAACCACACGAAACAGAGGCAAACCGATATATCGGCTACTCACGCTATCGGTGACCTGTAGTGATAATTTAGGCACTAAACGCGGTAACACCATTTCATTATCGCCCGTGTTTTCATCAATACGGGGTTGGTCATCGCGACTGGTATAGCGTTGGATTTCAGAGCGCTCACTCGCACTACCCGGCACATGAATAGGTACCGCTAATTGGATAGTAACCGCTTTATTATCGATCTCTTCTAGGGTAATCGTTAATGGGTCATCGATGCTAGCATCGTAATCAACTACAAGACCATCAGGCATAATAGCCATTAAACGCTGAATAATAATATTGCCTTCTAGCAAGGCCGCATCGTCGACGGTTAACTGACCCACTCCCCAATAATAAGGCGATAGCGTTGATGCTACTCGACTCAACTGCCCTTCCCAGTACTGGTGATTTTGTTGGAAGTGATGGGGCGATAGCAACATACCTTCGTGCCAACATAAAGGACTCGGTAAACGTTTACCTCGAATATCGCTAGCGCTCGCTGAAGAGCGAATGGTATTCATGGCGACAACATTAGATGAAGACATTATTGACCTCCTTCGGGTTGCAGCGTGTACTGTGTATTCAACAAACGAATCGTTAATTGTTTAAAGTGGCTAAGCTCTGCCATATATTGACCATCGCTGGTTCTATAATTAGCGAACAGCACAATATTTTTTGCCTGCTTATGTTTTTTAGGCAGCGATACCGACTCAATACGTGATAAAGGCACCATTTCTATGTCAACAATATCGATAGCGTTAGCAAAGCGCTGGCTAAAAGAAAGCTTTTGCTGAAACCATTGCGGGCCATTTAATTCACTTAACAATGGCGTGATTTTTTCGTCATAGATAAAAATAATATCGAGAGCAACTGGGGTATCAAGATTACTATTCGCTGCGGCTTCGATAGTGATTTTTTTTAAGGCATTATCACTGCCCAAACCCACGAGCTTTAACGCACTTTTAGCACTTGAGCATCCACTAATCAGTAGAAGAACACACAATAGGCTACCGCCTAATGATCGATAAAAAGCAAAAGTAATACACTGCATTACACTATTCCTCCTGCGGTAAAACTCACATCATTACCGACCACTGAGCTCGGATTTGAAGTTTCAGCAGTAAAACGAACTTTCATCATTGTTGATTCACTTCTTTCATTAGTAGATACCGCTCTTATATTTTTTTCGCCACGTACAGAGGGTGTGTTTACTGACGACAAACGTGTGGTTAAACCTAGCACGACGTCATTATTTTTTTTCTTTGCCAAGTCTTCTGAGCGAGACACCAAAGACAATTGCGGCACTTGCTCCGTGGGTAACAACAACACAACATGGCAATCACAACGGCAGTCTGTAATGCGGCTTAATAAAGCGAAAAACTGTTGATGATCGGCACCACCCGGGATAAGCCGACGTACTTTTTCCCAAGGTAGTGGACCCATTACGAGCTCGATAGCTTGTTGCTGATCCCATACTTTTGAGCCTAATGTCGCTGTTGTGCCCAAACGGCTCGTCGCAGCACCTAATTGACTATGATCTTGTTGATCAACCCGCAACCATCCGCCTTGACAAGCATTTAACGCTTGCAGAGGTAACCCCATTTCAAAATGTAATAACTGTTTAACTACCGGCAACGACATACGGCTATTCGCCAATAAACCAGATAAGCGAATATCGGTTTGTTTAGCCGACTGCTGGTTAAGTGAACGGTTAAATACCGTGCCACTTAAGGCCTGAAATAGTTCACCACTATGGCTATTATCAGACGTAACATCCATTAAATTCGGCCGCGTTGTGCGACACACTAGGTAACGCAAAGCCATCAAGCGGTTGTTAAAAATATCTAAAAAATCAGCCATGGCATAATCGCCACGTGCCGCTAAATCTTTAATCCAAGAAACAAAAGGCTCTGGCAGTGGACCATCGGTGGTTGATAACACGCCATTAACCAAAGTAATTTTAGTGCGCAGCTCTCCATCTTTTTTTTCTACCCCGCGTATTTCACCTGGGGGAAAATCAGATGCTAAAGACCCTGTGAACTGTATTTCTTGGCTGAGTGCATTCAGTAGTGCATCGTCATTATCCAACGCCGTTGTATTCGCCATTAACAATAACGTTTTCACCAGTTGTAAAAATTCCCAACCGGCTTCTCGCTCGTTAAGTAGGCTCGCTACAGTATGATTTGTTCGCCAATACGCGGAGGCCATTGCTTCCACACTCCTTCACGCTGATAACTCACAAATTGTAATTGCACAAAATGGTTAAGTGTTGTGTATAAACCTAAAAACTGGCTAATAATATCGCCTAGTAACAACGGATTAGCACCATCAAAAAATGACTCTTCGATCGTTAACGTAATCACTGTGCCGCGATAATGACCACGCCATGCGTCAGCTCCCATTCGTCGAACCGACGCTTGGGTATGAATATGTTTAATACCGTCAATTTGGCGACGATGAGAAGCTGCCATCGGATCACAATAAAGATGTAATAGTTGCTTAAACCGTTTTAGTGACATTTTTTGTATGTCGGTATCATCGGCTAGCCAGTCGGCGCTGTTTCCTCGACTTGACCCAGAGGCTGAACCGACCAGCGATAATTGGTTCAATTGGAGTTGAGATAACAACTTAACGGTTGACTCGTTATTTAACTGTGCCCCCTTAAATAGAGTAGGCCTTGATACAAGGCTGGCATCAACCATTGCCCCAGCACCCAATAGCTTTAATGTATTACCAATACGTAATGACTCAGGCAGCTCTCGATTATTACAAAGCCCTTTAGTACTCAATGTTTGGTCAACAGGGTTAGCGGGCGATAAGCTGGCATCAAAGAGCGAGATCATCGTATCGCAACCTGCAACACCCGAACTAACAGGTTTAACTAAGCGACTTAAATAAGATAATGAGCTACTCGCCACCGATTCGACATGCGAGTTCAGTGTATGATCATTAGCATTGCTAGTACCCACACCCACAAAGCTATCATTAGCCGCACCACCCAACCAAGGTTCGGCATGTCGCACTCGTCCATCCGAGGAAAGTAGACGCACCTGCGTAATATCATGTACTTCGCTCTGTCCATATTGAGATTCGTCAGCAATCACACGGTATTCATAACGGCTATGATCTAACTGAATAGGCTTAAAGGTAGTTTGGAATAAATTGATTGCAGGAAAGCTATTGGTGTGCAGACTATTTTTATTGAGCCCCTGTAATTTATCGGCTTTATTCAGTATGAGTAATAATTCAAATGATTCGGTAATACCTGAGACATCGAGTCCATCAACATCAAAAAAATAGAATTTTTCAGGGAAATAAAAATATTCTAATAGCAAACGATAGGCATTATGCGTACCTAGCGGCTGTGGTAACACATTATCTTGATCGCGCAAACCTAGCCATTGAATGGCCGCATCCGGTAATTCAATAATGTTGTCGCCATGACGTAGCGCAACACCACATAAATTATTCGATAAAAGATGATGCAATGTAGGGCGTAACTGAGGATCCGCAATAAAGAAACGTAACGACGACAATGGATATTCATAAATAGGGTCAGTGCCAAAGTTTGATAGTGCAATGGAAATCACACCATTCACTTCGTTGCGTCCTTCTAAAAAGTCAAAAACATTTTTAGGTTTTAAAGCAATATCGTCAATGGATAATGGCCACATGGGCGTGTCATAGCTACACTGCATACGGCATTCAACAGCACGCTTTTCTTTACCATCAATACCTCGTCGCTGGGTACTCCATGTAGAAAACATACGCCCTTTTTCTAAGGTATAGCCATTAACATAATTCGCACCATCGGCTAATACATTCCCCTGCATGACCGCCATACTAGGAATTGAGCGCAATAAATGCGGGTATAAATTCAATAATAGATGGTTAGGAATTTCTTGACGTTGCTGCTCTAAATCGCAACGTAGCTGACTGGTTAGCCAAACAAAAGATTGTAATAGCTGTTCTACATGAGGGTCGGCCGAATGCCCAGCGCTCAGGCGTAATTCTGATGCAGCCGCCGGATAGGCATGACTAAACGACTCCACCGCGCCACGTAAAGCGCTGAGTTCGTGTTGAAAATAGTCAATATGTTCGGCCATAAAATCAATTACTTACATTCATTAAAACATTTAAGGAAGCTCTGATTAAGCCCTCTCGTCATACCGTATTTAATCCAGAATGACTTAACTTAGGGCTTACTTAAAAGAAAAACTGCTCTTCTAGTTCAATATCTTCGAGCTTTAGGAGCAAACGGCAATTGGCTCTATCACTATAACTAGTGATATTTTTAACTTGCACATCGACTAAACGAGGTTCAAATTCCAGTATTTTCTTTCGTAATACTTCTTGATACTGCGCGTGCTCATCTCCTGCATGACTATATTCACCAACCACCTCTGGCACGCCAAAGCCGGTTACCCACGAATCTAGCACCGGCTTACTTCCAAGATATGTTCGCGTTGAAATGATGCGTTGCACTTGATCGCGGACAGACTGTTCTAAGGAGTATGACTCGCAAGAAGCATCTAGTTTTTCAAACAGTGTTTTAGCAACCATAGTTTTCAGTTTTTATAGATGCCGGATCAAGTCCGGCATGACGTATATTTTTTTATAGCAATGCAACGTTTGGCATGACGGGCAACGATTCGTTTAAAAAAGAAACCCGTCATGTTGAACTTGATTCAGCATCGATACCGACACAAAATAATTATGTCGGTAAAAACTACATCGTATATGAGCCCGGAGCAATTGGACGGTTGCGAGCAATGCTCCAACCAGTTGCCACATGACCTTTGTTTTGTAAACCCGGGCCTTGAAGACAATGTACCCAAGAAATTTCAGTGAAGTTCAGTTTAAATTGCTCTGTCGCCATATCATTAGGATGCGACTGAAATTGAATTTCACTAATCAGCACTTGCGTCAATTCAAATTGCATCAATAAGTTTAAACGGTCACCAGAATTACGTAACACATGAATACGGCACGGAGAACCTTCAGCATCGAGTAACTTTGCGCGTAAACAGTATTCATACAATTTAGGCGAACTCACATCGACATATTTAACACAAGTAAAGTCGGATACAACGGGTCGCCCAGATGTACGTGCACTGTTACTCACATCGGTAGTCACCTGCTGCTGAATACCTTGGTTGATAGAGACAAGCTCTACACACTTTGTTGCATCGAAGCCAAGCTGTCCCGGGTTATCGGTAATGCCTACCCAGTTGTCGGCTGCTTCGCCATCAATAAGCGAGCCACCCGCGCCAGCATCATTACCTTTAGCTGAGGTCAATGCGGCATCGCCAAGTTCAAGTAATATTAGATCCATGATGATCTCCAAAAAATGTTCAAATTAATTTCACTTATTACGTGAAGCACTAGCCCGGAATATCGGCAACCAAACGAATAGACGTGGTTAACTCTTCTAATTGAAAATGGGGCTTAAGAAACACCACCGCCTTATAGGAGCCCGGTTTACCCGGAACATCGGCAACATCAATACGTGCTTCCCTCAATGGATAACGCGCTTTAATTTCATTCGCAGCAGCATCATCAATCAGTACATAACTGGCAATCCACGTATTCAAGTAATCAGCGACATTGTCTTTTGTTAAGAAAGAACCAATCTTGTCGCGCATAATGACTTTAATATAATGCGCAAAACGTGATGCATTGAGTACATACGGCAGCATGGCTGATGTTCTTGCATTGGCATTGGCTTCGTCGGTGTTATATTTTTTGGGCTGATTCGTTGTTTGACCACCAAAGAACGCCGCTTTATCACTACCCTTACAGTGTAAAATCGCCATAAAACCAAGATCGTTAAGTTCTTTTTCACGTCGATCAGTAATCGCGACTTGTGTGGGACAGGTTAACTTAATATCACCTGCGGCCGTCTTAAACGTATGAGCAGGCAAACCTTCAACCAAGCCACCGCCTTCAACGCCGCGAATCGCAGCCAACCAGCCAAACTTAGCAAAGGCATTGGTAATACGCTGACCAAGAATAAAGGCAGGGTTACCCCATAAATAACGAGAAGCATCGGTACCATCCACTTCTTCAGTAAAATCAAAACCATCAACAACAACGGTTTCAGGACCGAAAGGTAGACGTAACAGTACTTTAGGTAATGTCAGGCTCACGTAGCGCGAATCTTCGCTGTCGCGAAAGCTACGCCATTTAATTAATTCCGCACTCTCAAAGATTTTCGATAAATCCCGTGGCTGAGATAGCGAGAAGTAATCTTGCAAATCAAATAACTTCGCATAAGCGGAAGAAATAAATGGCGCATGTGCCGCAGCTGCTACACCAGAAATTTTCTCTAGCAGTTCAATATCTTCAGGATGACGACCAAATTCATAATCACCGATTAGGAAGCTATAAGGGTCTCCACCGTAAGTACCGAACTCATCCTCGTAGACCTTTTTGAAGAGCGCGCTTTGATCAAACTCAGAGGCTTTTTGCAGATCTTTGAGCAATTCTTTTTGTGTGACATTGAGTACTCGCAGCTTTAATCGTGTACTAGTCTCAGTATTCATAACTAAAAAGTGCAGACCACGCCATGAAGCTTCGAGTTTTTGGAAGCTAGGCTCATGTAGCACTATATTGACTTGTCGAGTGAGCAAATTATCAATTTCAGCAATGCGGTCATTCATTTGATCGGCCGCATCACCTGCCCCGTCTTTTGCTTCATTAGCTAAAATATCACTCGCAAATTGACCAATCAACGATAGCGCATAAGGCTCTTGCGATTCATCCAGTGCCATACGCCCTTCGGTGAGTAGGCGTTTAATAAAGTCGGTAGGCGTAATTGCCGACATATCTTCTGCATCTTTATAAGCTTCGACAATCTCTTTTTTAAGATCATCGCTGTCTAAAACTTCACTCAACAAACCATCGAGTGCGTCATTACCATCGAGCTTTGCAAGAAAATCTCGCAATAGATTTCTCGATGCAAAAAGCGCATTCGTTGCTGGTATTCTTTGCACGATACGCAAAGGAGAGAAGTCTTCTATCGTTTGAAAATATAACTCAATATTGGTTTTATCTTCAGTATCTTCTGTTAATGCATTATCCACTTTCAGAGTAAGACGTGGAGCGTAACCATCTAATACTTCATCAAAATTATCACGATCAATTTCTATAAATGGACGTTCTTTAAATGGAGGCAATGCCTCTTTTGGATTACCAGACAAATCTGAAAGGATACCCACAATCAATGGTAACTCTCGCTGAAGCATCGCATTACCGATTTCGACATCGTAAGTAATATGCACGCGAGGTGAGCGAATCCTAGATAGTTTTTTTTGTGAACTTTCCAAAACTAATTCCTCTTGTTAAATAAGATAAAAATAATTGGCAGATTAATGCTGAGCGTACCGATAGTATTCGTCTTCTACTTTTTCGATAACGCCTTTATCAACAAGCATGCCTAGTGCACTGTTGACTGCATCCGCAGATTCATACAATTTTTGACGAGTAATCCACCACTTTGATATCCCGTCGAAGCTATCCATAGCTTCTGGATGTGACCGCAAGTATTCTTCAATAAGACGCGCCACATACATCGATTGATCGTTACAATAGCTTTGAGACACACTATCACCCGTATTGTTATAGTTAGTAGTTAATTCGTTGTAACACATGTATTACAACTACCTGCACTATAAAAGCAAGGACAATGCCAACATTAAAAACACTTATATTTCAAAAACTTACGCACAAAAAAGAAAGAAAACAGAAAGAAAAAACAAAGAAAATCGCAAGAAAAACCCACCCAGTTAATTTTTAACCCACCCAGTATTAGCCTGCGGTAATGTAAAAAATATCTTCTTGAGTAAAAACAAATATTGCATCAGCACTTATGCTGTATCACTGCTATCCCGTTAACTTTTCGATAGTGGAATTCTAACCATTAGGCAAAGCCATCACCTGCATGGATGCGGGTGTTGAGCCTACATGGACGTATTCACGGCGTGCTTTGAATAATGGTTAGATAGCGAATCAGACTTGGCGTGACGAAATAGAGCTAACAAAAAAATAATGAAAGGATAAAAATAATGGGCCATGCCAGAAAACAAACATTCCCACTCAATCTAACGCTAATCCTCACAGATAGAAGATATAGACTTTTTAATGCCGTACTTTTTAACTAACTTGCCAAACGCTCGCCGCTCTTTACCGCAAATTTGCGCAGCCAATGTGACATTACCTTGGGTTTTTTGCAGAATATTTTCTACATAGCGTTTTTCAAATTGTTCAACTGCGATGCGCTTATCTCTGGAAAAATTATATCCTTCATCATCACCTATATCACCAAGGTCGGCTTCTGAAGAATAATCAAATACATCACTCGAAGCAGGCAATTGATCTATATGATATTGGCGTTGCTGAGAAATTTTAGAAAAACCATCATCAAGATCATCAATACCAATCACCGCCCCTGCACTACATAAATACAAACGATGTATAAGATTTTCCAGCTCTCTCACATTACCCGGCCAATCCAATTGTTCAAACAACGATAGTAATTCAGGCGATAGCACTTTTAGGCCAATACCGTACTGGTAATCAAATTGAGCGATAAAATGATCGGCTAAAATTTTAACATCAGCCTCTCTATGCCTTAGTGGTGGCATGTGCACACTAAGAATATAAAGGCGATAGTAAAGGTCTGCTCGAAACAACCCCTGTTTAATTTTGGCTTCTAAATCACAATTTGCAGACGCAATTAATCTTACATCTGCTTTATACGTGGTCTCCGAACCAACAGGGCGATATTCTTTTTCCTGTAAAAAACGCAATAAAGCCGCCTGAGATTTCAACGATAGGCTATCTATCTCATCAAGAAACAAGGTGCCTTTATCAGCAGCCTCGAGCAAGCCTTTTTTATTTTTCTTGGCATCTGTAAATGCACCTTTAACATGACCGAAAATTTCACTCATGAACAAATCATCGGTCAGCGTAGCACAATTAATTGCAACAAAGGCTTGAGCACAACGACTACCCGTGTAATGCAACCCCCTTGCGGCCAACTCTTTACCAGTGCCCGTTTCTCCAGTCACCAATACCGGCGCATCATAACGACTGTGTGTCGCAATCAAGAACCGAACCTTTTTGATAGCAGACGATTCACCAATAATATTCGCCAATGCCAGCGATTCATTGAGCGTGCAGCTATCACTTTTTTTGGCAGACGCTAAAGTGGTATCGGGACTATTAATAGTACGCACATTTTGCGCACAATTATCATCACCAATAAGCGCTGGTGCTTGATCGATAGAGTGGGTTGATTCATGGCAAGGGGAAATCATTTTCTACGCCTTAGTTATTGTTATATGTGACAGCAATGTCGCCTGACTTATTAAAAGCTACCGAGTAAACGTTTTTAAACAATCAGCAAAACATTTGCAACAGCACATCAATAGCAAGTTTAATACCAATAAATCCAAGAAGAGTATTTAACCAACTTATCAGATAATATTTTTGATGATTCAAAAAATCTCAAAAGCATCGACGACTAGCCACACTGGCTTTAAACGGTTTTCGCTAAAAAAACACAGAAGAGAGATAGTAAAGGATCGTTATAAAAAATGCGAGTAGGTAAGTATTAAGAAAAAGTGACATGTTATTTAACGTGTCACTACGGGTAAAATAACACCCAAGACTAGCGGGTATGAAATCACCCTTTATAAAAAGTAAAGGCCAACATTAAAAACATGAACTGCATCACAAAAAAATGGACATTTTTTTCGCTGAAAAACGGAATCTAGCAAATACTTTTATTATATTAATTCCTCAAGAGAAAAATCAGCAGGCGAACACACTGGCATAGAAAAATGTTCAGCTAAAATCGCAGAAAAAAGCGCTACACGATCATTATTATCAACACATTGTTTTTTAGCTTCTCTACAAACAGCCTGTTTAAAACTTTCACTCATTGCTAGACCACCATTTAAGTTGTCTGCACTTAATCGAAAACGAGCGCCACATGATCGAGAAAACAACCATTCAATCGCCTGCGGTTTCACTTCAACTTTTTCAAATTGTTGCTGTTGTTGCGGTGTTCGGCCATCAGGCGTATACCAATATCCATAATCGACTTGTTGTCGACGCTGCTCTCCTGCAACACACCAATGAGCCACTTCATGTAATGCACTAGCAAAATAATTTTGAGTAAAAATAATTTTATGATCATCCGTATCATTGCACGCTGGAATATACTCTGGCTCTTCTCCTCCACCTACCAAGCGCGTTCGGTGAGAAGTTAAAAACGTTTGGTTAAACAGCCGGATAAGCACGTCGCTATTGTGCTCCACGGAAATATTGGAAGAAGTATTCATGATCACATTTATAATGGCGTTAAGATAAGGAGGCTTTTACATAATCTATTAAATATTGAGTTGCCTGATTGGCTCCCTGCCCCTGCGTAATCAAACTAATACCGATGGTACCGAGTTTGGGCAATTTATCTGATGGCCTTAATTGGCGGAGATGTTCAGGCGCCGTACTTTTAGTCAGCACTGTCACCCCCAAACCTTCGTTAATCGCTGCCTCAATACCACCAATATCTGAATTAGTATAAACAATTCGCCATGCACGGTGGTTAGCATTCAAGGTTTCGATGGCCCGCTCACGATAACGACAACCTTCAGGCGCTACGATAAGAGGTAAAGGATCTTGTAAATGCACATCATGGTTATCGCTCGACAACCAAATTAGATCATCATTTTTAATCAACTCCCCTCCTTTTATAGGGGTGTAATGTGAGGCCAAAATTAGATCGTAGTTTTCGTGCTCATCGCTTTGCTGCTTCTCAAGCAGTTCTTGGCTCAGCGCACTCGTTACCTCAAGGCTAATATCGGGATAAGACTCGGAAAAATGACGAACGATTTTTGGTAGTAATGTCGTCGCAAATTCGCTGGGTACACCAAAATGTAAATTACCGCTAACCGCTGTTGTCATAAACTGTGTTAACGCCTCATCATTAAGCGCCAATATGCGCTTAGCGTAGCTATACAGTGTTTTACCTGAATAATTTTGCTCTACCCGCTGTCCTAGGCGCACAATAAGTGTTTGACCTAATAAGGCTTCCAAGCGTTTTATCTGCAAACTAATGGCTGGCTGAGTACGCCCCAGCAACTCAGCCGCCTGTGTAAACCCGCCCAATTCAACAACGGTCACGTAGGTTCTCAACAACTCTGTCGGTATGTTTTTCATGGGTCTATTCTTTCCCTATTAGTAATGTCATTGACCATACAGAACCTCTTACTATGCGTGAGAAATATAAACAGCCGCTATACGAGTAATCCGTAAATCGCCGCTAACAAAAGGTATAAATATTATTAATGAGAACATTATAACTATTAATTTTACTATATCTACATTCAGCGCTAGGATAAGCCAATGATCACACATTTACTAAGGGCTTAATCATGTCAGACACCTCTTCAGGCACACCCACTGAGCTTCACGTGACTCCTTTACATGCATTGCATAATGAACTGGGCGCAAAGATGGTGCCATTTGCGGGCTACGATATGCCCGTACAGTACCCTGCTGGCGTTAAAACAGAACATCTGCATACTCGCAAAGAAGCGGGGCTTTTTGATGTATCACACATGGGACAACTCAAGGTATCTGGCGACAATATTGCCAGCGAGCTAGAAAAACTATTGCCTATCGACGTAGGTGCGCTTGCTATCCATCAACAAAGTTATGCCTTGTTAACTAATGATGATGGCGGCATCTTGGACGATCTTATTATCACTCGATGGGCAGAAGACACTTTCTTCATTGTGGTAAACGCGGCTTGTAAAGAACAAGATATTGCACACTTTCGCAAACATTTACCGAATGCCACAATTGATGTACTTACCGAGCGCGCGCTCGTTGCGCTACAAGGCCCCAGCGCTAAAGATGTTGCTGAAGTAATAGCACCCGCAGCTTGCGAGCTTACCTTTATGCATGGTTGTTTCGTGACAATTACCTGTAATGAGACGCCGGTTGAATGCTATATCACGCGGTCAGGCTATACCGGTGAAGATGGCTTCGAGATTTCTATTCCAAATGAACATGCCGATGCGGTATCTCGCTTACTTCTGAGTTTTGATTGCGTCGAAGCCATTGGGCTAGGCGCAAGAGACTCGCTACGCCTAGAAGCAGGGCTATGCTTGTATGGCCATGATATGAATACCGACACCAACCCGATAGACGCTTCATTACTGTGGAGCATTAGCAAGTCTCGACGCCCCGGCGGCGCCAAAGCTGGCGGCTTTATGGGTGCAGACAACATTTTTGCGGCTATAGAAAAAGGCTCTGACCGTAAACGTGCAGGCCTCATCATTGATGGACGAGCGCCCGTTCGTGAAGGAGCCCCTCTCGTCGATGCTGATGGCAATAGCATTGGTATCGTAACTAGCGGTGGCTTTGGCCCATCGATTAGCAAACCTATAGCCATCGCTTATATCGACAAAACGCACGCTGCGCTAGGTAGTGAAGTATTCGCTGAAGTACGGGGTAAAAAATTACCCGTTACCGTTAGCAAGATGCCTTTTGTCGCACAACGCTACTATCGCGGATAGTTTGCCCCCAACACTATTGCAGATAAACATAGACACCGATTAAAACACTTAATATTAAGCACATATACGTCATACGGCCGTAAACACGTATATGAAAGGAGACAAGCAGTAATGATTAACGATACCCCATTTAGCGCTCGACATATTGGTCTTGAGTCGCCAGATCAAAAAGCCATGTTGGACACCTTAGGCTACGATAGTATGGCGAGCTTCATCAACAATGTAGTGCCTGCAGCCATTCACTCGTCCTCTCCTTTGCAATTAGGTAATGCCCTTAGCGAACAAGCCGCAATCGCCGAGCTACGCGGTCTAGCCAAACAAAACAAAGTCTACCGATCGCTTATTGGGCAAGGATATTATGCAAGCTTTACCCCTTATGTCATTCAGCGCAACCTACTTGAAAACCCAGCATGGTATACCGCCTACACCCCTTATCAACCTGAAATCTCTCAAGGTCGACTAGAAGGTATCCTCAATTTCCAAACGATGATCACTGATCTAACGGGCATGGACTTATCTAGCTCATCGCTATTAGATGAAGGCACAGCCGCTGCCGAGTCTATGGCGCTATGCAAGCGTATGGCTAAATCAAAAGCACAATCATTTTTTGTGGATGAAAACTGTTTTCCACAGACAATTGAAGTCGTCAAAACGCGTGCTAAACCTTTAGGTATTGAAATCGTCGTTGGCGACCCATTAGCGCAAGATAGCTACGACCATTTTGGCTGGTTACTCCAGTACCCTGGTGCCAACGGTGAAATTCGTGATTTTGCGCCATTAATTGCAACAGCACATGACAACAAATCGCTCGTTGTTATGGCAGCAGATATTCTTAGCCTGTTATTACTAAAATCCCCAGGTGACACCGGTGCTGATGTAGCGATTGGCTGCACACAACGCTTTGGTGTTCCTCTGGGCTTTGGTGGCCCACATGCTGCCTATATGGCAACACGTGAAGCCTTCAAACGCTCATTACCGGGACGCCTTGTGGGCGTATCGCAAGATAGCCATGGCAAACCGGCTTATCGTTTAGCATTACAAACACGCGAGCAACACATTCGACGAGAGAAAGCGACCAGTAACATTTGTACTGCTCAAGTTCTACTTGCCGTTATCGCCAGCATGTACGCCGCCTATCATGGCCCCGATGGGCTGCGCGCTATCGCTACGCGTGTTCACCGCTTAACGGGTCAGCTTGCTCGTGGATTAGAAGATCTAGGTTTTGCACGTGAAAATACCCACTTTTTCGACACGCTTACCATTTCTACGGGTGAAAAAACTGAGGCTATTCATGCCGCAGCTAGAGCCCATGAAATTAACCTACGCGAAATCGACACGAACACCTTAGGTATTTCACTTGATGAAACCTGCGATAGTGCGCAAGTTGAACAATTGCTAGCCATTTTTGCAGAAAAAGCCATCACCCTACCCGAAAAACCAGTTGAAGGTATTGATTCTGCATTAGCAAGGCAGGATGCCGTATTAACTCACCCAGTGTTCAATACCTATCACTCTGAGACAGAAATGATGCGCTATCTACGCAAACTTTCTGATAAGGATATTGCGCTAGATCGCGCCATGATACCTCTCGGTTCGTGCACCATGAAACTGAATGCTAGCGCAGAAATGATGCCGATTAGCTGGCCAGAGTTCGCCAACATTCACCCCTTTGTGCCTGCCGATCAAGTATTAGGTTACAAAGCGATGATCGAAGAAACCGAGCGTATGCTCTGCGAAATCACCGGCTATGATGCGATGTCACTCCAACCCAATGCAGGATCTCAAGGTGAATATGCGGGCCTGTTAGCGATTGAGGCTTATCATGCGAGCCGTGGTGAAGCGCACCGTAATATTTGCTTAATTCCCAGTTCAGCACACGGCACCAACCCAGCATCAGCGCAATTATGTGGCATGCGTGTGGTGGTGGTTAAATGCGATGAACAAGGTAATGTGGATATTGACGATTTACGACAAAAAGCCGATGAATGTAGCGACAATCTTGCTGCACTGATGGTCACCTACCCTTCGACACACGGAGTATTTGAAGAAGCCATTCAAGAAATTTGCGGCATTATTCATGACCATGGTGGCCAAGTGTATATTGATGGTGCCAACCTCAATGCGATGGTGGGAGTCTGTCAGCCGGGCAAATTTGGCGGCGATGTTTCTCACTTAAATCTGCATAAAACGTTCTGTATACCACACGGCGGCGGCGGCCCCGGTGTTGGACCTATCGGTGTTGGAAAACACTTAGAACCTTTCTTACCCGGCCACTACACCAATAATGAAGAATCTACCGTAGGTGCTGTTGCATCGGCTGCTTGGGGCAGTGCGAGCATTCTGCCGATCACTTGGATGTATATCAAAATGATGGGCGCCGATGGTTTACGAGAAGCAACCGAAGCGGCCATATTAAGTGGTAACTATATCGCTAAGCAGCTAAGTGATGCCTACCCTGTACTTTATACCGGTCGCAATCACCTAGTGGCTCACGAATGCATTATCGATTTACGCCCCATTAAAGATAACTGCGGCGTGAGTGTCGACGATGTAGCAAAACGCCTTATTGATTATGGCTTTCATGCACCCACCATGTCGTTCCCCGTTTCCGGCACCTTAATGATTGAGCCTACGGAAAGCGAATCAAAAGCCGAAATTGATCGCTTTATTGAAGCCATGCTAATGATTCGCAAAGAAATTAACGAGGTTGAATCTGGAAAAGTGCCTGCAGACAACAATGTACTGAGCAATGCACCGCACACCGCAGAAGCACTCACGAGCGACGAATGGAATAAACCTTACTCTCGCTCGCAAGCGGCTTACCCTGTGTCATCGTTAAAAGCCAGTAAATACTGGGCACCCGTAGGACGACTAGATAATGCTTACGGCGATAAAAACCTACAGTGTTCTTGCTTACCACTTTCAGCCTACGAATAGCACTGACAACAATCACCTACCAATAGTGGTGTATGTATTAGCTTTTCATACACCGCTCAGTATCAATACCTCAATAATCCCTTAAAGATTGGAGAAAGCGTATGATTTCACAAAATCCGACCCTACAAACATTTGACCCAGAACTCTTTAACGCCGTAGAAAAAGAAGAAACTCGACAAGAACACCATATTGAACTGATCGCCTCTGAAAACTATGCCAGTCAAGCAGTGATGTCATTACAGGGGTCGGTACTCACCAATAAATACGCAGAAGGCTACCCTCACAAGCGCTACTATGGTGGATGTGAGCATGTAGACGTGGTTGAAGCCCTCGCCATTGATCGTGCTAAGCAGCTTTTCGGCGCAGACTATGCCAATGTGCAGCCGCATTCTGGTTCACAGGCGAATGCCGCAGTCTATATGGCGCTATTACAGCCTGGCGATACTATTTTAGGCTTGTCACTCGACCATGGGGGGCATTTAACCCATGGTGCAAAACCCAACTTCTCCGGCAAAATATATAACGCCATTCAGTATGGTATTGATGCGGATAGCGGTGAGCTTAACTACGATGATATCGAAGCACTTGCCGTAGAACATCAACCTAAAATGATTGTCGCAGGATTTTCTGCTTACTCACGCACCATGGACTGGAGCAAATTTCGCACTATCGCAGATAAGGTCGGCGCATACCTGTTAGTTGATATGGCACATGTTGCTGGTCTCGTGGCTGCAGGGCTTTACCCCAACCCTGTGCCTTTTGCGGATGCAGTGACGACCACCACACACAAAACCCTACGCGGCCCTCGTGGTGGCTTAATTTTATCCAAAAGAGAGCCAGAATTTACTAAAAAATTCGACTCGATGATATTCCCAGGTATTCAGGGTGGCCCATTAATGCATGTCATTGCAGCTAAAGCAGTGGCATTTTTAGAAGCATTACAGCCCGACTTTACTACCTACCAACAACAAGTCATCAAAAATGCTCAAACGATGGCTGACACTTTTATTGAACAGGGTTACAACGTCGTCTCTAAAGGGACAGACAATCATTTATTTTTGTTAGACCTTATTGATAAAGGCCTCACCGGAAAAGAGGCCGATTTAGCGTTGGGATCGGCTAACATTACCGTCAACAAAAATACCGTGCCAAACGATCCTCAATCACCGTTTGTCACCAGCGGTATACGCATAGGTACTGCAGCTATTACCACACGCGGCATGAAAGAAGCGCAAGCAAAACAATTAACCTTATGGATGTGCGAAGTACTAGCGAACCCCAGTGATGCTGATGTCATTATTGATGTTCAGAAAAAAGTAGTCGCACTATGCGAGCAATTCCCTGTATATCAATCATAGGATACGATCATGTTTGTCAGCACATTTGATCTTTTCTCTGTCGGCATTGGACCATCGAGCTCTCATACCGTAGGCCCCATGCGAGCAGCAACATTGTTTGTAAGCTCTCTCGAAGATACAGGCTTACTTACCCAAGTATCCAGTGTTAAAGCAGAAATGTTTGGCTCTTTAGGAGCCACAGGCAAGGGGCACGGCACACCCAAAGCGGTACTAATGGGTTTAGAAGGTGAATCACCTGAAGCGATCGATGTGGATAGCATTGCTCAACGAGTAGCCGATATAAAAGAACAGCAACAGCTATCGTTAAGCAAAACACACACGATTTTCTTCAATTACGATACAGATTTAATTCTCAACCGCAAAGAAAGCCTCCCACTTCACTCAAACGGCATGCAGTTTATAGCCTTTAATGAAGCTAAAGAGGTCATATTAGAAAAGACGTATTACTCCGTCGGCGGTGGCTTCGTACATGACGATGACGCGATGAATATGGATAAGGCATCTGATACTGACGATGCCACTGTTGGCGCTCAAAAATCAACCGACTATTTTGAGTTTTCTAGCGCTAAAGAACTGCTCGAACTCTGCAAAGAGCACAAGCTCTCAATTTCAGAAGTCATGCTACACAACGAATGTGTTCATGCCGATGAAGCCACAGTAAGATCAAAACTAATGGATATTTGGCATGTAATGGCTAAATCCGTGACCAACGGATGTCAGGCAACAGGCATATTACCCGGCGGTCTAAAAGTGCCCCGCCGAGCACCAGAGTTATACGATCGACTCAATAGCAACCCCGCAAAAGGCTTAAGTGACCCTCTGACGGTGACCGATTGGGTAACGTTATACGCGCTAGCGGTTAATGAAGAAAATGCTGCCGGCGGACGTATTGTTACCGCTCCCACTAATGGTGCAGCGGGCATTATTCCTGCCGTCATGCACTACTATAAAAACTTTGCACCACACGCCAGCGATGAAGGCATCATTAAGTTTCTACTTACCGCTGCTGCCATCGGCACACTTTATAAAAAGAATGCTTCTATTAGCGGCGCCGAAGTGGGCTGCCAAGGAGAAGTAGGGTCAGCATGCTCAATGGCTGCTGGCGCACTCTGTGAAGTAATGGGTGGCACACCCGAACAAGTTGAGAATGCGGCAGAAATAGGCATGGAACATAATCTCGGCCTTACCTGCGACCCTATCGGTGGCCTAGTACAAGTCCCCTGTATCGAGCGCAACGCCATGGCGTCAATAAAAGCCATTAGCGCATCACGGATGGCCTTATTAGGCAATGGCTCGCACTTTGTTTCATTAGACAAGGTCATTAAAACCATGCGCGACACAGGGAGAGATATGCGAGATAAATATAAAGAAACATCTAGAGGCGGCTTAGCAGTCAATGTACTAGAAGTGCCCGTCAATATTGTTGAATGTTAACTTAAAAAGGTGAAGATAATGAGAAAGTACACTGAAGACCATGAATGGTTAGAAATTGAAGGGGATGTGGCCACCGTAGGTATTACCGAACACGCCTCAACCCAATTGGGCGATCTTGTCTACGTTGAACTCCCTGAAATTGACACTGACGTTAATACGGGCGATGAAATCGTCGTTATCGAATCGGTTAAAGCCGCCGGAGAAGTACTCGCACCTTGTGACGGAAAAATTATCGCAATTAATGAAGCGCTTGTAGATGATGCGGAAATTGTCAGCAATAATCCTGAAAGCGATGGCTGGTTTTTTAAAATACAGATCAGTGATAGCTCTCAAACCGATGGCATGATGGACAAAGAAACCTACGATGCAATGTTTGATTAAAACGTCACTTATAACCACAAAAAAACCTAAAATACTGACAAAATCCTACTAAATAAGCCGAATTTCTAAAAATGCAGTAAAAATAAACAGAGAAAAAAGCAAAATAAACGGAGAAAAAAGCAAAAAAACCGTATTTTTAGATGTACTAACGGATCGTTATGGATATAATGATCCGCACCATTCGAGAGCTTGTCGAATAAATTATAGGTAAAAAAGCATAGTTTTTAAGCTCTATTACCTGTCGATATGTTTAAGAAAAAGATGGTGAATAAAGTACTAAGAAACATATCCTTGATCCCTGTTTCCAGTCGAACATCGTATTCGTCTGATAGCAATTATATAAATGAGCGCATGCGTCTTATTTAACAATTTTTGTGTAACTTTAATAATAACTTTAATAATCAGGAGAAATCTAATGAAGAAACTTTCAACAGTCGTTGCTGGTGGTCTAGCCCTTGTTGCCCTAGGTGCACAAGCAGGTACACTTGATGATGTGAAAGCACGTGGCGCTTTATCTTGTGGTGTAAGTACAGGTCTTGCTGGCTTCTCACAAAAAGATGAAAAAGGTGCATGGAGCGGTCTAGACGTTGACGTTTGTCGCGCTGTCGCTGCTGCCGTCCTTGGTGATGCTTCAAAAGTTCAATACAAGCCACTAACTGCTAAAGAGCGCTTTACTGCACTTCAGTCTGGCGAAATTGACATTTTGTCTCGTAACACTACATGGACTCACACTCGTGATACATCTCTAGGTCTAAACTTTGCTGGCGTTAACTACTACGACGGTCAAGGTTTTATGGTATCTAAAAAGTTAGGCGTTAACAGTGCACTAGAACTAGACGGTGCTGCGGTTTGTATTCAAGCAGGTACAACTACTGAGCTGAACTTAGCAGATTACTTCCGTACTAATGGCATGAGCTACAAAGCAGTAACTTTTGATAGTTCTGACCAAACACGTATCGGTTTCGAAAGCGGCCGCTGTGACGTATTAACATCTGACCAATCACAACTTTATGCACTACGCATTGGTCTACAAGATCCAAGTGCTGCGGTAGTTCTACCAGAAGTTATTTCTAAAGAGCCACTAGGTCCTGTTGTTCGTCAAGGCGACAATGCATGGTTCAACGTTGTTCGTTGGTCTTTAATGGCTATGATCGAAGCTGAGTTCTTGAACATTGACTCTGCTGGTGCTGACACTGCAAAAGCTAGCGGTTCTCCTGAGCAAAAACGCTTAATGGGTACTGAAGGTGGTGCTGGTGAAAAACTAGGTATCTCTGATGACTGGGCATACAACATCGTTAAGCAAGTAGGTAACTACTCTGAAAGCTTTGAGCGTAATGTTGGTTCAGGTTCAGCACTTAAAATTGCACGTGGCTTAAACGCACAGTGGAATAAAGGCGGCATTCTTTATTCTTCACCAGTTCGTTAATTTCTCGTGATTGGGTAAATACAAAGGGGCTTTTAGCCCCTTTGTATTATTTGTAACTACGATTTTATGAAGTACTACTTATGTCGAATCAACAACTTGTAACAACCTCCCCTTCCTTCTTTAATAATCCTAAAAATCGCTCGTTAATCTATCAATTTCTATTGTTAGCAGGGCTTGTCTATTTTTTCTACGGTATTGTGAGCAATACCATAGCAAATATGGAAGCATTAGGAATTAAAAGTGGTTATGGCTTTTTATACGAAACAGCAGGTTTCGATATATTAATGTCTCTTGTTCCTTATGATGCAACTTATACTTATGGTCGAACGTTTGTAGTTGGGTTTCTAAACACTATTTTAGTGAGTGTCATCGGAATATTTTTATCAACTATTCTTGGTTTTATTGTCGGAATTTCTTACTTTTCTAAAAACTGGTTAATACATAAGATTTCAATTACTTATGTACAAACATTCCGTAATATCCCTCTACTTTTACAAATTTTCTTCTGGTATTTTGCCGTACTTTCAGCATTACCCAGTGCAAGAGATAGCATAAATATTGGTGAGTCTGTTTTCTTAAACGTACGCGGCCTTTACTTCCCGGCACTCGTGGGCGAATCAGGTTCTGGAATTGTTTATATCGCTTTATTAGTAGCCGTTATCGCAACATTTATTATCAAGCGTTGGGCAAAAAAGCGTCAAGATGAAACCGGTGAACAGTTTCCTGTATTGATGACAGGCTTAGGCTTAATTATTGGCTTACCTTTGATTGCTACATTAGTCATGGGGCTTCCTTTTACTCTTGATTACCCCGCACTCCAAGGCTTTAACTTTGCAGGTGGCGTAACGGTAATCCCTGAATTAATGGCATTATCTTTAGCATTGACAGTATATGGTGCAGCCTTTATTGCAGAAGCCGTGCGCGCAGGTATTCAAGCCGTGCCTCATGGACAAACCGAAGCTGCTCGTAGTATCGCACTGCCTGAAAAGCGCATCATGTCCTTAATCATCGTTCCACAGGCTATGCGCGTTATTGTTCCTCTGCTAAATAGTGAGTATCAAAGCCTTATTAAAAACTCTACGCTAGCAACGGCTATTGGTTACCCTGACCTATTTACAGTATTTGTAGGTACAACACTTAACCAGACTGGGCAGGCTATTGAGATCGTCTTTATGACCATGGCAGCATACTTTGCAATCAATATGCTAGTGTCAGTGATCATGAATTTTGTCAATGGCGGCGTTGCATTGACTGAAAGAAAATAAATATTTGAGGTATTGAACGGATATGAAAGAATTTATCGCAAAACCTGCAAGACCGGCGCCTTCATCGGAGGTGGGTCCTGCTGCATGGCTAAGAGAAAATTTATTTTCTTCAGCATTTAATGCTATTTGTACTCTCATTGTTGTCGCGTTTTTAATTACTGTGATTCCCGACTTACTGGACTGGTTTTTCTTTTCAGCAGACTGGGCCGGAACAACACAGGCAGCCTGTGACAGTGGCGGTGCATGCTGGGTATTTATTCGCGCATGGTTCCAGCAGCTAATGTACGGCAGCTACCTTGATGGCGAATTGTGGCGTGTTAACCTATGTGTTATTTCGCTTATTGCAATCATTTATGCAGCAACCGCACTCCCGAAAGATTATCGTAATAAAGTCGCCATTCCTTTATTCTTAATCTCTCCATTCATCTGGATCATCATTCTAGATGGTCGCCTTATAGGCTTAGAGTACGTTAATACTGATTACTGGGGTGGCTTTGCACTAAACGTGCTTATGTCTGCAGCGAGTATCATTGTTGCGTTTCCGTTAAGCTTTTTGTGGGCACTCGGCCGACGTTCAGAAATGCCTTTCACACGTACAGTTTGTGTTGTGTTGATCGAGTTTTTCCGTGGTACACCTGTACTTGCTCTATTCTTTATGGGCTCGGTAATGTTGCCATTATTCTTCCCTGAAGGAACTAATGTCGATAAGCTGATTCGTGTATGGATTGTACTGATTCTATTTATGTCAGGTTATATGGCTGAAGTATTCCGTGGTGGTTTCCAAGCGATTCCCCAAGGACAATACGAAGCGGCTGACTCGTTAGGCTTAAGCTATTGGCAGAAAAACTTGTTAATTATCTTGCCGCAAAATATTAAGGTTTCTATGCCTAATATCTTGGCAACATTTATCATGTTATTCAAAAATACAACATTCTTATTGATCATCGGTATTTTTGAAATTCTAAGTACTACGCAAACTGCGTTAACTAATTCAAATTGGTTGGGCGGTCATTCAACTGAAGGGTATGTTTTTGTGGCGCTTATCTTCTGGGTATGCTGTTTCAGCATGTCGATGATAAGTAATTCTATCGAAAGAAAATTAGAAACTAGCCATAGACGATAATATTTAATAGAGGGTGTATTTGTGACTACAAATAATCAAGCAAAGAAAGAAAAAGGCGAAGATATCATTGTCATTAAAGACATGAACAAATGGTATGGTAACTTCCATGTACTAAAAGATATTAACCTAACCGTTCAAAAAGGCGAGCGTATCGTTGTGTGTGGTCCTTCTGGTTCAGGTAAATCAACGATGATTCGTTGTATTAACCGCCTAGAAGTATTCCAACAAGGCTCTCTAGTGGTTAATGGCATCGAAATGATCGACGATGTTAAAAACATCGAAAGCATTCGACGTGAAGTTGGTATGGTGTTCCAACACTTTAACCTCTTCCCTCATTTAACTATTTTAGAAAACTTAACGCTAGGACCTATTTGGGTGCAGAAAAAGCCTAAGGAAGAAGCCGAAGCAACGGCTATGAAATACCTTGAGCGCGTTAAAATCCCTGATCAGGCACTTAAATTCCCAGGCCAATTATCAGGTGGACAGCAACAGCGTGTAGCTATTGCTCGATCGCTTTGTATGGCACCAGAAATTATGCTTTTTGATGAGCCAACGTCAGCACTAGATCCAGAAATGATTAAAGAAGTTTTGGATGTAATGGTTGAACTAGCAGAAGAAGAAGGCATGACCATGATTTGTGTAACGCATGAAATGGCTTTTGCTAAAACAGTTGCTGACCGCGTTATCTTTATGGATGGTGGTGAGATTGTCGAAGAAAACACGCCTAATGAATTCTTTGATCATCCAGAAACTGATCGTTTACAACTATTCTTAAGCCAAATTCTTTAATTAATTGGTAAATAAGCATTGATTTCATCATTAAATCTTTCTAATTAATGCTTATTTAAGTTGTAATTTTCAGCATCTAGATATACATTTAAAGGTAAGTGAAGCGATTCACTTACCTTTTTTGTTTTTATAGGGGTGCTTATGAAAACGCCAGATGACTCTTCTCAAAATGATAACGTCGTTGACTTATTTAGCGGCAAATCACTTTCCGATCTAAAAGACCAACGTTTTATTCGACTTGCGCCTGAGCTAGATGGATTAGAAATGCTCTATTCCAATGATATTTCTGATGGACGCTTGTTTAGCTTACAAGTACTTTGTTGGGGGCTAAGAGCGAGCGGTGAAGTTGTTGGGCTCGTACCATGGCTAAATCAACTCATTGCCTGTACAGATATATGTGACCCCCTTAATGGACAGTGGGAAGGCTACTATGATCCGGGCATTGATGACATTTTCGACGAACCCCCTATGCACAAAGTCGTTGAGTTAGAGACAGCGTCGGAATATTACGAATACCACTCAGATAACCCTGAGGATATCATTCAAGAAATTCCAGATACTATTGGCACACATGCCATTTTATCCGATGACGGCTTTCAGAGTGTTACTTTATCGGAAATTGTTAGCTGGCGACTGCTCAACGACGGCAGTATGGACGGTATGCTGGCTGACCATGAAAAAGTGATTTCAACTCCCGTATTACCAGGCGACGACTGCTTATACTCTGCTAATAAGCACCCTCAGTTTAAATACTTCTTTCAACACCATATCGCCAATAAAATAAAATCTAAAGACCCTGAGGCAATAGCCGCTATTTCATTGCTTGCAGAAGATGAACCCGGTGAATAATGATTATTCCCATAACATTTTCTTGGGTGATAAGGGCTCGTTAAGTTAACCTTTATTCTTTTCGATAATATAGGTATATATCCCCTTTTCTTGATCACTCGACAGCAATTTGTATCCCAGAAAGTGACAAAACTTAGGGATATCCCGCTCTGTTGATGGATCTGTAGCAGTTACCTCAACGACATCTCCTGCCGTCATTGCTCGCACGGCTTTATGTAAAAGCATTACGGGTTCTGGGCATAGCAACCCCGACGTATCAAGCTGTATCTTCTCTGTCATATTTATCAAACTTTATTATTCATGTTTTTCATAACTAACCTGCACCCGAGAGATAAAGCCTTATTACACTCTGTAGGTGCAGCGAATTTTTTCATCTATTTACTCGTGATTTTACCATTATTGACTAGACTTATAGGGTGAAAGAGGCAATTTATATCCATGTAACACCTCAACCAATCGAGCGGTAATTAGACATAGTGAGTATTTTTAGTAGTATCGACTCCCAGTCACTTTTCTTAACCCATAAGTTGTTAAGTGTACATTCGCCAAAATTAGGCGAAGCAATCCCCTATGATACCCAATCTCGATACGATATTGGGGAAGTAACACTTGAATTAGATGTCGATACAATTAACCAAATCATTGAAGAGTTAACGGGGATCGGGCAAGGCTGGCTCAACGATAAAGATAACGAATGCTTTGAAGAAAGAAAACAGATTATGTCTTACTTACTTAAACAATGGATTAAAGTGGGTGAAGAAACTCAACGCGTACACGATAGCCAAACAAGTACTCACAGTGGCGACCATGAACATTCACAAACTCGTCACTAACTAACTTCAGCTGTTATAACCATTCATCGTACTGCGCTTTTGTCATCAGATTGACTGATTCACTCGCCGCGTCATAGACAATAAGTACAATTCCCAATTGTAGTTGCTTTTTAACCTGAACAACTTTTTCGTCAAGCGCTATTTCTTGTTCTCCATAATCTGTTCCCTCACGAGTAATAAATGACTCTATTAACGCCTCTAGAGTATCAAGGGGAATTTTTTCAACAGGAACAATCAAAGTGCTCTACTCTTTTAAATAGTGATTTGAAAGCCTCACCTAACGAGTATTAGCCTTCAATGTAGTAAAGCATATGATACAAGATGCCTGCACTTAATAGGAGAGTGGATATCAATATTCCACCAATGCCAACTGGCGCTCATTAATATAGCGCTCTATAGATGACTGGCTATCTGCATAAAGGCGAGCATAGCTAAAAGCCTGAAGCGCATCATCCACTTGATTCAAGGAATCAAGAGAGACCGCCAAGCCTAACCAAAGGCGCGGATTTTGGTAGTCAACATTGAGTAACTGCTTATACCAATAAGCGGATTGTTCAAAATCACCAACTTTGTACTGCAAACTAGCCAACAATAAATAATAAGCTTTATTATCAGAAAAGTCAGGGCGATGAGCCGATAGCATATTCAGCGCACCTTGATTGTCTCCTCTGGCCATAATAATACGTGCGGCTTTTTCAGTAAATTGATGTGTATCCAGCGCTTTACTCTCATAAATCAAATTTTCTGCTTTTGCATATTGATGATTCGACAAATAAATTTTTAGCAATAGATCATTAGACTCACCCCAAAAACCAGAAAGGCGCGTGAAGTTTTGCAGCATTTGTTTTGACGCAGGCTGTTGACCCGTTTCATAAAGCGCTATAGCAGCTTGAGAGACTTTTTGATCGGCAATAAAGATGCTATCACGCTGTTGATAAGCCATCTCTTGATCATCATATTGAACGGCATCATCTGCGATCACATGAGCGTTTTGTGACTCGTCACTTTCATCAGAAAAAAGTGAATCATCCGATAAATACGTCGAGAACCGTTGAATGATTGTCGATACGTCCATATATTTTTCGCCAGCGCGATAGGCGCTTTTTACTAAAATAGGCACCTTATAGCTTTCGTTTTTTGCAATAACCGACTCGGCCAAATAAACATAACGATCAACAATATTCTTAATACCTTGTAAAGCCTCAGTATTGCCAGGTTCTATCGATAGTACCTGCTCATAGCGTACAAAGGCATTTTCTCCCGGTGGCGACATCAAGCGGTCTCGTGCAAATAAACGGTTACCAGAGGCCAGTACTTTATTAACATTAATCTCAGCGTTTACGTCGGGGATCACTTCCTCCAAGCGTACGTTACCATTTGCCTTTTGAGGAACGCTCACCAGCAGTTCGGCATCAATAAATCGAGCGATCTCTTCAGGCACCGCATGCTGAAAGTCGGTCGAAGCACTATGATTTCCAGTCAGTAACAGAGCCGCCGGTGTTTCAACAACCGTATCCGACAACACTTCACCCAATGCAGGAGCTGGATGAAATGCTTCTAAATTTTCATACTTCACAGGAATCAGTGGCTCTAATATCTGGTAGTGCCACACAAACACTGAAGAAGAAACCAGAAGCAGTACAAACAATATATTCAACCGTCTATCTCTTCGCTTTTTTAGTAACTTTTCATGAGCAATCTCATCAGACAAATAGATATACCCATCAATTACTTTCGATGAGTCAATCAGCTTGGCATCCAACTGTAATTCACTAAAGTCAGAACGCATCATATTCATATTTCACCTCCAAGTAGGTCATGCAGAACACAACCCACTATCGGGACCAACATCCCGCTTATCTCTTAATATTGAGTACATGTAATTAAAGTGTAGCTAAAAAACTAAAATACTCTATAAAACACAAAAATAAGCCGCCAAATTGCACTAAAAACCACGTAGTAAAATAAGTTCCAAGTAGAAGAAAGGTCGAAACATCCTATTCACTACAACCATATCTTGAGGTTCTATGGGGAGGTAAAATTGTCTATACTCTCCTCCACTACGAGATCAGATGATTTCAGCACCGCTAGAATATCCCGAGTAACGCCATGCCTTTATGTAATATCGTATTATTTGAACCAGAAATACCGCCAAATACCGGTAATGTCATTCGTTTAGCCGCCAACACAGGTTGTATATTGCATATTATTGAACCAACAGGATTCGATTTGGATGATAAGAAACTACGGCGAGCAGGTTTGGACTACGGTGAATGGAAAGATATGCAAACCTATAAAAACTGGGATGCTTTTATAGAAAAAGCCACACCACAGCGACTCTTTGCCATTAGTACTAAAGGCAAACGCTATTACCATGATATTGATTTTCAAGAAAATGATTTTGTCGTATTCGGCCCAGAAACAAGAGGCTTACCCGACAATGTGCTCTACCATCCCATAATGACCGAACAAGTCCGTATTCCAATGACAAAAAATAGCCGGAGTATGAACTTATCAAATTCTGTTTCGGTGATTGTTTACGAAGCGTGGCGACAACAAGGCTTTGTAGATTCCGTTTAAGCCTATTGCCTATTCATTTTCAGACCCGGCACCCATGCTATAACGTATAATGGTGCAATCAATATTATTCCATTTTTATTAACGAGCAAAAAATATGAGCAACGCACCTATTGGCTTATTTTACGGTAGCTCAACCTGTTATACCGAAATGGCTGCAGAAAAAATACAACAACAGTTTCCTAACAACAGTGTAGATGTATTAAATATTGCCGACACACCAATTAGTGAAATGGGCAACTATACGCAACTCATTTTAGGGATTCCAACATGGGATTACGGTGAACTACAAGAAGATTGGGAAGACCATTGGGATAGCATGGATGCGATTGACTTTAGTAATAAAACCATTGCACTTTATGGTTTGGGAGATCAAGTAGGCTACCCTGAATGGTTTTTAGATGCCATGGGTTATTTACATAACAAAGTACTGTCGCAAGGCGCGAAAATAATTGGATACTGGCCAAATAAAGGTTATGAATTTACCGAATCGCAAGCGCTCACCGAAGATAAAACACACTTTGTCGGCCTGGCCTTAGACGACGAGAATGAGTTCGACCAAACCGACCAACGTATTAGCACCTGGTGTGATGAATTAAAACAACACTTTGTTATACCCCGCTAAATTAATATGGACGAACTTAATCGCACCATTTATTGGGATGACGAGGGGCAACCCATATCACAACACTTTGATGACATTTACTTTTCTAAAGAAGATGGGCTTGCCGAAACCGATTACGTTTTTTTACAAAATAACCAACTTGAACAACGTTTTTCTCACCTTCAAACGGGGGATATTCATACAATAGGCGAAACTGGCTTCGGCACGGGGCTCAATTTTTTAGCCTGTTGTGAGCTCTGGGGGAAAACCGCACAACCCAACACACACTTACATTTTATTAGTACCGAAAAATATCCCCTGACTAAAAAGGTCATTACTCAGGCAGCCGCACTCTGGCCAACGCTATCTTTTGCGACCGAATCACTGCTTAAGGTTTACCCCAGCAATATCACTCAAAATACCATCACCCAATCGGGTGAAACCGTCGACATGTATCGTCTATCTGTTAGTGAATCAATCACATTAACACTGCTCATTGGCGATGCCGCCACTGGACTTGAGCAACTACTCGCTCGCACATTACCCAGCTCAACGACCAGCTCAACGAAGAGTCTTGAACATGACTATCATGCTGACTCTATACAGTGGCAAGGCATTGACACTTGGTTTCTCGACGGCTTTGCACCGGCTAAAAACCCAGATATGTGGACTGAAAAACTCTTCGCCACAATGGCTAAACTAAGCCATAACGAGACACACCTAGCCACTTTTACAGCAGCAGGCAACGTACGTAGAGGGCTCAGTGCAGCAGGTTTTTCTCTGTCAAAAGCACCGGGCTTCGGCAAAAAACGAGAAATGTTGATAGGCCGCTTTACGACTCATAAAAACAATAGCCAGCAAGAAGACGAGCAAAACAAGAGTACAAATAACACAGCCAATAAGCTCAATGAAAATCCGCTTCTTACAGTGCAAAGTAGAAAAAAAGAGACGGGTATTGTGCACCCGCTCTCCACATGGGCGCTTACAAAAGATTATAAACCCACAAAAAAAGCAGACCGTGTTGCGGTCATTGGCGGTGGTCTTGCCGGCTGTCATAGCGCTTATGCATTGGCAAATAAAGGCTATCAAGTCACTATTTTTGAAAAGAGCGACCGCCTAGCTAGCGGCGCCTCAGGTAATGCTCAAGGTGTTGTATACGGTAAGCTATCCGCGAAATGTGATCCGCTTGGTGAGATTAATCGCTATAGCTTACGTTATGCGCAAGCATTGTATTTTCGCTATTGGCAACAAAAACAGTGTGCTAATCAAGGGGATGCCTGCGGTGTTTTGCAACTTAGCCTTTCAGAGAAAATGCAGCAAGCACATCAAGCGATTACCGATAACATTATTAACAATCCTGAATATGTTCGCTATTTATCCGCACAAGAGGCAAGCACTGTAGCCAACACGCGCATTGATTACCCAGCGCTGTACTTTCCTCAGTTAGGCTGGGTAAATCCGGCTCTCTTATGCCAATGGCTCACCCAGCATTCGAATATCACTATCACGCCCAATACGCATATTGATCAATTGAAGAAATCTATAAACTGGGTCGTAAAAGGAAAAAAAAGTACCACACCCTTCACCGACAATTTTGACCTCGTCGTTGTCGCCAATGCTTATGACGCGGCTCAGTTTGAGCAGACGCAACATTTACCCATAAAAAAAATACGTGGCCAAGTTAGCCATTACCCCGCAACGGAAGTATCACAGCACTTACGTACCATCGTGTGCGGCAAAGGGTATATCGCGCCTGCAACGCATCATAAATCGCAAACAAAGATACACTGCTTAGGTGCGAGCTTTAACTTACATAACAACAGCACACAACTTAACGCACAAGATCACCAGCAAAATATAGAACATATCCAGCAACAGACGCCTGAGCTACTACCCGAGTGGGGTGATGAATCATCGCAAGCGGCTATTGATAGCTTAGAGGGGCGTGTCAGTTTTCGGTGTGTCACACCCGACTACTTACCTATTACTGGTGCAGTTCCGGTTATCGATGCCATTAAACGTCGCTATGGCTCACTCAGTAAAAATGGGCGCCAAATTATTAATGAAGCCGGCGACTACCACCCAGGTCTTTACGTCAACATTGGCTATGGCTCACGCGGCCTCAGCTATGCACCGTTATGCAGTGAAATACTCGCCAGCACCATCGAGGGTGCACCACCGCCTATCCCCCAATACCTTATTCAAAAGCTGAATCCTGCACGTTTTGTTATTCGAGACCTTATTCGCGCTAAGCCCTAAGCTGTAAATTCGCATATTTTCAGATCAGCACTATACTTTTTATATTGCTTTATCTGCACACTAATATGAAGGTCTATTGCTATGCTTATGTCACGTCCACGCGCTGCGTCTACACATGCTGAAGTTGCTAATATTCATAACTATTACGAACGATTGGTGACCGAAAGTATCACCAAGACCGATGACCGCGCACTAGAGGATACCGATTTTTTAGCGGATGTATCCTGTGTAGCCTTGAACCATTTACCTCCCCGATATATTCGCCATGATGTAGATATGAGCTTTTTTATGTCTCCAGTTGAGAGAGAAGAGACGGAAGAAAAAGTACAAACAGCGGTCGATTATGCACTTATTTTTGTCCGACAACGGGAAGAAGAGCGCCAAGAATTTACTCCTGAAGACATTATTACCGATGCGGTAAACAGCGAAGACGATGTTGAACAAGCCATCGCTGAAGAGTCCTCCCAGCCGATTGAGCAAGAAGAAGCTGCACAAGAGGCAACCTTAGCTCCTGAAACAGAACTAGAATCTGCTAAGCCAGGCAGCGAAGAAAGTAATGAAGATGCGATGGTAGAGACCGACACTGCACCTGCTCAATCACCCGATGCCGATCTATCCCTGATGGACTCTGACCACACCTCAGGTTCTGTCGAAACTCCTGAACATAATGCTGATGCATCCGCAGACAACACCGATATGACAGAAGCAACAGAAAGCCCGATGCCCGTCGAAGATAATGAGCAAGATGAAGCAGCACCCACAGACTTTTCTATGGATGATATGCCTATGGACGATGCGGGTACCGATATGATGGATGAAATGCCAGAACTGACTCAACCCAGTGCCCAAGCAGAGGTATTGCCCACTATAGAGACAAACCCGCCTCAGTAATTAAGGCTCTAGTAGAGTCACAAAGCGATCTATCCTACACTAGGGCTTTATTGGTTTCTTATGGTAGGTCGCGTTTTGAGCCTGATACAATACGTCATCTCTTTTTCTAGGCAATACTGGTTGATACATACCAGTGGCCTGCTGCTCTGCTTACTCTGTGTAATCGGTGTCAATAGCACTGTCAATGCCAGCAATAACAACACATCTAATCACCCCACAGGTGCATCAAGCCATTTTCCGGTAATTGTTCAAAAAATAGAATCCCATAGCCCCCTCATTTTCACTCAAGGTTTTATCAAACAAGACCATGTTTTTTATATCAGTAGTGGCTTGTACAAACAATCTTTCATTCAACGTAATGACAAGCAACATACATTAAGCTACTCATTACCCCCACGCTATTTTGCAGAAGGGCTAACATTATTTAACGACCGTCTATACCTCCTTACATGGAAGGAGGAAACATTATTCATACTCAACCAACACACATTACAGCCAGAAAAAACACTACGCTATCAGGGCGAAGGCTGGGGGCTCACACATAACAGCACACACTTAATTATGAGTAATGGCAGTTCAACACTTCTATTTCGTGACCCCAACGATTTTAGTATTTGGCGACGCCTAACCGTTAACCAAGCATTACAACTCAACGAATTAGAGTATGTGAACGGCATTATTTGGGCAAATGATTGGAATGAAGACACCATTTACGGTATCAGCGAACATAGCGGGTGTGTCATTGCGACACTCGACCTATCCTACCTTCGCCAACAAACCGTTACCCCCAATCGAAGTAATATCAGTAATGGCATCGCCTATGACAAACAAGCGCACGGGCTATGGGTCACGGGAAAATATTGGCCGTCCCGTTACCTGATTCAGTATCCCGAAATAGACACCCAGAAAATTCATAACACGGCCTGCTAGGTAAGAGCCTGTTAACACTAATAAAAGCCAATAGATAACGTGTTTATTCTGGGATTTCATTGTAAACTGTCGCCCTCTTTTTAAGCCCTACAGAATCGATACCCCTTATGTTTTCTAACGATCAACTTTCTGCCCTGACACAACTTAAACAAAACATTCGCTCCAGCCGAGACATTGCCCAAGGCATTGTTCGCGCTACGTCAGGCCGCTTTGGTTTTGTCGGTTTAGATGATGGCAGAGATGCTTACCTTAACCCTGAACAGATGGAACGAGTATTTCCGGGAGACCGAGTAGAAGTTGAAACCAAACAAAACGATAAAGAACAATTTGAAGCTAAGTTAGAAAAGCTCATCAGCTCGTCTGTCGATTTTCTTTCTGGTCGCTACCGTATTCGTGGTAAAGGCCATTTTATTGCGACCGACATGCACAACTTTGATCGCTGGATTTTTATTCCTCCAAAGCTACGCATGAAATGTACTGACGGTTGCTACATTACTGCCAAAGTCACTCAGCACCCATTTAAAGAGGGCCGAGCACAAGCGAAGGTGACACAAAATCTAGGTGATGAAAACACGCCGTTTATTGAGAAACTGTATACCATTGCAAAGCATGGCTTATCCAACACATTTGACACCTCAGTAGAAACTGCCGCTACAGCACTCATTGAAAACGCAAAAGAAGAAAACACTTCCAGCGATAATCACTGTGCTCAAGTATCAACTGAAGACCTACGACACATCCCTTTTGTGACCATTGATTCTGCCGCTACACGCGATATGGATGATGCTTTGGCGATTGAAAGCCTTGATACTGGCTGGAAACTGTCGGTTGCCATTGCAGCACCCAGCGTGGATATTTCCTTCAATAGCCCATTAGATAAGGCCGCTAAAAAACGAGCGCAAACAACCTACTTTGCTGATAAGCCTCTAACCATGTTGCCCGAAGGACTATCAATTGAGCGTTACTCACTCAAAGAAAACGAAGAGCGCCAAAGTTTAGTATTCCAGTGTCACGTTGATGATAGTGGGCGTGTTAGCAATAGCACATTTATTCCAGCCACTATCAAGTCACACGGTAAACTCAGCTATATGCACGTAGCCGCATTTTTACAGGGTGATGAATATAAAACCAGCCCAACGTTGTCAGACCCGGCTAATTTTTCTGAGCCATTAAAGCAACTACACGCCTGTACACAAGCATTACATCTGTATCGCCAAACACATCATATTGTCTTAGATAATCGTGCTGATTTTGCGCTATATGTCGATGCTAAAGGCAAGCTTGATAAAATAGAAAAAATCGAGCGTAACTGCGCTCATCGTATTGTAGAAGAGGCGATGCTGCTCACCAATCGCTGTGCAGGTGACTTTTTAGCATCGCATAATGTTGGACTATTTGTGCATCATCAGGGCTATCGTGACGAGCGTCGAAAAGATATCGAAACACTCTTAACAGAAAAAACGCAACAAACCATTGCCAACACTCAAGAACTATCCAACTACATTGACACCCTAAGAACATTACAAAAACATGAAGAGGCTGAGGCCTTACTCTCTATTCAACAGCGCTTTTTAGAAGCCAGCCAATTGAGTGGCACACCTCAACCTCATTTTGGCTTGGGCTTTGATTACTATGCTACCATCACTTCACCGATTCGACGCTATCAAGACCTATACAACCAGCGAGTTATTTATCAACTATTAGGACAGCAAGCCACTGACAAACTGTCGCAAGTAGACATAGAGCAGTTACAAGAGAGCATTAAAACTAGTCGTAATGCCTCACTGTTTATGGAAAAGTGGCTCATTTGTGATTATATGCAGAGCAAAATCGGCGAACAATTTACTGGTTCCGTTAGTTTGCTGACTAACCAAGGTATCGGCGTGCGCTTAAACGATACCGGTATCGAAGGATTTGTTGCGGCAAAAAAAGCCGATAAACGTAAGCCCAACGCAGCATTTGATAAAGTGTCTTTTAACAACCAACGTATGGAATTAACGTGGAATGACCAAGCCATCGCGCTCGATCAAACGATCACCGTCACGTTACTGCGCTGTGATCATGAGAAGAAAAAACTAGAATTTGGTTTTGCAGAATAGAGAAATCATTCCCCCATGCCGATATCAGGCTTGATTCGGCATAGGCATAAACAGCAACAACTGTTTACAGGCTAACGGTCAAACACGACCGTTTTATCGCCATTTATCAGTACACGGTGTTCGGCGTGCCAGCGTACCGCTCGACTCAGCACGACAGCCTCAATATCTTGGCCTATCTCGACCAATTCTTCTGGGCTATTAGCATGGCTAACACGCTCAACAGCTTGTTCGATAATAGGCCCTTCATCCAAGTCTGCCGTTACATAGTGGGCGGTTGCACCAATCAATTTAACCCCGCGGTCATAGGCTTGATGATAAGGCTTTGCTCCTTTAAACCCAGGCAAGAACGAATGATGAATATTGATTGCTCGCCCCGATAGGGTTTCACATAATTCATTCGACAAGATTTGCATATACCTCGCCAACACTAAAAAATCAGCATTAAGCGTATCATTCATTAGCGTTAACAACTGAGACTCTTGCTGAGGTTTTGTCTCGGCTGTTATCGGTCGATAATAAAATGGCACTTCATACCAATCACATAAAGAACGCATGACTTCGTGATTAGAAACCACACCCACAATATCAACGGATAATGAACCACGCTTCCATGCATTGAGCAAGTGGCTCAAACAATGCCCCCATTGAGACACTGCGATAAGCACTTTAGGTTTTTGCTGAGTATTCACCAGCTCCCAAGTCATACCATAACGTTCAGCTAATGGTTGAAAGCAAACATTCATGTCATCTAAAGGCTTACCCCCTTCACACGATTCAAAGACGGTACGCATAAAAAAGCGAGAGGCCGATACATCCTCAAACTGAGATGATGCACGAATATTGAACCCTTGCAGAGCAAATAAGTTAGCAACGGCAGCCACAATGCCTGGCTGGTCTTTACAGCTAAGTTTAAGAACAAGATCGGTGGTATGAGTCATAAGCCATATACTGAATAAGTAAAGGCAGGAATACTAACTGAAGGGAAAAAGATATGAAACTATTTTACTGCTCTATTTTAATATCACGCTTACACGACTTGAATATGCCAAGGTTCGAAACGCACACCCAAATGATTACCTTCATCGTAGCGAATAGTGACATAACCCAAGTCTTGCATCCGTTTAAATTCATCCGTTTGAGAGAAGGCATCGGTAAAGTTTTTGCCCCCCCATCCTTTACGACCCACATCAAAGTCACCTATGCCATGATAAGAGTATCCAGGAGGTGCTAATGATCGCGAAGCTCGAGATAAATTGCCTTTTACTCGCACCACTTTCGCTAAAAACAGATGTAACTGCTTAACGTTAGAACGAATACCCGATGTGAGAATAATCCCTTCGCCTATGTGCTCTCGTAATTTTTTATAATACTGAAATGATTGGTCTTTAAATAAATAATGGCCCGTATAGGGAACCTTAAACGTATGTTGCTTATTAATATTATCCGTGAGCGATGGTATAACTTTTTCGCCATAAAAGCCGTAATCTGCCGCATTCGTCGTAAATATTTTCTCAATAAATGCTAATTCAACCGGTGTGAATTTTCCGACAACATCAAAACGTTTAGCGAACGTTAGCGCATCATCAAAATTTAAAATATTAAAATGCCCATAACCAATTTGGCGCTGGAGATTTTTGAGCCTTAAGTGCACTGAATGCAACACCGCATGATCGCTGTCACTAACAAAAATATCATCGTCGTAATCTTGCTCAAAGTAGATCACCTTATTAAGGGATGACGGATTCACTGATGGTGGTGGCGTAGGATGAGTCGCGTTGGCTGACTGAGCGTCAACCGTATGCGCTAAGGCATCAACCGAGGGGGTAATGCCATTTTCTTGTGAATTAGTACCTAACGAAGCTAAAGGGCTTGGTGGAATAGCGGGCGTTTTTGTAGCAAGAGAATCCGTCGTTAACTGTGTAGAAAGTTCCAGTACTGATTCGGGCGCTGCTTGTTTAAGCACTTGCTCTATATTCACCACATGGCGATTTTCGTGATCACTGAGCGGTTCAACAAGCGGCGGTTCTATATCGGCCATGGTATTACTAGGTAATTCATCGCCTGTATTTATGGTATCAGTCATTATTCGATGACGTGAAGCATAGGGAATAGCCCCAACAACACCTGCTGCCAATAAACCGGTAATGACTTGTCTACGCTTCATAAGGCCTAACACCTCTCACTGTAAGCACCACTATATGGTATTAATTGTAGCAATAAACTCGTGTTTACGCGCGAAAAACCCATAAAGGGCAGCCTTAACAAACAATAAGCCCGTAAACTCGTTAAAACATGCCATTCCAACATCGTATAGATGAACACTCGCTTAAAGAATATCTCAATAAACCGTAGAGACTCGCCTTAAATGTGTCGACAGGTATTGCATTTCATATCCTCTCAAAAAAACACAAGCTATTGATTTTAAAAGGCATCCCAAAAAATCAATATCATAAAAAATTAAAAAACAATAAAGTTGTCGACAAAAACTAGTGTTTTTCGCTATTATGGTAAAAATAGAGCCAATTAATCATATATTTGTCGACAAAAATGACTAAAACATCCGAACAAACACTCGCCAGTGACATCAGTGAAAAACTAATCGCATCAATCGTCAATGGCGAAATACCTCCAGGCAGTAAACTGAGTGAGCCGAAGTTAGCCCAGCAGTTTACCGTGAGCCGAGGACCACTTAGAGAAGCGATTAGGCGATTAGAAGGGCTCAATTTAGTTCGCCATGTGCCTCGCGAAGGTGCCAGAGTTGTCACACTAGACCTAAAAGAAGTGATAGAAATTTATCATGTTCGAGAAGCCCTCGAAGGGCTTGCTGCAGGGTTAGCCGCACGCAACATGACAACACAAGAAATAGACGAGTTATACCAGCTACTTGACGTGCATGAACAATATATTGATGACAACGGTGAGTATTTTAGGCAAGAAGGTGATTTCGATTTTCACTATAAAATCATTCTTGGTAGTAAAAACCAACTTCTTATCAAGCAACTATGCCATGAGCTATATCACCTCGTACGCATGTTTCGTTATCAAACACGAAAACTTAAATCACGTACACAACAAGCACTCATTGAACACAAACAGCTCGTTAATGCGATTGAACAGCGTGACGAACAGTTAGCCGAATTATTAATGCGCCGCCATATATCTCGCGCGCGAGAAAATATTGAAAGTAAATTGCGCGAACAACCTAACCTCAACCACACATGAGAACCGCTATGATGAACAGCACACCCGGTTATCGATTTCGTCAAGCCTTAGCCGATACCAAGCCCTTACAAATTGTCGGCACCATTAATGCCTACACCGCCATGATGGCCACACAAATTGGCCATAAAGCCATTTATATTTCTGGGGGCGCTTGCGCTAATGCATCTTATGGCTTGCCTGATTTAGGAATGACCAGTCTCAATGATGTTGCCGAAGATGCCCGGCGTATTACCGCGGCAGTCGACACTCCTCTCATGGTAGATATTGATACCGGATGGGGAGGTGCATTTAATATTGCACGCACCATTAAAACCATGGAAAGCGCTGGAGTAGCGGCGGTTCATCTTGAAGACCAAGTGGCACAAAAGCGTTGCGGCCATCGCCCTAATAAAGAAATTGTCAGCGAACAAGAGATGGTTGATCGCATCAAAGCCGCCGTTGATGCCAAAACTGACAAAAACTTTTTTATTATGGCTCGCACCGACGCCTATGCCATTGATGGTTTACAAGCCGCTATTGATCGCGCTGCCGCCTGTATAGAAGCGGGTGCTGATGGTGTCTTCGCCGAAGCAATGTCTAGTCTAGACGAATATAGCGCATTCAAACAACGTATTGACGCACCCCTACTCGCTAATATGACGGAGTTTGGTATGTCGCCCTTATTTGATACGACGGAGTTATCCGGTAGCGGCGTCGATATGGTGTTATACCCGCTCACCGCAACACGAGCGATGCATAAAGCCGCCGAAATGGTCTATCAAGATATTCTCAATAAAGGCCATCAAAAAGATATGGTTGAACACATGCAAACCCGTATGGAATTGTATGATTACTTAAATTATCACGAGTATGAACAACGTTTAGATACATTATTTAGCGATAAAAAATAATCTCAATCCGTTAACAACAATCACAAAAAACCAAAAATGGTTACTGTTACAAACTTCACAAGAGATTGTTTACCAGAGCCATCATTATGATTGCCATCAAAAATGGCAGAGGAGCAAACAATGACAGATAAAAAAATAGGTGGTGCAGGCTTACGTGGTCAAGTCGCAGGACAAACAGCATTATGTACCGTTGGCACACAGGGTTCAGGGCTTAACTATCGTGGTTATGACATCGACGATCTTGCCGACAATTGTACTTTTGAAGAAGTCGCCTACCTTATTTTAAAAGGCGAACTCCCCAACCAAGCAGAGTTAACTGCATACCAAGATAAATTAATCTCTCTACGCACATTACCGGAAGCACTGAAAAAAACCTTAGAGCTCATCCCCGCTAATGCTCACCCTATGGATGTACTTCGCACGGGTGTATCCATGCTGGGGAATATAGAAACTGAAGAAAATTTTGATCAACAAGAAGATGCGGTTGATCGCATACTCGCGACGCTGCCGGGTATCATCACCTACTGGCACCGCTTTGTCACCGACGGTGTAAGAGTAGATACCAACACCAATGCATCATCGATTGGCGGACAATTTTTAGAGCTATTACACGGTCAATCACCGAGCGAATTACACGAACGAGTCATGAATGTATCGCTGATTTTATATGCCGAGCATGAATTTAATGCATCCACCTTTGCAGGTCGTGTGTGTGCTTCTACTCTTTCTGATATTCACAGCGTTATTACCGGCGCTATTGGCACATTACGCGGCCCATTACACGGTGGCGCCAACGAAGCGGCAATGGCTATGATTGAAAACTGGCAGTCCCCCGACGAAGCCGAGCAAGCCATCATGGGGAAGCTAACGCGCAAAGAGTTAATTATGGGTTTTGGTCACGCGGTTTATCGTGATCGTGATCCGCGCAATGACATTATCAAAAAGTGGTCAGAAAAACTGTCTCACGCAGTGGGTGACAAGGTGTTATATCCCGTCTCGGTTCGCTGTGAAGCAGTGATGAAACGTGAAAAAGGCTTATTCTGTAATGCTGATTTTTTCCATGCATCTGCTTATCATTTTATGGGCATACCCACTCTCTTGTTCACCCCTATTTTTGTTATGTCTCGCGTAACAGGCTGGGCAGCACATGCCTTTGAACAGCGCGCCAACAATCGCATCATTCGCCCAAGTGCAGAATATACAGGCCCTGCTCATCGCAAGGTTATAGCTATTAACGAACGATAAGCATCAAGGGGTCAGAGTCATTGATTTTTGATCCAACGAGATATTTTTTGTATCAAGTATCAAGTGAAATCAATGACTCTGACCCCTTGATACTTGATATGTATTGGAACAATTTATGAATACTTTATACCGTAAATCATTACCGGGAACAGCACTAGATTTTTTTGATACGCGTGAAGCAGTAAACGCTATTAAACCTGATGCTTATGCCACACTACCTTATACTTCTCGCGTATTTGCTGAAAATTTGGTTCGTCGATGCGATCCTAATCAACTGACTGATGCGCTGACACAAATCATCGAACGTAAGCGCGATTTAGATTTTCCGTGGTTTCCCGCACGGGTGGTTTGTCACGATATTCTAGGGCAAACCGCGCTCGTTGATTTAGCGGGTCTGCGTGATGCCATTGCTGAAAAAGGTGGCGATCCCTCGCAAGTGAACCCAGTCGTCCCCACACAATTAATTGTGGATCACTCACTTGCCGTTGAGCACGGTGGCTTTGACAAAGACGCATTGAGTAAAAATAGAGCCATAGAAGATCGTCGCAACGAAGATCGCTTTCACTTTATTAACTGGACTAAAAAAGCCTTCAAAAATGTTGATGTCATTCCACCCGGCAACGGCATTATGCATCAAATTAACTTGGAAAAAATGTCACCGGTAGTCCACGCTCGTGATGGCATTGCGTTTCCCGACACGCTCGTCGGTACCGATAGTCATACCCCACATGTTGATGCATTAGGCGTTATTGCTATCGGTGTGGGTGGCCTTGAAGCCGAAAGTGTGATGTTAGGCAGAGCTTCTTATATGCGTCTGCCCAATATTATTGGCGTGCAATTAACAGGTAAACGCCAACTGGGCATTACCGCCACGGATATTGTATTAGCACTCACTGAATTTTTACGTGAGCAAAAAGTCGTCTCCTCTTATCTAGAATTTTTTGGTGAAGGCGCCCGTGATCTCACTCTTGGTGATCGCGCCACTATTTCTAATATGACACCTGAATTTGGCGCCACCGCTGCCATGTTTTATATCGATGAAAAAACCATCGATTATCTCACACTCACCGGTCGCGATGACGAGCAAGTCAAACTCGTAGAACAATACGCAAAAGAAACCGGCCTATGGGCAGATAGTCTCAACGACGCCGAATATGAACGAGTACTCACCTTTGACCTATCGTCGGTCGGGAGAAATATTGCAGGACCATCTAATCCGCATCGCCGAGTACCCACCAACGCACTTGCCGCCCATGGTATTAGTGGTGATTTTGATTGCAACGGCGATCAAATGCCCGACGGTGCGGTCATTATTGCAGCCATTACAAGCTGCACTAATACGAGTAATCCGCGCAACGTTATCGCCGCTGGTTTACTCGCACGTAATGCCAACCGTTTAGGGCTAACACGTAAACCTTGGGTTAAGACCTCCCTCGCGCCCGGCTCAAAAGCGGTACAACTATACTTAGAAGACGCAAACTTATTACCCGAACTCGAACAATTAGGTTTTGGTATTGTAGGCTTTGCTTGCACTACCTGTAACGGCATGAGTGGCGCACTTGATCCGTCTATTCAACAAGAAGTCATTGAGCGTGATTTATATGCCACGGCGGTATTATCAGGCAATCGCAATTTTGATGGACGTATTCATCCGTATGCGAAGCAAGCCTTTCTCGCTTCACCCCCTTTAGTGGTTGCCTACGCCATCGCGGGCACCATACGTTTTGATATTGAAAAAGATATTTTAGGACACGATAGCCAAGGCAAACCAATTACCCTTATGGATATTTGGCCCAGCGACGAAGAGATTGATGGGATGGTGAGCGCCAGTGTTAAACCTGAACAATTTAACCAAGTGTACATTCCGATGTTCAATATCAGCGATGAAGACAACCAAGCCACATCCCCCCTCTATGACTGGCGACCACAAAGCACCTATATTCGCCGCCCACCCTATTGGGAAGGCGCACTCGCAGGTGAACGTACCATGAAAGGCATGCGCCCACTGGCCATCTTGCCCGACAACATCACCACAGATCATTTATCGCCCTCGAATGCGATTATGATGGATAGCGCGGCGGGTGAATACTTACATAAAATGGGTGTACCCGAAGAAGACTTTAACTCCTACGCAACACACCGTGGCGACCACCTAACCGCCCAGCGTGCCACCTTAGCCAACCCAAAACTGATGAACGAAATGGTGAAGGAAAACGGAGAGGTTAAACAAGGCTCTCTCGCGCGTATCGAACCGGAAGGCGAAGTCACTCGTATGTGGGAAGCCATCGAAACCTATATGGAGCGTAAACAACCGTTAATTATTGTTGCCGGCGCTGACTACGGCCAAGGCTCTTCTCGTGACTGGGCCGCCAAAGGCGTTCGTCTTGCGGGTGCTGAAGTCATTGCCGCTGAAGGGTTTGAACGCATTCACCGCACCAATCTTATTGGCATGGGCGTACTGCCGTTAGAATTTACGGCGGGTACCACTCGCCATACACTCGAACTTGACGGAACCGAAACCTATGACGTCACCGGTGATATCACACCGGGTGCCACACTCAACCTCACGATTACCCGACAAAATGGTGATGTCGTGAGTGTACCGATGACGTGTCGTTTAGATACTAGAGAGGAAGTGATGATCTACCAAGCCGGTGGTGTATTACAACGCTTTGCTCAAGATTTTCTTGAATCGACAGCGAACGGCTAAGTATCAGAATCACAAAAGTGCAAGGGACGATAAAGCGGAAAGACGAGCAAGAGTGCCGCCAAGGATGGCAGATAGGTGCAAGACACGCTGCGAGTACGTGCATGTAAGCTCTACTTCGGCATCCATGCCTCAGAAGGTCTTGCACCTATCTGCCACCCTTGGCTAGTGAAATGTATAAAGTCACTTCAGAGCCTCACAAAATAGATATTGTATTCAGCAACCATCGGCAGCAGGGAAGCTGCCGTTGAGTTTATAAGGACATATTTACAACGTGTTGCTGAATACAATATCTATTTTGTGAGGCGGTGTTTCAGAATGCGCCTAAGGTTTAGAAAATACTCACTAAAAAAACTGCAAAAACATTAATTAGAGAAAAAATTATGTCTCACTCACCACAAATAAAAATCCCTGCGACTTATATGCGTGGCGGCACCAGCAAAGGGGTTTTCTTTAATTTGCACGACCTACCGCCAGAAGCACAAACACCCGGCCCCACACGAGATGCCATCCTGCTTCGCGTTATCGGCAGCCCCGATCCTTACGGCAAACATACCGACGGTATGGGAGGCGCCACTTCCAGTACCAGCAAAATTGTTATCGTTTCTAAAAGCGACCGCGATGATCACGATGTTGATTATCTTTTTGGCCAAGTCGCCATTGATAAACCCTTTATTGATTGGAGTGGTAACTGCGGCAATCTAACCGCAGCCGTAGGCTCATTTGGTATTAGTCACGGCTTAGTAGATGCTGAACAAATACCACAAAACGGCCACGCCAATATCAGAATATGGCAAACCAATATTGAAAAAACTATTATTGCAAAAGTCCCCGTGACCAACCGCAACGTCCAAGAAACCGGCGACTTTGAACTCGACGGAGTGACCTTTCCCGCAGCGGAAGTCAAAGTAACATTTGTTACACCTGTTGATGCTAGCGAAGCCATGTTTCCTACAGGAAACCTAATCGACGAGATTGAAGTCCCCGACGTCGGCACCTTAAAAGCCACCATGATTAATGCCGGCATCCCCACTATTTTTATCAATGCCGACGATATTGATTACACCGGTATCGAATCGCAAGACACAATCAATAGCGACCCCAAAGCACTCACTATGTTTGAAAAAATACGTGCGTATGGCGCATTACACATGGGGCTTATTGAGCACATCGACGAAGCGGCTCGTCGCCAACATACGCCCAAGATCGCTTTTATCAATAAACCGGCAAGCTATACCAGCGCGAGCGGAAAAGTCATTGAAGAAAACACAATTGATTTAGTCGTACGCGCACTTTCTATGGGAAAACTTCATCACGCCATGATGGGTACCGCAGCCGTTGCTATTGGTACAGCCGCAACTATTCCAGGAACGCTAGTAAACAATGCCGCAGGGGGGAATATCGACAACAGCGTTACCTTTGGTCACCCTTCCGGTACATTAACCGTGGGCGCAGAAACTAAAAAAGCGAGTACCGGCTGGACAGTGAATAGTGTGACTATGAGCCGCAGTGCACGTGTACTTATGGAAGGCTGGGTACATATTCCAGCAACTCAGATATAAAGAATTGGTAAGCGGATTCGGGCCTGTTAACGCTCATTTTGCCGTACAGAATTGGAAGCAGAGTGAGGAATACCGTAAGCGCGTAACTTATCGGCAATGGTGGTGTGAGATACCTCTAAACGTTTCGCCAATTTACGCGTACTGGGATAATCGTTGTAGAGTCTTGTCAACAAATCCTTTTCAAACGCAGCTTGTGCGGCTTTCCAATTAGTAGGCCAATCATCCGGTAGCGTTTTATCCGCAGCGTGATCTAACCGTATACCCGCGCTTTCTAAATCTTGGGCAGTCATCACCTTATGTTGATGCAAAGCAATGCAACGAAACAACACATTTTCAAGTTGCCTCACATTACCCGGCCACAAGTAACGCGTCAGCAATGTTTTTGCTGAATCATTAATAGTTGGAATAGCACAACCAATTTGCTTCGCAGCGCGAGCAACAAACACATTGGCCAAATCAATAATATCGTCTTTTCGCTCTCGTAATGGCGGCAACAATAAGTTCAGCACATTTAAACGATACATTAAATCTTCACGAAACAGCCCATCACTAACTAATTGCTCGAGATCACGATGAGTTGCACACACAATGCGTACATTAATTTGCCGCTCTTTTTTACCGCCCACACGAAGAAAGGTGCCGTCTTGAACAAAGCGCAGTAATTTCGCTTGCACGTAAGTCGACATCTCTCCAATTTCATCTAAAAATACCGTACCACCATCGGCCAACTCTAATAAGCCCGGTTTACCATCACGTGTCGCACCACTAAATGCACCACCCGCATAACCAAACAATTCACTTTCAATAAGGTTTTCGGGCAAAGCGGCACAGTTAAGTACTAAAAATGCAGATGCCGACCACGGGCTCGCCTGGTGCACCGCCCGTGCAAACAACTCTTTACCAGTGCCCGTTTCACCTTGAATCAATAATGGTGCATGAACACCGGCTAGCTGCTGCGCCCGACGTTTAATTTGCTGCATCGCTTGTGACTGCCCTGCGATATTATCAAAACCATCAATATGCCCCATCTGCACAGTAGAAATGTGGTGCCCTAAACGTGAAGGCGTATGCAAAATTAACATGCTATCACTAATCACCGGGGCTTCCATGGTAAGAGGCTCAGAAGAATGATGAGCGGTAGAATCCACTGAAGACATAAGCGGAGCAACGGTCATCAATTGGCGTTCCAATAAATACGGCTGCCCAGCTAACGTTACTTCTTGTGTTTGACCATTTGCGGCATCACTTAAAGAAAAACCACCTTCAATAACCGTCGTAATTTCACGACCTTCTAACATCAACGTCTGCAAGCCTAAAGGCGTCGCGGCCGCCGTATTAGCCGATAAAATAATACCATCAGTATCAATGGCAAACACCGGATCAGGGAAGTTAGCGAGCAAAGCATCTAAGTGATGACGGCGACGTTCATTGGGTAATAAATCTATGCGATGAATGCCCTGCAAACCGGGAATATTTTCTAAGGCAAGAAAAACATCTTCCATGTTGTCATTTGTCAGTCTTGGTACATCGATATAGATATGTCCTGCCACCACCTCCATAGACGCGAGCTCTAATTGCTGCGCAGTAATAACCGATAACACTTCCTGCGTAATACCGAATCGATTTTCGCCCACTAATTCAATTTTCATTGTTTGCGATGCCCACACCGTAAAAAAACATCATTATACCACCAAAATGTAAACATAATCATACAGTGTAAATTTATTATTACACTCTGCACGCCATGATTTCTAAGGCCTGTAAACATAATGCCAGAAATCGTAAGAAAATCTTTACATTCAACATATCAACGCCAAGCAAAAAACATGCAAGCCATTGATTTAATTGAAAATAATTATTGGCACGATGATTGTAATAGAAGCGCAAAGAAATACTTTCAATCACCCAATGTAAACCATAGATCGAATTAGGCTACTGCTATGAAAAATACTAATACTGACTCACCCCAAGGCTTTGCGACACGCGCTATCCATAAAGGCTACGACCCAATGAGCCATCAAGGATCATTAGTACCACCGCTTTATATGACATCAACCTTTGCATTTCCCGATGCAAAAACAGGGGGCGATCGCTTTGCAGGTGAAACCGAAGGCTATATCTACACTCGTCTAGGTAATCCAACACAAGCCCTCTTAGAAGAACGATTAGCTACACTAGAAGGTGGCGAAGCGGCGTTAGCGGTATCTTCAGGTATTGGCGCTATCACCTCAGCCTTATGGTCTTTGGTTTCACCGGGTGATGAGATCATTGCTGACAAAACCATTTATGGCTGCACGTTTTCTTATATGCAACACGGACTGCAAAAGTTTGGAGTCACTATTACGCACGTGGATATGAGCGATCCGCAAAATGTAGCGGATGCCATCAGCGATAAAACACGTGTGGTTTACTTTGAAACACCGTCGAATCCAAACAATGGCCTTGTTGATATACAAGCCGTTTCAGATATTGCCCACACTCACGATGCTTTAGTAGTTGTCGATAACACCTATTGCACACCCTATCTTCAGCGCCCCATCGAATTTGGCGCTGATATTGTTGTTCATTCCGCCACAAAATATTTAGGCGGGCACGGTGATTTAATTGCTGGTGCGGTTATTGGCAATAAAGAACAAATAGATCATATTCGTTATTTTGGTTTAAAAGATATGACCGGTGCGGTGATCTCACCTATGGATGCTTTTCTTATTTTACGCGGACTAAAAACCCTAGAAGTTCGAATGGATCGCCATTGCTCTAGCGCATTAACTGTGGCTCAACAAATTGAGGCACACCCTGCGGTCGCAAAAATTTATTACCCCGGTTTAGCATCATTCCCTCAGCATGCGTTAGCCAAATCACAAATGGATAACTTTGGCGGCATGATTTCTTTTGAGCTACACGGTGGTGTTGATGCTGGCGTCGCCTTTATTGATTCACTCAAACTAGCCACTTGTGCAGTGAGCCTAGGCGATGCAGAAACACTAGTACAACACCCTGCTAGCATGACACATTCACCTTATGAGCCAGAAGAGCGTGCAAAATTTGGTATTAGTGAAGGGCTTATTCGCTTATCGGTTGGCCTAGAAACGCTTACTGACATTCAAGCCGACATTGCTCAAGGGCTGGACTACGTTCATGCCACCATAACTAAGTCTGCTGCTGCAGTAGCATAATTAGCACAGTCCCATCATTCATCAGTAATTTCTCTGCCATAGATTCATTAATCAGTAGGAGAAGTTACTGACCCTGTATGCAAGCAACATGCAGTAAGCATTCATAAAAAATTGGATAAAGAGCAATACGACCATGCCCAATACTCATAATGATCAAACTGAAATTAACGAATGGATTGAATCATTAGATAGCCTTATTGCACATAGTGGCGACGAGGCGGCACAAACTATTTTGTACGAACTCGATAAACGTGCCAAAGAATTGGGGGTTAATCAAGATAGTCAAAAGTTTTCTGCTTACCGCAATACCATCGCTGTCAATGATCAACCAGAATATCCTGGAGATATCACCATTGAAGAAAGAGTCACAGCAATTTTACGTTGGAATGCTCTGGCAATGGTTATGCGCGCCAACGAAGTCTATGGCGGTTTAGGCGGGCATATTGCCAGCTACGCATCGGCAGCCGAAATTTTTGAAGTAGGCTTTAATCATTTTTTTCGTCACGACGATGCCATTTATTTTCAACCACATTCGGCACCGGGTGTTTATGCCCGTGCATTTTTAGAAGGCCGTTTAGACGAATCTCATCTATCACGCTATCGGCAAGAAGTGGATGGCAATGGGCTTTGCTCTTATCCTCACCCTTGGTTAATGCCAAACTTTTGGCAATATCCAACCGGCTCAATGGGTATTGGCCCACTTAACGCTATTTATAATGCACGCTTTATGCGTTACTTACGCGCACGTAAAATCACCGACACCTCACAAAAACATGTGTGGGGTATTTTTGGTGATGGCGAAATGGATGAGCCCGAATCTATTGCAGGTTTATCGTTAGCGGCACGTGAAAACCTCAGCAATCTTACATTTATTATTAATTGTAATCTCCAACGTTTAGATGGCCCCGTACGCGGTAATGGGCAAATTATTCCTGAACTAGAATCCTTATTTGAAGGCGCTGGCTGGCGAGTGATTAAAGTACTCTGGGGTAGCGAGTGGGATCAATTATTTGCACGCGATAAAAATCATGCACTGTTACGAAAGTTTTCAGAAACCGTCGATGGAAAATATCAAACCCTAGGCGCCAACGACGGTAGTTATAATCTCAAGAATTTTTTTGCTGAAGACCCTGAAATTATGCAACTGGTTGCACATATGAGTGACCAACAAATTAATAATTTAAAACGCGGCGGCCACGACATAAAAAAATTATTCGCCGCCTTTAATGCCGCCAAAAACAGTACCGACAAACCTACCGTTATACTCGCAAAAACGAAAAAAGGATACGGCATGGGATCTGCTGGCGAATCAAAAATGGTCGCCCATCAAGCTAAAAAACTCGACATTGATGGCTTATTGGCTTTTCGTGATCGCTTCTCTTTACCACTTTCAGATCACGACGTGGAATCATTAGCTTTTTATCGGCCCGATGCCTCCAGTCCCGAAATGCAGTACATGAAAGAAAAACGTCAAACGCTTGGTGGACACTTGCCTAAACGCTCGTCCTCTGCTCCTTCGCTGACGATGCCAACGCTCGCAACGTTCGGGCAATTTGCACTCGACGCAAACACCAAGGGAATGTCGACCACGATGGCCGCCGTTAGGATGATGAGCAACCTCCTCAAAGACACGGTTATTGGCCCGCGTATCGTCCCCATTGTTGCTGACGAAGCTCGCACCTTTGGCATGGCCAATCTGTTTCGACAAATTGGTATTTACTCGCCTCACGGACAACAGTACGAACCCGAAGACTCATCCAGTCTACTCAATTATAAAGAACAAACTGATGGCCAGTTACTAGAAGAAGGCATTACCGAAGCCGGAGCAATTGCTTCATGGACGGCGGCTGCCACATCCTACAGCACACACAATGAACCGATGCTGCCAGTTTATATTTACTATTCCATGTTTGGTTTCCAACGCATTGGCGATCTTATTTGGGCAGCGGGAGATCAACGTGCACGAGGTTTTTTACTCGGTGCAACCGCAGGTAAAACCACGCTCAGTGGCGAAGGTCTACAACACCAAGATGGCACCAGCCACTTAATGGCATCCACCATTCCTAACTGTAAGTCTTACGACCCCTGCTATGCCAACGAGCTCGCCGTTATTTTTCATTACGGTGCTAAACGTATGCTAGAAGAAAATCGAGATGAGTTTTATTACATCACCGTAATGAACGAAAACTATCCGCAACCTCAACACCCAACCGATAAAGATGAAGACATCATTAAAGGGATGTATCACTTATCTTCTATAGGCGACACTCCCGCAAAGAACGCAAAAAAAAGCACAACAGAAAACACCTCTGATTTACACGTACAGCTATTAGGCAGTGGCACCATACTACGAGAAGTCGAAGCCGCAGCTGAATTACTCCACAATGATTTTTCTGTGCATTCAACTATCTGGAGCGTGACTAGCTTTAACGAACTCGCCCGCGATGCACAAGCAACCGCAAGGCAACAGCGCACCAACCCTAAAGACAACATTAGCAGCCACCTTAGCCAATGCTTAAGAGGCAACACCTCCCCCGTTGTTGCCGCCACCGATTATGTAAAGCAATATGCCGAACAAGTCAGCAGCTTTATTACCGGTGATTACTACGTACTCGGTACCGACGGTTTTGGCCGCAGCGATACACGTGACAAACTACGCCACTTCTTCGAAGTCGACCGCTACTACATCGCCATTACCGCCTTATATGGTCTTTATCATCAAGATAAAATCAGTATCACTACATTTAACCAAGCCATCGGCAAATACAATATCGATCACGAAAAAATCAACCCTATGCAAGCATAATCAATAAACAGCGCGCCTGCTCGCGCTGTAAAATACCCCTAGATTCTTATTCTGTAAAAGCGTCCGCTACCATATTCATGTAAAATGAAAGCACTATATGTAGCCGATACACAACACTTATGAACTATTCCCCCCACCGTTTCTCTATTGCCCCGATGATGGATTGGAGTGATCGTCATTGTCGTTATTTGTGGCGACTGATTTCTCGGCATTCGCGCTTATATACCGAAATGGTGACGACAGGTGCGTTGCTGCATCGTGATCCCGCACGATTTTTAGATTACAACCCTGAAGAACATCCACTCGCCTTGCAATTAGGCGGAAGTGACGCGGACGAATTGGCACGGTGCGCATTATTGGCTGAACAATGGGGCTACGACGAGGTGAATTTGAATTGCGGTTGCCCGAGTGATCGCGTGCAAAATGGCATGATTGGCGCGTGCCTAATGGCGCACCCGAATAAGGTGGCCGACGCTTATCAGGCGATGCAAGATAAGGTCGATATTGAGGTGACGATCAAACACCGTATTGGTATTGATGATATGGATGACTACCAAGGCATGATAGATTTTATCCGCCCAATCGCTGATCGCGGCTGCAAAACGTTTATCGTGCACGCGCGTAAAGCGTGGTTGCAGGGCTTAAGCCCTAAAGAAAACCGTGAAGTGCCACCGCTGCAATACCCTTTTGTTTATCGCTTAAAACAAGAATTCCCCGACTTAACCATTGTCATTAATGGTGGTATTAAAACCCTAGACGACACACTAAACCATCTAGCACATGTTGATGGCGTGATGATTGGGCGTGAGGCCTACAGTAATCCTTATTTATTGGCCCAGGTTGATCAGCAACTGTTTGCCGATGATCACCCCATTGCTCCTCGGATTGATATTGCGCAGCAATATATTGAGTACTGCGCTCGCGAAATAGCCAAGGGGTCGCGACTAAACCACCTAAGCCGACATGTTTTAGGTTTATTTCAGGGTGAGCCTGGCGCGCGTGCTTTTAGGCGGCATATTAGTGAAAATGCGCATAAAGAAAATGCCGATGTGCAGGTATTAGTTGACGCTCTTGCAGCGATTGCTTAGGGTTATACCAATAGAATAAATAAAAAAATAAAGGTTCAGACAATGACGAGCAGCAAACTAGTACAATTAAAAACAATGACTGATGTGGTAGCCGATACAGGTGATATAGAAGCCATTCGCCAATACCAACCTCTTGATGCGACGACTAACCCATCACTGCTATTAAAAGCCGCCGCAATGCCTCAGTACGCTCACCTGATAGAACAATCAATCACATGGGGCAAACAACAAGCTCAATTAGTATCGAATAATAGCCAGCATGTAGCCATCGCTTATGCGGCTGATAAACTAGCCGTATTAATTGGCTGCGAAATTTTATCGATTATCCCCGGACGCATTTCAACTGAAGTCGATGCACGCTTATCTTTTGACACACAAGCGACTGTTGAGAAAGCAAAACAACTCATTGCACTATATAAAGATGCCGGCATCGATAAACAGCGTGTACTCATCAAAATTGCGGCGACATGGGAAGGTATTAAAGCGGCTGAAGCGCTAGAAAAAGAAGGCATTAATTGCAACCTCACATTGCTATTTAGCTTTGCTCAAGCCGTGGCTTGCGGCGATGCCAAGGTCTTTTTAATTTCCCCGTTTGTTGGGCGTATATTAGATTGGTATAAAGCCAATACCGATAAAACTATCAACACAGCAGCAGAAGACCCGGGCGTGATATCGGTAACTGAAATCTATCGCCACTATAAGCAACACGGTATTAATACCGTCGTCATGGGCGCAAGTTTTCGTAATACAGGAGAGATCGAGGCCTTGGCCGGTTGTGACCGTCTAACAATAAGCCCAGCACTGTTAGCAGAACTAGAGGCCGACATGGGCACACTCACCCAACAGTTATCGCCAAATACTGATAGGCAAAATGCACCTGCAGCAATTAGCGAAGCAGAATTTCGCTTTCAGATGAATGAAGACCCGATGGCAACAGAAAAATTAGCCGAAGGAATTCGTCAATTTGTCAAAGATCAAATCAGCTTGGAAGTATTGTTAAGTGAGCGCTAATTAAACTTAATGAGATTTGATTGAATTGAATTCATTTCACTCGATACCGATTTTTACCGGTATCGCTGAGTTCACCCTTTAGGAAACTATTAACACGATGCTTGCCACGCTTAAGTCTCTACTAGACAATTTAGTCGACACGTCTTCAGGGCAGTCGGCTTCGCTATCCAATGACGAACTACCTATTGCCACCGCCGCCTTACTCATCGAAGTCGCCACGATTGATCAACAATTTGACCCTGTAGAATTGGATGCACTCAGTGCAGCACTCGCCGAGCGATTTTCATTAGAAAAGAGGGAATTAACTGAACTCATCGAACACGCAAAAACTGCATCCAGCGAAGCCTCTTCGCTGTACCAGTTTACTCAATTGATTAACCAACATTGTGACGAGGAAGCCAAATACCAATTGGCTTGTGAGTTATGGACGGTAGCTTACGCGGATGGCGTGCTGGATAAGCATGAAGAGCATATTGTGCGCCGTATTGCAGATTTGATTCATTTACGGCATAGCGATTTTATTCGCTCGAAACATCAAGTGAGAGATAACATTTAACCGTCACTATTATTTGGATAGAAATTCTTTAGTCCATTCTAGGCGACGATCCATCCATATTTTTTGAGTATTATTAATAGCGAATTTTCTGCAAGCCAAAACCATCGATTTAACGTGTTCGGGAGTACTCGATAGCTCTATAATTTTATCAGCCATAGCAGAGGGTGATAACCATGGCACTGTTTTAACAGTACCCGTGCTTTCTAGATCTTTATAATAGTAAGTGTCGTAGGCAATCATAGGTAGACCGCATGCCATCGCATCAAATACACTTCTCGGTGTATCTTCACTATGCGGCGCAGCTAATAAAAAATCATACTCTCTTAAACATGAAAACAATTCTTCACCATAACTTATTGCTCCTTTAAAGGTTACCAACTCTTCTAAGCCTTGCTCTATCACCGCTGCTTGTAATTCAGCTTCTTGTATACCCGAGCCAATAATAGTCAGAGACACTGTCTTTTTTGAACCAGAATTAACGAGGTTGTCAGCGACCATTTTTGTCGCCTGTATCATATCGTGAATACCTTTGTACTGAACGATACGCCCGAAGTAAACAAGGCGGATACTATTATTATCATTACTTAAGGTCGTCAGCTTTTCGCTTAACTGCTGCTCATTAATAACAAATGATAAATCGTGAGCCGTGTTGTAAAAATTTTTAACGTGAGCACGCCCTTTACCGTAATCATCAGCTAACGCTTTACCTTTCAGCATTACTAAATCACAGAATCTCGATGCAAAACGAATTTGCAAACTAATTAAGGGGTTATAAATATATTGGCTCAGCAGATAGCTTTTTTTCGAAAACTTTCCTGTCTTATAAGACATTTTTGCTGAGCTACGATGATCAATATCCATGACAAAAATTGTTTTTTTATGTTGCAAAACCGCAAAAACAATTGAAACAATCGTAAATAGCCGAAAGATATCTTTAGAAGCACTGGCATGTACCACATTAGCAGAACGCACAACTTGCCAAATTTTAGGCCAAATACTAAAAGGGGAGCGGAGTAAAAATGCTGTTCTTGATAATTCTATAGGCGGGCCATCAATATAATGAACATTTTCTTTATCACAATTAATATGCGTTAAATGATGTCTATTTTTGTTGTAGGTTTCGTTATCCATTTGAGGGGAATGTATAACTATGCGATTTCCCCATTCACTGATCCGCGGAAACAGTTCCTGCAAATGTTTAGCAAAGGCTCCTTCACAAGCAATGACATTACTATCAACACGATAAATAGGTACCAATAGCACCATAACGTAATTCATAAAGACACTCTAATATTTATACTATTTTTTAGACTAGCTTGTACGACAGAGAACTAACTATTGCCTAGTGTCTGCACTAAATCTTTAAAGGTTTCTCGATTTGATTCATTCAGCCCCATCAACACACAATGTGCTTCTAGTACCTTTTCTTTGACTTTACCTTCATCATCATCGCACACGCTCAGGCCAGAAAAAGATTCCGTAGGACAATACTCTTGCGGGGGGCTATCGATAATTTGACAGACAGAGTCGATACCCATTGAGGTCAATAATTTAATAATATCGGGATTATTACAAATAGCGATAGGTTGGATATTTTTGATACTCTCGCTTTTAACAGCGATTTTCGCAATCAATCCCAAGGTTGTACTGTCTAGACCTTCAGCTTCAGATAAATCAAATAATATGGTACAAAAATCATTTTTACCAAATAAGGTTTCAATATATTGATCAAATGACACACAAAGGGTTAGGCGCACATCGCCAACCATTTTTATCACATAAACACCTAGATGGTCGGCAACTAAAATTCGACCCAATGCTGCTTCCAACATAACGCTATCACTACCTATATAAAAACGTTTTATACCACTTTTCTAATTGAGAGAATTGCCACATCATCGGGTAACTCATCAACCTCTTTCACACCCACATCATCCACAATACTATCGACATGCCCTTGCGCTATTTCAACAATATTAAGCAGACGCTCTTCTTTAATGGTCAATTCTTTGTCTTCTATTAACTCTAGTACGCCATCAGAGAATAGCAAAAGAGAGTAATCACCTTTAGGTAATTGCACATGCGATACATCCCACTTGGCATTTTCAAACAAGCCCACGGGCTTACCGCTACCCGGTAAAAACTTCGCTTTATTATTATGCAGTAATACCGGTAACGGTAGATGCCCTGCAACCACGTAATAAAGCTGATCCGTTTCGGTATCCAATACACCGATAATGATCGTAAGGTGATTATTAATACCAATCTCGATAAGTTGTCGATTAATTAAATTCAACAAATGTAACAAAGCCGAATCGGCGTTATCGAAATCAACCAACATTTTTTTCAAGCGCACTAATTGAGCAACCACATTGCGTAGCCAGATAGTGACAAACGCAGGAGCAGAACCATGCCCCGATACATCGGCTAAATAAAAAGCATAGTAACGCTGCTTAATAAAAGCATAATCTACGCAATCACCGCTGAGATATAACGATGGAATAAGATCATGTTCACAAATGTACTGCCCTGCTGTAAAAGGCGATACTGGCGACATTGATTGCTGCACAAAATGGCCTGCTCGTTGATCTTGTTCTAAGGCTGCAACGTGTCGTCTTAGTTCTATATTGGCTTTTTCTGATTCTAGGCGATAGCGTTCGTTATCAACTAGCAATTGGCAGCGTTCGAGGCTTTTATGAATCGCTAATACCAATACTTCCATATCAACAATAGGCTTAATCAAATAGTCCGTTGCACCTAGACGTAACGCCTGCACAACATCGCCCATCACTCCCGCACCGGATATAACAATAACGGGTGCACTTGGCAGGACATCATGAATTTGCTGCAGTAGCACTAAGCCATCTGTTTCAGGCATGCTCAGGTCGGTAATAACAAGATCGGGGAGATGTTCTTTAAATAGCGCCAAGCCTATGTCTGCATTTTCAGCATCATAAACGTGAAAACCACTATCTTCTAAATATGCAGTGAGGCTCTGTCGAACACCGAGCTCATCGTCAATTACGAGTAACTTATATTGAGTATTATCCATCTATAATAGGCTTTCGGGCATACAGTAGCGGCAAATTAGCTGCCACACTACTCTTTTCTAAACGGGCAAGCAAGACGTTTTATAGAAAAAACGTGCAGGATATGATTCATTGACTATACTGAATACGGTGTTGTTTTATTCGCCAAGTAATGGCTCATCTTATTACGAGCAAATAGACCATTAATTATCAATAAACAGGCAGGATAGAAGAATGATAAAGCGCGATTATTCAGAGAAGCGAGACTTTATCCGCATGACAATTAACACACCCGCCGAGGTCATATTAGAGCAACAAAATAAGACCACTCAAGGTGTGTGCAATGATTTAAGCGGCAGCGGAATGTTACTGACCGTGGATGACATGTTACCCGTTAATAGCGAATTAATGGTAACGCTGATGCCAGAAGGCGGTGCAGAGCCCATGTTACAGGCGCGATGCTCGGTAGCCCGATCATTAAAGGCAGCGGACAATAAGTGTTTATTAGGGCTAGAAATACTTGATATTATCGATGATAAAAACCGAGCGATGGCTTCTTAGCTCGGTCTTCCACTCTATTCTTGTGTGCGAGAAAAAGTGGCGGCGGCGCGATTAGTCCACGTGGTTAATTAAAAGTCTTCATCAATAAGATCATCGCCACCAAAAGTATCTTCTACTTCACCATCATTGACTAAATACTCACGACGCTGAAGGTAAGCATCTCGTATAAATACGTATTTGTCACCACTGATCAATTTTTCTGCTTCAAGCAAGCCTGCGCGCGTATCGATCACCTCTAAAACCGTAAGGCCGGTACGAACAGAGTCTTGCTCGTGATAATTAGCCGGATCCAAATACATATCCACAGGAATACCTACACCATCACGTACCGTTGACGGGCCGAGTAATGGTAGTACAAGATAAGAGCCCGAACCCACACCCCAAGCACCCAGGGTTTGGCCAAAATCTTCGCCCTCCTCTTTTTCTAAACCTAGGCCACCGGCAACATCAAACAAACCGGCCAAACCAATAGTTGAGTTAAAAATAAACCGGCCGGTCGAATTCGCCGCTTTTTCGCCCTTACCCTGTAAGAGAGAATTAACAATATTTCTAATCTCTAATAAATTGCTGAAAAAGTTACTTACTCCCGTTTCTGCAACATCCGGCATCACAAACTTATAGCCTTGCGTCACCGGTTTTAGAAAATAAGCATCGACACCGCTATTAAAACCAAACATCGTGCGATTGAAGCCCTCGTAAGGATCAATTGCATGCGCATACTGATCTTGCCCCTTACCTTCGGGGGTTGATGCGCATGCACCAAGAAAGGCACACAAGATAACGATAAGAAAATGTCGATTATTCATAAAGGATATATTTGATGGTATTAATAAATAGAGTAAAACACAGAATAACAAGTGGATTAGCGTCCTAGCGAGGAAACATGCCCAAGTGAGAACACTGCAGATCTATTTATTTTAGCATAACTCCCATTGTTTATTGAGCCGTTTTGTTGAGACTGGCATCACGGTTTTTACGGTTTGCGCAAATAGCGAGACCCGTAACTCCTCTAGCATCCAACGATAAGTGTTTAACGGCTGATTAAGTCGAGCCTCCACATTGCCCACCTGTTGCACCTTATCATCAAAACGGGCGATAAGTGGCTGCAACTCGGCCATGAGTGCGCGGTCTTTATGTACCTGCCCCGCAACCTTATCTAAGCGTAGGGCGATTGCCTGCAAATAACGCTCATACTGCTGTAATGCAAAATAAGGGGTGTCGTACACCATCCCCTTGTAAAACAAACCTTGTAATTGCTGCTGAACATCACCTGCGGCATAGGCCATCACTAGTGGATTTTTGGCCTGCTTAATGGTCTTTTTAATACCCACAACATGCGCTAGTGCCTTGACGAGCAAGCTCACCAAGGCTTCTGCACGCGCAACAATCAAACCGCGCCCTTGCTCAACAGCATGCAAAAATGCCGTTCTGTCTCTTTGCAGTAACTGCGCCATTGGCTCCTGCTCAAAAGGAGCAGCCGTGACACCTTGCGATTCAAAACACACCTGTCTTACCGCTGCGCAAATAATATCGTCAATGACCTGCTCTTTTGAGCCAATATCAACCACGCTTAACCCCAGTTCTTTCCCTTTAAAAAGGTTTTTTTGCAGATATTTAACGGTCTCTTTTTGGCTAAGCACGGCTAAACGTACCTGACCTTTAACACTATTAACCACCGCCTCCTGAGGATTATCAAGTAACTTCAGATCGACACAATGCCCATTATCGACAAACGCAGGGTAAGCGCGAATCGACATGCCTTGCTGCTGAATATCATGACTTTCCGGCAAACGATTACCCACCAACAATGCAGGCTCCCAATGTGTAAAACCACTGATCTCAAAGTCATCGCCCACCACTTCTAAATGCGCCTGTACGTGATCGCGATAACGTGCTTTCAGTTGTACTAAATCACGCCCAGAATCAATCAATTGTTGGTGTTCATCGGTCACCATAATATTCATTCGATAATAACTATCGAGCTCGATGTTATGCCAAAGCTCATCCGGTATTTTTACACCCGTTTGGCGTAACAATTCAGCACTTAAACCACCAACAAGGGTATGATTTTTCGGCGATAAACGCCCAAGAGCTTTATCTACACAGCTAGGCACAGGAACAAAATGCTTACGCCACTGCTTAGGTAATGCCTTAACCATAGCGATGCATTTTTCGCGTAGCAAACCCGGAACCAGCCATTCAAGCGGCGCATCATCAATTAAATGAAGTGCCGTTACTGGCACATGAAGTGACACGCCATCGTGTGGATGATTCGGTTCAAAGTGGTAGCTTAGTGGCAAGGTATAACCTTCTACCACCAAACTGTCGGGGAACTGCGCTTCGGTAATATCGCTCGCATCATGCTGCATCAATCGATCGCGATCAATAAACAGTAACCTAGGTTCTGTTGTTTCAGCCGTTTTACGCCAATGCTCAAAGCCCTGCAAGTTCACAATATCACTGGGCAAGCGGCTATCATAAAACGCAAACAAAATATCTTCGTCAACCACAATATCACGTCGACGAGATTTCGCTTCAAGTGCATGCAACTCATTGAGCATGGTTTGTTGATGCACAAAAAAATCATCTTTTGCCGACGGCTTACGCGCTAAACGCTGTTTAACTCGCCCATGATCGGCATACTGCCCTTCGACCAGCGCCGAGCGAATAAATAATTTGCGAGACTCTACGGGATCAATAGCCCCGTAACTGACGCGCTGCTTTTCGATTAAGGTAATACCGTATAAAGTAATTTTTTCATACGCCATTACCTGCCCTGACTTAGCGGTGTAATGCGGTTCTGAATGGTGGCGCTTAATTAAATGCTGGGCGTTAGATAATATCCACTGCGGATCAACTTTTGCCACATGATGTGCATACAATTTAGAGGTTTCGAGTAACTGCCCCGCCACTATCCATTTAGGTTTCTTTTTAAATTGTGACGAGCCAGGAAATAAAGAAAAGCGGCGATTGCGCGTTCCTAAATATTCGCCTACTGTGCCTTTTTCTTCTGATAAAAAACCAATGTAACCTAACAAGCCAGACAACAAAGAAGAATGCACACCCTCGTAATTAGCTATAGGCGTATTTTTAGCGGGGGGATGTGATGGATTTTTTACCGATGACTGTTTTACCACCGGCTGTTCTGATTTTTTGACTTCGGTGCTGCGCGCTTTCGGCACCAAGCCTAATCGCTTCAGTGCTACACAAATTTGCGTATGAATATCACGCCACTCTCTCATTCGCATATAAGCTAAGTAGTGTTTCTTACACCACTTTTGTAATTGGTTACCGGATAGCGTTTGGCGTTGTTCTTCGTAAGCAGTCCATAAATGAATATAAGCGACAAAATCTGATTGTTCATCCCACCATTGTCGGTGGGCTTGATCAGCGGCTTGTTGTTTATTGGCGGGACGATCTCGCGGATCTTGAACCGATAACGCGCTGACAATCACTGTCATTTCATGCAAACAATTGTGTTGATTCGCCGCGAGTAACATACGCCCTAAACGAGGATCAACCGGCAACATGGCCAACTGCCTACCTAAGGGCAATAACTTGCCTCGCTCATCAACGGCTTGTAATTCTTGTAATAATTTATTGCCGTCATTAATTAATCGATGATCCGGCATATCTACAAAAGGAAAGCGGCGCACATCGCCTAACTTTAATTGCGACATTTGCAAAATAACAGCCGCTAAATTTGTCCGCAAAATTTCAGCATCGGTAAATTCGGGGCGCTGATTAAAATCTTCTTCGCTGTATAGGCGAATACACACCCCTTCGCTGACCCGTCCACATCGCCCTTTTCGCTGGTTAGCACTGGCTTGCGATATAGGCTCTATCGGTAAACGCTGGACTTTGGTACGAAAGCTATAACGGCTGACACGCGCTAAGCCAGTATCAATCACATAGCGAATACCCGGCACGGTTAGCGCGGTCTCAGCCACGTTTGTCGACAGAACAATACGCTGCCCACGGTGTGACTGAAAAATTTTATTTTGTTCTGCTACCGTTAAGCGTGCATACAAAGGTAAGACTTCTGTATGAGGTAACTGCGCACGCCGCAAAGTTAATGCGGCTTCGCGGATTTCACGTTCGCCACTGAAGAAAACCAAAATATCGCCGGCAGTATCTTCATTGCGAATCTCATCAATGACCATAAGCATAGCGCGATACATATCAACATCGTCACTGCTTGAGGAAGAATCAGAAGATGAGTCGGAAGATAAATCAAGCGGTGGTCGATAACGAACCTCTACCGGGTAAGTACGACCCGATACTTCAATCACTGGAGCATCATTAAAATGCTGCGAAAACTTTTCAACATCAATAGTTGCCGAGGTAATAATCACTTTTAAATCGGGGCGTTTAGGGAGCAACTGTTTTAAATACCCTAACAGAAAATCAATATTTAAACTGCGCTCATGCGCTTCATCAATAATGATGGTGTCGTAACGACTTAAAAAACGGTCTTGCTGAATTTCGGCCAACAAAATACCGTCCGTCATTAATTTAATATGGGTGTTATCTGATGCTTGGTCGGTAAAACGGACTTGGTACCCTACCGACTCACCTAGCGGACTACCTAGCTCTTCGGCGATACGCGTTGCCACGGTACGTGCCGCAATACGACGAGGTTGAGTATGGCCGATCATGCCGTGTACGCCGCGACCCATCGACAAACAAATTTTCGGTAATTGGGTGGTTTTACCCGAACCTGTTTCACCCGCTAATACTACAACTTGATGCTGCTTAATAATGCCTGCAATATCTTCTCGCTTATCACTAATCGGTAGCTCATCAGGAAAAGTGACCACAGGTAAGGCGTCACGGCGTTGTTGAACACGCGAACACGACGCATGAATTTTGCTGCTTAACGCCGACCACTTATCTGTTTTAATCAGCGCATCGACGTCTATATTTTTATCCATTGACGACGCATCCAGTAATTGCCGCCACTGGCGAGACAGACGAAAGCGCTCTCTTGATTCCACCTCGTCCAACAAACGGGAATAATACGCCAGCGCGTCTTGTACAGAAGCAAAAGCCGGCGGCTTATCTAAGGCTGGAGAGAGCTGGGATATCGATGAATCAGAGGAAGACAACAGTTTACTCGCAAAGAGGCCAATGGAAGACTGAAAGTGGAATGTGTTTTGGATAAACAATTATTCGGTTTCAAGCCGATATTGTATCAAGCATCGAGGGCTGTTCACATCTCCTCAATAGCATCTATTTACCGACACGTGTTTATATTTTTGATCACTGCTGTCCAGTTAACTTAAAGTAAATTAACGACACGCACAATGAATCATAGCCAAAGAGCACTATTACTTGTTAGGCGACATAAAAATAGAAAAGAAGCACGTCATTCTGGAAAGCGTTTTTTGCTTATCCGGAAGCCACAGGTTTCAGTGATTGACTGGATACCGGGTCAAGCCCCATAACTGTCCGGAATAAATATTCATAGAGCAAGAGCTCCTTGCATGGATTGGTAATACAAGACTTTCTTACGCCTCTTTTTCTCTATTTGCCACTCTGTTTCAACTCTCTGAAACAGAGTCGCTCGCAAGCTCATTAGGCACATCTTCAAGCTCACATCTTGTCGAAAATTGCGCTGATACAATTGCACCAACAAGTACGTAATAATGGCGCTATAAATTTGTATTTTTACCGCATTTTTACTACGACCCAAGAACACTTTTATTTTTAAGTGTTGCTTGATCCATTTAAAAAACAATTCAATTCCCCAACGCTGTTTATACAACTGAGCAATCTCTTTCGCTGACCGCGTCATGTCATTGGTCGCGATAATTAACGGCGTATCTTTATCCGGCCGACTCACTGTAATCTTTCGTAGTGGCGTACCGTGATAATGATTAACCCTAGCGCCTCCCGGACGTTTGTTTTTAAAACACACTATCGCATCTTCTAAAATTATCGCCTCATCTTTGGCTTCGATTGGACGATACGATTCAACCACTAAAGACGCATTACGTTTAAAACGAGAGACGAATACGCTACCTGATTCATGTAAACGATACCACCAGTTATAGTCGGTATAACCCCTATCAAACACATACGTCGCGCCTATTTCCGCTTCCGTTTTTCTACCTACTTCAAGATCACCTATCTTAGGTTCTGTTATTTCAAGGTTGACCGGAGTATTACTCGGAGACGCTATCGTTAAATGCGCTTTTAATCCCTGAATACGATTATCTTTTTCTGCTTCAGCCCACTCATCGTAACCTAAACCCACTAACGGTATCGGTGTGGAATCTAGTAAATACAATAGGTCACTGAGTTCACCTTTCACTTTTTTGTGTCCGCGCTTTAAGAGCAATGCACAGATATCAGCAAACACGTTATTCGAACGATATTTATTCGCATCTGATAATGTCGAACGCTTAATTTTACGACAACCTAAATGGTAATGATGCGTCTCCTGACTATTAAAACCCGCCTCTAATTCTCGTAAGCTTTGGCATCCTGATACCTGCGCATAGATCATTGCGAGCAGTTGATTCCAGCAACGAAATCCTTTGTTGTGCTTATCTGCTTTATGCTTTGAAACCACTTTTTCTACTGCTTGGCGAGGAAGTGCTTTCATTAATTCAGTAAATCGTGTATTTCTATACATATTGCAGCCTCTAGGTTATGAGTCGTGTCAGTGGGTTTTACCCTTTAAACCTAGAGGCTGCAACCTCTTCAGCAATACGCTTAACTTTTATTCCGGACAGTTATGGGGTCAAGCCCGGTATGACGAGGCTAGGTGAACCGGATGGTAATGCTTTTCGACTTAAAACTTGCGATGTCAAGATACGCATGACAAGATTCAAATACTCATTAGCTGCGTTTAAGCTCTATAAGAAAATCCCATAGATAGATGATGCTTAACATGTATCACGCGCATAAAAACAATAATAACCAACCGCCACACAACGAGGATGGACTCCATGATAATTCAGGCTTTACAACCGCTCATTCGATTGCTCATTGCCGTATATTGCCTGCTACATGCCGCTACGGGGCTCGCTAATAGCCAAGCGTTAGGCGCATCGTCGTGGGAGTCGTGGATACTCCAAGAGCACCCAACGCATCACTGCCCTTGGGAATTATCGAATGATAACCGTAAAACCTGCGTGTGGCCGGGTGTACTCGCTTTCGATATTACCGATACCGAAGGCACATTCTCGTATACCGTTGATGTCTATAGCCCACAGGCCATTAGTTCGCTGCCGGGTAATGCTGTTCACTGGCCTGCAGAGCTTATGGTGAATGGAAAAGCCGCTCGCATTGTGGAACAAAAAGGCTCTCCTGCTATTTCGCTCACACAGGGAACACATAACATCAGCGGGCGCTTTATTTGGAAACAACGACCAAGACAACTCACTATTCCAGAAAATACAGCCATTATTTCACTGGCGATCAATGGCAAAACACAACACGCCGACCGCCGAGGCAACCAACTTATTTTTTCTAAGAACGAACGCAGCAGCACAGAAAAAACCAATGATAGCTTGCACGTTGATGTGTTTCGCTTAATGACCGACGGTGTCCCTGTTACCGTAAATACCCATATACGGTTATCGGTTAGCGGAAAAGCACGAGAAGTTACCATTGGCCGCGCAATGTTAGACAGCACCGAAGTATTAAGCATAAACTCCCCTATTCCTGCACGTATCGAAGCTGACGGTAATTTGAGAGCACAGGTAACACCTGGGGAACACACCATTGAAATTAACGCACGGTTCACTACATCGCCATCGATTATCACTACGCAAAAAATCACCGAATATTGGCCGACAACAGAATATATTAGCTTTCAATCTGCACCGTTGATTCGCCAAGCTAAATTGTCTGGCGCTGCCAGTGTCGACACCAGCCAAATCACTATTCCGACTCATTGGTCACAATTTCCAACTTACCAACTCAATGAGAGAGAAAAATTACAGATCGCTACAGAGTTTAGGGGTGACCACTCACCGGCGGCGAATACACTCAGCCTCAAGCGCGACTTATGGCTGGATTTTGATGGCAAGGGGATCACCTCGTTCGATCGTATTAACGGTGAAATGAACCAAGATTGGCGTTTAAATATCGCCAACAATGTCACACTAGGACGCGCCACGGTTGATAACAAAGCCGTACTGATTACCAACGATAAGGGCGCACAAGGTATCGAAATACGCAGCCCCTCCGTACAGGTGGAGGCCATCGCACGTATAGACGCAACCTCGAATTTTTCAGCGTCAGGCTGGCAAGCGAATGTGGCAGACTATACGGCAAAACTTCATCTCCCTCCGGGATGGCGTGTCTTTCATGCCTCTGGTGTCGATCAAATATGGGGAACGTGGGTTAGCCAGTGGGATTTATGGGATGTGTTTTTACTGCTCATTATTGTATCGGTCACTCGCCGATTACTGGGTAATAAAATAGCTGCCCTCTCAGCTGTCACTTTTTTAATCGCCCTACATGAAAGCGGCACGCCGTTATTTATCACTCCAGTGCTACTCATTATTATTGCACTACTGCCTATTATTTCTGGCAAATTCAAACGCGGGTTACGTAATACCGGCGCCCTATTTTCAGCATTGCTAGTATTGATGGTTATTGGTTTTGCGGTTGATCGATTTCGTTTGGCGATTTATCCGTCACTGGAACAAGCTCAGGTAGGTACCTATCATCAAACGCGCGCTTACTCGCGCGTAAAACAATCCACGCAATCCTCACAAATTCTTATGGAATCGGCGGATATGGCTGCCGTAGAAACACGAAGCGCTAATAGCCCTAGTATTGAATCAGAGCCGCTACGCAAACACAAAAACCTCTATGAGGTCACCGAAAATGATCGCGTACAGACCGGCCCCGGGCAGCCTAATTGGACATGGAACGCGATTCAATTACGTGCCAACGGCCCCGTATCCATCGATCAGACCTTATCGATTTACTACAGCAGTCCACTCCTTACGTCGATATGGTTAGTACTTTCAGTGCTATTGGTCTTTGCCTATTCCGCCGTATTGATTACTCGACTTCTGCAACTGAGCGAATGGGGATCAACACTAACGCCAAAAGATCCAGATAAACCATCATCCCAAGAAGGTAATGAATACAGCAGCACAGCAACCGCACTCTGTATTGGCTTGGCGATAATGGCTTCCCTATCCTATAGCCCTAATAGCATCGCCAGTACGCTTGCGGATAGCTCGTTCAAGCATACAGAGCGTAGCCATACAGAATTTGAACAGAACAATGCTTATCCGCCAGCATACTTACTGAACCAATTAAAGGAGCGCTTAACCAAAGCGCCTCTCTGCTTACCTGATTGTGTCAGCTTAAATAATGGTGAAATACGCGTTGAAAGTAACCGCATTAACATCACGTTTACAGCCTATGCCGACACACATATCGCCTTGCCCTTACCCAACGGCGATAACAGTTGGGAGTTGTTATCCGTCGAGCAAGAAGGTAAGACTTTACCGTTGCAGCAATCAGGCAATCGCCGCTTAGTAGCGTTACCGCAAGGGCATCACACGCTAACACTTAAAGGGAAAATAATTGGCGATAGAGCGTCTATACGTTTGCCTATACCCATTCATAATCTATCCGCATTCGCAGATGGCTGGGTTATTGACGGGCTTATTGATGGCCGAGCCAGTAATAACACACTTACGTTGCGCGCAATAGATCCAGAAACCACGACAAGCAATACCGCCGACACACTAAAGGCAAGCCCACCACCCACATTTGCACGTGTTATTCGGCATTTCACCTTTGGTAAACGCTGGACGGTTAATACGACGGTTGTCCGAGAGACCACTCAAGGTGCAGTGTCGCTAGCGATTAACTTACTACCAAATGAGCGACCACTGCAGGATGTCGGTATCATTAACGATAGAAATATCACCTTGCAGTTTCAACACAATCAACGACGCATTCGCTGGTCTTCATCACTAGACCCCTCGCAAGCAATGCGACTGGAAGCCGCACAACAATCCAGCTATGTTGAAGAATGGTCTTTCACACCATCGTCGTTGTGGCGCTTAGAATACGACGGGATACCTCCTCGTAAACCACAGGTGAATAGCAATGCGTTTGAACCCCGCTTTGCACCTTGGCCCGGAGAAGTGCTCAATATCAGCATTCGAAAACCTGAGGGTGTAGCCGGTGCTGTTCATACCGTTGAGCGTGCCACATTGCAGGTAGAACCCGGAAATAATTTACAGCGCTCGACTCTCACCTTAACAATACGCGCCAGTATTGGCACTGACTATCCCATTACGCTGCCAAACAATGCCGAAGTTCTCAAATTTAGTATTGATGGCAGAGCAATGAACACACCGGCTAATAATAACATCGTTGCTCCACTACAACCTCGGGAACAAACGCTTGAGGTCGTCTTTCAAGTGCCCCAACGTGTGGCGGTCATCAGTCGTAGCCCACAAATATTACTACCCGATAGTGCTAGTAATATCGTCGTGGAATATCGGCTACCGCGCGATCGTTGGCCTTTATATGTCAATGGCCCGGCAATAGGCCCTGCCATGCTGTACTGGGGAGTATTATTGGTTATTATCTTGGCTGCGCTAGGCTTGCCTTATCTTACTCGGCGGCTGGCACTGGACGTACCCATATCCACCATCGGTTGGCTATTACTCGGGCTGGGGCTGTCTACGATAAATAGTTATGGCGTACTCGTCATTGCCATTATGTTTCTATTACTCAGCGCTAGAAAGCAATATATCAACCCTTTATCAATGTCACGACTTCAATTTAACACCCTGCAAATTGGCATTTTTCTATGGGTTGCATTCGCCTTAATCAGTGTATTAATCGCTATTCCTATGGGGCTATTATCCACCCCTGAAATGAAAGTGGTCGGCAATGGTAGCAGCAGCCATTTTTATCGCTACTATCAAGACGGCAGTGGTGGTGAGCTACCTATCGCAACGGTTGTCAGTGTTCCTTTGTTTGCCTATCGTGTTGTGATGTTGCTATGGGCATTATGGCTATCAACGCGGTTAATTCAGTGGGCAATATGGACATGGCAATGTGTTAAAGAAAAGGGCGTTTGGCAAACCAAACCTCCACAGGAAAAAAAGCTACCAGTGCGTAAAAACGAGAAAACATAGCGTTATCTGTGGTGCATTCGGAGCTTTAGAATGCACCACAGATCAAGTCAAACTATTATCATCGAAGGGTATTTTATGTTAAATAATCGCAATAAAAGCATTCGCTTTTTACTTTTACTATTCGTTCTTGCCAGTACTTCTGCCTTCGCAAAAGGCCCGATCAATACCTTAGAAAAATCCGGCTTTTTTGGTTACGAACCGTCTGAGCTTGCCATACGCGGCGCAGATACCGTTGCCTATTTTACCGAGGGAAAATATATTGCAGGCAGCGAGCAATTTTCCACACAATGGCAAGGTGCCACATGGCAATTTGTCTCTCAAAAACACCTCGATTTATTTACTCATTCGCCAGAACAATACGCACCACAGTACGGTGGCTACTGTGCCTATGGCGTCTCGCGTAATTATTTAGTGAAAATCGAACCAGAAAACTGGACCATCGTCGACGGTAAGTTATATCTAAACTATGACGATGGCGTACAAAGAAAGTGGGAAAAGGATATACCGGGTTTTATTAACAAAGCGGATCAGCAATTTCCTGAGCTATTAGTGAAAAATAAAAAATCGTAAGGTTTTAAGGCGATGGTGGCAACTCAACAACCATCATTTTTCCACCTAAGGCATGTTGTGAATCTTGCCCCTGAATAGTGATCAACTTAACTGATTCTGGAATAGTGAGTATGGTACTTCGAGTAAAAGGCTGCTCATTAACGTGCGGATGATGCAAAATACGCTCGCCAATTTTTTTTCCATCTTCATTAAACACCAACCATGCATTAGCATAGTGGTCCCAACCGGTATCATCGTGTGACAACGTAACAGATATACGATATTGCTGTTCGCCTAAAGGCTCAACATCCACACCCAATACACTCACCTCTCCTGCATTCACAATCGCTGCCGCGATAAGTGAAGAACAAGCGAATAAGCCGACAAAAAATTGTTTAATCGTACTGCGCATAACACGCTCCTTATTGTTCACCTTTTATTCCTCACCTAAAAAACCGCCCGACTGATGTGCCCATAGTCGTGCATAGATCCCACTCTGGCGAATAAGTTCCTGATGATTGCCTTGCTCAACAATTTGCCCATTATCCATCACAATCAAACGATCCATAGCGGCAATGGTGGATAAACGATGGGCAATAGCAATCACCGTTTTGCCTTCCATTAATTGATACAAGCTTTCTTGAATCGCCGATTCAACTTCTGAATCTAGTGCCGATGTTGCTTCGTCCAGTACTAAAATGGGAGCGTCTTTTAATAACACTCTAGCGATAGCGATACGTTGTCGCTGCCCACCAGAAAGCTTAACGCCACGCTCGCCCACCTGTGCGTCGTAACCCGCTGCCTGGTGGGCGTCTTCTAAGGTTTGAATGAACGTGTGTGCTTGGGCTTTTTTCGCGGCTGCAATCATCTCTTCATCGGTGGCATCTGCTCGTCCATAGAGAATGTTTTCACGAATAGTACGATGTAATAACGACGTATCTTGGCTCACTACACCAATCGCCGAACGTAGACTGCCCTGCTGCACCGTATTAATGTTTTGGCCGTCAATCATAATACGCCCTTGCTCCACCTCGTGAAAACGCAATAATAAATTGACCAAAGTCGATTTACCCGCGCCTGAACGGCCCACAACACCCACTTTTTCACCCGAGCGAATCGCCAACGATAGTTCATCAATCACACCACTGCCTTTGCCATAATGAAAACCTATACGGTCAAAAGTAATTTCACCATGCTTGACCTTTAGCGCTGGAGCGCCCTCTTCATCAACAATGGTTTTTTCGGTTGACAGCGTATTAATACCATCTTGCACCGTACCTATATTTTCAAATAAGGCCGACACCTCCCACATAATCCATTGCGACATCCCGTTAAGGCGCAAAATAAGGCTAATGGCTACGGTAATCGCACCTGCCGACGCTGCACCCTCTAGCCACAAACTAATAGCTAACGCTGCCACACTAAAAAACAGCAAGGCATTTAAGCTCCACACCATCACCTGCAACTTGGTGACTAAGCGCATTTGTGGATGAACCGAATCAAGAAAAATTTGCATACTATCTTTGGCATAAGATAGCTCTTTGGCGTCATGAGAAAATAATTTAACCGTACTAATATTGGTATAACTATCAACGATACGCCCAGTCATAATCGATCGTGCATCCGCCTGAATAGCCGATACACTTTTTAAGCGTGGAATAAAATACATCAACACACCGAGATAACACAGCAACCAAATAATCAGCGGAATAATTAAACGAATGTCAGAGTCGGCGATCAGAAACAACATCCCGATAAAATACACCGATACAAATAACAGCACATCCAACACCTTCATCACAGACTCTCTGACCGCTAAAGAGGTTTGCAATACTTTTGTTGCCAAGCGACCAGCAAATTCGTTCTGATAAAAAGAAATACTTTGTGAGAGTAAGTATCGATGCGCTTGCCAGCGAATAATCATTGGGTAATTGCCTAGCAAGGTTTGGTGAATAATCATCGAATGAAAAAACACGGTTAACGGTAAGCCAATCAACACCAAACCGCCCATCCACCATAACATTGAGGATTCCTCCGCTAAAAAAGTAGCGGGATCTTTAGTGGATAACCAATCAACCAAATTGCCTAAAAAGCCAAACAATGCGACCTCTATCAGAGCCAGCATCCCGGTTAATATCGCCATAATGCATAAATAAGGCGCGACATCGCGAGTGTAATGCCAACAAAATGCCAATAAACCTTTGGGGGGCTGAGTGGGCTCTTGTTCAGGAAATGCAGGAATTAAGCGTTCAAAGAATCGAAACATAGGTTATGTCATACATCTGTAAAATGATTAAAAAAAGGCCGCGTCCATTACCCCATAACAACGGCTAAGTGAATGGCAACGCAGCAAGCTAGTGTAACACCGAAGCTATAAGGAACCTCTATTTATAAAATAACGGTATGAAAAGCACATGTAAGCAGCACGACCAACGGCTAAACTTACTATATAAGGCACCGGTTATTAAACACTCTGTACCAAACTTAAGCTGCAATCAAAGCATCAACACGTGATCGATTGGTTAACTATCTATTAGAGACCTTTGCACGGAAGATGATTTTGTTCTCAGGCAAGGCAAAAATGCACGGAGAGAGGGAGTTTATGCATGATAAATGACCGATTGAGTACATTTTTAACGCCGCATGAGAGCGAAATGGTTTTCGTGCAAAGGTCTCTATTAAACATATGAAAGGTCAACATTGAAGGCTATTAATGTAAAAAACCACCAAGGCTTTACGCTTATCGAACTTATGTCGGTTATTGTGATTTTAGGTGTGCTAAGCGCGGTAGCCGTTCCACGATTTTTAGATCTTGGTAGCTCGGCTAAGATCGCTGCACTGCAGGGTGTTGAAGGCGCAATGAATTCGGCAATTACTCTAGTTAGGGCGAAAGCAATTACTCAAGGGCTCACCGCTGCAGATAGTAACCCGGGTAATCAGTCTGATCTTATTATTGATTTTGACGGTTTGAGTTCGGAAATAGATTGGCGTAATTTATGCCCTGAAAGCGTCGCCGAATTAGGCGATAGAATGACCATGATTGACTTTATTAACCTAAATACAGCGGGCGGTTTAAGCGCTGAGCTAAACAATCAATACACTCTAGTAGGATATGACATCCCGGGGTTTTCTGTTCCTACTAATCAAGGCTGCTACGTAATATATGACTCTTTTGGCTCCCCTAGCTGCACGGTGACAGTAGTAACGGCAGACTGCTGATTAAATACTATCGGTTAAAACGGCGGCGAATATCCTCTGGCATACCCCAAGAATACTTCTGTAATATGAGCTGCTCTAAATCAATCCAAGCATTTTCGTTAGTTAAATTTTGCTTATTATTAGAGAGTACTTTTTCTAACTCGGCAACATTATGATATTCAGGCCATATCTTACGAGCCGACTGAAATTGACTAATCGCCACATCAATATTGCGGTCTAAAATAGCTTGAAAACCCGCACGCTCCGCAGTAGAGGCAGCAAGTTTAGATACCGAACGATTTTCAATTAGCTTTATATTCGTCGATGATTGCTGAACCTGCGCCAATTCACGTGACGCATTCTTTTCTATAGCTTCTACCTTTTTAATCAAGGCATCGTTATTTTCGGTTTTAGCAATAGCCGCTTTCAAAGCTCTAATTTCGTTTTCATAATTATTCGAGAAGTCTTCGATTCTTGCGCCAATTTTTAAGCCAAAGGCATCAATTTCTCGATTCTCGAATAAGCCCACCACTTCTTTTTCGTAAGAAAAAATAATGACGAGTAATATAACCGGCCAGATAAGTGTTTTAATATAATCGAGTAATAATTTGGCCAATTCCATACGCTACCCACTTTATAATTTTTATTGATTCAAGTGGTGGTATTGTATAAGGAATCGAGAAATAAGAAAACAGAACGATTATTAGATACGGCGCTGGCTAATTTTTACTTTCTTCTTCGTCGAGATCGAGCTCTTCATTAAGCTCGTCTTCTTCTAAGTTTTCAGGCGCAAAATCATCTAAAGAAAAATCAGGAATATCGTCATCATCTTCACTATCTTCTGCGTCTGTGAGTGCAGCAGCCATCGCATCATCCGCAGACGTGTCAGACAAATCATCAAGATCACCTTCTAGCTCTTCATCATCGTCTAATGGCTCAGCTTCAGGCATCTCTTCTGGCACACTTTCTTCCGGCAAACTCTCTTCAGAAAGCTCATCTTCTAATAGTTCATCAACCGCCATTTCATCCATTGGAGGTTCAGCAAAGGGATCTTCTTCTGCTTTCTCCGATGCGTCATCATTTTCACTATCATCATCAGCAGAAGGCTTTTTAAATAATTTACGATAAATTATATAACCAATAATAATGATCAAAAGATTAATAAAGCCAATAATGCCATACAATATATATTGGCTATAATCTGTTTTTTCTTCGGTTGAATTATCTTCTTGAACCGGCGTCTCCTCAGTAGCAGGCTCTACAGTTGGCTCTTCAACGGGCGGTTTATTTTCTACCACCGGAGGTTCGACTACAGACTCAACAATAGGAGGGGGTGACGTAAAAATATCATCATTAAGCGATAGGCGCAGAGGCTCCAAGGTGATTTTTTCACGTACGCCTTGGTTATCGGTACTATTAACGCGAATATCAACGAGATAATCGCCACTTTCTTTTACGGGGATATTGAGCAGCCACGAGCCATCATTCTGTTGATCAAAGCGTAAAGTATTAATACTCCCCGACGGAGCTTCAACAATACCCGTAACCGTTGTCTGACTGACATCAACCGTAGGCGATTGCGAAATAACTTCAACCGTATAAGTGGTTAAGCCATCCGTTTTTGACTTATCAGAGTCCACCGAAAATGGGGTGCGCACCGATAACAAATGAGAATACTGCCGATTAAACGTTTTTCCTTCGACAACAAAGTCAATCGTATAATCACCCTGCTGAGAGAATTGATTAAATGTCGCAGAATAAATACCATCACTAGGCGCCTGACTAGACGACAGCTTTTGAGACCACGTATTACCCGTGTCAGACGTAATATTAGCGGTAATTGTTAATAACTCTAAAAACTCACTCCGAGTAATAATGGCATTTTCTTCGCGTAAAGCGAGAGATGTTTGTATGACTTCGTCGACAGCAATATTTGTTGGCATAGACTTTACGGCAACACTCAAATCACTAACGACTGTCACGCGGCTTTGCGGAGCAACATCTGCCGATACGCCCCACTCACCTTCAATTGGCTGTTTAACCGTAATTAAGTCATATTGCTCCGTATGGTACCAACGTACATTTTTATCTTGCGTATTTTTATCATAAGACACACCATCAGGTGCTACAACAGTGGTTGCTTTGGCATTACCCTGACGAAAAATGAGTGCCGTAAATTCTTCAATGCTTGAATCAACCGCAAACGTCTCTCCATCAAAAGCCACGGTTTCTAGCGGTACAGCCTGATTAAACACCTGTAAAAAAACGCTCATTAACTCTTCAGCATTTTTCGCCACTGCAACTTTAGCGTCTGTTCCTAAAGCGAGCTGGTTCAGCAATTTTTTATCTGCATTATCAGACAATGCAATAGTATGCAAAGCGATGCCCGCTTGCTGATACAGCGGCAACACATCATCTAAAATTCTCTGCCGCTCTATAATATTGCGAGCATTATCACGATCAATATCAACCATACCATCGGTTAATAAAATAACATGTGTTTGATAATTAGCATTACCATTCAATAACTGTTTGTGATCGTAAGCCGCTTTCTTTAAAGCTGCACCTATATTAGTGAATTGCGCAATGGAACGAATTTCAGAAGAGGACGCTGTTGCCTGTCTTCCCCACGCCGTTGTTACCGGCTTATGGGGTACTAACATATTCACATATTGCCCAAACGTCCAAATACCCGCCTTACTGCCCTCAGGTAATAACTGCACCAACATATCTAATGCGGGGCGGCGTAAATTTTGCGGATCATTTTTTTTCATACTTCCAGAAATATCAATCACCAAACGAACATCCGATGGTGAATTAGCTTCTGGGGCCTGCGCATGTGACATAGACACAAACAGAAATAGCAGTAACGGTAAAACATACCGACACCACGGAGTGATACAAACTACGCCCTCACTAACATTCTTCACGTACATCACGATCCTATATTGTTGATCTTGCCGTACTACTTCCGCCTTTAAATAAACTCAAATTAGTGGATAGTCATTTAAAACGTTGTATTGAGTGCCACCTATACAAAACCAAACGAGCACAGCCTTACAAGCATACGAAAGTAGAATAATCTTACTTTAGGTATAGCAGGAAATAAGGGTTTAGCAATGAAGGCAAGGCGAACAGCATGCCCTGTTTAACGAGAAATATTTTAGTGATTCTGAGGTAGTAATTTTAGTAGAGAGGAGAATGTACTTTACTTACCGATTATCTGGAGGCGTAAAGGGCAAGACTTGATGAATAAAATCTACCCTATCGTTTTTTAGCGTATCCCGATCAAATATTTCTAAAATATCTTTTAACTGGCTTTCAACATAATCATATCGTCCTTTTTGCAGTGATTGATATGCATCTTCTACAAGATCCAAACATAGCTCTAAGTAGACTTTATTTTTATAGCGCTCAATATCAATAACTTTTTTCATAAGACTATTCTTATCAATGACTTTAAAACATAATGGCACCTAAAGTATATTACACAAAGCTATAAATCCATTACTTTTCGCAAAAAAACTATATAAATCATATATCTACAATAGCAGACGAGTCTACTATTGTAGATGCTAAAGGAATAATTTATATGTTCAGTAAACAAACAAAAACGCCTCATATTCCGCTAAATACACCCGCAGACATTGACTTTGTTTTACGCCAAGAAATTAACAAGAAGATTAAGCAAGAAAAAATGAAGTACGACGCACTAGCCAAAATGATTGCCGACGATGTTTTTTCTCGCTTTCAGCAAGTTCACTACTTAGTTGATCAAGGGGTCATGTCTCAAGAAGATTTTGACAAGCTAATCGAAAAAAATACGCCATCTAGAGCGTATATTGGAAAATATGCGTTAGGGCAATCCATTTGTATACGCTATACCAACAGTATCGCATTAGCATTGGGTATTAACTATACCGTTAATGCCTATGACCCTGCACAAGATACGCTAAGAGAGCTGGAACTGCATGGCCGCATATAGGAATCTAGAGCATATGGAACAGTCAATAGGACAACAGCTTTCTCACGCGCGAAAAGAGAAAAAATTCCATGAAAGAGCTCGCTCTCCGAGGAAAAGAGGCCGTCTGTCGTATTTAACTCTACTTTATTTTTTAGGTGATAAAAAACTGTTATCCCTTTCACTTTAAGAATACGCTTGACCCGCATGGGGACTAAAAGCGGGGCAGTAATTACCCTGTAGGCTATAGACTTGCTTGTAGTATTTCATTATTTAACCTGCCATGGTGCGCTATTACACTCATACTAAATTGTCATTACGCTCTATCGCTTTGGTATCTTTATTGCTAAAGAACTAACATGCAAAATATTTTTATAGTCAACTACTCATGAGCGACCCACGAACAGGCCGTGGTGGCAGAGGCCGTTCATTTTCCTCCAAACCTCGACCATCTCCGCGCGAACAAAGCCAGCAACGTAATGGTTACGGGCCGAGTCACGCCGACGTCAGAGCATCTAAACGTATTTTTGCGGATACAGGCTCTTCATTTCAAGCCGCTGAACCGTTGTATGGTGGAAGCCAAGTATCAAGCGGGTCGGGTAAGCGCGCGCATCTTCAACCCATGCCACCACCGCCCAGAGGACGCACACCGCCGCCAAGACCACCGACACCTGAGCCATTTCCACCAATGGTAAGTCCGAGTCCGAGTCGGAGTCCGAGTCCGAGTCCGAGTCCGAGTCCGAGTCCGAGTCCGAGTCCGAGTCCGAGTCCGAGTCGACCAGGATCAGCGACATCAACCACCAGTACAACTTCATCTGCAAGCGATATTAGCCTGTCTGACATTTCCGTAGGCGTGCCGCTATTACCTCCTATTGCCAGACCTAGCCCACCGCCTAGCCCACCAACACCAGAACCGCCAACACCACCTCGTGTACCCCTCCCTCCTATTGACCACAATGTGCTAGCAGAAGCTGAACCGAGTGACGACTATCGGCGTTCGTATTCGCCGATACCCACCACAAGAGAGCAAGCACAAAAAGCGATCGACTTGAAAGGCCGAGGGCCTCTAATGCGAAGATTACGCCCCGGATCTCCAGAAACACAAAGAAGAGCGGCGATGCTGGAATCCATTGAGCAAGCGGATAGACGTATGATTGGAGGCATGGGAGAGCATGATGATAGCGCTGCACGCGCAGAAACTGTAGCTAAGGTGGGTGGTGCTGTGGGAGGCGTTACTACCGCTGTTCTTGGTTTTACACCGGGCGCACCAGCAGCGCCCTTTGTGGGTGCGGCTACTGCTGCACTCACAACCGGCGCACGTTCTAAAGCGGCCTATGAAGCGCATGCCTCAAGGCAAGCTATTGACCATGTCAGGCAATATGAGGTTGGAGACTCACATCTCACACAGCGATCCGCTACACGAGATGCACAAATGCGTGAAAATATCGGGAAAGCCGTTGGCGGTGTTGTAACAACGGCAGTAGACGCGCTGGCACCGGGTGCGGCCTCACATGCCGCATCCGCAATTAACAGAGCAGCAGGACGAAGGCTAGGAACTGATACAGAATCAGCACGCGTAGATGAGGCTCTAGCCGTATTAGGCACATCAGGGCATGCTAGACCTAGAACACCACCGGCGGATGGGGAGTTTCATTCAATCGCACCAACACCACCCTCAACACCATCACCGGCAAATCACAACACATCACCGCGTTCGCGTCGCTAGCGGCCTAAAGCGGTATTAGCCACCCCTACACTACACAGGCTTATCACTTATCGTAGCGCGCTAGTGCCCCACAACTTACTAAACTCTTCACAATGAAAAACCAACGATTGATACTCATCAAGAGTGGCAGTTTTAGGTATTGCTATACGGTATTGGCCTTTAAAGCGTGTAATTTGTGTTACATACAAACTGCCATCAGTCGCATTGCTCCCTTCAATCTCATTTGCTGGTTTAGGCGAAAGAAAGACTTTTACATCGGGTCCCTCTTTCGCTGAAAAGTCATCGCCCAATACAATAAAATGCTGCCCTTCCTCTTCGACAATCTGCCACGACCCCACCACCGATTTTTTACCCCAAGAACTAAAAGCGGGTTGTAACACTCCCGATGACACGGTTTGTGCAAAAGAAGCCACAGAAAATAAACTTGTGACAAGTGCAAACACTAAAACAACAAAGTAATTCGATAATTTCATCATGTGTCTCTCAAAATTAATGTTCATAACAACAATCTACTCATTCAGAGTTGATAGAGAGAGCTTAGTTCATTATTAAGTGCCTAGCTTACGAAAAAGACAGCTTACACTTGGCAAAAAATAGAAATAAAAAACGACGAAATAACCATAGCTACTGTGTAATAAATTGAGTAACTGGTGGGGTAGCTAGGTATAAGTGGCTTGACGACAATGTCGAACGTAATGCGTTTGCCTGCTTTTCTATATAAGCAATCGCGGCATCAGATAAACTATTACCTAAACTAAAGCGTTTAACACCTAAGGAGTGTAAACGACTTACATCCGTAAGTGAGGGTAACGACATCACATTAACCGGAATATTCACCGTTTGAACCAACTGACGAATATCGTCCTCATCGCTAATACCCGGCACAAAAATACCATTAACACCGCTATTAACGTAAGCCTTAGCACGCGCTATTGTGTCTGTTTTTGAACCGCCTTGTTGCAAGTAGGTATCGGTTCTCGCATTGATAAAAAATTGGCTGTAACCACGCATATCAAGCGCATGACGAATTTTCTCCAAATTCTGACAATGCTCTTTCACGTCTCTAAGCTTTGAAACGCCCTTTAAAGAATCTTCAATGTTAATACCTGCCACGCCAATATCGGCAAGCTGCAAAACATTATCGACAATGCCACGAACATGAGTAGAAAAGCCAGACTCAATATCAACACCTACCGGTATCTTAACGGTATTAACCATTTCGTTTACGGAACAAAAAACATCCTGAAAGCGAATATTTTCTCCATCTGTATAACCTTTTGCGTTAGCCATACCCCAACTGGTTGTCCCTATGGCTTTAAAACCGGCTTGCTCTAAAATCACCGCCGATAAGGTATCCCAAGTATTAGGGAGTAATAATATGTCTTCTTGTTGATGTAACTCTGTAAAGTTATACGGATGATTTATCATAGCTGCCTCTCATTAGTCATTCATAATGAAAGGCATGCTATAGGATTGAAAAGGGTTCGCTAGCCATAACCGGAACTGAACCGTAAGTAATATTACAACCCTTTTGGTTAATCCACGTGAGCCTACATTAAACAGCTCGACGATACATTAGCAAATTTAAGCTTGGTAATTACCCTGATAAGAAGAATGAATTTTTACGATGGTGTAGAGAAAGAGTGTAAATTTGGCTTGTTTGCTGTTCATATTTTAATTAAGAATTCGTTAGAATATTAAATTCAGATTAATAATACTTGCTGTAACTGATTCATAATATCCTACCTATCTAGTTACAAACGCTTGTAAATACTTTTAAAAAATGTACAAAACTCATGAGCTTCTTCTAACTCAGATTCTATAACAGAGCGTAGAGATGCCCCATGGCTGTTAAATGGTAGCAATTGACCAAATTTTCTAAAAGGAGCAACGGAAAATTTGTCTGACTATATTGCCTTGCTAAGTGCCTGCAGGTAGAATTTGCGCATCAACTTTGCGCATAAGGTACCCGCAATGAATATGCTATATGATAGAAAAGCACCTAAAAAAGCAGCAAACTTGAGCATAAACAGCAGCTTACTCGCTAAAGCTAAAGATTTAGACATAAATCTGTCTGCAACATTGGAAGAAGCATTAGAAACCGCAGTGCGAGAAAGTGCACGCGATAAGTGGCTTAAGCAAAATAAAACTGCACTTGAAAATTGCAACACCTTAGCCAATGAAAATGGCTTATTTGCAGATAAACATAGAGGTTTTTGATGCTACAGTTTGATGTATATCAAAATACCGATAGCGATACCAATCAAGCTTACCCCTATTTTGTTGATATACAAACAGACCTCCTTGAGGTACTAAATAGCCGCGTTGTGATACCTTTAACAAATGTGAGACCGGATAGAGGCCTGCCGAATAATATTTGTCCCGCGGTTGAAATTAATGATGAGTTTTTTTATCTACTGACATACCAAATTACTACAGTGTCTGTTGCATTTTTAAAAAATAAACAAGGATCACTTTCATTAAATAGAACGGATATTATCAATTCTGTCGATTTTCTTTTTTCAGGCATTTAACGCCCAAATATGGGGCGTGCTGCTTTTTGCCGTCCCAGCCGAAGGCGATTTAAACACCTTGTTACAACTTGCCTCAACTGTGGCACATTGCTACAATCTAGCTATATATGCCAACGAGGAAGTACAAATGGCTAGTAATAGCATACGATTAGACCAAAGCTTGATTGAAAAAGCCACCATAATGGCCAAAGCACTTAACCGCACGCCCCCCAAACAAATTGAACATTGGGCAAAAATTGGCGAAATAATGGAGGATAACCCCGATTTACCTTATGAGTTTGTAAAACAGGCCATTATTGCTGAAGCCGAGCGCGAAGCAGGAAAGTTGGAGAATTATAGTTTTGACTAAGGTAAAAGTCGTTTTACAAACACCAACCTTTAAAAAAGTGGTTAAGAAGCTAAAATCAAAACAAAAGAAAGAGTTGGATGATGCCATTAAAGCTTTAATGGACGAACCTACTCTCGGAGAGCGAAAGAAAGGCAACTTAGCGTTTTTACGTGTATATAAATTTAAAATGAATAAACAGCTTACCCTTCTAGGCTACAGCTTCGATGATGGTACATTAATACTTACATTAATGGCCCTTGGCTCTCACGAAAATTTTTACCGAAATATTAAACGTTAACTATAAGAGTTGTAACGCCCACCTCACGCGCCATCTTGCAGCGACGAAGGAGCGGAAAGATGGTCGCTGTGCAGGTGTTTGTTAGGCTTAAGTTTATCTATTTCTCGCAATAGCTGATTAAACGTATATTCACTGAAGCTGATACTTTCTTCACTATTTCTTCTTTCTGCCCAATGCCTACGATATTCAGACCACCAGTTTTTCATTGCTGGAACATCTTGCTTAATAAATTCAGCCACGTTTTTTTGATGCAGCTCGATTTCTTCTTGCTCCTGATGCCTGCCCTTTGGCTGTTCGTACTTGCCGCTTGATTCCAAGCAGCCTTTGTGCCCCAAATGCATATTGTAAGGAGTATGCAAATATGGATGCTTTTCTGAATTAAGCTCTTTACTCCAAAAAACATATGACTCATCGAACTTCAGACTTTTTGAGCATATTTCACATTTGGCACTAAATGAAGGTGTTAAATTTCTTTTAACATTCTTAAAGATGATCTTTATTTTTTCCTTTCTAGATTGGTTATAGCTCTGCCCGAGAAGATAGTAAATTACGAGCGTGCCGGGAATTATGGCCAACATGACCATCGTAACTGCAAGCCATGCAGGCAGCGATAATACTAGAATTGTGCCTGTAAATTGCAGAACAAAACCTGAAAACAACATGAAGCTAGCAATTGACCCTAGAAAGTCTATTCGTGGCTCAGAGTTGACGTCAGTCATGCTCAAATCGTTAGAAGGAGGCGTAGATTTAAGCGTATATACCTCTTTTTGTTCAGTTACCAAGTGTGTGCCAGCCAAAACTGTGGCACCAATAATCTCAATTAGGAGACCTGAAAGAAGCACTATTGCACCTAGCTTGGCGATATCCGAAGAGTGAGACCAAGCTAATGTGATTTTGTTTACAGACGCCTCAACGGATTCGATTTGATTATTTGTTCCTTCAAACTCTTTGTCTATTCGTGCAATCTGCTCTCGAGTATTTTTCTCAACTCTAAATAAATTAGTTTTTAGGTCGGCCGAATTCACTTCAGCTCTTTTATCAGACTGCTTGACTTGTTCGTTTAGGCTATTTAGCCCTAACTTTAAAGATTCAAGTTCATCGTTAAGTTGTGCGATATTATTTTTCAGAATCTCCCGATCACCTGAGGATTCTTCAGCAGTAGCATTCACTGAAAATATCAACATCGCTACCACCAAATATAGAATTTTCATACCACTTTCCTTCGATGCACATTAACGCCTAACGCCGCTGTAATGGGCATTTTTTGTGTAGTGGAGTTTTGGTGTAAAGTAGCGAAGCCACACCAAAACGGAGCGAAGCAAAAAATGTCCGATTGACAGCTTTGTTAGCTTTTTGGTTGCCATTGATCTACAAATGCCCTAAGCGCTACCAGTTTATTATTTTGCATGACGAGAGTTAAAATAGCCAAATGTTCACCAACAGCTTTAGAATATTTTTGCTTCCAGTAAATATTTATAAAATCAGAATTTCTGGTTAACCCCAAATACTCACGGGTAGTAAAAACCCCGTCTCGTACTTGATATTCCGCGCAATCCTTCTCAAACTTCTCTTTTGTAAAAAGTTCAGGGATAGGCTTATAATAATCTCGAATATGAGCTTCATAATCTATATTGGTTGAAGCCTCCATAAGATTATCCATAATGGGATTGGCAATCTTAAGAACTTCATTTTCTGATGTTTCCATAAAATCCATGACTTTCTCCTGAAAGCTAACAACTTATTGGACGTAGACCTGACGCTTTTAAAAACACCAAATCTACACATTAAAACACGTCGCTTAGACGCCTATCTCTGTCTATTCAACATCAAGCCAGTAATCAAGTCAAAAATTAGAACTATTCTTTACGCAAGTGCAATTTAAAGTGACACTCCGTACCTTAAGACATTAAAGATGAGAAGTAGAAGGGCTGTTCATTTTTATTATTATTGATAAAAAACCAGCACTTGTACCTACTAATACACACTAACTTTTTTCTTTTTCTCTTTCGGTTTACGCAAGAAAACGAGTTTGATAACGGTGTAGCTAATAAGTGCGACGAGCCAGACGATTAGTAGCATACGTAGTATAGGCAAAATGGTTTCTAAGTCGCTAAAGAGTAGTTCTAGTACGGCAACGATCCATGCGGGTGCCCAGTAGCTGTTTTCTGCCACTACGGGGGTGAGGAATAGTACAGCGGCAGTGACAAGTACAATGCCACGCAAGTAGGAGAAGCGAATCCATTGGCTAATACGCCATGTAACGGCAAGTAAGCCGATAACGGCAATACCATATAGTAACCATGATGCGCTGTATTCTTGAAATTCTGCCATTGGGATTGTCTCTTTTTTGTCGCTGCTATTTATTTACATTAGTGTTGTTTAAGGTTGGCTCTGCTAAACCCTATAGTTTGAATAATTTTTGACTGTTATTGCGTGCTATTCAATCCACTGAATAACACGCTCTTGGTAGTCGTCTTCGCTGATTGTCTTTTCATTTACCGTACGCCCTTTTACGGAAAAACCTAATTGATGAATCAAATCAGGCTGACCAGATAATAGGTGATGCCATAAAGGTAAGTCGTCACCTTCTGCTAATAAGCGATAAGAGCAGGTTTTGGGTAGCCAATGAAAATGTTCGACATCTTGTGGGCGTAGCTGCAAACACTCAGGAACGAGTGTGAGGCGATGCGTGTAATCTTTGCAGCGGCAGGTATTATCGTCTAGGTACTGGCAAGACACATCGGTGTAATACACTTCGCCATCGTCTTCATCTTCGAGTTTATGCAAGCAACATTTACCACAACCATCACAGAGTGATTCCCACTCCTGCGAACTCATTTGGGTAAAGCTTTTGGTTTTCCAAAAAGGGGCCATATCTGCTTGCATATCATCACCTAAGATTAACGTTGCTTACACACTACAGCTTGCTATTTTTATCACGTACGGTTTGCATTTCTTGATCAGCCGCACTGTGAAGTGTCGGTGGCATTTGCAAATAAAATCCATTGTCGCTAATAGAGACGAGTATATCTTTCGCATTAGCACGGGCAAGTTTTTTATTTTCGTCGATCATCAATGTCATCGCTAATTCGAGTTCGCCCACTTGGCGACGCAAGTTATCGGGAATACTTTCTATACCTGCCGCTTTATCGATATATAAATACATGCCTTCTTTTTTAGAGCAGCGAAAAATTGAACAAATACGTTTCATATTTTTTATGTCTTAGTGTTTACTGTGTTGAACGGTGAGAGCAAAGAATGATTAAAGCGATACCATGTATTGCAATAAGCGATCGCCGATCACGGCTTGTCGCCACGTCGTTAACGATTCGGGTAAATAATACTTCGGTGCCGAGCGAATAAGGGCTTCGTAATCCTTTTTACGCACGAGCAATTCGGGTGGTAAAGATAAGGCATCGGCTTCTTTTCTAACGATGGCCTTCAGTTGTTTAAACGTCGCATTTTGCTCGGGCGTTAACGGTCTATCGAGTAGTTCTTTGTAATAACCTGTATCATTTAATGTATCGATAATAACGGTTAGCAATTCATTACCCGATGTTTCTACAAAGCGCGATGGCATTTCCTGTATGCGCAATAGTTGCGAGCTATCCATTGGCAGTTTAGACGCTATATCAAATAAAGTGGGGTCTTTTAAAATACGACCACGAGGTAAATCTTTTTGCTTTGCGCGTTCTTCACGCCAACGGCAAATAGCGGCTAGAACGGTTAGTTGTTCTGCATCTAACTTCCATGCAGATTTAATACGTGTGTAATAGGTATTTTCGTGATGCGTATTACGCAGCTTGTTAACAATAGCCAAACAATCGGCTTCAGCCCACGATAATCGTCCTAGCTTACGCAACTGCTCGGTTAGGCCATGATAGATTTCTAATAAGTACTCAACATCCAAAGCGGCATAACGCAATTGCGCATCGCTTAATGGCCGCTGCAACCAATCCGAACGCGTTTCTTGTTTCGGAATATCAATCTGTTTGATTTCACGTAGCAAATTAGCATAACCAATTGATGAACCAAAACCAGCAAAACCGGCGGCTATTTGTGTATCAAATAACGATTCGGGCAGTACACCAAAGGCATGCTGAAACACTTCTAAATCTTCTGAACAGGCATGTACCACTTTAACAATATTCGGATTTTTTAAAATATCCGCAATCGCTTGTGTATTACTCATTGTTAGTGGATCGATCAGGTAAACACCGTCCTGATCCGCAATTTGTAACAAACCAATGTGCGGGTAATAGGTGCGAGTGCGCACAAATTCTGTATCTAAAGCAATGGCGCGCTGCGTTGCTAAACGCTTGCACAGCTCAACCAATGCCGCATCGGTTTCGATCCATTGGTAATCAATATCGGGGGCAGTACTTAAGGGTAAAGGCGTATGTTGTAAGGTCATTAAAATACCAAAAGAAGTAAACTACCAAATATACACTACATATATAAATTACATGGTGCGACGACTAGAAAATGCGTGAGTTAATGTACCGCCATCAATATATTCCAGTTCGCCACCTAAAGGGACTCCGTGAGCGATACGAGAAACGGTAATCCCGCATTGGCGAGCTTGTTCAGCAATATAATAGGCGGTTGCTTCGCCCTCTACGGTTGGGTTAGTGGCTAAAATTAACTCTGTTATCGGTAGCTCTGCACCCTGCTGCGCATCGTTCATATCACCATCTACCGGTACCGTAGGCTGTTCGCTGCGCAATTGCTCAAACAGTTGCGATAAGCCCAACTCATTAGGGCCAATACCATCAATGGGAGAAAGACGGCCGTTAAGTACAAAATACTTACCCTGATAAATACCCGACTGCTCGATGGCGACGACATCCGCCGGGGTTTCAACCACGCATAGCACGCCGGTGCTGCGCTTGGGGTTACTACAAATATAGCAAATAGGCTGCTCAGTTAAGATGCGGCAGCGCTGGCAACGACTCACTTTTTCTATCGCTTTATCTAGAGCCCCCACTAACCGCCCTGCCCCTTCGGGGTCGCGCTCGAGCAAATGCAAGGCCATACGCTGCGCCGATTTTCGCCCAACACCGGGCAAGCAACACAAGGAATGAATTAACTCGTCAATTAATGGACTAAACACATTGCGGCCTATAGTTATCGATAATAATTAATCGCCTGACAATCAAAAGGGCATCTTAAAACTCGGTGGCATTTGAAAACCACTGGCTAAATCACCCATCATATTTTTATTTTCTTGCTCGACTTTACGCACTGCATCATTAACGGCAGCAGCGAGTAAATCTTCTAGAATGGTTTTTTCTTCGGTTAATAATGATGGATCAATCGTCACGTTTTTAACATCGTGACGACCATTCATGGTAACGGTGACCATGCCTGCACCAGACTCACCGTTAACCGTTTTATTGGCTAGTTCTTCTTGCATTTTTTGCATGTTTTCTTGCATGGCTTGCGCCTGCTTCATCATATCGCCAAGGCCTTTCATAGTTCACTCGCTGTCTTTTTTCTGTCTGATTTAATCAATGGGTTTAATCGATTCGGGCACAATATGCCCGCCCATGGTTTCTTGTAATTGCTGCACAACCGGGTCACTTGCAATGGCGGCTTCGGCTTGTGCTTGTCGTTCCTGTCGCTGTCGAATAACAATTTGCGAGGGGGTTTCGTAGGGAACATCTCCCAATGTAATGGTCACATCAATGGGCTGACCAAAGTAATCGCTTAGTAGATCAGCTAAATACTGCTGGTGCTTTGTGTCGTAAAGAGTGCTCTGCTGATGATCTAAAATAAAGGTTAAATGCGGACTACCCCATTCGGTGAGCGCACAATTGGCGACGGTGCTTTGCAGCAAGCCCCCTGTATCGATGCCGTTATATACGATAAACCATGTCTCTGCGTTAAGCGCACTCCATGAGATTTTAGGGGCACGCGCCGCAGGTGCTTTTTCTATCGATGAGGAGGCGTGACTTTCTGCGGAAGGCTCATCGTTATCCGTTGATGGTTCTTCGCTGTCCTCTGCTGTTGCTTCACTTTCTGTTGATGGCCTTTTACTATCTACTGACTGCTCTTCACTTTCCGCTGATGGCTCTATTGTTGCAGCTAAAGATTCTGCCACCGCTGTGGCAGCTTCAGACTTTTTTACCGGCGGTTCACCTCCGGTCATCGGCGCCTGCTCTTGAGCGGTCTCGGCTACACTAGAAAAATATTCATCTTCTGGAGTGGCCACTGCGGTTTGGGTTTGTATAGATGGTGATAATGGCTCACTAGATATTGGGTTTTCGTGTGATGCTTCGGGTATTTGCGGGGCTTGAACATGATTAGGCGATTGGCTATCGACTATGTCTGTATTGGCATGGCTATTTTCAGTGCCGTTATCATCAACACTATGATTAACCACAGCCTGCGGTTCGTTCGCGTGACTATTTTCTACCGCCGTCTCTACCACTGCCTCTTTTTGCTGATCAGATACGTTTTTTACCGAAGGCGCACCATCCGCTGCTTGAGCCGCCAAGCCTGCTTTGGGCAGGTGATTAACACCCTGCGGCTTAAAGGCCAGCATACGCAACAACACCATTTCAAAGCCACTACGTGGATCGGGTACTAACGGCAAGTCACGGCGGCCTAATAGTGCAGTTTGATAATACAGCTGCACATTTTCGGCACTGATCGCTTGAGCAAAGTCATAAATTTGTTGGCGATCCCCTTGGCTATTATCTACTGCCTCTGGCAACGCCTGTGCGATAGCAATGCGATGTAATGTGGCTATTAACTCCGCTAGTGCCGCACTATAATCGGGAGCATGTTCTGATAAGTTCGCCACCGCTGTTAAGATTTGTTGTATATCTTCGGCAATCAAACCATTAAGTACGTCATACACCAACGATTGGTCAATGGTACCGAGCATCACACGCACGTCGTTATCGGTGATTTTTCCATCACCAAAAGCAATAGACTGGTCGGTCAAGCTCAAGGCATCTCGCATACTTCCATCGGCTGAACGAGCTAGCTGCCATAAACCGGCATCTTCGAAGGGTACCATTTCTTTTTCAAGCACAAACTGCAAGTGCGACACAATGCGCTCTGGGTTCATGTTTTTGAGATTAAATTGCAAACAACGCGACAAGATAGTCACGGGTAATTTTTGCGGATCAGTGGTAGCTAAGAGAAATTTAACATGCGGCGGGGGCTCTTCTAAGGTTTTTAACAATGCGTTAAAACTGCTGTTAGAGAGCATATGTACTTCATCGATCAAGTACACTTTATAACGACCACGCGTTGGCGCGTACTGCACGTTTTCCAGTAACTCACGGGTATCTTCTACTTTGGTACGAGAAGCCGCATCCACTTCGATTAAATCAACAAAGCGCCCTTCATTAATTTCGACACACGAACTGCACTCGTTACAGGGCACCGAACTCACCCCCACTTCGCAATTCAAGCATTTAGCTAATATGCGAGCAATGGTCGTTTTACCAACACCGCGCGTCCCTGTAAACAAGTAAGCATGGTGCAATCGGTCGTGATCAAGCGCGTTAATCAGCGCTTGCAACACATGCTCCTGCCCTACCATTTCGCGGAAAGTACGTGGGCGCCACTTGCGAGCGAGAACTTGGTAACTCATGATATAGGCTGCTTCTTATCGATGGGTGGTAACAAAAATAGACAGGGATTATAACGGAAGCCAAGCAGAACAGCTAACCACGACGGCGCCTAGATAGAGATAAAACCGATGTCGACGGAATGATAGAAAGGAATACGAGGAAAAATAAGGTGGAAAGCCTAACCAGCCACGCTCCGGCACATAACAGCACTGCTACCGTTGCTCCCTTCCGGGCCTGGCGGAGTTTACAGATAGTCATTGCGAAGGCACCAGCTAGGCTCTCCATAACGGCTGTCGAACAAACATGCGTCTACTCAACAGGGCGTGGATTATGGAGAGTTTAGCGCTAAGTTTCAAGAGCTGTTCGTGAGCTTCTGTGTAAATTTGCGATAAATAATGGTAAACATTCATTCTTAAAAGTACGTCCAAATAAAACGACGTGTGCAGATCCTCTGCCTATACTGAATAGTACACCTCTTTACATTAGTCGCAGTGTTAGCAAACTATGCATGCTCATTTATTCATCGCTTTTAACATTCTATTGTCCATTAGCCTATTTTTTGTCGGTATGAGTAGCGCTATAGCAACCGACATTTACCGCTATATTGATCCCAAAGGCCGTTTATTACTTACAGACACCCCCAAACACAGTGGCTATATTCGCTTAGAAAAAACAGCAAGAGGCTGGGAAGTTGCTAAACGCTTATCGAGTAAAAACCATCAACGCCGCTATGCTAAAACTGTAGAAAGAATGGCAAAACAGCATGGCCTATCTGAACATTTAATTCATGCGGTTATTTTTGTCGAGTCTGCCTATAATCCATCAGCAGTCTCTAGTGCTGGCGCACAAGGCTTAATGCAGTTAATGCCTGCCACGGCTAACCGCTTTCGCGTCGCTGATGCATTTGATCCTGTCGATAATATTAGAGGCGGCACGACATACCTTAAATTATTATTACGCCTATTTAATGATGATTTAACACTTGCTTTAGCGGCTTATAATGCCGGAGAAAACGCAGTAAAACGCTACAATAATCGCATACCACCCTTTAAAGAAACTCAAGAATACGTAAAAAAAGTCTTAAAGCGATATGAGCAATATCGTAACCAAGCATCTTAGAGGGGAGTCGGAGAGGGAAGCGTGGAAAGTAGCCGGAAAGCCATGGCTATGCTATGCGATTAAGGTGTAGCATGTCCCATAGTTTTTTAGCCACTTGCTGTGTGTGAGCGGCAGTATTAGTGTGGCGGTGACGGCGTTCGTGATGCTGTGATTCACCCACATTGCCATCTGGATGATGACGACTATATAAAGCAAACTCTGCCTGTAGTTGCTGGGGTAATTGGCCGATTAAGTCTACCGTATCGGTTAACAACAGCTTATTCTCACTCATCATCGCTTGCTGCAACATAGAAAATAAAACTTGTGGTGATTGAGGAACTTGAAACGGACGCCCCATTATCGATTCATACTCTGCGGCGAGCGATAAAAAGTTGCCTTCTACTTGCGCATCAATTTGCTGAAGAAAATAGTTCCAAGCGTCTCTATTGAATCTCGTATTATTCGATGAAGTGTTTAATGAAGTGTTCAAACCGATACCTCTGGGCGTTTACTCTACAAACAAAATTGATCGTTTTTTAATCATAGCGAGATCCTGCGATAAGAACAGTGTATGAGGTGACACTTGCGTGAACTGAATCACACTTTATCAAAACGGTCTAATAAGACTACAAAAGCAAACCGAATCGAATATTCATATTTAAGACGGCTATAGACTGACCGACATATCCCTAACGCCACCTACCGCAAAACCCTTAACTGCTATATCATGGCGGCTTTTTGCACTACTGAAGATACCGCTATGCACCTATTCGTCGACAACCTCACCAATGTAGATTTTAGTTATTTAGATACCCAGCGCGGCATTGTTGGCGAAACATGGCTGGCGAGCATTGCACTGGAAGGCGCACTTGATGAACAAGGCATGGTCTGTGATTTTGGTATTGTAAAAAAGACAATACGCCAGTGGCTAGATACTTATATCGATCACTGTCTTGTCGTTGCCTCTAAATCTTCAGCCGCAACGATTGTAGAAACCGAGCAAGTAATCGATGTGACATGGCAATATGCAGAGAGCCATTTACAATGCGTATCGCCTAACGAAGCTATTTGCTTAATTGATGCGACACAAATCACTCCCGAAAGTGTCGCCAGTTGGTGTATTAAGCAATTACGTGAATGCCTGCCCGATACCATTGACCGCATTGCTCTAACGTTTACGCCTGAGAACATCGATAAGCATTGGTATCATTACAGCCACGGCCTGAAAAAGCATGCGGGCAATTGCCAGCGTATTGCCCACGGCCATCGCTCAACGATAGAAATTTATCGAAATGACAAGCGAGATGATGTATTAGAAGCCGACTGGTGTGCACGGTGGCGAGATATTTATATCGGCACGCGTAGCGATCTCATCAACACAAGCACTAGAGAACAAGACGATTACTACCACTTCGCTTATCGTGCCGACCAAGGGGACTTCACCCTCACATTACCCAAGGCTCATTGCGACTTAATTGATACCGATAGCACGGTCGAGTTAATTGCCCAACATATCGCTACTACACTAAAAGCAAAAAGCCCCCACGATACATTTACCGTGAAGGCTTTTGAGGGGATTGGCAAGGGAGCGATAGCTACTGCCATATAAGAATTATAGACACCGCTCAACCAACGGTAATAATTACTCCGCTTAGTGCGTCGTAAATTTTTTCAACATCGTATTCAACTGCTGAGATTGCTCGGCTAGAGATGACGATGTAGCAGCAGCTTGTTTTGCGCTTTCATTACTCGCCTGATTCAACGTATCAATGCCTGTCACACTCTCTGTAATATACTCAGCCGCTTGAGCCTGCTCTCCACAGGCATTAGCTATTTGTGCCACTAACTGAGAAGTCCCATCAACGTTAGAAAAAATATTTTCTAGGGAGTGCGTTGTTTGATCAGCAATTTCAATACCTTTTTTGGTTCTCTCTGTAGATTGAGAAATTAAATCCGATGTCTCTTGAGCCGTAGTCGCACTTCTTGCCGCAAGTGTACGTACCTCATCTGCCACTACGGCAAACCCTCTTCCTTGTTCACCCGCTCGTGCAGCTTCTATCGCTGCGTTGAGTGCAAGCAAATTAGTTTGCTCTGCAATTTCATCAATTGTTTTAATAAACCCCTCAATATCTTGACTAGATTGATTAATTTCTTCCATTGCTGACATCATTCTCTTCATTTCATCGCTGCCTTCACGGGCAGCGGTTTGTGCGCTATCAGATAGCGTTTTGGCCTGCTTGGCATTTTCAGCATTTTCATTAGTCTGAGAGGTTAATTGTAATAATGATGTTGAAATACCATCCAATTTTGTCGATTGCTCTTGAGAACCATCAGCGACCTGTCTACTACCTTGGGAAAGTTGGTGAATACCGGATGCAATAGCATCGCTCGTCTGCTTAGTTTGGCTTAAGAGCGTATTGAGATTCCTTGCCACCTTCTGTAGAGATAGACCTAAAACATCCCGCTCCGAAGCCAGTGATACCGTAACAGTAAGGTCACCCTCGGAGAGCCGTTCTGCGACGTGCGCTTTTTGAGACAGACCACGCACCATATCATGTAAAGCGGCTAACACACCCGTCGAGCTTTCTTCTGACGCCGATGTAACGTCAGAACGGATGTCTCCAGCGGCTACACTTCTTGCTATTTTTTCAATGTATGCTGGTTCGCCACCTAGCTGCCGCATAATGCTTTTTAGCATAAAAAATACCACAGCTATACCAATAATAAATGCTAGCAGCGTACCAAAAACTGACACTCCGATCACAAAACTGGAGGTAGAACTGAGAGAATCAATCCTGGCTAACATAAGCGCTTCTTCTCGCTCCTTAAATGTAGCGATCTGCTGGCGAAATGCATCAAAGTACTTTTTACCTTCAGCGCGAGCAACCAGCGATGCCACATCGTCCATGCTTTTTGTTTTTCCCACCTCTCGACGAAACCGGATGTTAGGCTCAGTTACCTTGTCTTGCCATTCAGAAATTGTTTGCTCCACCTCACTCAATACACTCACCTGAGATGGGTTATCACTCACCGTTTCAGACAATTCATCTACCAACGCATAAAACCTTTTTTTCCCGCTATTGTAAGGCTCAAGAAACGCTTCTTTACCGGCCAACATATAGCCTCGCATGCCAGTTTCCATGTCAACTGCTGCCGCCTCGATAGCCGAAGCTTTGGCGAGTACCTTATGGGTATGATTAACCCAATTAGAATTTCCTAATAGAGAGTTAATTCCAATAAACACGGTAATGGAAATCACCAGTAACAACCCCAAAATAGCACCGTTGCCTGCGATTAATTTAGTGCGCAGCTTCAATTGGTCAAACATATTCGATATCCTTCACTCGGCTAAAATAAAGAAGCTCTCATGAATAGAGAGCCCTTCTTATTAACTTGAGTAAAGCAAAGAACAACCACTTTCGCCAATTTAGCATCCGTACAACTTGTTATTTTTTTGTCACACAGCTGTGATATAAGGGCAACATTGGCTATAAGCTATCGCGTAGCATTTAATAAACGAGGAATAGATAAATGGCAATTCGTGTCGCTATCAATGGTTTTGGTCGTATGGGACGACTGTCTTTGCGGGCAGCTTGGAGCTCGGCGGCATTTGAGATTGTGCATATTAATGAAGTAGCGGGCGATGCCACAGCTGCAGCTCACCTGCTCGAATTTGACTCTGTTCATGGGCGTTGGGATAAGTCTATTCGAGTCGAAAACCAGCATATTATTATTGATGACAAAGCCGTTAGCTATTCGCAACGTCATGCTATTAGCGATACAAATTGGGAAAAATATGGCATCGATATGGTCATTGAATGCACCGGCCAATTTAAATCCAAAGAAGCGCTCGCCCCCTATTTTGCCGCGGGCGTTAAAAAGGTCGTGGTATCCGCTCCCATCAAAGATGGCACACTCAATATTGTGATGGGCGTGAATCAGCAACGATACTTAGAAGAGCAGCCCAATATCGTCACCGCTGCATCGTGTACGACCAATTGCATTGCTCCCGTCATTGATGTGATTCATTCTACGTTTGGTATTAAGCACGGCGCGATAACTACTATTCATGATCTCACTAACACACAGCGCATACTCGACGAGTATCACAAAGATTTACGCCGTGCACGTGCCTGTGGGTCGTCATTAATCCCGACCACTACAGGGTCGGCCACTGCGATTACAGAAATATTTCCGGAACTGGCTGGACGTATTAATGGTGTCGCTATTCGTGTGCCGCTCACCAATGCATCGCTCACCGATTGTGTTTTTGAACTGAACCAAGCAGTCACTGCCGAGCAAATCAATAGTGCATTAGCCGATGCCGCCAAAGGGCGATTAGCAGGTATTTTAGGCTATGAAGAACGACCACTCGTGTCGGTCGATTACACCAACGATACACGCTCTAGTATTGTGGATGCGCCCTCAACAATGGTGATTAACCATACGCAGGTTAAGCTCTTGCTGTGGTACGACAACGAGATAGGTTACGCACACCGCATGGTCGAGCTGGCTGAGCTGGTTGCGGCTGATTTATAAGCTAAAGACTATGAGCACACACACCACACGCATTGCCTCGCCGATAGGCCAATATGCCGTCGTGACCGCCAACTATTGGGCATTTACCCTCACCGATGGCGCCTTACGTATGTTGGTCGTACTGTATTTTCATCAGCTAGGGTTTAGTCCTCTGCATATTGCCATGCTGTTTGTGCTGTATGAATTATTTGGCGTGATTACCAATCTCTTAGGCGGCTGGATCGGCGCTAGACTGGGTTTGCATATTACCCTGCAGACAGGGCTTGCTTTGCAGATTATTGCTCTATCAATGCTACTGGCCGACACCAGTATGCTGACCGCGATATATGTCATGGCGACACAAGCCATCTCGGGGGTTGCAAAAGATCTTAATAAAATGAGCGCCAAAAGCAGCGTTAAGCAGCTTACAAACGCCATTAACAATACTGAGCAAAAACAAGCATCACTTTACCACTGGGTTGCCCTACTGACCGGCTCAAAAAATGCACTCAAGGGTGTCGGATTTTTCTTAGGCGGTTTCTTGCTAGCGACACTTGAATTTTCGGGTGCGATTATCGCAATGATTGGCCTATTGAGCCTCACGCTTATCGCCAGCCTTTGCTTGCTACGTAAAACCGCTACCCAGCGGGCGAGCAAACCCAAATTTACTGATATTTTTTCTAATCATCCTGCGGTTAATTATTTATCCGGTGCACGCTTTTTTCTGTTTGGCTCAAGAGATATTTGGTTTGCCGTCGCCTTGCCGGTATTCTTACAAAGCCAAGCAGGCTGGGGGCACACAGCGATCGGAACAACACTGGCCTTATGGGTCATCTTTTATGGCGCGATTCAAGCGCTTGCACCGCGCATCACTCGGCAGGTATCGCCTCAACACGCACGTACTCTTCTACTAGTATGGGCGGCGCTTTTGGGGGCGAGTGTATTACTGGTCACGGTAATTGCCACACAGCTCCCCAACCAACCCATGCTGATGGTTATAGGGTTATTTATTTTTGGTGGCGCGTTTGCGATTAACTCGTCGATGCATTCTTACTTAATTGTCGCTTATGCTCGAGAAGAAGGCGCATCATTGGATGTAGGGTTTTACTACATGGCGAATGCGGCAGGCCGCTTGATAGGCATTATTTTATCGGGTTTAATCTACCAGTATCACGGACTAAGTGCCTGCTTGATCGCTTCGGGTATTTTTATTTTGGCGACAATGGCAGTCAGCTATTTTTTACCGGCAGACAACCGTAGTAGGCAATAATAGTAGACAACAATAACAATAAAACTCAATCACGTTCAGCATGACGGTGAATGCTGAACGTGATCTTGCATCAAGGCTATTCTGGTCGCATATGCGGAAATAATAGAACATCACGAATTGACGGCGAATCGGTTAACAGCATAACCAAGCGGTCAATACCAATGCCCTCACCTGCGGTTGGTGGCAAACCATATTCTAATGCGCGAATATAATCTTCGTCGTAATGCATGGCTTCGTTATCACCGGCATCTTTTTCAGCGACTTGTGCATTAAAGCGTTCGGCTTGGTCTTCGGCATCATTCAACTCAGAAAAGCCATTAGCAATTTCACGGCCGCCAACAAAGAACTCAAAGCGATCCGTCACAAATGGGTTGTCGTCATTGCGACGTGCCAGTGGTGATACTTCGGTTGGGTACTGAGTAATAAACGTAGGATGCATCAAACGATGCTCGACGGTTTTTTCAAAAATTTCAATGTGTACTTTACCCAAACCCCACGAATCTTTAAGAGGAATATGTAAGCCCTCGGCAATGGCGCGCGCACTTTTTTCGTCCGCTAGGGCTTCTGCACTAATATCATCGTTATATTGCAAAATAGAATCGAATACACTTAAGCGAGTAAACGGTTTTGCAAAATCATAGACGATTTCTTCGGTTACTTCGCCATCTGCATTTTTGACGGTATTTTTTACATCGGTCGAACCCAATACATTTTGCGCAATTTGGCGCAGCATATCTTCGGTTAAATCCATCAAGTCATTATAGTCTGCATAGGCTTGGTAGAATTCCAGCATCGTGAATTCAGGGTTGTGGCGTGTCGATAATCCTTCGTTGCGGAAGTTACGGTTAATTTCGTACACACGCTCAAAGCCACCCACAACCAAACGCTTAAGATAAAGTTCTGGCGCAATACGCAAATACATATCCATATCGAGCGCGTTGTGATGCGTCACAAATGGACGCGCCGTTGCTCCACCTGGAATGCTTTGTAGCATGGGCGTTTCAACTTCTAAAAAATCACTTTGATTAAGATAGGCGCGAATAAAACTAATCACCTGCGAGCGAATAGTAAACGTATCGCGCACATCAGGGTTAACCATTAAGTCAACGTAACGTTGACGATAACGAATTTCTTGATCGGCAAGGCCGTGGTACTTATCCGGTAACGGACGTAATGATTTGGTGAGTAATTGAAACTGCTCAAGGTTGACATATAAATCGCCTTTACCGGATTTATGTAAGGCGCCGCTCACATTAACAATGTCACCAATATCCCATAAGCCGCAGGTTTCTTTTAATTGTTTTTGCGATGCTTTATCGGCATACAGTTGTACACGGCCAGTCACATCTTGTAGCACCATAAACGGCCCACGTTTTGCCATCACACGTCCTGCAACCGATACTTTATGATCAAGCGCTTCTAATTCTTCTTTGGTTTTTTCACCAAACTCTGCTTGTAAATCGGCGGCTTTATGTTCGCGCGTGACCGCATTAGGAAAGGCGACGCCTTGTTCACGAATAGCGGTGAGCTTTTCGCGGCGTTCGGCGATCAGTTTGTTTTCGTCTTTGGGTTCGTTGCTCATAATCATCAAGGGTCGTTGGTTAATGGGTTATAAGCCTGCTTTTAAGCTGGCTTCAATAAATTGATCTAAGCTGCCATCAAGCACAGCTTGGCAGTTGCTGGTTTGCACATTGGTACGCAAGTCTTTGATGCGTTGATCGTCCAATACATAAGAACGAATCTGGCTGCCCCAACCAATATCTGACTTATTATCTTCCTGTGCTTGTTTGTCTGCGTTACGACGCTGTAATTCTTGCTCGTATAATTTGGCGCGTAACATCTTCCATGCGGTATCACGGTTTTGGTGCTGCGAACGCTGGCTTTGGCATTGCACAACAATACCGCTGGGCTCATGGGTTAAACGCACGGCAGAATCAGTTTTATTCACATGCTGACCACCCGCACCGGAAGCACGATAAGTGTCTTCACGCACCTGGGATTTATCGACTTCTACTTCAAAGTTGTCGTCAATTTCGGGGGAAACAAACACGGAACAAAAGGAAGTATGACGACGGCTACTCGAATCAAAAGGCGATTTACGCACTAAACGATGCACGCCTGTTTCGGTACGCAGCCAACCAAAAGCATATTCACCTTCAAACCGAATAGTGGCACTTTTAATACCCGCCACATCGCCAGCAGAGGCTTCTTCTAATGTAGTTTTAAAACCCCTAGCATCCCCCCAACGCAAATACATACGCAACACCATTTCAGCCCAGTCTTGGGCTTCGGTGCCGCCAGAACCCGATTGAATATCGAGGTAAGCATTATTAGCGTCAGTTTCACCAGAAAACATACGGCGAAATTCAAGGGTTTCTAATTGTGCGCTAAGTGCATCGATTTCATCTTGTACATCGTCAAGAATACTTTCATCGTCTTCTTCGACGGCCATATCGAGCAATTCACGCGCATCGACCACACCCACATCCAGTTTGTTAATCGTACCCACAATGGCTTCGAGTTGTGATCGCTCTTGCCCCAGCGCTTGCGCACGTTCTGGATTATTCCAGACCTCAGGTTCGGCAAGCTCTAATTCGACTTCGGCGAGCTGCTCTTGCTTGGCATCGTAGTCAAAGATACCCCCTAAGCACATCGGTGCGCTCGGTTAGCGATTTAAGGGTAGTGAGATAGGGGTTAATTTCCATAAGCGATAGAGCCACTCAAGCTGTCGATAAATTGGTGGGCGATTGTACCCTATATTGTCCATGTAAATAAGAGTAAGAGCAGGGTAAAACGAAGGAAGAGCAGCCGCTACAATGGGGGTTACGTAACCACTCAGTAATGCCTTCTAGGTCGACTGAGGTTACGGCCTTGTGTAACGCGACTCAAGCAATTGAGATAAGCGAATGCCGGCTTGCTGTAAACGAGATAACACCAGTGGATAATGAGTTGCACAATAGCGCTTAGACAATCGTGGCGATGCGCTTGAACGCTGACCAACGCTTGGCTTACGTGCATTAAGCTCGGTGTAGAGCCGCCGTGTAATATCTAAAGATTCTTGTGCCCAATACTGTACTTGCTGAGAGATGTTCGCAGATGTAGAAACAACTACGGCAGCAGGATCAGCTTTAGTCGGCGCGACTGACGCTAATTGCCGCCCTAAGCTACGCCATGTAGGGCGCTTTCCATTAACTGACTGGCAATACAACAACTGTGTGTCCCACAAATAATGGAGTGATAGCAACTTACCTTGGTACACCACTTGACGCCGCGTACCGCCGCGGTCATCCGCATAAGACACATGCAACGGCTGATGAACATCACCTACAAAGTGGGCAAACAATAACAACGCTTGATCCTGTTCCCGCTGGCTATACTGCTCATGCTCAATACGACGCCAATAATAAGGAATAGCCGTTAACACACATTGCGGTAATTTTTTTGGCGATGCTTGAGAAACCGGGTTAGCGACACACACTGCACGATGAATAGCGGTTTCGTCTCGTTTAACATTGACGTAATGTAAAGGCTTCAAATCATCATAACGAGCGTTACTCTTGATAGCATCTGCCCAAGCACAGCTATCGGCAAAGGTTTTATAGCCCATGCGTTTAGCTGAGGCTGCTAATAATCGCTGAGTTGATGGTGTCGAGTGATGCCACGCTATATCACACACCACTTGATGCCCTAACTTTCCCCAACTGTAAGCGGAGTGCGAAAAAACCAAGATACTGATCGCCCACAGCGCGTTAACGATCAACCACCATTGACGAGAACATGGGGGGAATAAGAGTAACCTTATTATCTTCATACTACACTTTATATTACGTCTCATATCACGCTTCATGCTGGGCCTTATTCGACAGATGCTGTCGATGTACTATTCTATGCATTGTGCATATTTATGGAAGCTCGGACTGCCATTTTTCGTAATACCTTAGTAATACCTTAGTAATACCTTAGTAATACCTTAGTAATACCTTCGTCATGCCTTCGTCATGCCGGACTTGATCCGGTATTGATCCGGTATCCCTAGAACACGAGATTCCGGTTTTCACCGGAATGACTTGTTCGGAGTTTCTCTTATGGATTGAAATCTATCTTATGGAATCTCTGATGAACTGTCATTCCGGCGTATGCCCATAACTGTCCGGAATAAAAGTTAAGCGTATTGCTGAAGAGGTTGCAGCCTCTAGGTTTAAAGGGTAAAACCCACTGACACGACTCATAACCTAGAGGCTGCAATATGTATAGAAATACACGATTTACTGAATTAATGAAAGCACTTCCTCGCCAAGCAGTAGAAAAAGTGGTTTCAAAGCATAAAGCAGATAAGCACAACAAAGGATTTCGTTGCTGGAATCAACTGCTCGCAATGATCTATGCGCAGGTATCAGGATGCCAAAGCTTACGAGAATTAGAGGCGGGTTTTAATAGTCAGGAGACGCATCATTACCATTTAGGTTGTCGTAAAATTAAGCGTTCGACATTATCAGATGCGAATAAATATCGTTCGAATAACGTGTTTGCTGATATCTGTGCATTGCTCTTAAAGCGCGGACACAAAAAAGTGAAAGGTGAACTCAGTGACCTATTGTATTTACTAGATTCCACACCGATACCGTTAGTGGGTTTAGGTTACGATGAGTGGGCTGAAGCAGAAAAAGATAATCGTATTCAGGGATTAAAAGCGCATTTAACGATAGCGTCTCCGAGTAATACTCCGGTCAACCTTGAAATAACAGAACCTAAGATAGGTGATCTTGAAGTAGGTAGAAAAACGGAAGCGGAAATAGGCGCGACGTATGTGTTTGATAGGGGTTATACCGACTATAACTGGTGGTATCGTTTACATGAATCAGGTAGCGTATTCGTCTCTCGTTTTAAACGTAATGCGTCTTTAGTGGTTGAATCGTATCGTCCAATCGAAGCCAAAGATGAGGCGATAATTTTAGAAGATGCGATAGTGTGTTTTAAAAACAAACGTCCGGGAGGCGCTAGGGTTAATCATTATCACGGTACGCCACTACGAAAGATTACAGTGAGTCGGCCGGATAAAGATACGCCGTTAATTATCGCGACCAATGACATGACGCGGTCAGCGAAAGAGATTGCTCAGTTGTATAAACAGCGTTGGGGAATTGAATTGTTTTTTAAATGGATCAAGCAACACTTAAAAATAAAAGTGTTCTTGGGTCGTAGTAAAAATGCGGTAAAAATACAAATTTATAGCGCCATTATTACGTACTTGTTGGTGCAATTGTATCAGCGCAATTTTCGACAAGATGTGAGCTTGAAGATGTGCCTAATGAGCTTGCGAGCGACTCTGTTTCAGAGAGTTGAAACAGAGTGGCAAATAGAGAAAAAGAGGCGTAAGAAAGTCTTGTATTACCAATCCATGCAAGGAGCTCTTGCTCTATGAATATTTATTCCGGACAGTTATGGGCGTATGCCGGAATCTATAGATGCTTAATTTATAGGGATTCCGGGTCAAGCCCGGAATGACAAAAGCGGTTAATCAGAGGCTCCTTATGTTTTTTCAGTGATGAACTTTTTTAAAAAAGCAGAGTCACAAGACGCACAGATTATGTCATTTAATTATGTTCATTTATTACTATCGGAGAAACCTATGAAAAAGACAACCACATCACTATTAATTACCAGCGCAATTGCAAGCGGACTATTTATGGCAACCGCGCAAGATGCTGTTGCTGGCCCTAAATTCAAAGCTGAAAAATGCTACGGCGTTTCTAAAGCCGGTAAAAATGATTGCGCAGCAGGCCCTGGCACGAGCTGTGCAGGCACATCAACTAAAGATGCTCAAGGTAACGCGTGGATGTTTGTTCCTAAAGGTAGTTGTGAGCGCTTAGTCGGTGGTTCACTGGAGCCTACCGACGTTAACATTCCTAGCTAACGTTTAGGTTTCTTAATAATAAGGTCAGCATTCGCTGGCCTTTTTTATTGGTACAATAGTTTGTCATCGGGATACACTCATGCTCTTTAATACGCACGGTTGTTTGGTTTACTCATCATGAAAAAAAGTCGTCAATCTTTACACGGTGTTGGCATTGGTTTAAAGCCGCAACACTATGATGAAATACTCAACACCTTACCCGCTCTCGACTGGTTTGAAGTGCACCCAGAAAACTATATGGGCGACGGTGGCTTACCGCACAAATATTTGCGAGAGATCACTGAACATTACCCATTATCCATGCATGGGGTGGGCTTATCACTAGGGAGCGCTAATGGCGTCAATGACGAGCATTTAATGGCGTTAAAAAAGGTGGTTAATCGATACCAGCCTGCACAAGTCTCCGAGCATTTATCATGGAGCCACGGCCAACAATACTTTCTTAATGACCTACTCCCACTTCCCTATACTGAAGCCTCTCTGCGCACCGTAATCGAGAATGTCGACAAGGTACAAGAGGTTTTACAACGTACGATTCTTGTTGAAAACCCGTCGGCCTATTTGGGGTTTAAACACAGTGACATGACAGAAACCGAATTTTTGTCGGCACTGGTTAAACAAACCAACTGCGGACTATTGTTAGACATTAATAACATTTATGTTTCCGCCAACAACCAAGATTTTTGCAGCGAACAATACCTTAATGATTATCCACTACATGCCGTCGGTGAAATACATCTAGCGGGCCATGCCTGTGAAATCATTGATAATGAAAACGTACTTATTGATGATCATGGGTCACCCATTATTGACGAGGTATGGCAGCTTTACCAAAGCGCCCTACAACAAATAAAGCAAGCCGAGAGAACATTACCTCCGGTGCTAATTGAGTGGGATACTGACGTACCAGAACTTAGCACATTATTGAGCGAAGCCAATAAAGCAAAGCGCCTTTTAGTGGAGCATAGCGAATGATTGACGATAAACCTTCAATCACCTTACCCCAATGGCAAGAGCAATTTTGTCACTCACTGCTTAATGAGTTAACACCTGCACTGCGTGATACTTTTCAAACCGCATCGGATACGGCAGGCGAACAACGCTTTGCTATTTATCAAAACAATGTTTTCTTTTCACTCACCACAGCGTTAGGCGACTTATACCCGGTAGTTAAACAACTGGTTGGTGATGATTTTTTCACAGGTACTGCGGGGGTTTATTTTAGGCAGCATCCACCACAACAAGCGGCCATGGTATTTTTAGGGGAAGACTTCCCTCAGTTTTTAAGTGCGTTTGAGCACACGGCTAACATGGCTTATTTAACAGATATAGCACACCTCGAATTAGCTCGACATCGCGCCTATCACGCACAAGATGCCAACCCACTGGCGCCTGAATATATAGCCAATATATCGCCTGAAGAATTGGCGCAATCTTATATTCACTTACATCCGTCGCTGCACTGCATCCATTCTAATGATCCGATATTTAGCATATGGCAGAACAACCAAGCAGAACAACAGAACCTTCAAGAAAGCATTACCTTAGGTGAACCACAATACGTTTTAGTGGTCAGACCTACATATAGTGTTTGTATGTATCATGTTGACCACTCCCTGTATTGTTTTATCAAAGGCTTACACGATACACTCACTCTCGCAGAGGCAATAGAAAAAACACTGACCCTACATCAAGATTTCGATGCGGGGCACGCGATACAATTTTTAATACAGACGCAACTTATAATAAGCATTACTCATTCAAACACACCAAAAATGTAATGCTTTTATAAAGAGTCTATCAACATAATCATTGTCATATTAACCAAGGCGAAAAACCATGACTTCTTATCTTTGTAAAATCATCAGCCCTATTGAAAATTTATTAAAAATGATTCCCGAGTGGTTTGTAAACCTCGCTATGCGCTTGGTTATTTTTAAGGTGTTTTGGTTTTCGGTACAAACTAAAATTACCGGCTTAACGATTGGCGGACAACATTTTGCCTTCTGGAATGTCACCGATAGTACATTCTTATTGTTTGATTTCGAGTATGGCATCCCATTGATCCCTAGCGAGCTCGCTGCTTATTTAGGCACTTTTGGTGAGTTCTTCTTGGCGATCATGTTGTTACTCGGTTTGATGACTCGCTTTGCCGCGCTGGGTTTATTTGTGATGACAATGGTTATTCAATTTTTTGTCTACCCCGATGCATGGTGGACGGTTCACGCTTACTGGGTACTCCCTCTGCTTTATCTTATGCGCCAAGGTGGCGGATTAATTTCTCTCGATCATATTATTTGGAAACGCCACTAAGCAAACAAGTACAACACCCATACCTATAAATAACCCTGTTATGTTTAAAGTGAAAATGTAGTACTTAATGAAAACGATAGTATTTGAATCTTTGTTAGATGCTACTAAAGCGATAAAAAATGGAGAGTTTCAACAAATTGGAACTAATTACCTTGAGGACTTTTATAGTCGCTCTTGTATCTATTTATTGATACAGGAACAAATAGAAGGTCAACCTGAAATTGTGTATGTTGGGCAAACGAAGTCTCTAGGTAAACGCCTTGGAGCACACTATGATGATGCTAATAAAGAATTTGACTCTTTTGGGTATATCTTTGTCAAAGATGAATTGTTAGATGAAATGGAAGCGATTTTAATATCAGTGTTTCAGCCTAAATATAATGGAAATGGAAATAACTGGTACATAAAGCAAATGGCAAAACACATGCGAATTAAAAGTATTCACCATTTAAAAAAAGGGTACGGTGTTTCTGCTGAAAAAGTTAACATTAATACTGTAATTGGCATACTTGAATGTAATGGGAATATAGGCAAGTGGATGGCTCAAAATTTAGAATTTTAAACATAACAAGACGCAGCAATCGCTCCCGCTAGCCGCTGGGACGCCCAAAACGCTCCGCTTATTTGGCCGCCCCTGTGCGCGGCGTTATGACCAAATCTCGTAACAGGGTTATTCTCCCTTCAAGCGTAATAATCTTTGGTCTAAACCATCTAAGTACGTACTCTACACGTACTATATTAATTGAATAGTGCCAGAAGCATAACTGCCATGCACTTACCCACAACTTTTTTAAACAGGATATAACTGATGAGTTTTGAATTACCTGCACTGCCCTACGATAAGTCAGCACTTGAGCCACACATTTCTGCTGAGACATTGGAATATCATTACGGCAAGCATCATCAAACCTATGTCACTAAACTCAATGCTGCTGTAGATGGTACCGACTTAGCGAATAAATCTTTAGAAGAGATTATCAAGACCAGTGAAGGCGGTGTATTTAATAACGCCGCTCAAATTTGGAATCATACCTTTTACTGGCATAGCCTAAGCCCCAATGGCGGCGGACAACCAAACGGTGAACTAGCCGATGCCATCGATAAACTATGGGGAAGTTATGAGGCTTTTGTGACCGAGTTTTCTGAAAAAGCAGCAGGTAACTTTGGTTCTGGCTGGACGTGGCTTGTCAAAACCGCCGAAGGCGGCTTAGAGATTGTGAATACCGATGATGCAGACTGCCCACTGACAACCGATAATACACCGTTACTCACTTGTGATGTTTGGGAACACGCTTATTATATTGATTACCGCAATGCACGCCCAGCATACGTTGAAGCATTTTTTAATTTAGCCAACTGGGAATTTGCAGCGAACAACTACACTAACAAATAAATTACTGATATGACAATCATGCCTGCTACATCGCGGGCATGATAAGTATCATCGATAAACTAAAAACTACTTTGCATCTCCACGACCGGTAAACTTTCTTTCTTCGACATTCACTTTTATCATTTCACCACTCGCAATATGCTCTGGTACAGAAACTGTTAATCCCGTTTCTAACACTGCGGGTTTACTTCTTGCTGATGCTGACGCGCCTTTAATAGAAGGGTCTGTTTCTACAATCGCCAAGGTAACAATCGACGGCAAATCCAGAGCCACCGGCGCATCATTAACAATAATTACCTGTAAATCTTGTGTATCCGCAGTGATAAATAACAGCTCATCTTCGATCGTTTCTTTATTAAAACTATAGGGAGTGTAGTCTTCGCTATCCATAAACACATATTCTTCACCATCGGCATAAGAAAACGTCACCGGGCGACGGGTTAAATCGGCTAATGCGAGCATATCGGAATCTTTATACGATTCGTCGACCTTAGCGTTGGTCGCCACGTTGTACATGCGCATACGATAAATACTACCGCCCGCACGCCCTTGTGGTACCGAGCGCTCAATATCTCTGACGATATAGGCTTCACCGTTTATTTCGATGGCCGTATTTTTTTTAATTTCACTCGCTTTTGGCATAATTATTATCCTTTATTGTTTATCGTCATACCTGCGAAGGCAGGTATCTATCTTAGTTATGTCTGCGATCTATTTATTACACAACACAATAAACAGTCGCTATTTTACTCGTTTCTATTGGTTAAATATTTTTATTTCGTGGCGTTGTAGATAGCTGCCTTCGCAACTATGACGATACCAACACTAGCATCGACTGATGCTATTAACACGTACAATTTTTTTCTGCCCACCGCTTTTGTCGTCCATACATTCCCATCGGATATTACAATCCAGCAGGGCAATACCATATTCACGCGCGGCATCAGAAACGGCTTGCTGGTGATAAGCCGGTCGAGGGTCTTGCTGCAGCACGTCAATAATTAATTGTTTTAAATTCGATACAGGGCCAATAGCGCTGCTTACCTCGTCGCCATACGTTTTACAAAAAAGTTCAGCCGATGCGGAGAAAACCACGGGCATAATCTCTGGCGCTTGCTGCGCTAACGTATTAACCGCATGCGGTAAACTATCGACATAACTAAGGTACGGTTTGATATCAACAATCGGGGTACCATCTAGCAAATCAACACCCGAAAAATGTAAAACCACCTGCTGATTGTCAACACATACTTTATCCAATGCCACTACCGATAAGCCTAAGCTATTAGGCCGAAACGAAGAGCGCGTCGCGAATACGCCCTGCTTTTCGTTGCCACCTAATCGCGGCGGTCTCACCGTTGGCTTCCAACCTTGATCCGTATGCTGGTGAAAAATAAAACTTAGCCAAACATGACTAGATTTTTCTAAGCCACGCACACAAGCAGGGTCATTAAACGGCGGCAATAAACGCAGTACACCCTTCGCACTCGGCGCAAGTAATGGTTGGCGAGGAATGCCAAACTTTTCAGGGAAGCAGGTATTCATATAGCCGATAGGCTCAAGCGTATACGTCTCATTCATACGTTAGGGCATACATAGATTAAGGTAATTGCTCAACGATATAGCCCCGCTTGCGCAACTGCGTTAATAAACCCTCTTCACCCACAAGATGAAGCGCACCCACAAAAACTGCCTCGGTAGGTGCGGTATTCAGCATGGCATCTAACTGTGGTAACCATGCGTTATTACGCTGCACTAACAAGGATTGGTACAAACGCGGAAAATCATTACGCCATTCACTAATACCTACCGTCTCTAGTGTTGACTCATTACCACTACGCCACGCGTGTTTGAGTTGTTGCAACATAGCCGACGTGTTGTTTAGCTCTTCGAGGCTATAACGCATAAAATGATCTTCTTGGCCTTCGCCCATCGCGGCTAAAAAGTTAAGCTGCTGCTCAACGGTTTCTAAAAACAGACGTGTTTTACCATCCCTTTGAGCACGTTTATCGTAATAACTATCGACACCTTCACCGAGTTGGTTTAAACGTTTTACCTCATCTAGCGTCAGCAAAATACTTAACATACCCGGCTTAAAGGTTTCGAACTGAGCAATATCGCCACCTCGTTGAGCAATAAATTGTGCTAGCTGTTGATAAACTTCCGAAGACAAAACGCGACTTAGCGTCCTGCCGTCTTGATACAACATGGCATTAACCAGTAAGCCTTGCGCTTCTGGGGATTGCATTTTTTCAATGTCTGTTTCTAACACCAACACATTGGCCGCGCTATAAGCCGTATCAAAACCCGATGGCAAAGGGTAATCGGACTCAGCAAGTGCATGGATAGTACCCCCAAGATACAACACATTACCTTCGTGACTTATTTTCCACACCGGGCTTTTATCTTGCCCAACAGAGGTTTGAGAAAAACAGGCAACGAATAAAAAACAAAAAATACATCTAACAAGCGAGTATATTGTTTGGCTTGGCGCTCTACCGATTATGTTCATAGCGTTGCTCCTTTATTGTTTTTGAAGAGTCATCATGCGCAACCCTGTTATTTATACTGATGGAAATCCTGAACATATCACTCCGATGAAAACCGGAATCTAATCAATACTGGTCTATAAAGATACCGAATCAAGTTCGGCATGACGAAGTGTGAATTGATGTAACACCCAACCCGTCATTACCTAACCCGTCATTCCGGTGAAAACCGGAATCTAATCAATACTGGTCTATAAAGATACCGAATCAAGTTCGGCATGACGAAGTGTGAATTGATGTAACACCCAACCCGTCATTACCTAACCCGTCATTCCGGTGAAAACCGGAATCTAGTCAATACTGGTATTATAGAACCGGATCAAGCTCGGTACGACAAGGGGCCTGATCATACCTTTACGCCTTCTCTGGCTGATAAGTCACTAATAGCCGTACAGCATTCATTTCAATACTACATTGCTGTGTGACGGCATGTTCAACGTTATCAAAGTAAATGGCTTGCTGCTCAACATCGGCTTGAGTAATTAATGGATTACGCTGCTGCAATTCTCGCAAGCGGGTTAGTTCGAACTCTCGACGCTGTTTAATATCGTTTAGCGTTTGTGCAACTACATCATCCAATGCTTGTTGAGCCATCGCTTGCGCGGTATCTGACAGGATCTGTATATCTTGCTGATAGTCTTTAACCACCGCTTTACGAATATTTTTCGCCGCGTTTTCAATGACTTTAGCCAGCGTCGCTTGCGGCAAGATAGCATCTAAATTATTAGGATTATTTTTTGCGACTACAATGCGCACTAACGATTCGCTTAAAAAACCACTGGCGATTTTGGCATAAGCACTTTTAATCGTTACACTAAAAATTGCTTCAAAAAATAAGGTGCCCGGTTTTAATTTTTTATTGGGCAATAATGCCACTGTCGCAGAACCCAGTTCAGACGTCGTTACCAACTCCGTCATGCCTTGCATTAACGGATGATCCCAAGTAACAAACTGTACATCTTCTCGTGATGTCGCCGTTTGTCGATCAAAGGTGACCTCGCAACCATCGTTAGGAATACCCGGCACCAAAGGCACAAGCATTTGATCCGATGGAATCATGCTATAGCGTGTATCGTCCAGCGGCTCCATGTGGATATTTAATAAATCCGTAGCTGAGGTGAGCAGTGCCAATGGATTATGTTCATGCTCGAAGTTCACAACCTTATCGACAAGCTGGTTCGCTTCGGGTTGACGACAACTATTCATTTCTAATAAACGATCACGACCGTTTTGTAATTGCGAAAGTAGAGCCGTAATTTCTTCTTGAACCTGTGCACCTACTGCAGGGCTAGCATCATATTGGGCATACCATTTATCGTGCATAGCACCGGCTGCAGGGTTGGTTTTTTCGATACAGTTAAGAATATCGTGATACCAATGCAAGCGCTGTTCCGTTGCCTTATCGGTCACGCCGACATGGATATACATGGTTTGCTGCTGACCAATACGATCTAAACGACCAATGCGTTGCTCTAACACATCGGGATGCTCAGGCAAGTCCCAGCAAATCAGATGATGACAAAATTGGAAGTTACGCCCTTCGCTGCCAATTTCAGAACACAACAACATTGGCGCCCCGTCGGTTTGGTCGGCAAAGTAAGCCGCCGCACGATCACGCTCAATGAGTGACATCCCTTCATGAAACACCGGGCAATCGATCCCTGTTTTACGATAAAGCCACTCGCGAATATCAAGCACATCGTCTTTATCGTGAGTGATAAAAAGAATCTTGTCATCGCTATGCTGCTTAATAAATTGCGCGAGCCATGATAAATCCGCATCTACGTCGCTACTGTCTTCAGCAGACAATCGATGAGTCACTAAACGACGCTCAGGAAAACCCTGTATCGCATGGCGTGTATTACGAAAGACGACCCGCCCCGTACCATGGCAGTCGAGTAGTAAATCTGTCAGTGCGCGAGTATTTTTCGGATCATTTGACTGAAGATATTCCACAAAATAACGATCAGGCAAGTGAGGAAACAGTTGCTGTAATTTGTGCTGAAGTGTTGACGACAGTTCGACCTGGCTCAGGCTATCATCCAACAATTCAGCAATGTCATCTGCCAATGCTTCATAATGTGCATACTGTTGTTGGAAAGCCGAAAAATCATGGAAGCGTGAGGCATCCAACAACTGTAATCGTGAAAAATGTTGCTCTAAGCCCATACGTTCTGGCGTAGCAGAGAGCAGCAGTAAGTGTTCACAGGCAGAGCCTATTTTGTGCAATGCACGGCTTGCCGGTTTATCGCTGAGCAAATCGAAATGGTGAGCCTCGTCAACAATGACAAGATCCCACGGCAGATCGGTTAGCGGGCTATTGCCTTTTTCATCCTCAACGCTGTCAGCAATATCATCGTCATCCGCTGTAAGAAAATGATCATTGGCTACACTTTCTGCACCGACAATATCGTCGACGCCCATAGCGTATTCCGAGGGGTTTTGTGCGTTATCAACCGTATCAAGTATGGTATGAGCAGCGATAAATACTTGGGCGTCGGCGAGATCAACATGGTCACCCCACATCACCGCATGAATATTAAAGCAACGCACTAGCTCTACAAACCACTGCACACGCAAGGCATCAGGGACAATAATCAGTACTCGCTGCACTCGCTCCTGCAACATCAAGCGCTGTAAAATAAGCCCTGCCTCAATCGTTTTACCTAGCCCCACTTCATCCGCTAGAAGAATACGAGTGGCAGACAATCGCGTAGCCGTATCAGCAACATAAAGCTGGTGGGGCGTTAAACTAATGCGCGCTCCCTGTAAACCAATCACATCTGAGCGCAACCACTGGTGGTGGCCTCTTGCTAAATCTGCACGTAAATCAAACCATTTAGGCTTATCTAATTGCCCTGCCAGTAAACGTTTTACTGGGTGATTAAGCTGCACCGTAGACGCCAAACGCGTTTCAGGGATAGGCTCACCATCGACACTTAAGTAAATAACAAGATCATTCACCTGCTCAACTTGAGCAACGACATAACGCTGATCATCGATCGTTTCTATGGTATCGCCCACGGCAAATATCACTCGCGTGAGTGGCGCATTATTGCGAGAGTAACAACGGCTATCTTCAATGGCGGGAAAATCAATGGTTAAACTACGGGCATCACAGTCGGTAACGATGCCAAGACCCAGCGAGGAGTCGGTATCGACCATCCAACGCTGACCTACTTGAGGGGTATTCATTTATATATAACGTCCAAAACAGTCAATTCAGCGGGCATTGTAAATAGGGGCAGACCTGATTGAAAGCAATGATTTCTTCTATCGACACTTACAGCTTAACTGATACCTTATACCATCGGACTCAACACAAAATGTATGAGCTCAGAGCAATTCTGTCTTTGTTTTACCACAGCGTACACATTGTGATTTAGTCACGAGCTTGCCTTGTTTCACATCAAATTGCTGCTTGGTCACGACTTTCCACTTATGAAAACCATCACGACACAAAGAGCTGCCCTTATGCTTTTCTTTAAGACTTTTCTTTTTAAAGGGAAGAACCTCGCCCATCACTGTACTCCTCTGAAAAATCACACCCGGTCATTTCGGTGAAAACACCCAACCCGTCATTCCAGTGAAAACACCCACCCCGTCATTCCGGTGAAAACGCCAAACCCGTCATTCCGGTGAAAACCGGAATCTAGTCAATGCTGACGCCACAAAGATACCGGATCAAGTCCGGCATGACGAAGGCATGGCGAGGGTATAGCGAGGGCATGACGGCAGCATGGTGACGCGTGCATTTGACGTAACACCCAACCCGCCATACCAGTGAAAACGCACAACCCGTCGTTCCGGTAAAAACGCACAACCCATCATTCCGGTGAAAACACCCACCCCGTCATTCCAGTGAAAATACCCACCCCGTCATTCCGGTGAAAACCGGAATCTAGTCAATGCTGGCGCCACAAAGATACCGGATCAATACCGGATCAAGTCCGGCATGACGAGGGTATAGCGAGGGCATGACGGCAGCATGGTGACGAAGGTATGGCGACGTGTGTGTTCGATGTCACGAATGTCACTACCATTATTCAAACACCACTTCATCAACACCGGTATAGCTCGAATCATCTTTATTGGCTTGTGCGATTTTCCCATCGACCGACGGTGCTTGAGTATTTACCCCACCTAAGGCGGCCACCATATCGGCGAGAAAAGCCGTCAGCTCAACGGTCATCACGGCAAACTCGACATCAAATAGTTCAGCTTTGCTTTCCGCTTCATGGCTATTGGCCTTATCTTGAATATCGTCTTCAAAGCGTAAGCGCTTAATCGCTAGCTGATCATCCAGTATAAAATCAATACCCTGTCGCCACTGTAAACCTAGCTTCGTTACAATCATCCCCGACTGTAATAAATTGTTAATTTCTGCCGATGCTAAATCTTGATGCTTACAACGAATCACACTGCCCGACTCTTTCGGATCCGCCAGCTCACATTCACCACCTAGCGTAAAGCGGCTAGGCGCTTCGGCTTGCGTCACCCATTGCGTCATCATCTGATGAGGTAATTGCTGGCTCACCAGCGGGATCACCGGCAAGCTACCCACCACATCACGCAGTGCGGCCAATAACTCTTCAGCTTTGCTCGCCGATGCCGCATTAATGACAATATACCCCTGTTTTAGCGCTATATAGGCGTAGTGTACGCTGGAACGCGCAAAGGCTCTGGGTAACAATTCGAGTAATACATCATCTTTTAATGATTGACGCTCCTTACGACCCACTGGCCGACCTTCTGCCTCGCTAATCGCCGCCGCTTTTTCATCAACCGCTTCATTAATCACCGCCGCCGGTAGTACTTTTTCTTGCTTCTTCGCGCAGATCATCAGGTACTCTTGACTCGCATGAACCAAACCATGATCACTGTCAGATTGGTGATCGATCGGCGATACCCAGCCATAACGTGCCAGCTCTTGACTACCACAGGGCACAAAAGCCCCTTGCTCTAAAGCCTCACTTAAGCTACTCGCATCAAAGGTGAAATCTTGAGTAAACCGGTACACACGCAAATTTTTAAACCACATACACTACTCTCACAACTGCTTTATCTGATAATCATACGGCCATCAATGGCGGCCGTGTATGGTACTGGAAAAGCCCAGCTTAGGCATACGCTCAAGGCGAAAATTTATTTCCAAAGATTATAGGCTAGCTATCTAGATAGCTATCTGCCTAGCATTATTGTCGCCGCCTCTATAAAATGCGCAGTCTTTCATTCGCCAACCCAGATGACACCCTTTTCATGAATATTCGCTCTTTACTTACCGATCTTGTTGCTAAAGCCATGCTTAATGCAGGCTTACCTGCCGAGTGCCAACCGCATATTGCGCCCAGCAAAAAAGCGGGCTTTGGGGATTACCAAGCTAACGGTGCAATGGGAGCCGCAAAAGTAGCCAAAGCGAAACCACGGGATATTGCCCAGCGTATTGTTGAACAACTTGAGCAAGATTCCACCACTCAAGAAATGATCAGTCAGATGGAGATTGCTGGCCCGGGCTTTATTAATCTCACCCTCAACCCTCAGTGGCTAGCCGCTCATATTGCCGAGCTAAACCAACAAAGTGGTGATTTGGCGTTAGCGCATAGCGCGCCAACTCAAGCGCAAACCGTCGTGGTCGATTATTCCTCACCTAACCTTGCAAAAGAAATGCATGTGGGCCACTTACGCTCAACCATCATCGGTGATGCCGTAGTACGCGCGCTAGAATTTCAGGGGCATAAAGTGATCCGCCAGAACCATGTGGGTGACTGGGGAACGCAATTTGGTATGTTGATTGCCGAGCTAGAAGAACAATTAAGTGACGGCGAATCGGCCAGTCTTGCACTAAAAGATTTAGAAGGTTTTTACCAAAGCGCTAAAAAACACTTTGATGAATCCGAAGCCTTTGCCGACAAAGCGCGTAATTATGTGGTTAAACTGCAATCGGGCGACGCCCATGTGCTCACATTATGGGAACAATTTAGAGGTGTCTCATTAACCCATAGCCAAGAAATTTACGACCAGCTCAACGTAACACTAACGGCAGAGAGCGTGTACGGCGAAAGCGCTTACAACGATGATTTAGCCCCCCTAGTAAAAGAGTTGCAAGAACAAAAGCTCGCCGTAGAAGATCAAGGGGCACAAGTTGTTTTCTTAGAAGAAATCACCAATAAAGACGGCGACCCCAGCCCGGTTATTATTCAAAAGCAAGGCGGTGGTTTTTTATATGCAACAACTGATCTAGCCGCTCTGCGCTATCGCGCCAAGCAATTACAGGCTGATCGCATCTTATATTTTATTGACGCTCGCCAATCATTACATATGCAGCAAGTGTTTACCCTTGCGCGTAAAGCACACTTTGTGGATGAATCCATTAGCTTAGAACATCACCCGTTTGGCACCATGATGGGTAGCGACGGCAAACCCTTTAAAACCCGCACAGGCGGTACCGTAAAACTGGCCGATTTACTCGTTGAAGCCGTAGAGCGTGCCGAGAAAGTCGTCGCTGATAAAAACCCTAACCTTAGTGCAGAAGAGCGCAGCACGATTGCCCGTAAAGTGGGTATCGGCGCAGTTAAATACGCCGACTTATCCAAAACCCGTACCAACGACTACATTTTTAATTGGGAAACCATGCTGAGCTTCGAAGGTAATACATCACCTTACTTACAATATGCTTACGCACGCATCCAAAGCATTTTTCGCAAAGCCAATAGCGACCATGGCATTGATGTCACACAACTCGATTCTACCTTGGTACTTACCGAAGAAGCAGAACTAACGCTGGCGATAAAAACATTACAATTTTCAGAAGTTATCGAACAAACCAGCCGCGAAGCCTACCCGCATTTATTGTGTAATTACCTATACGATGTCGCCGGATTATTTATGCGCTTTTACGAACACTGCCCCATTTTGAAAACTGGCGTTAGCAAAGAACAGCAACACAGCCGCCTACAACTCGCTCTTGCGGTTGCGCGCACGCTACACACTGGTTTAGATATACTGGGCATTGAAACCATGGAAAAAATGTAAGGAAGGGCTTGCCGTCTTAGATCTGCTTTAACCAAATTCAATACTAGCAGATGCTGAATCAAGTTCAGCATGACGGTGAGTCGGTGAGTCGGTGAGTCGGTGAGTCGGTGAGTCGGTGAGTCGGTGAGTCTTTTAATATCGTGCCCTACAAATAAAACACTCAACACATCGTCATTGCGGCGCAGGCCGCAATCTATAATGCCGAACGTTGTCCCAATAGATACTGAATCAAGTTCAGTACGACGGTGGGTGAATACTGAATCAAGTTCAGTGTTACAGTAGGTGGATAAACTTTTTAATTCTCGCATCCTACAAACAAAGCACTCAACCTGCCGTCATTGCGGCGCAGGCCGCAATCCATAATGCAAACGTTGTCTCAATAGATACTGAATCAAGTTCAGTATGACGGTGGGTGAATACTGAATCGAGTTCTGCATGACGGTGGTGGATACTGAATCACGTTCAATATGACTGCTGTTTATTGTTTTTAGAGGTTGTTATAAAACCGATCAAAACCTTTTTGACTAAAACCGCTCATGCGCTTCTTACCAACAACAATCACCGGAACGCCTCGCCCACCTATCGCATCATAATCACGTTTCGCGCTAGCATTTTTTTCAATATCATATTCGACAAAAGGGATGCCTTTCGATTGAAAATATTTTCGTGCTTTTTTGCAGTAACCACACCAACTTGTTGAGTACATGGTGACCTTTTTACCGCTAGCTTTTGCCTTACTTGATGGCTGCGCCGGTGAACCTTTTGATGGTTTCGCACTCATATCAGGGGCATCACTGTAAGTTACCGACTCATTACTAGAAATATTAACGGCCGTCTTTTTTTCTTGCTCATTCGGATTATCACCGTAATGCACTTGCCCTTTTTCATCGACCCATTTATACACTTCTGCTGAAATAGATACGCTAATAGTGATTAATAGTAAGAAAGCGCCAAAAATACCTAAATTTTTAGAACGTAGAGTGGTAAGCATGTAAACACCTATCAGGTCTCCACATAATAAAGCGCATATACGCTCGCTACTCATGAAGAGACAACACGATTATTATAATTTTGTTATGATAAAAAATACCTTAGTCGCTCACTTTCCACAAGAGATAACGCGTGTTTGAACAGATATCCTCACTGCTATTCTCCCCAAGCACCCCCTTATGGGAAGTGGCAGGCTTATCATTACAAGTTAGCGGATCGGCACTACTCATTGCCGTCGTCATTGGATTTCCTACCGCGTTCTATCTCGTTCTGACTGGCACTCACCAACGCACCTTTATACGCATTGTTATCGACACGTTAATGGCTTTACCGCCGGTTGTTGTCGGGCTTATGGTCTATTTGTTGCTATCTCGCTCGGGGCCATTAGGCATTTGGGGCTTACTCTATACACCACTAGCCATGATTATGGCCCAGACCATGCTTATTACGCCTATCGTTATTGCACTTTCTTTGCCATTAATCGAGCAACACTGGCAACGTCTTCACCATCAACTCTACGTATTAGGGTTGCAACCCCCACAAATGCTCTATGTACTCATTTATGAAGCGCGTGTCGGAATAGTGACGATCACTCTCGCTGTTTTTGGACGAGCGATTGCAGAAATCGGGGCAGTGATGATCGTAGGAGGAAATATAGAAGGCCACACCCGCGTCATGACAACCGCCATTGCAACAGAAACTCAACAGGGAAATTTAGCACTGGCATTGGCTTTAGGCTTATTGCTTATTGTTATCGCTTTTATAATTAACGGTTGCGTACATGGTGTACGCTTTCTAGCAGAAAAGCGCATGGCCGGACGAGCTCTATGATCACTCTTGATAAAGTCTCGCTCGCATTAAATGGCAAGCACTGCCTACAAGACATCGATGCCCATATCGAGCAAACGGGTATCACTGTTATTGCCGGTGCTAACGGCGCGGGTAAAACCTTGTTGCTACAATTACTGGCGGGCTTACAACCAAGTTACACAGGGCGCTACCTTCCATCGTCTACATTAACGTGCCCCGCAATGACCTATCTGCCGTCGACGCCTGTTCTACTCGATCGCTCCGTCTCATACAATATTGCCCTACCGTTAATCGCACGTGAAAAAAATACAACCCGTACAAAAAGCCAATGGGCAAACCACCTGTTTCACTCTTGGAAAAAAAGACAGCAATCACAAAATCAGCAAATCACTGCAAGAGTTGACGCAGCACTTACGTGGGCAGGGATTGAGTCACTCGAAAAACAATCAGCGCTTTCACTATCCAGTGGTCAGCAACAATTAGTTGCCCTTGCCCGCGCTTGGGCGCTCTCACCAACGCTATTACTCCTCGATGAACCTTGCGCGAACCTTGACCCTAACCGCCAGCAAAAGATTGATGACTTATTACAAGCGATGTCGACAGACTGTAAAATTATTTTAAGCTCACACACTATTTCGCAAGCGCGACGCATCGCTGACGACATTCTCTTTTTAGATCAAGGAAACGTTATTAGCCATCTCAAACATAAGGAATTTTTCGCGTCTGAAGCCGCTCAGACATTACCCAAATGCATACAGCAATGGATGAATTATGCATAACCACAATAGGAGAATCGCTAGAGGTATAAGGGGTATATTATTACTTGGAATAACGCTATTACTGAGTAGCTGCCGAACATCGCCTACCTTGCACCTTGGGGTAACAACAACGTTAGAAGATTCAGGCTTATTGCGCATGCTAAGTAATGCTTTTTATCAAGAGCATCAAATAATCATCAAGGCTATTGTTGCGGGCAGCGGGCAGTTGTTTCACTTTATAGAAAAAGGCGATATCGACATCGCCATTACCCACGAGCCCGAAGGGGAGAAAAAGCTGCTACAAAAAGGAAGTATCATCGCGCGCACGCCGCTATTTTATAGCGAGTTTTTTATTGTCGGTGATCAACACGATCCTGCACACGTATCAAAAGCTAGCACCACACAAGAAGCATTTACTCAACTAGCAAAAAGCCATAGTGTATACATTTCTCGAAACGATAAAAGTGGCACTCATCGTATGGAACAACGCTGGTGGCCACACGACACACCTAATATGATTAACATACTACGCACCGGCACGGGTATGGGAGAAACACTCAATGTTGCCGCACAACATAATGCCTATACCTTGGTCGATAGCGGTACGTGGTTAAACTTTAATAATAAGAAAAATCTTAAACAACTCTGGCGCGATACGGTTAATTTAAAAAACCATTACCATTTGCTCACACTACCTAAGCCATTAACGTCATCAAAAAACAATAAGCATCATGCAACTACTTTGTTTTCTAGCTGGATAAAAAGTACAGCAGCCCAGTCCATTATTAGCAACTACCGTATTGATGGAAAAAGAGTGTTTACTATGACTGAGACCACTAATTTTTAAGATAGAAATTATTTTTAAAAAGCCATTAAACTAAGAGAATGATTGGATACCGAGTCAAGCTCGGCATGATGATACTGGAAAGCTTTTTCTTCAAAAATTAATAATAGCGAACAAACACTATGACAAAAACAGCACTCAATATCGCCATACTAACCGTATCTGATACTCGCACTCGCGAGAACGACACATCGGGTGATTTGTTAGCACAATGTGCGACCGATGAAGATCACACCGTCTATGAACGCAGCATAGTTAAAGACGATATTTACCAAATACGCGCTGCCGTCTCGCTGTGGATAGCCAACCCAATTGTACACGCCATTATTATTACCGGCGGCACGGGGTTTGCCATGCGTGATAGCACCCCCGAAGCTATCGTACCGCTATTTGATAAAACCATCGAAGGCTTTGGCGAATTATTTCGTGCGGTTTCTTACGAAGAAATCGGCAACTCTACGATCCAATCACGCTGCGTAGGCGGTCTTGCAAACCGTACCGTATTATTTAGCTTGCCGGGGTCGAACAATGCCTGCGCAACTGGCTGGCATAAGATACTCAAAGATCAATTAGACAGTACTCACAAACCTTGTAACTTCGTAAAACTATTAACAGGTAAAAACCCTAGCTAACCTTATTTTTCACACCGAACGTAATCCGGAATGTCTATAACACAGTGTTTACTAGACAACTGCTTTTACAAAAAAATTTCACAAAGCCTATTAATTCATATTATTAAGAGGCAAAAAAATAAAGAGATTAACAACCACTATGCTTGCCATCGACGACGCTATCAAACAAATTATTGCGACAATTACCCCCGTCAATGACACTGAAAATATTCATATTACACAAGCTAGTGGACGAATCATTGCAGGTAATATCTACTCAAGTATTAACGTGCCGCCCGCCGATAACAGTGCAATGGACGGTTATGCCATTAACACAGAAGACCTAGCAAAAAACACCACACTACGCATTAGCCAAACAGTGAATGCGGGAGACACACCCAAGCCACTGAGCCAGGGCACAGCGGCTCGTATTTTTACCGGCGCAGAGATTCCATTAGGCGCCAATGCCGTTGTTATGCAAGAGCATTGCACACGTATAGATGATAGCGTCACATTACCTCGCCATATCGAGCCCCAAAATAATATCCGGCAATGTGGTCAAGACATTCAGCAAGGTGACTGCGTTATTCAACAAGGCCGGTGCTTACAACCACAAGATATTGGCTTGATCGCGTCGATAGGGGTTGATCAAGTCTCCGTCTACCGGCCACTGCGCGTCGCGATCATATCCACCGGCAACGAGCTGACCGAACCGGGAAAACCACTCAGTACAGGAAAAATTTATAACGCCAACCGTTATTTATTACACAGCTTTTTACAACAAATGAATATTACCGTTGTTGATCTTGGCGATATTCCCGACAGCTTACCCAGCACAATAGAAGCGCTCCAACAAGCCGCGCATGCCGACTGTATTATTTCAACCGGCGGTGTTTCTGTGGGTGACGAAGATCATATTAAAACAGCCGTCGAGCAGTTAGGCAGCCTCGACTTCTGGAAAGTCGCGATAAAACCCGGCAAACCTATCGCCGTGGGTCACATTGCCACCCACCAAAAAACAACGCCTTTTATCGGTTTACCGGGCAACCCCGCTTCCGTATTTGTCACCTTTTTGCTCTTTGCGCGTACGTTACTTCTTGCTCTACAACATCAAAATGCCACACTTCCAAAAGGCCAACGCTGCCGCGCCAATTTCACCTGGCAAGCAAATACCCAACGACAGGAATACCTACGGGCACAACGCGATAATGAAGGTAACATTACCATTCACCCCAAACAAAACTCAGGTATTTTATCATCTACAGCATGGGCTAATGGCTTAGCAGTGATACCGCCACAACAGGATATTGCTGTAGGTGACACTGTGGAATTTATTGGATTTGAAGGTTTTGGGAACTTTTAGCTATTCCGCCGACCATCAAAACGTTTAAGCAATCCAATGTTTAATTTTTAAAAAGCCTAACACGCTTTCATCGAACTATTTAAGCAATTGAACATTCGGCTAAACTTTATTCATCACCTGAAAAATGTGCAAACACTTCAGCTCCTGTCATATTTATAGTTTCATTTGAGAAACTATAATATTCAGGTTTTTCATCAATGAAAATTTGATGACTCAGCGTGTATTGCAGATCTTCACCTAATAATCCTATTGGAAAGTGGTATTGATTAGCGGGTTTCAAAAAGTAAAATAAGTGCGTACCACACTGAGCACAAAACCCTCTCTCGGCCCATTCTGATGATGGATAACGGGTAATGAGAGCTTCGTTGGATATACTTTTCAGCTCACCACTATCAATCGCCAACATTGGCCCACCTGACCATTTTCGACACATACTGCAATGACATGCGGCTATTTCGGTATTTGCCAACTCTATTTCAAGCTCAACTGCACCACACAAACACTGAGTATTAACTTTCATCACTTTTCACCTTATTTTCAACAATCAATACCACTGCTGTCCTGTTAAGTCATGCTTGGTCACTATGCAAGCCAAAGTATCCAAGACTTCCTGCTATCTTAGCTAACGTGGAGACATGGATTTCCAACCATTATTCAAAGCACGCCGTGAATACGTCCATGTAGGCTCAACACCCGCATCCATGCGGATGATGGCTTTGCCTAATGGTTAGAATTCCACTATCGAAAAGTTAACGGGACAGCAGTGAATCAATACATATTAAAATGCATGTGTTAATCGACAAAGAAAAAACCTCAACTTATAAAGGTGTGTTTTTTTCATTTTTTCTTTGATTCCTTGCCTCTTGACGGCTAGTAAGATACCACCACTCTTTTCCATCCGTTTTACCCCTCGCCTGCTGCGCGCCAACGGCCATTAAAAGTCGTCTTATTTCATCTTCGCTATACCCGCCTATTTTTCCCTTGAGCGCCTTAAAACTTCGGTCAATATGATTTTTATGGTTCAGCATCTCAATTAACAAATTTTTCACATTTTCTTCTGCTGGATCATAGCCTTGGGAGCCTTCATGGTGATGCTGAATTTTTAGCTTAATAATATCGAATACGAGCTTCAAAACAGCACCTAAAACCAATCCGATAATCCCGTAAATTTCTTTATCCATCATATCCTCCCAATTTTTATTTAATTCCCGCAGCAACGAATGAATGTGAAGATCAAGCAATGTGTGATTAATAAAGTCAACGCCGTTGATCTCTAACGTTTTAGTAACAAATAAGTAATTTCCAAAACTCTTATCTCTATTAAAAACTTGATTTTACCCTATTGCTTTCATTTATGAGTATTTAATGATTGACAGCCTACCAACTAGTCGGTTAAATTTACTTATGGATATGAAAACAACAATTTTAGACAGTGCTCAGCGCTTGATTCAACAACGGGGAGTCAATGGGTTTAGCTATGCCGATATAGCAAAAGAAGTGGGGGTATCCAAACCTAGCTTGCACCACCATTTTGCGACTAAAGCGGAGCTGGTCGCCCGCTTAATGGAGCGCTACACCGAGCAACTCATTGAATATTTAGATTCTGTTGATAAAAAGAGTCTTTCTGCGAAAGATAAAATCTGCGCTTACTGTGATTTATACCGAAGCTCTCTAGATCATGAGAAGGTTTGCTTAGGAGGTATATTATCTGCGGAGGCGCTGACATTAGAAACCGATACACAGCCCTTGCTAACACGATTTTTTGAATATCAACAACAATGGTTAACTCAGGCACTAAAACAAGGCAAGGCTAATGGTGAACTCCATCTAAAAATGCCGGTAAAGAACCAAGCCGTTGTTATGATAGCAAGCCTTCAAGGTGCCCTTGTTATTTCTCGTGCATCAAAAACGAAAGCCCCTTTTGAGCAGAGCGTTAAAGGCTTACTCAGCGCTATCGAATAAAAACGAGTATTTAAAACCGCCTCTAAATTGAGGCGTTTTTTTCAACCCCAAAACCTACCAACTAGTAGGTAAAAAGTAATGAGAAGGTGATTAAAATGACTAACCATAATGTTAAAAGTGGTACTAACTACGCACAATTAGAAACAGGAACCTGCGAACAATGGCCGGACTACACCGTAGAACTCCCGGGGCTGGAAATTCCGGGGAAACTATTTGTTAAAGATTTACTAGGTTTAACCGGGTGTGAAATTTCCATTAACTCAATGTCGCCGGGTGGCGGGATGCCTATTTATCATCGCCATCATGCCAATGAAGAAGTCTACATTTTCATTAAAGGACAAGGCCAGGTACAAATAGATGGCGACATTTTGAATGTAAAAGAAGGCAGTATTATACGTATTGGCTCAGAGGGGGAACGCGTCTGGCGCAATAACTCTGATGATGTGCTGGTATACATTATCATTCAAGTTAAACAGAATTCTTTAGAGAAATACGGTATAGACGACGCAACCATTCCAGAGAAACAAGTGAGCTGGGGCTGATAAATCAATGGGGAGAGTTATTGATTTTTATCGATGACTCTGACCCCGCTAATTTTTAATAAGTTATGTCGCTGACGTGAAATTTTTCGAAATAAAAGGTGAAGTCATCGCACGTACCAACGCACTATAGTTCAGTTGAAATGCAACCTCCTCTCCAACAAGCAGATCCTCTTTAAGTGATTCGATAATCAGGTGATCACTACTGGCGCCCATCACTTCTACTCCTGCTGGCGCCTGCAAACCATTGGGATCAATATCTTGTATGCCGATAGCAAGAATAGCTTGCTGAACAATGCCTCGGTCAGCAGGTTTCGGAGGTTCGCCAAAGGCAGACTGGGCTATATCGCCAATAGGTAATGAGGGTTTGCTTTTTGATTCGATGACTTCGGCAATAAGAATAATGGCATCGGTATACAGGCCATCTATAGCTTGACGCTGAAGTGGTTCAACACCCAGTAAATATGCCTCGCCCAAGCGCAGGTTATTAATTCGTCCCGTACTCGCTTGAGTGTTATCGTGATCATGACAAGCCAATGCCCATTGAAGATTGGCAGAATTGCCGCCCGACACTACCTCCAACGTTATATCGAAGTTTGCCTCAATAAGATCCGCAAACCCAGATAACTTAGCCATATTAGCCGCATCGGGGGAGACACCACTACGACACGCAAGGTTGGCACCAATACCTTTGAGAACAATATTGGGGAGACTAAGTATCTCCCTTACTGTGTCGATGATTTCAGAGGGCATAATCCCTTCGCGCAGATCGCCCAATTCAATCATTAATATTATTTGGTGAATGCATTCTTGTTGACGAGCTTCAACAGATAATTTTTTTATGACGTCCATTTCCGTATTGCAACTCGTACTCGCATACATGACAACTTGCATTACTTGACTAAGCATAGGAGAACGGATCAATAACATCGCCGCCTCTTTTACCAAGGTATCCCCTGCCGCTAAGCGCATGGCTTTTATATTTTCAATACGTGAGTCACCCAATGTAATGACTCCCGCACGCAACAGCGTATTCGCTATTTCTACTGAGCCAAGCGTCGCCTTAGTAACACCTGTGACTGAAATACCGCGTGTAGATAATCGAGAAACTAGCTCATGGGCGTTGTGGTAAATTTTATCGAGATTAATTTCTAATCTAGGGGTAGCCATTAGGCTACCGAAAATAAATTAGCACGAAGCTTCGGAAAAGCAGCCACCACCATATCCACTAGATGATTCGGAGAACGTGTTAACGCGTCGGTAACAGAAATGTTCAGCTCTTTTTCGTAGCGCACAATAGCGGCATTCACATCCTCATCTGTCATATTTTCATGATTGATTGTCAAACCAATAACCTGAGTATTAGAAAACGTCTCAATTAAATTAATTTCTGATGCAGGTGTCGGTATTGGCATCTGCTCAAAGTCACAACGGTGCTCTCGTGCAGGTGCGTGCTGTAATATGACGCCATTCGCGCAGCTACCGCGAAGAATAAAAGATGAGGAAGAAAAAGCTGGATGGCTTAAGGACCCCTGCCCTTCAATAATAATCACATCCGGCGTTTCATTTTCAAAAGCGTCTACAATAGTAGCTTCTAGCTCACCCACACAAAATTGTGATGGAATCGCATCTAATGCAACACCATAACGCGCCCCTTGAATTAAACCCGTCTGCCCCGTTCCAATCATGACAGCTTTTATACCTTGGTCATTCAGCGCTTGCGTTAGAATCGTTGCGGTGGTGCGTTTTCCAATGGCGCAGTCGGTGCCCAGCACCGCGATACGCGGACAAGTGACCTCGGCAATACGACCACTGAACATCCGCAAATCTTTTTTCGCCCGTGGTTTTCGTATATCCAAAATCTCGACTTGATTGACCTCACTGGCCGCGATAAACACAGGATCATCGGTAAGAAATTCATGCAAACCATTGATGATATTCATACCATGGTTCATCGCTTCAATAACTACACTACGCTCATGAATAGATAACATGCCACTAGCGGGAGCCATACCAAAAATAAAGTAATCCGGTATTTTTCCTGCTTGTGCTAATGCGTCGGCAAGATCTCGACAAATGGGAATGTCATTGGCTTTACCATCAAGAACAACACCGGCATCAAGGCCAACCTTTTCACTGTCGATAACAGAAAGAATCTTATACTTCTCTGAATGTCGCACCAACCCGTTGGCTGTTTTACCGTCAAGCGCGGCAAAATTACCCTCGCAGTAGACAATCGCAGTACTTACTCGCGAGTTGGCATGTAATAATTTTGATGGCAAACCCACGGCCATATCATCGTTAAAAATGGTAGATTGCTTAGTCATAGATAAATTGCGCTGTTTTACAGGCATAGTGGTTCCTTGAGTAAAAAACTCAGAGGAGGCAACAAGATCGTGTCGACCAGAATTAGTCGAATGTCAACGAGAAGTCCCGCTAAGTGGAAATACCGCAGGAAAGATATCCTGCTGGATGGAAATGACAAGCAACTCTAACACAGTCCACTAACAACTAGTACTGCTCATTTACCGCTACATTGATTAATAATCGAAGCGAGTACAGAGTGAAAATGCAGTGATAGAAAATTAAAAAAAGAGAACATCAATTCGATTTAGATAAGTATTAATTTAATCATAACGGTTATGATTTTAGAAAACTCTTATCTGACCGAAGTTATTCCGATTTTTTACTCGTAATGAGTCCATAAGCGAAGCACCTTGATTGATTTTTCTTTTTCTAAAATTTGATAAACAAGTCGGTGCTGAATATTAATACGTCGAGAATAAGCCCCCAAAAGGTCACCCACCAACTTTTCATAAGGTGGCGGATTTTGATAGGGGTCTGCTTCAATAACCGCTAGAAGTTCTTGAGCTTTATTTTTAAGTCCAGAGGAAGCAAGTTTTCGGGCATCTTTTTGAGCTTGCTTAGTGTAATAAAGTTGCCACGTCACCAGTTTAGGCCCTTATCACAGTCATCCAAACTCGCTGCCATGCCTTTTTGTATAGACTCTCTCATTCCCGGGACTGACAGGAGATGGAGAGTTTCATTGATTGCTTTCCAGTCATCTTCGGCAATAAGTACTGCATTGCCCCTTTTCCCTGTAATAACAATAGGCTGGTGTGTATCTGTAGTTTCATCGATGAGCGCGTACAGCCTAGATCGCGCCTCTGTAGCATTAAATGTGGTCATATATCACCTCCAAACACTAAGCGTACGTAAAAACGTACGCAGCGTCAATATTTTTTGAGATGTAACGTTGCTTCAGCTGATCAAAGTAATAGCGACTAAAACATAAAACTCACAGAAACCTACTGATTGGGTTTTAAAGTTTTATCGCGAGTTAGCAACCATCAAAAACTCTGGCATCTTGATTTTTTATTAACAGTTCAGCAACTCATCTACTGTTACACCAAAAGCTTTAGCCAGTTTATAAACCTGCCAAAGCGAGGTAATAGCTGCCGGGTCTTGTTCCATACGCTGGTACTGGCGTAACGACAATTCAAAATCTGTCATATCTTCCTGCGTATATCCATGCTGAGTTCTCAAAGCTTTAATTTTTTTACATAGCTTGCCCTGAAATTGGATGAAATCTTTGTAATGCACAGAAGTTGGATTAGGTCGCTGCATGGCTATAAATATCACTTGATTTTTAACGCCAAGCTTGGCATATTCACAACAAAACCAACACGCCAAGCTTGACTACAAAATAGCTGCTAACTAGGGAGATCGACATGAGCGAGGATTTAACCAAAAATACACTGATAGGAATAACTACTGAAGACACACTAGCGAATTTAAGCTCAGTAATTACCCTGCTGAGAGAAATGGGTTTTTATGACGAGATAGAAGATGAGCGAAAGTTTGGGTTATTTGCCGTTCATACCTTAATTAGAAATTCACTAGAATATGAGATAGGAAGATTAAAATCGTAAAATTCAAAGCCGCTGAAATTTAGTCTCTACGACCTATAACAACCTATGATGTCAGGGTTGCTGACTTTAAACATCAATGATTCTGACTTCGTTGGTTTTTTGGCAGCGGTTAGCCAGGTTAAGAAAAACTTATAGGCGTTTCAAATGCGATGCATGGGTTTACTGTATTTTTACTCTGACCCCTTACTTCCATCCGTTTTACCCCTCGCCTGCTGCGCGCCAACGGCCATTAAAAGTCGTCTTATTTCATCTTCGCTATACCCGCCTATTTTTCCCTTGAGCGCATTAAAACTTCGGTCAATATGATTTTTATGGTTCAGCATCTCAATTAACAAATTTTTCACATTTTCTTCTGCTGGATCATAGCTTTGGGAGCCTTCATGGTGATGCTGAATTTTTAGCTTAATAATATCGAATATGAGCTTCAAAAAAGCACCTAAAACCAATCCGATAATCCCGTAAATTTCTTTATCCATCATATCCTCCCAATTTTTATTCAATCCCAGTAGCAACGGGGAAATTAAAATCCAATCAATATGTAATTAATGAAGCCACCACTTCAGAGAAATAAGTTAGTTAGGGCTGATAAATCAATAAGGACAGAGTTATTGGTTTTTAATAATTTAATTGTAAGCTAGCAATTATCAACTACTTAATTAACCCATTGATTATGGTTTAAGACATTATTTGTTGCTGTGTCGTACAATGGATACTACCTCCGCCCGAGGCAATCCCGTCAACTTGTAATTGTTCAATTACACGATCAGGAAACGCTCTTTCTAAAATTAGCCGAGCGTTATTGTCTGCTTTCTTATCGCCAAATTTTTGAGCAATTACCGCGCCGTTACATACATAATAACCGATATACCCTGCTGCAAAATCCGAAACACTCCATTGCTCATTAATGCTATCGGGGGCATCGATAATAGTAACGTGTAGTTTATTTCCCTTAGCATCAGTACTCTTTTTTAAAATACGAATATTTTCTCTGGTCACATCATAATCATATGATTTTCTATCATTTTCACGATGCACAACAATATGCCTAGGCTTGACAAAGCGCGCATAAAAATCAGTATGACCGTCGGTAATATCTTTACCCTTTACTCCATTCAACCATATGATTTTTTTAAGCCCTAATAAATACAGAAGTTCTTGCTCTATTTGTTCTCTATTTAAATGGGGATTACGATTATCATTCAACACACAACTTTTGCTGACTATTGCCGTACCATGTCCATCAACTTCAATACATCCACCTTCAAGTACAAGCTGCGTAACTATTGGAGTAGCTTTAGAGTAATCCGTTATAAATCTGGCAACGTTAGCATCTTTATCATGTCTTTGTTTATTGCCCCAACCATTAAAATTAAAATCGATTGCAAAGAGTTCTTTTTTTTGATCAACAACAAAAGTGGGCCCAGTATCACGTAGCCAGAAATCATTGACTTCAAAAATTACCAGTTCTATAGGAAACTCATTCTTCTTCTGAGTCAATAATAACTTCGCCTCTCTATAGTCTGCAGGACTGACTAAAACAGAAACCGGCTCATATTTTGCTATAGTGTTAGCAATTAACGCTAAATTACGTTTTATTTCATGGGATTGATGTGGAGACCAAATATAATCGTTAGCAACAAAGGCCATCCATGTTTGCTGATGAGTGTCACTTTCGTCGGGCATATAAAACGAGCATAGCAAATCAGCACTTATATCAGAAAAAGTACTTTTTCCGACAATCAGACCGCCACAAAATAATGCAGCGGCAGAGAGAAAATCTCGCCTACCTATCATTTCATTAGGTCTTTCATATAAAAAAACATAAGTTTAAGTCATTGCTGCTCTGTTAGTTTTAAGTCTGGTCTGAGTGTGGCCTCCCATTAACTTTTTGTAGAAAACCCTTATCTGACCCCTGTTATTGCATAGAGTTACTGTATTTTTACTCTGCCCCAGTTAATTGATCAACGACTCTGACCCCGTTGATTCCGTTGATTCCGTTGATTCTCAGTCGCTTGTTATGTCATATTATTTGAAGGGATTTAAATAGTCCTCTATGCACAACAATGTTTTCTTTAAAATTAAACCTGGCCTCTTTGTTTTTGTACCTGAAGAACTCTAAGCCATTGCGCGGTTGATTACCAATCACCGAAAAGTGGAATAGGATTTTTAATGCAAAGTCAGAATCTTTTGTTGTAAGAATTCCCTTCTCAAGACGGTCTGAATATATCTCTTTAAATTCATCAATTGTGAATGCCCACTTTCTTATTTCTGAAATTATCCCGAATATCTCCTGTATATCTGGAAGAATCCCGTGAATTTCATCTACCAATTCATTTCTCAAATAATTAGAGAAGCCTTTATCAACTCGCTTAACGGTCTCCGGTGATATTGTATCTCCACGGTCCTCTATAGTGTCTTTTGCAGACACTTGAAGGTATCGAACATAATCTCGAGGCCTTAGATGCGTGCTTCTAGTAATGTACTCAAATATAGGCATTCTTTTTTTAGACCTAGCTCCCATCCTTACAGGGATATCAGAAAAAATAATGTCCCAAGCTTCGTCGAATCCCAATAGCTCTTGATCTTGTCCTATTGCCTTACTAATTCTAAAGGCTAGTAATTTCTTTATCCTGTCAACGTTCCACTCCAGATCAACCCTAAAGTCTTCCCATTTATTTTTATCTGGATCTAAAATAAGGTCATAAATATCGTCCCGGAGAAACACAACGGGTCGTAATTTTGCGCTTGCATCAGAGAAAATTGAGCGAACATCCTGCACCGCTTTAAATAGACTCGTTACTAAAGATATGTAATCAGTTTGTTGGCCAAGCTCGACGATATTTTTATAATCCTCATCTAATTCGTCGAAAACTACAAAGTATTGAGAATCATCGATATATTCTTCAATTATCTCTTCTAATATATCTAACCTTTCGATCCAGCTTTGCTCAGACTTTTCAATACCAATCTTACCGCCAGCCCCCATGAGTTTTAGTGAAAACTCCTTGGCTGTCCATTTTTTTATACTTCTTTTTAAGTTTTTAAGAGGCATTTCGGTGCCAAAAAGTTCAGACAATACCGATCTAACTTCAATATCAATTGCTTCATTTGTAATCATCATCTTGCAAATAGAGCTATATATTAGATACTTCCATAATGAAATGTACTGATTAGGGCGAGTGTAATCCTTATTTTCCAGTGAGTAGAGGTTGTTGAATGGAAAATTTTTAAAGGTTAACTTCTGTGTGAAAACTTTTGGATCACGCTGTAAGCTTATATGTTCAGACAAGGCTGTCTTTCCGCTTCCTTTTCTTCCTATTACAAAGGTTTTTTTTCCTGCTTCAATATCCTTGCCTTGATCTACATGATAGAAATACCTATTCATTTCATCGTGCTTTGCATCTAGCTTCCATTCTGAGATGCTTTCTAATATAGCGGTGGGGTTGTATTCATCTGGATCAAACAGAGTTATATTAGATGCTTCGGGGCCTTTTTTCCCATCAGTAATTTCGAATGAAACCCAAGTTCCACTAGAAATATCTTCCTCTATACCATAGCTAAGAGAGTTGCGATGAAAAAAGTGTTCTTTATCATTTGAAATAATAAAGCCATATCCTTCGTCAACCTTAAAAAACTTTATGGCACCTTTCATAATTTATAATCCTGTTTATATTTTATTAGCTTTATAAGAGCATTAGCATTAAACACACTTTTACCATACTGCTACTTGTTTGACGGTTTGCAATCACACCAACATAAAATTATATCCAACCCCAAACCTACACCATCAATCCCCTAAGCACAACGTAAACCCCCACATCAACAATACATCTATCCCCGATGCAATAAACAGCGCCAAAAACGGTAAACGGTTTAAGCATTGATGGTTACCCACAACATAACAATATGCCGTAAAATACTCAGCAATCAAAATATCTCCTGCTATCAAAAGGCACTAACAATGAGTGAATCTATCGACCACAACATGAACCTCGATCAACACCACTGGCAAGAAAAAGCGGAGGCGGCGGCGTTTCGGCGTTTGTTGGCGCATTTGAATGCACATAAAGAGGTGCAAAATATTGAGTTGATGAATCTTGCGGATTTTTGTCGTAATTGTTTAAGTAAGTGGTATATGGCCGAAGCAGAAAGTTTAGGGCAAACAATGGACTACGAGGCGGCGCGCGAAACAATTTATGGTATGCCGTATAGTGAATGGAAAGAGAAACACCAGCTACCTGCAACGCCAGAACAATTAGCGATAATGGAACAAAAGCAAGCCGCTAAAAAGTAAAGGAACCTCTGATTAACCTCGAATGACTTATGCGTGAGTCTACAATGCGCTTAGGCTAGGCGAGCCTTGCCACTAATGGCCGTAGTCCTTAGTAAGAGGCTCAACGCAGTATAAGCGCATTGTAGCCACGCCCTACGGGGCCTACAGGCGTGACCGATATCTGTGTTGCCACTTTTGCTAAGGTCTAGACATTAGCGGCAAGTGCCGCCTTGATCTCGGCCACGTCTGTGGGCCAGAAGTTATCCGAGGTTAGTCAGAGGTTCCTAAGGTATCAATTCATTTAGGAAACACTATGCTCACCATCGAACAATTGTACTTATACCCCGTAAAGTCGCTCCGTGGTTTTACGCTAGAGGCTGCGGTGCTAACGCCGCAAGGCCTTCAACATGATCGGCAGTGGATGATTATTGATAGCAATAATAAGTTTGTCACTCAGCGTAAGTATGCCCAGATGGTATTAATTCATACGGCGTTTCGTGAGCACGATGGTAAAAAGCAATTGGTGCTTAGCCATAGCCAAAAAACCGATATAACACCGCTGACGATTGATGTTAACTCGGCACCTACAGGCACACCGTTTGACGCCACGATTTGGAAGGATACCTGCGCAGTGCTCGACGAAGGACAAGCGGCGAGCGATTGGTTATCAGCGGCTTTAGGCATACCTCAACTACGTTTGGTACGTATGGCGCATACTCCTCGCCCGCAATCAAAACCTGAGTTACTCGGCGACAATACGCATACTTATTTTGCCGATGCCGCGCCTTATTTAATCGCGAATGAAAAATCACTCGCTGAGATTAACCTGCAAATGGCTAATAATAGTCACGCGCCAGTGCCCATGGAAAATTTTAGGCCTAATATTGTATTACAGGGGTTAACCGCATTTGAAGAACACGAGATTGCTGGGTTTGAGCATGAGTTTGGTGCTTATACTCTCTCGCACCGCTACCCTTGCCAACGCTGTGTGATGCCCACGGTAAATATCGAAACGGGAGAGCGGCACCCCAAACAACAACCTTTTTCGCTGATCAGAGATATTAACCCCATGCCCGATAATCCCAAGGCACCGGCGTTTGGCGAGAATGCGATTTTGCTGCAAGGTGATGGTGAAGTCATCCGTGTAGGTGACTGTGTTAAGCCGCTCGACTAATGGCCGTGTATGGTTAGCGTTGATGATGAGATACCTGCTTTCGAACATTACTGTCTCGGATAATATCTCAGCCGTCATACCTGCGAAAGCAGGTATCTCTAATGGCAATGGGCTGATTGTGCTACATGATATAAAAACCGCTATTTTATAGATATTTCTCAGTTATTGACGCAGTCCGCGACTATTCAGCGGGATTTTGGATACCTGCTTTCGCAGGTATGACGATCGTTTAAATATTAAGTATCTATCCAGCAATCACCCGCGTTTTATCGACTATTGCAGCGTTTTATTTGTTAGAGCTGTGTTCTATAAAACCGATACTTTCACCCAAATCGCTTGTTGGTGATCATCGCGCGTTTGGGTGGAGTAGACTCGCCGGTTGCTCCCCAACGCGGGGCGATGAGACACCGTATCGGCTTGGCTGATGCGTGTCCATTCATCCAAGGGGAGTGTCGTTAGGGTTTCGACGGTGCTTGATAATGGTTGATCAACCCGGCCATCTGACGAGCCATTCAGTGAATCGCTACCACTCATGCGTTTATCTCTTGTAACGGCCTTTACGGCAATACGTGCTTGCGGCTTATTCGATCGACTGTTGCCCATTAATGTAGCGCGTAAATACAAACCGGTAGGCACTTCAACCCACTCGTACTTTTCGCTGCGCCCTACTTCACCTTGCGCTAACTCACCAGTGCCTTCTAACACTAAGGCACCGGTAGTGATATTGTCTTCATCGTCGGCGGTGGCGAGTGCTAATAGCGCATCTTCGATAATAATTTCAGCCGCTGCGGTGTCGCTTGCTGGCAAAGTGGTTGATGTACTGTCAGCACCCAGTGTATTGGCATACTGCGCTTGGCTTGTGGGTAGTTTAACGAGGCCGCGCTCAGTCATCACGACGGTTCGCCCCTCTTGTGTCACAATCGTTTGCTGCTGGTTGACCTGAGTATTGGTCGAGAAGGTCACCACGCCTTTTTTATTCGGATACTTGCCTCTAAATACCGAAATTTCGATATTTTTTCGGGGCTTGTCGAGACTTTTAATCGCCTTAACGACGCTATTGATAATACGCGGCGGCGTATTAACCAGCACGCTATTATTGTCAACCGATATGGCACTGCCTTCAGGTAGCAGGGGTTCGATGACTTGCTTGATGTCTTCGGCATCGCGGTGCTTTAACATCACCTGCCTAAAGGCTTGCGCATCACTGATGGCGGGCAAAAGTAATAGTAGTAGCGCTAACAACGCGCATGCAGCCATAACAGGGTTGCTAATACCACATCGCTTGTTCAGTTGATATTTAGTAGACATAAGGATTTAACACTGTTTTTCTCTTCGTTCTTGGGGCTGGCCATGAAAAGCCAAGTATATCGTCACCGTTAGTATCGCCACTGGTTAGTATCGTCACATTGTTGGCACTATTGGCAGTAGTCTTTATTTAATGCATAAAACACACCGACTATGACCTGCCGCATTATTGAAATACCTATGGTGCATTCTGAGCTAAATTTGCATTCATAGAACAGAAAAGCGGGTTGCTGAAGAAACAACCTGCTTTTTTGTTCGAGATTTTAGAATGCACCACGGGTTTGAAATACAATTTTTTACGCCATTTTTGTGGATACGCCGTTAAACCCATCTCGCACCTCGCTTTTTGTTCGTTTTTTTCTACACTTAAATCATGTTGCGACAATCAGCACTGTTTTAGGTGTGCGATATAAAATATAGGGCTCGTCAATGAAAATTAATACCAAAATGATTATGGCCGGTGGTGTTCTTTCTGTCGTACCGGTCATTGTCAGCGGCTTACTGTTAGCGAATATTGCGATTAATGAAAGTCGCCATGCTTTAGAAGAGGATGCCAAGCAATCGCTTATTGCCATTCGTGATATTACAGCCACAAAAATTATTAACTATATTCATACCATCGAAAAAGAAGCGGTGACCTTGTCCGAAAACTTGATGGTAGTAGACGCGATGGAAGAGTTTTCTAGTGCTTTTTCAAGCTATGCAAACACTCTCTCCGATGGCGATATTGACACCCGGCAACGTAGTGTTCGAGCTTATTACGAGCAATCTTTTGGGCGTAATTTTTCAAGTGTTAACAATAACCAAACCATCAATACCGAACAATTACTTGCGCCATTAGACAAGGAATCTATCGCCCTACAATATGATTTTATTAGTAATAATGGTGATCCATTAGGCAGTAAACATTTATTAAATACTGTCGCTAACCCATCAAACTATTCGAAGCACCACGAAAAATATCATCCTATATTTAGACGTTATATTGAGCGCTTTGGTTTTTATGATTTGTTTTTAGTCGATCACACAACTGGAGATATTGTTTATTCGGTATTTAAAGAGCTGGACTATTCTACCTCGCTTATTGATGGGCCTTATGCCAATAGCGGTATTGGGCAAGCGTTTAAAAAAGCCAATGCTGCAAACACCACCGACTTTACCGGGCTCACAGACTTTGCTCCTTATCTTCCCTCCTATAATGCTCCCGCTTCTTTTATTGCTACACCTATTTTTGCGCAAGGTAAAAAAGTAGGCGTGCTGATTTTACAAATGCCCGTCGACAATATTAATGCGGTCATGACACATAACCAACAATGGAAAGAGAGCGGTCTAGGTGACTCAGGTGAAAGTTATTTGGTCGGCCAAGATTTCACTATGCGCAGTAATGGGCGATTTTTACTGGAAGATAAAGAAGCATACCTTGCTTTAATGAAAAACATTGGCCTACCTGAAAAAACCATTAATTCCCTAAACAACAAAGAAACCTCCATTGGTTTACAGCCCGTCGAAACACAAGGCACAGAGGCAGCACTTGCCGGTGATAGTGGTTATGCCATTTTTGATGATTACCGTGGAGTTTCAGTTTTATCAGCCTATAAGCCCTTGGTTATTGGTGATCTTAAATGGGCGATTATGAGTGAAATTGACGAGGCAGAAGCCTTTGCTCCTGTTGCCAAAACACAGGCCGCCATTACGCAAGCAACACTGATTATTTTAGGCTTTGCACTGCTCACCGGCCCACTATTGGGATGGTTGCTCGCATTAACTGTGGTACGCCCTATCAAAAAGCTCACACAAACTATTCACTATATGGCCGATGGTGAAGGGGATTTAACACAGCGCTTAGATGAAAATGGCAACTCTGAACTGCACGAGTTATCAAAGTGGCTCAATGTATTTATCAATCATCTAGACGAGACCTTCTCCACGCTGATTAAATCGGCCATGCGCCTTGTGCCTATGTCGGAAGATTTAGCTGAGGGCAACGTGTTGATTATGGATATTACCGACGAACAAAATCAGCAAATTAAAGCAACGGAAGATCGCCTAATACAAGTACGCGAAGCCACTAACGAAGTGAATGAAGCAACGGATCAAATTAACACAAACAGCAAAGAAGGTACAAAAACCGTCCATAAAGGTTTATCCATCATCAATAATACTCACCAACGTATGAGTGATTTAGAAAATATCATTGGTGAAACAGCAGAAGCGATTGATAAGCTAAAAAATGATAATGAAAAGATCGTTGATATTATCGATTTTATTAATAATATTGCCGATCAAACCAATCTACTCGCATTAAACGCAGCGATTGAGGCTGCCCGTGCTGGCGAGAGTGGCCGAGGTTTCGCCGTCGTCGCTGACGAAGTACGCGCGCTCGCATCACGCACCAGCCAGGCCACTTTAGAAATTTCGACCATGATAGAAACTATTAAAAATGGCACACATACTGTGGTTGAAGCGATGGATAAAGGTAAGCAATTCACCCATGATTGTAGCGAGAGTGTCAACGAAGCAAAAGATAGTTTTGATGCTATCGAAACGGCCATCGCACATATTGATAGTGCCGTGAGCCGCATTACAGTCGCCGCTAAAGCACAAGGCGATAGCTTTGAAAAAGTATCTCAGGACTTTCAAACCTTGGATGGACAATTTAGCCATTCAAAAGATGCGAGCTGTATTACCGTACAAGTCGGTGAAGACATGAGCAATATGAGTATGAAATTACATAAGATGGTCGATCACTTCAAACTCACCGACCAAGACTGGAGTACCGCTCGCCGCAGCAAAATCCGCATGGCGCTGGATGATATGAAAGAAAAGCATGATAAGAGCTAACTTGGCAAGTATCGAGCTTAAGGGCGACACTTGATGCCATTGATAATAACTCGTAGATTCCCCTCTAAACGACTTGGTGATTAATCGCGTAAAAAGGTAAAATAGCGACAATCTCACCACTCTATCAATAGCAAGTTGCCTACATGATTCCAAGTCTTAGTAGTACATCACCAGTTCAGCAAAAATATCTGCATTTTATCGACACCTTAACCACCTACGGTTTCAGCGGTGAGCTGTGCCCTGACTATGCCAACCGCACGGTACTTGCTACGGATAACTCGCTCTACCAAGTGTTACCGCAAGGGGTGATTTACCCGAAAACCATTAATGACTTGGTCACGCTCACTGAGTTGAGCAATATGACGCAGTTCCACGATATTGTCTTAAGCCCACGTGGTGGCGGCACCGGGACTAATGGACAGTCGCTGACTGATGGTTTAGTGGTCGATATGTCGCGACATATGAATCAAATACTAGAGATTAATGTAAAGGAGCGCTGGGTGCGCGTTCAAAGTGGTGTCGTCAAAGATCAGCTCAATGCGGCAATCAAGCCTTACGGTTTATTTTTTGCGCCAGAATTATCCACCAGTAACCGCGCAACCATCGGCGGTATGATCAATACCGATGCCTCTGGGCAAGGCTCATGCGCTTACGGGAAAACACGCGATCATGTACTCGCGCTAAAAACGGTATTACTCGATGGGAGTATTTTAGAAAGCCAGCCAATATCGAATACGGAGCTGACAGAAAAAAAGCAACAGGCCAATCGTACTGGACATATTTATCAAGTCGTTGATGACATACAGCAGCAACATCATCAAGCGATCAAAGACACCTTCCCTAAACTCAATCGTTGCTTAACGGGCTATGACCTTGCGCATATACGTAACGATCTTGACGAGTTTGATATCAATAGTATTTTATGCGGTAGTGAAGGCACGCTCGGTTTTATCGCCGAGGCCAAACTCAATTTATTACCGATGCCTAAACAAACCGTGCTGGTCAATTTACGCTACGAAAATTTTAATGCTGCCCTGCGTGATGCAGAAGCCATTATGGCTGTTGGCCCCACGTCTATTGAAACCGTAGACTCTAAAGTACTGAACTTAGCCAAGGGTGATATTGTTTGGGAGACCGTTAGCGCGTTTTTCCCCGATGATGCTAACGACCCTGCGCCATTAGAAGGCGTTAACTTTGTTGAATATACCGCAGACTCTGAAGCAGAACTGCAAGAAAAAATGCAACCGCTGCTCACACAGCTAGATACGGGTGATAACAATATCAGCATGGGTTACACCATTGCCTACAATCAAGATGTGAATAAAATTTGGGGCATGCGCAAAAAGTCAGTCGGTTTATTGGGCAACATTCAAGGCGAAGCGAGGCCAATGCCTTTTGTAGAAGACACGGCAGTACCGCCCGAAAATTTAGCCGACTTTATTATTGAATTTCGCGCGCTACTCGATTCGCATAATCTACAGTATGGGATGTTTGGCCATGTCGATGCGGGCGTTTTACATGTGCGCCCCATTTTAGATATGAAAGAAAAAGAGCAAGCACAGTTAGTGCGTGTGATTACCGACCAAGTGGTCGAATTAACGCATAAATACGGCGGCTTATTATGGGGAGAACACGGCAAAGGGGTACGCTCGGAGTATGCGCCTAAATTTTTTGGTGATTTATACCCGCAGCTGCAACGCATTAAACGCGCCTTTGATCCACGCAACCAACTCAACCCCGGTAAAATCGCAACGCCTGCGGCCGACATCCCTTTATTAAAAATTGATGAAGTCACCACCCGCGGCGAACTGGATAGTGGCATTAAAGTCGAAAGCTGGGAAGGTTATAGCGAAGGCATGTTTTGTAACGGTAACGGCGCTTGCCATAACTGGGACCCTAACGACGCGATGTGCCCTTCATGGAAAGGCACACGTAAACGCACTCACACCCCTAAAGGCCGGGCATCGCTGATACGCGAGTGGTTAAAGCAATTGAGCGAACGTGATGTCGACGCCGTTGCTAGCAGCAACAGCCTTCATCAACAACCAGCATATAAAACGGCGTGGTCGTTCTTGCCACGCATTAAAAATACGATCAAAAAATATCGTGGTGAATACGACTTCTCGAACGAAGTACATGAATCAATGATGGGTTGCTTAGCCTGCAAATCTTGCGTGGGGCAATGCCCTGTTAAAGTAGATGTACCTGAATTTCGCTCTAAATTTTTAGAACTGTACTACACACGTTATTTACGCCCACTCAAAGATTATTTTGTGGGCAGTTTAGAACTCGTTTTACCCTTCGCGGCAAAAGCACCCAAAGTTTACAACGCAGTGATGGGCGCCACATGGGTTCAAAAAGCGCTCGCCAAAACAACTGGTTTAAGCGACAGCCCCCTATTAAGCACGATTGATTTCGACAAAGAATTGCAAAAGCTAGGCGTGTTGTACGCCGACATTGAAAATATTAATCAACTAGCCGACGACGAAAAAGCCTCAGCGGTAATTATTGTACAAGATGCATTTACGCGCTTTTTTGAAACGCAATTTGTATTAGACAGTATTCAGCTACTACAATCCTTAGGTTTTACACCGTTAGTTGCACCGTTTTTACCGAATGGTAAACCCTTACATGTTCATGGCTTTCGCAAGGCATTTAACCGCACCGCAGAAAAAACCAGCCAAAAATTGAATACTCTTGCAGACAGTGGCATACCGTTAATTGGATTAGAACCTTCGATGACTCTAGCTTATCGAGGGGAATATCAAAAAGCGGTAAATAACGCACCCCATGTGCTCTTAATTCAAGAATGGTTGGCAACACAAACCGAACAGCTAACGAAAAAACAATCCGGCGTTAAAACACAATTTAAACTCCTCGCGCATTGCACTGAAAAAACCAATGCACCTACTGCTATCAAGCAATGGCAAGATGTCTTTAGCGCTTTGGGGCACGAGCTAACAATGGTGAATGTAGGTTGTTGCGGTATGGCCGGCACCTATGGGCATGAAACGCAAAACGTGGATACGTCTAAACAGATTTACTCGCTGTCTTGGAGTGAAGTGATTAATAACCCAGAGAATCACGGCGTCATCATGGCCAGCGGCTTTTCATGTAGAAGCCAAGTCAAACGCGTAGATAATTACAAAATACCAAGCCCCATTAGCGTACTGCTAGACGAGTTAAGCGCACACTAAGGTACAGTTGATGATACGCTAACGCTGATCTAATACAGGTGTTCACCCCATTACTTGCAGGCAAACAATGTTAAAAAAAGCATCAACCGATATTTTATCGTTAACTCAGTTGATTGTTGCGACTGCAAAAACAGCGCACCCCAATTGCAAACCGCAACATTACCATCGTGTATTGCGGTTTATTTATCGCGTGTTTTGTAAAAAGAATCTACTGACTACACTAATAAACCGCGTTAATAATATTGCTGCTCCACACGCTATTCCTGTAGACACTGACCATGTGGGCGCTATGGTGTGGCCTTATGTATGCAATGAGTGGAATGAGAAAAAACGTTGTGATGTGATCGCCAGCCATTATGAATATCTTGCAGATAATCATTACTATGTTTTGATGCAGGCCAAACAGCAACCGATAACACTTATCGATTTGTCTGATCATTCTGCAAACACTCGAATTGTTATCGACAAACCTATTTGGTTTAGACGTGAAGGTGAGCTAGTCATTAATTTATTTCAAGGCGAATTACGCGTTGTGTCTATTGCCGTTGTCATTAATAAAGAAGATATGATTATTGGTGCCGTACAAGGTATACATGGCGGGGTATCTACCGATGAGTCACTCGCTATTTTCAAAAACCTTACAAAAGACTTTAATGGCTTACGTCCAAGAAGTTTAGTGTTGGAAGTTTTGCGTAACCTAGCAACGCATATGAGTATGCACAATATTTTGGCCGTGGCTGATAAAAACCGGCATCATCGGCATACGTATTTCGGGAAATCAAGCACCTCAGAGTTATCAGGAAATTATGATACCGTATGGGAAGAAAACGGAGGCTGGCAAGAAAAAGACGGCGATGACTATTTTTATCAGCTCCCCATACGGTCTCCAAGAAAACCCATAGAAGAAATAGCTTCTAAAAAGCGATCCCTTTATCGGCGACGATATGCGATGCTTGATACTATCGCCAATGACGTGAACCTGTCGATGGATAAACTGAAGAAAAACACATAGGCAAGCGCTGAACTCATCATGACGATAAAGACTGAAATCTACTACTCGTTATGGCTATTGCCTTAACCTATAAAGGTAAATAATAATTATGGCCTTCTGTAATATCCACGCCAATGTTGCACTCATCAAAAATATTCATCGCTATCAACGTGCAGCAGGCAACGGTGGTGTATTGTCATCATTATCACGAGCCCTTGCTGCCGCACTCCACAAGTTTTGGAGTGTGTTAACGGGGTCTGATATTGATCGAGATGCCAGCATTAGTATCGACTTACAGTTGCCGCATCCCAATGGTGTAATTATGCACAGAGACGCAGTGGTCGGCCAAGGCTGTATGATTATGCAGCAAGTGACATTGGGGCAAACGGGAAATAGTGGAGCACCAACGGTAGGTAATAATGTGTATATCGGTGCAGGTGCTAAATTACTCGGCGATATCACAGTAGGGGATGGAGCCAAAATAGGCGCTAATGCTGTCGTACTGAAAGATGTACCAGAGAATGCAACGGCGGTGGGTGTACCGGCCAGAATTATTCTTTCTTAAACCTCGCCATGTAGCGCCCTCAGCATCGACCCGCCTAGCGCAGCACCCTGCTATTTATTATCGGGCGACTCTACTACCCCTGCCCCTAACATCACGCCAATCCAACGGGTATCCTCCGAATTCTCTAACGCTATTTTCACCATAATGGTTAGCGGTACCGACAGCAACATACCCACTGGCCCTAATATCCACCCCCAAAACACGAGAGATAAAAAAACCACTAACGACGATAAGTCTAAGCCTTTACCCATAAAACGCGGCTCAAGTACTGAACCAACAATAACATTAACCGCCACATAAAATATGGCCGTAACAAATGCTTCACCGACACCCAATTGCACAACCGCTAATAGCACCGGAGGCACTGCAGCAAGAATAGAACCAAAAGTAGGAATAAAATTAAGTAAGAAAGCTAATAACCCCCAAAGTACGGGATAATCGACACCAATAATCGCTAGCGCAACCATGACTAATACACCGGTGGCCATACTCACTAAGGTTTTTATTGCCATATATTTATTCAGGCTTTGAGTAAAACGGCCTAGCGCCTCAAGAGTTTTCTCACTTTTGCTAGAAGCATTCCTTAACTTTTCAGTGAAATTAATTTCTTCAGTAAGAATAAAAATAACAGTAAGAAGAATTAAAAACCCGTCTGTCATAATATTACCGAACGAGGTTAAGGTGTTACCCGCCATCGTTAATGCGGCGCTTGGGTTCACCATTTCACGCCATGTGCTCGGATCAATCACTACTCCCCACTCAGAAAGCCATGTCTGCAAACCTGATGACAATAAAGTAAGTCTTGCCTGATACTCGGGAATATTAGCCGTAAAACTATTAACCGATGAACCCACAATCGCGCCAATAAACATACCCACAACAACCATCATGACAACAATTAATACAATCGAGGCACCCGTAGGAATTCGGTAGCGTTTCATAAACCCCAATAGCGGGGTACAAATAATCGCAATAAACAGAGATAAAAAGAAAGGCACCAATAAGGATTCTGCAGCACGCATACCCGCAACAACAATAATAAATGCGGCGGTTACCAGTAAAAAGCGAGAGATGGGAGAAGAAAAATTGCCCATAATTATTCCTTAAAAGTTGATATATTTTTCTGATCAATTCTTGATCTAATAAAATTCTAAATCATATGCAGAATAACGGCTACGAGTCATTAAGCTGTTTTAATTCATCAAGAATAACACGGAGTTGCTCGCGCCCTTGTAGAGAAAATAAATAAGGGGGTTGTTGCTCACCGATATAATAATGTTCTTCCACGTCAACACATTGTTGACGAATACATTCAAGCGCTGGCGAATGCCGAATCGTCATCCCGAAGGTCATGTACCAGTTATTATCGGTTGCCTGACCGGTAAGTACCATTTCTAACACCCGTACCATCCGCGCGCGATCCACACGATAGTAAGGTGTCTTTAATCGAAAAAACAAATAACCTATCGCCGCAACAATACAAACACTTAATACAACGGTTGCGATAACAGTCAACACCGTATGCCTTTAGTGCTCTCGTGTTGCACGGAACAGCACATCGGGGTGACGCTCTTCGGTAAGCGATAAGTTCACTCGTGTTGGCGCTAAGTACGTTAAATGCCCACCACCATCGATGGCTAAGTTATCCGCACATTTACGTTTAAACTCTTCTAATTTTTTATTATCGTCACAGTCAGCCCAACGCGCGGTCGTCACATTAACAGCTTCGTAGATCGCATCGACTTTGTATTCATCTTTTAGGCGATAAGCCACCACCTCAAACTGCAGAACACCCACAGCACCAACAACAATATCGGTATTACTCATTGGAAAGAAGACTTGAGTTGACCCTTCTTCTGATAATTGTTGCAGACCTTTTTGTAATTGCTTAAGTTTAAGCGGATCTTTTAAACGGATACGGCGAAATAATTCGGGCGCAAAGTGAGGGATACCCGTATATTTCAGCGTCTCACCTTCGGTAAAGGTATCACCAATTTGAATAGTCCCGTGATTATGCAAACCAATAATATCGCCTGACATAGCCTCCTGTACGGCACTGCGATCGCCGGCTAAAAAGGTTACGGCATCGGCAATTTTTACATCTTTGCCTAAGCGGACATGTTTCATTTTCATGCCTTTGGTGTATTTACCTGAACACACGCGCATAAAGGCGATACGGTCTCGATGCTTAGGATCCATATTGGCTTGAATTTTAAATACAAAGCCCGAAAACTTTTCTTCCTCTGCACTAACTTCACGCTCTTTGGTCATTCGTGGTTGTGGTGTGGGTGCCCATTCAACAAAACCATCCAGCATTTCTCGTACACCAAAGTTACCCAACGCCGTCCCAAAAAATACGGGTGTTAAGCGGCCTGCTAAATAATCGTCTGCATTAAACTCATGCGTCGCACCGCGCACTAATTCCATTTCATCACGAATATCCTCGGCATAGCTGCCGAATAACTCTGTTGCTTCGTCGCTATCTAAACCTTGGATACGAATATCGTCATTAAGCATATGTCCCATGCCCTGCTGATACACATGAATAGTATCGGTATACAGGTTGTACACGCCTTTAAACTCTTTACCCATACCAATAGGCCAGTTAATCGGTGCGGCTTCAATTTTAAGTACGCTTTCGATCTCATCGAGAACATCGATTGGGTCGCGAATATCACGATCCATTTTATTGATAAAGGATAAAATGGGCGTATCGCGCAAGCGACATACATCCATCAATTTAATAGTACGATCTTCCACACCCTTAGCGCCATCAATCACCATCAACACCGAATCGACAGCGGTTAACGTACGGTAAGTATCTTCCGAAAAATCTTCGTGACCCGGCGTATCCAACAGGTTCACGGTGCGATCCTTATAAGGAAATTGCATCACCGACGATGTTACCGAGATACCCCGTTCCTGCTCCATACTCATCCAGTCCGACTTCGCATGAGGGCCTTTTTTACCCTTCACCGAACCCGCCAACTGAATTGCCTGCCCTAATAGCAGCAGTTTTTCGGTAATGGTTGTTTTACCCGCATCGGGGTGAGAAATAATCGCGAAAGTACGTCGTTTACCGACTTCATTAATAAAATTGGCATCTGCCATATCTTTAAAACCCTTATTTACACCTGTATTTATTACTATTTCTTGAGCGCCAACAAACTAAGCACCAACAAATTTCAACAAAGCACGCAAATCGTGCCTATCAGCAGCTCTAAGCGCGGCAATATATTGATCGCGGCGCTCATTCATGGCTTCCAGCCTGTAACCACCAGCCCAATCAATGGCAGGCTCATTTAATAATTTTGTTAATATGGCATCCGCCATTATTCGTGCATGCCGCCCATTACCATTGGGAAACGGGTGGATAAATACCAACTTGTGATGAAATCTAGCCGCCAGCTCTTTAGACGAATAAGTGTCATGCTCAACCCAGTATTTAGCATCGTCCAATAGTTGCCGCAATTGGATAGCAACCTGTATCGGATCAACACCGATATTCTTTTCCGTACGCCGGAATGACCCTGCCCACTTCCAGACACTGCCAAACAACCGCTTGTGCAGCTCTAACACAAAAGCCTCTGATAACACATCAGGGTTCTTTTGTTTATCTAACCACTTCAACCCTTCGGTGATGCTCGCTTGCTCAAGCTGGTCTAGCTCCCCCCTAGTGCTCACGTGCTTAAACTTCAAGCCATCCAGCTCGTCAGGGTGTCGCACCATCGGCTCCTTCAATAAAGTGCTCACCGAGATTTGAATCATCATCCGTCATTCATCATTCCAAAAGTCGGATGGCATTTTATCGATAATTTGCGCAGCAATGCGCTCAACTTCAAATTCGAGCTGCTCTTTACTCAATGATTGCGATTCAAGCGCCATATGCGTGGATGCCGCTTTTACCTGAGCACGCGCTTTTTCAATAGCGCGCGCTTTAATCACATCCTCCACGTTTTGCTTGGGTACAATCGCGTACACAAACGTGCAATCCATCGCCTCAGCCATAGATTGCATAGTCTTCAGGGTAACACTTCTGTGCGGCTCATCTTGTTCAGCCTTAGATATACGGGCTTTAGTAACGCCCAGCTTTTTAGCCAATTGCGTGCCAGACATACCCAGCGCCGTTCGTACCGTACGCAGCCAACCCTCTTTGGGAAGCCCATGGTTAGGGAGCATAGATAAGCCAGCAAACTGACTGACCGCTTGGTTCACCTTATCTCGATATTGCTTGGCTACTATCTTGTCTATACTCATGCTCTTTTACTCTGGACAATCTTTATATGTACTCGAACACCCAAATAGTATACATATTTATATACCGGCACAATATCTAAGTCAACGCATAGATTGACATTAAAAAATTTTTAGTAAATATACTTATTGACTTAAAGTGATTTTAGGTCAACACACTTGTATACATTTTTAAGTTTATGATCCTCAGCTTTTAAGAGAGCTATCGCCGTAAATACCAATATTTTTTAAAATGTGTTTTTAATTTTCTCAGCTCTTCTTAAAACTCTCAGCTTACTCAAATATTTCCTTGTAAACTTTATCACAGTCAAATAGTAGTGGATAACTAACGCTCACTTTCAGCACTCCAATGCTCACTCAATGCCTCAGCCTGCTTTAAACAAAGCTCAATTGCCTCATCAGCTTTGTCCGGCGGATATTTCCACTTCCTAAGCGCTCGGCGTACAAGGTTACGTAATTTCGCTCGCACGCTATCCCGCACCTGCCAGTCAACGGTCGTACTTTTTCTCAACTGGGTGGTTACGTGTTTAGCCAGTTCACGAAGATTATTATCACCTAGCTCTCTAACAGCAGACTCGTTTTGAATAAGCGCTCTGTAAAAAGCAATTTCATCAGTGTTTAAGCCAGAGTTCGCGGCAAGTTCTTCATCTTCGGCCATTTCTTTGGCCATCTTGATTAGCTCTTCGATAACCTGTGCCGTTTCAATCGCTCTATTGTGGTACTTGCGCAACGTTTCCTGTATGCGCTCGGAATATTTCTTTTCAGAAACCACATCTGTTTTCATCCGAGCTTTAACTTCGTCACGCAATAGGCGCTCTAACAAATCAACAGCTAGATTCTTCTCCTTCATATTGGCTACGTCTTCCATAAATTCTGGAGACAGCAGGCCAATATTTGGCTTATCAAGTCCGACTAAATTAAAGATGTCATCAACACCATCGGCAATAACGGCATTGTCGATTATTTGCTTCAGCGCTGAGTTTTTCTCTTCGTCAGAGCGACGTTTATCAATAGTGGTGAACTTGCTGATTGCATTCTTAACCGCACCAAGGAATGCAATTTCCTTCTTGAACGGCTCTACCTCGTCCATGGTTCCGCAAAGTGTGTAAGCCTTGCTAATTGCAGCCATTACGTCTAGAAAGCGCTTCTTACCATCTAATTCACCACTACTGCCCTTAAGTCCCAAAATATGGTTCATGGCACCGGGCAAAAGCTGCAATGCATTCTCTTCATAACCGCTGTAGTCGAAAGCAGAGCCATCAGCGCCATGAGAAGCAAACATACTTCTAACAACATCCATTTTTTCTAGAAGGATAGCGTAGGCTTCATGAGTATCGTGTGTTGGTTTACCTTTACCGTTTGAACCCGTGTAGGTTTTTAGCGCCTGTTTTAATTCATTGGCAATACCGATGTAATCAACAACTAACCCACCGGGCTTGTCTTTAAATACTCGGTTAACTCGCGCAATCGCCTGCATTAGATTGTGGCCTTTCATCGGTTTGTCGATGTACATTGTGTGACAATTAGGCGCATCAAAACCCGTTAGCCACATATCTCGCACTATCACGATTTGCAGAGGATCGTTGACATCCTTAAAGCGTTTTTCAAACAGCTTTTTAGTTTCTTTATTGTAGATATGCGGTTGCAGCTTTTCTTTGTCTGAAGCGGCCCCTGTCATCACAATTTTAATAGCGCCTTTCATTGGATCGGAGGCTTCACCTAATGGAGAGCCATGCCACTCAGGTCTTATAGCGACTATCGCATCGTATAAATCAACACAGATTTCTCTGCTCATGCAAACTGCCATAGCCTTACCGGGCATGGTTGCAATTCGGTTTTCAAAATGTTCAACCAAGTCATTTCCAACTAAGGCAATACGAGGTTCGCTACCCACTAATTTTTCTAATGCCGCCCATTTAGATTTTGTATTTTCCCTTGCTGCGACGTCTTCCTCATCTTCAATAACTTCATCGACTTCATCATTAAGGGCTTCCATTTCTGCTTCGTTGATATTCAACTTTGCCAATCTGGACTCGTAATAAATAGGCACCGTCGCCCCATCATCAACGGCATCCTGAATATCATAGATAGACACGTAATCACCAAATACCGCTCTGGTGTCTTTATCCGCAGAGTCTATCGGTGTTCCTGTAAAGCCAATAAAGGAGGCTGCGGGCAACGCATCTCGCATATGTTTTGAATAACCAAATGTATACTTTTTACCGATGACCTCTCCCGTTTTGCTTTTTATATCGACTAATTTGGCTTTATCACCATACTGACTACGGTGGGCTTCATCGCTTACCACAACGATATTTTTCCGCTCGCTTAACACAGGGTGAGACGTTTCATCACTCAGTAGTGCGAATTTCTGAACCGTTGTGAAGATAATCCCACCAGATTGCCGAGAAGATAGAATGTCTCGCAAATCATCACGGTCTTGGGCTTGAACGGGCGTTTGTTTGAGTGTTTCAGCGGCCATACCGAAAGTGTCATAGAGCTGGCCATCAAGATCGTTACGGTCAGTGACTACCACAATTGTCGGGTTGTTCATTTCAGGTTGAGCGAGCAATTTACCCGTATAGCACACCATGGAGATCGATTTACCAGAACCCTGTGTATGCCACACAACACCGGCTTTACCCGAACCGGGCACTACTCTATTTGCGTAACTGGCTCTAGGTTCGGCAATACCATCCACTCTTTGTGCAGCAATAACCGTTGCCTTAACCGCTTCACGCACGGCATGAAACTGGTGATAGCCAGCTATTTTCTTGATGGTAGCGCCTGCGGCGGGGTTTTCAGAAGAGCCACCAGCCTGCTCGAATAATATGAAGTGGCGAACATAATCCAAAAATAAATCTGGTTTAAAAAAGCCCCTGATCAATGTTTCCAGTGCATACTCAAATAGCGGTCTATCATGTTCATTACTGACGGTACGCCATGCCATAAAGCGTTCTTTACTGGCTGTCAGAGAACCGACGCGAGCATTGAGACCATCACTAATAACAAGCGCCTCATTAAAAGCGAACAGGTCAGGAATTTCGTCCTTATACGTTTGAATCTGCTGATAAGCCGACCAAATATCCGCTTTGCTATCGGCTGGATTTTTTAACTCTAATACTGCAAGCGGTAGACCATTGATAAACACAATAACATCCGGGCGGCGATTACCCTTGCTGCCCACCAAGGTAAATTGGTTCACCACCAAAAACAGGTTATTGGCGATGTTATCAAAATCCACCAAGCGCACGTAGTCGTGTTTTTCTTCACCGCGCGCGTCTTTGTACTCTACCTTTACACCTTCCAATAACATTTGATGAAAGGCTTTGTTGTTTTTAATCAGAATTGGCGTTTCGGGCTTCGCCACTTGTAACGCGGCACGTTCCAAAGTATCTGCAGGGATATGCGGATTTATCTTTGTAAGGCTGTGCAGCAAGCGCTGATGCAAGACGATTTGACGGTAATCACTGCGCTCTGGGTTGCTACCATCCGGCGCAATATCGTAGCCGCACACATAGTCGTAACCTATCGCTTGAAACCATTCGAGGCAAAGCTGTTCTAGTTGGTCTTCAGTGATCACGTTTTTTGCTCCTATCAGCGCGTTATTTCGTCTCTTACGCCAGCATATTCATAATTAAACGGATAAGTGTTTCTTTTTGATCGGGTTTAGATTCCGCCACTAACAGCGTTAAGGCCGCTAGGCCCGTATCGTTAATACAAGGATGGCCTTGTGCGTTATAGAGGCGCTGATTGCGATGCAAAAAATCCACGAATAAAAACGCACCACTGCGTTTATTGCCGTCAGTGAAGGGGTGATTTTTTACAACAAAGTACAGCAGATGGGCGGCTTTGCTTTCGATTGTTGGATAAGCGGCTTCACCAAAGACACTTTGATTAAGATTTCCCAACAGTGCACTGAGGCCATCACCGCGAGGCTTGGCAAATAATTCGGTGGTTTCGCCGCGGGCTATCAGGTTTTGCTTAAGTTGTGCCAGTGCCTCGCTGGCCTCTTGATGGCTGGGCAAATGACCACCAGCTTGGCCTGTGGGCTCGTTGAGCAAACCCTCATCGTAGCGCTGTAACCATAAAAAGGATTGAGTGTAGCGGCTCACAATATCCACTAAACCGCGCCCCGACTCCTGCGTAAGCTCTGGGCTTTGGGCCGCCTTATTGATTAACGCCAGAGCTTGTTGCAGTTCAGCGGCGTTTTGGTCGAAGCGTTGCTGATTAATGGTATAACCTTGTACCAAATAGTCACGTAAACGCTGAGTTGCCCATATTCTAAATTGCGTAGCACGGCTTGAATTCACACGATAGCCAACAGAAATAATGGCGTCTAAATTGTAATATTTAACGCGGCGTGTTTGCGTTTTATCACTTATGGCGCCATGCGTAGTGGTATGTTCCAAAACGGAACATACCACTGGCTCGTGCAATTCTTTCGATTTAAAGATATTCCCCAAATGCTTAGTAATTGCCGGTCGTTTAGTGCCGAATAGCTCAGCCATTTGCAATTGCGAAAGCCAAACAGTGTCTTGCTCTAGCGCCACCTCTAATTGCACTTGCCCATCTTCTGATTGAAATAGTTGAATAGCTGGCTGACGTTCAGTGTCATGTGTCATCGTGTCATTCCCTTAGTCTTTTGTATTGAGTCCTTGTTCATGCAGAGGCTTCCAGCTCTGCGGTATTGGCGTGGGTGGTGAGTTCGCCGGAGAGGAGTTTGGGTAGCAAGGCATCACGAATTTGTTCTAGCAATTTACTTTCGATACTTTTGCTATCAATTATCTTGTAATAACTACTCACGGTTTTGCCGAAGGCTTTTCTAGCAGCTAGTGTTGGTTTTACTATTGCCCATCCTGCTATAGATTTTTTATCTCCTCTTGGCATTTTCGCACCCTTAGAAGTTTTCATCATGAATTTAAAAAAACCATCTTGATACAGCAAGTTATATAAAAATTCGATTGAGTCATCATCAATAGCTTTAAAACCAAGTACATCGTTGGAGCGCCCCCCGCTAAAACGAGCCAGCCATATTTTCTTAAAATAAGGGCGGATATTAGAAACTAAGATATGACCTTTACTAAAATAAGGAACTGTTTTAGTTGTGGGAAGAGATGCTGCAACGGAGATACCTTTTTTTCCACTCAGCATATTTTCTGTTGAAACATAATTTTTTAGCGACAACTCAGTTACATTGACACTCCCATTAGTAAATGCAGCAATACTATCTAATGTCGAAACTTCCCAGCCTTCTGGGATTTCACCTAGCTCAGACTCTACAAGATTATCTGGAAAGAGTGCGGCGGTGGACTTGAGTTTTTCGAGTTGCTTATCACTTAGGCTGTTCAGCTCATCGACTCCTTTGCCTGCAATAGCGGCCATAGCAGCAAGCTCAGGGTCTTGACCATTTTCCTTTGCAGCGATTTTGGCACGGGTGGGTTCAAAATCCACAAACCAGCTTTTGAAGATAGCTTGGGCGATGGCTTCAAGGGTTTGGTTGGTTTGGCGGTTGAGTTGGATTTTGTCGTCGAGTGATTTCAAAATCTTTGATATTCTCTTCTGCTCTTCTAAAGGAGGTAATGGAATAGGCAACCCCTTTACCGTTGGTATATTTGTATAACCTTGCACTGAACCCGCATTGTGGTTTGCGTGATTAGCTTTAAATTGCTTACTGCTAACAACATAATACAGATACTCGGAATCCAGCTTTTCAGGATCAGGCCTTAAAACTCCAATTGAACTGGAAAAACCGAAATGGTCTTGCTCTTTATATAAATATGCATTTCCAAATGTACCTATGATTCCAAAAAGCACATCACCCGGCTGAGGTCGCCTTGTCGCTTTGCTATCCTTAGAAAATAATTTCTCAAAAGACTCCTCAGATATAAAATCCAGTTTATCTAGCTTTAAACTTCCTTGACCAATATTTTTTGAAGTTAAGTACGGTATCCCTGAATCAGTTCTTTTAACTTTACTATGCGCCCCATCACCAACAGAACACACATCGCCGATTGTTACCTCTTTGAACTCAGACATCAAAACCCAACCCCGACAAGTTATGCTTTATCTCTGCCTCTAGCCGATCAGACTCTTCAAGCTGATTCTTCAATTGCGCTGTTAGGCGCGCCATCTTTTCTGCAAAAGGTTCACCATCGTCTTCTTCGGCAGCAGCGCCTACATAACGACCGGGTGTAAGAACATAGTCGTGTTTGGCAATTTCGTCTAAGGTTGCCGATTTACAAAAGCCCGGTATGTTTTCATAGCCTTCGCCCATCGGGCCGCTCTCGTCCATCCCTGGACTACGCGGCACTTGGACTCCTGTCCGGCGCCAATTGTGAAAGACATCGGTCACTTTGTTCAGATCGTCTTCGGTAAAGTCTCGCAAAACTCGGTCTTTCATATACCCTAAATTTCGCGCATCGATAAACAATACCTCGCCTTTACGGTCACGTAGTTGTCTACCGCTTGCCGCCGTTCTAGCCCCTTTGTTTTTAGTTAGAAACCAGATACAGGCAGGGATTTGTGTATTGGTGAAAAGCTGCCCCGGCAGCGCCACCATGCATTCAATTAAATCTTCTTCAATTAGCTTTTTACGAATAGCACCTTCATTGTTCGTATTCGAGCTCATGGAACCATTAGACAGTAATAAGCCCATCGAGCCATTGGGCGCGAGGTGATAGAGCATATGTTGAAGCCACGCGAAGTTGGCATTGCCCGATGGCGGTGTGCCGTATTTCCAGCGAGGATCGTTTTCGCTGACGCCTGTGTCCCACTCTTTCATGTTGAAAGGCGGATTGGCCATCACGTAATCGGCGCGTAAATCGGGGTGCTGATCATTGATGTAGGTATTAGCCGGCTCTTTACCGAAGTTAAAATCAATGCCTCGTATGGCCATGTTCATGGCGGCCAGCTGCCAAGTGGTATGGTTGTATTCTTGGCCATAGATAGAGACTTCACCAATGCGGCCTTTGTGGGCGTCGATAAAAGATTCGGTTTGTACAAAGAAGCCACCGGAGCCCATAGCAGGATCGTATACCCGCCCTTTGAATGGCTCAAGCATTTGCACAATCAAACTAACAATAGATTTTGGCGTGTAGTACTGTCCACCTTTTTTACCTTCTGCCAAGGCGAACTGGCCGAGCATATATTCGTATACGTGCCCAAGAATATCTTTGGAGTTCAGGCTGGCATGGTTGAATGGGATCGTTGCGATTAGATCGATAAGTTCGCCTAGCTTGGCTTGATCGATTTGCAAGCGGGTGTATAGCTTATTCAGTACGCCTTTGAGTTTTTGGTTATCCGCTTCAATTTGCTCTAGAGCGTTGTCGATTAGATGCCCAACAGAGCTGAATTTTTTTGTACTGCCATCAGGTAACTTTAGCTCTGCGCCACCAATAACGGTTTTGTTGTTGTCTTGCAAAAATTGCCACCGCGCTGCCGCTGGCACCCAAAATACGTTTACCTCGGCGTAATAATCTCGTTGCTCAAGCTCGACCTTTAACTCTTCAGCATATTCTTCTGAATCTTTGCCGTCAAAGTCTTCTGGGTCTAAATAATAATCGTGGTCGGGGTTGGTAAATTGCGCTGTGAGTTCGTCTTGGCGAATTTTAAAGGCGTCGGAAACGTACTTTAAGAAAACAAGCCCCAGCACGGTATGTTTGTACTGAGATGCATCAAGGGTAGAGCGTAGCTTATCAGCGGCATTCCAGAGTTTTTTATCAAGCTCTGCTAAAAACTGTTGTTCTTCGTTATTGGTCATCTACTCTGTTCTCTTCTTTTATTCTTCTATCCATTGCAAAACATCCTCTCACTTAAAGCGCCAACTGCCACCCACTTTAAATCCGGGCAGCTTGCCTTCGGCGGCCAGTCGATACGCGGTTTTCTCTGCCCACATAAGAGTCAGCGACCTCTTTTAAGGTCAATATTTTATCAGCAATAGCGTATCCACCGTGAAACAGATGAGACAATAAGGGAAAGTTGAGGAACCAACAAGGTTATTAAGGCTTTTACTGCCGACTTTTCTGCATTAGGTGGCAGAAGGGATGGTTTGCACGCTATTCGATCAAAAAGCGTGGTCGCGGATGGGTGAACTTAAAGGGGTAAATTTTATGTGCGAGCTTGGAGGGGCGATAAAAGCGCTTATTGCACGCCGGTTGTTTCGCGCCAAGGCTTACCATCGCAGTGTAGATAATTGGGACAATCAGGCAGACAACCGCGACAAGGCGGGCGTGGGTGCGCGCTGGTGTTTTCACTATTGGACGATGCGGCGGCATTGGCGTTAGCTGGGTGCGCTGGAGTAATGGGCTTTTTCATGGCTGGCCTTTTATTCTTTGAGTGATAATGTAGACTGATACGCTTTTTCGTTGAAACAGTTCATTTTTATTATGAGTTTTACTCCCGCCAAGCCCGTCACATCGCCCCAACAAGGGCGGCATGAGAACCTAGAAACGACCGTTTGTAAGCATTTAACTAAGCGCTCACAAAAACCCATTGCGGAACATAACCGTACGGCGTTTGCGCACGCTCACACGCATTGGCAATCATTAGGACAGCCACTCGCCATACTCGACAGCGGCTGCGGTACGGGGGAAAGTACGCGTTACCTTGCCCATACGTATCCGGACCATTTGGTGATTGGCATTGATCGCTCACTGAAGCGACTCGAAAATAACGACAACCAAGCACTCCCCAAAAACAGCTTACTGCTGCGCGCTGAATGCACAGACTTCTGGCAATTAGCTGAACAAAACGGCTGGCACTTTGCCAAACACACGCTGTTCTACCCCAACCCTTACCCCAAACCTAAACACTTACAACGCCGCTGGCATGGAGATGCAGCATGGGCGAGTTTACTTACAATTAGTGAAGCGATTGAGTTACGTACTAACTGGTCAATTTATGCTGATGAGTTTTATCATGCGCTATTAATTAGCGAAAAACATCAAGCACGCTTTGACCGTATTCACATCAATACCTATACACCAGAGCAAACCGTCACCGCGTTTGAAAGAAAGTATCAAGCAAGCGGGCATACCTTATGGCAAGTAACAGCAACTACCGCGAAGGAGAGTCACTAATGGATCAACCCTCTGTCTTAACCCCAGAAAACCTTTACGCGCTGGTTACAGAAACGATGCCCTTTGGAAAATATCAAGGATTTCTATTGGCCGATTTACCCGAAGAATATTTATTGTGGTTTGATAAGCAAGGCTTCCCAACCGGCAAACTGGGCGAATGGCTACAACTGGCCTTAGTATTACATATTGATGGTAGCCGTGCAGTGCTTAAACCGCTGCGCGAAAAATACTCGCCCAACCATTCACCTCAGTATTCAACGCAAACACCCAAAAAACGTATTCAATTTGATTAAGCCGAAACACTCAACAAAACAAGTACGTTATAATTTACGCCATTTATTATAGACCATTACTAACTCCCTTTATTGACAGTAGACATTGTTTTTATGCCATCACTAAAATATCTCGAAATCGACACGCAACCCAATCCAACCGCCTCCGTTATCTGGCTGCATGGGCTAGGAGCCAGTGGACATGATTTTGAACCGATAGTACCTGAGTTAAGACTCCCCATGGGTGTTCGCTTTATTTTCCCTCATGCACCCAACCGTACGGTTACCGTGAATGGCGGCATGGTGATGCCGGCGTGGTATGACATTATTTCGATGAGTATTGATCGTGTGATTGACACCCAGCAAATTATGGAATCGTCGCAAGCAGTCGGTGAATTAATTGAGCAAGAAATTACACGTGGTATTCCTAGCGAGCGTATTTTTATTGCGGGTTTTTCACAAGGCGGTGCCGTGGCTTATGAGGCTGCGTTAAGCTACCCGAAAAAGCTCGGCGGATTAATTGCACTATCCACCTATTTTGCCACCAAAGAAACCATCGCAGCCAGTGAAAAAAACGCAGCACTTCCGATTTTTATTGGCCACGGCGAGGTTGATAATGTTGTCGATGAAGTATTAGGCCAACAAGCGATAAACGAATTAACCCTGCGCGGCTATCAACCGAAATATCACACCTACCCTATCGCTCATAGTGTTTGCATGGAAGAGATTACCGATATTTCCCTGTGGTTACAAAAACAATTGCAGGAAGAAAACACGTGATAAAAATTAAAAATAACGTCTATCAAAGAATTTATTAACACATAAACGATAAGCGGTGGTGTTTTGATATTTCATTTTGCCACTGCATATCGACACCTGCTTTTCCAGCAAATATTTTCCACGCACTCACCACATCAATAATCTCTTCAACGATGGCCTTTGCCCGCCCTCGCGCCAGAGCAATCGTTGCGGCACAATCATCAAAATCCTGCTGAACAAAGCCATCGCGCTTACCATTGAGTGTCATTTGGTGCTGGTTTGTCCATAGGCCATCGGGATTGTAACTATAAGTAATATCGTAGGCAGGCGATAATGACCATTGACCACGCTTATCCATTAAGAAGGCAATATTTTTTACGTGATCGTCTTGGTTTCTCGCCACTATATTAAACACCATACGGCGAAATTGTTGCTCAAGACTTTGCATCGGTAAACCAAGCTGGCGGATGGTGGCGAATGCTTGCTCGTAGCTATATGCGCCCGCTTGATTAAAGTCGTAATGGCAAAGTGCAGCCAATGTTTGCATGTGCCGCTTTTGATAACGGCCATTATGATTAACACGATCAAATCGCTGCGTCATAAAATGTTGTCGGCCACCTTCTTCAAACAACCGGCACTGACTCATTTCAATGCCCGCTGCCGTTGCCATTAGATAATAAGCATATTCAATAGCGCCAAAGCCTTTAGGATCGTTCAATTCTTTATCGCGATTATTGCTGACCCCATCAAACTTTAACAGCCAATAAGAGTAATCGGTATCTGCTTCTATTTGGCCTGAACGTACATCGTTGGTTTTTTCATTCCACGCAATAATCGCTTTGGCTCGTGCGCCACCGGCAGATGTGCCGACACGAAAAATATCTTGTAATCCAGCCGAGTCTTGATCTCCTCGAAAGGCAGTAGAAAACTGCTGTCGTTCTGACAATATAGTCGACGCTAAATCCACTAACTGATCGACCGCTAAAGCTCTCGATGGATCAGTCGATGGGCCCATGCTTGGTTTGACTTCAACCGCACCCATACCCCGCGAGCCGATATAACACAGGCGCTCAACTGGGTTAAAAGAGGCCGCACGCCGACCTTGCGTCGCCAACCACGCATCAATCAGTGCATGACCAAACTTGTCGGGTAATAAATCAGATAATAAACCGGGTAAACCATAGAACGCCGTTTTGTCTAGCTGAGGAAAGCGATACACGGTGTCGGATAAAGGCATCATGATGGGAGATACTTGAATGCCACTCGTTAAAAATGCTTTGTCGTATTCAAAAGCACCGTAACCGAGCGCATCATCCCAAGATATTGCACCAATGGAGGTTCCCCATAACACCACTTCGGCCACGGTATTCATTCATCACCCCACTGCCATTGCTGGTCTGGTCGTGGTTCATTGATCTCTCTCGTCGTAGATTCGCTGTTAGCGGGATTAGCGGTAATTGGTGGGTAACGGGTCGATGGATAAGCACGCTTGCGCACTTTCTTTGTAGCCGATTGTATTTTAAGTTGCTGCAATGGACTTATAGCCGGCTCAGGAAACACCTCCTCAAGTAAAGGGAGCTTACCCTGCACACGTAACACCCGAATCAAATTAGCCAGTTGTATCGACTCGCCAGACTCAAGACGCTCAATGGTGCGCTTAGACACACCCGCTTCTTCAGCTAAACGGGCTTGTGTCATATTTGCATCTAATCGATTATCCGCAATACGCCGACCAATCGATTGGAGAACCATTGCATCCGTATCATAGGATTCAAACATAAAAGCTCCTTATACCATGAAGCGACCTTAAATCGCCAGAAATGACGATAAAAATCAAAATAATGAATCAAGTCTACAAAAATGACGACAAACAGTCAAAGTAATCGACAGAAGTGACGCTAAATACTGCAAAAAACATCATAAACCGCCATTTTTGACGATAAAAGTCACGTTCGCATATAAACACTTAAGCCATTAAAAAACTTTTCTAACAAGCCATCATCACACGGAACAAAATGCTTATTCGAGGGTTTACGATATAGAGCAGATATTTCGTGACTAGACATCTCACAATCTGCAAGCATAAAAATATTATCTAAATCTCGGGCTTCTAATGTTAATGCGATACGTATTTTTTTAAGAATACCGTTATTATCAATAGATGCAGGAGGCGAAACCGGCTTCGGCGAAGGCCCACGGCGCTCGATGATCAATCCTTCTAGAAATTGAATAAAATGTGCGTCTTCGCATACCGTATATTCATCGTCACTTTGTGCCGCTAAAAACGGTTGAATATGTGCTGGTGATAACTGGCAGCCACCGGTTTGAAAACATTGAATCAACGCGGTATCTTCCGCAGAAAGAATAAAGCGCAAGCGACGTAGTATTTCGTTGTTATCCATTAAAACCCCTTACATGATATTAACTGCACTCTTATTTGCAGCTGCTCTTATTTACAGTTTCTTATTGACGATGCTTACTTGGAAGCATATTCACCATAGCGCCCACTAAAATAAGTACGGCGCCGATTACTGTCCACAGTGTTGGAATTTCGCTAAATATGACAATACCTAGCACCATCGCAAAGACAACCTGAAGATAAGAAAAGCTGGTCGCCTTGCCAGCACCCTCTGTCTTCATCGCTTTAGTCAGACCAATTTGACCCATCTGTGTAGTCACACCAACCAGTAATAGAAATAGCCATGTCCAGCCTTGCGGCATCACAATTTCATCTCCCAACAAGATCAAAGACAACGGCAAGGCAATGATGGGAAAATAAAAAATAATGACCGAGCTATCTTCAGTCGCATTTAATTTTCTTACCAATACGTAGGCAATCGCACTCCCTAATGCACCTGCAATTGCAGCCGCAATCGCCCAGAGTGGATAATGAGAAGTCACATAAGCGGATTCAAAAAATGCCAACAAAAAGTCTGGCTGTACAATCATTAACAAACCCAAAAAGCTACATGCAATACACGCCAACGTATTTTTATATACTTTTTCTTGTAGAAAAAAAACGGCGAGTAATGCGGTAAACATAGGATGCAAATATTGTAATACTGTTGCTTCTGCAAACGGCAAATGTGTGAGCGCGGTATAAACAAAGATCAGTGCAATAGCACCCACCGCACCACGAGCAAACAACAGGGCTTTACGTGTGCCCCACACTGAGAGTTTTTTTCGCCGCACATCAACATAGCTGATCAGGGCGGATATCAATGCGCGAGCCGCAACAATTTGTAATACTGGTATTCCCTGAGCATAAGACAATTTAACAAACACCCCCATCAAGGCGAAACCTAGAGCGCTCAATATCATATAGCGTGCGCTTAACGGGATAAGGGTGAACAAAAAGGCCTCCGGGGCGTAATAAAATATAAAAAGAAAAATGGTTTATTCGTGTAGGTCAGAACGCTACAGCGACAATGCTTTCGCCATAATTAATGCGTCTTCTCTTGAGTAATTATCGCCGTTATTACTAGGGTAATAATTAGCACGCACGCCTACTTCGTTAAAGCCCGACGCATCATATAGTGCAATAGCCGGTGAGTTAGAGCGACGAACTTCTAAAAATAAAGTGCTAATTGTTGCTTCAAAAGAATCACTAATGTAATCCAATAATAAAAGGCCAATACCTTGTCGTTGATACGCGGGGTTAACCGTAATATTCAGTAGTTCTGCTTCATCAACGACCGTAGACGTAATCGCATACGCCACTATCGTCTTGCTACACGTGGCTGATGTCAGCAGGTAACAATCATGATTGGAGCCAATACTGGATAAAAAACTTTGAGAAGACCATGGGTGATGTTGAGCAATCATTTCTATCGCTAACACTGCGTCAAGATCTGATTCTTGCATCGAACGTACACAATAACACGATTGGTTACGTGTATTAATCAAGCTAATCACGATGGTGTCGATGGCGTTAACAACACCTGTAAGGCCTGCCACATGATGCGTTTCTGCATGGGGTCATTTAGCATATCAACTAAACTGGGAGCAACAATGACATGACTATTATGATGCTCCCACGTGGATGATACCACCGAGCCTTTATGAGCCTCGTAAAAGTCGATAGCGGATAACTCACCACTGTCATTGCTGGCTGGTGTATTTTTTGGCGCAAGAGCAAACTGCGCTGCATGCTGCCCTAACAACAGCAATGCTTTTACGGGCGCCTTCGAATACTGCGCTGACACGTATGCTTGCACCATTGCTCTTGCCTCATCAACCTCACTTGTTTGCTCTACAATACCTGCCATTTTTTTACGCGTCGCTTGCTGGCTAAATAACGGCCAACGTAATAGTTCGCTTTTTGGTAATTGCACTAAAGGGTAACCAATACTACGCAAGATATTTTGCAGTAACTTATCCGTGGGTAACGCAGAGGCGGGCTGTCGAGAATCGATCACAATAAGTTCATCGCGAATACGCCACACATTTAGTGAGAAGCGCACGCCTTGAGCAACCGCTGATACTGCGGTATCAACACTCACGGGTTCCTTAACGATCGATTGAGGTTGAGCTGAAATATCGGCAACTGCAGCAGTGTCACTACGAGCTAGCGCTTCTGGTTGCAAGCTTGCTTTTTTCGGTTCATCGCTTGCCGGTTTAATGCCTAATGACTGCATAAGTTCATCAGCGACGGGTGCTATAGGCTTTGGTAACTGAGCTGAAGGTTCATCTGGCAGCAACGCCGGAGCAGAGGGCGATAAATCATCGACATCGGCGGTCGAAAAGGCCGCAGGCTCTCGTAATGCATCATCAGATAACAGTTGCGATGGTTGCGCATTTGGCAACACATAGCGCGGCATATAGTTTTCGATACCAAGCGCATCAAGGTACGTTAAGCGATGTTTTTCTAACATAAGCAGTCTGAGGATGTGATCGATGTAATCATACCCAATGACGTTCAACTTGGGCGAAGACGTCATCATACTGTATCAGAGGGTTTACTGCATGAATGATCGTTGCTAACGATGAAACGACAACAGCAGTCGATGACGAGCGGCTAGAATCAGCCGTCAAAAGATGGGGGATACAATGATGAATATTCATCACAACAGATTGAGTGGCGACGTTAACGCTAGCCCCCACCGAACAACTTGCCATAACTACCTGCTCTAACGCACCCAACAATGCCTTCTCAGCGGCAAGTTCAACATTTTTGACTTGCTCACGCACATGAGACCACTGGCTACACTCATGGCTATTGCCACTGCCATCGTCGAGATTGTTTGTATGCACCATTTTCATATCCCGCCGTAGCCGTCTTAACGGTTCAATACATCCCGACTCCCATTGTGCGGCACGGCTATATAAATGCTCAGCAACTTCAGGGCTTAGCACGATATTGTGTTTAGACACCCAGCAAGCCGTTAATAGTAGCGGTACATTAACGCCGTACTGGTCTTGTAGCGCTAAACAAGCACTTTTAACTGATGGTTCACTATAAAGTTTGCAGGCAAACGTCCATAAAGCTATCATTCGCGCCATATTTAAAGACTCTTAACACTCGAGAAAAATACTCTCGACAGATATAGCTTCAACAAAAGTCACACCTTTCAACAGTAATAAAAGTAGCCAAATGTAACATGAATATAATTCTTATCGGAATGCCTGGATCAGGGAAAAGCACCGTTGGTGTACAGCTCGCAAAAACACTAGGCCTAGATTTTATCGACACCGACATCCTGATTCAAACACAGGAAGGGCGACAACTACAAGATATTCAAGATAACGACGGACATGTTGTACTGCGCTCTATCGAAGAACAAGTCATACTTGGCTTACATGCTGATAATGTACTGATCTCTACCGGTGGCAGTGCCGTTTACAGCGATACAGCTATGCAGCATTTAAAGAAAATGGGCACAGTTATTTTTCTAGACGTTAGTGTAAAAGAACTTGAGAAGCGTATTAGCGGGCAAGGGCCTCGTGGCATCGCCTGCTCTGAAGGGCAAACGTTTAATGACATCTATGACGAAAGACTTCCCTTGTATCAACGCTATGCCGATATTACCCACAATAATGAAACCGCAATTAATATTGCAACATTGGTAGAGCAATTACCGCCACAACATTAACACTTGTAAACACACCGGTTGACCGATCACTATAAGGATATAAAAAGCACAAATTGACATCCTTATGATTAAAGAAGCTTCTACTGCTAACAACGTTAAAAACCGGCTTATTCAATGCTCTTTGATCGCTTATGGATACTTAACTCTTGCATTAACCTTAGGTATAAACACAGCGGTTCAAGCCGGTGGTTTTCAACTATCCGACCACAGCGTCACATCACTCGGCCGCTCTCACGCCGGCTATGGCAGCATGGGTGATGACGCCTCGGCAGCCTTTTTTAACCCTGCAGGTATGGCAATATTAACAGGTCAACAAGTACAGTTAGGGCTAGCCTTTATTCGCCCCACCAGTGAATTTACCGACATCGCAAGCACGGGAGCTAATACTGGCATTGATAATGATGGCGGACAAAACACCATTACCCCCAACGCATATTTTATTATGCCGATTAATCACCAGTGGCAATTCGGTTTAGCGCTGAACTCACCCTTTGCCACTTATACCGACTACGATGATAACTTTATTGGTCGTTTTAGTGGGCTTACCACCAAAATCACCACCATCAATCTCAACCCATCGCTTGCGTACGCAATCAGCGATTCTTTATTGATAGGTTTTGGAGTGAGTTACCAGACCTTAGATGCGACGCTCAGTGGTGCGGTTAGCCCAGCGGCAGATGATTCTACGCTTACTATCGAAGGCGACAGTGCCGCATGGGGGTATAATGCCGGGATCATGCTCACACTAGCTGATAACTCACGACTGGGGCTTAGCTACCGCTCTAAAGTGGACCACGACATTAAAGGGGCAGCGACGTTTGCCAACCTATCAGCAGCTGATGACGGCCGCTTTGATGCAACCGCAAAATTTACCGCACCAGATAGCGTATACCTTGGGTATACCAAGCCACTATCGGAACAATGGACGCTATCTTTGGGATATCGTTGGACTCGGTGGAGCCGATTTCAGGAGTTGAATGTTCTATTTCCCGATGGTGTTGCCAGTCAGAATTCATTACTGGTGACGCGCTGGAATGATTCGAGTACTTTTTCGTTAGGTGCGGATTACATACTCAGCCCCCGATGGACCCTGCGCACAGGTATCGCGTTTGATGAAACGCCAATTCCTGATGAGACCAGAACTGTGCGCACTGTCGATTCCGATCGACAGTGGTATAGCATGGGTGCCAGCTACCAACTCAACGAGCGCTTACAACTCGACATCGCCTACCGGTATATCGCCTTTGATAATGCGCCAGTTAACCAAGATATTACTCGTAACAACACATCAATTGGTCGGTTAATTGGTGAGTACAATGATGTCAATATTCACACCCTTGCTGCACAACTACACTACCGCTTTTAATCAACTCTCTTTAGACACCGACGGTTTAGTCTCTGCCTTTTTCTTAGGCGCGACTTTTCTTTGAGATGCTGTTTTCTTCGCCGCTGCTTTTTTAGCTACAGGCGCTGTACGCACAAGTTCTTTTTCTAAAAAGTGATCAACGTGAATAACATCCATAAGCTGCTTATCGTAGGCCATTAGCTCCTTCGCTTCTGCGGCAGTAATCACTCCAGCTTCTTTCGCTAAACTAATTTGCTGACTACCGATTGCTTTAGATATTTTTTTCGCTTTAATCGCAGCAAAAATTTTCTTAACGATCGGTTGTAAACGCGCATTTTCTAAAAACACATGATTAACTTGACCAGCTGGATTAATTGTTGAATTTTCAGAAAACACCTCTGCCAGATAGCGCTGACGCAATGGCGTATTGCGTGTAAATAATTCTGCCACCTGAGTATCTAAAGTATCTTTAGGCGCTGAAAAAGGCTTGCCCAGTGGGAATATTAACCAGCGCAATTTAAGTGCGACAAAGCGGTTAGGATAGTTCTGTAAAATTTCATCAACCGCCACTTGATACTCATTCGTTAAATGCGCCAAACTCCAATTCACCAAAGGGTATTCATCTTCAGGGCAGCCTTCATTTTCGTAGTGTTTTAACACCATGCTCGCCATATACAAATGACTAAGTAAGTCACCCAAGCGAGCCGACAACATCTCTTTGAATTTTAAGCTGGATTGCAACGACAGCATAGACACATCGGCGATAAGCGCGAAGTTAGCACTGAGACGATCAAGATCACGATAATGTTTTGCTAAACGTGCATGCCCAGGGTTTTTACTCAATAAACTACCCGCGATGCCCAACACAAATGAACGCACTGCATTGCCTATCGAAAAACCTATATGAGCAAAAAAAGTGTCGTCAAACTCGGCTACCGTTCTGTCACTCACAGGCTGCTTCGCCAACTGCATTTCTTTTAACACGTAGGGGTGGCTGCGTGTCGCCCCTTGGCCGAAGATCATAAGGTTACGCGTCATAATATTTGCGCCCTCGACCGTAATCAAAATTGGGATCGACATATATGGGTCGGCCACATAGTTTTTGGGGCCGGTCATAATAGACTTACCGCCATGAATATCCATCGCGTCGACCAAACATTGACGCGCCATTTCGGTCACGTGGTATTTCAAAATAGCCGATGGAACGCTAGGTTTTTCACCATAAGATAATGATTGAATCGTGTGGGCGCAGGCGGCATTTTCGATATAGCTGTAACCAGCGATTCTCGCCAACGGTTTTTGCACACCTTCAAATTTTGCAATCGGTAAACCAAACTGTTGACGCACAGCCGCGTATGCTGAGGTGCCCATTAGCATTTGCTTCGACATACCATTACCAATACTGGGCAAGGTAATACAGCGCCCAACCGATAGACAATTCACGAGCATCGTCCAGCCCATACCCGCCATATCCACACCACCAATAATATAATCCAGCGGGATAAATACATCTTTACCAAAGATAGGGCCATTAATAAACGCATCACCTATGGGTTTATGGCGACGCCCAATACGAATGCCCTTGGTTTTACGAGGAATCAATGCACAGGTAATACCGTAGTCATCTTTGTCACCAATAAGATGCTCAGGATCAGATAATTGAAACGCTAAACCAATCACTGAGGCCACAGGCGCAAGCGTAATGTAACGTTTTTCAAAGTTGAGCTTGATACCCACCACTTCTTCGCCGTTAAACTCGCCTTTGCAGACGATTCCTTGGTCAGGTAGTGATGTTGCATCAGAGCCCGCAAGTGGCCCCGTGAGCGCGAAACAGGGCACATCAACGCCTTTAGCAAGGCGCGGTAAATAATGATCTTTTTGTGCCTCGGTACCATATTTAATGAGTAATTCGCCCGGGCCTAGAGAGTTGGGCACACCAATAAAAATACTAATACAACCGCCTGTCACTGAAATACGGCTTAGCACTTCTGATTGCGCGGTACCCGAAAAACCTAAGCCCCCATACTCCTTAGGAATGATCATTCCCAAAAAGCCTTTATCTTTAATAAATTTGAGGGTTTCGGGAGGAATCACCGCAAGGTTGTGATTGATATTCCAGTTATCCATCATTCGGCATAGCTCAACCACTGGGCCGTCAAGAAAGGCTTGCTCTTCTTCAGTTAAGCTGGGCTTGGGGAGTGACAGCAATTTATTCCAGTTAGGCTTACCACTAAATAACTCACCATCCCACCACACGGTACCGGCATCAATGGCTTCTTGTTCTGTTTGGGAAATATCGGGCAAGACACTACGAAACCAATTAAAGATATGACGACTCATTAATTGTTGTCGTAACGATTTTTGGGCTAATAAGATAAAAACAATAGACACCGCCGCAAGTACCACAACAAATAGACTAGCGCCCGTAGTCACCCACTGAAGCACGGTCAGAGCCGATAGTAATAAACCAGTGGCCAATAATGAGTACTGAGCATAGGCACAGAAAAAAATAATGCCGATGGCAACCAGTAAGAACAATAATGTCATTTCATTCACTCCTAGCAGAGGTTAATTGGTATTAACGACGCTTTTTTTATTTATAATCTATACTAGAGACATATTACGGTATAAGAATAGACTATTAACTGCAAATTATCGTCGCTAAAAGCGTATAAACCATACATAAAGTAATGAGTATGTCGTCGTAAGACACTCTCAAAAACTAATAATAATTAAAACATTTCTATATCAACACTCAAAAGGAGTGAACCATGCCTGATCGCATCGCTGTAGTATCGGGGCTACGTACCCCTTTCGCCCGCCAAGGAACATTCTACCGTTCTATTAACGCTATTGATTTGGGCCGAATGGTGGTTAAGGAATTAATCGCACGCACAAATATCGATACGACTAGTGTTGATCAACTCATTTACGGACAAGTCGTCGCTTTACCCAAAGCGCCTAATATTGCAAGGGAAGTGGTGCTTGGCACACCGCTACCAGTGACTTGTGATGCTTATAGCGTATCGCGCGCTTGCGCAACGAGTTTTCAGTCGGTAGCTTCGGTTGTTGATGGAATTAAAACTAATGCGATAAAAATAGGGATTGCCGGTGGCGCTGATTCGTCTAGTGTTGTACCGATTTGTTTTAGCGATCGCTTCGCTATGAAGCTGGTTGCAGCCAATAAAGCGCGCTCTTTGGGAGCAAAACTTAAGGCGTTTAAAGGTACACGTCTCAGCGATTTACTCCCCACACCTCCGGCTATTGCAGAATACACCACCCAATTACGCATGGGAGATAGTGCAGAGCAAATGGCCAAAGACTTTGGCATTAGTCGCCGTGAACAAGATGAATTTACTTTACGTTCGCACCAGCTAGCAAATGCCGCCTGGGAAGAAGACAAGCTCACTGCAGAAGTGATCGCCGCTTACACGGAACCCTATAATAAAGCCTTTACACGCGATGAGAATATTCGCGCCGATTCAACACTCGATAAATTATCCTCACTCAAACCCGCTTTTGATCGAAAGCACGGAAGCGTGACTGCGGCCAATAGCACGCCACTCACCGATGGCGCATGTGCCTTGCTATTAATGAAAGAGTCCGTAGCAAAAGCATTGGGTTACGAGCCATTGGGTTATATCAAGCACTATGCCTTTACGGCGAACACCGTCGAAAAAGATTTATTAATGGGACCAACACAAGCCTCGTCTAAGGTACTTAAAAAAGCGCGAATGACACTCGACGATCTCACACTTATTGATATGCACGAGGCATTTGCGGCACAGACATTAGCCAATGTAAAAGCATTTGCTTCTAAGCAATACGCAAGCGATTATTTACAGCGTAAAAAAGCCTTAGGGGATATCGACATGAGCAAATTTAATGTTCTCGGCGGATCTCTTGCGTACGGCCATCCATTTGCGGCGACTGGCGGTCGAATCGTTACGCAAACACTGCACGAGTTAAAACGCCGCGGAGGCGGAACCGCATTAACCACGGCTTGTGCAGCGGGAGGTATTGGTGCAGCTATGATTTTAGAAGCTGAGTAACAAGCCAGATAAAATATAACGACAAGTGAATGAGCAGCAGCAACAAAAAACAAACACGGTAAGTATACGATGAGCACAAAAAACAAAAAGCCGGCGTTTTCGATCGTATTAGATCACGATGGCATTCTTACGATAACGATTGATGTACTGCATGAATCGATGAATGTACTGAACCAGCAGGTGATGGAAGAGTTTGATGTTCTGGTTAAAGATATTGATGCCAACGACGAAATACGTGCAGTGATTATTACTAGCGGAAAAAATAATAGCTTTATCGCTGGTGCAGACATTTCCATGCTACAAAAAGCACAAACAGCCAAAGAAGGAACTGCCATTGTCGAACAAGCACACCGTTTGTTACAAACGATTAGCCATAGCCAAAAACCTTATATAGCAGCGATCAATAATCTCTGCTTAGGTGCAGGCTACGAGCTATCTCTTGCCTGCCATTATCGTATTGCAAACGATAATCCAACCACCAAAATAGGTTTGCCCGAAGTAATGTTGGGTTTATTACCCGGAGCAACCGGCACCACTAAATTATCGCGGCTCATTGCCCTGCCCAATGCGCTTGATGTGATGCTTACCGGAAAACAGTTATCGACAAAACGTGCGTTACGATTGGGAATGATTGATGAAGTCGTACCAGCGAGTATATTACTCAGCGCGGCAAAAAAATCAGCCATTAAGCTAATCAACAACCACTACCAACGAAAGCCTTTACCTTGGTCACAACGTGTATTATCGCTACCCGGCATCAGCCATTTCATCCTCTATATGGTACGTAAAAAAGTGCTTACAAAAACACAGGGGCATTACCCTGCACCATTGGCGATACTTGATGTCATTCGGTATGGTTTGCATCGTCCTATCACTACAGCTTTAGCTTACGAGGCGAAAAAATTTGGTGAATTAACAGTCTCACCTCAAGCCAAAGCGTTAATCAATATTTATTTTTCAACCACCGAACTCAAAAAAGCAACATTTATCGAGACAATCACCCCCGCAAAAAAAACTAACGCCTTAGGTATTTTAGGTGGCGGGTTAATGGGTGCTGGCATCGCTACTATTTCTCTTGAAAAAACAGCGGCAACGGTCAGGATAAAAGATATTAGTCATGATGGCATGCTACGCGCTCAACGCCACATTAATGATTACTACAAACAACGCGTGAAGCGCAAAATAGTCACCGGAGAAATGGCTACGCAGCGAAAGAACCGATTATCGTCGACTTTAGATTATTCCGGTTTTTCAAACTGTGACATCGTCATTGAAGCAGTGTTTGAAGATATTAACATCAAGCAAAAAATGCTGGCAGAGATTGAATCACTCAACAATCCTAATACCATTTTTGCGAGTAACACTTCATCAATCCCCATCAAAGATATTGCCGCGAAAGCACAGCGACCTGAAAACGTTATCGGCATGCACTACTTTTCTCCCGTTGAAAAAATGCCATTACTCGAAATTATTAAGCACGAAGGCACATCTGATCAAACCATTGCAACCGCCGTTGAATTTGGCCGACAACAAGGCAAGACCGTCATTGTTGTTGATGATTGTGCAGGGTTTTACGTTAACCGTATTCTCGTGCCTTATATTAATGCCGCTATGCAGCTAGGCATGGAAGGCGTTGCGTTTGATAAGATTGATCGCGCGCTCACTCGCTTTGGCTTCCCCGTAGGGCCTATCAAATTATTAGACGAGGTGGGTATTGATATCGGTAGTAAAATACAGCCCATATTAGAAAAAGCGTTTGGCGAAAGAATGAAAAGCTGCGGCGTTCAGGAAATATTAATTAGCAACAATCGTTTGGGAAAAAAGGTAAAAAAAGGCTTTTACGATTATCAAGGAAAAGATAAAAACGCTATCGACCCTGAAGTTTATACCGAGCTTAACATTCAAAAGCAGGTTGATATGGATGAACAAATCATTGTCGAGCGTTGCCTATACCCTATGCTTAATGAGGCAGAACGATGTTTAGCGGATAGAGTTATCCAATGCGCTAGAGATGGTGATATTGGCGCAATATTTGGCATCGGATTTCCACCGTTTTTAGGCGGCCCCTTTCGATATATCGATACCTTACCTGCAGACTATGCCACTAAGATAAGTTGATAACATTCGCTAGAAGCTCATATTCTTTATCGCACAAAAAAATGATTTATATGCCAAAAAGGTATTACCTCTTTTACACATTATGGCGGATACTATGAATAAGCCATAAACCTACTTTTAGGTAAAAACGCTATTTAATCTCTCTACATCGGAGGGTGTGTATGATTCAGCAGACAACGGTCGGCTCGATTAGCAATATTCGAGGAGAAGGGATTTCCGTTATTATTCGTGCATCAGGTGAGTCTGTAAACGCTCAACTTGGGGATGAGCTTCTGCCTGGTGATACGCTTATTACTTCTAGTAATTCTTCCGTGATTGTGGCAATTAACAACCATTCCCCACTGGGTAATAGCCGTGGCTTTGCACTGGTCGGAGAAATTCAAACTGTCACTTTTGACGTTGCTTTATTTGATCGCATTGAATCTTTACTGCCCCAATCCTCGTTAAGTAACCTGATCCATATTGGTAAAACACCACCACCCGAATGGCTAAATATTTTTGCTGATAGCAACGAGCAAAATACCAATACCGTTATAGAAGAGCCGATTAATTTAGAAGAAGCTTTTAGCGCTCCGTCGGCAGGTATTCCCCCTTTAAATACCACAACAAATAACGGCTTGTTAGTAGAGAGTATAGTTAGCATTCGCAGTAATTTGCCAGAGACAATACCCGAAAATGCAAGTACCACTACAGAAAATAGCGCTATCGATGACATCGACAATGTAGAAAGTAACACTCAAGAAGATAGTAATAACGTGCTAACGAATCGTACAAACACAGCGACATTATTACCACCCACCATTGATACAGTTCCTTTTCCTAATATCACTGATATTACTAGTACCAATAATAACGAAGGCGAAGAACTCGTCTATTCCGTTACTCTTAGTAATGCATTTACGTCAGACATTAGTTTTAGCTTTGATCGTAGCGATGGTAGCGTATCGACGGCGGATACCAACAACACATTAACATTCAGCAATGGCGTAATATTAACGGGCAGTTCTATTAACGTACCGGCGGGTGTCAGTGAATTTACCGTTAGCGTTTCAACGATCGATGATAATCTTGAAGAAAATAATGAAACACTGGATATTGTTATTGATGGTGTACGTTCTACCGGCACCATTATTGATAATGATTTAACGCCAACCATAGCAACAATTAGTACTGCCAGTGCTACAGAAGGCGACGCGTTAGCTCACACAGTGACATTAAGTAATCCATCTATCAATAGCACAAGTTTTGCCTTTTCATTAACCGCTAATACTGCAGCAACGACCGACTTTACTAACACCCCCACCTTTAGCAACGGCGTCATCTTGGATAACGGTTTCATTACTGTGCCTGCCGGTGTCAGTAGTTTTACCGTGACGATTACGAGCATCGAAGATGGCGAAGATGAGAATGATGAAAGTATTGATCTTATTATTGGCGGTGTTAGTGCAACGTCGACAATTATCGACAATGATACAAGTGCTGTCATCGGTGGCAACGATACCGAAACACTCACGGAGGACCGGAATATTAATGCTAGCCAGCAACTGGTGGCTTCTGGCTCACTGACCATTGTCGACCCCGATGCGGGAGAAGCTCACTTTATTGGGACAGCCATCACTGGCACCTATGGCACATTAACCATTGATACAAGCGGCCACTGGACATACATCGCAGATAACAACCAAGGTGTCATTCAGACACTCACACCCAGCGATCAGTTAACAGAGACGCTAACAGTAGCCAGTATTGACGGAACGACACACGATATTACCGTGCTGATTAACGGCGTGAATATTACTGCCACTGACAATGCCTATACGAGCAATGAGAATAACGCGTTAGCCGGTAATGTTATCTTAAATAGTATCTCCGACAATGATGATGTACCCAATACCGGTAACATTATCACAACAGGATTAACACTCCATTACGATGCGGCCAGCGACACTAACAACAATGGCGTTTGGGAAAACACCAGCCCCACCCCACCCTCTACCGACTTCGTTTGGGATCTTGATCCGTCTGGAAACTTCACCCCTAATACCGTCACATCGGCACTCACCGGTATTACAGAGGCCTATCGTTTTAATGTAAACCCGGGCGACAGTACAGGCGCACAGTTCTCCGATTTATCGGGTGATGACGACTCGTTTGAAAGTATTGCCGGCAATCCCTCGAATAATTCAGCCTCTTTTGAATTATGGTTTCGCGCTGCGGATACCAGTGACCACGATGTTTTATTTGAAACCGGCGCCACAGGTGATGGTGTTGCTCTCAATATTAATGGCACTGTAGTTGAGTTTTTTGTAAAAGACGGCTCAGCCAATGTGTTATTGAATTATGATTTAGCGACTATTGGCGTTGACCCTACCAGTGAATTTGTTCAACTAGTGGGGGTTATCACTGTCGGTGGTACAGTGAGTTTATATGTCAACGGCACCCTTGCAAGCCAAGACACCAGCGGCGTTATTAATGACTGGGCAGGCAGTAATGATGGCGGTTTAGGCATTAACAATGAAGGCATTAATTTTAACTCTCCCACTGCCTTTGAAGGAGAAATTGCGAGCTTCAATTTTTATGAAACCGCATTGCCCAATGCCAGTGTTGCACACAACTATCAAGCCATTGCCGGGTTTAGTGTGACACAGGTAAATGGCACGCCTATCAGTTTAAATAGCCCCATCAGTTTAGATAATGGCAGCCTAATAATGGCGGCTGACGGTTCTTATCAATACACCCCCAACACAGGTTTTAAAGGGGTGGAAACATTTACCTATACCATTGGAAACAACAATGGAGAGACCGATACAGCGACCGTCTCGATCAATGTGATTAATCCCGATGCACCGGTCATTACGGTTGTCGCTAACGACCTAACAGAAGAGTCTGTCAGCGTGGGTGATGTTGTAGCTAATTTTACTGCTAGCGATCCGACGAACGACCCTCTGACTTTTCAAATTTTAAATAACAGCGATGGTTACTTTGCGCTAAACGGTAATACGGTTCAGCTCACCTCTGCCGGTGTTAGCGCCATCAATAATGACACACTGAACCTGTTAGATTTAGATATTACGGTTGAAGCCAGCGATGGCGCACTACAAACCAGCGCGACGGATAACAGCCAAATTACTCGCGTTAACGAAGCTCCAGCTATCAGTCTAACGGCGCTTGATATCACAGAAGAGATGATTAATAGCGGTGATGTCATCGCAACCTTTACCAGCAGTGACCCTGAGAACGATAGCCTCACTTATGCACTACTCAATAATAGTGACGGGTACTTTGTCATTAACGGAAACAATGTTGAACTAACCCCCACCGGCGTTACTGCCATCAATGATGACACCCTCGACTTAAGCAGTGTCACCATTACTGTCGAGGCCAGTGATGGCGATTTATCGGCCAGTGCCAGTGATACTAGTATCATTACACGGGATAATGACGATAATGCGCCAACCATCGCGGTGACTGCCGTAGACGTCACCGAAGAGGCTGTTAGTGTCGGCGATGTGATGGCCACCTTCACAGCCAATGATGTAGATGGGCAAACCCTTAGCTACCGTTTACTCAATAATAATGACGGTTATTTCACCCTTAACGGTACAAATGTAGAATTAACCGCTGCGGGTGTTAGCGCCATTAACGATGATAACTTGAACCTGAATAATCTAACGATCACCGTTGAAGCCAGCGACGGCGGCTTACAATCCAGTGCCAGCGATACCAGCATTATTACAAGAGTAAATGACGACGCACCAGTCATCAATGTTACTGCGGTTGATGTCACTGAAGAATCAGTCACCAATGGCGATACTATTGCCACGTTTACCGCTAGCGACCCTAACGGCGATTCGCTCACTTACCAATTACTGAATAACACGGACAATTATTTTGTCCTCAACGGTAATACCGTCGAACTAACTAGCGACGGAGTCAATGCTATCAATGATGATGTCCTCAACCTTAACAGCCTCAATATTACTGTCGAGGCCAATGATGGCACCTTCCAAACCAGTGCAAGCAGCAACAGTAATATCATACGTGTTAATGATAACGCCCCCACTATTGGCGGCATTAATTCTGCCGCAATTACCGAGGATACCAACCTCAATGGCGCAGGTAATATTATTGTCTCTGGCACGCTGACCATCAGTGATCTGGATGTAGGAGAAGACAGTTTTGTCGCCGCATCAGAGCTAACAGGCACCGGTAATTTTGGCACACTGAACATCGACACTGCAGGTAATTGGATTTATACCGCTGACAATAGCTCAAGCGCACTGCAGGCGCTTACCCCTAATGATACCGTTATTGATACTGTGACTGTCACAACCGCGGATGGCACATCTCAGGCTATCAATATTTCGGTTACAGGTACAAATATCACGGCATTAGATAATGATTACACGGTGAATGAAGAGAGTGCGATTACCGGCAACCTCATCAGTGACCAAAATACCGATAACGATGATACCTTGAGTAGCACCGCTGTTATCACCTCCGACCTATTACTGCACTACGACGCAGCGGCAGATAACAGCAATAATGGCACGTGGGAAAACACCAGTGCAACACCACCGTCAACCAACTATGCATGGAGTTTTACACCAGCGGGGAACGTGACACCACATACCGTTACATCTGCCCTACCCGGTATTACCGAGGCATATCGTTTTAATGTCAATCCCGGGGATATTACCGGTGCAGAATTTTCAGATTTATCTGGTGATGACGATTCTTTTTCTAATATACCGACCGACCCCACCAACGATTCGGCGACTTTTGAACTATGGTTTCGTGCGGCAGATATCAATGACCATGACGTCTTATTTGAAGTAGGAGCAACCGGTGACGGTGCCTCTCTTCGCATGAACGGTACCGTGGTTGAATTTTTTGTAAAAGACGGTAATGCTAATGTGCAATTGAGTTTCGACTTAGCCACAGTAAACATCGACCCCACCGAAGAATTTGTACAGGTGGCGGGTGTCATTACCGATAATGGTAACGTCGATTTATATATTAATGGCGCACTGGCGGCTCAAGACACCAGTGGCGTTATCTCTGACTGGGCAGGCAGTAATGATGCCGGTTTAGGCTTTAACAATGAAGGCATTAACTTTAACTCACCCACAGCCTTTGAAGGTGACATTGCGCTCTTTAATTTTTACGAATCCGCCTTATCAAGCAGCGACGTCCTTGATAATTATCAGTCGATTGCTGGATTCAGCATTAGCCAAGTTGATGGTAATACCATTAGCCTTAATACTCCCATCACGCTAAATAATGGCTCCATTATTATTGCCGGTGACGGCTCCTACCAATACACACCCAATACGGGTTTTAATGGACTTGAAACCTTCAGCTATACCATTGAAAACCATAATGGTGATACGGATACTGCTACCGTAACAATTAATGTTGCCAACCCTATTACGGGATCAACCAATGACAACACACTCAATGGAACCCTAGAAAACGATGTATTAAGTGGTGATATTGGCAACGATATACTGATTGGCAATGCAGGTATTGATATTCTTTTTGGTGGTATTGGTGCAGATACATTAACGGGCGGTACCGGCGGCGACACCTTCGTTTGGGCAAGTGGTGATGCAGATAATAGCACCGACCGCATTACCGACTTTTCTTTAGGCACTTACGGTGTCGGTGAATCTGATCGCCTCAATCTGAGTGATTTACTGCAAGGGGAAACACGAGACACATTATCGGATTATCTGAATGTTATCGATGATGGCACTGATGTTTCTATTACTGTTGATGTGAACGGTACTGGGGGCGACAATGATTTAACACTGGTTTTAGAAGGCTTAGGAACGGGCGTTATTAATCTACAAACACTCGTAGATAATCAACAAATTATGTTTGATCTATAAACGACACGACAAACACAATAACCTTATAGGCTAGACCTCTCTTCGCATAACCGTAGCCGACGATGGGCATAAAGAAGAAAACTGTTGTGTTTTTTGTATACTTCTAGGCACGTCACGTCTTTCTATAATAGTAAAATTCTTTTTTTCAAAATAATGACTCGCCGTTGTCGTCAGCAAATATACTTGTGTTATATCCGCCTCTTTCATTGCGTTTAATAACTCATTAATCAATAAACAAGCAATACCTTTTCCTTGTTCACTTTTTGAAACAACTATTGAGCGTATCAGACCTACCCCGTCGTAATACTCTGCACCTCCAACAGCAACAATACCGCCGACTTTTTCATGAACGATAAAATGTTGCAAATGTTCAGCGCAGTCATCGAAAGGCAATGAGTGCTCTTCTAACAATGCGACTATACGTGCTAAATCTTTTTCATTGGCTTTGCGCATCATATTTTTTATCCGTAATTGTTATATCTTTCACGAGCAACGCTCCCATTCTCTGAGGCATTAGTATATTAACGAGTAGACGCATTCGCTTTTTGCCTTTGAGCAACGAAAGCATTGATCATTACCCCAGACAGGCTATCTGACGAGGACACTTTAGGCAGCTTTGAGTAATGAAACCATTGCGCATCAGCAATCTCTTCATCATCAATAGTAATATCACCCGATAAGTACCGCGCAAAATAACCAATCATTAACTGATGTGGAAATGGCCAAGCTTGACTAGAAAAATAATCTAATCGATCGACTGTGAGGCCTACCTCTTCCATAACTTCTCGATGCACCGTTTGTTCAACAGTCTCACCCGCTTCAACAAAACCTGCGAGTGTTGAATAAAAGCCGCCGCGATGTTTTTCATGCTGGGCTAATAAACAGTAATCGCCATCAACAACTAAACACATCATACAAGGTAATATTTTGGGATAAAAATATAAGTCACAAGACGCGCAATGTAACGCACTCTCTTTAGAATGGAGTTTTGTTTTACGACCACATTGACCACAAAATTGATGCTGCTGATTCCAAGTAGTGAGTTGTAAAGCTCGGTTAATCATTTGATTGTCGGCATCGGAAAATTGGCTCATTAACGAACGAAAATGAACTCTATATTCAGGCTCAATGAATACGTTAACATCGGCAACAAAACAACGCCGGTTATCATAAATACCCACCTCAGTTACATGGCTATCATCTAACAGGGCAGAAAATGAAGGTGGTAACGATGCATATCTCAGCAAACCACTCAATATGTTGTCTCGATAAAATAGCTGCTGCTGATACAAAAAAACAATAACATCACTGACTTGCCAATTATTCATAGTCAATATTCTCTAAAGGTAGCGCGGTTGTCTTCACAATATCACGCATAACAAAGCTGGAGTGAACACCTGTTACACCTTTTAAACGCGTTAAACGACCCAGTAAAAAGTGTTGATAAGTTTCCATATCTTGTACGATGACTTTTAATTGGTAGTCGGAGGTAGAGCCTGTAATTAAAAGGCATTCGAGCACCTCAGGGTAGCTTTTTACGGCTTCTTCGAAGGCATTAAAGCGATCGGGTGTATGGCGATCCATACTAATACTAATAAGCGCGGTAAGCCGCAGCCCCAACAATTTGGCATTGAGTAATGTGACCGTTTGCCCAATGATACCGGCATCGGTTAACGCCTTCACTCGCCTTGAGCAAGGGGAAGGCGAGAGACCAATTTTCTCTGCAAGCTCTAAATTACTAATATTACCATTACGCTGTATTTCGGTGAGTATACGGCGATCCGTTCTATCTAAATTAATCATTGGAGCAGCTCAAAAAGTTAACATAATGCCAACATAAGACAATAAACGCCAAAAAACAAATAAATAATGGTGAATTATTGCAAAAAAATGTAAAAATAACGCAACATTTGCAATACATCACTTAACATCATTCACTATAATACTTAAGCTATTTAGCATCATGCGAAGAATACCCACATACCACTTTACCCAAGTGGCAGTGAAGGCAGAAGCCTTAAAGAACACCCTACAGGGTCAATTCTTTCAGCTGATCTACCCAACATCAGCCGGTCAGGAGAAACGAGAGTCGTCGATCCCCTCTCATTATTTCCACAGGTATTCGCATGAACACTACGCAATCCTATACGAGCTAATCATGAGTCAAGATACTAATACACCGCCCCAGCGCACTACGTTCAATCACAAAAAATATCGTGCCTTTCCAACGCTTCAAAAAGAAGATCGCCAATGGCCCTCTAAAACGATCGAAAAAGCGCCGCTATGGTGCGCTGTAGATCTACGCGATGGCAACCAAGCACTCATTGAACCAATGAATGTTGCTCAAAAACAGCGAATGTGGGCACTATTAGTTAAATTAGGGTTTAAGCATATAGAAATTGGCTTTCCATCGGCTTCACAGCCAGACTTTGATTTTTGCCGTTGGCTTATTGAAGAAAATCAGATTCCTGATGATGTGACGATTCAAGCGTTAACTCAAGCCCGTAGTGGGTTAATTGCTCGCACCTACGAAGCCTTAAAGGGCGCAAAGCAGGCGATTGTCCACGTCTATAACTCCACATCACCGGTACAACGCAAAAAAGTCTTTAACCTGGATAAAGAAGGCATCATTGACATCGCACGCAACGGCGCACAGTTAGTACTTGACCATGCCAATCAACATCCCGAAACACAGTGGACATTTGAATATTCTCCAGAAAGTTTTTCAAGTACAGAAATTGAATTCTCAATTGACGTTTGCAATGCCGTTATCGACGTTTGGAAACCAACACCCAACAATAAAGCAATTTTTAACTTACCCGCAACAGTAGAATGCGCGACCCCCAATGTTTTTGCTGACCAAATAGAAATGTTTTGCGACCAGATTAATGCTAGAGAATCTATCCTCGTGAGTTTACATACCCATAACGATAGAGGCTGTGGTGTTGCGGCCGCAGAGCTTGGTTTGATGGCCGGCGCAGACCGTATTGAAGGGACATTGATGGGCAACGGCGAGCGCACTGGCAATATGGATATTGTCACCATGGCCATGAATTTATATAGCCAAGGGATTGATCCCGAATTAGATTTATCCAACGCGGATGAAATTGTTCGTGTTGTTAGTGAGTGCACACAAATTGCAGCTCACCCACGCCACCCGTGGTTAGGAGAATTGGTATACACCGCATTCTCTGGCAGCCACCAGGATGCTATACGTAAGTGCTTAGCACAGCAGCCAGAAAACGAGCCATGGGATGTCGCTTATTTACCTATCGACCCTCGTGATTTAGGCCGTGATTATCAATCCGTAATTCGTGTGAATAGCCAATCAGGAAAAGGCGGCGTCGCTTATATATTAGAAAACGACTACGGCTTACAACTTCCACGCTGGCTACAAATAGAAGCCAGTCAAAAAGTACAAGCGCATGCTGAACAAGAATCAATAGAAGTCAGCCCAGAAAAAATTTGGGATATTATTCAGCGTTCGTTTATGACCGCTGAGCAAGGCTATAAACTTAGCAACTACCAATTAGAACGCAGTGCTGAACACGAAGCTATTAATGCGACATTGATAACAGCAAGCGATACCGAAATCACTATCAGCGGAAAAGGCGATGGCGCGCTATCAGCATTCTGCCAATCACTAGAAAGTGCATTAGCTCTCGACTTAGAAATTATCAATTATGATCAGCACGCTATCGGCTCAGGCACTGACGCAAGCGCCGTAGGTTATGTACAAGTAAAAATTAATGGTGAACGCTACTGCGGCATTTCAAAAGATAGAGATATTATCAGTGCTAACTTAAATGCTATTTTAGCCTGTGTTAACCAGTCTCAACATCTGAGCTAAACAACTCACGTTTCGCACAACTAGAGTGTTCTTATTACCTCTTTTGAGGCTGCCGTATTGGCATTTTGTTTTTGATTATGAGGGTTTAATCATTTTCACATGCTCAATACCATCTTCATCATAAGGTGATGAGGCGATTGAAAACCCTAGAATTTCATAAAAAGCCGTCAGGTGGTATTGAGCTGAAAGACTAACCATCGCATTAGGTGCTTTATGATAGATGCTCTTTAACGCATATTTCATCAGAGCACTTCCCACCCCCAAACGTCGGTAGGATGAAGCCACTGCTACTCGACCAATCACAACTTCATCAGATGCACTAGACTCCATTTGAGAATCGCTAAGAGGTTGAGAAGATAGAGGATTAGTCGACAAAATACGCAGGCAAGCACATAAGTTATCTCTATTCGTATCCCAGCCAATAATATGCCGTGCTGACCCATCTTTTGAATCTATATCGGAATAAATACACGATTGCTCAACGATAAATACTTCTTGGCGCAATTGTAATAGAGCCAATAAACGACGCACTGGCAGAGTGTCGATAGAATGAGCCGACCAATGGATGGCCGGCGAGTTTGCGCTTACTGAATCAACCACAGGGAAGCCACCACAGCGCCTTATACTTTGCGCTCATTAATATATTGCACCGCCGATGTGAGCGCTTCATGGCGTAATGAATAGGTGTGCTCGCTGGGCACTAAGTCAAGTATTTGAAATTTTTCGAGTTGCTCGCGTGTTCGCTCGTTCGGACATAACAGAAAAACATCGCACTGCGCATCTAAGGCATCTTTGATCGCATTTTCCAATGCCAGCCCCACGGTAATATCAATCATCGGGACATCGGTTAAATCCAAGATCATCACTTCATAATCGGCAACACTGGCGTGTTGACGTGAAATAGCTTTTGATACGCTAAAAATCATCGGGCCTGATAAATACAGAAACAACAGTTTGCCGTTCGCTTGATCAAGAATGTCTCGCTCACTGTCTGTCAGCGGCAAGTCTTTATCGCCCTCACCCGTATCACTGATCGAACGAACCGTACGCGTTTGCTCTCGACTTAAACGTTCAATAATCACGATATTAGAAATAAAGACACCTAAGCCTACCGCCACAATCAAATCAACAAAAACGGTCAGTAGCATCACGCCATACATAATCGCCATGTCTTTATAATTAATTTTGTGCGCGCGCTGAATAAAACTCCAATCGAGAATATTAAAGCCAACATAAACAGCGATGCCCGCCAGCACCGCCATTGGAATAGGCTCGGTTAAACCACCGGCAATCAATACGACTAACGCAAGTACCGTGGCACGAATAATACCCGACAAGGGCGAACGCGCACCCACTTGAATATTAGTCACCGTACCCATGGTGGCACCCGCACCGGGCAACGCACCAAAGAGACCAGAAATCATATTCGCGAAACCTTGGCCGCGTAACTCTTTATCGGAATCGTGCTCTTTACGCGTGAGTGAATCCCCAATTACCGCCGTTAACAAGGTATCAATACAACCCAATGTACCCAGCACTAAGGCGTCAATTACCATTGCCGTAAACACTTCCGGCTCAAAATGCGGCATCACTAATGACGGCAGGCCACCGGGGATTTCACCAATACGGCGAATGCTGTCGGTATCAAAAATAATCATCGACAGCAGTGTGACCGCAACCAATGCAATTAATTGTGGCGGTACGTATTTGCGGTATTTTTTAGGGAGATAAAAAAGAATTGCCAGTGTGAGTACGGCTAAAAACAACTCGTTGAGCTTAACGTTGGCGAGAATATCTGGCAGCGCCGAGAGCGTACCGGTGACTCCGCCAGGCGGTGCGGCTTGACCTAAAATGGGCGACAGTTGCAATAGAATAAGAATAACGCCGATCCCTGACATAAAACCGGAGACCACGCTATATGGCATCAACGTGACATACTTACCCAGCTTTAACGTGCCGAGTAATACTTGAAATGCACCGGCCATCATCACAATCGTAAAGGCCATTGCCAAACCGGTATCCGGGTATTTCGCCATCATGCCGGTTAATACCGCCGTCATGATCACCGTCATCGGGCCCGTCGGCTCAGAAATCAATGTGGAAGAGCCACCCCATAGTGCCGCAAAAAAGCCCACCATGATCGCGCCCCAAAGCCCCGCCTCGGCACCCGCGCCAGAAGCCACACCAAACGCCAAAGCCAACGGCAAAGAAATAACTGCCGTCGTCACCCCGCCGAAAACATCGCCTTTTAGATACATACCCTGAAAACGATCACGTAACAAAGCCTAACTCCTAGCCAGAAAATTGAGTGATTCTAACAAATGTTTAAGAGGGGTAGAACCGATATATTGTAGGATTGCTCAACAACCTAATCACAAGAAGTCGCTATTACGGTAAAAATCAATCACACCTTCTGTTGGCGATAAATCAGAAGAATGATGTAACAAAACCCTAAACCCATAATATTCGTCGTGACGGGGTTAAAAGCCTCCACTAAAAGCTGCGGGCTGGCAAAAGCCACATAAGCAAGTAATAACATCAAAGAGAAAGCCGCTATATACACAGGAAAAATCGATCGGTTTAATACGATAATAAAACACCCCAAAATGATTTCAGCAATACCGGCCAATGGAGAAAAAACCTCTGCTCGAAGAGCAAGACCACTCGCAGTCAATAACTCTATTTCTACTGCACTGAGCCATAACACTTTGGGCACCAAACCATGATAAACAAAGAGAAAGCCCAACAATAGGCGACTGACTAGCGCTATATGATTAAGTGCTCTACTGTTCATTTAAAAATCGAGCCTCATGATCGGCGGTGGGTAATAAACAAGTATCGTATCGGCCGAACAGACGATAACGATTCAGAGCAATACGATCATACAGCCAATCGCGTGCTGATTGCGGAATAATACGAAATAAACACAAGGCCTTCCACGGATAACCCAATGATTTTATCACGTTAAAAAACGCCTCACTTTTTTGAAAGCAACGTCCGCCCTCAACATAAAGCATCGTCTCATAATAGTCGGACGGAAAACCAAAGTGCCGCAATATCGCCTTACCTTCATCTGACTGCACATTGCACAAAGTAAACACATAGCAACGATCATACTTGATGATAAAACGACTCCACGCATGACAGAGTTTACAAACGCCATCAAAAAGAATGACTTTATCTTGAGGGTTTATGTGGGGTGGCTGGCTAGCGGTGTTCATACACTGATCCGTTAACGACAAGGTTTTAATTGTGTTGTGCTGGCATCAGCATATGGCTTTTTACATGTAGAATCCAATGCACCTTCTATTTAAAGGATCGTTATAGCTGAGAGAACTGTAATACCTGTGAGAAACGTCACACCTGCAAGAATCGTCATACCTGCAAGAATCCACTCTAATGCTTATCTGACCCCAGTTATTCAAAACTTCGGTCAATATGATTTTTATGGTTCAGCATCTCAATTAACAAATTTTTCACATTTTCTTCTGCTGGATCATAGCCTTGGGAGCCTTCATGGTGATGCTGAATTTTTAGCTTAATAATATCGAATACGAGCTTCAAAACAGCACCTAAAACCAATCCGATAATCCCGTAAATTTCTTTATCCATCATATCCTCCCAATTTTTATTTAATCCCAGCAGCAACGGGGAAATTAAAATCCAATCGATGTGTAATTAATGAAACCAAAATCATCAACCCCTAAAATTGTTAGTCACGATGTAGCTATTACCCGTACTCAGCTCTTAATTGGTTTCAATTTTTTCTTACTGACAATACGCCTGTGTTGGCGTCGAAGAAATCACGCTAACCGTTGCACCTTGTTTAATCACAAACTCAAACATGCCTTCTTCGTCGGTTGCCGGATTCCAATCATAGGTATAACCCAAGCGCGTCCAAGGGTAGCCATTGGGTGCTTGATACGCGACGGCACTTTGTCGGGCGTACCATGCTTGATGGCTTTCACTCACGCCCTCGCCAAAATTAGCACTGCATTCTGTCGCGGCTAAACTAGGATTAGCACAGGGGCGGAACATATCGCTAGTATCGACTTCTAGCACAATAAAATGGCGCTGCTCATTCATCTTAGGTGGCAAACCCAATAGCTGCTGTATGTGAGTATACAAAGCCGCAGACTCTTGAGGAAACGCCCGACATGCACTTTGCACCGCGCCATCTTGTGTCACCCACGTTTCACTCCAGCCCAATGTAACCTTACTACCCGGCACATAACTATCGGGGTAACTCGTCCACGTAACAAAGCGCGCACGCTCTTCTGTTATGGGCGCTACCGCCTTCACCTCATCAGGCTCAATCACCGCCGCATCTTCGATGGATTTTTTGTAGTATTGTGTTAATGCTTGATCCGCTGGTAATTGCGATTCAGCCGATACTGATAGAGTGATGGACAGTAAAAAAGTACCGAGAAGATAAGTAAATAGTTGGGTAGGATAGTTAGGTGTCATGCTCTGCTCTTTTGGATAGTGATAATGGTATGAATATTTTTCTAATAAGTTAAAACATTGGAATCAAAGTTATTTATTTTTACTAGTGGAATACTAGTTTTCAACGACTCTGACTCTCTTGATTTGACTCTCTTGATTCTCTGGCCCTGTTGATTCGGTGTTGCACGCATTGCATATCAGCGCCCAAACAATCTACTACGTTAATGTTTACCTGACTTTGGTTAATTCTTATCTGCCCACAATTATTCTCTCAATTATTCCCCTTGATTATCCGAGTGGAGCGCTTTGTTAGCCAATTGCCTGCAACCACTTGGAAGCCAAGACTATAATAGTTACCGACAGTAATAGACCATAAATCATGGTTCGCGTAGTATCCTGAAACCCTCTAGCCCGAGTATTTAGAATTTCCGCCTTTTTTATATACCTAATTGGCAATACTAGCTTTGACTGTGCATGAGTTTCTGGAAGCTCTTCGACCTCAAGGTACTTGGACAACTCGTTATCTTCTATTCTTTGCGCTACAAAGTCCGTAATAAATGAAACCGCAGCTGCAGCATAGGCTCCTCCAAGATCCTTCATGACGAGTTGGTTGGAAATATACCGATATACCAGAAAAGAAATTGTGATAACAAAAAATGTAAGAATAACTGCCGTTTCTATTTTGTGGTTATCAGGCAACTTTATTAGATTAATAAATCCTGATATGAATACAAAAAGAACTAACCCTGCCCAGGCAGACAATTCCTTGTGATTATGATAAGCCGTGTAGTGGGCCCTTGAATTTTCGTAGTACTTAATTAACTCATCTCTCACTATTTAAAACTCCATACTTATATTAGGGCTAACGCCGCGTTAAAGGGCGGCGCTTTTTGCCGTCCCAGCCGAAGGCGATTTAAACGCCTTGTTACATTTACAACTGCTCATAGTATGAGATCAACTCAGAACAGAAATTTTTACCTGCCGCATAAGCTCCAAATTTACCAAGCTCTTTTTTAAGAGTATTAACCCTTACTTTATGATTTCTGTTGTGCAGTGTATCAGGTAACCGCTTAATAAGGTTATGGAAAAAATATAGGGTTTGATACTCTCCTACATGGCTATTATGCAGATGCTTGTCTATGTCTTTTGCGACCCCATAGATTAAGCTTTGGTATTCAAGCGTTTTATCTCTTCGTAGCTTTTCAATTGGCATGATATCTATTGCATCATGATTTCTACTTTTATCAATATCTCTACCAAAAGAATGTCCAACTCTATTTCTGAGTTTTCTAATTTTTTCTAAATCCGAAATATTGTCCCGCAGCGTATCCGGCACCATTCCAAATATTCTTTCATAAGCTGAAACTCTGCTACCCCATTCACCCTTAGTACAAGCGATAATCTTTTCATCGAAATTGAAAGGCTGAGAGTTTCCATGTTTCAATATTGATGCGCCATCTATTTTTTGCGCAGCCCCATATAAAATCCCAATATCTGACTCAAGCGCCAGCTTAACAATTGTTGCAATATATGTTTCTAGATTAGAAGAGATAGCCATCACTGAATTTAAATTAACCCAGTTATCAAATGAATCGAATGATTCTGACCAGTTTTTTAGACTACCAAATGAACGGGAATGAGTGGGATCCTCAAATGAAAAATGTTTTTCTATTGGATCTTCCCAGTTTGCTGTTTCCCCTAATTTTTTATAAGAATAAGAATGCGCAGCAATATGTGAAATATACATTTTACTTAATTCACGATTATGCTTCTGGAAAACTTGGAATGTCCATGAATTAGGCTCCCTTGACTTCCATCTATCAAACTCAACCTGACTACGAGACACAATACTCCTTAGAAATGTAACATTATATTAGACATCAAACTAACACGTTGTTTAAAACCAAATCAACGCATCTCAACACGTCAAAGATACATTTATCCCCGAAAGCAATGATAGGTGACAAGCCCTCCCATTAACCACACGCCCGTCATTCCAAACTTAATTTGGAATCTGTGAATTTCTGCTAATTACAACACGATGCAGTTGCCCAGATATGGGGGTTATGACTTTGCAGTGGATTGATTCCGGATCAAGTCCGGAATGACGATGTGGGGATGGATGTCTCTTATGGCTTACCACTCGCTGCTTTATCTTCAACTCTCCCCAACGCCAATATATACACCACGGTATACACCGCGCTCACGCTTAAACCAGGCAGTACTGTCCATAACACTTCGGGGGTGCCTGTAATAACATTAACGCCAACGGAGGTCACGACGAGTAATGAAAAGCCCGTGATAAAAACAGATATATTTCGCCAATAAGTATGAATATTTGTACGATTGAGTGCGCTGAATAAATACTCTATTACAATGGCGAGCAGTAAGGTGACGGTAAAGCTGTAGCTACCTTGCGTAAGGCCTGCCACGGCGGCGCTATACCAGCCGTGGGAGAAGTTGATAAATAACGCCCAACCACCGTAGGCGAGAAAACCGGCGATAGGTGGCAACCATAGGCGTAGAGTTTTGTTATGAATCCATGTGGGCATTAGCAGTTCTCATTATTTTCTATATAGCTGTGGTGTAGTCTGATCTAAATTCCACTCATAGAACAGAAAAACAGGCGATTGCTTCAGCAACTCTCGGCAGCAGGGAAGCTGCCGCGAAGCTTATAGGATATATTGACAGCGTGTTGCTGAAGCAATCGCCTGTTTTTTTGTTCGACCTTTTAAAGTACACCATATATCACTAGTGGCTATCGTTTAGTCACTGATATTGGTGGCAGCAGGCGCCTGCGCTATTTTTTTTGCTTGCGCTATATCCATTTTACCCGAGCCCAGCTTAGGTAATTCATTGACTAATACCAAGGCGCTGGGAATCATTAATGGGTTGCATTGGTTATCGATCATTGCTTGGCGTATATCACTGATACTTATGGTGCTGTTCGCCTCATGCTCATCACTGCTATCAACCTTAGCTTGAGCAAGTAGCAACACAATGCGTTCACCTTTCTTCTGATCAGGTAGATTAACGGCGATTACATCTTGATTATCATTAGGGCTTTTAACAGTGTTGAGTGCGAGCACTTTTTTAACGGCTTGCTCTACGGCCGTTAGGCTGACCATTTCACCGCCAATTTTGGCAAAGCGAGAATAGCGATCCACAATGGTTAGATAACCTTCTTCATCGACAAACCCTTTATCTCCGGATACATACCAGCGCACACCGTCGATTATTTTTATGGCATCTGCAGTTTTTTCGGGTTGTTGTAAATACCCCTGCATCACTTGTACACCGCCAATCAATATCATACCTTGCTCGCCGGTGGGTAGCTCGTGAATCACGTCGTCATCAAGTACGCTCGGATTAACAATTTTAATGCTAGTGCCGGGTAATGGCATACCTACCGTACCTAGTTTTTGCCCTTGCTGTACACGGTAGCTACGTAAGTCGATAGCGTCGGGTAGATTCACGCTGGCAACCGGTGCGGTTTCAGTTGCACCGTAACCTTCGTAAATGGGTTTATTAAATTTCTTACCGAATGCATCGCGCACATCGGGCGATAATTTTTCTGCGCCAGAAACCACAATACGCAAGCTATCTAACATTAGCGGATGCACTTTATGATTACGGCAGTACAAACGTAAGAAGGTTGATGTACCACACAATAACGTCACACGATTTTTGGCGATGGCTTTTGCCACACCAAGTGCATCGGTTGGGTCGGCATGGCATACCAATGGTAAGCCTTCTAACAGTGGCATAAATTGCGTAACGGTAAGGCCAAAGGCATGAAACAAGGGTAACGATGCCATGACCACATCATCGTCTTGCGTGTTTAATACATCGGCCACTTGCTTCACATTGGCGATAATATTTTGATGGCTTAGTTGTACGCCTTTTGGTAAGCCTTCGCTACCACTTGAGAATAGAATTGCTGCAGTAGCATTGCTTGATACCGGCTTAACCCACAGCGCTTTAAGTAATGCAGCAGGCGCCGCTTTAACCAATAACCAACGAGCCAATAATTCTGTACGACTCATCGATTGCATTAACTCTTCGACATAGACTAACTCGACCTTATCTAATACCGATCCCAGCGGCATTCCTTTGTCGCTTAATTTTTTAAGGAAGCGTGCCGAAGTGTATACCGTTGTAATATCGGCTTGTGCTATAGCAGCAGCAATTGCCTCATTACTGGCGGTGTAGTTGAGATTAACAATGGTTTTGCCCGCTAATAACGTTGCCATATTGGTGAGCACACCACCCGCACTAGTGGGTAATAAGATGCCAATATTTTGTTGCTCTGACATATTTTTTGACGCTGCATTTTTCGAGCATTGCCCACTTATGCGCTTTGCCATTGCGCTTGCTACGGCTAGCGCTTTACTGGCCGATAATTGGCTACCCATTAAGGTGTCGGTAATCGCAGGCGCATTGGTTTTTGATTTAACGCGATCGACCCATGTAGCGGCGATACTTGAATGCGAATGAATGTGCGCATCCCACGCCTGTATGGACAAGTCAAAGACACGACGCTTTAACACGTCGGTGGGTGTTTCTTTTGGCATCGGCTCACCAAAGGCGATCATCACGTCGCGGGTGTAGCCGGTTGAGCGAGTATTTTTAATCCGCGAGGATGAGCGTGAAAACTGGCTACCCCATAAGCCGTGCAGATAAAAAGGAATAATACGAATAGGTGGCACGTTATCAGCCGTGTTATTTTCTACAGCATCTGCCGTTAATGCGATAGCGCGCTCATAACCTTTACGAAAAGTCGCCATATTACCCGTACGGCTTAGTGTGCCTTCGGGGAATAAACAAACCACTTTACCCGCGTCTAAAAGGCGCGCTATTTCTGCCAGTGCGGTTTTACTTTGAGCGCCCGACTGGATAGGAATACAACCCACTAATTTTAAAAACCATTGCAAATACCAACGATCATAAATTGATTTTTCCATCACAAAATGTACGGGGCGAGGACAAGCAATTTGAATAATCGCCCAATCCACAAAACTAATATGATTACCTAATAGTAATACGCCACCTTTTTGTGGGATGTTTTGCATGCCTTGCACATCGGTTTTGTAGTGGCGCGACATGACAAAACCTAGACCAAAGCGAATAAGGCTTTGCGGTAATTTAAGCACGGTATAAAAACCACCCACTAAGGCGATGACTGCAATTAATTGTAATAATTGTTGGCTGGCAATATCTGCTAGTGAAAACGCTACCGTCAGCGCTAAAAAACTTAACATAGCAATATTTTGAATAAGATTATTCGTCGCCAATGTTTTACCTAAATCACTATCTTTCGCGTGATATTGGATCAATGCATTAAGAGGGATAATAAATAAACCGCCCATCACACCTATCCATAAAAAATTAAGTGCAAGTGCAAACACAGAATCTAACAGGGGCAATACAAATAAACCAAGGGCTAAACCCATTGCCCCAATAGGAATAATGCCGGTTTCAATATAGTTTTTTGAGCAACGCCCCGCGATCAATGAACCAATGGCAATACCCACACCGGTTGCCGCTAAAATGCCCTGAATCACAATAGTATTCATCTCACCAAGGGAGGCTTTTGCAAACTCAGGAAAGGCCGCTAATAGTACCTGCCCTACCGACCAAAACATGGCCAAACCAATAATAGGGAGACGGATACTCGGATTACGTAATAACGCACGTAAAGCGCTTGTTTGACGATGCGAAGAATGCCTTTTTTTATTGTCTGTTTTAACCGTTTGCGTTTGATGGGCTTGCTCTTTTTCTTGCTCGTGTTGATCAACATTAGGTAAGCGATAAACCATAACCAGCTCAACCAAACTGCTCAACACCAGCAAGCCACCTAAAGGCACCATCGCCTGCAAAACATCACCTTTGCTTGTTAAGCCGTCAAAAAACCATACTTCAAATAAGATAGAAAAGATAAAAGTACCGGCCAAAATAGCGATAATGGCAATGGCTTGCACTAAGCCGTTAGCTTCGGCTAAATGCTGCTTGCCAAAAAAATCTTTAAGGTAGGCTAACTTCGCAGGTGAATAAAACGCCGATTGCACCGCTAATAACAATGTCATACCAAAGGCAAACCAAAACCAAGCCATCACATAACTGATACTAATTAATAGCGTAAGACCTACCGCTGCCCATGCTGATAAACGCATAACCTGATGCTTGGCAAGTCGATCAGAAACTTTACCGGCAGGGACAAACAATAGAATAAAAGGGAGTAATATCAACGCGTTGATAATCGCGGTCAAAATCACTAACTCACTGCCATCGTATAGTTTAAATAGCGTATTCTGAATGGTGATTTTATGGCCTAAATCAACAAAGGCGTTCAGAAAAACTGCCAGTAAAAAAGAGTAAGCGTAAGACGTTTTTAATAGGTGTTTCATGGGGGGTTCCTAGCAGGGTATCCTGTGATTATTGTTAGCAAGGCTTAGCATTGTCAATACAGTGCGTTAGGCCAATCATCACCTGCTTACACATCATTTAAAACCTTTACGTTAACTATCTATCTATGCGACACTAAAAGTATCAAAATACAGTACTTTTAAACATAATAACCATCGACAACAATTACCTCCCCTATTATGACCCAAACACCCGCACTCATTACCACGCTAAAAAAACAACTTAAAGCACGAGGAAAAACCTATGCGGACGTCGCCGACGCACTAGATATTAGCGAAGCATCGATTAAGCGCTTATTTACCTCTCAGTCGTTTAGCTTGCAGCGTTTAGAAGCCACTTGTCAGCTTATCGACCTACAGTTATCGGAGTTAGTGGCGCTAATGGAAAAAGAACAACCACAGCTCCATCAGCTCACGGTTGCTCAAGAAAAGGAGCTGGTTAACGATACCCTGTTATTAATGGTGGCGATTCAGGTGATGAATGGGCATAGCTTTGATGATTTATGCCAAACCATTGCGATTAGTGAAACGGACTGTGTGCGCAAGTTAGCGCAACTCGATCGTTTACGTATTATTGAATTATTGCCCAATAATCGTATTAAATTATTGATTGCCCCCAACTTTCGCTGGCAGGCCAACGGGCCAATACAGGGATTTTTTCAACGGCATGTTGAACAGGATTTTTTTCGCTCAACATTCACGAAAGACAATGAAAAGTTGATGGTACTTAATGGAGAGCTGGGAGAGTTTTCTCATCAAGAAATGCAACGAAAAATAGATAAACTCAGCAAAGAGTTTAATGCGCTCGCCATGCAAGATGCCCAACTGCCCCTATCGCAACGTAAGAATATCACCGTTGTGCTTGCCTCACGCGCATGGCAATTTAGCTTATTTGATGATTACCGCAAAAAGACGTAAAAGAAACACACCAATTAAGGCGCTAAACGTTCAATCACCCAGCGCTTATCATCCGCTTTTTGCGTGTATTGAAAACGATCATGCAAGCGGTGTTCACCGCCTTGCCAAAACTCGATCACTTTAGGTTCCACTCGATACCCACCCCAAAAATCGGGCAAAGGCGCATCACTTTCTGCATATTGCTTTTTAAGTGAATCAAACTTATCCAATAAATGCGCTCTTGATTGTATCACTTGGCTTTGCTCTGATGCCCATGCCGCTAACTGGCTTTCTTTGGGGCGCGATGCAAAGTAGCTGGCGACATCGTCTTCACTTAATAAGCTCGCGGTGCCTTGCACTCGCACCTGACGCTCTAATGGATACCAAGGAAAATGAAGGCTCACATTCGCATTAAGAGCGATAGCTCGCCCCTTAATACTTTGCTTGTTAGTAAAGAAGGTAAAACCTTGCTCATCGACCTGTTTTAATAAAACAATACGTTGATTGGGCACACCGTTATGATCGACTGTCGCCAATGTCATCGCCGTAGGGTCAGTTAAACCGGAAGCGATTGCCTGCTTTAGCCAATGCTCAAATTGAATAATAGGGTTGGCATTAATGTCTTTGCGGCGTAAACCACCCTGAATATATTCACGGCGATAATCTTGTAACTGCATAATTTTTACTCACACCTTGTATCAATGATCAATAGACGCGCTATGTAGACCTGAGCCTTTTCTAGATTGTCATGACTACCCAATAGCTAAAACATTGGCTAGTCATTTATGCCGTTAATATACGCCAAAATATCAGGCTTATCTTGATTTGCCACAAAAAATTTCTGTTTATCTCGATAACGAGAACTTATTACCCCGCAAATGGTCTAGTACTGCAGTGATAATGACTACGCCTTAATTACTATTATCTTTCGTATGTACTTTGACATCCACTCGTGACTTGCTGACAAACTATGAAAAAATACTCTATTGGTCTACTGATACTAATACTTATCGGCATGGGCTTAGCCTATGTAACCATTAAGCAAAACCTATTGCTCGATGACGATGTCTACTTAGAAACGACCGAGTCAGTAAGAAATCTCAAACTACTCGACAACCAAATCAACATTTTTTTGTTTAGCCTACGCTACGAAAACAACACTAATTATTCAACTATTGAAGAACGAGCCGTCGCACTATCAGAAGAGTTTGACAATCTACGTTACGAGGCACTATTTGAAGAAATTGAATCAAGCCCAGCACTAGATTCCGCCACTATTGCCTTTGAGAAAGAACTGAATGAAAAGCTCGACCATATTGAGGCGTTTATTGAGAGTCACCAAGCGCTCACTGAGGCTAACCAAGCATTTTTAACCGCATCAGATGTTAACTCGCCCATTAATCAAGTGGCAGAAAAACTCTCTCTACGACCAGAAATTATCAGTATTACAATTAATTTTTATCGCTATTTAGAGCAAAGTAATGATGAGAGTAAAAAACGCCTTAACGACGATACGGCATTTATTCAGGGCATGATAGAAAACTATAGCGAAGAAGAACAGGCCGTTATTTTTGACTATATTCGCACTCTATCGAATGTAATTATCACCACCGAACAAACACAAGCACATTTTCTACGGGCTTTTGAACAACAAACCGGAGCAACACTTAATCGCTTTGAAACCGCGTATGTTAATTATCACAATATCTTAATTGAAAAAGCCAATGCGCTGCGCAATGCCTTGGTGATATATGGTCTTATATTACTCGCGTTATTATTAATATTTGCTTATCTACTGCGCAAACAATATGCCAGCTTAGAGCAACAAGTGGCCGATAGAACCGAGGAGATTCAGCAAGCCTATGACGATTTACAAGAATCACAAGAGCAACTCATTCAATCTGAAAAAATGGCATCCCTTGGGGAAATGGTTGCAGGCGTCGCCCATGAAATCAATACACCATTAGGTTATGTCAACAGCAATATCGCCACTAGCACTGCCAATGTGGAAGACATAACACAGTTGCTGAATGACTTGGGCGAAGTTAACCATCAAGCACGACAATCCCCTCGTGACAAAAAGCAATTGTCCACTGCACTCTCGAAAACGTTGCGTGCCTATCAGCAGTATAAAGACGACGGTATTATTGAAGAGACCCACGAACTACTAACCGATAGCCAACATGGTATTGGTGAGATCTCTCAGTTAGTCATGAGCTTAAAAGATTTTTCACGACTTGACCGTCAATCGACGGCAGAAATTAATATTCATGATTCGATTGAAAGTGCGATTAAAATTGCGAGCAATCCCATTCGCGAACATAAGGTAATCATCGATAAGCAGTTTTCTGATGTCCCTACCTTAGTGTGTACACCATCAAAAATTAATCAATTATTTTTAAATATCATTACTAACGCCGCGCAAGCCATGAAATCACAAGGTGGCACGCTAACCATTACCACTCAACAGATTGACGACAATCTATCTATTCGCTTTACCGATGAAGGCGTGGGCATGGATAAAGAGACACTACATAAAATGTTTGATCCATTTTTCACCTCAAAACCCATTGGTGAAGGGACAGGTTTAGGCATGTCAATTGCTTACAAAATTGTGCAGGCGCATAATGGAAAAATTGACGTGCAATCGCAACCACAAGTAGGGACAACTATTAGTGTATTACTCCCTTTTAACCCTTAAGTTGGCAAATAGGCATAACCCGCAATGAGTAATGAAAAAAAATACAGTGTACTTTTTGTAGACGACGAAAAGCGGATATTAACCGCTCTACGCTCTATTTTTCGCCGCGAATATACGGTTTATATTGCTAATGGTGGTGAGGAAGCGCTCGCTATTTTGGCAGAAAATAAGATTGATGTAATTGTCAGCGACCAACGAATGCCTAATATGCTTGGGCACGAACTTCTCGCTAAAGTACACCAACGTTACCCTAAGACAATGCGTTTATTGCTTACTGGCTTTATGGACAAAGAAGCCATTATCAAAACCATTAACGAGGGCGAAATTTACCGTTTTATTAATAAGCCATGGCGCAATGATGACATCCATAAAACCATCGCAGAAGCGGCACTCGCGTCTGAATTTGATATTGTCGATAACATTGACCATGCCGCCACCAGCACGAAAGAAAAAAGTACGTTTTTAAGGGATATTGCGGGTAATAACCCCGATCAAGGCGTGGTTATGATGGGTAGCAGCCAAGAACTACGCAATCAAATCCGTCAGGTGTGCCGAGAACACGGCATCAATATTTATGGCACACAAAGTATTCCACAAGCGGTAGGCGTCGTTTCTGCGAAATCTGCTATTGGCGTTGCCATTATTGAGCTTCCCGTTAACGCTGATGAAGCGATGCAAACCATCAATGTTCTCAAAGAAAAGCGGCCAGAGCTTATTTCGATTGTACTAACCAATGAAACCGATGCTGAAACCGCCGTGGAATTAATTAACTCCGGGCAGGTTTTTCGTTATTTGGCTAAACCATTAGAAAATACAAAACTTGAACAGGTTATTGAGCAAGCATTTACTCGGCATAGTGTGATCAAAAACCATTCGGGCGCGAAACAACGTTTTAAAGTTGAAAAAACACGACGCTCATTAACGAGTAGTATCAAAGAACTTTTTTCTGCTTTTGGGCGTACGACTAACCACACATAGCCGAGCGACACGGCAAGCCGTAAGAACATAGGTTAAGCACAATGAAATCATTAACAGGTATTATTAAGTTTGGACTTTTTTTTCTACTGCTATTTAGCTTCTCTGCAACAGCGACAGAACCTATTTATACCGGTGGGTCGGCAAAAGCTGCTATTAGAGGTTACGATACGGTCGCTTACTTTACCGAAGGTAAAGCCGTAAAAGGGAATAAAGAGATTAGCTATGAATATTTGGGCGCTACTTGGTGGTTCTCGTCTGAAGAACACCGCCAGCTATTTATTGATTCGCCCGAAGCTTATGCTCCTCAATATGGTGGTTACTGCGCTTATGCGGTATCGCGCAATACAACAGCGTCGATCAAACCTAAAGTGTTTAATATACACAAAGGTAAACTTTACCTAAATTATAATAAAGGGGTACAAAAGCGTTGGCTAAAAAATAAAGAAGAACGTATTAGCAACGCAGACAATTATTGGCCCGAATTAGTTAATGAGTGATCGAGGAATACAACAATTAATTAGGGGAATTCTGATTAAGCCCGACCGTCATATCGGACTTGATCCCATAACTGTCCGGAATAAAATGACAATTAATGCTGCAATAGTCGATAAAACGCGGATTATTGCTGAATAGACACTTAATATTTAAACGATCGTCATACCTGCGAAAGCAGGTATCTAAAATCCCGCTGAATAGTAGCGTGACTGAGTCAAGAACTGAGAAATACCCATAAAATAGCGGTTTTTATATCATGTAGCACAGTCAGCCAATTGCAATTAGAGATACCTGCTTTCGCAGGTATGACGGCTGGGATAGTATTCCGGACAGTTATGGGACTTGATCCGGTATCCCTTTAATATAAACGCTTACTAGATTCCAGTTTTCACCGGAATGACTTGTTCAGAGATTCCTTAGATCAAATCAACGCGGCTACGGTATTTTTTTAAACGTATAAACATCAAAGCGCGTCGATTTACCCTCAAAAACAAGATTAGGCGCAGGCAACGCTAACTCGGGATACTGCGTATGTATAGCGGGTGCTTTACGCGGTCGCTTCACTACAACACGGTACTGTGCAGAGGCCAATGCCAACGCCAACACTTTACCCGCATCATCATCACGCCCTACCAATGTATGAAAAGCTTTCATGCTTTTGTTAACGGCCGCTTTACTGGTACGCTCAGGAAACATAGGATCAAAATAGATGACATCTACCGGGTCTGTTAGCCCCTGCAGATATTCACTACTTTGGGCATAGTGGCAGCACATCCGTGATAGCACATGCTGTACCTCTGGGTCTTGGCTTAAATGAGCCCTCTCTAAGCCATCATTGAGCAGTGTATGTACAATCGCTGAACGCTCAATTAATGTGACATGACAACCCAGCGTGGCTAGCACAAAGCCATCTTGACCTAAGCCCGCCGTAATATCTAATACAGCAGGGCGAGAAGCTCCTTTCACCCCCACGGCTTTGGCGATCATTTGTCCTTTACCACCACCAAATTGACGACGATGGGCATTCTCCCCCGCCACAAAATCGACCATAATTGGCCCCGCCGCTTTTTTACCCGTCGCTTGCAAACAAATACCTTGCGTTGTGACATGTAATACAAAATTGTCGGTACTTAATACGGCTGGCGATTGGGGCAATAAGGGATAATCGAGTTGCTGAGCAAGGTTTTGCGCTTGAGCAAGGCACTCAACGTCATAGCAAATACCTACAATAGAGGTGACGTCTGAGGCATTAGGATGGATTGACAAAATAGGTGATGGGATAGGTTAAGAAAATCGTTTAGGCAAACATTAAGCCAATGGTATTACGCTGCTGGTACATCACTTTCATCGTAACAGGCTCTTGGTTAACCGCACCTGCCACTTTAATAAAACGTACCTGTACTTCGGTGCCGACAGGGGGAATCGTCTGGCTATCTAATTGAACCGATGCACCACCATCGGAAATATCTTGTGTAGACCCAATCATCGCGCCGATTGACGGATGCGATATTTCGACGCGTATCGCCGCAGCCTTACGCTCGAATCGGCGGCGATCATCAATCATGTTGCTGTTAGATGGATCGTTACTAATACCCGAAATGAATGTCATGATTGCCTAAAGAGTTACTTATTAAAGTGATTGGTACGCAGAATCATCAAAAGATTTCCTGCTGTCTATTATTAATTTAGGCTTTATTTGGCAATAAAGCAAATATAGCGCTTGATTCTATCGATTTAAAAAGACAAACCTAAACGCTGACCGACCATTTCATAAGACTCAATGACATTGCCCAGCCCTTGGCGAAAGCGGTCTTTATCTAATTTTTCGCGAGTATCTTTGTCCCACAAACGACAGCCATCGGGAGAGAACTCATCACCTAAAATGACTTCACCATGATATAGGCCAAACTCAAGTTTTGAGTCAACAAGCAACATATTGCCTTCTAAAAATAGCGCTTTTAGCACTTCATTGACTTTAAATGTGAGTGTTTTCATAACGGCGAGCTGTTCTGCAGTTGCCCAGCCAAATGACTCAATATGGTAATCATTGATCATCGGGTCGCCAAGTTCATCATTTTTGAGGAAGAATTCAAAAGTAGGCGGCGTCAAATCGATGCCTTCTTCAACACCTAAGCGACGGCACAATGAGCCTGCCGCGATATTACGTACAACACACTCCACTGGAATCATGTCCATTTTTTTCACCAAACATTCATCGTCTGATAAAAGCTTTTCAAAATGCGTAGGAATACCGGCGGCTTCTAGCTTCTCCATAATAAAGGCATTGAACTTATTGTTGACCATACCTTTACGATCAAGTTGCTCGATGATTTTTCCATCAAACGCCGACGTATCATTACGAAAATGTAACACCAACAAATCATCATTATCAGTGGTATAGACTGACTTGGCTTTACCGGCGTAGAGTTCTTGACGTTTTTCCATCGTAATTACCTAATATCTTTCTAGTGTATTTTGTGTATGTGATTGAGCGTACAGCGACTTAAATAGCAACTGGGGATACTGCGTGTTCCGCCTCGGCAAGCGCGCCATTATACGGAGACAAGCTTAACCAATCAAAACCTTCATCTTGGCAAGCATAAACGACGTTATTGATCGGCGCTGGAAGATCACCAAACACCTGCTGTACGAGATCAACACTGTTATTTTGCTGACTAATATGTGCCACCACCAAGTGTTCGAGTTTTTGTCGATCAACAGAAGCTAAAAATCGCGCCGCTTGCTGGTTACTCAAGTGTCCCCAAGCCCCGCCTACACGCTGCTTTAAAGATAACGGATAAGCACCTGATGCTAGCATTGCGGGGTCATGATTAGCTTCTAAAATTAATGCGTCGCATGATTGATAATGCATTTCTACATGAGGGCTGACATTACCCAGATCGGTGAGAATACCTAAACGTTTGTTGCCACACTCGATAATGTATTGCGCTGGTTCGCTCGCATCATGGGGAACCGCGACTGGGGTAATCTTAAATTGATTAACCTCAAAAGCTTCATAGTGATGAATAATCGATACCGTCGATAGCTCACCCGCTTTTTTACTACGCTGTGTGCCCGCTGTCATATATACCGGCAGTTTATATTTACGCGCTAATGGCCCAACACCTTTAATGTGATCGCCGTGCTCATGAGTCACCAACACAGCATCTAATTGTTCAGGTTTCAGGCCGATACGAGCCAAGCGTCGCTCAGTTTCTTTAAGGGTAAAACCGCAATCAATTAACACCGTTGTACTGGTAGAAGAGTCGCCGTCATTAATACTGCGCACGACGGTTCCATTGCCTTTACTGCCACTACCCAGAGAAGAAAATGCTATTGGCACGCGCGGTTCTCACAAACTTGTTGTCTGTTACACATATTGCGCTCGGATGAACTCATTAATAAAGCAGCTTTTTAACAGTATCCAGCAACGCTTTCGCTTCAGAAGAAGGTAAAGGGCGGCCATAGCCATCGCGGATAAACAAGTGCTGTTTATTACTGTTAACAGATCGAAGTACTAACATATAGCCGGGAACATTAGATAATGTTTTTACTGTGTTGCGCTCTTGAACACTGGGAAAAAGTTGCGCAACCGCTGTCTCATTAGGGAGTTTGGCTAATACTTCCTCTAAAGGGTATGAGCTCTCATTTTTCAAAAATTGCACCGTCGCAAGATCATAGATAAAACCTACGACTTTATTTGTTAGCGTCTTTTTTTCTTGCGTGTCATCTTCATCAAAATAAATAACGCCCGCGGCTTGATCATAATCATAAGTCACAAACTGGCTATCGTTGAGACTATTCAACAAGACATTATAGGCACGTTCTTGACTGACCAAGAGCTCAACAATAGGCTCACCATTCACACTATTTGATGTACTCTTAGGAGGAAAGCTAATCGCGCTGGCAATTAAGGAATCGCCTTGAGAAGGCTGGTTCGAAATTACCTTGGCAATATCTTTCAACAACCAAGCTTCATGGGACGAGCTCTCTGACTTTTTCGGCCATTCCGTTGCCGGAGGTATCGATGTTCTATCCGTTCCTTTAATGTTAACGGCATGAATCTCCGTTAACTCTGGCTGAAATCCTGCTTCTAAACGTAGCTGGTAGCGGTAGGATTCACCAAAGTTAGCACCCTCACTGATCCAGTCAGTTTCTATCACTGCAGTATTAACATCTTGCTCAAGACTCAGTATGCGCCGCGATTGTAAAAAAATAAGGAGCTGCGACCACGTCGCTGACGCTTCTTTAGGAACGACTAACCACGATTTATTTTGAAAGGTTTGTACACGCGGCTCAGTGATTGATTGACGCGATGCCAACGTCGGCGGCAAGGGCTCTGCAAACTCGCCTGTCGCTAAACGCCCATCGCTTTCGGGAATCGTGTAAATCTGACCCAGCGCTTCTTTATCTAGATTATCTGGTACTACAACCGGGGGAAGTGTTTTTGAATCAAGATAGGCATCATTGCTTGAACACGCTGACAATAAAAATGCCGTAGCGAAGCCAATAATCATTCCTTTCGACAAGCGACACATTGTTAAAGTAGTTATAACTGACAAGTGAATTCCCATAACATTAATAATTAATAGATTAGCGGTTGTTTAGTTAAGCAATTCAAGGCTGTTCATCGCACTCAGCAATGCTGGCTGACAAGCTTCAGACAAGGGTGTTAGCGGTAAGCGAATACCTGAAGAAATTCGTCCCATTTTGTAGAGCGCCCATTTAACAGGAATCGGGTTAGCCTCGCTAAATAATGCATTATGCAAAGGCATCAACTCTTCCTGCAACGCCACTGATTGCGATTGCTCACCCAGCAGACTCACTCGACATAATTCCGACATTTTTTGCGGTGCAATATTAGCCGTCACAGAGATATTGCCTTTAGCACCGAGTAAGATAAGCTGATTCGCCGTTTCGTCATCGCCTGACAGTACCAAAAAATCAGCCGGCACCTGCTCAATTAATGCTTTACCTCGAACCATATCACCCGTCGCATCTTTGATACCAATAATATTGGGGTGACTCACTAAACGCAGCACCGTTTCGTTGCTCATATCAGTAATGGTTCGGCCTGGAACGTTATACAATATTTGCGGTACGTCCACAGAATTAGCTATATGTAAAAAGTGCTGATACAAACCTTCTTGCGTGGGTTTATTGTAGTAAGGCACAACTAACAGGCAGGCATCAACGCCGAGTTTTTTAGCGGCTGCCGTTAGTTCAACTGCCTCACTGGTAGAGTTCGCCCCAGTACCGGCAATGACTGGAATACGGCCATTCACTTGTTTCACAACCGCATCAACAACACGTAAATGTTCATCAACTGACAAGGTAGCCGACTCGCCCGTGGTGCCAACGGCAACAATACCATCTGTTTTATTATCAAGGTGAAATTGCACTAATGCGGTTAACGCATCCCAATCAATGCCATTATCGGCGGTCATTGGGGTGACCAGTGCAACCAAACTACCTTGAATCATAGCGTTACTATTCGCCATTAGAGAACTCCAAAAAACCAGTAAAAACCGTTGTTTTTATTCTGAAAAATTAATGTGACATGTTACTGACGCTAGCACGCTTATACAAGCCAAATCCGCTTAAACACGGCTTCAATCAAGCAATTTCGTTTAGGAACAAAGAAGATGAAACCTCACGAGGCTCATTACTTAGAATACAGGCGGGCTTTATTCGGCGGGCGTGTTTTAAAACGGCGATGAACCCACAAATACTCTTCAGGATTGGCACGAATACAACGCTCAAAGTGTTGATTTAAAACCCGTAAATCCGCTGAATTATCACCCGATGGAATAGTCTCAAAAGCGGGTAAAAATTCGATTTCATAACCACTAAAATCAGGTAATCGGCGATACGCAATACCTACCATCGGCACATTGGCCATCGCCGCTAAACGCGGAGGCGCAGAAACCATAGCGGCATCAATACCAAACCACGGCACAAACTCACTGACTTTGGCGCCATAATCTTGATCTGCGGCATACCACAACCAATCGCCCCGCTTCATTGCTTTGACCATGCCTCTAACATCACGACGATCGATAGCCGTCGACGCTCCGTTATGCCGCTCTCGACCATATTGCTGCACAAAGTCATACACCGGATTATTATGTGGCCGATAAGACATCGACATATTAAATAAACGATTGATCGCCACGTTGGTAATTTCTAAGGTATTAAAGTGCATAGCCATAATCAATGCCCCTTGAGGCTTTCCTGACGATTTAGCACCTACATTGCCTGTCGTGGACTGCTGTAGCGCATGCCAGCAATCAACTCCCTTTACCACAAAGCGTTTACGCAAACGCCAATAAGGCATAAACCAAGCAATGCCGGTTTCAAAAACCGTCATGCCGTTGGCTTCAAAATGCTTTTTAACCAGCCGGTTGCGTTGCTCAATGGAGTACTCAGGGAAACATAATTCGATATTACGTTCTGCAACATATCGGCGCGTAGCCATCAAATGGTAAAGAAGCCGCCCCAATCCACGCCCCATCCACATTTGCAACCGAAAAGGCAGTTGAGCTAGCACTGCAGACAACCCAAGCAACACCCATGTTAGCCAATAGCGTGGGTGCAATAAAGAAAGGGAAAACGAGGTGGAGCGATCTGGCATTAAAAAATCTCTGAACAAGTCATTCCGGTGCAAACCGGAATCTAGTAAGCGCTTGAATTATAGGGATGCAGGATCAAACCCAGCATGATAACAAAGGAGCTTAATGAGAAACTCCTTAAGGCGCAGGATTACAATACCGCTGATGAATACTGGCAATATCGGTGAGTATCTCATCAGTGAATGTCACATCAACGCTGCGTAGATTCGTCGCTAATTGCTCTAACGTCGTTGCACCAATAATAGTAGACGTCACAAACTGCTGCTGATTCACAAAGGCCAGTGCAAATTCACTAGGATCAATTTGATGCTCACGAGCTAAATCAACGTAGGCATCTGCTGCCGCTTTCGCATAAGAGTTGGTATAACGTGTAAAACGATCATAAAGCGCTAGTCTTGATCCTTCGGGCAATACACCACCGTAATATTTGCCTGACAACATACCAAACGCTAACGGAGAATAGGCAAGTAGGCCGATATGCTCCCGCAGTGACATTTCGGCCAAACCAATTTCATAGGTGCGATTCAGTAAATTATAAGGGTTTTGAATCGTCACGGGATACGGCAAACCCAGCTTATCCGCTACACGACACACCTCCATCACTCCCCATGGGGTTTCGTTGGATAGTCCATAGTGACGAATTTTTCCGGCTTTTAGCAATTCACCTAAAGCGGTGATGGTTTCCTCTAAAGGGATAATATCTTCATCTTGTTCTAGCGATACACATCCCAGACGCCCAAAAAAGTTCGTCTTCCGGTCGGGCCAGTGGATTTGATAAAGGTCGACATAGTCAGTTTGTAAACGACGCAGGGAATCATCAATCGCTTGCTTAATTTGTAAACCGCTCGGCCGCGGGCCACCACGGATATACTCAAAGCCTGGGTTTAATGTGCCATTACCCGTAACCTTGGTGGCAAGAATGACTTTATCCCTCACACCACGATCAGCTAACCAACGACCAACGATTGCCTCCGACTCACCATAAGTTTCCGCCTTAGGAGGCACTGGATACATTTCGGCAACATCAATCGTATTTACCCCATGTGCCAACGCATAGTCCATCTGCTCAAAGGCTTCGGCTTGCGTATTTTGCTCACCATACGTCATGGTGCCCAAGGTGATTTCACTCACATTGATGTCGGTGTTGCCTAACGGTCGATATTGCACCACTCTCTCCTAATGCTTAACGCACTCTATGTTTGGCGGAACACTGGCACGCTCTACCACTGGATAGCCCGCACAGTTTCTACAAGCATTAGCTAACGGATAAAAAGTCAGCGTCAACTAATGGCGAGGTGTCTGCTGCGTAATCCACGCCATCAACGCCAAAGCCAAATAAGCGAAGAAATTCTGCTTGATACAATGCAAAATCTGATAAGTCGTTCAAGTTTTCAGTAGTCACTTGTGGCCAGATTGTTTCAACTTTTGCTTGAATCGCTGGATCCAACTCTAGTTCATCCACACGAAAACGCTGATCATCATCTAAACGCGGGCTACTGGTATATAGACACTCCGTAAACAAGCGCTGCAGTTGCTCTATACAACCTTCATGCGTGCCCTCTTCTTGCATGACTTTAAATAAGATCGCAAGGTACAGTGGCATCACGGGTATCGCTGAGCTGGCCTGAGTCACCACGGCTTTTAATACACTCACGTGTGCCGAACCACCGATTGGCGATAACTGATTACGCAACTCACCAGCGGCACGATCTAAATCTTCTTTGGCTTTACCGATCGTTGCATGTCCATAGATTGGCCACGTCAGTTTTTCACCTAGATAGGTATAAGCGACAGTTTGTGCGTTATCGCTCAGTAAATCAGCGCCTACTAATGCATCAATCCATAGCTGCCAATCTTCGCCACCCATCACTTTTACTGTCGTCGCGATTTCTTCATCGCTAGCTGGCTCAACGGTAACTTCACCAACGACTTGGGTATCCGTATTCAAATTTTTAGCCGTATAACTATCGCCAATCGGCTTTAGAGTCGACGTATAAACATCACCCGTCACAGGGTCTTGTCGACGAGGGGAAGCCAAGCTATAAACCACAAGATCGATTTTGCCCATATCCGCTTTAATTTGCTCGATCACCTGCGTTTTACATGCGGTGGAAAACGCATCACCATTAAAACTTTTCGCATATAAGCCTGCTGCTTTCGCTGCCGACTCAAAAGCGGCTGAATTATAGTATCCCGCAGAGCCGGTTTTACGTTCAGTAGGCGGTTTTTCAAAAAACACACCCATTGTTGCTGCACCATAACCAAAGGCTGCGGTAATACGCGATGCCAAACCGTAACCCGTAGATGCACCAATAACGAGTACATTTTTTGGCGCTGATTTATCACCTGCTATCTCATAAGGCGCTTTTGATTGAATAAACTCAATTTGCTGCTGAACATTAGCCGTACACCCCTGAGGATGAGCATTGGTACAAATAAAACCACGAACTTTGGGCGAAATAACCATGAAAAACCTTACCTTGTAATAAAATACGAAGTTTACGTATTGTCGAAAGCGACGTTATCGAAGCAGCCTAGGCGGTTGCAACGTAAGAAGCGCCTCATTAACTAACGATTAAAAATAACGGCGCATTATAAACGGATGCATGAGCCTTGGCTAACTCTCATAGATAATCCACATAGTTTACTAACCCTGTGTAATAGCCCTGTCATCACTAACGATGGTATCTAAAACAACAGTCACCGGTGAAAGTCTAGCGACAACGCAAGCGTTAACGATATAATCGAGTCACATTCATTGATCATTTTCAGTAGCCATCATTATGAGCACCTCTGTCGCTAACAACCTTTCAAAACAAAATTCAAAACCAAGTATTGACCCTGATTTATTTAACTTACGGGCGGATACCCCTCAAACGTGGGTCGATACCGTATTAAGCCACTTTGACCACTTTTTAAATGACCATGCACAAGCCGAGAAAAAAGCATCGGGCATGGCCATGTCGATGGTTTCACACTATCCCGACAAACCCGACATTGTGAAAGCGATGATCGACTTAGCCATTGAAGAACTAGCGCACTTTCGTGAAGTGATCAAACTGATGCATAGCAAGCAGCAGTATTTGGGCCGCGATGAAAAAGACCCTTACGTTAACGCGCTACGCAAAACCATGCGCGACGGAACAGAGCACTATCTATTGGATCGATTATTGATTGCGGGAATTATTGAAGCGAGAGGCTGTGAACGTTTTGGACTCATTGCCCAACATCATCCCGATGCGGAGCTACGGCAGTTCTACCAATTGATTACAGACTCAGAAGCCAAACATCACTTATTATTTATTGAGTTGGCTAGTCATTACTTCCCTGTCCCAACCATTGAAACACGCCTTGATGAGCTGTTAACTATTGAAGCCGAAATTGTTAGACAGCTTCCCATACGTGCAGCACTGCATTAATGCAGCAAAACACCCAACACCCGCCCCACTCTCCTTTTCGCCAGAAAGCGTTAAACGGCTATTTACAAAAATACGCCGAACCTGAACACTGTATCGCAACGCACACCTGTTTTAAGGCACAGGCAAGCTATTCACACTGTTTAGTTATTCCCGCTTTTAATGAAACACGCGATTTCGTTACACGCATAAATACATTTAATGGTATTAGCGGCCGACTGTTACTTATCATCATTATCAACCAACCTGATAACGTGATTGATCAGCAAAAAAACCAAAGCCTATGGGACTATTTTTGCCAGCTTGATGATGATCATAAAGAGCAACAACCCTACTCCATTAACAACTCATCAAACACAGCATTTTTATTTAAATCACTAAGCACTAACAGTGACTGCTTAGTCATCGACCGATTTACGCAAGCTATTCCACGAAAAAAAGGCGTTGGCCTTGCAAGAAAAATAGGCGGGGATATTGCCTGCCAGCTTATCTACCAACAAACATTACAAAGCCATTGGATACATTACTCTGATGCCGACACCCATTGGCCATCAACTTATTTTGATGCCACAGCGACATTACCCAGCCACTACAGCGCAGCCGTTTACCCTTACAAACACGCACCCTCTGGCGATACATTACTGGATAATGCAACTCAACAATATGAAGCGAGCCTGCACTACTATGTTGATCAACTGAAGCAAGCAAACTCTCCTTATGCCTATCACACACTTGGGAGCTGCATCGCAACTAATGCCTATCATTACAGTCAGGTGCGTGGCTTTCCTAAACGGTCAGGAGGCGAAGACTTTTATTTGCTCAACAAGCTCGCCAAAGTCGGCTCTATTTTTTCATTAGAAAAACCCACGCTGCTAATTGATTCACGCCTATCCCAACGCGTACCTTTTGGTACCGGGCCTGCGGTTGAAAAAATAATAGACACTTACCGAAAAAATGAACAAGAGACGACGAAAGCACGCTTATCGATTAAACCCATGCCAAGAATAGATTATCACCCTCAGTGCTTTGCTGAGCTGGCATCGTTGCTCCAACACTTCAACCACCTTTATGACTACAAAAGCGCTCAAAGCAACACCGAAAAACCAAGCTATGCTCAATGGCTTAATGTACTCAGCCCTGCTTTACAGCAAGCGTTGCATCATATTGGTGTAGACGTGTTATTCCGACATATCAGTAAACAAACTAACAGCCCACAGCAATGCATCCAACACTGCCATTATTGGCTCGATGGTTTCAAAACACTTAAACTTATTCACCTGCTTACAGAGACTTACCCTAAAACAATAGTTCCGAGTATAGGAATAGAGAACAACACTGATGACGCTGATCTTTCGTAAAAACTTACATGGGCTCACATGGTTTATTGCCAGCTTATGCGTTAGCACTCTTCTCAGCGTGCTGCTTTATCTTTCTCTGATTATTCAATCACAAAATGAAAGCGAAGCCACGACGAAAATTTATCAGCAGTCTATCGCCGCATCTATTAGCCAGTATGAATACTTACCCGCATTGATGGCTAGTGAATCATTATTTGTTAACGCTTTGCTTTACTCATCTAACAATCGTTTGGTCGTCAATCAGCGATTACAGTTTATTACTGCACGGGCTGGTGCCGATGTGGCCTATATTATGAATCGATCAGGAGAGGTCATTGCAACCAGTAATTACAAGCAGCCCAGTAGTTTTTTAAATAAAAACTACGCCTTTCGCCCGTATTTCAAAGAATCCATCGCAAGCAAGACACGGCAATTTTACTACGCCGAAGGCGCTACAACGGGCATCCCTGGTTTTTTCATTGCCGAACCCATCATTTATAACCAACAAGCCATCGGTGTTGCGGTTGTCAAACTATCAATGAGTTATTGGGAAGAAAACTGGAAAAACGCTAACAACACCATTATTGCCGCCGATAGCAATGGCATTATTGTATTAAGTTCACAAAGCCAATGGCGATATAAAGCAACCCGCCCGCTTTCGCTTGCAGAACACTCACGCATTAGCCAACTCCAACAATTCGGTCAACGACAACACGAACATTTATATCGCCACAAATACCAACTATCTCCGGGTTTCTTTTCATCCCTATTACCCACAGCGACTTTTTGGGACGTAGACAATACGATCTATTTAGCAAACAGGTCTGACATTCCTGCGGTTAATTGGTCGTTATACCATTTAATTAATCACCATACATTTTTATATCCTGCACTGATTCTATTTTCGATCATTAACATTTTTATCTTTCTTGCCTATCTATTTCGCAGAGAAAGAAGGTACAGAATTGCATCTACCGATAAAACAAAGGCACTAGAAGCACTACAAAAAGAAGAGCTAAAGCGTGTAATGGATAACATTAATGTTGGCATTGTACTTTTTAGTAACGAAGGGAAAGTCGTGTCACTCAATGCACATGCAAAACTACTGCTATTTAAGACCACACAGGCACCCCCTGAAAACACACATCTCGAAGATATTATTGATATCAGCTTTGACAAAATAGATACCTTATTATTTGAAAATATCGCGTCAGCGACGTATCACGAAACCTATACTCTTCACCAAACACATGACAAAACAGCAATAATGTTTGCAGTGAGTAAAATAACAGCCATGAATACTCGCCTTTATTTAATGACACTAATTAATATTGAGCGACGAAAAAGTGCAGAAAATGAACTAGTCAATATTAACAATTCATTAGAAGACATTATCATGCAGCGCACAGTTGAATTAAAAGAAGCGCAAGCCACACTGATACAAAAAAACAAAGCTGCTGCATTAGGGAATATGGCGGCCACTATTGTGCACGAACTAAGTCAGCCACTCTCGGCCATCAACAGCTCAGTTTCTGCTATAGATGCTAAAATAATTCGCAAAGATTGGGATGGAGCAAAAATTTCAGCCGCACGGCTCAACCCCTTAAGCAAAAAAATGCACGACGTCATTAACCTGCTCAAAAACTTTAGTTACAAAGATGAAAAAGCACAAGAAAAAGTATGCATCAACACTGTCGTTCGACAATCCATTGATACCTTTCGTGACATTACTTTAGATAAAAAAATAACGCTCAATGAATATTATTATGACAACAGTGAATCAGAAGCAGCACTCGATAAAGAAGCAGCGAGCAGCCAACAAGATAATGACGCAGTCAATGATTATGCATTCACACTTGCCAATCCGCTAAAACTAGACTTAGTCTTCACTAACATCATAAAAAATGCAATTGAGGCCTCCGAAAAAAACAATCAACCCGAAATCACTATTCGTACAGAAAAAAACGCTTATTCTATTTACGTACACATCACCGACAATGGTGGCGGCATTAACCCGGACGTTATGTCGACGTTATTTACACCCTACTTTACAACAAAGGCAGTGGGTAAAGGCTTAGGATTAGGCTTGTCAATTTCTCACGAAATCATCCAAGAATATCAAGGGAAAATTTACGCTAACAATAGTCGCGATGGCGTATGCTTTACCATAGAGCTGCCGCGTCATGATTAAACACTTAATAATTTTCTACCGATAGAGCCCATCATGAAAAAAAATGATATATGCATCATACTTATCGATGACGACAAAGATATTCGCATAAGTACAGAAGATTTATTATCGACACGCTTTGATAACATTGAAAGCTATAGCTCGCCAAAAACAATACTACCGCGCATTACTACCGATATGCCCGCTGTCATTGTTACTGATTTGCGCATGCCGAATGATGATGGTTTAGTTTTTGCTTGTGAAGTTAATCGTATTGACCCCCACCTTCCCGTCATTCTTATGACCGGCTATGGCGATGTATCTACCGCAGTTGATGCCATGAAGCATGGCATTTACGATTTTATCGAAAAGCCTGTCGACTCTGAGCGACTACTGAGTACCTTAGCTCGCGCCATTGATAAGCGGCGAGCGACATTATCGCTAAATACGACAAAAGAAAAAGCCAACAATACTCATGCGATTGACCAATCAATAATTGGTTATAGCGAGGCAATGAAGAGTATCAAAAAACACGTTATTGATTTTTCATCGATGGATATCCCCGTTGTTATTTATGGTAACACGGGCACTGGAAAGGAACTTACTGCCCATTGTTTACATGATTTTAGTGAACGCAGAGAACAACCCTTTATCCTATTAAATTGCGCGGCTATCCCGGAAGAGTTAATCGAAACTGAGCTTTTTGGCTATACCCGAGGCGCCCCCTCAAATGCAACAGCACTGCATAAAGGAAAAATTGAGCAAGCCAAAAGCGGCACGCTTTTTCTTGATGAAATTGATAGTTTACCGAGCAATGTACAGGCAAAATTACTGCTCGCTTTATCTGACAAAACGGTCACACCCGTTGGCAGCAATGTGAAAATTCCTATTCGCTGCCGCATTATTTCTGCCACAAAAACAGAACTAAAAGGTAACCCATCATTTAGACAAGACTTATTTTTTAGTCTACAAGTGGCTGAAATCCGTTTACCCGATGTACAACATCGGGAAGAAGATGTGATTGCACTCTTTAATCACTTCACATTACAACAGTGCGAACATCTTAATACGCAATATCAACCACTGAATGATGATGGAAAAAGAAAGCTACTCGCTTATGAGTGGCCAGGTAATGTTAGAGAATTAATTAATGTAGCTATACGCCATGCAATGACCCACTGCAACGATATTGATCATGCACTGAATAACAATGAATTGGACGACTTTTATCGCAATAAAGACCAATCACTGAAGCAGCAAGTGGAAGCTTACGAAGAGTTACTCATTAAATTAAAGTTGCGTGAACACAAAGGAAAAGTGTCTAAAGTATTAGAAGATTTAAAGATAGAGCGCCGAACATTCAATCAAAAGCTTAATCGCTACGGAATTAATACCGGTGAGTATAAAGAAAGGGAGGGTAATTAAGAAATATTGGCATCTCTCAGTCATCGGCAAAAAGACACCTAATGAGTTACGGATGACTTACTTAATGCATATGATGGTGAACATGGCTCTCACTAACATGCTGATGTTGTTGTGCGGTTACTAGAGTCCATACGCCAAACAAAATAATCAATACCGACAACCCTTGCCTGACTCGGCTATTTCTCACCCACCGCACTAAGCGTTCAGCAAATAATCCGCTAGCGACCACCGCAGGTAAAGTGCCCAATGAAAAGGCCAGCATCGTGGCAACCGCTTGAAACGTTGAGTTCGCTGATATGGCATAAGCTAATGCGCTATAAATAAGACCACAAGGCAACCAGCCCCACAGCGCGCCCAAAAACAGTGCCTTTACCGGGGAGTTAACCGGTAATAACGAACGGCTCAGAGGCTGAATATATCGCCACACATACCCTCCTGCTTTTTCTAAATACATTAACCCTCGCCACCAACTCGCCAAATACAAGCCCATAGCGATTAATAAACAACCGGCGATAATGCGCATAAATTGTAACGAAAAATAACCTTGTATTTGATCAACAAACTGATAAAAAACATAGGCAATCAACACATAACTTGTAATACGGCCAAAGTTATAGAGAACAATAAAGTATAATCGTCGCGAGTAATTAGCGTCACTAATTCCCATTGTCAGCGCTCCCATAATACCGCCACACATACCTATGCAGTGAGTAGCACCGAGCAAGCCTATAGAGAATGCAACTGTTAACGATACCCAATCCATTATTCTTTTTCGCTATCTGTCGAAGGTGGTACACGTTCTGAGGATGATTTATCAATCGGTTCATCAAACAAAATGCGATGACCCTCGGTATTTAAATTGTCATACTGACCATTGTTAATGGCCCAAAAGAGCAACTTAATCGCTAACACCACAACAATAAGAGCAATAGGGATTAGTAAATACAAACTTTCCATTGAGCAGCCTTTAATTATTTTTTTGATATAAGACTCTAAAAAAATTGAAAAAGTCATTCCGGCGAAAGCCGGGATCTGTTAGACACTTGTATGACAGAGATACCGGATCAAGTCCCATAACTGTCCGGAATAAATATTCATAGAGCAAGAGCTCCTTGCATGGATTGGTAATACAAGACTTTCTTACGCCTCTTTTTCTCTATTTGCCACTCTGTTTCAACTCTCTGAAACAGAGTCGCTCGCAAGCTCATTAGGCACATCTTCAAGCTCACATCTTGTCGAAAATTGCGCTGATACAATTGCACCAACAAGTACGTAATAATGGCGCTATAAATTTGTATTTTTACCGCATTTTTACTACGACCCAAGAACACTTTTATTTTTAAGTGTTGCTTGATCCATTTAAAAAACAATTCAATTCCCCAACGCTGTTTATACAACTGAGCAATCTCTTTCGCTGACCGCGTCATGTCATTGGTCGCGATAATTAACGGCGTATCTTTATCCGGCCGACTCACTGTAATCTTTCGTAGTGGCGTACCGTGATAATGATTAACCCTAGCGCCTCCCGGACGTTTGTTTTTAAAACACACTATCGCATCTTCTAAAATTATCGCCTCATCTTTGGCTTCGATTGGACGATACGATTCAACCACTAAAGACGCATTACGTTTAAAACGAGAGACGAATACGCTACCTGATTCATGTAAACGATACCACCAGTTATAGTCGGTATAACCCCTATCAAACACATACGTCGCGCCTATTTCCGCTTCCGTTTTTCTACCTACTTCAAGATCACCTATCTTAGGTTCTGTTATTTCAAGGTTGACCGGAGTATTACTCGGAGACGCTATCGTTAAATGCGCTTTTAATCCCTGAATACGATTATCTTTTTCTGCTTCAGCCCACTCATCGTAACCTAAACCCACTAACGGTATCGGTGTGGAATCTAGTAAATACAATAGGTCACTGAGTTCACCTTTCACTTTTTTGTGTCCGCGCTTTAAGAGCAATGCACAGATATCAGCAAACACGTTATTCGAACGATATTTATTCGCATCTGATAATGTCGAACGCTTAATTTTACGACAACCTAAATGGTAATGATGCGTCTCCTGACTATTAAAACCCGCCTCTAATTCTCGTAAGCTTTGGCATCCTGATACCTGCGCATAGATCATTGCGAGCAGTTGATTCCAGCAACGAAATCCTTTGTTGTGCTTATCTGCTTTATGCTTTGAAACCACTTTTTCTACTGCTTGGCGAGGAAGTGCTTTCATTAATTCAGTAAATCGTGTATTTCTATACATATTGCAGCCTCTAGGTTATGAGTCGTGTCAGTGGGTTTTACCCTTTAAACCTAGAGGCTGCAACCTCTTCAGCAATACGCTTAACTTTTATTCCGGACAGTTATGGGATCAAGTCCGGCATGACAAAGTGGACTCAAAAATTACACCCTGTAACAAGTAACTAATAACTAATAAATCGAATCATAAGTATCTAACAACTTACACGCGCAAGGCGTTAATCACGACAATCAGCGAGCTTAATGACATACCGATTGCCGCTAGATAAGGTGGAATAAAGCCCGCTGCCGCTAGCGGCAAGGCCGTAACATTGTACGCTAAAGCCCACGTAATATTTTGCCGCATAATTTTTTTGCAACGATGCGCGAGCGCAATACTTTTTGACAGCACAGTTAAATCATTATTAAGCAAAATCGCATCCGCATGGGTACGCGCAAAATCAGAAGCAGAATCCATCGCAATAGACACATCAGCGCCTGCAAGTACTGGCACATCATTAATCCCATCACCCACCATCAATACTTTATCACGCTGATTTTGCTGCTGCCGAATGTAGGCTAATTTTTCTTCTGGCGTTACACCGGCCGTATAATTTTTCACACCTAAGTGCTCAGCCATGCTACGCACAACCGATAAGTGATCCCCACTAAGAATATCAACGGTGATACCTTGACCGCCCATAGAAGAAACAACCGTTGATGCCGATTCACGCAACTCATCCGACAAGCCGAACCACGCAATAGGCTGCATCGACGTCACATCACTCAATAACACCCACTGTGCTTGCGAAGGGCGCTGCACATGTTGATGCAAAAAGTTAGACTTACCCAAAAAGAAGCGCCCAGCAATGCCATCAATCATCACATCACCTTCAACGCCCATACCCGTGTGAATCACTTGATTATCCGCACGACTACTCGTCTTTTTATCAACAAAGGCCTGAGCAATTGGATGGGATGATCCACTTTCTAGTATGGACGCTATCGCCATCACCTGCGCATCAGTATAAGACGCATCAAGACGCTGAATATCAACGACACAGGGCTTACCATGAGTGAGCGTCCCTGTTTTATCGAAGACAACACGTGTTATTTGCGTGAGCGTCTCGATAACATGCCCCTTAAGCACCAGCAAGCCATGCGCGCGCAGGCGAGAAAGTGTGGCAGTTAGAACAGTGGGGGTCGCCAAAGACAACGCACACGGACAGGTCACCACTAAAACCGATAACATCACCCAAAAGGCTTGTTCTGGCTGGTGAAAATGCCAAAAGGTATAAACCGCAACAGAAACCACTAATACTGCGGCAACAAAATAACGAGACACTGTATTTGCCAGCTCTTGCACTTGGGGCTTATCTTGCTCCGCAAAGGTGGTTAAGCGCTCAATGGTTGACAGGCGAGTGGCTTGCTGAGTCGCCGTTGCTCTTATGACTAAAGAGCCGTCCATATTAACGGTACCGGCAATCACACTATCGCCTTCACACTTCTTAACCGGTTCTGCTTCTCCGGTAATGAGAGCCTCATTGACGGCACTAGTTCCTTTAAGCACAACACCGTCACAAGGTAAGCTAGCGCCCGAAGCAATATGCAAGTGATCACCTATCGCTAAGTCAGCAAGCACAACTTCTTCTGCACACTCATCGACTAAGCGTGTCGCTACCAAAGGCAAGAGGCGTGTCGTTGCGTGAGTTTGACGACGATTTTTATAGCGGGTGCGCATTTCTAAGTATCGCCCCCACAATAAGAAAAAGGTAAACATTGAGACCGAATCGAAATAGACCTCACCAGTACCCACCACCGTTGCCCAAATACTGGCAAAATATGCCAAAACGATAGCAATCGATACCGGCACTTCCATCGTAAGTTGCCCACGCAACACGTTTTTATAAGCGGTAAACCAAAAGGGTTGCGCGCTAAACAAGACAACCGGTGTTGCCACCACTAAGCTCACCCAACGCAACAAAGACTGCCACTGTTCTTCAATACCTTGCAACGCCCCAGCATGCAAACCAATAGCCACCATACCCACTTGCATCATACCGAAAGCAGCGACACTTAAGCGCATTAACGCCATACGTTGATAACGCTGGTGTTGCTCTTCGTTTTTATCTTCGCTAAAGGGTTGAGGCCGATAACCAATATCATCTAATGCTGACATTAATTGGCTTAAACTAATACTATCCCGCTGCCAACATACGGCACATTGATGTGTATCCGCACTCACATTGACAGACACCACGCCTTGCATACTCTTCAAGTGTTGTTCAATCAACCAAACACAGGCAGCACAGGTAATATCGTCTAATAATAAATAAGCTGTGCTGATTTTGTCGTCGCTTTGAGCGCTAGCCTCCTCATGAATAACAAAGTCTTTTTGTACGTCATCACGATCGTAAAGGGCAAAAGAAACTTTTTGCTGCTGTGGTCTTCGGTTCAACTCTGAGCGGTATTGGTAAAATTGCTCCAATCCATCGTTATTGATGATCGTCGCAACCGCTAAGCAACCGGGGCAACAAAACTCTCTCTCTTTTTCTTGAAGTGTCAGTACAAATTCACCTGCACGATCAATAGGTAAACCACAGTGGTAGCATTCTGGAGAAGAGGACGTGTTATTCACGTAAAATAAATACCGTGTATTCGCCAGACATTACCAGTTGGCGGTTAAGGTGACAGCAGACTGCTCTGCAAAGTTGATCTCACCGCGCAAACGCCAAACATCTTTTGACGAGCTATCGGTATCATCTAAATTAATAGGCGCTGGCTGCCCGTCTGAACGCAAGCGTAAATACCAACGATAATTTAACGGCTGATCAAGCTCTGTTTGATAGTGCCCCTGAGCGATATGCTGCAAAGTAAGCTTATGGTCTTGCGATTGATCCGACATATGACTTAATTCTAGATAAATCGCATCGGGGTACTGCTGAAGATTATTGCTCAGCACAATACCTAATTCATCGATAGAACGATCAAAGGTTAAGGCCGCGGTCATATCTAATTCACCCGCCAACACATCCTCATCTAAGCGCGCATTAATCATTCGTCCTTCTTTGTAATAATTGTCGACAACCCGATCATCCGCTCCGCGTATTGCGACACTCACAGTAAAGCTAGACACTATGACCACAACAATTAAAGGCGCCAAGATAAACCATGCCCAAAACTCTTGATACCACTTTTTATGGGGTGAATTAGCGTCTTGCGTATTACTCATAATAAATCCATAAATAAAGAAGAGTTACAAAGAGGTTTTACTGAATTGCGAGCAAAACAGTTTAATATTGGACTACACAACTGTTTTATTTTAGATGATAAAAATAAAGAGGCCAATATACGCTAGGCAGCGATCGATCACCAGCCTAGGGGTCATCAATTAACTTCTCAGGCTTCTATGTAAAGCACATAAAAAAACCCCGACCATTACTGATCGGGGTTTTCGAATAAAAGCTTGACGATGACCTACTCTCACATGGGGAAGCCCCACACTACCATCGGCGAGGAATCGTTTCACTTCTGAGTTCGGTATGGGGTCAGGTGGTTCCAATTCTCTATGGTCGTCAAGCAAACTGGGTGATCATTAAGAGAACCTCTCTCAATAATCTAAATTAGATGCTTGTGTTGTCTACGTAATACACTCTTCTATCTTGGCATATGCATTCGATAATCATGTTTATCCAATGGCTTATTGCTACAGCCTCTCGGCTTTATATTGTTGATATTTCTATCTTTATCACTAATCAGTCAATTAAGAACAAGCTATATGTCAGTCTGTTTCTAATTATCTCAATTATATGGTCAAGCCTCACGGGCAATTAGTACTGGTTAGCTCAACGCCTTACAACGCTTCCACACCCAGCCTATCAACGTAGTAGTCTTCTACGGCCCTACAGGATTCTTAAAGAATCAGGGAAAGCTAATCTTGAAGGAGGCTTCGCGCTTAGATGCTTTCAGCGCTTATCCCGTCCGAACGTAGCTACCCGGCAATGCGATTGGCATCACAACCGGAACACCAGAGGTTCGTCCACTTCGGTCCTCTCGTACTAGAAGCAGCTCTTCTCAACTTTCCAACGCCCACGGCAGATAGGGACCGAACTGTCTCACGACGTTCTAAACCCAGCTCGCGTACCACTTTAAATGGCGAACAGCCATACCCTTGGGACCGGCTTCAGCCCCAGGATGTGATGAGCCGACATCGAGGTGCCAAACACCGCCGTCGATGTGAACTCTTGGGCGGTATCAGCCTGTTATCCCCGGAGTACCTTTTATCCGTTGAGCGATGGCCCTTCCATACAGAACCACCGGATCACTATGACCTACTTTCGTACCTGCTCGACTTGTCAGTCTCGCAGTCAAGCACGCTTATGCCATTGCACTAAACTCCTGATTTCCGACCAGGATTAGCGTACCTTCGTGCTCCTCCGTTACTCTTTGGGAGGAGACCGCCCCAGTCAAACTACCCACCAGACACTGTCCGCAATCCCGATAAGGGACCAGCGTTAGAACCCCAAACATATCAGGCTGGTATTTCAAGGTCGACTCCACAACAACTAGCGTCATCGCTTCAAAGTCTCCCAGCTATCCTACACAAATAGGTTCAGAGTTCAGTGTCAAGCTGTAGTAAAGGTTCACGGGGTCTTTCCGTCTAGCCGCGGGTATACGGCATCTTAACCGCAATTTCAATTTCACTGAGTCTCGGGTGGAGACAGCATGGCCATCGTTACGCCATTCGTGCAGGTCGGAACTTACCCGACAAGGAATTTCGCTACCTTAGGACCGTTATAGTTACGGCCGCCGTTTACCGGGGCTTCGATCAAGAGCTTCGCCTAAGCTAACCCCATCAATTAACCTTCCGGCACCGGGCAGGCGTCACACCCTATACGTCCACTTTCGTGTTTGCAGAGTGCTATGTTTTTAATAAACAGTCGCAGCCATCTGGTCACTTCGGCCGACATCGGCTTAGAGAGCAAGTCTCATCACCAACATCGGCGCACCTTCTCCCGAAGTTACGGTGCTATTTTGCCTAGTTCCTTCACCCGAGTTCTCTCAAGCGCCTGGGTATTCTCTACCTGATCACCTGTGTCGGTTTACAGTACGGTTCTTTATTACCTGAAGCTTAGAAGATTTTCTTGGAAGCATGGCATCAACCACCTCGCTCAAAAAAGAGCTGGTCATCACCTCTCAGCCTTAGAAACCCGGATTTACCTAAGTCTCCAGCCTACTAGCTTTCATGCGGACTACCAACGCCGCACTGGCCTAGCCTACTCCGTCCCTCCATCGCAGTAATAAAAAGTACAGGAATATTAACCTGTTTCCCATCGACTACGCGTTTCCGCCTCGCCTTAGGGGCCGACTAACCCTGTCCCGATTAACGTTGGACAGGAAACCTTGATCTTCCGGCGGGGGAGTTTTTCACTCCCCTTATCGTTACTCATGTCAGCATTCGCACTTCTGATACCTCCAGCAACCTTCTCAAGTCACCTTCAACGGCTTACAGAACGCTCCCCTACCATACTCGAAAGTATCCGCAGCTTCGGTTGCTAATTTAGCCCCGTTACATCTTCCGCGCAGGCCGACTCGACTAGTGAGCTATTACGCTTTCTTTAAAGGGTGGCTGCTTCTAAGCCAACCTCCTAGCTGTCTAAGCCTTCCCACATCGTTTCCCACTTAATTAACATTTGGGACCTTAGCTGGCGGTCTGGGTTGTTTCCCTCTTCACGACGGACGTTAGCACCCGCCGTGTGTCTGCCATGATTGCACTCCACGGTATTCGGAGTTTGCATGGGGTTGGTAAGTCGGGATGACCCCCTAGCCCAAACAGTGCTCTACCCCCGTGGGTGAGACATGACGCACTACCTAAATAGTTTTCGGGGAGAACCAGCTATCTCCGGGCTTGATTAGCCTTTCACTCCGACCCACAGCTCATCTCCGCATTTTTCAACATACGTGAGTTCGGTCCTCCAGTGCCTGTTACGGCACCTTCAACCTGGCCATGGGTAGATCGCCCGGTTTCGGGTCTATTGCTAGCGACTCGCGCCCTAT